>CASEVY010000013.1 GCA_949291515.1 uncultured bacterium | reverse complement strand
TATTAAGGGTTAATATTTTATATGTTATCTATCAGTCTAAAACTAATACGGGTAAATTAAGAATAGTTAATCCTAAAGGTTAGAGTACGGGAGTTATTATGAATAGAAAAAAGATGATAGTTTTTTCTTTGATGACGGCCGTGTTCCTTTTTCTTGTCGGAGTTCCTATGGGGAATGCCGCTATACCGTGTTGTAAGAACGGGCAGCTTTCCACGTGTCCGAATCTTCCCAACGGTCAGCAGTACGATATAAGTTCATGTATCAATGTAACGCCTTATCAACCTGGAATAAATATAGATCATGAAGCGAATCTTAACTTTAGCGATCAAGTGTTTACCACAGGAGACAACTGCGTAAAAGGGCGTGTACAATATCGCCAGAACGGGAGCTGCGGGACTTCATCGAGGACCTGCTGCTCCGATGGAAATTGGAGTGATTGGGATAAAACTTGTAGCGGTTCAAGCAATTGTACGAGCGTCCAATGCTGGGACGGAAGCAGGTGTGTGGATAAGGAGGAGGTTTCCAGAAAATGTTTGGATAATATTTCGAATGCCAGCGGCGGGACTCAGACTAGAACGGCAAAATGTATAAGCGGTACGGGGTGGGAATATGGCGAATGGACCGGCGATTGCGAGTGTTCTAACGGATACGCTTGGAAAGATAATGCCTGCGTTAAAGAAGTGGATTGCAGCGACAGAACTTATAAATTATCTAATAAAAGCGAGTGTTGCCCCAAAATGCCGCTTTCCGACAGCGATTGCTATACGCAAGATAAATATGTATATCGTTTTCAAGGCAATGTGAGAGCGGATGTTAATACATCATGTAATTCTTTTGCCATGAACGATCCAGGAAGCGACGACGAAAAGTGTACACGTTATCTTTCTCCTATAAAATATGGCTATAAAACGGTATCAAAACTTTCCGCTGGCGGATGCGCAAATGACAGCTGCAGCTGCAATAAATCTTTTGAAGGTTCTTTGGGATATACCAAGTGCTCTGATTTCGGATATAGCGGGACATTGTCAGGAGGCGTTTGTTGGGGAAGTATTGATCTGTATAAATGTATAAAAGTAACCAAAGGCGGACAGAAAATAGGATGGTAAAATTAATAGGATAAAAACTATAATATCCGCCCATTAAAATTGAAACGACATATTTCTTGCAAAATCTTTTAACGGGCGGATATTTGTTTGGGTCTGATTTTTTAAAAATACCCTTCCGTATATGGAAAGCCTTTTAGCTGTTCCTTTTCGTTTTGGCTTCTTTTTCTTGCGTTAATACGCCGTATAACAAACGCACAAGCGCTTTATCTTCTTTATCGCTCGAATTAATGGGCACAAATCTTGTGCCCGAAGCGTTTTTGACCGCTATGTAGTTGTCCTTGATATTAAATACCGTACGGGGAGTATCCTCAAAAATACTGCGGCCGAACATTCCCTGCGGGGCCGCTATCCCGGCAAGAGCCAGTATCGTAGGAGCTATATCCTGCTGCGATTTGAACGGATCGGGCGATATATTTTCCAAAATCGGCTTTTGCGATACAAATATCATCGGCACTTCGTCAAAAACGGGGTGATAATCCTTAAACAGGCCGCCCGTATCCAAATTGGCGAAAAACGGGTGGTCGGCCGTTATTATTAGGAGCGTTCTGTCGTCAAAGAGCCCGGCGTCTTCCAAAGCCACTATAAAAAGGCTTAAATCGTAATTGTAATTGCCGAATGCGCGCGGCATATTGGCGCGTTGATACAGTTCCTGCAAATCCTCGTCGTCTTGCGGCGTGGTTAAGGGGGGGTATTCCTGCCCCAAATAGTCGCTTCGGCCGGTGGGGACGTGGGTATCCACCGTAAGAATATCCATAAATAGCTTTTCGTCCTTATGCTCTTTTAAATATTTTACGGCATAATCGAACAGCTGCCTGTCCGTAAGGCCCCACCAAGCGATATATGGGGCGTATTCCGGTTTCGTCTCGAAATATTTCGCGCCGTATATTTCGTCAAATCCCGCGGATTTTAAAATTATATGTTCGTCCATATATTCTTCGTTGGCGCCGCGCAGAAACACCGTTCTAAATCCTTTTTCCTTCAGTATTTTCGCTACGGATAAGGGATATCCGTTATTGAAGCTGAGCTCGGCGTTCGGATGTCCGGAAAATATTACGCTTAATCCGTATAAGGTAGAGAGCGTTACCGATTTTAAAGAGGCAAAAGGATAATCCTTGATAAGCAAGTCGAAAGTATCGCTCGCGTCGGAAGGTATTTTGGGATTTAAAGTCTTGATGAATTTGTTGGAAAAGGCTTCCGTAGTCAGAAGTATTATTCTGTCATATGTGTTTTTGTTGGTGAAATCGGTAGGTTTGAATAGATTGTATTTGTCGGCCTCTTTTTGCAAATCCTCGGGCAGAACTTCCATTTGCTTATACTGAGGTTTTTGCGTCAGCAATTCCTTTATTATTCCCGCTACCGTGGTATCCATAAGGTGCTGGGAGAAGAAAACATCATATCCCTTCATAAAATTAAGCGGCGTAAAAAGCGCCAGCAATACCAAAAGCACCGCTGCTAGGGCTATTTTCTTCGCGCTTGCGTGTCTGCCGGGCTTGTGCCACATATTCTTTATCGCCAAGAAGGGGAAAATATAGAGGAACGCCAAATATAAAATCATACGTATATCCAGCATAAACTGGTATTGCGCGCCGCCCAAAGTCATAAGATATTTGACGCCGAAACGTTCCTTAAAATAGACCAGCAATACGATATCGGCCGAAATTGTCACGTAATATAGAAAAAATATGAAAGCGAAAAAGCTCGCTTTCGTAAAGCCCATAACGTGTAAAAGGCTCATTATTATCGATATGGTTAGGAACTCTACTGCGAATTTGTTTAAAGCCCCCAAGGTGCAGGCAGTCAATGTCATTGCGTCCAGCTGATGCAGCCCGACGAAGTAGAATATAAGCCCCGGCAATGAGAGTAAAGCGTATAGGAAAAAATCCTGTTTTAAAAGAGAAATATATTTTTTGATAAAAGAAGCCATAAATAATCCGTAATATAAAAAAATGATAAAATAATTATACATTTTAACAGCAGTGACTTGAAAGCGGGAGCATATTTCCCGCGGAGGTATAGCATATGGATAATATTGAAATGAAACGCCATTCCTGTTCACACGTATTGGCCGCGGCCGTACAGGAACTTTTTCCCGGCACAAAACTGGGGATAGGGCCGGCGATAGAAAACGGATTTTATTATGATTTTTTGTCGGATCACAAATTCACGCCAGAAGATTTGAAAACCATTGAAGAGAAAATGAAGCAAATCGTCAAAAGCAAAGAACCTTTCGTGCGCAAGGAGATAAGCAAAAGCGAGGCCGAATCTTTGTTTAAGAGCAAAGGCGAAGATTTTAAGGTCGAGCTGATATCCGAACTGCCCGACGGCGAAATCAGCATATACACCAACGGTTCTTTTGTCGACTTGTGCCGCGGGCCGCATGTGGAGCATACGGGTATGTTGAATAACTTTAAGCTCACTCATACCGCCGGCGCGTATTGGCGCGGCGACGAAAAACGCCCGCAAATGCAGCGTATATACGGCATTGCATTCGAAACCAAAGAGGAGCTTAAAGACTATATCAAGCAGCAGGAAGAGGCCGCCAAGCGCGACCACCGCAAATTGGGCGCGGAACTGCAGCTTTTCAATATAAATGACGACGTCGGCCCCGGTTTGGTGCTTTGGATGCCAAAGGGCGGAATGTTAAGGAAAGTTTTGGAAGACTGGATAAAAGAAGAAAACCTCAAAAGAGGTTACGGCCTTGTTACCACGCCGCATATCGCGCGGCTCCATTTATGGGAGAAGTCCGGCCACGCCAATTTTTATACCGACAGTATGTTCAAGCCTATAGAGGTTGACGAACAAAAATATCAGTTAAAGCCGATGAATTGTCCGTTCCATATCGCGATATACAATACCGCGTTGAGAAGTTACCGCGATTTGCCTTTGCGTCTTTTTGAGCTCGGTACGGTATACCGCTATGAAAGATCCGGCGTAATGCACGGGCTTTTGAGGGTAAGAGGTTTTACTCAGGACGACGGACATATTTTCTGCGCGCCGGAACAGATAGAAAAGGAAGTGCAGGATTGCTTTAACTTCGCTATGCATATAATGAAGACTTTCGGCTTTGAAAAGTTTAAGGTGGAACTTTCAACTTGGGACGAAAAACATCCCGAAAATTATACGGGTAAAGCCGAGGATTGGCATAGAGCGCAAGCCGCTTTGGAAGACGTGTTAAAAAGCAACAATATACCCTATACCGCCCATGCGGGCGAGGCTGCTTTTTACGGGCCGAAGATAGACATTAAATTGATAGATGCCATCGGCAGGCCTTGGCAGCTTTCCACGATACAGTTCGACTTTAATTTGCCGGAACGTTTCGATATAACCTATGTCGCGGCGGAAGGGCGCAAGCGTCCTCTGATGGTGCACCGCGCGATGTTGGGTTCGGTAGAGCGTTTCATCGGTATATTGATAGAACATTATGCCGGGGTATTCCCGCTGTGGCTTGCCCCTGTTCAGGCGAAAGTTCTTACTCTGACCGACGCGCAAGCGCCTTACGCCAAAGAAGTATGCGAAAAACTTATCGCCGCGGGGTTAAGGCCGGAACTTGACGACAGGGGGGAGAAACTCGGCGCGAAAATCCGCCAAGCCCACTTGGAGAAGGTGCCCTATACCGTAATAATCGGCGCCAAAGAGGCGCAGGATAAGACGGTAACAATCCGCTTGAGAAGCGGCAAGAATGTGGAAAACGTCAAATTGGAAGACTTCATTTCTAAACTTAAAGAAGAAAACGATACCAGAAGTCTTGCAAATTTGTATAATTAGGAATATTGAGAAAAGAAAAGGCCGTCGCAAAAGCGGCGGCCTTTTTCGTTTTTATATGGGCAGATAAATTTGTTTTGGGGAAAATGTAGTTGTAAATCATAGTTGAAAATCTTTGAAATGGGGACTATAAGTCCTATGTCGGAAATAGGACTTAATGCTCTTGTGATAAAGCGGATTATCTTTTAAAATTTACTTATTAAAAGTAAAGGAAAAGTAAAAATGAAATAAAGTAAACTGCTTCTGCAGCGAGATAGGAGGAACTATGTTGAGGAAAATCATATCAGTAGCGATGACTGTATTTATGATGATACAGGGCATATCCGCACCGGTATTTGCGGCATCGGGCGCGGACAAGCAAAGAAACGTAACGGTGGAAGATATCGAACAACTTCTTTCCAGCCAAGAAAAAGAACTTAATAAGAAGATATACCTATATGGCGCCGCCGGTGCGGCGGGAACCGCTTTGGTAGGCGGAGGCATATATGTTTATTATACCCAGAAGCAGATTGCTTTGTTAAAGAAACGCAATTTGGTTTTATCGCATAAAGTATCGAGAATAGAAAGTATGATAAATGCCGCGGTAAAAGACAATGTGGCAATCAACAGGAAAGTTGCCAAGAACACAAAGCTAGTGCAGACGAATAAGGCATATATAGATCAACTGGTAAAATATGTGCAGGATATTATAGGCGCGTTAAACTCCCACAGCGAAGCGATAAATTCTTTGGCTGAAGAAGCTGCCGAAGAAGCGACAGCCGCGGCGCCGCGCCGTCCGATAGGATTTAATGCTTCGATGTCGCAGAGAGCGGCAAAAGAAGCGGAAGAGGCGGCTACCAAGAGTTTGAAATCACTTAAGAATATCTCTAAGAAGGCCGGGATAGTGGGATTGGTAATTGCCGGACTGGTTACGACGGCATATATATATAATTCTTACGACAAAGCCAATAGTACGGCCATAAGCAGCAAACGCATAGCTTATAAACGCTACTTGGACAATGCTTACAAGAATGACGAAGGGTTTTTCGTTTTTGACGTTCTTGCGCTGAGCCAAGAAGACAGACATATGGCTGCGTCGATATTGCACGAAAGCATCGGATCAAACGCGGATTATTACAGTCGTTTCGTAAAGCAGCAGCAAGCCGCGCGCGAGGCCGCTTATGAAGCCAATGCTCTTAACGAGATAAAGGATTTTTCAAATAACGTACAATCGGAGAATGAAAAATCCAAGGCATTGCTTTCTTTTGTGCTTGACGACTCTTTTGTCAAAGATTATATAAATGGCTTTGCAATATAGTCGGGATATGGTATAATTTATATGTTAAAAATTTGAGCAGTCGCGCAGGTGGCGGAATTGGTATACGCGTGCGTTTGAGGGGCGCATGCCTTACGGCTTGGGGGTTCGAGTCCCCCCCTGCGCAAGAACGATTTAGGCCGGGTTTATCCCGGCCTTTTTTATTTTGATTGGTATGGATTTGAGAATTGGCAGGGTATAAGAGGATTTCTCTTTTGGTGCAGGTCGGAATTTGCGCGGGGGGGTATTATACTTCATAAAATGCGTGATTTGGATTAGCGGACTGTTTTTGAGGGATAAATTCTATCTTTAAATAATATTTAATATAATTGTTAATATGAGGTTTGAAACTTTCATCGCTATAAGGTATTTGCTTTCCCGCAGTAAAGGGGTATTTACCGTAATTACAACGATAATCGGCATACTCGGCGTATGCGTGGGAGTTGCGGCTTTGGTAACGACGCTGGCGGTAATGAGCGGGTTCCAAAACGACATCAGGAACAAAGTTATAGGCGCGCAGGCGCATATAATGGTGCTGGGGTCTATGCCGCAAGGCAGATACGAGAAAGTGCAGGAAACAATATCTTCAGTTAAACACGTAAAAGCGACAGCGCCCAATATATTGGGGCAGGCGATATTAAATTATTCCAATTATTCTCAAGGCGTAGTGATTAGAGGCCTGGACGCCGAGCAGGAAAAAAACACCAGCGACTTGCCAAAATCTTTGGTAGAAGGCTCTTTTGAACAGGAAGGCGTTGACGCGCCCTTGGTATTGGGCGTGGAGCTTGCCAACAATATGATGTTGGATATAGGCGACGACGTCGTTTTGGTCTCGCCAAGATCATTGGCCGGCGGATTGCCGAAGATGAAACGTTTTAAAGTTACCGGTTTTTTAAAGACCGGATATTACGAATTTGACAATACGATAGTTTATACCGATATCAAATCGGCCTCGGAATTTCTGGGGCTTAAGGGCGGAGTTACTGGTTTATCGGTTAAGTTGGACAAGCTGGACAATGCCGAGGAGACCGCCTCTTTGATAGCCGAAGCTACCGAAGGACAATATGCCATAAGAACATTTATGCAGTTAAACAGCACTTTATACGCGGCCTTAAAGCTGGAAAAGGTTATGATGTTTATAATATTGTCATTGATAATCTTGGTGGCGTCTTTGAATATAACCTCCAATTTGATTTTATTTGGTACGGAGAAACTAAAAGACATCGGTCTTATGCGAGCGATGGGGGCAAGCCCGGCAAGGATAAGGCGGATATTTATTTTAGAGGGTTTATATATAGGCAGTGCGGGCGTAATATCGGGGATAATATTGGCTTTGATACTTTGTTGGGCGATAGCCACTTTTGACATAGTGGAATTGCCTGGCGACATATATTATCTTACCAAAGTGCCCGTAAGTCTTCAGCTGTGGGACATATTAAGCGTGGTAATAGGGAGTTACTTTTTGTGTTTTCTCTCGGCGATATATCCCGCGTATAGGGCTTCCAAGGTTAATCCCGTGGACGCGATAAGATATGGATAAGATACTTGAGATAAAAAACCTGACCAAAATCTACAATGACGCCGGCGGCGAGATAAAAGTTCTGGACGGCGTATCTTTGGATATAGAGCGCGGCAAATTTATAGTATTTATCGGGCCCAGCGGCAGCGGGAAGAGCACGCTGTTAAATCTTATAGGGCTTTTGGATACGGCTACTGGCGGCTCGATAATGTTTGAGGGGAAAGACATTTTAAGGCTGAAAGAGGAGAAACGGGCGAAACTCCGTTTGAGCAAGTTTGGCTTCGTATTCCAGTTTGACAGTCTTATGCCAGACTTTACGGTATTGGAAAACGTCAATTTGCCGGCTTTGATAAAGGGTAAAAACAATTTCGGCTACGCCAGGAAACTGCTGGCCAAGTTCGGAATAGTGGCTTTAGCCGATAAAATGCCGCCTTCGATCAGCGGCGGCGAGAAGCAAAGAGTGGCTATAGCCCGCGCTTTGATAAACGGGCCCAAAATACTTCTGGCTGATGAACCTACCGGTAATTTGGACGGTGAACGCAAGGAGCAAATCTTCAAGGATTTTGCATTGGCTGCTTCCGAAGGGTTGACTGTGCTTATGGTAACCCACGATATAAAAGCCGCGGATTATGCCGACGAATGCTATAAAATCGCTGACGGGAAGGTGTCTAGGCTATAGCTTTTTTGTCTGAAGTAAGACTTATATTTTTTATGTTTTATATTGATAAAACAAGAAAACTATTTTAAACTATTATTATATCCCATAGGTATATCCGATATGGGACGTTTTGCTGTGAACTAAAAGGTTAGTTAGGGAGGGAAATATGCTCTTTAATAAAAGAAGAGTTCTTTTCGTGTCGTTTATATTTTTTGCCGCAAGTATGTTTGCGGCAAAAAGCTATGGCCAGCAACTTATCAAGTTCGGCTGCGACGAAGTAGGGGCGGTGGAATACAGATATTCGCCTCAAGGCGATTGCGGTACGAAAGAGGAAAAACGCACATGTTGTGGGGGCGGTCAGACCGCCAACGGCGTATTTGTCATTCAGAATTGGAGCGGCTGGAATGAGGATTGTCCAGAAGTCTGCGTGGACAAAACTCCGTGCACCAGCGATGCCGATTGCTGCGGCGGGAAGGTTTGCTCGCCGTCATCAGGTACTGGTGGCAGTTTGAGATATTGTATGTATAAGCAACAAGACGAATGTTTGGAATCTGACAAACCGACGTGTTCAATACCGAACGGTACCTGCAGCTACATTTGTACATGCAGCAACGGTAAATGGATAAACTGCACAAAAACGGTATCGTGCAAATCAGGTTTCCGTTTGGCGGGGACAACAGATGTTCCTTGCTGTGAAAACGTAAACTGCGGCAAAACAGGGCCAAATGGATGGCAATATCCCTGCTATTGCCCAGCTGATATTATGTTAGATTACGGGTGGGTGTTCCAGACGGATAGACACAGTTGCAATATGGCTTCCGGCGGGACAGATCCCACCGCGGCCTGCGGACAATGTAATGCTTCCAATAATGGTGCGCACTGTACACTTCGCAATAACAACGGGATGGTAGGCGATATAAACAATGGTTGGAATTGTACGTTGTATATATGTCAATTTGGCGGCGGCACTACAAGAATATAGATAGTCGATAATTGAAAAACCTCCGATATAAATTCGGGGGTTTTTCATTTTTGTAAGATAGGCGAAGGCAAAGTGTAAGAAGGTAATAGCTTTTTATTAAAAACTATAGAAAAACCGAGATTAATAAGCTAATATATTATAGAAGGTAGATATATAGTGTATATCGTAAGAAGCAGTTCGCAGTAAAAAAAAGGTTAGTTAGGGAGGAAAGTATGAGTTACTTCAAAAGCAAAACTCATTTTGCTTTGATGATGTTTCTTGCCGTAATTATGGCAAGTTCTTTTCCGTTATCTGCTTATGCTCAGAACCTTGTTATAAACACCTGTTCACCGGTAGGTACGGTGGAGTATAAAGCTAATGGATGTGAAACCTCTGTAAGGACTTGTTGCCAGGGTGGTCAAACCTCTAGCGGATTTTATACTCTACAAAAGTGGAGCGGCTGGGATGAAGATTGTCCTGAAATCTGCGTGGATAAAACCCCGTGTACTAGTGATGCCGATTGCTGTGGAGGCAAGGTGTGCAAAATAAGTTTTTCCGGAGGAGTTAGGAAAAATATTTGTCAGCTGGCGTCTTCCGGAGGAGATGACGATGACGATGACAACTGTGTAGAGTCTGAAAAGCCGACATGTTCCATGCTAAACGGAACTTGCAGTTACACATGTACGTGCAGCAACGGCAAATGGATAAACTGCGTGAAAAATGTATTTTGCAAAACGGGCTTTATATTGAAGGGGACTTCAAGCGCACCTTGTTGTGAGAGTGTTAACTGCGGAGTATCCGGTCCTAACGGTTTGCAATCTCCTTGCTATTGTTCGGCGGGAATGTTAGATTACGGCTGGGTCTTACAGACGACTATGGCCAGTTGCAATATGGCTTCTTCAGGTACTGATCCTACTACGGCATGTGGTCAATGTAATGCTTCCAATAAGGGGGCGCAATGTACACTTCGCAATAACAACGGGATGGTAGGCGATATAAACAACGGTTGGAATTGTAAGTTGTATATGTGTCAATATGGCGGCGGCGTTAGCTGGAACTAAATAAGCCATAAGTATTTATAAAACCCTTCAATATTTTATATTGAGGGGTTTTTTCTTGTTGGTATGCTTGCGATTTATCCTAAACAACGCTTTGGCGCAATAATATACGGCTTGATTTTGCGTTTGAAAATTAAGGCAAAGGGATATTCAAGAAGATAATCAATAGTTTTGGGTGGCGGAAGTTCTATTTGTAATAAGGGCTTTTTTGTAAATAAGGAACTAGTATTAAGTTAACTTCGTAAATTTAACCGCCGTAGAGGGGGATAATTTTAAAGCCGCCGTATTATATGGGGATAATATTTTGTTTTCTCTTTTTGGATAACAAAGACAATAAAAAACCCGCGCTTTGAAGCGCGGGTTTTTTGCTTAAAACAAGCGTTTATTTTTTTGCCTCGTCGGAAGCGCCGGGCAGGGCGGCAAGCTCTTTATAGAGTTTGCGTCTGTAGGCGTATTCTTCCTCGGCTATCTTGAGCAAGCGCTCAGCCCTTTCGGGATTGTTCTTCATCAGCGTTTTGAACCTATTTTCGCCCGACATAAAGTCTTTAAGCGCGATAGTCGGTTCGCCGCTGTCAATTTTGAGCGGATTGAGGCCCTGTTCCTTCAAAGCCGGGTTATAGCGGTAGAGTATCCATCTTCCGCTCTGTACGGCTTTTTTGGCTTCCAGGAGGCCTTTGCTCATATCGATACCGTGCGCTATGCAGTGTGCGTAAGCGATTACCAAAGCGGGGCCGTCATAAGCCTCGGCTTCGGCGAGGGCTTGCACCGCCTGATTCATATTCGCGCCCAAGTTGATTTGCGCCACATAGATATTGCCGTAGGTCATAGCTATCATACCGAGGTCTTTCTTCGGCATAGATTTGCCCGCCGCGGCGAATAAGGCTACCGCGCCCATAGGCGTCGCTTTTGACATCTGGCCGCCGGTATTGGAATATACTTCGGTATCCATTACCAATATCTTTACGTTCTTGCCGCTGGCCAATACGTGGTCGAGGCCGCCGTAACCGATATCGTAAGCCCAGCCGTCGCCGCCCAATATCCACACCGATTTCTTTACCAGATAATCGGCCAAGGCGAGCATTCTCTCGTCTTTGGTGAGGGTTTTGAGTTTGGCGACTCTTTCTCTCTGGGCGTCGATTTCGGCCGTGGTGTTTTGCTTGGCGGTTAATATTTCGTCAACCAAAGCGTCGTTGCCCAAGGTCGGTTTCAAAGCGGTAAGCTGGGCGGCCGCGTCGCTGAAGAGTTGGTCATAAGCCAAGCGGATACCCATACCGAATTCGGCGTTATCCTCGAAGAGAGAGTTGGCCCAAGCGGGTCCTTTTCCGTCGTCGCGTTTGCAATACGGGGTAGTCGGCAGGTTGCCGCCGTAAATTGAGGAGCAGCCCGTAGCGTTGGCTATGGCCAAATGGTCGCCGTGGAGCTGTGTCAGCA
Source organism: uncultured bacterium (assembly GCA_949291515.1). Classification (GTDB taxonomy): domain Bacteria; phylum Elusimicrobiota; class Elusimicrobia; order Elusimicrobiales; family Elusimicrobiaceae; genus Proelusimicrobium. The sequence goes on along the minus strand of CASEVY010000013.1, from coordinate 81,526 downwards.
ATTTAACGTAAGGCGTTTCGCCGCAGCCCGCGCACGCGCCGGAGAACTCGAACAAAGGCTTCTGCATTTGGGAACCTTTCACGCTCTCTTTCTTCGTCTTGACGTCGGCCTGTTTCAAAGCGAGGAAGTATTTAAAGTTTTCGCTTTCCGTCGCTCTCAAAGGCAGCTGCTCAACCATATTGATGGCTTTCCTATTGGCGTCGGTCTTATTCTTGGCGGGGCAGTTTACCACGCAGGCTCCGCAGCCGGTGCAGTCTTCAACGGCTACCTGTACGGTGAATTTAAGGCCGGCCAAATCGGCTTTGCCGTCGGCGGACTTAAAGGTCGCGGGCGCGTCTTTCATATCCTCGGCTTTATAGGCCTTTATGCGGATAGCGGCGTGCGGGCAGACCAAGGAGCAGATACCGCACTGTATGCAGGTATCGGGGTCCCACGCGGGGCACATAATGGCGATATTGCGTTTCTCGTACTGGGTGGTGCCGGTGGGGAATATTCCGCCTACGGGCATCTTGGAGGTCGGCAATTCGTCGCCGTTATAAGAAATCATCTTGCCCAATACGTCTTTTACGAATTCGGGCGCGTCGGCCGGTACGGGCGGCTTCATACTGATCGTAGAAGTGACGTGGTCGGGATATTTTATTTCGTGCAAACCGTCAAGCGCGGCGTCGACTGCGGCGTAGTTCTTGTTGACTACTTCCTCGCCTTTCTTGGAATAGGTTTTCTTGATGGCCTGTTTGATGGCGTCGATGGCGGCGTCTTTTTCTATTACGCCCGCTATGCCGAAGAACGCCGTCTGCATTATCGTGTTGGTTCTGGAACCCATACCCGTCTTCAAAGCGATGTGGGACGCGTCGATAGCGTAGAATTTGAGTTTCTTATCGATTATCTGCTTCTGCACTTCTTTGGGGAGTTTATCCCAAACTTCTTCTTTGGAATAGGGGGCGTTCAAGAGGAAGGTAGCGCCTTCTTTGGCTTTGCCCAAAATATCGTATCTTTCCAGAAAGGAGAACATATGGCAGGCGATAAAATCGGCGTGCTCGATAAGGTAAGGCGCGCGGATATATTTCTTGCCGAAGCGGATATGGGAAGTCGTCATAGAGCCCGATTTCTTGGAGTCATAGACGAAGTAACCCTGTGCGAAGTTATCGGTCTTCTCGCTGATAATCTTCATCGTGTTTTTGTTGGCTCCTACGGTACCGTCGGAACCCAAGCCGTAGAACAAGGCGTTGAAGGTGGCGGTTTCGGAGGCATCTCTCTTCAAGACGGGCGTCTTGAGGGATTTGCCGCCCAAGTCGTCTTCTATGCCTACGATGAAACCGGTTACCGGTTCTTTCGCGTCGAGGTTATCGAACGCGGCCTTTACCATGGCGGGGGTGAACTCTTTGGAGCCGATACCGTATCTTCCGCCGATGATGAGGGGGGTAGTTTCAAACTTGGCTTTCGCTTCATTGGTTAAGAAAGCGGAGCAGACGTCTTGGAACAAAGGCTCGCCGAGCGAACCGGGTTCTTTGGTTCTGTCAAATACCGCGATTTTCTTTACGGTCTTGGGGAAAGCGTTGATGAAATCCGCCGCGCTGAAAGGTCTAAAGAGTTTTACTTTAAGCACGCCCACTTTTTCGCCTTTCATACGTTCCACCGCGGTCTGGGCGACGTCCGCGCCGGAGGCCATAATCACGACGACTTTTTCCGCGTCTTCCGCGCCGACATATTCAAAAAGGTCGTATTTCCTGCCGGTAAGCTGGGCAAATTTGTCCATATACTTCTTTACTATGGCGGGGGTGTTCAAATAGAATTTGTTTACGGCTTCCCTGCCCTGGAAGTAAACATCGGGGTTCTGGGCGGTGCCGCGAATGGTGGGTGATTCGGGGTTCATTGCGTTCTCGCGGTGTTTGGCTACGAGTTTATCGTCAATCATTTCCTTCATCGTTTCTTTGGAGATTACGTCCACCATATTAAGTTCGTGAGAAGTTCTAAAACCGTCAAAGAAATGCAGGAACGGCACTCTGGCTTCCAAGGTAGCCGCCTGAGATATTAAAGCGAAGTCCATCGCTTCCTGCGCGTTTGAGCTGGCAAGCATAGCCCAGCCGGTCTGGCGTACGGCCATAACGTCGCTGTGATCGCCGAAAATGGATAAGGCGTGAGTGGCCAAAGCCCTCGCCGATACGTGAAATACGGTCGGGGTAAGTTCGCCCGCTATTTTGAACATATTGGGGATCATCAGCAAAAGGCCCTGCGAAGCGGTGAAGGTCGTCGTAAGAGCGCCGGCCGCCAAAGCGCCGTGCACCGCGCCTGAGGCGCCGCCTTCGGACTGCATTTCGCTTACTACGGGTACATTACCCCAAATATTGGTTTCGCCTTTGGCGGATTTGGCGTCGCAAATCTCGCCCATTGTAGAAGAAGGCGTAATAGGATAAATTGCTATTACTTCGTTGGTTGCGTGGGCGACATGCGATACCGCGGTATTGCCGTCCATCGCCGTTAATTTCTTGGACATTTACATTCTCCTCAGTTAAGTAAAGCGCGCGTATGCCTCGGCATATCCGCGCTGACTTGTACATTGTATAACTTTATTTCCCTTAGGGCAACAATAATAATATTTATACATTTAAACCCTTCTAGTAAGGCTTTTTTGCGCCGCAAAAAACATTATTTTACTTGCCGGGAGGGTTTCTCAATCGCTTTAAAGGGCGTGTGCCCCACATCGCTTAAAAGCCAGTAAAAGCAAATTATTAAGTCGGGCTTCTGCTTCGCTGGAGGGATTTTCAGAAGGTTTCTTTCTCGTTTATTGTTTGCACTTTCGGTTTTTTTTATTAAAATATATCCATGACAATCAACCGTAAACTATGGAAGTATCGTCCCATTTGTGTCGCTCAGGAAATGCTGAGATACTGCTGGCATAAAACTTTAGGCAGTTTTATGCACAGCCCTTATTGCGTGTGGTATTCCTTCGATAAGCCTTGCCTCAACTGCAAAAAGGAGTATTTGCCTATCGATAAAGACTGGTATAAGCTGCCGCGCCCTTTATATCTGCACGAGCACGTCTTTTACAATATAGATAACGCTTTATCGGCCAATAAGAATATAAAAGGGCTTGCTTTGGTATTCTTTATGGGTATAGGCGATTATTTATATACTACCCCTATGCTGGCGGCTTTGAAAGAGAAATATCCCCAGCTTAAATTTTACGGTTATGTATCCAAAAATATCGATAGGAACAATTCGCCGCTGGTGGGTACGCTTCTGCAAACCAATCCCGCTTTCGAAAAAGTTTTCTATTTTGACGGATACCGCAATCCTTTTATTTGGAAAAACTACAATTACGAAGACGCTTTCAAGGATATCCCGGAGGACTTTTTGGTCTTGCCCGTCTACTACGAGTACGGAGTAAAAATATCGCACAGGGTAAACAGCCTTTTTAAGACTTTTCAGCTCGCTATGCCTTCCAAAAAAGATACGCCGCGTCCGTTGTTTTATTTCCCGCAGGAGCCTTCCGAAGAAGTCCGCAAGAACTTTGAGGAACTTTCCAAACTGGCCAAAAAGAGAAAGGCCATAGTTTTCCTTCAGCTTGATTCGCGCGGCTCGGCGTATACCTATCCTTATCAGGACGACCTTATCCGCCGTCTGCTTAGGGACGAATATTTGGTGCTCTCTGTAACTAAGTCCGCCGTAGTAGACGAATATTTTAAGGTAATAGACATCAAGAAGTTTACCTTCAACGAATCCTGTCACTTGCTTTCTTTGCTCTCCAAGGAAAACAAAATGTACATAATAGCGCTAAACTCGGTATTTTGGGCGGCGTCGGCCGGGCTGGATATTCCGAATTTGGGCTTGCAGCATTGGGTGGATAAAAAAGTACATAATCTGTGGTATCCCAATATAACGGTTGTTACGGACTATATATATAAGAAACTGCCTAAAAATAAAATGATAATGGCCTGCGAAGACGATTATTTGCGCCACAATAAAAAGATAATCGACTACAAGCCGGAATTCGTTTATAAATGTTTCAACAGAATGTTGGATAAACTTGAAAGCAAACAGAATTAGAGTAGAGGCAAATTTAACGGCCGCCTTTTTTAGGGCGGCCGTTTTTATTTGACAGAGCGATTTTTTAATCAATATTTGTTGTAGGATAATATATCTTCCAACGGTTTTCTGGGCCTAGGCGCAGGCGCTTCGTCTGGGTAACCTATCAGGAGGAGTATTTCGCATTTTACGTCGAAAGGCAATTTAAGGAATTTTTTTGCTTTTTTGGGATTAAACCAGCCGACCCAGCAGGAACCGAGCCCCAAATCCTGCGCTTTTAAAACGAAATGTTCCGCGGCGATGCCTTGATCTACCAAATAATATTTCGTGCCGCTAACCATTTGGCCCATTCTGGTGGTAATACTGCCGCCCGCTTTTGCGCATACGGCGACAATGGCGGGCGCTTTAAGGGCCATATCGCGGCAGGTGGCATATACTCCTGTAAATACGGCATTGCAAAAATCTTCTTTAAGTTTTTTATCGTCGATGACGACGTATTTGCACGGTTGGCTGTTGCAGGCGCTGGGGGCCAGGCGGGCGGCCTGGGCGCAGAGAGCCAAAAGTTCTCTGGCTACGGGTTCGTCTTTGAATTTGCGAATACTTCTTCTGTTCTGTATTATTTCGTCTAAAGTCATAAAACCTCTATAATTGCCAAGAAATTAAAACGCCAAGCTCGGCGCCTTGTTTACTTTATTTTAACAAAATTAGTACAATGGAATTGAAATAAAACTTATGGAGGCATTTTTTATGACGGTTTCTTATAAAGAACTGGGCTTCGTGAACACTAAAGATATGTTCGCCAAAGCCATGAAAGAAGGTTATGCCGTACCCGCTTACAACTTTAACAATATGGAGCAGCTTCAGGCGATAATCACGGCCTGCACGGAATCGCGCTCGCCGGTGATTTTACAGGTATCCAAAGGCGCCAGAAATTATGCCGACGCCACTTTGCTCCGCTGGATGGGCCGCGGCGCTATCGAAATGATGAAAAAGATGGGCCAGCCGGTACCTGTCGCCCTCCATTTGGACCACGGCGATACTTTTGAGCTGTGCAAAGACTGTATCGATTCCGGTTTCTCGTCCGTAATGATAGACGGATCTCATCTTCCTTACGAGGAAAATATCGCTTTGACCAAAAAAGTGGTGGATTACGCTCATCAATTTGACGTAACCGTAGAAGGCGAACTCGGCGTATTGGCCGGTATCGAAGACGAAGTCTCCGCCGAAAAACACACTTATACCGATCCCGCTCAGGTAGAGGATTTCGTAAAGAGGACGGGTGTAGATTCTTTGGCGATATCGATCGGCACGAGCCACGGCGCTTATAAATTTAAAGTGAAACCCGGCGAAAGCGTTCCGCCTTTGAGATTTGACATCTTGGCGGAAGTGGAAAAACGCCTTCCCGGTTTCCCTATAGTGTTGCACGGCGCTTCCAGCGTAGACCAGAAAGCCGTTGAAACGATAAATAAATACGGCGGCAAACTTGAAAATGCCGTAGGCGTGCCCGAAGAGCAGCTTAGAAAAGCGGCCAAGAGCGCGGTATGCAAGATCAACGTCGATTCCGACGGCAGATTGGTAATGACTGCCGCCATCAGGAAAGTCTTTGCCGAAAAACCGGCAGAGTTCGATCCGCGCAAATACTTGGGCCCCGCCAGAACCGACCTTATCGCTATGTATAAAGAAAAGAACGAGAAGGTTTTGGGTTCCGCCGGCAGGTATTAATTCTTTAGTTCAAACGGAAGCCGCCCTTCGGGGCGGCTTTTTTTGTCGCTTGCTCGCAGCGGATAGGATATCATTCGCACTATAATGATAGGTCTAAGGGCCTAAGGTCAGGGGGGCCCTTTTTCTCTTGTAAAGGGAGCGGGAGAATAACTATAATTTAGGTATATTAACAAGGAGATATATAATGTCAATAAAGAAATTATTAATCTTTACGTTTCTATTTTGGCTCGGCGGGCTGGCTTATAGCGCCGATTTCTCTTCCTTTATGGAAAATGAGGATTTAAATAATGAGATAGGCGGCAAAATAGAAAGCGCCGTAGCGGGTCAGAGCTATAAATATAATTATAAACCTATGGTCTTTAAACTTACCACTACATATAAGAGAGATTTGTTTGTGGAAGATTATGATGCCGACGGCCGCCCTTATAAAATAGATTTAAATTACAAACAAGACGGTCTTTGGGGCGAAGGTGCGGGCTTTTTCGACGCGCATTGCTACGGCACTCTGATAAACAAAGATTACCTGCTTACTCACGAAAAATGCTTGAGAGTGGACAGAATGGAATATACGGGTGATGATGCCCCCGGCGCTTTGGTGGAATTTAAACCTCTTAGCGTGGAACTGGAACTGGACGGCAGAGTGTTGCAGTTTGACGCGCGTAAAATATCCAAAGTTTTTATCGATCACAGAAGCGGCGCCGCTTTGATAAAGATAAGCAATTTGTGTTTACAGGAAAAAGGTACAACGGCCGACAATGTGTGCGTAAGATTGTGGGAGTGGGCGGTAGGTTCCGATAAGGTTACTTTCGGAGTAAAAGCAAATTACGGTACGGTAATACTTTCCAATATGGATCCGCAGGATAAGGTGGAAGATGCCTTTTTAAAGAGGGTGTTCTTCTCTCCCGTAAGCGGGAGTAAAACCGTAAAATCTGTAAAAGGCGGATTTTTAACGGTAAACGGCAAGGTCGAACGCAGCTATTTCGGCGAGCCGCTGTTCCACCGCGCGTCTTCGAACAAGAATATACTGGTCGGCATAAAGACGGTAAGCGACAGCCAGGTAATCGGATATACGAAGACTAACAAGTACGCTTTATTTTCATCAGATTTTACGAAACTCATAAAAGACAGCGTAAAAGGCGGGGGAATACAACTTACCAAAGACTTAAACGGCAATACCGCTTTATAATAGTAAAAATTTAAAAGACCCCGGCAAATAAGCCGGGGTTTTTTTCGGTTCATTTTATATCCGGCGATGAAAAAAACTGCGGCTTAAAACGGAAAGATGTCAATAAAGTTTCGCCCGCCGTTAAAAAGAGCCGCCCTTGGCATCGGTGCCGATATTTAAAAAGGTCAAAAAAAATAGTATCATATATATGAAATAAAAAATCCAATTGGAGGAAAGTTATAATATGTCAATAAAAGTTGGTATAAACGGCTTTGGCCGCATTGGCCGCTTTGTTTTTAGAGCAGCCGTAAAACGCAATGATATTGAAATCGTAGCCATTAACGACCTTGCTCCCGTAGACTATTTGGCTTATATGCTCAAATACGACACAATGCACGGCAGATTTGACGGAACGATTGAGGCTGACGTAGAAAGCAGCACTTTAATCGTAAACGGGAAGAAAATCCGCGTAACCGCGGAGAAAGATCCCGCCAATCTTAAATGGAACGAAGTCGGCGCGGAATATATCGTAGAATCTACGGGTCTTTTCTTAACGGAAGAGAAAGCCTCCGCCCACATTAAAGCCGGCGCTAAATACGTAGTAATGTCAGCTCCTTCCAAGGACGCGACCCCGATGTTCGTAGTCGGCGTAAACGAAAAGACTTATGTTCCCGGCACGAAGTTCGTATCCAATGCTTCCTGCACGACCAACTGCTTGGCCCCCATCGCCAAAGTATTGCATGACAAATGGGGTATCACCGACGGTTTAATGACCACCGTACACTCCACCACCGCTACCCAGAAAACGGTTGACGGCCCTTCAATGAAGGACTGGAGAGGCGGCAGAGCCGCTTCCGGCAATATCATACCGTCCTCCACTGGCGCGGCGAAAGCTGTGGGTAAGGTAATTCCCGCGTTGAACGGCAAATTGACCGGTATGTCAATGAGGGTTCCCACTTTGGACGTATCAGTGGTAGACCTCACTGTAAACTTGGCCAAACCCGCCACCTATGCGGAAATCTGCAAAGCGATGAAAGAAGCCTCCGAAGGCGAACTCAAAGGCGTATTGGGTTACACCGAAGACGCCGTGGTATCCTCCGACTTCCTGGGCTGCCCGCTTACGTCTATCTTTGACGCCAAAGCCGGTATCGCTTTAACCGATACTTTCGTTAAAGTAATTTCTTGGTACGATAACGAAATCGGTTATTCTCACAAAGTGTTGGACTTGGTTGCCTATATGGCTTCCGTAAACAAATAAGTTTGCAAAAAGGGCGGGGCCGCTTGTCGGTTCCGCCCGTCAGATTTGAATAATATTTAAAAATCCGGGGAAACGAAAATGAACCTTAATGATATCGTAAAAATACAAGATGTAAATTTAGACAATAAAACCGTTGTCGTCAGAGTGGATTACAATGTTCCTTTAAAGGACGGAAAAGTGGATAATCCCAAACGCATTACGGCGACGGAAAAAACGATAAAATATCTTTTAGGGAAAGGCTGCAAATTGGTATTGATAGCTCACTTGGGAAGACCGAAAGGGAAGGTGGCGCCCGAATTTTCTTTGGCGCCGGTAGCCCCGGAAGTTGAAAAAATTATGGGCGTGAAAGTACATTTCGCGTCCGACTGCATAGGCGAAGTCGCCGAAGAAGCGGTAAAGAACGCCAAGAACGGCGAGATCGTATTGCTTGAGAACCTCCGCTTCCACCCCGAAGAGGAAAAGAACGATAAAGAGTTTGCCAAAAAGCTGGCTAAACTCGGCGATTACTTCGTGCAAGAGGCCTTCGGCACCGTACACCGCGCCCATGCCTCTACCAGCGCCATAACCGAATTTTTGCCCAGCGCGGCCGGTTTCTTAATCCAGAAGGAAGTTGAATTTTTAGGCGGCGCTTTGGAAAATCCCGCCCGCCCGTTCGCCGCGATAATCGGCGGTGCGAAAGTATCCGATAAGATAATGGTTCTTAATAACCTCTTGGACAAGGTAGACGTTTTGATAGTCGGCGGCGGTATGGCCTATACTTTCAATACGGCTTTGGGCTACAATGTATCCAACTCCTTGTTGGAAGCCGATAAGATAGAAGAGGCCAAGAGCATTATGGCCAAAGCGAAAGAAAAGGGCGTAAAACTTTTGCTGCCCGTAGATAATATCGCGGCCAAAGAATTTGCAGAGGGTGTAGAAACTGTCGTAACGGACAGCCCTAACATTCCCGAAGGCTTTATGGGATTGGACATCGGCCCTAAGACGATTAAATTGTTTGAAGACGCCTTAAGCGAATGCAAGACTATATTCTGGAACGGCCCCGTTGGCGTATTTGAAATGCCGACATACGCCAAAGGCAGCTTCGCGATAGCGGAAACCTTGGTCAAATTGACGGAGAAAGGCGCTATTACGATAATCGGCGGCGGCGACAGCCTGAACGTATTGAAGAAAGCGAAGATATCATCTTCAAAAGTATCGCACGCTTCCACCGGCGGCGGCGCGAGTATGGAATTTGTGGAAGGCAAGGAGTTACCTGGCCTTACGGCATTGCTGAAAAAATAATTGGGAGAGAAAATATAATATGTACACAATAGCTTTAGTATTGCAGTGGGTCGCGTGCATATTGCTGATAATGCTGATATTGATGCAAAGCGGGAAGGGTTCCGCGGCCGGGATATTCGGCAGCTCAAACAGCGACAGCGTATTTGCTGGCCCTACGGCTACGACCTTCATAACAAAACTTACCGCGGCGGTTGCGTTGGTGATAATGATTACCTCGATATTCTTGACGGTAAACGTATCCAAACGCGGTATGAGTTCGGTCGTTGACAGCGTACAGATACCGGCTAGCGCGCCTGCTGCGCCGACCGATACGACGCCGACCAAATAAACTTTAAGCCCCGTCTAAAGGCGGGGCTTTTTACTATAGGACTAAAGACCCATTTGCGATTGGGGCCAAAGTCTCTTGCAGGTAAGCGGATAGTTTTTTAGAATTTATGTAAGGAAGTTAAAATCTAACGGAGGAAACAATGTTGAAAAAGTTTTTAGTCGCATTAATTTCAATGAATATATGTTTTTCCGGCTTGGCCTATGCGCAATATCAACCGGAAGAAGAATTGACTGCCGAAGAAATAGAACTTTATATGTCTAGCATTGACAAAAAGGAAAAAGGCTTGCCGAAAGGGGTAATAATAGGCGGCGGCGCGGCGGTGCTTCTCGCTTGGGCATACTCTGTAAAGAAGATAGTAAAGAACCCGGAATTGGGTAAATATTTTGTAGCTTCGCAGGATCCTATGGCTTATCAAGCTCTTATGAAAGCGGCAGAAAAGAAGGCGGTTACCGGCCTGCAAAAAGCCGCTATCAAAGATGCCGCGGCTAAAGAAGCCGCCGCAATGGCGAGATGGAACAGTGCGATGCGTCATAAAGGTTTAATCAAATCAATCAACAGAGCAAACTACTGGAAAGCTGTAGGCGCGTCAATGTCCGGCAATTGGGCTGCAGCCAATAAGGCCATCAATCAGATGAGAAGAGCCAAACAGCTTTTGGCCAGACCCGTCACCGGCAATACCAGCAAATTTTGGATAAAAGCGAAAAGAGCGGGCAAATGGGGCTTAGCCGTAGGTTTGATAGCTTATGTAGCTTTCTACGATAATACCAAAGAAGAAACGGCGATAAGCAATAACCGCCTCGTTTTGGAGCGCCAAATTAGGAAAATGATGGAAGAAGATATTGACGCTTTGGCCCTGTTCGTATACGGCTTGCCGGAAGATCAGCAGAAAGTAGCCTATGGCATATTGGCCGAGAATCCGGAAATATTTAAAATCGTAAAACAGCAAGTTGAAGAGGCGTTCTCAAGCGAGAATGTGGAGTCCTTCCTCGAGGCCGATGACGCGATGAGGGAATCGGAGTATGTAGACAGCTTGAGAGTGGACAGCGGTTTTACTCCTTCCTGGACTTGGGGCGAATAATAGAAACGATCTGATAAAAAGCGGGCTTGAAAGAGCCCGCTTTTTTTTGCTTTTAGCAAATTGGTTTTCTATGGAAGAGAAAAAGTTTCTGAAGCAATAATATAAAGGTTTGAGAATTAAGAGAAACTAATTTTTTGCGGATATTGGGCGTGGGTCTAAGGACCCATAATAATATGGGGCGAAAGGCTCTTGTATGTAGAGGGAGCCTTTCATAAAATAAAAGAAACGACGTTTCAAATTTGTCATCGAGGTGCGCATATGTCGAAGAGAATAACGGCAGTATTTGTGGGTATAATTATTTTTTTGTCGGGTTTTTCATATTCCGCGGGGATACGCACTCAAGACAATACGGTTACCGAAACTGACGTTGAAGTTTTGCTCTCCAAATTGCCTGAAGATTTACAAAAAGAAAATTCTTATACTAAGGGCCTAACGGCGATGAGTTTGCTGGTGGGCGGATACTTATATTTGGTGTTGGACGATTATCTTTTTGAAAAACGAATGCTTAAAAAGGAAGGGGATATCGTCAAATGGCTAAAACTTAAAATGCCGCGCAAAGAATGGAAGCATTTTGGCGAAACGCATTTTTCCGAAATAAAAAAATACATAATCTATAAGAGTCAGCCGCGTGAGGTGCGCAGGGCCTTTGCGGAAAAAGTGAGAAATACCCGCTATATGAAAAAGACGGGCGGCGCCCTATTATTTATCGCCGCTGCGATAGGGATAGAATACCTTGTTAGTTCCTACAATAATGATAGTTATAAAGTGCCGGTATCGGCCGACAGAATAGAAATAAAACGTATTTTGACAGATACCGCCCGCGAACACCCGGAGGCTTTTGCCTTATCCGCATATTTGATGCCTTACAGAAAAATTGTCTGCTCGGTAATAGCCGAAGACGAAACATTGTATAAACTGTTAAAGAAACAGGTGGATTTTGTGCTTTCCAGTGAAAATAAAGAATTTACCGATTATGCATTAAAAGCGGCGCGCTCAATCAAGGAAGATGAACTGGACAGTTCTTTAAGGAAAGACTTAATTTTTGACGAGAATTGGTTTAAGAACAATTGGACTACTGAATATATATTTGAAGATTTCAAATTTAATCCGATAATAGACAAATAATCTTTCAATATTTAAAGAATAAAAAAGCGGTTCGCCTTTTTTCGCGAACCGCTTTATGATTGCGGAAAAGTTTAAACCGAATTTCTATTATGCCCCGTTGAACAAATATGTTATCGGCTAAAATTCCAAATCCACTATGGGATAATTTTTGGCGTTTTTGTAATTAAAGTGCCACCATTCTTTTCTTATTGTGGTAAAGCCGGCCTTTCTCATAACCTTCTGCAAGGCGGAACGATTCCTTATGGCTTCTTGCGGGATACCTTCTTTGGCGTATGCGTAAGCGTTTTCGGAGAAGTCGTCAAAAGGAGTTGGGGCTGCCAATGGGTAACCCTGATAATCGCAAGGGCCCAAATCTACGGCGGTACCCCTGTTGTGGTTGGAACCGGTTTTCGGATTGGCTACTTGCCCAGGCACCGGGTGGATATCCCATAATGCTTGTTGTGCGGAAAGCGGTCTGTAGCAGTCGTATAAGCAAAGATAGAATGGCGTTTCTTCCTGCGCGGCGTATTGTGCGGCTTTAACCAGAGCGTCTGCTGTGTCTTTCTGAAGATAACATTTATCCGAAGCATATAACTTTTTGCCCGCAAAATTATTTTCCGTAGCGTAACGAATATCCAAAAAAAGTTTCGCCGGCAAAGATTCTATATTGATTAATCCTTTCTCTTTGAAAATTTTATCTCTTCTTTCTTGGGCCAATCTTATTTCTTCCGCTTTTGCGCGGGCCTGTTCTTGGGCAAGGCGTTCTTGCTCTTGTTTTATTCTAAGTTCTTCTTCCTGCTGGGGGGTAAGGCGTTTGGTGGCCTCTTGGGTAAGGCGGTCCAAATCGGAGTCGTTATTTTCCGGCTTTAACGCGGCGAAGAAATCCGACAATCGGGCCGGTGCCGAACCTGCAGGTTTAAGATCGGTATATTCTTGGGTAAGATACATAGCTGCTATATAAGCCGCTATAAAAAGCGCAAGAGAAACGATATACTTTTTCATAATTAAATAAATAATAATATTTTTGAGATTTTAAGACAAGCCATTTACTTCCGCCCATTAAAAACGGACAGCGGGCGAATTTGTAAGAATTGGCCGTAAATAGTAAAATATATATATGGAAATCAATTCAACGGATCTGTATACCGCGCTTACATCAAGCGCATATAAAAGACCTGAAGCTACCGCTATAGTGTATAACGGCAAGCATTGGTCTTACCACGAGCTCCTTATGAAGGTAGACCGTACTGCCGATATGTTTTGGGAACACGGCATAAGAAAGAACGATAAAGTGGCCGTAGCAATGCGCAACTCGGTGGAAGTAGTAATCACCAATTACGCTCTTTTCAAGATAGGGGCGGTAAGCGTGCCTATAAACTTTATGGTTTCAAAAGCGGAGGAACTGAAGTTTATTTTGTCGGACTCGCGCGCGAAAGCCGTGGTAACTCAGGCGGAGTTCCTGCGTCATTATGCCCCGATAAAGAAAGATATTCCCGAACTTAAATATATATTTTCCGTTGATGAGATACAATCAAGCGTCGCAAAACTTGAGGATAAAGACATAAAACTGTTCTGGCCTGCTGTTGAAAGCAGTCAGTTTAACCCTCAGACTTTAAACGTGCGCCCCTTCTATGAAGATTTGGCGATGATTTTATACACTTCCGGTACGACCGGCCTGCCGAAAGGCGTTATGCTGACGCATAAAAACATAATGTCGGACGTATATTCAACCGTACTTTCGTTCAAAATTACGGAAGAGGACGTATTCCTCTGCATTTTGCCGCTATTCCATACTTTGGCTTGGACCGCAAATATCGTCTTGCCGCTTACCTTGGGCCTGAAGGTAGTGGTAATGGCAAATATTACGCCAGCTTCCGCATGGTTGCATCTTATGGGCAAGGAGCGCGTAACTTTGATGATAGCCGTCCCTCAGCTTTACAGCGTTTTGGCGAAGGAAGCCAAAGGCTTAAAGAAACTCTATTTGCAATATTGGGCTTTTAGAAAAGTAAGGTTCTGCATATCCGGCGCGGCTCCTCTTAACAAAGAAACGCAGGCCCATTTTGAAAAACAGCTTGATTTGCCCATTTTGGAAGGCTACGGTTTGACGGAAACAAGCCCGATAGTCAGCGTCAACACCGAGCATAACAGAAAGGCCGGTTCCGTCGGTATTAATTTGCCTTACGTGAAGATCCGGATTACCGATGACAACGGCAATGAACTGCCCAGAAATACGGAAGGCGAAATATGCGTAAAGGGCGATAATGTCTTTCACGGATATTACAATAATCCGCAGGCTTCGGCGGACGCTTTCGACAAAGAGGGGTGGTTCAAGACCGGCGATATCGGCGTAATAGACAATGAAGGCTTTCTGTTCATACGCGACAGAAAGAAAGATATGATAATTATCAAAGGTCTTAAGGTGTTTTCCGCGCAGGTCGAACATATAATAAACGAATATCCCGGTATAGAAGAGTGTGCCGTAGTAGGCGTACCTGACGGACACGGCGGAGAATTTATAAAACTGTACGCGGTCAAGAAAAAGGGCGTAGAATTTAACGAGGCGGATTTCAGGAAGTTCCTGCGGAACAGCTTGGATAATTATAAACGCCCCAGAGACGTGGAATTTATGGACGAATTGCCCAAAAACTCGCTTAGGAAAATATTGAAGAAAGACCTCCGACGAATGGCAGTCGAGAAGTTAAAACAACAGGAAGAGGCCGCTCGTCCGTCCGCGGGCATAGAATGATTAATTTAGGCAGAATTATAAAAGAATGCGTCCCCGACGGGTATTACGTCGGGGGCGCTCTGCGTGACGCTTTAATGCGCAGATATTCCTCCGACATAGATTTGGCTATGCCTAGGGAAGATGTAAAGCCCAGCGCTTTGAAATTGGCCGCAAAATTAAAGGCTGCCGCGTTTGAAATGGATAAAGAGTTTTGCGTATGGCGCATAAGCGGCAAAAACGGTCTGCAGATAGATTTGTGCGCGTTTGTAGGCAAAGACGTTAAAACGGATTTAAAACGCCGAGATTTCACCATAAACGCGCTTGCGTATCCGATAAATTCTCCGATAAAGATAAAACTAAAAAAAGAAGGGAAAAAGATTTTTCTTAAACTCTTCTCATTCAGAAAAGACGATATTATCGATTTAAACGGCGGTATCGCTGACATTAAAAATAAAATCGTTCGGGCTAACGCTCCGCAAGTATTTCAAGAAGATCCTTTAAGACTGCTGAGGGCTTTCAGAACGGCGTGCGAGTTAAATTTTAAAATAGAAGATAAAACTTTATCTCTGATAAAGAAATATTCCTCTTTGGCGTTCAAGCCCGCAGGAGAGCGGATACAGGAAGAGCTGCGCCGTATATTTTTTGCCAAAAATACGGCCGCTGTTCTGCGAGAAATGGACGAAACCGGAGTGTTATGCACCTTGCTCCCGGAGCTTGAAAAACAAAAGAATTGCGCGCTTTGCTATTACGGAGCGGGGGGCGTTTTTACGCACACTATGAAAGTTATGGAGCGGATGGAATTTCTGCTCGGAAATTTGAAAAGAGCTTTCCCCAAACATTACGGGAAACTAAAGCCGTATGCCAAAGATATTTCGATTTATAAAATGGCGGCTTTGCTGCACGATATAGCCAAACCGGCCACCGCTAAGGAAATAAACGGCAGACTCAGATTTTTTCATCATGAGGAGCGGGGCAGCGAAATGGCGGAGCGATTTCTGAAGAATTTGAAGTTTTCTTCGGACAATCAGAAACTTATATGCAAGATGATATACTATCATTTGCGGCCGAGTAATCTAGCCAGCAACGAAATAGTTACAGATAAGGGAATATATAAATTTTTTAAGGAGTTGGGATCCGCCGGTATTCCTATGCTGCTTTTATGCTGGGCCGATTACACAAGCTACGTAAAACCGCGCCAGATACCGGCCTTAATGAAGAAGTCCGTATTGCCGGTAATGACTATGGAAGATGCCAAGAAAAAAGAAAATGTCGGCAAGACGTTAAGGCATATGCAGATGTTAAATTTCCTTTTCGGCAAGTATTTTAACGAGGAAAAACGTTTTACCGCACCGGTCCGGCTCATCGACGGGCGCGATATTATGAAGGTTCTGAAAATAGTTCCCGGCCCGAAGGTTGGTGAGATAATGGAACAGGTGGTTTTGGAGCAGGTCGAAGGGAATATAAAGACGAGAGAAGACGCATTGCGTTTCCTTTCCGAGAACAAGAGCCGTCTACTTGGATAGCGGTTCAATAAATTTGCCGAAAAGCAGCTTATTTTAGTAAAATAAATGTGTTGAGTTTGTGCGGGCGTGGTTCAATGGTAGAACGGAAGCTTCCCAAGCTTTAGACGAGGGTTCGATTCCCTTCGCCCGCTTTTAAGAGGTCCTTATGCCCGAAGAAATTCAAGAAAACAGCAAAAAAACTTCAAAAGAGATTTGGTTATTTTTAATATTTGTAGATATAGTGGCGTTGTGCGTTTTCGGGTTTTTCATATACAGAGCTTTTTTTAACGGTTTCGATTTCGCTTCCTTAATACCGCAAAGCGTGGCGCAGGAGGAAGAATTGTCGGACGTTTCCGCTTCTGACAATTTGGAAGTGGAAGATATAAAACTTCCGCAGGAGGAAGATTCATCTTCCGTACAAGAGGAAGAACCTAAATCCGACGAAACATCTAGTGCGCCTGTGGTAAAAGAAGAACAACCCGCAGAAGTGAAAGCGGAGCCCAAAAAACAGAGCGTTTTTGTATCCGGCACCGGTAAAACGAGAAAGGTAACGTTCAAATATTACGGCGACGCCAAAAAGGTGTCGATAATATCGGGTTTTACAATGCGGAAACCTATTGCTCTTAAAAAGAGCGGCGGCGTATGGTCTACGACATTGGTAATCTATCCGGGCGAATACAGATATTTGTATATAGTCGACGGTAAAGAAATGCCTGATCCGAATGCGGAACAAGAAGACGGCCGATCAATATTGATAGTTAAATAACAGCTTAATTTTGGTAAGCGGCGCATTTAAAAATGCGCCGCTTTTTTTGTGTTTGGGCCAGGATAAAAACAGATTTTATTAAAAATAAAAAAGTTAATACGATTGTTTCACGTGGGAAGAAAAAACAAATTCCAAATAAAAAAGACAAATAAAAATATCGATTGAAACGTGTGTATTGCTTCTTTGTAATCAAGCGAAATAAAATAATTGGAAATATGGAAAATATTTTAAAAAAAGCTAAATTCTCAGACGGAGATCGGAATAAATGTATAGGCGATTGGGGACTTGATTTTTTTAAAAAATTTTATCTATTTTTTACAAAAAAGTTGAAAATGTTTTTGTTTTGTAGTATTATTTCATTGAAGTTATATCCTTATATTCAGGAGAAATAAAATGCCTGTAAAGAAGAAAGTAGCAGCCAAGAAACCTGCGGCTAAAAAAGTAGCCGTAAAGAAGGCTGCGGTAAAGAAGCCGGCGGCAAAGAAGGCCGCTGTAAAAAAGGTCGCGGTAAAGAAACCGGCGGCTAAGAAAACTTGCGCCAAGAAGGCTTGCTGCGGCAAGAAGGCTTGCGCCAAGAAACCTGCGGCTAAAAAAGTAGCCGTAAAGAAAGCTGCGGTAAAGAAACCGGCGGCTAAGAAATGTGTAAAGAAAGCGGTTAAAAAGGCTTCAAAAAAATAACTTTTTAACAACTTGAAGGGCGTACTCTTGACGGGTACGCCCTTTTTCTATTTTTGATTAAAATCGTAAAATAATTTTAGGCGTATATTTGCGCCCCGTTTAATTATGCGTCGAATAATAACATTGATACTTTTTTTGTTGTGCTGCCGTTTTATATGCGCGCAGGCTACGTTGGAAGGTGCAAAAGCCCGAAACGAAGATGAGCTGCGCCGCATCGTACTCAGCCAAAACGAAAGAGCATTGAAAGAGGAATTGCGCCAAGCCTATATTAAAAATAAAAACACATCAAAATCAAAAGCGCCCGTTTGGGATTTTAAGAGAACTTATGAACGTAGCCTTAACTACGAATATGCTCTCCTATTGCCGTGTAAAAAGGGTAAAGCGGAATTGAATATCCCGGCCGTGAGAATGGCGGGAATGAAAATATCAAAACCAGAATATAAGTTGTTTTTGAAAGAAAAAAATATCGCTTATGATTTTAAGTTTTCTCTGACGCAATCTTCCGTCCTTGTTATGGAAACGGAAAACAAAAAAATGCCCGAATCCGAAGTGGAAAATAATAAAAGAAACGTAGAGGTAGCGTTCCTGCAGATAACAAAAGCGGCTTCAAACGGGAAGTATTATCTGATTGTTAGGATAAAACAAATCCCCGAAGATATTTCTGCCGATGAATACGATAGATATCCTTTTGTTCACACTTTTACCGTAGGGAAAATAGGCCGATAATATTCCGCCCTTTAAGTAAGAATGTTTTTTTATTGACTTCAAATATAAAATCCAAAGATCCTTCGTCTTAAACTTTTCCGAAAATCAAAAAACGCTTGACAGTTTTTTTTGATAAATTTCATTGTAACAATATGATGATTAGGGGGGAGTATGTCTATTAAAAAAACGCAGGATATTTGATTTTATCGCTTATTTGCCTTTTGTTTTCCTTTCCCGCTTTCGGCGCGGATTCCTGTCTTGGTAAAACAGCATTTGAATACAGGCCTAAAAACGAGTGCGAAACGGAGGCCAGAGAGTGTTGCTCCGACGGATATTACAGCGAGTGGGGAAAAGAATGCCGCAGCGATTCCTGCCCCGATGATAAATGTTGGAACGGCTCCTTTTGCGAGAGTCGTCCCTCGGAAAAATGTGTCTGTGAAAACGGAACCTGCAACAGAACTTATACTTGCGAAAAAGACAAAGGGTGGGTTTATAACGATGGGGATTGTATTTGTAATTCCGGATACAAGAAAAATAATGGCGTTTGCAGGTGGCCCTATATCGTTGAAGAGCGCGAAGAGATGGATAGTTTTACGCTCTATACTTACTATATTGAGGGCAATCCCCGCCAATCGAAAATAGTACAAAAACAAATTGCGGAATGTGAAAGCAAATTGGCGGAAAACAAAAAAACATTAATGTCGCAAGGCAACTATGGGGCGTTAAGCGCAGTCGATTGCCCGAAGTCGGAATCTTCGTGGGTTTTTTCGTCAGATAAATGCGATTTGCTGAGATATGTCGAAATAGACAAAAAAAGCGCTCAAATTACCGTATATTATCCTAAAATAAGATATACTTGCAATAAGGCTTTTGCTTGGATATAGAGATTAAAAGAATATTTAAAATAAAAATCCGATAATTTGTGATTTTTATGAAAAAGAATAAAAAACCCCGCTTGTAAGCGGGGATTTTTATGTGTTCGAAACGGAAAAATTATTTCGTTTCTGCTGCGGCTTCTTCGGCCTGGGCTGGGGCGACGTTTTCTTCCGTTACGGTTTCTTTTACCGTTTGGGAGCCCGGTACCACCTTGGCCTTTTCCTGCAATCTGGCCGCTTTGCCCGAAAGTTTCTTCAAGTAATTGAGTTTCGCTCTTCTTACCTTGCCGACTTTTAATACTTCTATTTTTTCAATTCTCGGGGAGTGCAAGGGGAAAATACGCTCCACCCCTACGCCGAAGGATACTTTCCTTACCGTGAAGCTTTCGCTTATCCCTTTGCCTCTTCTGGCTATTACTACGCCGTCAAAAAGCTGGATTCTTTCGTTATCGCCTTCTACTACTTTTACCGATACTCTTACAGTATCGCCCGCTTTGAAGGAAGGCAGGTCTTTCTTTAATTGCGCTGCGGCAATTTCATTCATATTCATACTTCTATTTTCTCCTCTTGAGTCTTTTTTTCTTTTCTTCGCTTGTTTTGAGAGGTCTATTATCAAGCAAGTCGGGCCTTAATTTCTTTGTTATTTTTAAAGCCTCTTTTAACTTCCACTCTTCAATCTCTTTATGGTTCCCGCTTAATAATACGGCGGGTACTTTCCTCCTGCGCCATACTTCCGGCCTGGTGTACTGCGGAGCTTCAAGGAGATTATCCTCAAAACTTTCCTTCGCCGTTACGTCCTGCTTGGCGAATGTGCCCGGCTGAAGCCTGGCTATGGTGTCTATTATCGTGCAGGCGGCGAGTTCGCCTCCCGTCAAGATAAAATCGCCCAAAGAGATTTCCAAGTCTATCTCGGGGTAGATTCTCGCGTCTACGCCCTCGTAATGCCCGCATAAGAATATTATGTGCCTTTCTTTCGCCAGCTCTTTTGCCAGCTTTTGATTGAACACTTTACCGCGCGGGCTTGTCATAACAACTAAAGGGTTTTTCCCTTTTAACGGGGATTGCTTCTTTAATTGTTTTATGGCCTGATATAGCGGTTCGGCTTTCATTAACATTCCGGCCCCGCCGCCGTATGGCCTGTCGTCGACAGTTTTGTGTTTATCTTTTGTGAAGATTCTCGGGTTTAAATACCCTATTTCCATTATACCCTTGTTCCTTGTTCTGCCCATTATGCTGCTTGACAGATAAGGTTCCATAACTTCCGGAAACAAGGTTATAATATCAATCTTCATCAGTCTTCCAGTTTTAGGGATACTTTCTTATTGGCTTTGGCCGCCGCGGCGCTGAGCACCGTCCTCACCGCTTTGATTATGCAGCCGTCTTTCCCTATTACCTTTCCTTTGTCGCAAGGATCGACTTTTGCCGTAAGATAAACATTATTTTGTTCTTCTTTGGCTTCCACTACGACGCTGTCTTTCTTCGTCGCAAGTGAAGTCAGCAGGAATATTGCCATTTCTTTCATAAGAACACCTTTTTGTTAAAGGCAGGCAATTATTTGCTTGCTTTTTTGATTAAAGAGGCCACGGTTTTAGACGGTATCGCTCCGACTTTTACCCAATGGTTTACTCTTTCAAGGTCAAGCTTAATCTGCTCTGTTTCTTTTACGCAGGGATTATAAGTCCCGAGTACTTCCTTAGCCTGAGAACCTACCGCGCTTCTCTTTTCCGCAGCTACAATCCTGTATTGCGGCTGAGTGCGTTTGCCGGTTCTCTGGAGTCTGATTACTACTGCCATTTTCTTCTCCTTTTATTTGCCGTTTTTTGTAGGAAACGGCAAATCTAGTTTTGTTTAAAATCTTTATTTTATCTCTATTGCCCGGCGTATTTGGGCTATGGCTTCTTTTATGTCGCTCTGCCCGAATACGGCATTGCCCGCCACCAGGGCGTCGGCGCCGGCTTCTACGGCCTTTGTGGCTGTTTCTTTGTTTATTCCGCCGTCAACTTCAAGCCATATTCCGCGGCCGCTTGCTTTTATTATTTCCCGTATATCTGATATTTGTTTAGGGCTTGAGGGCAAAAAAGCCTGCCCGCCGAAACCGGGATATACGCTCATTACAAGTATTAAATCTATTAAATCGACATAGGGCAAAAGGTCCGACGGTTTTGTATCTGGCTTTATAGATATCCCGCAGGATAGTCCTTTGCCTTTTATCCCTTCAAGCAATTTTCTTATGTCGCCTTTGCTTTCTATATGCAAAGTCAAAGAACCGGCGCCCGCTTTTATAAACGGTTCTATAAAATCCGCGGGTTTTTCCACCATAAGGTGTACGTCTTGCGCCAAAGTCGTAAAACCGTCTATCGCTTTTACCGTCGCGGGTCCGAAACTTAAATTCGGCACGAAATGCCCGTCCATTATGTCTATATGGAGCCAATCCGCTCCGCCCTCTTGCGCCTGTTTTATCTGCTCGCCCAATATAAGCTGATTCGCCGATAATATCGAAGGGGCGATAACAGTCTTATCTTTAGGCCGGTCGGCGCGTGCGGGCAATTTTATCATTTCATTTCCTTCTCGCGTACCAACACGCCGTCGACATAGATTCTAAATTTGGCGTCGCCGCCGTAAGGGACGGTTATGTCTATCTTGGAGCCGGGCTGTTTGTACTCGTTTAATACTTCACGCTCGCCGATAGAGTCAATCAAAACTATCTTTACCCTGTTTTGGTTTTTGCCCTGCGGCAATTCATAATAGATGCGGTGCGTTTTTTCATCGTCGGATACGGGGCGGGTGCTTACCGTTATTTCTATAGATGATTTTGGCGCTATTTCCGTATCGGGCGCGGGCGACTGTCTTATAATGGTGCTGTTGGGGAACATAGAATTTCTGTCTTCGGTAAGGACTATTTCTATATTGTTCTCCGAAGCCCAACGATTGGCTTCCTGCAGTTTCTTCTGCCTGAAGTCCGGCATTAAAATTTGTGAAGACAGCGGCTTCCCGCTCGATATTACCAAATCTATCGGCTGGCCCTTGCTTACAAGTTCACCCGCTGCAGGCGTTTGGCTTACCACGTAGCCCTTTTCCACCGTTAATGAAGAGGCCGTTTGTTTTAAGCCTACGGCGAGATGGCTTTGCCTTAACATAAGTTCGGCGTTTCTTTGCAATACGCCGGTAACGTCGGGTACTTCAATGTTTTCGCTGCCTTGGCTGAGCCATACTCTTACGACTTTCCCTTCCCTTACTATCGTTCCCGCGGGGGGAAGCTGCCTTATTACGGAACCGGAAGGTATTTCCGGCTGAAACTCTTCGCCCGCCTTAAATATCGCCAAATTAGCGTTTGCCAGTATGTCTATGGCCGTATCTACGGGTTTCTTTGATAAATCGGGAACGGTGGTTTCTTCCCTGCTGTGTACTATGGCCGAAAAGGCCCAGTCAAACGAGAAAAAACCTACAACCGCCAAAAATACTCCTATTATGCACAGCACCGCCAAAGCCTTAAAAACGGAAGCGAATACTATAGGTTTATCGTCCAGAAAATCATCTCTTAATTCTTTGTCTTTTTTCATAGTTTACTCAAAAAAGAAATCCCCGGCAGCCATTGTTCTGCCGTTTATATAAGCCCCTGCCGTCATTATATTTTTGCCGGCCGGGCGCAGCGTCTTTATCATTAAAACGCCCTCTTTACATTTTACAAAAAAGCCTTTGTTCCTTTCAATTAAAGTTATCTGTCCGCAGGCCATATCTGATTTTTGATCGGACGGCTCGGTTTCTATCAGCTGGATAATTTGACCGTCTTTTGTTATGGCTTTTGCGTATGCCGGCATAGCCGCGGCCAATGCCCGGACGCTGTTGTGTATTTGTTCGGCGGTCATATCTTTGAAGGAAACAACGGTCTTGGTTTTATCTATTGAAGGGGCCAAAGAAATGTCGCCCTCCTGTCGGATTTTCCTAATTTCGCCTTTCTCTATGTCTTCTATAACTTGCGTCAAAGCCGTTTTACCAAGAGCCGTAAGTTTCTCAAATAGGGTTTTTGCATTGTCTGAAGGGAGTATTTCGCAGGGCAGGGCCGCGGCCAAAGGCCCGCTGTCCAACCCTTCTTCTATCCAAAATGCGCTTACGCCCGTTTTCTTTTCGCCGTTAAACAGCGCGTATTGCACCGGCGCGGCGCCGCGATATGCGGGCAAAAGCGAAAAATGTATGTTTAAAAGGCCCAATTTTGTCGATTCCAAGGCGGGCTTTCTGAATATTT
The DNA here is from genome assembly GCA_949291515.1 of uncultured bacterium. Lineage (GTDB taxonomy): Bacteria > Elusimicrobiota > Elusimicrobia > Elusimicrobiales > Elusimicrobiaceae > Proelusimicrobium. The sequence continues at coordinate 58,070 of CASEVY010000013.1, read as the reverse complement.
TGCCGTAGGCCACCACTATGCCTATATCGGCGTTCATCGATTTTATATAGTCGACATTGTCCTTGAGCTTTTCCGGAGAAATTACGTTTAGCCCTAAAGAAAGGGCTTTTTCCTTTACTGGACACGGCTTTAGTTTTAAACCTCTGCCAAAAGGTCTGTCGGGCTGTGTCACTACAAGAAGGACTTGTGTCTTTTCGTGCAGCAATTCCAAAAAAGGTACGGCTACTTCGGGGGTGCCGAAAAATATTGTTCTTAACATATATATATATTTTAACATTTTATAGGCCGATAATGTCGAACGGCGCCGGCAATTTTGCAAAAGCGGCCACATAAAAGGGGCGTTTTGAGTTTTAAAGCAAGGTTTTTAGGTCAAAAGACCTATTTAAAAATAGGTCCAAGGTCCCTTGTGGGGAAAAACCGCCAGTGTTAAAATGAAAAGTATAAAAGGGTTTCGGCAAGTTCATGTGAGGAGAGGATAGAAATATGAAGTATTATATAACGGCGGTCGTTTTATGTTTGTTGGCAATGCCAGTAAAGGCGCAAAGCAGAACGGATTTGAATGTCGGGTTTTCGTTTGACAGTGGCGTAATCCCGGTAGAAAACTTTTCGGTTTCAAAGAAAGGGGCCGATTTCTTGGAAGTGCTTGAAAGTAAATTTATAGATGCGCAACAGCAATCGGGTAAGGCAAAGATGTCCGAAGAAAGCGCCAAAAGGGTGGAGGCGTTTCTTAAGAGATATGATTCAAAAGTAAAAGAGGCGGCTGGGAATTCGGAATATCAGAGCAAACTTGCCAAATTCAAAAAAACGCCTATGCCGCATAAAAAATTGGTTTTGGACACCGGTTACGGAACAAGCACGCAGGCGGAAGAGTTTCATAAGCTGCTGGTAAAATTGCGGGAAAAATTTTGGGCTAGAATTAGGGTCGTAAGATTAATAGTGCCCAACAGCGCTTTTCCCAAACGGTATCAGGGAATATATTACGACGAACATCATTCGGAGCTTCTGCTGAGGGAATATTATCGCTACTCCACGCAATGTCTGTATAACACGTTGGATACGGATACATGTTCTTACATAGCTTCTGCGCGAGCCAAGAATATGGTTAATATCGCCACCATTTCCATAGAAGTTGAGGATATGCCGGTATTTTACGCGGCTATGGACGAATTGTCTAAAATTCTCAGCAAGACCGTCAAAAAGGACAGCTTGAGGTTTTTGTTTACCAACTCCGCGGATTTGGGGATTTGAAAACTTTTCATTTAAAAACGGGACGGGCCGCATTTGAAAGCGGCCCGTCTTTTTTATAAACGGTGGAGTTTACTTTTCGGATACGTTTACTATCTCCGCGAAGTATACGGTATGGAAGTCATTGTCGCCATACCAGCGTTCTTTTGTCAGTTCGTCTAGCTCCGAAGGCTTCATATCGGTTTTATAAAGCACCATACATTCGTAATGAGTGCCTTTGCAGTCCAGCGTAGGCGTATTGATTTTTTTGCTTTGGACGGTTTTTAAACCCGCGACTTCCATTTTGTCCATTTCCCGCCCCGACTTTGTGCCGCACAGCGCCAAAGCGTCGGACATATCCTCATGCGGGATAGTTACGGTAAATTCATTCGATTCGTTTATTAGTTCGCGGGTAAAACGGCTTTTCCTTACCAAGGCGATAAATACGGGTTTGCCCCAAATATTGCCTATCGCGCCCCAGCCGATAGTCATAATATTTGTCTGTCCCGCGTCTTGTGACAGCAAAAACGCGCCTTTTGACAAGACGTCCAAATCATTCCTTGCGTTATCGTTATATTTCATACAAGCCCCCTTATATTATGAATTATAGCCATATTATTTGTTTTTGACAGCGGCTTTGACAGCCGCGCACAGCACTTCTTTTTCGCCTTTAATAAAAGCGCTAGCTTTTTGAATCGGGTGCAGCGCTATGCCCGCGAACTGGAAAAACGGATTTAGCTTCTTTTTGCACATCGAAGCGACGACATTTGAGGCCAGCGGCATAGTCTGCTGCCAAATATCGAAATCGGCGTTTATTTTCTGCAAAAGGGTTTTTAGGGCTTTTTTATCGTAATGCGTCAGGTGGTAGGGCGGATTGTATCCGCTGTAATGACTGCGCAGCAGATAATGGGAATATATACAATTTATATTCGGCACTTCTATGTAGATAAAGCCGTTTGGGGTCAGTTTATTTAGCAATATTTTTAAAAAATCCGCGGGTTTAAATACATGTTCAAGCACGTGTCTTAAGATTATTAGGTCGTAACGGGCGGTATCCTCAAGCGTTTGGGGGGTGGCGATATAATTGATATGTTTGAATTCCTGTTCTTTTAATCTTTGGGGCCTTTCGGGAATAAAATCGCAGGCGGTTATTTGCGCTTCGGGGAGCAGGACGGAGGCCATAGCGGCGTATCTGCCGTTGCCGGTGCCGAAGTCAAGAACGGAAAGAGGGCGGATTTTTGTCTTTTTGATAAAGTTTTTCAAAGTTTTTTTCGCGGAGATATCTTTTAGCAAGTCTATAATCGGGTTGGATTTTAAATCGAAATTTTGATTGCTTTCCCTTTCGGAATACAATTCGCTTATCGTTTGCGGAGTAGGGTAGGGGGAAGTATAGTAAGAACCGCAATCTTTGCATTTAAGCAGATTAAATTGGCCGTGTAAGCCCTCCAAGTTCCTTATTTTGAAAAGATTTTCCAGCTTTCGTCCGGAACATATATCGCATTGTTCTTTATTTTCGTATTTTACTGTCATATCAAACCTAATATAATTGGTATAAAATAAATTATAATAAATACTATGGCGGATAAAAATATATTTATAATCGGCGGGACTTCGGGTATAGGCCGCGCCTTGGCCGAGTATTATTTGGATTTGGGTTGTGTCGTCGGGGTAAGCGGGCGGCGCCAAGCTCTTTTGGACGAGCTTAAACGGGTAAATCCGCAAAGGGTTTTTACCTATGTTTCCGATATTAAGGCTCTAGCCTGCGCGGATTTGATAAAAAGCGCGCACGAAGATATGGGCCAAATAGACACAATAATAATCTGCAGCGGCATAGGCGATATAAACGCTTCTTTAAATGCCGCCCCTGAAATAGATACGGTAAAGACGAATGTCTTGGGGTTTACGGACGCGGCGGTAGCGGCTTATAATTATTTCGAGAGCAATTTAAAAAAGAGGGGCGGCATTGGCGCGCTTGCGGGGATATCCAGCATAGCCTCTTTCAGGGGGTCGGATTTGGCGCCGTCTTATTACGCAAGCAAGGCTTATGTAAGTAACTATCTTGAGGGGCTTAGGAAGAAGGCTCTTAAGAATAAACTTAATTTGAAAGTTTGCACCATAGTACCTGGTTTTGTCGATACGGCATTGGCCAAAGGTGTTGGCGGCAAAGACGGGCTTTTTTGGGTCGCCCCTACTTATAAGGCAGCGCGCCAAATAGCTTGCGGCATAGCCAAGGGCAAAGCGGTAACCTATATAACAAAGCGTTGGCGTTTGATAGCGTGGATTTTAAAAGTGCTGCCAGATTTCATTTACAATAAAATATAAGAAATATCCGCGCGGATATTTTAAAAAATTCCGCTTTTGAGGCCTAACCTATAGCGATATAAGCAAAATAGCAACGGGCGTTATAAATGTCGGGATATGAGGGCCAAAATGGATAAAAGCGGAAAAGTTAAGGAATTTAAAATATCCTATACTAAAAAGACTTTAATTATTATCTTTTTGGGAATTCTTTTTTTTACTTTGGCGGGTTTGTTTTTTATTTTTTATGCGGAGAATTTAGCTTCGGATTCAAATTTTAGCCTATACCATTATGACAGCCCGATTTTGTATAAAATTTTGGGGTGGTTTTCTCTGCTTTTTTTTACGCTGCTCGGTTCTTTGGCTTTTTTAAAATTTTTTAAAAATCCTTTAATATTGACTATAAATGAAGATGGCGCAATACTCCCCGAAGGATTTGTTAAATGGGGGGATGTGGAGAATATTTATTTGGATAAGATTGGCGGGAAGGTATTTTTAAGGCTGGAGTTAAAAGAGGGGCGCGCAAACGCTATAAGAGGGGGATATAATATGTTTCAAAAATTTTTAGTTTTTTTACAGAAAAGGAACACTTTGTCTTATCCGTTGTCGGGAACTAATGCCAATATTGACGAATTACATAGTTTCATAAAGCGGGATATAGAAAGCAAATCATCGGAGAAGGTAGATAAATGATTAACGGTTGCAGAATAGATATAAAAGAGTGGAGCGGAGCTTTGCTGTCAAAGGTAAGGGCCGCGTTTGGGGAGAGGCTTTTGTTTTTCGGCTATCAGGGCAGTTACGGAAGGGGGGAAGCCGAAGAAAACAGCGATATTGATATTGTGGCAGTTTTAGACGATCTTTCGCTTGCCGATTTGGAGAAATATAAAGAATTGATACGGACAATGCCCTATCACGAAAAGGCCTGTGGTTTTATAAGCGGGCGTGAGGAACTGGCCAATTGGAGCAAGCGGGAAGTTTTTCAACTTTATTTCGACACTAAGTCTGTTTACGGTAAAATGGAGGATATAATCTCTGTCCCCGCCAAGCAAGACGCCAAAGACGCCGTTAAAGCGGGGTGCGAGGCTTTATACCACGCCTGCGCTCACGCTTTTTTATACGACGCGGATTTCGCGGTTTCTTTGGGGGAGATTTATAAAGGGATTTTCTTTGTTTTGCAAGCGGAATATTATTGCGATACGGGGGAATATCCCTGCGGGAAGAGAGAACTTTTCGGGAAGTTAAGCGGCGAAGCTAAAGATTTAATGCAATATTGTTTGGAGAGAAAGAATTTTTCTTCCTATTCGCTAGATAAATTAAATCGCGCTGCCGCTTTATTGTTGGATTTTTGTTCCAACAGAATAAAAACTGTTTAATTTCCCGTCAATACATTTCGCCTGCGGGCTTTATAGTGGGGGCATTTTAAAATCGGATAAAACGTACAGGCGGGCTGTTTCTCTAGGATATATAAGGAAATAAAAAACCCTCGGTTTTGGCCGAGGGTTTTCGTTTTTTGTTTTTTTATTAGAAGTAAAAACGGGCAGCCAAAGCACCGCTGATACCGCTTCTGTCGGTTTTATAATCGATAGATTCTATATGCTTTTCAAGTTTGGCGTTGAAATTGTATTTTACGTCAATACCCAAAGCAAATAGTTCGGTAAATCTATATTCCGCGCCGCCGGTAATGTGGGGAAATATTTTAGATTCGTTGTAGCTGTCGGTGTCATTATCCATTTCGGCCTTCATATAGGTGGCACCCGCACCCGCGAAGAAGCTCCAATTCTTTACGCCATTGTCCCATTTATAATAAACGGTAAGAGGGATGGCATAAGTTTCCTCGGTTATCTTGGATATAAAATTATTTTCATATTCGTTGTTGCCGTAGAAGTCAAGACCGAGCTTTACACCCACTTTATGTTGATTTTCGACATTCATTTCATATAGAGCTTCCAAACCGAAAAGGCCGTATCCTTTAGTTAATTTGCCGCCGACATTATCAAAAACTTGTTGCAAAGTTTTAGGATCAGATTCCCCGGCTCCCAGCTTGACTCCAACGCCCCAATTGCCTTGCGCAAAAGCCAAGGGGGAAAGAAATACGGCCAACAACGCGATGGTAAGTTTCTTTTTCATTAGTTCTCCTGATATCTCAAATGTTAATTATCCTACCTTTCGGTAAGAGCCTATATTTTATCTGTTTTGATTATACGATGTCAATCCGAATAAGGCGATAGAAAAAAAATGTCTGTTATAAGGGTAAAAGGCAACAAAAAAACGGAGAGGGAGGGATTCGAACCCTCGATACCTTGCGGTACACAGGTTTTCGAGACCTGCTGTTTCAACCACTCACACACCTCTCCAGTTCCAATATATTATATAAAATTACCGCCCGCTTAAGAAGATAAACTTTGCGCCAAACGTCAAAAATCGAGTATTTCGTCAAAGTTCTTAAAGCGGTAGAACACATTATGGGCGCAATCGCTTAAGGTTTTATACTTTCCGCGGAAATATTCTTTTTGTCTGGCGGGGGAGAATATTTTATCCTTCTCGGCGATTATTGCTTTGTCAAACTCCATTACGGGATATTCCCGCGCGGCGAGTTTTTGCAGATTATCCAGTTCCTCAAAACAGCTTTCGAAAGTCCGCAGAGAAGAATTTTTATTGAAATCTTCCAATTCCTCCTCGCCGGCCACCAGATAATCGCGCCTGAAGTCCATATAATTTGAAAGATTAAGCCCCCTGAAAACTTTTATAACGTTTTCCGGGATACCGTAATAATCGTCGAAAATCAGCGGATTGCCGTTTACGGCTGTTTTTTGTTTTAGTGCGGGGAGTTTGTTTTTTATTAGCCCCGCGGCGAAGACCCCCGCGGAATAAGCCAGCAAATAAACATTTTTGTAGGCGGAAGCGTCGAAGTCAAAATTTATGTCGGAATAATCCCAGCAGAGCAAAACGTTTTTTGCGCTGCGCATATCTTTGAATTGATTATCGTCGCAGCCCCAGCCGCTTAAGAAAATTATCAAATCTTCGCTTGAGTTATTTATCAGTTTTAATTTCATCGGAATATCCTTTCGGTCAAATATTTCCCCAGCAGAGATTATACATATAAAATATATTTTTTGTATACTAAAACACATAAAGAGCGGTATCTTGGAGCGTATATGAATTTAAAGAATATTTCGCCTTGGGCGTATATACCTACGACGTATTTTATGGAAGGTGTGCCCTATGCCGTAATCAACATACTTTCCGCAGTTATCTATTCCAAAATGGGGGTTTCCAACGACGTATTTATCTTTTGGACGAGCTGGCTATATCTGCCATGGGCTTTAAAGATGTTTTGGTCGCCTTTGGTTGAGGGCAGCGCGACGAAGCGTTTTTGGATACTTGCCACGCAGTACGCTTTGGCTTTGGTCTTTTTATTTTTGGCGCTTTGTTTGAAGTGGGATAATTTCTTTACTTTTTCCATAATAGGTTTTTTCGCGGGCGCGGCGATATCGGCGACGCACGACATCGCGCTTGACGGCTATTATATGATAGCGCTTGACGGCAAGCGCCAAAGCGAATTTGTAGGCTGGCGCACGGTGTTTTACAGGTTCGCTATGATATTTATCAGCGGGCCTTTGGTGGTATTGGCGGGCAAGGCTAGGGCTTTGGGCGACAGCGAGGCTTCGGCTTGGAGTATGGTCTTATGCGCATTGGCCGCTTTTACTTTTTTGGTGACGACTTATCATAAGGTAATATTGCCCAAACCGCAGGGCGATAAGGCGGCGGTACTGGAAAGAGGCTATCTGTTTGCCGACGTATTCAAGAGTTACTTTAAGCAGGAGAATATAGTATATATTTTACTTTTCATACTGCTGTATCGTTTTGGGGACGCGTGTCTGGAAAAAGTGGTGGTGCCTTTCCTTTTAAAGCCGGAGGCGGAAGGGGCTTTGGCTTTAAGCACCGAGGCTTTTGGCTACATCAAAGGCACTTTGGGGCTTTTGGCGGTGATAGCGGGCAATATATTGGGCGGATATATATTATCAAGGTATGGATTTAGGCGGTGTATATGCTATTTTGCCTTGATACTTGTTTTGCCCAATTTCTTTTACGCGTATATGGCGTATTTTCGGCCCGATCTGTGGGTTATAGGGACTTTGCTTGTTTTGGAGAACTTCGGCAACGGCCTTGCGATGATGGCATTTACGGTATTTGTGATGTTTGTTTCGCAGGGGAAATACAAGACTTCTTTTTACGCCATATCTACGGGGATAATGGCGTTTGGAATGATGATACCCAATATGATAAGCGGCAAATTGCAGGTGGTTTTGGGATATAAGGAATTTTTCCTGCTTGTCAGCGTAATGAGCCTTATCTCTTTCGCGGTGATACCGCTTTGCTATAAAATCAAGCAGCTTAGGGAGGCCGATTCCTACATAGCCGCGGCCGATAAGGCTGAATTTTTGGATCAGTAAAAATCTATATTTGCTTTTTGGGCTTGTATATGCTGAAGGCGGCGGGGGATTTTATAGAGTTTTCCGTCCTTAACGAAATTGGCGCCGGTCTGTTTGAATTTGAAAGGCACATTCGCTTCTTTGCACTGGGCGGATAAATCGAGGAACCAGTCGAAATTAGCCGCTCTGGCATTGGGGCCGGATTCTCCGCCGGCGATGACCTCTTCAATTTGCGCGGAAAGGTAGGGGCGCAGATTTATTGCGCCCAGCATCGGTTCGCAAATAATGATTTTATTTTTTATCGGCAGTTTTACGTAAACGGGCAGGCGTTCGTCGGCCCGTTTTTGATTTTCCACGGTGCAGGCGATAGTTACGTTTGGATATCCCTCCTGCCAATCCGGGGGGAACATATCGGACAGGCGCAGTATTCGTTTGGTGGTCATAAAAAAGTGAAGGTCCGCTCGCAATTTAATCATACGCCAAGCCTCGTCGCGCCATTGGTCGGCCTCTTGGAGAAAGAAGTCCGAACTGAAACAGGTGTAAACCGTTTCGCCGGAAGGTATTTTAAAATTGCCGCCGCGGCTTTTTTTGAGAGGCAAATCGAAGTCCTTATTTTTAACTATTAAGGAACTGTCTTTTCCGTGTTTTGAATCTATGCGGTAGACATAACAATTAAGGCAGCCTTCAGAATATTTGCGGCAGCCGTGCCAAGGGTTCCATTTCATAAGACAATTATATATATTTGTTCAAAAGGTGCGGAAAAAGCAGTGTAAAAAAAGGATTATAGTCCATAAAACGGGTATTTTTGGCGATTAGTTCTTTGGGTGTTAAAAAGGGCGGACAATAAAGGTATAATGTATGGAGAGGGAGAAATGGAACTTAGCAATTTATCTTCAACGATAGGCGATTCGCCTACTCTTAAATTAAACGCAAAAACGGCCGCATTAAAGAAGGAAGGCTTACCCGTTGTCCATTTGGGCGGCGGCGAGCCGGAGATACCTGCGCCGTTAAGCGCGGTTGACGCAATCGTAAAGAAAGCGCAAAGCCGCAAGATAAAATATTCGCCTACTGCCGGCAGCGCGGAACTTAAGGAAGCTGTCGCGCGCTATACCAAGGAGCATTACGGTATAGATATAGATAATAAGAATATTATTATATCTTCGGGCGCGAAGCAGGCTATATATAATTTTCTCTTGAGCGTGGTAAACAAAGGCGACGAAGTCGTCTTTCCCGTGCCGTATTGGGTAAGTTATCCGGATATGATAAAACTTGTGGGAGGCGTACCCGTGGCGGTAAAGCCCAAAGAAGGTATAGAGATAACTTTCGAGGAGCTTGAGAACGCGGTAACGGAAAAGACGAAAGCGATAATGCTAAACAGCCCGAGCAATCCGGCGGGAGTTTTGTTTGGCGCGGATTTTATAAAGAAGACGGTTGAACTTTGCCGCCGCAAGAATATCTGGCTGATGACGGACGATATATATCATCAGTTGGTTTTTGACGGAGCAAAGGCGCCCAGCCCGTTTGACTATACGGACAATGCGGATAATATAGTAGCGATAAACGGTGTGTCGAAGCTCTACGGTCTTACGGGGCTGAGGATAGGCTGGGCGGTATCGACCAATAAAGAAGTGATAGCGGCTATGGGCCGCATGCAGGCGCAGACGACATCGTGCAACAGCGCGCTGTCGGAAGCGGGCGCCTTGGGCGCATTGCAGGGCAGTCAAGAAGTTGTAGACGAACTGCGCAAAATTTTGGAAAATAATAGAAACACGCTTTTAAGCGAGCTTTCCAAGATAGAAGGCGTGAAAGTTCTCGCGCCGAAAGGCACGTTCTATTGTTTTGCTGATTTCAGCCGCTATAATAAAGACTCGTTGGCATTATCGGCGTTTCTGCTTGATAAGGTAATGGTGGCGACGGTTCCGGGCGTATCGTTCGGGCTGGACGGGTACTTAAGGATAAGCTACTGTGCCGCCGAGGAAAATATTATAGAAGGTTTAAGAAGGATAAGGTGGGCTTTGGACAAGGCCGCACCTGCCGAGATAAAAATCGGCGATAAAATTGTAAAAAAGGATTGGTAAAGATGAAAAAAATAAACCCTACAGCTTATCAGAGCGAATACGGTCTTGATAAATTGGGAATAAAGACGAACAAAACCGTATATTGGAACCTAACGGTTGAAGAGCTTTACGAAAAGGCTCTTGAGAAGGGAGAAGGCAATATAACCGACGGCGGCGCCTTAACGGTAACGACTGGCAAACTTACGGGCCGCGCTCCCAACGACAGATTTTTCGTGGAAACCGAAGACGTAAAAAATACGCTTTGGTGGCATAAGGGCAACAAAGGCATAAGCGAAGAACATTTTGACAGCCTTTTTAACAAAGCCCTTAAATATATGGAAGGCATCGACTTGTTCGTACGCGACGCGTACGTCGGCAGCGCGGAAGCCTCCAGAATGCCTATCAGAGTAATCAACGAATGCGCTTGGCACAATATATTCGCCAAGAATATGTTTATTGAGCCTAAAGCTGAAGAAAGGACGAAGATTATCCCTCAGTTCACGGTAGTGTTTTTGCCGGGTCTTAAAGCCGATCCCGCCACTGACGGTACGGCTTCGGAAACGGCGATACTGATCAACTTTAAAAAGAGAGTGGTATTGATAGCGGGTTCAGCCTATGCCGGCGAATCGAAGAAATCGGTATTTACGGTAATGAACTATATGTTGCCGCTCAAGAATATTATGACGATGCACTGCTCCGCGAACGTTGGTCCTAACGGCGACAGCGCTTTGTTCTTCGGTCTTTCCGGTACGGGCAAGACGACGCTTTCGGCCGATCCCAAACGCGGTCTTATCGGCGACGACGAGCACGGCTGGGACAATGACGGCGTATTCAACTTTGAAGGCGGCTGCTATGCTAAAGTAATCAAATTGTCCAAAGAAGCCGAACCGCAGATATTCTCCACGACGCACCGCTTCGGTACGATTTTGGAGAACGTAGTATTCGACGACAATACCAGAAAATTGGACTTGGACAGCGCCGAAATAACGGAAAACACCCGCGCTTCCTATCCTTTAACCTTCATTGACAATGCGGTACCCAGCGAACGCGGACCCCACCCGAAGAACATCATCTTCCTTACGTACGACGCTTTCGGCGTATTGCCGCCGATATCAAGGCTTTCCAAGGAACAGGCGATGTATCAGTTTATGAGCGGATATACCGCCAAAGTAGCGGGCACTGAAAAAGGCGTAAAGGAACCTCAGCCGACTTTCAGCACCTGCTTCGGCGGGCCGTTTATGGCTTTGCATCCTTCCAAATATGCCGAACTCTTGAAAGAGAAGATGGAAAAACACAATGCCAAATGCTGGCTGGTAAACACCGGTTTGGTCGGCGGGCCTTACGGCGTGGGCAGCAGAATAAGCATTAAGCATACCAGGGCCTTGCTTAACGCGGCTTTGGACGGCAAACTTAACGACGTCAAGTTCGTAAAAGACGACGTATTCGGCTTTGAAATCCCGACCGAGTGCGAAGGCGTACCTTCTGAAATATTGCAGCCTTCGGCCGCTTGGTCCGATAAGAACGAGTACTATAAGAAGTACAGAGAACTCGCGGCCGCTTTCGTAAAGAACTTCGAGAAGTTCAAAGAAGGCTGCAGCGAAGAAATTTTAAACGCGGCTCCCAAAGTGGAAGAGCTTGTTAAATAATATAGGAGATAAAACAATGGCAAAAGCAAATGCAAAATTTATGGCGCCTTTAACCCCGAGTGCCGAGCTTGCTAAGGTAACCGGAGCGGCCCCGCTCCCCAGAACCGAAGTGGTCAAGAAACTTTGGGACTATATTAAGAAGCATAACCTTCAGGACAAGGCCAACAAGAGAATGATAAATGCCGATGACGTATTGAAGCCGATATTCGGCGGCAAAACGCAGATCAGCATGTTCGAGATGGCCGGCCTGGTAGGCAAACATCTTAAATAGGCAAAGAGCGTTAAAGCATTTAAAGCCCCGTACGTGAAAGTGCGGGGCTTTTTTATTTAAGGAAATGAGCTTGAATTGCGGGCAGTTGATGGCTGTATTATATCTGTTTTGCAAAAAGAGGGGGATTAAACTCGGTTTATGATTGCATTTAAGCTGCAGCTATTTTAAATGGTCGTAAGGGGTAAATTGCGGTTGAGAATAATTATCCGAAAATTCATTATCGCAGAAGGGAATTGGCGCAAAAAGGGGGACAAATATTATATTGCGCAGTTATGCAGTCCGTAAAGAAATTTGATGTAATATCAACGGGATATAAATAGTATTATGGCGGAATAAAAAAAGCGGCTCTCTAATGAGAACCGCTTTTTTCGAGCTCAAAAGGGTTAATTGGAAAGGGTTTCTTTCCAAGCCTTTTTTTCGTCTTCAATCTGCTGCTTTACGGAGTCTATTTTCTCCTGTGCGGCCGCTTTGGCGGCGTCTAAAGTCGAAGCCGAGGCGTTTGTCGCGTTATCAGCTTCTTTGGCGGTATTGTAAGCCTCTTTAATGTCGTTGATTTTCTGTCTGGTTTCGGCAGATTTTTGTAAGGCTTCGTCCAAAGTCATCGTATTTGTTTTTGCCGTCGTTGTTTGGGACGCAGAGCAGCCGGCAAACGCGAAAGCGCAAATTACGGCAGACAGCGTGATTATAAACAGGAACGGTGTAGTCTTTTTCATATTTTTTGCTCCTTTTTAATTTAACCTTTTTTATATTTTATAAAAAAATCGGGTTAATGATACATCTAATCAATTTTTTATCTTGACTTGGAGCAAACTCCAGCTGATACAATAATATTATAGATCTTCTGCGTATTTATAAAACGCAAGAGCATTATTATGCTTGATTAAAGGAGAAATAGAAATGTATATAGAGCAAATAAAAAATCCTTGCGACGTAAAGAAACTTGATAAAGAGGCTTTGAAAGTATTAGCCTCCGAGATTAGGGCGGCTTTGATTGGGAAACTTAGCAAGAGGGGCGGGCATTTCGGGCCTAACTTGGGTATGGTTGAGGCGACGATAGCCTTGCATTATGTATTTGATTCGCCGAAAGACAAAATCGTTTTTGACGTATCGCACCAAAGCTACGCCCACAAAATGCTTACTGGGCGCAAAGACGCTTTTTTGTATGAGGAGCACTACGGCGACGTATCGGGTTATTCCAACCCCAAGGAAAGCGAGCACGACTTTTTTACCATTGGGCATACGTCTACTTCCGTCAGCTTGGCCTGCGGCTTGGCGAAGGCGCGCGATTTAAAGGGGGAAAGCGGGAATGTGATAGCGGTAATAGGGGACGGCTCTTTAAGCGGGGGCGAGGCTTTGGAAGGGCTGGATTATGCCCCCGAGCTTAAGAGCAATCTTATAATAGTGGTGAACGATAATGATATGTCGATAGCGGAAAACCACGGCGGCCTCTACGAAAATCTTAAACTTTTACGGGAAACGGACGGCAAATCCGAGCGCAATATATTTAAGGCTTTCGGGCTTGAGTATGTATTTGTAAAGGACGGCAACGATATAAACTCTTTAATAGAAGCGTTTAAGAGCGTAAAGGACGTAAAGAAAGCCGTAGTCGTACACATTTGTACGGAGAAGGGCAAAGGATATGCCCCCGCGGAAGAAAACAAAGAGTTTTGGCATTATTGCGCTCCTTTTAATATTGAAAACGGCAAGAGTTTGATTGGCGCAGGCGGGGAAGATTATGCCTCAATGACGGCGGATTATCTGCTTAAGAAGATGAAAGAGGATAAAACGCTTGTCGCGGTGACTTCGGGTACGCCTGCGGTATTCGGCTTTAACTCCGAAAAACGCAAAGCGGCGGGTGCGCAGTTTGTAGACGTCGGCATAGCGGAAGAAACGGCCGTCGCGCTTTCTTCGGGCGTGGCGTGCGGCGGCGGCAAGGCGGTATGGGGGGTATACAGCACGTTTGTACAGAGGACTTTCGACCAGCTTTCCCAAGACTTGTGCATCAATAAAAACCCCGCGGTTATTTTGAACTTTTGGGCTTCCATATACGCGATGAACGACGTTACGCACTTGGGTATATACGATATACCTTTACTGTCCAATATTCCCAATATGGTGTATTTGGCGCCGGTAACTAAGGAAGAATATTTTTCAATGTTGGATTGGTCGCTTAAGCAGCGTGAATATCCGGTGGCGATAAGAGTGCCGGTGGAAGTGATAAGCGGCGCTCAGGCGCTAGAGCGCGACTGGGGCGTTTTGAACCGCTACGGTGTGGAGCAAAAAGGTAAAGACGTTGCGGTATTGGCTTTGGGCAGTTTTTACGGCTTGGGCGAGCGGGCGTGCAAAGAGATAGAGGCAAAGACTGGCGTAAAGCCTACCTTGATAAAACCGTATTATATCAGCGGATTGGACGAATTGTTGCTTGAAGAGTTAAAATCGGATCATAAAATCGTTGTAACATTGGAGGACGGCATTCTTGACGGCGGCTTTGGCGAGAAGGTAACAAGGTTTTACGGCGGTTCTTCGCTTAAGGTGTTAAATTACGGCTTTAGTAAGGAATTTTATGATCGTTTCAACGCCGAAGAGCTGTTAAAGAAGAACGGTATAACGCCGGAAGCTATCGCCGAGGATATACGCGCATTGCTTAAATAAGGTCGTATTTTGGCGTTTTGGCAAACGGGGAAGCATTTTTTATGCTTGCCCGTTTTTGTTTGGGGGAAAAGATTTTATTTTGGGGGAAATAAATTTGGCTAAGACGGTATAATAACATATAATATTTCAAGAAGTAAAATTTGAGATTATTTTATGGGAGCATACCGAACGGGTATGCTGAGCCGAATAAAATTCGGCACACGCTAAACCAGAAAATAATCGTTTGCTTTTCCCTGTTTTTTAACTAAAACAGGGGGGCGACGGTTATATGGGTTATTAGCGTGGCTCAAACTAACTGTTCGCCTTTTTTAGTTTAAGCCGCGTTGATATACTCTTGGTTTTTCCGTGCCCTCCTAGGAGAGCAAATGTCTGGAAATACCATCAATATAGCTTTGGCCGCGGACGATAATTACGCGGCTTATATGGGCGTTGCGATACTTTCCGTTCTTAAAAACGCCGCCAAAGAGGATAAACTCGCTTTTTATATTCTGGAAAATCAGATCGGCGATAAGAGAAAAAGCGAAATAGAAAGCCTTAAAACTTTCAGAGCTTTTGATCTTTTTTGGATTTCCGTACAACCTTCCGATTTTAAAGGCTGCGCCGTTACCCAAAAGGGGCTGACGCCTACGGCCTATGCCCGTTTGCTTATCGGCGAGAAAGTACCTTGCGATAAAATCATATATCTTGACTGCGATATTTTGGTGCGGGGTTCGCTTTCCGCTTTATTCAATACCGATTTGGGTGAGAAATGGGTAGGCGGGGTAATAGATATAAATATCGCCCCCAAATATTACAAAAAGAATTTGGGGGAGCGGGTAAAGCATTATATCAACTCGGGCGTTTTGCTTATAAACTGCGGCTTATGGCGCAAATATAGCGTAACGCAATGGCTTTTGGATTATGCGCGGGAAAACTCTGCCCGTCTTAAATATAATGACCAAGACGCCATAAATTATGTTTGCGCCGGACGGAAATATCTTATTGCCTGGGATTGGAACGTAATGGATACACTTTACTATCCCGATTTGAGGCGTAAAGCGGGCCTGCCGGCGCAAGGGGGCGATATTGAACGCGCTTGCCTTTTGCCCAAAATAAGGCATTACAAGGCTTTCAGAAAGAACTACTTCGGCCCCAATAAAGAAGAATATCGGCTTATTATGCGGGAAAGCCCTTGGCAGTATCTTATCCCCCAAGACGACAAAGGGATAAGGTTGTATATGCTTTGCCTTTGGGATTATTTTAAAGTGCATAATTTTTTCTTTTTGAAGAAGAAGTTTTGGCAAAGAGTGCGTAAGTTTGGTTTTTTGCCTTTAATAAGCAACAGGTAGGTGGAATATGGAAAGAATAAATTTGGCTTTTGAAGCGAGTTCGGAGAGTTGGCCTTCCGTTCTTGAAGAATGTTCCTCTCTTAAAAAAGAGTTAATCGGGCGGAAGATATATTTATTATGTTATTTTATGCCTCCGGATATTGAGAAGGATATTATCGCCGCTGATAGCAGTTTGGATATACGCCGCATAAACGTGGGTGAAACTATGGCCTATGAATTTTTAAGCGGCAATTGCTTAATTTCGCCTTCGGATATGACTTATATTTTGCTTGAGGATTATTTATCTGAGGGGGAAATCCTTTACAGTCGCGGGCGTGAAGGCAGAGGGGATAAAAAGTTTGAGCTTATAAATCTCAAACATCGTCGGGAGATTGGGTTTTCGTCTCTGTGCTTAGAATATATAAAGGATAATCCCGGCGCCTCTTTAAAAGAGGTTCTGGCGAATATAAGAAAATAACGGAAAAAGTTGTTTTTTATTAAGCGCTCTGCTTGGGGGAAGCCATTGGGGGAGTGCGGGTTTAACATAGGCTTTCAATTATTGTAAAATATATATGCAATAGAAATTTTTTATACGGAGATAACAATGAGCTGCGAAAAATGCACCCCTCACGTTGAAAATATGTGCAGCGTATGCAAAGGCGCTAAACATAATCCGGCCCCTATCCCTGAAGAAGGAAAATGGGTCAATTCCAAACAGATAACGGATATCAGCGGTCTTACGCACGGTGTGGGTTGGTGCGCACCCCAGCAGGGCGCGTGCAAACTTACGTTAAACGTAAAGAACGGCATAATAAAGGAAGCCTTGGTGGAAACTTTGGGCTGCTCCGGTATGACGCACTCGGCCGCGATGGCGGCGGAAATTTTGCCGGGCAAAACCATTCTTGAAGCTTTAAATTCGGACTTGGTATGCGACGCAATCAATACCGCCATGAGAGAATTATTCCTCCAGATAGTATACGGCAGAACGCAGAGCGCGTTCTCCGACGACGGCTTGCCGATAGGCGCCGGTATGGAAGATTTGGGCAAAGGCTTGCGCTCGCAAGTCGGCACGATGTACAGCACCGAAGCCAAAGGGCCCCGCTACTTGGAAATGGCGGAAGGCTATGTCCTTGAGATCGGCCTCGACAAGAATAACGAAGTCATCGGATACAAATTCGTCAACTTGGGCAAGATGATGGACGCCATAAAGAAAGGCGAAGATCCCAAAACCGCCTATGAGAAGAACATCAATTCTTACGGGCGCTTTAACGAAGCCGTCAAGAAGATAGATCCGCGCAAAGAGTAACCGGGGAGGAATATAACACTATGATTACATTTGAAGGTTATGAAAGAAGAATAGACAAAATAAACGCCGCCTTGAAAGAGAACGGCATAGCCTCCTTGGAAGAAGCCAAGAAAATTTGCGAGGACAAGGGCATAGATGTTGAAAAAATAGTAAAAGGGATACAGCCCATCGCTTTTGAAAACGCCGTCTGGGCCTATACGGTAGGCGCGGCGATAGCGATAAAGAGTGGTGTAAAAACCGCGGCCGAAGCGGCCGAGAAAATCGGCGTAGGCTTGCAGAGTTTCTGCGTACCCGGCTCCGTAGCCGATCAGCGCGAAGTAGGCCTTGGCCACGGCAATTTGGCCGCTATGCTGCTGCGCGAAAATACCAAATGCTTCTGCTTCTTGGCGGGGCACGAATCTTTCGCCGCGGCGGAAGGCGCAATCGGTATTGCCAGAACTGCCAATAAGGTAAGAAAAGAACCGCTTAAAGTTATTTTGAACGGTCTTGGCAAAGACGCGGCTTATATTATATCCCGCATCAACGGGTTTACGTATGTCGAAACTTCTTACGATTACTATACGGGCAAACTCAATATCGTGAGCGAGAAGGCTTTCTCCGACGGCGATAAAGCCAAGGTGAAATGCTACGGCGCCGACGACGTCAACGAAGGCGTCGCGATAATGAGGCACGAGGACGTGGACGTTTCCATTACCGGCAACTCCACCAACCCGACCCGCTTCCAGCACCCCGTAGCCGGCACCTATAAGAAATGGGCGACCGAACACGGCAAAAAATACTTCTCGGTAGCTTCCGGCGGCGGCACCGGCAGGACGCTGCACCCCGACAATATGGCCGCGGGTCCCGCTTCCTACGGTATGACCGATACCATGGGCCGTATGCACGGCGACGCGCAGTTCGCGGGCTCTTCTTCCGTTCCCGCGCACGTCGAGATGATGGGCCTAATCGGTATGGGTAACAACCCGATGGTAGGCGCAAGCGTCGCGGTAGCGGTAGCGATAGAGGAAGCCTCAAAATAAAGAAGCAAATTTAAAGCCCCGGGCAACCGGGGCTTTTTAATGCATAACCTCATCTTGAGGCTTGTATGTTTTACGCACGCTTTAGGATATGTCTATAACTTTGTACGCAACGTATATGTGAAACACAAGCGTGAAAACTTTCCGTAGGACTTAAGACCCAGTTAAGAATGGGCCTAAAATCGGCTTGAGGGAGAAGCCGTAAAAAAATAAAATTTAAATATAACTAAATACTCATTTCGGCACTGTGTATATTTCAGAAAAGGGATACCAAAGATGTTTATAAATTATTTATTAAACGGAAGCGAAGGAGGCGCCTGTGCTTGCAAAAGCAGGGCCCGCTTTAAGCGTTTGGTATTCGGCGCGCATTTCCCCTGCGGGAGTGCCGCGGACGGCGATAGAGAGGATTGTTGCCGCATAGAAACAAAATCGGATTTCGGAAAAGGTGCCTAAAAATATTTAGACGCCTTTTTTTTGGCTTTGAAAACAATAAAGTAAAAGGTAAAGGACTCGGAGCCAACGGGAATTAAACGGTAAACAACAAATGAAAAAGAGAGTTTCTTCTTGGTGCGTAAAGATTATTTCGGCAGTTTTGTCTTTTGCTATTCTGTTCGAATGTAATACGGCGGCTTTTGCGCAAGCGGGATTGCCATCTTGGGGCAAAGGTGTCGCTTGGGGGGAAATTGACGCCTCACAGTCCGCCGCTTTCGACGCCAAATTGGAAGATTTGTTTTTTAAGGGTGAAGACGGGAATGTCTACGAATCCTCGCTTAACAGAGAAACTAACTTGATTTTAAAGGCCTTGGAAGGAAATAAAAATCGCCTAAAAATAGCCGCTTTGAGGAAAACTGGCGCCTCAAAATACGGATTGATGGCCCCGATGTATGTGAAGAGGGCCGGAGCAAACAATATTAAGTCTTTGGAAAATGATATGTTGTCCTATTTGGCGGCACAATTTATTGGCCTTTCCGTAATGCCTTTAAAAGAGTATGAGAAAATTTACAATTCTATTATAGCGGAAGCGGCTGAAGAATATGTTAAGAACAATCCTTCGCAAAGCGCCATTCCGTATAAAAGCCCGGCAGCAGCCGCGGCTGCCAAGCTGAAAGAGGCATACCCTCTTAAAGAGTACTATGCCGAGTATAAAAGAGAGGCAAAAGAGGAAATCGCCTGGCGCGCGGCAAACAAAAGCAAAGTTGACGCGGCGGCTTACAAAATTCTGCGCAAGTATATAGAAGCCGTCGGTGCGGAGAATTTGTCTTCAAACGTTTTGCGCTACATTGTCAACCTTAAGATAGGCGGAAAGGCTGTAATAACCGCATCGGAAAAAGGGAAAATATACAATTATGCGGTGTCGCGTTTGGAAAAACAGAATTTAAAATCGCTCGAGCTTGGTATTACCGACGGGAAGAAAGAAAAAAAAGTCGCCGCTTTCCTGCTTAGTGATATCATAGACACCATAGTTATTGGCTCTTATGTATCGGGCAAAGACGGCGGGCGTTATGCCAAAGCGGTAAAAAGGGTTATATATGCCTCGGAAAAGGGGGCAGGCTTCGGACAGATACTGAGCAACGGTTTTTCGGCATTGTTGGCGGCGGGCAATTATGCTTCTTTAAGGGAAATACTTAACCGTTATACGGCAAAAGAAAAAGAAAGCGGCGGCTGGGGCCAATATTTGAATTTGACTTTTTACTCTTCAAAAGTGCGTACGGCCGGCGGCAGGTTTTTGGGCGGGGCGTCTTCTCTTACGCAATACAACGGCGAATATCTTTACGGCAATTCGTTTACCGATATCGCGCTTTTGTTGGCGCAGGACGGCGGGAAAGAATCTTTAGCCATACTTAAAGAATACGGAGCCGATAAAGGATTGCAAGGCGGAATAAAACCGTTTTTGGCTGGCGCTCTGATAAGCGGGAAATCCGGTTTGACGTCTGCCGCGGCGCAGAATATGGCGGCAGAATTGGCCAATTTGACTTTGGGCGATATAACCGCTATACAGGAATACGATATAGACAGGGATCTGCTTGCCAGATATCCCGCGATAAAAGGGAAACTTAATAACGGTGCGGTAATAACGCAGGCCCGCCTTGATGCGAGGAAGCGGCGCAATATCGGGTTTGATTATTTGGACAGAGCCGCTTTTGCCGGCGATATATTGCTGCTTATATGGGGAACTGTTGGCCTGGCAAAACTGGGAGGGAAGGCTTTGGCTTTGAGCAAGTCCACATATACTGCTGTAAAGGCGGGACGAATAGCCGATAACGCCAAGAGGATAGCCTATATTAAAGCCAATTACGCCAAACTGGGCAAATATGTATCCGCTCGCAACAATATGCTGCGCTTGAGCGGGAGGATAAAGAGCTCTTCTGTACAGGTAAAAGGCGCGGCCGCTGCCGCAATGGGCACAAACGAGAGCCGTCAGGCCATAAAATTGGAAAATTACTTTAACAATAAGCGGCTTGCGTCTTTATACGACGCTCGCAAGAAAGCCGTAATGGCGGTCAGGACCGGTTCCAATCCTACACAGAGGCAAACGGCGAAAGCCAAATTGGCTACGGCTCAATACAAAGCTAAGCAAGCGCAGATAGATTTGATTAAAAAAGCCAGAGCGCACGCTTCGGCTGTGGAAAGCAAAAACGCTTCATATTTGCAGAAAGTTAAAGATTATAATTCAAACGTAAATATATATAATTCGAAATTGTCTAAATTGGAGGCTTTGAGGGCTGAAGGTCCTCTGAACGCCGAGGGGCGCGCTCTTGCCAAAGAGACAGAAGTTTTAGGTTCCGCCCTAAAACAAAAGCCTTCGGCTCCTTTGTATACGGCGGGCGAACGCGGATATTTAAGGGCGGGTGAAGTTTTTTCCTCAAGTCTTAACAGATTGAATATTGCCAGGGCCGATTACAAAGCCGCCGGCTGGTGGAATAAGAACGTATTAAAGCCGTGGCAGAATTTTTGGGCGCCTTCGGGCGACGGCACTTTGGGGATAGCCGCTCTTGAAACCGAGAGAGGCGTAACCATAGCCGAGGCTTTAGGAATAAACCGTCCGTACAATCCCGATTATACGAAAGGTTTTAAACTCTTTGGCGGCGCTTCTGATAAGACGCCTGTAAACAAGTTTTACAATTTTCTTTCCGCGCACAAGATGAAGCCCGCGGCGGATTTCCTTAGATTTATTAACAACAGGGCGACGGTATTCGGCACTGCTCTTATATTTAATTATAACGTAGCGACGACGGTTCCGGAAGTCGGTGCTTTTGGCGGGGGATTAAAGGCGGGAACGGAATTGGCTCTAAACGCGGAGAAAGGTTTGTCTTTGGGCAAAACGTTTAGCTTTGGAGCGCGGAGCGCGAGTATGCCGCTTATGCCGGCTATGCCTAAAATTCAGCCGGTAAACGTAATAGATCCGAAGATATTTGAATTTTTCGGCGGGGTTCCGCTGCCAGGCGGCAATTTCGTAAACAGTTTAAGCGTTAAAGGACTTTTGAGCAATGTTTCAAAGGCTGGTTATGTATTGGCCGGAACTGTCGGAATGGGTTTTATGTTTACCCGGGATTTGTATGGTTATTTTGACAGAAAATTGCTTAATATAAATCCCGGCCACGCGCAATCTTCCGGCGTTAAATTTTCGGACTATTCCGACATTCGCGCCTTCGCGCTCTATGGCGGCAGCGACTTCTCGTTGGAATTGAGCCGCAAAGCGGCGGAACTTGGCGGCTGGCGTTTTGCTTGGCCCAAGGAATATAAAGATATAGCCGGGCGTTTCTCCGCGGACAAATATGTCTACGAAATACCGGCCATACCGCATTTGGCTTCGTCGTTCTCGACATACAGGACGGGTTCGTATTATGCGCAAGAGCGGGAAAGACGCTCGGCGTCTCAGCAGAAAATAATTGAGGGGAAAGCCCTTTCAAATGCCTGGGACGAAGTTAAAGCCAATCCCAAGGGCAAAGGCTCCAAGGTAATGGCGGAAATAAAAGTCGACGGCATCACTTTTAAGATCCTGCACGGCCATGCGGCCACGAACAGGAAGGGCGAATTGGTGGTTCAGGGGCCGGAGCTTAAACGTCTTAGAGGGACATTTTCCAACTTCGGTCTTGTAAAGATAATATACAAACACTCCGAAAACAGAATAAAAGACGGGCGCAAATATAACGGCGAGAAGTATATAACTAAAGCAGATGTGCTCAGCCTATCTTCTATATTGAGAGAGTATGCCCCGGTAGTAGAAGAGGCCGGCTTCCCGGAAAAACTTACCTATCGCATAAAAGGGGCGGACGGGCAGGAATTGGTGATAGTGTTTAATGCCTTGAGGCACGCCGGTGAATATTCTTTGGTATCAATGTTCTACCGCAATATAGAGGAGGGGAACGCGTCGTTTTCTCCTAAATTGGACGGCGGTTTGAATGACTATATATCCATAAACAGGAAGGCGATGTTTGTCAACGGGGAGAATATAGCGTCCTCTTCGGAAGCTATGGCGGCGGCGGGTTTTCGCAGATTTGACGCCACCCTTGAAGGCAAGAGTTATACTGTAAGCGTTATGAACGGTGCGGGGCGCGATATGGTTTTGCCGGTGGCGCTTTCTTTCAACGAGGATTTCGAAACCAACGGCTATACGAATATAGTCTTTAACAACAATACCGCTGAGCTTAGGGAATTTGGCAAAAAGCCCAGGACGATGTCCAACTTCTACTTGCGGCTTAAGACGGATAATAAGAGCCTTTTAAAATTCGCTCAAGCCCTTAAAGACGCCAAAGAAAATATAACTATAAAATTTTGGCAGTACGGGATAGAGCCTTCCAAAACGGCTACGGTTCCGCTATATAGCGCCGACGGGAGTGAAGAACTTCCGATAAAAGTGATAACCGACGCCAATTTCCTAAAACAAGGCGGCAAGCTGGTATTAATGCCTTCTGGCAACATGGGAGTGCTGTCGGATAAATCGGCAATGCCGACGACTTTGGGTTCCTCCGTAGTGGTTAGAATACCGAAAAATCAGCGCGGCATTTTACTTAAAGTTTTGGCGCAGTCCAAAGAGGTATTGCCCATAGAGGTAATGCAAAACTACAATAAGGCGGACGTAATAACCAAAGAAGGTTTTTACATTAACCCCAGTTTAGGCAAAACATTGGGGCCGGTATTGCCGGAATCTTTGGGTGTCAGCGAGGCTTTTGCGACTAACTTGATGTACGTGGTAAACTATTTGCCGGGTTTATTGTCGCCGATGTTAAATCCTTTGGTAAAGAAATACGGCGAAGTGGCGATGTTTAAAGTGTCGATAGTAATATCAATGCTGGCGGCGGTGGTGCCGGCAATATTCGGTTTTTACGGATACTCTTACGAAATGGAGCCGACATTGCTTAGGAATATTTCGCTTGGTTTGGCGTTGTTCGCTTTGGGTTTTTCGATAAACATAAGGAATGTTTTGGGCAACTCGCTGATAAATATGAACAGGGGCGCGATGCCGATATCAAGAGAGAAGAAAAAGGAAGAGCAGAACTTTTCCGAAGCGCTTAAGATTACAACAGATATTTTAATAGATAAGTTCAAGAATTTGTTTTCCAGCAGCAGCGATTTTTCGATGGAGGACATATTATTTTACAACCGCAGCTTTATAAACAAGAATTTAGGCACGATTGCGTTTTTGGTGGCGCCTTCGGCTTTAAACTATGCGGGGCGTGCTTTTGGTATGGACTTTAATTTCGGCTGGGACGTATCTTTGCCGCTATATGCGGCATACAGCGCCTACGCGGGTTATAGGGTTCATCGTACTAATTTAAGGGATAATGTAATAATAGACCATATTAAGAATGACGTATATCAAATGGCGCCTGCGGGCGACGAAACCGAAGCCGCGGCGATAGCGGCCGAAAGCGCTAAACAGACGGAAAAAAAGAGCTACTGGCAGGATATAAAAGAGGTCTTCGACATTATGCTGCACAAAGAAAGCGTTATGAGTGTAGTGGTGGGAATGTCTTTGGCGACGGCGCACGAGCTTTCGATATCCAGCGCGTTTTCTTCTACGTTATATCAGATAATACCCGACGGCGATATGGCTACCGTAATGGTAATAGGCGTGTTATACGGCTCTTTGATGATAGGCAGATTGCTTGGCAATATAACTACTACCAGAATGTCTTCGGGTACGTCTTATTTGGCGTATTCTTCGCTTTCCGGTTTGGGTACGGCGGGCATATTGGCGGGTATAATGGCCGATTTGCCGTCCCTGATAGTATCGGGCGGCGTGATAGCCAGTATAGGTATGGGGAATTACTTCTCGCAGATGTTTGCGTATATTATAAGGAAACACCCCGAACTTCAAAGCCAAATATCGCAAGGAATGAGCTTTACTATGCCTATAGCGGTAGGGCTTTCAATGCCTATAACGTATTTGAACGATTGGCTAAACGTTCCTTACGCCAGGGTAATGGCGTCGCTGGCGATGCTGGTGGCAAGTATGATAGCGACGAATAAAATGTTGGATAATTCCACTTTATATAAATTTATCAAACAGGAATTCAAAGAGGCTTCGGACTATGTGGTGGGCTTGTACAAGGATAAGATAAAAGGCGGCAAAGACAAAGGTGACGAACCTCCTACGACGGATTTAAACAATCCTCTTCCAAACTAAGGCCGAATGAATTTTCATTTGATAAGCGGCGGGCGAGAAAAAGAGCCCGCCGTTTTTTGTATTATTCTGTATCGTAAAAGATTCTTTACAAGGTAAGACATAAATGTTACATTTGAGATGTAGGTGTAGTCATTTCATCTTTAAACGGAGGTCTTGATGTTACTTACGGTCTTATCTTTTTTGGCATTTACATTGTTGGTCTACGGCATTTCTTATTATAAAACCAGAAATGTGAACACCCATACCGAAACGGGCTATTTTTTGGCGGGCAGAGGCTTGACGGGTTGGGTAATAGCGGCGTCGTTGATGTTGACCAATTTGTCTACGGAACAGATGGTCGGTTTGAACGGGCAGGGCTATACGGACAATATGTCGGTAATGGGGTGGGAAGTCGGAGCGTCGCTGGCTTTGATAGTGGTGGCGTTTTTCTTCTTGCCCAGGTATTTGAAAAAGGGGTACGCCACTATACCGGATTTTATCGGGGAAAGATACGATAATGTTACCAAGCAGGTGGTAAACTGGTTTTTTCTTTTCGGATATGTACTGATATTTGTACCGATAGTATTATATTCGGGTGCGATAGGATTAAGCGGGATATTTGATTTGGAAGGCACTTTCGGGATAACGAAGATGCAGGGAATATATATCGTGGTATGGTCTATCGGCATATTGGGCATAATATACACTTTGAGCGGCGGTTTGAAGATTATGGCGATAGCCGATACGATAAACGGTATAGGTCTTTTGATAGGCGGGCTTATGATACCGCTTTTCGGGCTGATGTATATCGGAGGCGGCAATCCGGTGGAAGGCTTTAGCGTACTGGTAACGTCAGTGCCGGAGAAGTTTAACTCCATAGGCAGCAGCAGCGATCCCGTACCGTTTGCGACGATGTTTACCGGAATGTTTTTGGTAAATTTGTTTTATTGGGGAACGAACCAAACCATAATACAGCGCGCTTTGGCGGCAAAGGATTTAAAAGAAGGGCAAAAGGGTATATTATACGCGGCGATACTTAAGTTGTTTGGGCCTTTATTCTTGATATTGCCCGGCATAATAGCGTTTAAGATATTCGGGCCTGGCTTGGAGATGAGCGACTTTGCTTATCCGATGTTGGTTAAGGCGGTATTGCCGTGGTTCCTGGTTGGATTTTTCGCCGCGGTACTGTTCGGTGCGATATTAAGTTCTTTCAATGCGGGTTTAAACTCAACTTCTACATTATTTACGCTTAATATTTATAAGGAGTATATCAATCCTAAAGCGAGCGAGAAGGAACTTGTCCGCAAGGGTAAGATAGCGGCGGCGATACTGGCGATATTTTCAATGATAGTAGCGCCGATGATAGCCAATGCGCCCAACGGACTGTTTGATTATCTGCAGACGGTAAACGGTTTTTACAACGTACCGATATTGACTTTGATGCTGATAGGTATGCTCAACAAGAAGGCGCCCGCGATATCGGCCAAGATAACATTGGCGATATTCATATTGGTGTACGGCACGACGCAGCTTACGGCGATGTCGGGCGGGTTTAAAGCATTTATGGCGGGCGGTATGGCCGATCCGACGATGCTCAAAGGCGTGGCGGGTGCGATATACAACTCTATGCCGATGTGGTTTGTGAAGCCTTTGTTTGAATTTTCAAGCATACACTATCTGCACATTTTGGCGATACTGTTTGTGATATGTTCTTTGTTTATGGTGGTGATGGGTCATTACTATCCCTCCAAACACGAGTATGAAGACAGCCTCGACAGACACGTAGTGGATACGACGCCGTGGAAGAGGGCCGTACCCGTCAGCATAGCGATAGTGTGCTGCGTGGTGGGTTTGTATATATTGTTCTCGAAACTTGGAATAGCGGCTTAATAAATTGCCAATATGGGGCCTTGCGCGGAGCGGGGCCCCTTTTTTTAAAGGGGTAGGAATATGGAAATAAACGAATTGAGGGCGAAGTTCAAAAAGGTATTCGGTCGTGAGAGCGCGGCGGTTTTCTTTGCGCCGGGCAGAGCAAATTTGATAGGGGAACATACGGACTATAACGGCGGGCACGTATTTCCGTGCGCTTTGACTTTCGGCACATATTTGGCCGCGTCAAAGCGTCAAGACGGGAAGATAAATTTTTACTCCTTAAACTTTGAAGACGAAGGTATAATATCCGGCGAAATAAACGATATAAAAAAAGGCGGCAATTGGGCCGATTATCCCAAAGGAGTCGCGGCGATGTTTAAAGAGGACGGGCATATCCTTAACGGCGGATTCGACGCATTGTATTACGGCGACGTTCCCAACGGCGCGGGGTTATCGTCTTCTGCTTCGATAGAGGTGGTTACCGCCGCGATGATAAACGACTTTTACAATTTGGGATACAATCTTATAGAGCTTGCCAAAATATCTCAGCGCGCGGAGAACGGATTTGTCGGAATGAACTGCGGGATAATGGACCAATTCGCTTCGGCGATGGGGAAGAAAGACAATGCGATATTGCTCGACTGCAACACTTTGGAATATTCCTATTGTCCGATAGTATTGCACGGGGTATCGATATTGATAGCCAACACCAACAACAATCATAAACTTACGGGCAGCGAGTACAATACCAGACGCAGCCAATGCGAGGAGGCTTTAAAACTTCTTCAAAGCAAGTATAAAGTCAATTATTTATGCGAGTTGAAGCCTTCCGATTTGGAAAAGGGGAAGGAACTTATATCGGACGATGTCCTCTACCGCCGTGCGCGCCACGCCGTTGAGGAGAACGCCCGCACGCTTGAGGCGGTCGCCCTTCTTAAGAAAGGCGATATAGCGGCTTTTGGCAAGCTGATGGACGCTTCCCACGAGTCTTTAAAGAGCAATTACGAGGTTACGGGCAAGGCTTTGGATACAATGGCTGAAGCCCTGCAGAAATGCGAAGGCGTAATCGGGGCGAGAATGATGGGCGGCGGCTTCGGCGGGTGCTGTATAGCTTTGGTCAAGAACGAGTTTTTGGAAGAAGTTCAAAACAAAGCGGGCGCTGAATATGAAGCGGCAATGGGGATAAAACCCTCTTTTTACGTAGCTCAAATAGGATCGGGCGCGAAGAAGATATAAAAATTAACGGCTGAAAGGCGAGGAAAAGAAATGAAGAATATTTTAGTGGTCGGCGGGGCGGGCTATATCGGCAGCCACTGCGTAAAAATGCTGAAGGAAAGGGGCTATAACCCCGTAGTGTACGATAATTTGTCCAAGGGTCACAGGGCGGCGGTGCGGGGTATTAAATTTGAGAAAGGCGACTTGGGCGACAAGAAGAAACTCGCCCGCGTATTTAAAAAACACGATATAGAAGCTGTAATGCACTTTGCCGCATTTATAGAGGTCGGCGAAAGCGTGAAAGAGCCGGCGAGATACTATAACAACAATATAGTTAAGGTGATATCGCTTTTGGACGCGATGGTGGAAAACGGTATAAAATATTTTGTATTTTCATCAACCGCGGCTACATTTGGGGAACCCGTCGAACCGAAGATATCTGAGGCGCACCCGCAAAACCCGATAAATCCTTACGGGCAAAGCAAACTTATGGTTGAAAAGGTTTTAAAGGATTACGACAAGGCCTACGGCCTTAAGAGCAGCGTTCTAAGGTATTTTAACGCGGCGGGCGCGGACGACGGCGGGAAGATAGGCGAATCGCATACGCCAGAAACGCATCTTCTGCCGATAATATTGCAAGCTGCGGCGGGCAAAAGGGAAAGCATAAAGATATTCGGTACGGATTATCCGACCAAAGACGGCAGCTGCGTAAGGGATTTTGTACACGTCAACGATTTATCGAGCGCGCACATTTTGGCGCTGGAGAAGATGGCGCGTAGCGGAGAAAGCGACGATTTTAATTTAGGCAGCGGGGAAGGTTTCACCGTAAAAGAGGTAATAGAAAGCGCAAAACGCGTAACGGGGCGGGATTTCAAGGTGGAAACGGCGGCTCGGCGCGCGGGCGACCCGGCAGTGCTTGTTGCCGACAGTGCCA
The DNA here is from genome assembly GCA_949291515.1 of uncultured bacterium. Classification (GTDB taxonomy): domain Bacteria; phylum Elusimicrobiota; class Elusimicrobia; order Elusimicrobiales; family Elusimicrobiaceae; genus Proelusimicrobium. Next base: position 29,229 of record CASEVY010000013.1, on the reverse strand, counting down.
AAGCCAAACGGGTTTTAGGTTGGGAAACTTTGTATAATTTAGATAAAATCATAAAGACCGCTTGGCGCTGGGAGCAAAAGCGGCGATACTGAACCGAGGATTTAAGATGATATACTCCAACGTAGAAGAACTTATAGCTTACGGGTTAAAGAATAAACTTATCGAAAAGGAAGACGAAATTTGGGCGCGCAACAGCATATTGGCGCTGCTCAATTTGCCCGATAACAATAATGCCGCGCCGTATAAAGGCCCATTGCCGGATAATCCGGGGGAAATACTTTCCGACATATCTTTTTACGCTTCGGAGAACGGTCTTTTGGAGGCAGCTACTTCCACCTACCGCGAGATATTTGAAACTTCCATAATGGCGGTATTTACCAAGCGCCCCAGCGAAGTATCAAAAATATTCTACGATACTTGGCGTGATAAGGGGATAAAGAAAGCGACTTCTGAATTTTATAAATATTGCCGCAAGATTTATTATATCAAGACGGACAGAGTCGCCAAGAATATTACCTGGAAAGCGGATACCGAATACGGCAAGATAGATATGACGATAAATCTGTCAAAGCCTGAAAAGGACCCTAAGGAAATAGCTTTGCAGGGTAAGATAAAAGTCAGCCCCAACGCTTATCCCAAATGTATGTTGTGCAGGGAAAACGAGGGGTATGCTGGGCGTTTGAACCACCCCGCGCGGCAGAATTTGCGCATAATACCTTTGAAACTCAACGGGAAGAGGTGGTATTTCCAGTATTCGCCGTACGTATATTACAACGAGCACAGCATTGTTTTTGCGGAAGATCATCGGCCCATGCACATCAGCGCCGATACTTTCAAGAATTTATTGGATTTCGTGGAGCAGTTCCCGCACTATTTTATAGGTTCCAACGCGGATTTGCCGATAGTCGGCGGCTCGATACTGACGCACGACCATTATCAGGCGGGGCGGTATGTATTCCCGATGGAGCGTGCGCAGTCCGTAAAGCGGTTCAAAGTAAAGAAGTTCCCTAAAGTTACTTTCGATATAGTGTGCTGGCCGCTTTCGGTTTTGCGGGTAAGAGGCCCCAAAACGCAGGTGGCGAAGGCTTCGGCGCGGGTATTGGAAGTGTGGCGCAAATACGACGATAAAAAAGTCGGTATAATCCACGCTACGGGCAAAACACCGCATAACACTATAACGCCGATAGCGCGCTATAAGGACGGCGCATACGAGATGGATTTGGTTCTCCGCAACAACAGGACTAGCAAGGAATATCCTTGGGGGATATTCCATTCTCGTCCGGAATACCACAATATCAAGCGGGAGAATATAGGTCTTATAGAGGCTCTTGGTATGGCGATATTGCCGGGCAGGCTTAAGAACGAGATGGCTCAAATCGGGGCTTTGATAGCGGCGGGCAAGATGGAAAAGATGAAAGATTTGTCATCATTGGCGCAGCACTATAATTGGGTAATGAGCTTTATCGGCGATTATAAAGGATTTAAAGCCGAGGACGTGCCAGATATACTGCTTGAGGAAATCGGGCGCACTTTTGTCAAGGTTTTGGGTTCTTGCGGGGTATTCAAGCACGACGCCGAGGGGAAAGAGGCTTTTCTGCGGTTTATATATAAGATATAATATAATTAAAGGCGTAGAAGAGATGCTGCCCGCGGCTAAGCCTGCGGGCAGTGTTTTTTGGAGATTTTTAAGATAAATACGGAAGGAAAATATGAACACGAGAAAGGACATCAGGAACGTAGCGATAATAGCGCACGTAGACCACGGCAAGACGACGGTGGTGGACGCGTTGCTTAAATACGCGGGCCAATTTAAGGTAAAACAGGACGAAGCGCAGGAAGCGGTATTGGACAGCGACCCTATCGAGCGGGAACGCGGAATAACGATTTTGGCCAAATGCACTTCGGTAAAGTATAAAGATTATACGGTAAACATAGTAGACACTCCGGGCCACGCGGACTTTGGCAGCGAGGTGGAGCGCGTGCTAAAGATGGTAGACGGCGCGATACTGATGGTAGACGCGGTGGAAGGGCCTATGCCGCAGACTCGTTTCGTACTGAGAAAGGCTTTGGCTTTGGGGCTGCGCCCGATAGTGGTGGTAAACAAAATGGACAGGGAAAACGCGCGCCCTTCGGCCGTAGTCGACGAAGTGTTTGAACTGTTTATGGAGCTTGGCGCCGACGACAAACAATTGGATTTCCCTATACTTTACGCCTCCGGCCGAGAGGGTTGGGCCAGCGACAAAATGGAAGAGCGCGGCACTGACATAAAACCGCTTTTCGACGCCATAATCAAATATGTGCCGGAGCCGGAAGCGGACGAAGCGAAGTCGCTTCAAATGCAGGTTACTATGCTTGATTACAATAACTTTTTGGGGCATATCGGCATAGGGCGCATACTTAACGGCAGCGTCAGCAAAGGCGACAGCGTAGTATTGTTAAAGAACCGCGGCGGCAGCGTGCCGGCAAAAGCGGTGAAGATAGAGAAGTTTTTGGGCCTTGGCAAGACGGAAACTGAAAGCGCTAAAGCGGGCGATATAGTGGCGATAAGCGGTCTTGAGGGGGTAGACGTGGGCGATACGGTATGCCACCCGGATAATCCTATTCCTTTGCCGCCGCTTTCTATCGACGAGCCGACGATATCTATGGATTTTTTCGTCAACGATTCGCCTTTTGCCGGGCGCGAGGGCAAATTCCTTACCAGCCGCCACCTAAAAGCGCGTCTAGAGAAAGAAGCTCAGACGAATGTCGGTCTTAAAGTGGAGCAGTTGGAAGGCGAGGGCCGTTTTAAAGTATCGGGCAGGGGTGAACTGCATCTGACGATTTTAATCGAGAATATGCGCCGCGAGGGTTTTGAGCTGGCGGTATCCTCGCCGGAAGTTATTTACAAAGAGGAAAACGGCAAAATACTCGAGCCTATGGAATATCTTATTTTGGATATAACGTCCGAAATGCAGGGCGCGGTGTTCGAACTTGTCGGTACGCGCGGCGCCAAGCTGGAGAATATGGTAAGCGAGGGCGAAAACAGATTAAGACTTGAATATGTAATTCCTTCGCGCGCTTTGATAGGCTTTAAGAACGAATTTTTAACCTCTACCCGCGGCAAAGGTATAATGCACCACAGCTTTTACGGCTATTATCCCAAGGTAGACGTACCGCCCTTAAGGAGCAACGGCGTATTTATCGCCAAGGAAGCGGGTGAAACGACGGCCTACGCCATTAACAGTTTGCAGGACGGCGGACAACTGTTCGTGGGGCCAGGGGTAAAGGTTTATGAGGGTATGATAGTCGGGCAGAACTCGCGCGACAATGATTTGGTGGTCAACCCGAATAAGACAAAGAGGCTTTCGAATATGCGCTCTAAAGCGGCAGACGACGCTCTGCTTTTGACCCCGCCCCGAATAATGAGCCTCGAGCAAGCAATAGAATACATCGCGCCGGACGAACTTGTGGAGATAACGCCCACTTCCATACGTTTAAGAAAGAAAATACTTAATATCCACGAGCGCCGTCGCGCCAACCGCAAAGAAGAAGGCGAAAGCGAGGAATAAACAGTTTTTCAAAGCCGCCAAAGGCATAGAGTATGATAGAAATATCGGAATTAAGCTACCATATCGGCAAGAGGACCATTTTTGAGGACGCTTCCGCTTTTATAGGGAAAGGGCAGAAGGTGGGGCTTGTCGGGCTTAACGGCTGCGGCAAGACTACATTGTTCAAGCTGATATTGGGCAAACTCTACCCCGACGGCGGCAGGATAAGCATATCAAGCGGCACCGTTTTGGCTACGGTGGAGCAGGAGATAAGCGACATAAACCAAAGCGTATTGAACCACGTTTTATATTCTGACAAACGCCTCAAAAAACTCTATGAAGAGCTGGAAACCAATCCTTCCGGCGTGCGCCTGGCGGAGATATACGATAAATTAGACGGCTTAGGCGCGCACAGCGCCGCGGCCCGCGCCGGGGCGATACTTGGAGGGCTCGGGTTTAGCAATGAGGAACTTAGCCGCCCATTAAAGGAATTTTCCGGCGGCTGGCGTGTTCGGGCGGCCTTGGGCGCGGCGTTGTTTGCGCCGAGCGACTGCCTTTTGCTCGACGAGCCTACCAACCACTTGGATTTGGAAACGGTTATTTGGCTGGAAAACTGCCTGTCCAAACTTGATAAAACGCTTTTGATAGTCAGCCACGACAGGAATATTTTGAATAAAGTCTGCGACAAAATCATACTTGTAGACGAGTGTAAACTCAAAACGTATACGGGCGATTACGACACTTACGAGCGCACCCGCCACCTTCAGACCGAACAGCTTATAAAAGACGCCAAACGCTACGAGGAAACCAAAAAGCATTTGCAGTCTTTTGTGGACAGGTTCCGCTATAAAGCCTCAAAAGCCAAGCAGGCTCAAAGCCGCTTAAAGATGATAGAACGTATGGGCGAGGCTCCCAAAATACCTTTGGAAAAGAGCATAAGTTTTACTTTCCCTCAGCCTCAGCATTTGGACGCGTATTTGTACACTTTGGAGAACGTCAGCTGCGGCTATGACGAGAAAGTGGTGCTTAAAGATTTGAATTTGACTGTAACTCAAGACGATAAAATAGCGCTTTTGGGCGCAAACGGCAACGGCAAATCTACTTTGGCCAAACTTTTGGCCGGCAGAATACACGCCATGAGCGGCAAACTTACTTACGCGCGCAAGCTGAAGGCGGGTTATTTCGCCCAGCATCAGACGGAAGAATTTGATTTGGAATCCACTCCTTACGAAACGGCCAAAGCCGCTATGCCAGAAGCCAAAGAAACGGAAGTATACACCCATTTGGCGTGTTTTGGCTTGGAAAAGAATAAAGCCGATACTCAAATAGGGAAACTTTCGGGCGGGGAAAAGAGCCGCCTTTTGCTCTCTTTAATCACGATAGAAAAGCCCAATATTTTGATTTTGGACGAACCCACCAACCACCTGGACATAACCAGCCGCAGGGCTCTGATAGAGGCCTTAAACGAATATGACGGCGCGGTGATATTGGTAACGCACGATTTCCATATATTGGAATCGGTCTGCGACCGACTGCTGTTGGTGGAGGGCGGTACGGTTAAATCTTACGACGGCGATTTGGAAGACTACAAAAATTATGTTCTTCATTCTTCGCGCTCTTCCGCCGAGGAAGACGCTCAGGCGGGGGAGGACAGCCGAAAAGAAAAACGAAAAAACGCCGCCAAACTGCGCGCGCAGACCGCGCCTTTAAGAACCAAAATCAAAGCCATAGAGCGCAAGCTGGAAGTATTATCTTCCCAGAAAGAAAATTTGGAAAACCGCCTGATAAGGGGCTATGATTCTTCCCTTAGTATAGAGCTGGCCTTTGTCAATAAGGAAATTTCAGACGCGGAAAAGGACTGGGAGACTCTTTCCGAGGAATTGGAAAGCATAATGAATTCTTGATTTAAAATATTCTTTCCGATTTAAAGCCTAAAGCCCGCATATAATCCGAAATATTTTTAACGACGAATAGCTTTCGCTTGTGGCGGGGATTTCAATATATACAAAAAACCGGGTTTAATCCCGGTTTTTTTGATAAAGGTTTTTAGTTTGTATACATCTTAGCGGAATACTTTCAATCTTTGGGCTGGCGGTATAATCTCTTTTGCCGGCGCTTGTTCTTTTGTTATACCGAAAGGCATTTGCGCTATCAATTTCCAAGAGGGCGGTATTTTGAAAGCATTGGCTATTTGCGGATCTATCAGCGGGTTATAATGCTGCAGATTAGCCGCCATACCCAAAGCCGCCAAACCCGTCCATACCACATATTGCAGCATACCGTTGGCCTGCTGCGACCATAGGGGGAAATTATCCTTATATGCGGGGAATTTGCTTTGCAGTTCCGACACCGTTTTTGTTTCTTCAAAAAACAAGACGGTGCCGAAAGCGTCGGAAAAAGACTTTAGTTTCGCTTCGGTCGGCGGGAATTTCTCCGTCGGGATAATTTCTTTTAACGCTTTTTTTGCGATATCCCATACTTTTTTGTGGCTTTCGCCCAAAGCCAGCAAGAGCCTCGCGCTTTGGCTGTTGAAAGCCGAAGGCGCATTTGCCAGAGCCAGTTCCAAAAAGTCGGTTATTTCCTTTTCTTCCAGAGTTGATTTGTCGGTTAATGTGTAGATACTGCGCCTTTTCCTTACGGCTTGAAAAAAATCCATTTTGACCCTCCTTTAGCTATATATTTGTTATAGCTTGTCAAAATGTAAAAATCAATGGCGGGTCATCAGGAAGAACGCCATAAGATGTTTACTCGGCGGTTGGGGGAATGTCTTCCCGTTCGATTACCGGCAGGAATTCGTCTTGCGGAATTTGTCCCTCTTGCGTTTGGGGTGCATTTTCTTGTGGGGAGGCGGGCTCTTCTTCCGGGAGATCGGGGGTGTCTGTCACAAGGTTAAGAACGATATTAAAAGTAAGTTTTAATTGGTCAAAGAAGTCCTTTTCAGTTATGCTTTCGTCTGGCTCGTGCGGACCGTTGCCGTTTTTTTGGATAAGCGGCCCGATGCCGTAGGTTATTACGCCGTGCCTTCTTAAAAATTCGCTCTCGCTTGAGGCGGGCGTAAGACCCGGGAGCACCAATATCTTGCCGAAAGTTTGGCGCGAGGCTTTTTCTATCGCTTTAAAGAGCTGGTCGTCCAATGTCGCGGGCGGCTGCGGGAAAGGCGTTTCCGGCCTTTCTATTACGGTGAGAGTTACGTTTTCGTCATTGGCGAACAGCGCGCTAAGCTCGTCTACGAATAGCATAGGGTCGCTTTGCGGCAGCAGCCTGCAGTTTAAATTGGCAGAGGCTTCGTTTTGAACCGTATTTGCCTCAGTGCCGGACGTCAAAATAGTGGGGGTTATTGTATCGGTTATCTGCGTTTTGAAGAACTCGTCTTCGCTGATTATTTTAGCCGCTTGCTGGAATTGGGCGGGATCGTCCGATTCCAATAATTTTAAAGTGGTTTGGGCGTCGGCGTCTTGAAAGGGGAAAATCCTCTCGAAGAAAATCTTTGTCAGCGGCGAAAATTTATAAAGCGGCTGATAACTTTCTATTATCGAAAGCGCCTGCGAAAGTTTATATATCGCGTTGTTTTGGCCCACAGCAGAGGCATTGCCAGCTTCGCCTTTCGCGCTTAAAAGTATGTCCATATACATCTTGCTGCCTGCTTCTATAAAAAGAATGTCGCTCGGCATTTTGGCGTCGCCGCCTTTGATTATGCCGCCACCCTCGTTTAAGGCGTATGCGGCCTGAAGTTTGTCCCCGTGCTGGTCGTAGAGATATTTTATCCCTTTTTCGCTGCCGCTTTCCTCGTCGGCGGTAAATAGAAAGATTATATCTCTCTTTAGTTTTATGTCTCCTTTTGAGAGCCTTGTCAAAATCGTTAGATTTATGGCGGCGTAATTCTTCGCGTCGGTCGAGCCCAGCCCGTATATTCTGCCGTCTTTTAAAGTGGCTTTGGCGGGCGGCAATGTCCAGCCTTCCTGTATGGCGGCGGTATCAAGATGCGCGATGAGCAGAAGCGGCTTGTTCTGCGGATCGGCCAGGTCCTTATCCGCTTTCAGCACGGCTATAAGATTACCGCGCGGTTTTTCTATCCTGTAGATATCCCAGTCTATTTTATGCTTGTTCAATACTTTATAGATATAGCGTATGGCTTTTGTTTCCTCGGGTTCTGGCTGGGAAGTGTCGATTTCTATCAAATTTATCAGGTGGTCTTTGGCCGTTTGGTTTAACGCGTCGAAATCCAACTGCTGGGCATTTAACGAGCAGACTAGAATAAAAAACGCGAAAAACGATAAAATCGGCTTCATTGTAAATCAAACTCCAAAAAGGAACCTTCTTCTATTTTGTGTCTTTTTACGCTGCCTGCGGGCAGTTCCAATACATACTGCCCAAATCCCGCCGCCGTCGCCACTTGGCTGTCGGGCGTATAGACATAGGAGTGGGGAACATTCTCCTCGTAAGAAAATACTTTTAAATCGGAAGTGATGAAAATGATATCCAAATCGATAAGCGTGTTTTTCATCCAGAAATAGCGCGGAGCGTCGCCTTCAAAAACAAAAAGCATTCCGCCGCCTTCAGGCAGTTCGGTGCGGAACATTAGGCCCCTTTCCGTTTCTTTGGGGGTGATGGCCAGCTCGGCTTTTACGGTGAAGCCGTCGGGCAGAGTAATATCCGTCGTTTTTGGCCCGCAGGCGCAGAAAGATAAAATAATTGCGAGTAACGATAAGTATCTTTTCATCAATATCATTTTAGCAATTTAAGAGATTTTTATCATTTGATATAATTTATTGTGCTTAACATAAAGAATCTTTCCGTCTGTTTCGATACTCCGCAAGGGCAGATAAAAGTCCTTGATAACCTAAGTTACCGCCTGGAAAAGGGCGAGGTCTTGGCCGTTGTAGGGGAATCGGGCTGCGGAAAGACTATTCACAGCCTGGCCGTTACCCGTCTGTTGCCGCCGGGCGCGAAAATAACTTCAGGTTCAATCATTTATAAGGGCGAGGATATCGTCAAATCTGACGAAGCGGCCTTACGCCGAGTGCGCGGCGCGGGGATAGGTATGATATTTCAAGATCCGATGATGTCTTTAAATCCCGTTTTTAAGGTTTCTTTCCATTTAACGGAAACTTTGCGTGCCCATTCCAAGATAACCAAAAAAGAGGCTCTTGAAAAGGCGGCTTCTCTTTTAAAGAAAGTGGGCATAGAAGAAAAGTTTTTAAATTCTTATCCTCATCAGCTTTCCGGCGGAATGCGACAGCGGGTTATGACGGCTTTGGCATTGTGCCTTAATCCCGATATCCTTATCGCCGACGAGCCTACCACCGCCCTTGACGTTACCGTACAAAGGCAGATTTTGGAGCTTATAAAGAAACTGCAAAAAGAATTTTCCGCTTCAGTCATTTTTATTACGCACAATTTGGCGATAGTCAATAATATAGCCGATAGAGTCTTGGTGCTTTACGCGGGCGAGAAGGTGGAGGAATGTTCTAAAGACGATTTATTTAAAAAACCTTTGCACCCCTACAGCGAGGGATTGTTAAATTCAGTCGTACGTCTTTCGCAAAGCAAGGATAGGCTTAAGACGATAGAGGGCGCGCCGCCGGCCGCGGGCAGAGAGTTTAAGGGCTGCAAATTCGCCGAGCGCTGCCCTTACGCGCAAGAGCGGTGCAAAAAAGAAAGACCGCCCCTATTTAATTTGGAAGGCGGACGTTTGGTAAAATGCTGGTGTTACGAGGAAAGCTCAAATGTCTGAGTTATTAAGAGCGGAAAATATAGCAAAGAGTTACGTCGCGGGCGGAGCATTTGGCGGCGGCGAGAGAATTGCGGTATTAAAAAACATAAATTTTTCTTTTAACTCGGGCGAGAGTTTCGGTCTGCTGGGGCCTTCGGGCTGCGGAAAAAGCACCCTTGCTCGGCTTATGTTGGCTTTGGAAAGGCCCGACAGCGGAAAAATATTTATAGAAGGGGAAGACATCTTTTCCCTAAACTCAAAAGAACTTAAAGCGTTTAGAAGGAAAGTCCAGCCCGTATTTCAGGATCCCTACAGCTCTCTTAATCCGAGAATGACGGTATCCGATATTTTGGCAGAACCGTTTATCGTACACGGGGAAAAATACAGACAAAGCGATTTAAAGAAACTTTTAAGACAAGTCGGGCTTGGAGAAAGCTCCTTGAGGAAATATCCGAGCGAATTTTCCGGCGGTCAGCGCCAGCGCATAGCCATAGCGCGCGCCTTGGCGCTTAAGCCCAAGCTGATTATCGCCGACGAGCCGCTTTCGTCGCTGGACGTTTCCGTTCAAGCCCAAATATTAAATCTGCTTGCCGATATTAAGGAAGAATACGGTTTAAGTTTGGTGTTTATCTCACACGATTTGGCGCTGTGTAAATTTTTGTGTTCCAAAGCGGCAGTGATGCATAAGGGCGAAATAGCGGAGCTTGGCGAGGTCGAAGACGTATTGCTCCGCCCCAAAAGCGAGGCGGCCCAAACGCTTTTGCAGGCCGTTTTGCCGCTTAATTAAAGACGTGCGGTTTATGGAAAGATATAAGATATGTTCAAGTATATATTAAGAAGATTATTAATGCTGCCGCTGGTTATGCTGGGAGTGACGTTTTTTCTGTTCTTTCTGACGCAGAGATTATCGCCTGAGATGCGCGCCTCTTTGTACATACAGGATCCGCGTCAGATGGACTCTTTGGAAGAAGTAATAGAAAAATACGGTCTTAACGATCCTATGCCAGTGCAATACTTCCGCTGGCTTAAAGGGGCGGTAAAAGGGGATTTGGGCTACAGCGAAAGCGCGAATATGCCCGTAACTTCCGCCATAAAAGCCTATCTGCCCGCGACGGTACAGCTGGCGGTTGCCGCGATAATATTGGTGGTATTGTTCGGCGTTTGGCTGGGGATAATATCGGCCAAGTACAAAGACGGTCTAGCGGATAATATGATAAGGTTTTTTGTTTTGGCGGGATTTTCTCTGCCGATTTTCGTGCTGGGGCTTATTTTGCTGATGATATTTTACGGCAAGCTGGGGTGGTTTGCGCCTGGCGAATATTCTTTTACGGCGGATATGATAATACACGGAGCGAATTTTAAATCATATACGGGCTTTTTGCTGATAGACAGTTTGCTCAATCTTAATTTTTACGTATTCTTCGACGTATTAAAACATTTGGTGCTGCCGGCGGTGACTTTATGTATAGGCTCCTTCGCGCTGATGGTTAGGGTAATGCGGTCCTCAATGTTGGAGGAACTTAACAAAGATTACGTGCGCAGCGCGCGGGCGCGCGGGCTGAGTGATTTTAAAGTGATTTACGAACATGCGGGCCTTAACGCGATGATACCCGTAGTTACGCTTGCCGGCATACAGTTTATCCGCCTTTTGGGCGGGACGGTAATAGTGGAGACGGTGTTCGACTACCCCGGTATAGGACGCTGGGGCGTGGAATGCGCTCAACAGCTTGATATCGCGGGCGTTATGGGCTTTTCGCTTATGGTGGCAGTACTGTTCGTTTTGGGCAATTTGGCGGCTGATATCTTATATACGGCGATAGACCCCAGGATAAGATTAAAATGAGCATAAAAGACATTATATCCAAAGCTTTTGGCAGCAAGAACGCTATAGCGGGCTTGATAATAGTGGTTTTCTTCGCGCTTATCGCATTGTTCGCGCCGATATTGGCGCCTTCAAGCGGGCGCGACGCTTATCAAATGCCGCAGGGCGGTTACAGTATAGAGCCGCAGGCTCCCAATGCCCAACATTATTTCGGCACGACGGAAAATCAATACGATTTGTATTACGGCATAGTATGGGGCAGCCGTATGGCTTTTAAAGTAGGTATAACGGTGGTCTTTTTTGCACTGCTTATAGGGATAATAATAGGCGGAGCGGCGGGCTTTGCGGGCGGCTGGACCGACGAAATACTTATGCGTCTGACCGATATTATCTTTGCCGTGCCAAGTATGGTGCTGGCTATGGTAATAGCGGCTATGCTCGGGCGGGATTTGGACAATATGATGATAGCTTTGACTGTGGTATCTTGGCCTTCTTACGCCCGCTTGGTGCGCGGAGGAGTGTTGAGCGTTAAGGAACGGGAATTTGTTCTCGCCGCGCGCGCTTTGGGAGCAAGCTCGTTAAGGATATTTTTAAAGCATATAATGCCAAACGCGATTTATCCCGTAGTGATTATGGCCAGCCTTGATATCGGATATATAGTTCTGACGGCGGCTTCCTTGAGTTTCTTGGGGTTGGGTTCGCCCGTAGGAACGGCGGATTGGGGGCAGCTGGTCGCTTTGTCGCGCAACTGGATACTGGGCGGACACGGCAACCCATTCGCTTATTGGTATACGATTGCGGTGCCGGGCGGAGCATTGCTATTGTTCGTTCTAGCGTGGAATTTGCTTGGCGACGCTTTCAGGGATATTTTGGATACTTCGTCGAGAAAAGCCTAAATTAAATAATTCTGCAGCCCTTATTGAAGTAAAAGATAAAATATGCTAGATTAAATCAATGGAGAGAAACGGGACGACCGTTTCTTTCTTCTTATATCATCAAGTTACGGAAGGAATTTATGAAAACCAATAAAGTCGTAAAAAGCAAAGCGAAAGCTGTAAAAAAAGTCGAAAAAACAATAGCGAAGGCGGCGGCAAAACAAGTTAAAGCCGTTAAAAAGACGGAAAACAAAGCACTGAAAAAGGCCGCAAAAAACGTTAAAGCGTTAAAGAAAACTGAGAGGAAAGTCGTCGCGGCGGCTAAGAAAGCCGTCAAAAAAACGGAAAAGAAAATCGTTTCCGCGGCAAAGAAGACTACGGGTAAAATTGTTCAAACGGTCGACAAAGCCGCAAAAGAAATAAACAAAAAGGCGGGCGTCGTCAAAAACGCCGCATCAGCTGTTTCGTCGAAAGTAATGCCGAAAGAACAAAATTCGGATAAATTGACGCCGCAGGAAATTAAGGAAATAGAAAAGCATCTTCTTGAAATGCGCGAAGAAGTGCAAAACAGGATAAAATCCAAAAAAGAACACGAAATGCCGGAAACCGAAGTCGGCGATGAGGCCGATGTCGCCTCGCAGAGTTTGGATAAGGAAGTCCTTTTTGAACTCAACGGCAATGCCCAAGCCCTTTTGGATCAAATAGAATCTGCCTTGAGAAGGATAAGCAAAGGCATTTACGGCACTTGCGAATATTGCCGCTGCCAAATCCCCAAAAAGAGGATTTTGGCTCTCCCGTTTGCAAGGTATTGTATACGGTGTCAAAGTTCCAACGAAGGCATTAAAAGATAAAAAAGAAGGTTTTCATAAATCGCCCCGCTTCTTAAGAAGCGGGGTTTTTAATTGCTGAATGTTTTAAGCAAAAGGCGATATAGCGGCATATAACTCTATTGAGGACAGCCCGCCATAAAAACTATGGACCTCCCAAAATTTTAAAACGGCCTGAGATAAAGGCCGTTTTTCATAGATTGGGCGATATATCTCGCAAGAGCGGCAGTTTAGTCAAATACGGATTTTTTGAATTTGCTTCTCAGTTCTCTTACGTTTTTCTCGTTCTCGGCCATAAAACAGAAGCCGGCTCGTCCGTCTTTTATGGCGGAGGTAAGTATTATCCCGCCGTTATATTTGACCGATTTGTTTATCTTATCTATCTGAGATATGAGTTTTTTAGTCGTAAGTTTGGCCGGCAGCGGGATATTGGTATCCAAATAAAAGTGTAGTTTTTCTTTAGGAATACCCAAGGCCGAAGCCAATCTGAGGCAGAGCCCGAAACCGTTATATCTGCTGTTACATTCCAAAGCGCGTACGAGCAGTTTTCCGTTTTTTATTCGTATGGCCCAATCGAAGTTGATTTGACCTCTGACTCCTTTGGAATAATAATAACTGGCCAGCTGCATTGTTTTGTCTTCCACTTCGCGCAGTATGTCTTTGTCGAGCTTCTTGAAGGGGAAAAAGCAGCCTTCCCACGCTTCTTTGTGGACTATTTGGCAGTCTATGCCCGCAAAATGTACGCCATCGTCTTTAAGCATACAGAGCGTGCCGAGAGTTTTGTATATCTCCTTAAATGGTTCGATATAGAAATCGCCTTCCTTATGATATTGCCGCATTTTCTTTAACAGATCGAACAATTTGCCTTTGGTATTGCCGTATCCGCCGGCGGAAAAGGGTCTTCTTAGAAGGTAAGTCTCTTTAAAATTTAGAAATCTAAGTATCCTTGTCTTTCTGTTTTTCTCGCTTTGCACTGCGGGCTGAATTGTTTGTATGTCGAACTTTTTGCAAAGTTTTTTGAACAGCAGTTTGTCATTGGCTTTTGATACCGCTATCGCATTGTTGAGAAGATTGTTTGAAGCCTTTTTGCTGAGCTTGGCGAAACCGTCGCTGTAAATCAGCGGTATCATAACGTAATTGTTGGCGCATAGTTTTTTTATCTTTTCAAGAAGTTTTTTGTCTTCCGCTATGGCCTGAACCAATGTCTGCCCCTCTTCCTGCTTTGCGGGGCTTAGCAGCCACTCTTTGTTGGTAAACTTCTTTATTCTGGCGGTATAATCGATAAAATCTTTATCCTTTTCCACCAGCGGCGATACTATCGCTATATCGTTGGGCTTTAGAATTTGGATATATTTAAGCGAGTGCTTTTTAAGGGCATAAAAAGCCTTGTCCTTAAACATAAAATCGTCCATATTTAAAACCCAAATCTTATCAGGCATAGAATTTACCGTCGCAGACATTGCATCCGCACGCCTTTATGGATAGAATGTCGTCCTTTTCCGAAGATTTCAATCCGCATATCACGAACTGCATATCGTATTTCTTTAATATTGCCGTCATATTCTTTACGCTTTCTAGTTTTATTTCATGCTTTAAGGCGTAGTAAGTCGTTTCCGACTGCTTGGGCAGAATTTGACGGTTATCGTCGAGATATTTTTCCTTAAGATTGAGGAAGAATTGCTCGCCGAACTGCTCGGTAATATTCTTAGCTATGGTGTAATCGTAAAGAAGGTAAGAAAACATAACCCTGTCGAGCCCGATTTCTTTAAGATGAGCGATAAAAGGTTCTACAATTTCCGGTTTATCCTCCACGCCGGGGATAAGCGGATCCATATGTATTGTTGTGAGAGCGCCGGCTTCTTTTGCTTTCAAGGCCCATTTAAGGCGTTCTTCGCGCGGGGGGACATTGTTTTCCATACATATTTCGCCCTCTGGTTTTACGGCCGCATTATATGAAAACTTTTGGGGATACTTCCTTATGAGCGACATAATTTCCTCATTCGGGACGCCTTTTGTCGTTATTATTATTCTTTTTATCTGCGGATGTTCTGCCAGGAGTTTAAGTACGGCGTGGGAGTATCCGTTGTCGACAAATTTTTTGCTGAAGATATCTGTATATCTTGAAAGTTTTATCGTATGGATATTTGCGTCGGCGTCTATTTCGGCCTTGATTTGACGCAGAGCCTCCTGCTGCGGGCAGCCGATTTCGGGTTTATCGAAGTCGTTTTTAAGTTCTTTTAAGATATTTAAAACGTCGCTTCTGCCTTTTCCGTAGCAGTATGTGCAGTTATGCTCGCAGCCCGTAAAAGGTTCGAGGTAATGATATTTGCCGTACCAGCAGGTACCCAGACAGCCGGGTACGAAAAAAGTTCTTTTGTTTTCCATATGTTTATCCTTACTTTTTCAGCCTAAATATAAATTATAGTAAAACATAGGGCATAATGTTAAGAGGCGGCGTTTATTAAGAGGCCGGAAAGATAGTATAATATAAAAATCCCCGATATTTGACGATTACAGAGGTTTACCATGAATGACGGAACAATTACCAACTGGCAAAATTCGGCATTGCCGGAGTGGTATAACAAAAATATGAAAAACTCCGCCGATTTGTACGAATACGCCAAATTGTTCGCTTTCGACAAAGGCGACAGTTTGCTGGATTTGGGCTGCGGCGACGCTACATTGCTGCAAATAGCCGCACCGCTGTGCGCCGATGTTTGCGGCGTGGATATATCAGATGAGCAGCTAGCCAGGGCGAAAGAGGCTTTATCGCAATTTTCCAATGCCAGGCTTGTGCGTTCAACTTTGCAGGAAATAGATTTCCCCGCGGAAAGTTTTACCAAAGTATCTATGCGCAAAGCCATACACCATCTTACCAATCACGAGAAGAGCGTTATTATAGACAAAGTGTTCAAGTGGCTTAAGCCGGGCGGTATTTTTATAGTGGAAGATATGATAACATCTTTTGAGTTTAGGCTTAAAGACGAGTTCCGCCCGCTGATAGAGGCCGAAGCCTCCAAATATTACGGAGAAAGGTGGGAAAGTTTTAAAGACGCGTTCTTTACCACAATGTATGCCGAATTGCCTTGCGATTTATCCAAAATGATAAACCGCCTGCTGCACGGAAGATTTCACATAAAGCAGGTCAACACCATAACTTGCTTTATGTGTACGATAATATCTCAGAAATAACGGGAAGGCTTTGTTATGCGCGCTGTAAAAGGTTGGACATTGGTAATAGCGGCGTTTGTGATAGTGTTTGCGTTCAGCACTGTGGATCACGCGATATCGCCGATGGTGGAGATATTGAAAAGCGCTTTCGGCGTAGATCAGGAAAAGGCGCTTTGGTTCATAACCTCATGTACCGCGGGCATATTGGCGGGACTGTTTAGTGGTCCTTTTTTTATAAGGAGCTATAAGGCTTGGCCTGTCAGCGCGGCATCGGCCGTTATGATGGCGGCGGGCTTGGCCGGCTTTATAGGGACGGGCGATTTCGCCGCGGGGCTGGTTTTTCGTTTCATATTCGGGTTGGGAGCGGGTTTTGTCAGTACGGTTTTGTGGTGGCTGGCGTATGAGAGTATAGACAAAAAATTCTATACTCCTATGATAACCGTGCTTACCGCCAGCCGCCCGATGGCCGTGGCGGCGGGCGTGCCGCTGGTATTGTACGGGTCTTCTTTCCTTGGGTGGCAAATGTCGTTCGGCGCGGCCGGGATATTGATAGTGTCGGCGATGATATTTTTTATTTGGGCTTCTCCCAAATATTCCAAAGGGACGGTGCCTTTAAACTTTTCCTCCGCGGCGGGAGTATATTCCGATATGCTGCGCACCCCGTTTTTAAAGACTTTTTTTACCGCTATGTTTATCAATCGTTTATGCTATTTCGGTTTTTACAGTATGCTCGGTATATGGTTTATAGACCGCTACGGCTTTACCACCGAAGGTTTGGCTAAACCGCTTATGATTATCGGGATATGCGAAACGGCGATAAACTTCATCGTTCCATTTTTGATGAAAGCGGGCCCCAAAAAGCTGTTTTACGTTTCCGTCGCGGCAAATACGGTGTTTTTCGCTTTGTTTATATGGGGGATACTGCCGGTATGGTGGGCGGTATTGATGATAGGGCTGTTTGCTATGACAGACAGAATATACAATATGCTTCTGCTGATATTTATTCCCGATATTTTTAAAAACGCTCAGGACCGCACAGTAATAGGCAGTACGGTAACATTGGTATCGTGGGGATCTTTGGCGGCGATATCGTGGCTTGAGGGCGCTTTGTTGTCCAAAGCCGGGATAAGCGCGTTTTCTCTTATGCTAACCGCGGCTTTGATAATTGGTATAATTTTGTATATAAAGGTATTAAAGAGAACGATTTTTACGGAAAAATATGCTGATTGAAAAAATATTGCGACACTATAGGCTATTGCTTCCACAGCAGAAGCTGGTAATAATATTTTTGCTTTATATGCTGATGGGAGTAGTTTTTTTAAGTCTTCCGTTGTGTCAAAAAACGCCGGTAAGTTTCATAGACAATTTGTTTACGTCGGCTTCGGCCGCTTCAACCACGGGTTTGGTGACGGTTCCTACAGGGGATTCGTATACTTTTTTAGGTCAATTTATTATAGTTTTGTTAATGCAATTCAGCGGTTTTGGCTACATGAGTTTCAGTTCATTTCTGTTTTTGCAGGGCCATTCCACTTTGCCGCGTGCGCGACAAGAGGTAATGAAGGCGGAATTTTCCGTTCCGCAGGGCTTTGACTTAAGCCTTTTCATAAAGTCGATTATATTTTTTACGATATTTGCGGAAGGGTTCGGCGCGTTGTTTTTGTTTTTGGCTTTTTATTTCGGCGGCGGCGGTTTTTTTGAATCTTTATGGAGCGGCATATTCCACGCGGTATCGGCGTTTTGTACGGCGGGCTTTACCTTGTATCCGGACAGTATGTCAAGTTTTCTTAAAGTACCATTTGTCACGGAATTGACTTCCATACTTTCGCTTTTGGGCGCTTTCGGGTTTATCCCGATAACGGAAATAGCGGAAAATATGATGGGCAAAGCCAAAAAAATATCCTATACTTCACGCTCGATATTCTTCTCGTTTTTGGCTTTGATAACGTTCGGCGGAGTAATGCTGGTAATATTTGAGCCGTCGTTAAAAAACTATGATTTTTCTACCAGAGTGTACGGCGCATTCGCACAGGCGATAAACGCCATGACGACTACCGGTTACAACAATATAAACTTATCGATATCTTCAATGACCGCATTGTCCGCCTTAATGCTTCTTATGTTCATAGGCGGCGCGCCGGCTGGTACGGCTGGCGGTATCAAGACGACGACGGCCGTAACTTTGTTTGCGGTGCTGGTAAGCCGTCTAAAAGGGCGAAAGAACGTTCGTTTGGACGATAAAGACATATCTATGGACAAGGTTTTCATAGCCTCTTCTACGCTGATTTTTTATATGATAGTCCTGTATTTGGTCGTACTCTTGCTCACGATAAGCGAAGATGCACCAATGTCTGAAATACTTTTTGACAGTTTGGCTGCATTAAGTACGGCAGGGCTCAGCGTAGGCCTTACGGAACATTTGACGGCCTTTGGGAAACTGGTGCTGATATTTGCGATGTTTGTGGGCAGGATAGGCGTCATAACGTTCGGATTGGCCTTCTTCCTGCAGAACGAAGAGCCTCAACAAGAGGAACCCTCTAAAAAGGTTGATATAGCCTTGTAATTATTTTAATATAAAACTTAAGACGGACAATAATTTAGGGAGGAACAATGACGGCTGAGAACGCTAGGAAGAGTCTTACCCAAATTATGTATATGTGTTTGGGTTTTTTCGGCATACAATTCGCGTGGGCATTGCAGATGAGCAATATGAGCACGATATATGCGCGGTTGGGCGCGAAGGAGGAGCAAATACCGCTTTTATGGCTGGCGGCGCCGGTTACGGGATTGTTGGTGCAGCCTTTGGTGGGGTATTTCAGCGACAGGACATGGTGCCGCTTGGGCAGAAGGCGGCCTTATTTTTTGGGCGGCGCGATATTTTCTGTATTGGCATTGATATTTATGCCGCAGGCTTCGGCGGTATGGATGGCGGTAATATCTTTGTGGGTATTGGACACTTCCGTCAATGTCAGTATGGAGCCTTTTAGGGCATTTGTCGGCGACATATTGCCCGAGAGCCAACGCAAGACGGGTTATGCTATGCAAAGCGTAATGATAGGAGCCGGCGCTGTAATAGCGTCGTCTTTGCCCTACATTTTGACGCAGCTTGGCGTAAGTACGGAAGCCGCGGCGGGCACTATACCGCCAAGCGTAAGGTATTCTTTCTACATAGGTTCGGCGGTATTGCTGATTGCGATTTTGACTACTATAAAAACCACGCCGGAATATCCGCCCGCGGATATGGAAGCGTTCAAAGCGATGAAGAAGGAACCTTTTAATCCTTTAAAATCGATTAAGGAAATGGGCAGCGCTTTTGTTACTATGCCCGTAACTATGAGGCGTCTTGCCGTGGTGCAGTTCTTTACTTGGGCCGCATTTATGATTATGTGGGTCTATTTCAGCGTTGGCATAGCGTCGGAAGTATTCCACGCGGTGCCCGGCACGCCGGAATACGAAACGGCGTCAAACTGGGCGGGGACGTGTTTCAGCGTATATAACGGGGTGGCGTTTGGCGTGGCGTTCCTGCTGATTTGGCTTACCACAAAATATTCCGCCAAATATATACATATAGTATCGCTGATGATAGGCGCTTTGGGGCTTGGTTCGCTGGGGCTGACTTTGTTTGGAGTTACTTTCGGCAAGTATATGCTGTTTTTGCCGATGGTATGCGTAGGTGTCGCCTGGAGCAGTATTTTGGCTATGCCTTACGCTTTGCTTTCCAACTCCATACCCGCGGAAAAAATGGGCTTTTATATGGGTGTGTTTAATTTCTTTATCGTCATACCGCAAATATGCGTAAACTTATTTTTCGGCCCGATAATGAAACATCTTTTGGGGTCCAGCGCGATAGCGGCAGTGGGGGTAGGCGGATTGTTCCTGTTTATCGCGGCCTTGTTTATGTTCAGGGTTGAGGACAAGACGATAAAAGCCAAATAAAAGGTTATGTTTCGGTTATGAGCAAAAAGTCCTGTTTAAAAATAGGACTTTTTGCTCTTTTATTATCTTTCGGCGGTTGATAGAATATATTTAATGCGCCATTGCGTTTTTAACACTATGAAACATCTATATTTATTTATATTGCTTTTTATGGGAAATACGGCTTTAGCCGCGCCTTTTGCTCCGCTTAACGACCGCAAAGCGGAGGAAACTCTGTATTACGCGCTTGCGCAAAGGGGGGAAATAAAGTACTCCGTAAGTTTTGAAGGTAACTATGATATTTCGGAATCGGAAAAGGCGGCTTATCTCCGAATGATAGATATTTCATTAAAGAGCTGGGGGAATATGTGGCGTTTTATACCCGGTTCGCGCCGCGGCGAATTTTCCGATTTAAAATCCTTTTTGGAATTTGATAATTTCAGGCAGGTGTCCCCAGATAATAATCCCGATATAGCTTTCATTTTGTTAAGCAGTGTCGAAATCGAGCGGCGCTGCGGGCAAGGCAGCATAGCCTGTTCGCCTAAAGGATATATATTATTGCCCGTTCCTTTTGAGGAAAGGACCGTTCTGCACGAAATAGGCCACGCTTTCGGCTTGGCCGATCAATATAAGCAGGGGCTATGGAACGCGCGGACGGATTTGGCAGATACTTCTATAAAGGAAAACGGTCTTATGGCTTTGGGGGCCGATACCATTACTTGCGATGAAGCAGACGGCGCGATATATCTGCTTGACTGTGTCTTGCGCGTTGGCAAACCTGTTAGTCGGGCAAAGGGGTGGCAGAGCCTCTGCTCAAGAAATGTGGAGATATCGGACTGCAAGATTAAGAAAACCGAGAAATTTTTTGAAGGCGGCCGGGATAAAATACTGCTGCCGATATATGACAAAGACGGCCGCAAGAATGAAACGATCAAAGCCTCAAAGCGGCCGATTGGCGACGTGAAAGGTTTTGACGTCTATGCCGATTATAAGATTGCTCCTTACGGATTTACAAACAACGAAGAGGGTTTTGTTGAGGTTTCAAGCGGCATATCGGACGGCGTAAAAATATATGCTTTTGCGGGGGGAAAAGAAAAGGCGGGCGACTATTTCCCCCAAAAATGGATTGACGATAATGAAAGTTTTGCCACAGTTATCGCAGTGGCCGCGGCAAATGAAGAAAATCTTTTAAGCTATACTTTGCAAAAAAGCGATGGGGTATCCACCAAGATCGCTACAGATTATGCCGAAGATGGGGTAATTTCCTATCAGGAGATTGACGCCTCGGAAGTATACGATAACGAACGCAAAGGCGGCTTTGTAAAAGTTACGCGCATTATCTTTGGGGATAGACATATTTTGCTTGCGCAGGCCGATAATAAAGGCGGCGCTTTAAGCGTAATTTATTATAAATACGGTTCTTATGAGCCTTTCAGAGCCGAGTATTATAATGAAGGAGAGGTCGTTGCCAGGGAAATATCGAAAATAAAAGGTGTCTACAAGACTGGAACCCGCCAGCCTTCAAGTTCAAAAAAAGTTCTGAATGTCGATTTTTTGACGCAGACTAGAAACAAGTACGGTTCTTTCCAGCTTAACAGGTACAATTCCAAGGGAGAAGCGGAAATTCTTTCTTTAATAGATGAGCGTCTGCTTAACGGTTCTTCATTGGCGCAGAGAGGGGTGTCTTTGTATAAAAAGTTTAACGGATATTATCCCGGCGGCTGCTATAGAAGTGAAATAGCGGAAGAAATACGCAAATCCGTTTTTGAAGAGAGCGTCACCATTATTGGAGACAATCTGCTATAAGCGATAGTTCCAATTCGACAAAACGGCCGTATTATTTATTGGCTTGGAAGTTTTCTATAAAAACGGCCAAATCTTCGTGTCCGTTTCCGCGGGCATAGTCTGCGGCGGTCAAACCGTCTTCCGATTTAAGATTTTTGTCGGCTCCGTTTTCAAGCAGCATTTTTGTGCTGTAGTCCCAACCGCCTTTGGCGGAAGCCATAAGCGGGGTAATGCCCTGCGGATTTTGATAATTCACATCGGCTTTGTTTTTTATCAGTGCGTTTATTAGGCGGAAATAGCCCCGTTTTGTAGATTCAAGCAGCACCGCCGAAGCTGCGCTTTTGTCTTGAAAATATAAATTTTCGTCATTAGCGGCAATAAGGTTTGCTATTTCCGGCGTGCCGTTATCCATTGCTATATTCATAGCCGTAAAGGCTTCTATTAATGATATTTTATGATCGCCCAAACTGGAAAGAATAACGTTTATTGTATTTAAATCTCCATTTTTTGCTGCCGTCTGTATGGTTTTGCCAAGGTGCAGGCTTATAAGATATTCTGAAGCGCCTCTGTAATCGCGTATTGCGTTTAACAACAGTTTAAGCGCTTGGGCATTATTGTTTTTCGCCGCCAGGGTAAAGGCTGTATCTCCGCCTTCCAAAATGGATTTGAACTTAGGCCCGTACTTTAGGAGGAGTTTTAAAGTCGACATATTATTGCTTTGTACGGCTTGCATTACGGCGTCATAGCCGTCATAATTGCGTTTATTTATGTCCGCTCCTTCGTTTATCAGCTGCACAATAAGATCGTCGTATCCTTTTTTTGCGGCGATTATCAGCGGGGTATTGCCGTCTACTGAGGTTATGTTTGGATTGTCTATTTTGTTTAACAGCTTTTCGGCTTTGCGGATATTACCGTTCTCTATGGCCTGAAGAAGCATATTTTCGTTATAATTTTCCGGCTTTACGTTAAACAGGGCTAAGAGTATAAGAATTAAGAAAAGGAAAATTATAAAAAATATGCTTTTTTTCATAGTATTTGCCTCTTTATGTCAATTTTCTTTAAACAAGCGCTTCTGCAAAATTTCCGCCGCCAAAGCCACCATATCAGCGCAGGGGCGTTTCTTATAATATTGCTGGGTTCGGGGCTGGGGTGCGGGGTCGGAAGGGGTTTTGCAGGATATGCCAAGCAATTCTCTGCAAATCAGGGAGCCTGTTTCTTTCTTAAAATCCTCGGCCAAAAGCTGTATAAGGCGGTAGTGTTCTTCTTTGGCTTTAAGGTCTTTGTGGTTTAAGGGTCCGCATTTAAGGCCGGCTACCATAAACATACCGCTTGCGCAGCCGCAGACCTCCCTCATTCTTCCCATTCCGCCGCCGAAAGAGGAGGCTATAAGCTGGGCCGTTTCTTTATCGATATTCAGCTCTTTTTGGAAAGCTAACAATACCGCTTGCGCACAGCCGTAACCGTCTAAAAACAGTTCTTTTGCATATTTGGATTTATCGTTCATAAAAATATTATACAATTTAAGCGGATATGAGAAAAACGATGGTTTTTGATATGGACGGCACAATTTTGGATACTTTGTCGGACTTGGCCGCCTCGGTAAATTACGCTTTGAGCTCTTGCGGCTATCCCGAAAGAACGCAAAGCGACATAAGAAAGGCTTTAGGCAACGGTGTGGAGGCCCTGATAAAAGAGACCGCGCCCCGGACCATAAGCGGAGAAGACAGGGCAAGATGTCTTGGAATATTTAAAAATTACTATTCCGAGAATATGTATATAAAAACGGCGCCTTATCCCGGCATAAAACAATTATGTTCCGACTTGAAGACTTCCGGCTGCCGTTTGGCGGTTGTATCAAACAAATTCGATGCCGCCGTAAAGAAGTTGTGCGATATCTATTTTAAGGGCATTTTTGACGTGGCGATAGGTGAAAGCCCATCGGTCCGCAAAAAGCCGGCGCCCGACAGCGTATTGAAAGCGCTGGCGGATTTGGGTGTAAGCAAAGAAGACGCCGTATATATAGGCGACAGCGAAGTCGATTACAATACTGCGCTTAATTCCGGGTTGCCGTGCATATGCGTAACTTGGGGGTTTAGGGAGCGGGCGGAGCTGGAAAAATTGGGCGCGAAAATCTTTGCCGACAAGCCTTCCGATATATTGGATTTGATAAAGAAAATATAGAGAGGTCACATAAATGAAAAAATATTTTTGGAACACTATAAGACACAAATACGCGGTATTCAACGGGCGTTCTTCCAGGACGGAATTTTGGTTTTTCCATTTATGGTACGCTTTGATGCTATTTGTTTTGGGCTTGGTGTTTTTTGGCTTATATTTTGCGGCTATGGACGGGGATCGCTTCTTCGGGTTGCTGGCTACATTGGTAGGTATTGTGATAGGGCTTATCAACTTGGGGGTGTTTATTCCCGTAATTGCGCTTACGGTAAGGCGTTTGCATGATGCGGGTTTGACGGGCTGGCTGATATTGGTAAGTTTCCTGTTTGCCCCGATGAATATAATATTTGGGCTTTTGCCGCCGACTCCGGGCAAAAATCAGTACGACATATAAACCTTTTGGATATAAAGAACCGCCGGCCCTTTCTTTGCGGGGACGGCGGTTCTTTTTTGTTTGGAAATATTAGGGGAGCGATTGTATATATTCGTTTACGGCGTCTACGCCCCACTCGAAATCATTGTGCCCGCCGTAGGGGGATATAAAGTTTATGCTTCCCCGCGGCGCTTTTTTGAACAGAGCGTCCGACATTTGCCAAGGTATCAGCATATCTTGGCGGCTGTAAAGCATAAAAACGGGGTGTTTAAGTCCGCTTATTTTGGAGATATTGTCAAACAGCTTATTTGCCAGCAGAGGGCGGAACGCGGCAGAAAGAGCCTTCCTGTAAAAAGAATCGTGCTTATAAGGTTCTCCCATAAAGAAAGAAGCCGCCATATCGGGCGTATTGGTAAAAGGGCTTTGCATAATTACCGCTTTAAAGGGCAGATCATTATAAGCGAGTGCGGCCTCTATAAGGGCGGCATTGCCCAGAGAATGGGCAAAGAGGATAATATCGTTAGGCGCAATATTCTTTTTTGTTATGAGGAAATCCAAAGCCGAGCGTGCGTCTTCAAAGAAATTGTCTTGATTTAACTTGCCTTCGCTTTTGCCGAAGCCTCTGTAATCAAACATAAAAACGCCGTAGCCGTAATGGGAATAAAGCCTGGCGAAAGTGTTATAGTAACTTATATTGCCGCTGTTGCCGTGAAATAGGAGAATAGTCGGCCTGCCTTTTGGGGCGGGCTTATAGGCCGCGCACAATTTTTGGGCTGAGGCGTTGTCGAAACAAATTTCTTCAAAGTTTGCGGGCAGAGGGGCGACTTCCTTTATCGGGTGATATATTGCTTTATCGGAAAAATGGTTTATAAATAAAGCAAGCAGCAACAGAACGGCAATTAAAAGAGATAATTTTTTCATAGATAATATTATAGGTTATATAAAGAGAATTTAAAATTGTAAAATAAACGTATGAAAGCCTTTATCATAACAATCGGCGATGAAATATTGCTCGGCCAAATTTTGGATACCAATTCCCGCTATATGGCGGGTGCTTTGGCCTCGATAGGGATAGAAACTGCGAAGATACTTTCCGTCGCGGACAATAAAGCCGAAATAAAAAAAGCCGTAAAAGAGGGTTTTGACGCCGCCGATCTGATTTTGATAAGCGGCGGTTTGGGCCCGACGAAAGACGATATAACCAAGAACGCCTTGGCGGAATATTTCGGAGTGGGGCTTGTCTATGACGAACAAGTCTATGCTTGGGTCAAAAAATATTTTAAGGGCAAAGAAGAAAAACTTAAAGGCTGCAATATGGGGCAGGCTTATATTCCCGAGGGCTGCACTGCGATAGAAAACAAAAAAGGCACTGCCTGCGGAATGTGGTTTGAGAAAGAGGGCAAAGTATTGGTATCAATGCCGGGGGTCCCTTTTGAATTGGAGGATTTAATATCAAGAGATATACTCGCGCGGATAAAGGATAAGTTCAACCGCGGGGAAATATCCTATAAAATGCTTGGGGTATACGATATTGCGGAATCGGATTTGGCCAATCGCCTGGCGGATTATGAGGATAATTTGCCCGCAGGCCTATCCTTGGCGTATCTGCCTTCGCCTGCTTACGTAAGATTAAGGCTTACGGGAAAGGGCGTAACATCGGGCGAGCTGGAAAAATATTTCGACAAATTAAAACAAGAGCTTGCGGGCCTAAAATATTCCGTCATCTGCGCCAGTAATGCCTTGGACGATTTGTTAAATAAGATATCTTCAATGGGCAGTCTTTCGGTGGCGGAAAGCTGTACGGGGGGGAATATATCTGCGATGATAACATCTCGTGCGGGGGCCTCGGAATATTATTTGGGTTCGGTTACGGCCTATTCCAACGAAGTTAAGGAGAAACTTCTCGGCGTAAAACGGGAGAGTTTGGCGCGTTACGGCGCGGTGAGCGAAGCCGTCGCCTTGGAAATGGCGCAGGGTATTAGGGCTTTGACCGGTTCGAAGTGGAGTGTAGCGACTACGGGGATAGCAGGTCCTTCCGGTGGCAGCGCAGAAAAACCTGTGGGTACGGTATGGATTGCTGTCAGCGGGCCAAATGGGAGCAAAGCGGAGTGTTTTGTATTTTCTGCGGTGAGGGAGCGCAACATTGGCAAAGCGTCGATAAAGGCTTTGGAAATACTTATGGACTTCGCCGCTGAAGGTGAGGGGGAGAGTAAGTCGGCGTAAGGAATTGGGATATAATAGACAAAGAATAAATTTTTTGATAAAATATTAAAGAAGCAGAAAACAAACCCATTTAGGGGCTGATAGCTCAACTGGTTAGAGCGTCCGCCTTACACGCGGAAGGTTGTAGGTTCGAGTCCTATTCGGCCCACCATTTTAGAAGGCACTTCATAAGAAGCGCCTTTTTTTATTCTAAGAAAAATCTTATTCGAGCCGGAGGTTTTTTTGTCTTATAAAAAATCAGAAAAAACTAGAAACGGAGGACTTCTCCGTCTTTTAGAAAAATAGTCGGCTTCTTAAAGAGTTTTTCATATTCTTTTGCTCGCTCGGTATGAACGGGAATAATAAAACGGGGCTTAATTTCCCTTACCAAACGGCTAAGAGTATTAAAATCGGCATGACCGGAAGTATGTAATATCTCAATTGGCAGATTAAAGAGTTCTGCGTCTTCTGTGAAAAGATTATCTCCCTCCAAATATCCCGGCCAAGCACTGTGTATTAAGCGTAAATCTTTAATTTGCCCCAATAATCGGCGTCTAATTCCCAAATTGTCTTTTATTACGTATTTTGAAGGTTCTTTCAAAATTTCTTTTATAGTTACTTTTTTATCTTTATAACGATATTTTATTTTTCCCATTTTCCGAGTTATTCCATTATTGACGAAATAAACTCTTATTAGGGGCCAATGCCATTGAGGTATATTTTTTCCAAGCACTGAGAATTGTTCCAAAACGAAACAGGTATACGGGTCTATTACAAGATTTTTACCCAATGAACGTGCAGCCTTATATACAGATACGAATCGATCTAAATTTTGTGCGGAGAAAGAAATAAGGGACAATTTTTCCGAGCGAAACAGTTCTTTAGTTTTACTCAGCAAAGAGTTTTCCGTTTTTGCCGCTTGGCGGGTACGGTTTAAAGTTGTTCCTTCCAACAGCAAGTAATCTGGGCTCTTGTAACGCGACAATTCCTCGGTTAAACGGCTGCATTTGCCATGGGCGCGCAAATCGCCGGTATATAGGATTTTTTTCCCGTTTACGGTTATTTGATAGGCGTAGGATTGCGGTATGCTGTGGTCTATCGGCAGAGCTTTTACATTTATTGGGGATAGAGTGACGGTCTCATTCGGTTTTATCGGAATAAAGTGCAGATGAGCGTAGTTCTTTCCGAACAAAGGCGCGATGTTTTTTAATAGAAGAATAGCCGTAGGAGCGGCATAGACTGGGATTTCAGGATTAAGTTCCTCGAGCAAACCACAATGGTCCGGGTGGGCATGAGTAAGGAATACGGCTTTTATGCCGGGGGAGTCATCTTTATATGCGCCTGCTATATTTATGCGGTATTGGGCGGCGGATTTTCTTTCCTTTATTGAGGAGAGAGGTAAACCGAAGTCTAATAAAATTCTGGTTTTTTCCGATGATATTTCTATACAGTTACCGCCTATTTCATTGGCGGCGCGATGAATGATAATAGTATTTCCCGTCATTTTACAAGTTATTGAGAAAATATCTCTCACAATATTTTAAATTCTTCCGAGTTATGCTTTTTGAGATTATTTTCCGCCTTAATCTTTTTGTGCATTCCTCAAATTCTTCGCGCGTGGAAGAAAACGGAAGGGGAAAAAAAGAAATAAGCGCTTTTTGGTAATAAGGATTATCGGTCAAATTCTTTTGTATTTCGGCCATAAAGCGGCAATGGCTTTTGTTTTTGCAATAATAACTTGGCGCAATCACCGTCAAGTTGATTGGAGAGAGCAATTCCATATCAATCAGTTCTTCCTTTTTTGCGCGGAGCAGGAGGGCGTAATAAAAGATAATCTCATATGCGGCATAAGCCAAGTCATTGCTGCCAGTTTTTAATTCGAACAAACGGCATATCGCGCCGTTTTTGTCGGTTTGTATCAAATCTATATTGTTGGTGCGATTAAACGAGAATTGATTGAAAAAACTGCTCTCAGGCATACAGATGGTTATTATTCTTTCCCAAAGATGTTCTTTCTTTATGTTTGCGTGAAGATCGGTGTTGCGGCGCAGTCTGAAGGATTTGTCTTCTTTATCCGCAAAAACAAAACTCGCCGCTTTTTGGCGTAGTTCCTCCAAGGTTGTATCTATGTCCAGCTTTTTTAAATTTCCAAATCGTTTGCGCGTCTCTGTCGCCCATTGTGAAAAAGAATGCTCGTCCTTCATAACTATTTGTTAATCTCCTTTAAATGTTACTTGTTATATCAGCCGCAACTTAACTGCATAAATTTATTTTAGCAGACAAAAACGACAAATATCCGTCGCAATAGAAAAAAGAGGAGTATTCATTTTATAATTTTCTCTTCGTATGGATAGGCAATCCAAAAGGAAAAAATTGAAGTGGATTGTCCTTTATACCAAGCTGGGCCTTGCATACGGATAACAATAGTATTTAGAATGGCAAGAAAAAAGTCAATAATACTATATATCATATTACTTGTTCCTATTAGGCACCCAAGAATAAGGTATAATTTGTTCTGTCCAATCTGTCCACATCGTCTATAAGTTCCTATTAGGCACCCAAGAATAAGGTATAATTTTATATCCGCGTCATTAACAATAGCGTCTGTTGTTCCTATTAGGCACCCAAGAATAAGGTATAATTTTTTAACGCGCGGAGTGATTTCTTCTTC
Source organism: uncultured bacterium (assembly GCA_949291515.1). GTDB lineage: Bacteria > Elusimicrobiota > Elusimicrobia > Elusimicrobiales > Elusimicrobiaceae > Proelusimicrobium. Next base: position 176 of record CASEVY010000013.1, on the reverse strand, counting down.
TTCGGTTCCTATTAGGCACCCAAGAATAAGGTATAATTTTTTCCGCGACTTCGGGTAGTGCTTTCTCGGGGTTCCTATTAGGCACCCAAGAATAAGGTATAATTTTAATAGGCGCATATACTTATATACTATATATGTTCCTATTAGGCACCCAAGAATAAGGTATAATTTTATAT
>CASEVY010000012.1 GCA_949291515.1 uncultured bacterium | reverse complement strand
TAATTTAATAAAATTTATAGATTTTAAAAATTCTATCCGAGTACATTTTTAAAATCAATATCAAATCGGCGGATAAATCTCTTTTTTAAAACTCGTTATTTGCTAATTACAAGGTTATTTCAAAGGCAAAAAACGATAAAAATAAAGCATATTTTTTTACTTTTTTTACCCCTTTCCACTCGCTTTTTCCCCTTTCTTTTTCCCGTTTTTATCTGTCAATATTTTATTTATTTTGGAATTAAAATATATTTATAACTATATTTTTTATAAAAAATCGCCGTTTTAAGCATTTTAAGGTACAGATACCCCTCAAAGCTCTAAAAAACGCAATATAACGCAAATTTAGAGTTTTTTACCATTTTTAGAAGTGTTTTAATTCTACAACTATATTGATATAAGGAATGGTTGTTTAAAAGTTCTATTTATATGCCTTTATCTAAATTCATACTCCAGCGTTTAAATGGATTTCTTATACTGATTTATCAGAGCAAGCAAAAGATTAAATGTTCAAGCCAATTGGGCAAAACAAAGGAATTGCTTTTATGTAGCCGTCGGTATCTTCCATGGGCGCATTTTGCGCGGACATTTTTGCGATATTTTCTTTTAATTGTTCTATGGTCATAATTACAATCCGTATTTTTTGTTATACTGCTCAAGCGCGGCCTGATTTACGGCAACCTGCCGCGGGAAGATGGCTTCGAAGGCCGCTCTTTTGCTTTTTACTCTATTGAGGGCGGCCTGATATACGTTTCTGATAAGGGCTTCTCTTTCGCCTTCGGATATTGAAAGATCCGCGGCGTAAAGTTTATCCAAGTAAGCTCTTTCTCCTTCCGATATTTGTCCGCCGAAAATCTTTTTAAGCTGGCCGACAAGCTCATTTTGCATTATTCCCTGCAGCTGTGCGCCGGCGACAGTTTGTTCGCCTCCGCCGAAGAATCTGGCCGCGGCCTATCTAGTGTCGGCAAGCCTCCTGCTCTCTTGCGATTTTATTAAGGCGCAAAGCCTGCACTTCGTCAAGGGTGCGTCTGCTGGCCTGTGGATTGTTATCTTTGCCTTTTATTTTAAACTCAAGCACGCGGTTCAAAAGAACGTCTTTAATGTCGGCAGCTTCGTTTTTTTCAAAATTTTCAAAGCTCTTGTTCTTTTGGGCCTGCAATTTTATTTCGGCATTTTGTGGCGTTAAATCCCATATTTCTTTTGCGGCCTTTAAAAAGGCCATGGCGGTTTGGCCGTATTTCGCTTTTTTTACATTTCCGCTCTTTTCAAATTGTCTTCGGCCGATAAGGCCGTCCAACTTGCGCCAGATATAGCGGTTATAATTTTCTCTCTGAGCGGTCTCCGCCCACCTGATAAATCCGTCAAGCTGCATTTTTAGGGTATTGTTAAAATTCGTTATCATTCCGGCGGTATGGGCTATCATTCTGTTTATGTCTTTGGGATACAAATGTTCTTCGGCGCGCAAGCCTCTTTCCAAAAGTTTTATAATTCTGGGGGTATAATTTTCCTTAAGAAACGCTTTTGCCCTTTGCACCGCGGCCTTTTCTTCTTCGGAAAGGGCAGCTCTATAGTTCAATTTCGCTCTGCTTTCTTCTTTCAATATGGCTTGAGCCCGCCTCGTCTTCTCGTCTTGGTTTTGAAGCAAATCGTTCAAATCTTTTAGCAAGAGGATTTTCTTTTCCTGCCAATTTGTGGAGGGAACGTCAAGTTTCCGTTTCTCGGCTTGGCTCTCGTCGGTTTTTTCGTATTCTTTGCGCAAATTATCCAACAACTTTTCCGCCGCCGCAAAAACGCTTTGAGCGTCTTTAGCCTCTTGCAGTTCGTTTAATAATTCCCGTTTATTTTCTATTTCGCGCTTATTTATTTCGCTTATTACGGCTTTCTTTATACCCTGCGCCCGTTGGTTGACTTCCCGCTCCTTTTCGGTTATACTTTTATTATCAGACGCAAGAGCAGAAAGGTGAGCTGCCCCTTGAGGTTCACTCCTCTCGGTTATGAGGAATTCACCGCCCTCGCGTCTGGTATTTTTTTTGTAAAGTTCCGCTCTGGGCCTGTCAATCTTTAAAAAGCTTACCACCTCAAAATTTTCTTTATTTTCGGCCATTTCCAATACTGCGCTTCGGCCTTTTTCGTCTTCGCGCAGGAAAGTAAAATAATTCGGTTTTGTTTTAGGTTTTACCTGCAAAGGTGAAGCTGGCATAAACCGCTGGCTTAGGGCTTTAAAAACGATGATGCGCAAAGCGGAAGATTAGAACTATATCCCACCACAAAAGCGGCGAAGCGTCGACAATTTTAAGGAAGTGGAACACCGTGTGGTTTTTTATACTGTTGCGGAACTAAAAAGATGCTTAAATGCGCTAAACTGTTTGAAAAGACTCTAATTTTATTTAGTTGCCAAGCGGGTTTGCGCCGCGGGGAAATCGCAAATCTTCAATGGCAAGATATAGATTTTAAAAAGGCTGTTCTATCAATAACGCCTAAAGATAATTGGCACCCAAAAGATTTTGAAGTCCGTCATATTCCGCTTGCCAAACAGCTGGGAAACCATTTAAAGACATTAAAAGAAAAAGCCCAAAGTCTCTATGTTTTAGCAAAACAAGACGGGCGGCCTTACACCCCTGACGAGCTGACAACGCTTTTCACGCGCTTTTTGAAACAGGAAAATGTAAACATTCCGGGCAATATCCATAAACTAAGGCATACTTTCGCGAGCTTGATAATGCAAAAAGGCGGCAATTTATACGATTTAAGCAAACTTATGGGGCATAGTAGCATTAAAATGACGGAAAAATACAGCCACTTGGGAAAGATAAAAACAGAAACGACAATAGATCGTTTACCCTCTTTATAATAATTACATGTGTGGCCGTAAGATGTGGCTGTTGTTAGTATAAGTTAGTATTTTTTACTTTCCTTAAATTTCTTATCATTCTCGACGAGAAACAAGGTTTAAGAGGCTGTTTCCCTCTAATATTTACTTTCCGACGAAGCCCTCCTTATGAAGGATTTATTTAATAAGTTTTTTTAGGAAAGAAGGGGAATGAAGTACGGGGGGAATTATTCCCCTTTAAAATTTAGGATATTACTTTTTTCCCCTTTATCCCCCCACTTCCGATCTTTAAGGAGCGATTTGTCGCTATAGCGTCTTAGAAGCCCCCTTTTGAGAAAGCGTTTAGTCGAGAAATCCTCTCCTTTCATTTGTTTACGGGTTTGCTATTTTTAGGGATTATTCTCTTATTACCGCCTAAAAATTAAAACTTTAACAGGGAGATATTGAAAATTGGGTTAAAGGATTATATTCTTAAATAGAGGCACAAAATACGGCAAATCAGGAGTTTTTTCAAATGTCCAATAAAGCGTATATTCTGATAATAATCCTTCTTACGGCGGGTATATTCGCTTATATCAGCTGGAGCGAAACCAGAAACAATAAGGGGCATCAAGAGCTGCAAACGGTTACGGCGGCGTACAATACTCCCCAGACGGTAGAAAGAGTCAAAACCATATTGAACGAAAAGGATATTCCGATCCTTGCGGAAATAGATTATGCGGCTGCCGCGCAAAACGGCGGCAAAGAGATACGCCCAAGCGTATTGCTTATCTTTGGCAGAGCGGCGGACAGCTCGCAACTAATAGAGAAAAACCCCGAAATAGCTGCAGCCCTTCCCTTGAAAATCCTTGTTTGGGAAGGGGAAGACAGCCTTACCAGAATAGGCTTTGTAAAAACCGCTCTTACCGCCCAACGTTATAAAATGCAAGACGAGCCTATGCTTGAGGATTTTGACGTCCTTCTAAACGATATAGCGACGCAGGCCTCCGCGAAATAAGGACAAAACAATATCATTATCATAACCGAATAAAGGGATATAACAAATTCCCCCGCCCTAAAAGAGGCGGGGGTTTTTATTGCTTAAGAGGATATCATTAACGAAAGTGTGGCGGCAGGGGCAAAAAAGACAGGAATTATTGACGAGAAATCCCCCTTTTATCGCTTCCATTCCAGATTTACCGAGTTTAATAAAACTTTTCAAAGCGGGAAAATCTCTTTGCGGCTTAAACGAACGGATTTTATCATTTATGAGTATTTTCCCATATTCTCAAAAGCGTTAAGCGGAATAAAAACCACCGTAAAAACGCACCGTTCTGCCCAAAAACTGCATAAACTCCTTTGCCTTTCCGCTTGATTTAAAGCCATTGTCATATTTAGGCAATATCGGCGTCGGCTGAATAGAGAAAAGCGGATAAAACTCTTAAACATAAGCGGCAAAATGGTAAGATTTAACTATGTTTTACGCATTGACGGCTTTGCTGATTTCGGGTTTTCTCTCGTCCACGATACTGCCCGGCACTTCCGAGGCGGGCTTTATTTTGTTTATCAAAAGTTATCCGCGGGAAGCCGCTTTGGCCTTGATTTTACTCAGCGCGGCCAACACCTTGGGTAGTTTGACATCTTTTCTTTTGGCTTGGTTTATACCTAAAAAGAACTTCCCCGAGCGTACGGAAAAATTGCTTTTGAAATACGGCACTCCTCTTTTATTTTTCTCCTTTATGCCAGTAGTCGGCGACGCCTTGCCTCTAGCCGCGGGCTGGCTGAAGCTGCCGCCCTTAAAATGCGCTTTTTTTATCGGGGCGGGCAAATTTATAAGATATTTTATACTGATGATAAGTTTCTTTAAAGTTTATAATATAATATCTTAATGACAGAAAAAGAGAAAATGATTTCCGGCCTTTACTATTTGGCCTGCGATAAGCAGCTCGTACAAGACCGCATAAAAGCCAAAAACTTATGTTTGGCCTATAATGCCCTGCCCGCCGAGGATTTTAAAGGCAAAGAGGAAATACTCCGCCGCCTTTTCGGCAAAATGGGCGGGAGCGTAACAATAGAACCCAATTTTTTCTGCGATTACGGATACAATATAGAATTTGTCGATAACGCCTATATAAACCACAACTGCGTCATTTTGGACTGCGCCAAAGTTACCATAGGCGCCAATGTAATGATAGGCCCCAACTGCGGCATATACACCGCCCAACATCCCATAGAGGCCAAACCCCGAATTTCCGCACTGGAAAGCGCGAAGCCCATATTTATAGAGGATAATGTCTGGCTCGGCGGCAATGTTACCATATTACCAGGCGTAAGAATAGGCAAAAACAGCGTAATAGGCGCCGGCGCAGTAGTCAACAGAAACATTCCCCCCAATTCTCTTGCCGTAGGAAATCCGTGCAAAGTAATCAGGGAAATAAATAACGATTAGCTTTTTACCCCCGCAACAAGCAGAAAAAACGTTATTTCTCAAATTAAAAAAGGAAAACAAAAGCCCCGCCGATAATACGGCGGGGCTTTAAATCGAACGGCGGAAAGCTACTTTTCCACTATATGTACGGCAAAACCGCCTATTTCGTCCCTAAAGTAGATAACCCTTAAAGAGCCGTCGGGATTATAGCCCGCGCTCTCCTCTATAAAAGGCACGCCGTCCCTTCTGAATCTGTAAAGTGCGCGCTCGACATTGTTCACGCCGATGGCGATATGGCCGTTTCGGCCGTAGAAAGGCTTTTTCATTACCTCGACGAAAGTATCATTGAAATAAGCTCCGCCGAAATCTTGCTTTTTAAAGCCGAAAAGTTTTTCGAAAGCGTCTGCCGTAGCGTTTGATTCCTTTTCGTCGGCGCTGTTTATGCCGACATGCTTTAAAAAGAAACCCAGCATTTTGGATACGCTCTCGCGCGCCAAGGTTTCTATCTTGGCGAAATCGCCCTCTTTAAGCGCATCGGCCGGGGTAAGCCAGGGCGCGTAAACGGCGATGACTTTTTTATAATCGGCATATCGGATAAAATCTTCTTCGCCTACGCCGCCAAGCAGGAATTTTACTTCGCCGTAGGCCTCGCCAAAAGCCTTCAAAGCCGCCAAACCGCCCAGCTGTTCCGCGGGGAAGAATTTTACGCTTTTGACGCCCGCCGCCAATGCCGCTTCCATTTCCCCCGCAGTGGAACACGAAGGAATAAAAGGAATATTGTTTTCAAGGCAATAACGGCCCAGTTCGGAAATGGCGCCGAAACCCGTAAAAAATTTAGCTCCGCACTCAAGCGCGCGTTTTAGGTCCGACGTGTTTTTTACTCCCTTTACCCCGATTATAAAATCGGGCAGTTTGGAAGCTATCGCCTTTATACCCGCCTCAGCCTCAGGCGAGAAAGCCATTTCCCCGCAAGGCAAAGAAGCGCGGTCTAAAGCCTCGGCCAAAGCGAGTGCGTCGTAATTTCCGCACGAAGGAAAAACCGGCAAAAGGCCTATTTTGTTTATTTCGGATAAAATATCTTTGTTCATCAAAAAAATCTCCCGTTTACAGCAATTGAAAAGAGAAAATCACAGAAGTATTTTACAACTTTTCTTTACCTTCTTAAATGGTATAATTAAACTGAAATTTAACCTTTTGGGGGTCCTATTTATATGAGTCAGAACTGCAATCACGATTGTTCCTCCTGCTCGCAGAACTGCGATCAGCGCACGGAACTGGAAAAATTTAAACCGCACGCCAAGAGCAATATAAAACACGTAATAGGTGTACTCAGCGGCAAAGGCGGCGTGGGCAAGAGCCTGGTAAGCGGGCTTATGGCCTGCGCTTTGGCGAAAAGGGGTTTTAAATGCGGCGTATTGGACGCAGATATTACGGGCCCTTCCATACCGAAGATTTTCGGCATAAAAGATAAGGCTCAAGCCTCGCCGGAAGGCGACGGCATTATGCCCGCAACGGCCAAAAACGGGGTAAAGGTAATGTCCTTAAACCTGCTTTTGGAGAAGGAAAACGACCCGGTAATATGGCGCGGCGCTTTAATCACTTCCGCCGTAAGGCAATTCTGGACGGACGTCATCTGGGGCGATATAGACTATCTGTTTATCGATATGCCGCCGGGTACGGGCGACGTTACGATGACGGTGTTCCAGTCTTTGCCGATAGAGGGTATAATTATAGTGACATCGCCGCAGGAGCTTGTGGGAATGATAGTCGACAAAGCGGTAAAAATGGCGGAGAAGATGGACGTAAGAGTGCTCGGCTTGGCGGAAAATATGAGTTATCTTAAATGCCCCGACTGCGGCAAAGAGATAAATATTTTCGGCGAGAGCCGCCTGTATAAAACCGCCGGCGAATTTAACATCAGCCCCGCCGTGCGATTGCCTCTGGATCCCGCCGTCGCCAAAGCCTGCGACGAAGGCAGAGTGGCCGATATCGAACAACCCGCCCTCGAGCCTTTGATAAATAAAATAGCCCAATGATTATGAACAAAAAGATATTGGTCTTAATGAGGCACTCCATAGCTTCGGATATGTATGAAAGCGGCGCGAAAAACGATTTTGAGCGGCCGCTCTCGTCTGCGGGAATAGCAAAAGCCAAAGAGCAAGCGAAAAATCTTAAAGCGGCTTTGGGCAATATCGACATTATAGCCGCAAGCCCTCTTTTAAGGGCTGTGCAGACTGCGGAAATAACCGCCGCGGAATTTAACGCCGCAGACAAAATAAAGCCCTTCCCCGAACTGGCCGACAGTATGGACGTCAACGCTTACGGGGAACTTATCAAAGACCTAAGCGCCAAATACTCCAAAGTATTGCTTATAGGCCATAACCCCGCGATAAGCGCATTGGCCAGAGAGCTGTGCGGCGATTACGTTTCTTTAAGCGCGGGCGATTATAAGATTATGGAATCTTAACAAAAGAAAGGCCTTTTTCTAAGGCCTTTCTTTTTATCTCTCCGCCTTCAGTTCAGTTTTGATTTAAAGTTTTTATAAGCCGCCGCACCCGTAATCAAACAGATAATCGCCAAAACCGCGCAGTACTGCCAAAAGAAATTTAAATCCCCGCCCTTGAGCATTATGCTTCTAAAATTCACTACGGAATACATCATCGGATTTAAGTAGCACAGCCAGCGGAAAGTTTCCGGTATATTCGCTACGGGGAAAAACACGCCCGAAAGCAATATCGCCGGCATCAGGAACAATACGCTGCCCATCATCGCCTGCTGCTGAGTCTTGGCGAGGGTGGAAAGCAAAGTCGCTATCGACAAAGCCGATATTATCAGCAAAGAGCCCGTCGCCAAAATCTGCCAAAACGAACCCCTGAAGGGCACTCCAAAGAAAATTATTCCTATAAAGAATATGGCGCATATTATCACTATGCCTATTATGAAATAGGGCAAAGTCTTGCCCAAAAGTATTTCGGCCGCGTTGGCGGGCGAGGCTATCAGCTTTTCCATAGTACCCGTTTCCTTTTCTTTTGTTATCGCCATACTGCATACGACAAGCATTACCAAAAAAGTCGCCATTACCATTAAAGCGGGCACCATAAAATCGGTAGTATCCATATAGTGGTTGAACATTACTTTCGCGTCAAGCTCGATAAAACCCGAGGCGCTGTCGTATCCGTTAGAGGCGGCGCTTAACGCTACTATCTGTTTTACGTATCCGTCCACCTGCTGAGCGCGCTGCGCGTTTATCGCATTGATAAGCAGCTGTATAGGCCTTCCGTGTTCAAGAGCGTATTCAAAACCTTCTTTCGGGGCGACCAATACCGCCTCGGCCCTATTATCCAAAAGCAGTGAAGACGGGTCTTCCGCCTGTGCCCCGTTGACGTCTTTAACCTCTTTGAACCACCCGCTGGCCAAAGCGCGGCGGGTTATCTCCCGCGCTATCGGGCTTGGTTTGGATACCACCAAAAACTCTATATTTTTTACCTCGCTGGTCAAAGCCAGCCCGAACATAATCGTCTGCATTACGGGAATAAAGAATATAGCCACGAGCATTTTCGGATCCCGCGCTATTTGCATAAATTCCTTTTTTATAAAACCGATTAAAGTTCTTATTCTTATCATTTACGGCTCCACATCCGTTTTGAATTTGCTTACGGCCAAAAGTATCATACAGGCGGCGAATACCGCTATAGCCGAAAGCGCGAAGCTAAGGGAGCTTATGCCCGCGTCGCTCAAAAATAGATTTCTGCTTATCAGCAGGAACCACCTCTGGGGAAAAAGGCCGGTAAAATATCTGAAAAACTCCGGCATATTTTCTATCGGGAAAATAAAACCCGAAAATATAAACGACGGCAGCAACCCCACCGCAAACGCGAATTGTATCGCGCTTTGCTGCGCTCTCGTTACCACCGAAATGAAAAGCCCCAACGCCAAAGCGCCCGTTATGTATACCGCGCAAGCCAGCATATACAAAGCGAAACTGCCCACAAACGGTATCTTGAATACCAATATCGCCAAAACGAATACTATCAAAATGTCAAAGAAAGTCAGCAGGAAGTAAGGAGCCAATTTGCCCAATACTATTTCCGCCGGACGTACGGGCGTGGACAAGAGCAGCTCCATCGAGCCGTTTTCCCACTCCTTGGCTACGGTAAGAGCGGTAAGCACTATCGCCAAAAAACCTATTATTACGGTATTTAAGGCGGGCACTATAAACCAGCGGCTGTTGAGCTCCGGATTGAACAAAAATCTGCTGCGAAGCGCACCCGCCAAAGCCGAAGACGCCGCCGCCTGCGGCGAGGCGTCGGGGTTTTCTTCGGCGTAATGCGCGTTTTGCTTTTGAACTATGCCGGACATATAATTTAACATTATCGCCGCACGGGCATTATCACTGCCGTCTATCAGCAGCTGTACCTTGCCAGGCCGGGTATTATCGCCACGCAATATGTCCCTGCCAAAGCCTTTGTCTATTATCAATACGCCGGCGCTGTCATTGGCTTTTACGGCCGCGTCGGCTTGGCTTTGGCCGTGAACTCCTATCAAGTCGAAATAGCCGGAAGACGTTATCTCTTGCAGGAACCGCCTTGAAACGGAAGTTTGGTCATTGTCGCGGACCTTAAGCGGCATATGTTTATAGTCCAAGTCTATTATAAAGCCAAACAAATATACGAAAACCATAGGCAATATCAGCGCTACGGCCAAAGTGAACGGGTCGCGCATTATATGCTTGTATTCTTTTACTGCTATCGAGTATACTCTCCTGAAATTCATTTCCCGCCCCCGTTCTTTAAGGCTTTTAAAAAGACGTCATCCAAAGAAGGTTCTATCTCTTTACAGGTAAACTTATCTTTGTTTTTCTCGGCGAAATTTTTAAAAGATTCATAATCCTCAGGAAACACCCTTAAATTCGAGCCGAATACCGCGCTCATACCAATACCAAGTTCATCAAATTCCGCCTTGACGCCGTTTAAATAATCTGGATCGGACATATAAAGTTCCAGCGGATTATGAGAGAAAAATTCTTTCTTAAGACCTTCGGGGCTGGCGCAGGCGATTATGCGCCCCCTGTCCATAAGGACTATCCTGTCGCAGTATTCCGCTTCGTCCATATAATGAGTGGTAACGAATACCGTTTTGCCGTTCTCCGCAAGCCTTTTGATAAGCCGCCAAAAATCGCGTCTGGTTTGGGGCGAAGTGCCTGCGGTAGGCTCGTCCAAAAAGACAAGCCGCGGGTCGTGCAGCAAAGTGGCGCAAAGCGCTATCATCTGCTTTACGCCGCCGGAAAGATGTTTCACTATTCCGCTTATGTGCCGTTCTTCCATACCTATAAAGTCAAAGACTATCCGCGCGCGCTTTTTGATGTCTTCGCGTTTCATATCGTAAAGACTGCCTGCAAAATAAATATTCTCCCGTACGGTCAAGTCCGGATAAAGAGTAAACTTCTGGGACATATACCCTATATTAGGCTTTAAAACCGCCGTCGAGGTGGAAACGTCATGCCCGTCAACCAGCACTTGACCGGAAGTCGGATTCAATATCCCGCAAATGGTGCGGATAGTTGTGGTCTTGCCCGCGCCGTTCGCGCCGAGAAAGCCAAAAATCTCCCCCTTCTTCACGGAAAACGAAATCCCGTCCACCGCTTTGAAGTCGCTGAAGCGCACCGTAAGATTTTTGACTTCTATTATGTTATTTGTCATCTTGCAAAAATATATCCGCGAAATTTTTTACCTTGAACTTTTCCATAAGTTCCCGCGGCCCGCCGGCCGCCAAAAGCCTGCCGCTTCTCAAAATATGCACTTTATAACAGCGCTGAGCTTCGTCCATATAAGAGGTATTAACTATCACCGTCATATCGCGCCCCGCATACTTATATACCAAATCCCAAAGCTGCTGGCGGCTTACTGGGTCTACGCCGATGGTAGGTTCGTCCAATAAAAGAAGCCCTGGCCGGTTTAAAAGTACGCACATAAGCCCCAGCTTTTTGTACATTCCGCCGGAAAGTTTTCCCGCCGGCCTATCCTTAAAATCGGCCATATCCGTCGCGTTGAACAGCTCTTCGCTCCTGATTTTAAACTCCTTTTCCCCTATCGCGTACAAATCCCTGAAAAACTCCATATGCTCCATACAGCTTAGATCGGGATAGAGGCTGGGCTCCTGCGGAAAATAACCCAAATATTTTTTTGCCTCTTTTGCGGATATATCCGCACCTTCTTCTTTATATTTCAAATCCCCCTCGTCGGGCGTCAAAAGGCCCGCCGTAAGACGCATAAGAGTGGTCTTGCCCGCGCCGTTGGGGCCGATAACACCGTGTACTTTGCCGGCCTCAAAAATAGTGCTTACCCCGCTTAAGGCCTGCGCGCGGCCCATCTTCTTGCCGATATTTTCGGCTTGCACTTGCATAGCTTTCATAATGCCGCCTTAAAAAGAAACTTCCAAGGTCATACCGGGTTTTAAAGTAAGATTTTCGTCATTGACGAAGCGGGTTTTTACGCCGTAGACCAAACGTTCTCTTTCCTTTCTGGTCTGCACGTTTTTGGGAGTAAATTCCGCCTCGTCGTTTATCGCCATAATGACGCCTTCAAAACTCTTGTCCGCCTCTGGCAGATAACCCCTGACTTTCATACCCGCTTTCAAAGAGGCCAGTTTGTTATGTTCCACATAAACCCAAGCGTCTATTTTGGAAAGATCCGCCACGGTAAAAACCTTGCGCCCCGCGGAGACAAATTCCCCGGGTTCGTAATATTTATAAAGTACTTTGCCGTCTATCGGGGATTTTATCTCGCACCAGCTTTTATACAAAGCGGCTTGATCATAATTGCTCTTTTTTAAATCGTAATTTTCCTGCGAGCCGGCGGTAGTCTTAAGCAGACGCGCGGCGCGTTCGTACTCCTTGCGGGCGATATCTTCTTTTATCGACACTTCCGCACAGTCAAATTCCGCCAACACCTTGCCTTTGGCGACCGCGTCGCCCTCCTCGGCGTAAAGCGCTTTAAGACTATCGTTTATGCGCGCGGGCAAATCTATCTCCACGGCCTCCATCACGCCGCTGTAATGGAAATCGCCCCTCCTAAAAAACGCCAAACTTACTATTACCAATACCAATATTATCAAGACCGAACCAAAAATAATTTTCTTCATTTTATACCTCTTCCCAAATTATCCATTACCGCCAAACGGTTTAACCGTTCGGTATAAATATCCGTCAAAGCTATTCTGCTTTCAAGCAAAGCCAAATTGGCGTTGTCCACTTCCAAAAAAGTTACGCTGCCAGCTTTGTAGGCCTGATAAGTCAATTCGGCGGTTTTGGCGCTGTCGGCTATCATATTTTTTGTCAGCTTCTCCTGCAGAGAAAGCGGATAGAGCAAACTCTTGGAAGAATAAAACAGGCGGCTTAAATCCTCAAAAAGAGCGTCTTTGTCGTATTTCGCCGCTTGAGCTTGCCTTAAATTCGCTTGAGCGGCCTTTCTGCTTTTGCCACCCTCAAACAAAGGCAGCTTAAAAGCCAAGCCCGCGCGCCCGTTAAATACGCTTTCGTGTATCGGCCCGTTGGGATATTCCATATATGCCCCCGCACTCAAAGAAAGCGAAGGATACAATGACGAACTTAAAGAGTTCGCCAAATTCTCGTAATACCCCGCCATATCGCCCAGCGCCGCCAAGGCGGGCAATTCCGTATCGAAATCATAATCCCCTACTGAAGATAATGATTTCAAAGTAACTTCCAAATCCTCGGCCTTGATTATTGAGCTCGGCGCGTTCTCCCCCTTCTCCGCTTTTATCCGCCAATCCAAAGGGAAAGCGGGATCTATGCCGTAATCGTCGCCCGTAAGGCTGAAAAGATCCCGCAAATGCGCTCCCAAAACGCCTCTGGCGGAAGCGATATTTATTTCCGCTCTAAGTTTCTGCTTGCGCGCCATATAAACATCAATATTGCTTTTAGCGCCGGCGTTAAAGGCAGACTGTATATCCGCAAGTTGTTTGCGAGCCACTTTAAGCTGCTCGTTCATAAAATACATTCTCTGCAAATCCTGTTGGACGGTAAAATAGGCCCTGCGTACGTCCAAGAGTACGCTCCTCTTGGCAAATTCGTATTCTTGTTCCTTGGCTTTATAAGCGCTGAAAGCGCTTTTTGAATAATCCTTGCGCCCCCCGTTGTCAAACAATACGTATCCCAGCGTAGGACCGGCAGAATATCCCCAGTTGTCGCCGTACTCCATTTTTACCGGCCCCAGTTCCAGTTCCGGCACCTGCGACACCCAGCTGCCCTTAGCGTCTAAAGACAATGACGGATATAAAGACGAAAGACTGCTCTCATAACTTAAATACGCCGCCTCTTTGGCGGCCGCCTTGCTCTTTAATTCCGGCGAAAACGACAAGGCCGAATCTTCACACAGGCTGAGGCTAAGCTCCTTTACCTCGCCCGCGTTTAAAAACGTAAAACAAAAAACGCAAACGCTTAACAATATATATTTCTTCATTTATCTTCCCCAAATACCGCGTCCAGCAGCAAATCAATCCTCTTTACGCTATTGCGCTCCGCCGCAAAGCCCAAAGCCGCCGTCTTTATCTTGGCGGGAACTTTTGCTTCCAATCTGGATAAAAGCCCCAAAATCAACTGCGGCAAAGCTATCGGCGGCATCAAAATTACCACCGCGTCAAAAGGCGTAGGAGTTTTGAGTTCGCCACGCTTTTGGGCGCGTTTAAGTTCCTCATACAATATCTCCACGTGCTTGGTAAAATTATCCGTTATAAACTTGAATGTCTTTTTGTTGCCAGAAAACACGTCGCCCACCAAAGACGACAGCAATATCCTGTTCTCCTCGATAAAATCCCGTATGCTTAATAATATGCCCCTCACGTTTTCACGAGGGCTTCTCCGCGGCGATACCGTTATATTTATGCTTTCCATCATACCGGAATATATGCTCTTAAGCACAGCCCTGTCGAAATTGTCCTTGTTGTAAAAATAATAGTGGAACATTCCCAAATTGACCTTGCTGCGCGCGCATACGTCCCGTACGCTGTATCCGCTTAAACCGCGCGCCTTGGCCAATGCCACCCCTGCCTTTAACATCTTTTCGTCATTGCCCGCGGGAACCCTGCCCATAAAGCCTCCTTTTTATACAACCGTATAATAATTATACGACCGTATAATAATTTTGTCAACATTTATTTGCGCCTTCATATAATGCAAATCGGCGTAAAACAAATAACCCCCTTTAAAAGGGGATTATTATAATCAAATTAAATTTACGCTTAAAATATGCGGCGCAAAAAATAATTATATGACATAAAAGTCGGTAATTATTTTATTATAGGCTCCGCCAAACGCTTGTAGCCCGCAGCGGAAACTATCCTGGCGTTAAATATTTTGCCCGTTTCCACGGGAGAGGTAAATTCTACAGTACCGTCTATATCGGGCGCGTCTTTATAGGTGCGGCCAAAAGTCGGAGAGTCGCTTATCACTTCTATTTCCGTAGCGACGAGTTTTTTGTTTATCGCGTCCACCACTCTGCTTTGGACGCTTTCCAAAATCGCCGCGCGTTCCTTTTTGACGCGGGCCGGGATTTGCCCTTTCATCTCATAAGCGGGCGTGCCGGGTTCCCTAAAAAACTCAAACACTCCCACATTATCAAACTTAAAATCCGAAACGAAATCTTTAAGTTCCTCGAAATCCTTTTCCGTTTCGCCGGGAAATCCGACTATAAAATTAGTCCTTATGGCTATATCGGGCACAGTTTCCTTAAGCATAGAAAGTACTTCTTTCGTCTGGGCCGCGCCGCAGTGGCGCCTCATGGCTTTTAGCATAGAATCCGAAATGTGCTGCAGCGGTATATCTATATAAGAATATATCTTTTCTTCCCCCGCCATAATCTCCGCCAGTTCCTTAGTTACCCTGTGCGGATAGGCGTACATTATTCTTATGCGTTCCAGATTTTTTATCTTGACCAATTTTTTAAGCAGTTTCTCAAGCTGAGGCTTGCCGTACAAATCTTGCCCGTAAGAGGTGGTGTCCTGCGCTATGACAGAAAACTCCTTCACGCCGCCGCGCGCCATAAGACGCGCTTCCGCGACGATGTCCTCCATAGTTTTGGAGCGGTATTTCCCCCTTATATAAGGTATCGCGCAATAAGCGCAGCGGTTATTGCAGCCGTCGGCTATTTTTAAATAAGCGCTGTGGGGCGCGGTAAGCGTCATTTTGTAAGGCGAGGGTATTATCTTATCCTGAATGGGTTTTATGTACTCCCCTTTTCTATTGATGAGTTTGTCTATTTTGGGTTGCTCGGATATGGATAGGACCAAGTCAATGTCGGGGAACTCCGCTTTGACTTCGCTCTTAAGCCTATCCACCATACAGCCGGTAACTATAAGTTTTTTTATTTGGCCTTTCTTTTTAAGTTTCAATGCCGCTTTGATATTGTCTTTGGCTTCTTTTACCGAAGAAGCCAAAAAGCCGCACGTGTTTATTATTATTCCGTCCGCCTCTTGCAAATCAAACACGAGTTTATGACCGTGCGCGATAAGATTGGCGCAGAAATCCTCGCTGTCGGTAAGATTTTTCGGGCAGCCCAAACTGATTAAAAAAAAGTTCATTTTTTATCCTCCGCAAGATAGGCCTTGCTTATGCCGGAGCCTTCGGCTATATGGCGGCCGACGGCTTTAAGTTTTTCTTCCAAATCGAGTCGGTATTTGATTACCTCGCCCGCCCTAGCTTTGCCGGGGTATAATTGATAGTACTCGCTCATATCGCCGCCGACGTTCGGCATTATCACGTTGGCGCCGCTCTTTAAAGCTGTAAAGCGGCCCTGCGGCCTTAAAGTTTCCATAGCGGTAGTCGCGGGTATGTTTATATAAGGCATCACCAATCTGATTACGGCCATCGCCTTTAAAGACAAATCAAAATTATCCTTGCCGCAATTTGCCAACGGCGTGTCGGGATTGGCGATAAAAGGGCCTATCCCCGCCATATGTACGGGCAGAGCTTTTAAAAACAAAATATCGTCGGCTATACTCTCAACGCTTTGGCCCGGCAGTCCGACCATAAAGCCAGAGCCGACCTCATAGCCCAGGCGCCCCAAATCCTTAAGACAGCGAACTCGGTTTTCAAAACTCATATCCGGGTCCAGCCTTTCGTATAGGGCTTTATCGGTAGTTTCTATCCTTAACAAATATCTGTCGGCGCCAGCCTGACGGTAGAGAGAATACTCCTCAAAACTCTTTTCCCCCAAACTTAAGGTAACGGCCAAGCCCAAACGCTTTATTTCCTTTATTACCTCGGCCATATTATCCGCGCCGAAGCCGTCTTCCTCCCCGCCTTGCAGAACTACCGTAGCATACCCCGCGCGCGCAGCCGCTTGGGCGTGGTTTATAATTTCGGAGCAACTCATTCTGCGCCTAAATATCTTTTTGTTATCGCGCCTAAGCCCGCAATAAAGGCAATTTCGCTTACATACGGTGGAAATCTCTATAAGCCCCCTTAAATGCACGCCGTCGCCGACGCTTTCGCGCCGAACGCGGTCGGCCGCTTCATATAATAAAGAAGCGTCTTCCAAATTCAAAAGAGATACTATCTCCCCTTTGTCCAAAACGTGCGTTTTTATGGCCTTTTCGATTATTTCCATTTATTATATTTTACCATTTATCCCCTTCATAATCCGTCCAAGAATCACTTTGTTCAAAAGTTTATAATTAGCAACCCATTGTTTTATTTGCTAAAATTGGATATAATAATATTGCGGGTTTAAAGCCCGAAAAGACACAAACAGATTTGCAAGTTTTACGGGGTAAAACCAATAAATATGAATATAATAGACGATATAAATAAAGAAACTTCTTCCTATCCGGCCAATTTGCCCGCGATAGCGATAAGGGACGTGGTAATGTTTCCCGGAATGTCGCTGCCAATATCGGTGGACAGACAAAAATCCGTAATGGCCATAGAATTGGCCTTGGGCACCAGCGGGAAATATATCATAGCCGTATCACAAAAAGCGGCCGAAATTGACGAGCCGACCGCCGACGATATTTACAAATTCGGCGTATTGGCGGAAATTACGCAGTCGCTCAAAATGCCCGACGGCAGTATGAAAGTGTTTCTGCAAGGCATAGCGCGCGCAAAAATCAACGATTTGCAGTTTAATCCCGTCGCCAAGTGCTGGTACGCCAATGTGGAATATCCCGTCGACAACACCCAGCCCGACGCCGAGATTAAAGCCCTTATGCGCCAGACGCTCGACCAGTTCGAGGAATACGCAATGGTTACAAGACGCATCGCCATTGAGGGCGTTTCCTTTTTAAGACAAATAGAAGAACCCTCCAAATTGGCCGATACCATCGCATCAAACATAATAGTCAAAACGCAAGACAGGCAGGATATCTTGGAAACCGTAGCGGTAAAACCCAGACTGGAAAAACTTTTAAAACTGCTCGCCAGCGAAGTGGAAATTATCACTTTGGAAGAGAAAATCCACTCCAAAGTAAGAAGCCAAATAGAAAAATCGCAAAAGGAATACTACCTTAACGAGCAGATGAAAGCCATTCAAAAGGAATTGCGCCAGAAAGACGACTTCCAAAAGGATATTGACGACCTAAAAGCCAAAATAAAGAAGAATAATCTTCCCAAATATGCGGCCGAGGTGGCGGAAAAAGAAATCGAGCGTCTTTCCAAAATGGCGCCCTTCTCGCCCGAGTCGACAGTGTCAAGAACTTTCTTGGATTGGCTGGTAAATATGCCTTGGGCCATATCCACCGAGGATATTTTGGACATCAATAAAGCCAAGGAACTCTTGGATAAAGACCATTACGGGCTTGAAAAAGTAAAAGAGAGAATTTTGGAATATTTGGCCGTAAGACAACTTACCAAAAGCCTTAAAGGCCCCGTACTCTGCTTTGTAGGGCCTCCGGGAACGGGTAAGACTTCCATCGCAAAATCCATAGCTAAAGCGATAGGGCGCAAATTCGTAAGAATGTCCTTGGGCGGCGTGCGCGACGAAAGCGAAATCCGCGGCCACAGACGCACCTATATCGGTTCTATGCCCGGCAGAATAATACAGGGAATAAGCAAAGTAAAAAGCAATAACCCAGTATTTTTGCTCGACGAAATAGACAAAATGGGCTCGGATTGGCGCGGCGATCCGGCGGCGGCTTTGTTGGAGCTTTTGGATCCGGAACAAAATAAAGACTTCGTGGATCATTACCTTGACGTGCCGTTTGACGTATCAAAAGTAATGTTCATAACGACGGCCAATTCCTTAAGTTCCATACCGGTAACCTTAAGGGACAGACTGGAAATTATAGAATTCTCTGGCTACACCCACTACGAAAAGCGGGAAATAGCGCAAAGGTACCTCCTTCCCAGACAGATGAAGGAACACGGTCTGCCGGAAGGAAGCCTCAAAGTAGAAGTGCCCGCGCTGGACCTTATTATGCGCGAATATGTCCGCGAAGGCGGCGTGCGCAACTTCGAGCGTGAAATCGGCACGATATGCCGCAAGGCCGCCAAGCAGTATCTGGAGAATAAGAAAGCGATAAAAGTAAACGCCAAGAACCTGCACAAATTCTTGGGCATTCCCAGATACTCAAATACCTTCGCCGAGGAAAACGGCGTCGGCATAGCCACGGGCTTGGCTTGGACTTCCGTCGGAGGTGAAACTTTAGCCATAGAGGCTACTTCCTTCCACGGAAAGGGGCAGCTGATACTTACGGGCAAATTGGGCGACGTGATGAAAGAAAGCGTCCGCGCGGCTTTAAGTTTCATAAGAAGCAAAGGCTACGGCAAGAAGTTCAACTTCGACAAGACGGACTTCCACCTCCACTTTCCCGAAGGCGCAGTTCCCAAAGACGGGCCCTCGGCCGGTACCGCTATATGCACCGCCTTGCTTAGCGTTATTACGAACAAACCAGTAAAAAAAGGCGTGGCGATGACGGGCGAAATCACCATAACGGGGCGGGTATTGCCCGTAGGCGGAATAAAGGAAAAATTCCTCGCCGCTTACAGAGAGAATATCAAAACCATTCTCTACCCCAAGGAAAACGAGAAAGACGTTTCCGAAATACCGGAACAGATAAGAAAAGAGTTAAAACTTATCCCCGTTACCAAAATGGAAGAAGTGATAAAAGTGGTATTCGGCAAGTTATAATTGCTAAAATATAGACAAACAAAAAACACCCCTTTCAAAAGGGGTGTTTTGATTAAAGGAGAATAAAATATGGCTGCTTACATAAAAGGACTTTTTACGGATTTCAAAAACTTCGCCGTAAAAGGCAATATGGTGGATATGGCGGTTGGTATCATTTTGGGCGCCGCGTTTAACGGGGTGGTAAACTCGATAGTGAAAGATTTAATAATGCCACCGATAAGTTTGCTGCTGGCAAAAATAAACTTCAGCGGGCTGTTCTTTACTCTTAAAAACGGCGCCGACACGCCGGGGCCCTATCCCTCGGTGGAAGCGGCGCAAAATGCGGGCGCGGTAATTTTAAATTTAGGCTCTTTTCTTAATAACGCCATAAGTTTCCTGATAACCGCCTGGGCTGTGTTTATGCTGGTCAAAATAATAAGCAAAATAAGGACCGCCCAGCCCGCCGCGCCGGCTACAAAAGAATGCCCTTTCTGCAAATCCGCCATAAACATAAACGCGGTAAAATGCCCGAACTGCACCTCCCAGCTGCAATAAATTTATAGGCAAGGCGGATAAAACATATTTTGCCTGCAGAACGGCGGCAAAAAATCGCAAAGCGACGTTTTATCCGCTTCGCTTCTAAAGTTGTACAATATAAGTATGATAAAAGAAAACGAAATTTTTGACAATTTATCTAAAACCCAAAAAGCTGACAAGCAACAGATTTTAGACATTCTTACACAGGCGCGCGAACTTAAAGGCATTTCCTTCGAGCAAACCGCCGCCCTGCTTAACCTTACCGACAAAGATTTGCTGGAAGAATTATATAAAACCGCAAAGTATATCAAAACGGAAATTTACGGCAACAGATTGGTCCTTTTCGCCCCTTTATATATTTCCAACGTATGTTTTAACGAATGCCTCTACTGCGCGTTTAGGGCCTCCAACAAAGAACTGCACAGGAAGGCTTTAAACCAAGACGAAGTGAAAAACGAAACCGCCGCTCTCCTTAAGCAAGGCCATAAGAGGATACTTATGGTCGCGGGCGAATCCTATACGGGCGCGGGCCTTAAATACGTTTTTGATTCCATAGATTCAATCTATTCCGTAAGGGAAGGGAAGAATAATATACGACGCGTAAACGTAAATATCGCGCCTTTGACCTTGGAAGAATTTAAAGAACTTAAAAAACACAATATCGGCACATTCCAGCTTTTTCAGGAAACCTATCACAAAGATACCTACCACAAAATGCACGTGGCGGGCAAAAAAGCCGATTATGAGTTCCGCCTTATGGGTATGCACAGAGCGCTGGAAGCGGGCTTAAACGACGTCGGAATCGGCGCGCTGCTTGGCCTTTACGATTATAAATTTGAAGTACTGGCAATGCTTCAGCACATCAAAGATTTGGAAGATAAATTCGGCATAGGACCGCACACCATTTCGGTTCCAAGAATAGAGCCGGCCTGCGGCTCGCCTTTAAGCGAAAAACCGCCCTACGCCGTCAGCGACGAAGACTTTAAAAAGATTATCGCCGTTTTGAGAATCGCCGTACCTTATACCGGCATAATACTCAGTACGCGCGAAAATCCTCAAATGCGCCGCGACGCTTTTGAACTGGGCATATCCCAAATATCTGGCGGCAGCAAAACCAATCCCGGCGGCTATGAAGACGATAACGCCGACGAACAATTTACCCGCGGCGACCACAGGCCTTTGGAAGCCGTAATATCCGATATCGTCGACCACGGGTATATCCCCTCCTTCTGTACGGGCTGTTACCGCCTTGGGCGCGTCGGCAAAGACTTTATGGATCTGGCCAAACCCGGTTTGATAAAAGCGCATTGTCTGCCAAACGCGATGTTTACCTTCGCCGAGTATCTATACGATTTCGCCTCTCCGGAACTGAAAACGAAAGGACTTGCTCTTATAGATAAAATGATGAAGGATCTCCCCCCGTCAAGAGCGGCGCAGACAAAAGCCAATCTTGAAAAGGTTGCGCAGGGAGAAAGAGATATTTATTTCTAACCATAACTCATAAAAAACATAACCCCGCGTCAAAACGCGGGGTTTTATATTTGCCGCTTTACTTATAAGTTTTACCGCTCTCCGCAGAAAACCTGTGGGTTTATAGAGACTGATATCTTATAATAAAATATATTCTAATACTTTAATAAAACGGAAAGGCCTCTGGCATATTCCAGAGGCCTTACTAAAAAATAATATTTTATATATCAAAACCGCAAAGCTATACTCCGCCGCATACCCTGTAGTATACCGTAGCGTCGTCTTCTCCGTCTTGGCAGATATATCCGCCTATATTAGTGGTAACGTTAATACAATAGGCATTGGACGGGCTTGTAATATTATAAGATTGAGCACAGGCCAAAGACGCCGTATAAGAAGCGGCGTTTCCGTAAAGCAGGCAGCCCCTCTTTGACGGATTTTCGCGGCACCAGAATGTAGCCTCATAATCCGTTGAGAAAGAACAATATTCCGCCGCGGTATAATATCCGTTTACCGTCATATTCTTAGGCCCGTCGTGCTGGCGGCAAACAAAACTTACATTAGCGTCTGTACAGTTTTTACTGCCGCTGTAGCAATACTGGCTTAAACTTTGCCCCATACCGCAGTTAAAAGTCGTGGGTATTTGGGAATAAACACCCTCTCTGAGTTTGACGCAAGGCCTGTCTGACGCTCCGCATGGCGAAGTCTGTACGCAGCCTTGCCTTCTGGAATCGCCGCAAGTATCTATTATATCGGTAGTTGCCATAATCCAAGGGCCGAAATCGCATTCGGGCAAATCCGGCGCTTTCTCGCAGCCGGTATCGCCGCTGCCGCTGCACGTTAAATAAAATTTACACTCCTCACTGCCTTTAAGACGCAGGGCCTTCCACGCCGGGATATTATCCCCGCAATTTGGCAAATTAGACAAGGATATCCCTCCCAGCAAAGCCGAACTGTTGATATTGGAAACATCTGCCACATAAGCATTGGATATAATATTATCCACGTTGGATATTGTATTGTTAGGCCCGGTTATATTCGCTATACCGTAAGAGGTAACCGTACCCATATCGCCGCTGCGGATAGTGCCGTTTGTAGATAGCTGCGTTCCGCTTTCCAAATCCAACAGAACAGTCCCTTCAAACGTAGGAGAAGATGGCGTCGACAATCTGCCCGCTATAACGCTTTCCCCTCCGTCACGTCCGCTTATTATGGCGGTATTAGTCACATTAAGTTTTTGATGACTGCCGTACGGCACGGGATAAAAGGTAATATATTTTATCATACGCTGCGCGTTCAACGGCATAAACAATAAAACAAATAGAATCGATACGAGAAATTTATACATAAAAATTCCGCTTTTCATTTGCTTGATTATATTTTCCCCTATTATTTAATATAACAATAATTTATGTTTCGGGCAATAGAGATGTTTGCAATACACGCGGCAGCAAAAGAATAACCGCAGCTGCTCTTTATATAAATTATACAAAAAGAGCTTCTTTCAAAACGATGGCGGCTTTAATTCTCGGAAGAAAAGAAAACCAATACGCAGAACAAAAATAAAACAAACCAGAGCGCTAAAATACTTTTTAATATCAGCATAACATAAAGCCGTAAAAAAGCGGCATAATTTCCATGAGCTTCAACCCACACGGAAAAATATGCCGCCGAAACGATTCCCTCCTAAAGATGGAACGCTTCTATAACTGAGCGACAATTTTTTGGGGTTGAAGCTTATCAAAGTTTTACCTTTGATATGGCCGGGCATTAACCGGCGCCAAAAAATCAGTCTTAAATTATAAATTTACTGCTTTTTAATAGTTTTTTTCTTATTTAACAAAACTTATTTGTTTTCTTCCTCCATATGAGTTATCGCTATGCCGAGCTCGTCTAACTGTTTCTGATCCACGATATTGGGCGATTCCGTAAGCGGGCAGGCCGCCGCGGTCGTCTTGGGGAAAGCTATAACTTCCTTAATGGAATCTTCCCCGCAGATTAAAGCCGTAAGCCTGTCAAATCCAAGCCCCATTCCGCCATGCGGAGGCGTTCCGCGCTCCAAAGCGTTCAACAGCATACCAAATCTTCTGGCGGCTTCCTCTTTGGAGTGCTTCATCAAAGCCAATATCTTCTCCTGAATATCGCGTCTGTGGTTCCTTATCGAACCCGAGGCCAATTCCATTCCGTTAAGCACCATATCAAACTGATACGATCTTACTTTCAAAGGATCGGTGTCCAAAAGCGGTATATCTTCCGTCACGGGCGCGGTAAACGGGTTATGAGCTGCGTCATAGCGGTCCTCTTCCGGAATATATTCCAACAGCGGGAAGTTTACCACCCATAAAGGAGCCCACTTCACTTTGGGTTTGAGCTCCAAAATCTTGATAAGCTCCTTTCTTAAAGCGCCCATAAACAAAGCGCAGGTATCGGCTTTTGCGTCGCTGCCGATAAATACCGTATCGCCTTGCTCGGGCTTAAAATGTTCGGCTAAAGCCTTAAGTTCGTCCTCTTTAAAGAACTTGGCAGAAGGCCCTTCAAATTTACCTTCCTTAAATTTCAGCCATACAAGGCCTTTCCCGCCGTTCTTTTTTACCAACTCGGTAAGTTTGTCTATGACGCCGCGGCTTAGTTTATCGGCACAGGCGTCCGCCTTTAAAGCCCTTATAGCGCCGCCGTCCTTTATCACCCCTTCAAAAACTTTAAATGAGGTCGCTTTGAATATTTCGGTTATATCCGATATTTCCATATCAAAGCGCATATCGGGTTTATCGCTGCCGAAACGCAAAAGCGCCTCTTTGTAAGGCAGGCGGATAAACGGGGCTTTTATTTCTTCGCCAACCGCTTTGAACGCCGTTTGCATCATACCTTCCGCTATTTCAAAAATATCGTCAAGTTCCACGAAAGACATCTCTATATCCACTTGGGTATGTTCGGGCTGCCTGTCCGCGCGAAGATCCTCGTCGCGGAAGGCTCTAGCGAGCTGGAAGTATCTGTCTATGCCGCTGGCCATCAAAGTCTGCTTGAACATCTGCGGGCTCTGCGGCAAAGCGTAAAATTTGCCGTTATGAACCCTGGAAGGCACCAAATAATCGCGCGCGCCTTCCGGCGTGGAGCGGGTAAGAATCGGCGTTTCCACTTCCAAAAAGCCGTGCTCGTCAAAGTATCTTCTTATCACTTGAGCCAAGCGGTGGCGGGTAGTCAAATTGCGAACCATTCTGGCGTTCCTCAAATCCAAGTAGCGGTATTTAAGGCGAATGTCTTCCGATATATTCTTATCGGTGTCTATGTCGAAAGGCAAAGGTACGCAGGTGTTTAAAGTTTCTATTTTGTCCACTATTATTTCGACTTCACCAGTCGGAATATTTTTGTTTACATAGCCCTCTTTGCGCCGAGCCACCACGCCCTGCGCGCGGACGACGTATTCATTCCTTAGAGAAGAAGCCTCTTCAAAAGCCTCTTTATTTTCGGGCCCTACCACCAACTGCACAAAACCCGTCCTGTCCCTTAAATCTATAAACAAAACGCCGCCGTGGTTGCGGTATCCGTGCACCCAGCCGCAGAGCGTTTGCTTTGTCCCTTCAAGCGCGGCGGTTATCTCGCCGCAGTAATTTGTTCTTTTCATAATCCACCAAGTCTATTTTATGTTTTTAATCGCGGCGGCAAGCTCGCTTATCAAATACTCCTTCTGCTCGCCGCTTGTCAAATCTTTAAGTTCGGCCGTTCCGCGTTCCTTTTCCGTCCCGCCTACTATCACCGCAAAAGACGCTTTGCTCCTGTCGGCCTGCTTCATCTGGCCTTTGATGTTCTTGTCAAAAAGACCGCCTTCCGTTATGATACCCGCATCTCTCAAAGTCTGCATTATGTTAAAGGCGTATTCGCTGCAGTCCTTTTCCAAGCTGACTACATATACTTTCTTTTCTCCGCAACCGGGCAGAGAGCCCAAGGCCGCGCAGGTGCGCTCCGCGCCCATAGCCCAGCCTACCGCCGGTATATCCGCCCCGCCCATAGACTTTATAAGAGTGTCATATCTGCCACCCGCCGCTATCGCGTTTTGGGAGCTTTCCCCAGCTTGAAACTCAAACACCGTTCTAGTGTAATAATCCAAACCCCGCACAAGACAAGGATCGACGGCGTATTCTATCTTGCCGTCAAGAAGTTTCTTAACTTCGGAAAAATGTTCCTCGCACTCGGGGCATAAAGCCATTTTAGGCGCGCTTTCCTTAAATTTGGGGCCGTCGATTTTGCAGTCCAATACTCTAAGGGGATTGCGCTCCAAACGGTCCTTGCACAAATCGCAAAGCTCGTCTTTGGAAGAGGATAAATAATCTATAAGAGCCTGACGGTATAAAGGACGGCATTTTTCGCAGCCTAAGGAATTTATCTTTACGCTGTAATGCTTTACGCCGAAGTCCTTCATAATATCCTTTAACAGCAATATCGCCTGAGCGTCGGCCGCGGGTGCGGGATTGCCCAAAAACTCCGCGCCGATTTGCTCAAACTCGCGGTAACGCCCAGCCTGAGGACGCTCCGCCCTGAACATATTGCCTATATAAAAAAACTGCTGAACGGGCGAGCCCTGCGCGAAGTTATTCTCTATATACGCGCGCGCCACGCCGGGCGTTCCCTCCGGCCTAAGCGCCAAGAGGCGGTGCCCCGCATCTTCAAAACTGTACATTTCCTTTTGGACGATATCGGTAGTGGTGCCCGTCGCCTTTACGAATAGTTCCTTCTGCTCTACGGTCGGTATGCGGAGTTCGCTGACGCCGTAAAGTTTAAATACCTTGCGCGCCGAAGCCTCCAGCGCGGTCAATGCGGCCGCCTCGGGGCCGAAAATATCTCTAAATCCTCTTACCAATTTTGCCATATATAATATTCTATCATTTTAAATTATAAATATTTATTGCTGCGAACTTATCTTTACCTTAAAGCCGCCCGCCGCAAAAAACCCGGCGCAAGGCCGGGTTTCAAATTGACGCTTATAACCTTGTTTACGGTTTAAGCCTGTCCATAAGCCTTGGGAACGGTATCGTTTCCCTAACGTGCGGTAAACCACATATCCACGCCACCGCGCGTTCTATGCCCATACCGAAGCCGCTGTGCGGAACACTGCCGTATTTGCGCAAATCAAGATACCAGTCAAACGCGCTTTCCTCTAGGCCTTGCTCGTGTATGCGCTTTACCAATACGTCGTAATCTTCCTCCCTTTGGCTGCCGCCGATAATCTCGCCGTAGCCTTCGGGCCCGATGACGTCAACGGCCAAGGCGAGTTTTTCGTCCTTGGGGTCGCGCTTCATATAAAAAGCCTTTATCGCGGCGGGATAGCGGTGTATCATTACGGGCCTGTCGAAACTCTTGGAGATTATTGTTTCCTCGTCGCCGCCGATGTCGCCGCCCCATTCCGTCGGGTTGCCGTTCTTGTTCAATATCTCTATCGCTTCCGTATAGGAAATGCGCGGGAACGGCTTTTTGATGTTCTCAAGTTTGCTGATGTCGCGGCCCAATACTTCAAGCTCGGCGCGGCAGTTCTTTAGAACTTTCTCGACAATGTAGCAGATAAAATCTTCCGCCAAGTCCATATTGTCGTCCAAATCGTTGAATGCGACTTCCGGTTCCACCATCCAAAATTCCGTCAGGTGGCGGCGCGTCTTGGATTTTTCCGCTCTGAATGTCGGGCCAAAGCAATATATTTTGCCCAAAGCCATTGCGGAAGCCTCGCCGTAAAGCTGCCCGCTTTGCGAAAGCAATGCCTTTTGGCCGAAATAATCCGTCTCAAACAAAGTGCTGGTTCCCTCGCAGGCCGCGGGCGTCAATATCGGAGAATCCACCAAAACAAAACCGTTGTTTTTAAAATATTCCCTTATCGAGAATATTATCTCGTCCCTGATTTTAAGTATCGCAACCTGCCGGCTCGACCTCAGCCATAAATGGCGGTTGTCCATCAAAAACGCAGTGCCGTGTTCCTTGGGCGAAATGGGATAGTCCTTCGCCATTTGAAGAACTTTTATATCCTTTACGCCAAGCTCAAAACCCAAAGGAGAGCGCTTATCCTCGCGCACCGTACCGGTAACCTCTATGGAAGATTCCTGCGTTATTTTGTCGGCCAGCTCAAAAACCTCCGGCGTTACGTCGCCCTTGAAAACAACGCATTGAATTATCCCGCTGCCGTCCCTTAATTGCAAAAAATGTAATTTCCCGCTCGAACGCTTATTGTACAGCCACCCCTTTAAAGTGATTTCTTCTCCGACGTGACCACCAACGTCCTTAACGCGAATTTTGTTTAACATAATATTTACCTCTGTCAACCGCCTGTTTTTACGTATATTTACTATTTTATCAAAATATCTCTGACCCGTTCTATACCATATCGCCCCAAACGCACAAAAATAAAAAACCGATTATCAAGTAATCGGTTTATCAAATCGTATGGTGGACGTGATGGGAGTCGAACCCACGACCTCCTCGTTGCGAACGAGGCGCTCTCCCAACTGAGCTACACGCCCTTGAACTTTTATTTATTATAACATTTTCGCATAACTATTTAAAGAGCTTTTCGACTTTTTGACTCACCACTTTCTTTCCCGACAAGTTTTCCGCCGTAAAATCGGACTATTTCTTAAAAATCAACATGGCCGCCATTATCAACAGCAAAAAACCCGCATAATGGTTCCACCTTAAATTCTCTTTAAGATACACTATGCTGAATACGGCAAACACAGCCAAAGTTATTACCTCCTGCATTCCCTTTAGCTGTGCGGCAGAAAAAAACTCGTGCCCTATCCTGTTAGCGGGAACCTGAAAACAATACTCCACAAAAGCTATCAGCCAGCTTACCAATATAACCAGCCATAAAGCCTTGTCCTTAAAGCGAAGGTGCCCGTACCAGGCAAAAGTCATAAATATGTTCGATATGACAAGAAGTATTATAGGTTTATACATATATTATATTTTACCTCTTTTAGAGAGGCATATAAAACTATAAATATAATTCCGACAAAGCAAAATCACCATTAAAAGGATACTTTTCGGAAAAAGTTAATAAAAAATGATATAATCTATCTAACCGCGGCAGCATAAAATAAATTTCGCAACAGTCAACTTGGTGAAAGGAGGTTTAAAATGTCGATAATTTTATCAAAGGCCGGCGCGGCCGAATTTGACGCTATCTACGAAGATATGAAAAAGCAATTTCCCTATGTGGAAATAAAAGCTAAAAATACTTTCCTCAAAATAGCTAGAACTTGCTCCTACGATATATGGCTTGCACAAAGCCATATAAAAGGCAAACCCTATGATATAGGTTACATGCTGGTATGGCAGGATAAAGAATTAAATTTTATTTGGTTGGAATACATTGCCGTATCGCAAAAATATCACGGAAAAGGATACGGAAGCAAAATGCTAAAAGCACTTAAAACAAAATATACCGGTGCAAGAGGCTGTTTCTTAGAACTGGAAAAGCCTTCTCCCGAAAATAAAAACAGCGAAAGACGAATAAGTTTTTATACGAATAAAGGCGCATATAAGCTGGACTTCCGATATTATTTCCCGATGGCAACAAAAGATTTGGAGTTGGATCTATACTTCTTGCCGTTTAAACGAAATATCAAACAAATTCCAAATGCCGATATATTAAAATCAATAATCAACATTTATGCAGTCATACATCAAGATTTGCCTTCGGCCCTTAAAACATTGAGCAAAATAAAACCTTTAAACTTTAACAAAAATTAAAGTTTTCCCCCGTCAAAAGCGGGGGATTTTTATATCCGCTTGTAAAATATAACAATACCCTTATAATAAAATCAGGGGTAAAACCCGCTTCTTCAAGCGGAGGTTGTTATGAAATATACTGCTGCCGCGGCATTGGGGGCCATAATTGCCGCATTAATAATCGTCGGCTTTAAAATATCCGATAAAATAGAGAGTTTACATTATATGCAAAATAAAGAAGAAAGAACAAACTTAAATTTGAAAACCATATATCTCGCCGGAGGCTGTTTTTGGGGTATGCAAAAACTTATGGACAGCCTTAACGGCGTAGTCAATACCACCGTAGGATACGCAAACGGAAATAAAGATATCGTCCCGGATTATAAACTTGTCTGCGGCGGAAATACCGGCTATAAAGAAACGGTAAAAGTGGAATATGACCCGCAGACAATCTCTTTGGAAAATATACTTAAAGCCTATTTCTACGTGATCGACCCATCAGTGGAAAACAAACAAGGCAATGACAGCGGCACACAATATCAGACTGGCGTATTTTATACCGATGAAGCCGACCTGCCCGCCATTAACGCAGCCGCGGACGAAGTGCGCCTGTCCCAGCCCGTATTTAAAGTGCTGATAGAACCACTTACCGTCTTTTATCCAGCAGAAGAATACCATCAAAAATATCTGCAGAAGAACCCGGGCGGATACTGTCATATTTCCGGCGGAGAAATATCGATATGCGCCGCCAAATTCGGCGGAGAGGGCCAAACAAATTCCCAATATTCCAAGCCGTCAAAAGAACATCTTAAAAAGAAACTCACAAAACAGCAGTACGAGGTTACACAAAACGCGGCTACGGAACCCCCTTTCAAAAACGAATATTGGAACTTCGACAAAAAAGGAATTTATGTGGACGTGGTAACGGGCGAGCCTTTGTTTTCATCGGAACAGAAATACAAAAGCGCCTCAGGCTGGCCCAGCTTCAGCGCGCCGATAAATAACTCCTCAATGGTGTTTAAGGCCGATAACTCCCACGGTATGCAGAGAACGGAAGTCCGCAGCAAGGCGGGCGACTCCCATTTGGGACATATATTCGAGGGAGATTTATCCTCCCCTACGGGAACCAGATACTGCATCAACAGCGCCGCCTTGCGTTTTATTCCATACGAGGACTTGGAAAAAGAAGGTTACGGCGAACTGAAAAAGGAATTTAAAAATTAATTTTTTCCTCAACATATCACCGTAAAAACGGGGCTTATCCGCTATTGGGATAAGCCCCTCTTTATAAAGTCAAATTAAAATTTAGGATTTAATCCCCCTAAGCACTTTAACCCGTTCCGCTATCGGCGGATGCGTGGAGAACAATCCCGACAAAGACATACCCGAAGATAAGTCCGCCTTCTCTATACAAGAGGCCGATACCAAAGAATTGTTCTTAAGGCTTTCCACTATGCTGTTGCCGCTTATCTTCTCCAAGGCGCGGGCAAGCGCTTCGGGGTTTCTGGTAAGATACGCAGACGTCGCGTCCGCCTGAAATTCCCTGCGCCTTGAAAGCGCAAACATTATTATCGGCGCCAAAAAACTGCCGTATATCAATAAAATTATACCCACTATATTCAAAACCAAAGCGCCCTGCCCGTTCTTGCCGCGCCCGCGCACTCTGATAAGTATCTGCCCCAAGAGCGTTAATACTCCTATACCCGTACTTACCAACATCATAAGGCGTATGTCCCTGTTTAGGATATGCCCCATTTCGTGCGCTATTACACCCTCAAGTTCGGGCCGGTCGAGCTTCTCTATTATCCCGATTGTCAAAGCTATCGCCGCGTGTTCGGGGTCGCGCCCGGTGGCAAAAGCGTTTAAAGCCATAGTGTTCATTATAAACACCCTAGGTACCGGCAAGCCCGCGGTAGCCGCGATATTTTGTACCAAACTGTATATCTCCGGCGCGGACTTGCGGTCTATTTCCTTGGCGCCCGCCGCGCGCATCATCATATCGCCGCCCGTATAATAACTTATTACCATCCATAATATAGACAATATGCTTATTATCGGCAGTATCAGACCAGCCCAATAATGGACCTCCGCATATAAAGGACGCGGAGAAGCAGGCGTATGGCCAAAAGATAATATAAGCCATAAAGATCCGTATATCAAAGCGCCCAAAACAAGAGGAAACAGCAATACTATCAAAACGCTTTTTATTTTATTGGCTTTTATCTCTTCGTGGATATTCATTTAAAGTCCACCTCAGCCGGGTTCTGAGCCGCGGCGGATTCCTCGTGCGGAAGTTCGAAAAATCCCGCCTGCTTGAATTTGAAATATTTAGCTATCAAATTGCAAGGGAATTGTTCTATCCTGGTATTAAACGCCATTACGTTGGTGTTGTAAAAACGGCGGGAGGCTTTTATCCTGTCTTCTATGTCGGTAAGCTCAAATTGCAGCTTTAAAAAATTTTCGCTCGCTTTCAGCTCGGGATATTTCTCCGAAACAGCTATAAGACTTCTCAACGATTTAGTCAGCTCCTTTTCCGCCGCAGAGTGGTTTTCCGCTCCGCCTTTGGCTTCCATAGCCGCGCTGCGCGCTTTCATTACGTTTTCCAAAAGCGAAGACTCGTGCGCGGCGTACCCCTTTACCGTATGAACCAAATTGGGGACCAAATCATATCGCCTCTTTATCTGCGTTTCTACGTCGCTCCACGCCATATTTACCATATTCTTTGAATTTATCAGCATATTATAGGATACGGCCACATAAACCGATATTATTATTATCGCCAATCCCAAAACTACTAAAATGCTCATATTCCCTCCCGTCAACTGTTGTATATTTCGTATTTTTCCATGCCGGCTTTGCCGCAATAGTCCTGTAAATCCTCCTCCTTTGAGCCTACTATAAGCAGCTTATCGCCGATTTCCAAACCGGTATTGCCGTTGGGTATGAAAAATTTCCCGCCGCGCTTTATCATCATTATCATTACGCCATCTTCCACGCCAAGATCCCCTACGGTACTATGGGTTTCCTTAAACTTCTCGTCGACTTTAAACTCCGCCGTTACGGCTATATCCTCCGGCATCTCTACGGAAAAATCTTTAGTAAAATCGGGCTCGCTTAAAAGGCCCAGCAATTTCGCGCTGTATGGCACCGTTGTACCTTGAACCACTAATGATATTATAGTTATAAAAAATACTATATTAAATATTTCCCTTGCGTGAGGAACCCCCTGCACAAAAGGATACGTGGCAAATATTATCGGTACGGCGCCCCTTAGTCCGACCCACGAAACAAACCACTTGGCATTGCCGGTTATCTTCTTAAATGGCCATAAACATATAAATACGCTTATAGGCCTGGCCGCTATTATCATAAATATCCCTATAGCTACCGCCGGCGCCCATACCACCAGCAGTTCGCTGGGATTTACCAATAAACCCAATATCAAAAACATTATTATCTGGAACAGCCACGTAAGCCCGTCGAAAAACGTTATTACGCTCTTCTTGTATATCATCTTATTGTTGCCAACCACCAAGCCCGCTATATATACCGCCAAATATCCGTTCCCGCCTAACAAATCCGTAAAAGAAAATATAAAAAATACAAATGACAGCAAAAGTATCGCGTATAACGCCGAATAGTCCAGATTTATTATATTCATAACAAATACCGCCAAACGCCCCAGCAAATATCCGAATACTATACCCAATACAAATTGTATAACCAAGGTCCAAAGCATAACGTCTATGCTCGCCCCGCTTGACAGTACAACCTGCATAAATATTATCGTAAGCATATACGCCATCGGGTCGTTTGAGCCGCTTTCAAGCTCCAACAGCGGACGCATATTCTGCGCCAAATACATTTTCTTTGACCTTAATATAGAAAATACCGAAGCCGAATCCGTTGACGACATCACCGAAGCCAACAGCATACATCCTCCGAAACTCAACGACAAATATTCAGGAAATAAGCCCACCATACCGTATATAAAAAAACCAGTTATAACCGCGGTTAAAAGAACACCTATCGTAGATAAAATTATACCCGCCGCGGCTATGGGTTTTATATCGGAAGATTTTGTTTCCATACCGCCGGAAAACAATATAACGCTCAAAGCCGCCATACCCACAAATTGCGCTTGCTTAAAACTGGAAAACTGCAGCCCGAACCCTTCGCTGCCAAACAACATTCCTACCGCCAAAAACAACAGCAAAGCCGGCACGCCGAAACGATATCCCGTCTTGCCCGCTATTATGCTTACAAACAGCAGGATTGACGCTATCAATAAAAAATTTTCGGCGCTTATTATCATATTCCCCCTTTTCTCGCAGATACGAAAACCGCCAGATTTTATTTATTGTGGTATGTTATATATTTGGCCGCTTCGTAAAGGCCTTGTGCCAAATTCTTCATTCTTTCGCACTTTTGCGGATACTCGCCGCAATAGTCTTTTTCTCCGTCATCGGAACGATATTTGAACATTCCTTGTTTGGAAGGCCATATCGTATAATAAAAATCGTCCTCCACATATCCTATACGCAAAGGCGCGCCGGAAGAGGCCAAAATAAAAGCTCCGCGTTTGACGTCTACGTCAAACAAATTGCGGCCCAATGCCGTCTCCCTATACGGCTTGCCCAATAATCCAGCCATCGTCGCGGTTATATCCACTTGACTGGCGGGCTTTTCGTCTGTAGAAGGTTCTATGCCCGGCCCCACCACTATCAAGGGCGTATTGTTCGTGGTGAGTTCCAAATCTATTATCCCTTTAGGAGTATTGCGCGATTGCCACGTCGTAAGACTGTGATCGCCGTATATCAAAAAGTAAGTGTCTTTGTAGAAAGGCTCGTTCTCTATCAGCCTGAAAAACTCGCCCATCGCATAGTCTTGAAAACGCATTGAATTATATTCCGCGTTGCCGCTAAATCCATACTCCTTAAGCAAATCTTCGTCTTGCTTTATTTCCTCAAAGTCGCCCCTGTCTTCTGGTATCGTATACGGACGGTGGAAACCTGAGGTCTGTATCATCGCGAAGAAAGGCTCCTTCGTTTCCGAAAGCGTTTTGGCCGCATAGCGGAACATATCCAAATCGGAAAGACCCCAAACGTCATTTCTCTCCACATTCTCGTAAGTGCCTTCCTCGTAAATTTTAAGGCCTTCGATATTGTACTGCAAAAGCCCTCTTATATTCCCCCAGCTGGTGCTGCCACCTATAAAATAAAACTTTTCATACCCTTTAAGATCGTTTATCAGCGTGTGCTGATCGACTATCATCGGATTGCGCGAAGAAGTCTTTACCGTAGACGTGTCCGGCAAGCCGGTTATAGAAGTAAACACGCCCTTTGCCGTACCTGCGGTAGGCGTAAAGAAACGCGTAAACAAACGCCCTTTGCGCGCCAAAGCCTCCATCTTGGGCGTAGTTTGAAGCTCGGGATTATTGAACGAAGATTTATCGTAAGAAAAAGATTCCGTAAGTATCAGCACTACATTGTAATCCTTATCTTTTGGTGCGGGCTTAACGATACGCTCAAAATTAAGTTTGTCGGCGTCCTTTTCTTTAACGCCAAGATAATCGGCAACGACGTCATAATATTCCCGCGTTTTTTTCTCGTCGAAACTCACCCCGCCTTTGGCGAATTTGTAAGTATCAAACAGATTTTGCAAAGGGTTTAAAGCCAAAGCCGATATAAAAGTGTTTTTGCTGAAATACGCATTGCTCCACCTTAACGGATATTGCGAAAATCTGCCGTGCACGAAAGCGGCCGCTATCAAAAGGCCGACAAGCGCAAACCAATAATCTCTCTTGCGGGGCGCCGCGCCGCCGTATGAAAAATTAAGCAAAGCTCTAAACAAAAACCAGAAAGCCGTCATCAAAATCAAAAGAGCAAAAGCCAATGTTACTACGGGATAGCTCTGCCATACCATTTCGGCAGAAGTTACGGTATTGGCCGCCAGTTCAAATATGTATGCGTTTAATCTCTCCGTCAAATAGGCGAAATATCCGAAATCGACAAAATACACAAACATTATCGCGCCAAACGCCAAAGTATATAGCCATAAAAGCGTCTTCTTAAGCCATTTCCTCTGCGGGAAAAGAAAGGCTATCCCCAAAGGCAAGGCAAAAAGGAACGATATCCTCAAATCAAATCTGGAGCCTATAAAAAAAGCACGCTCAAGCAGGGAGGCTCCCAAAGCCTCCTGCGGTTTATTGGCGAAATAAAATACTGCTCTTAGCAGTCCGAAAAAAACGGCATTACAAAATGCAAATGTCAAAAATGCGACAAATCGACGCGGTATTCTAAAATTTTTCATATCTATATTTTACATTATCCGACGTCGATTTACCATAATGGCTTCCATTACGCGCGTACCGGCCGGAGTATCCCGAACTCACATATGAAAGAAACATCCGAAATCTTTATTTTTGAAGTGAATATCGCAGGATAATTTTATAAAATTGTTATGTCGTAATTTTATCGGATATATTTATGGCCGCATTAAAAAAATTTTTCCTACTCGCGATTATACTGCCGCTGTTATGCTCTTGTATGCAAGGCAATATAGCGGGGCAATATTTTGGCATTATTCCTTTGCCGAATGGTTCCAAAATGGAAATAGAGCTGACACTAAACCCGGATTATACATTTTCCATTCAAACGATATATCAAGATAATTTGGACGCTTCTTTCAAAGACAGCGGCACTTATGGCATAACCGACAAGAAATATATAACTCTAAGATATCAGGGCGACGGGATAAAATTCCTTAAAAAAGACGACGACGGTTCCCTTAATATCCTGACCGTAGATAGAAAAGAAATCAAAGGCCCCTTAAGAAACTCTTTCAAACTGAAGAAAAAGAGTAATCTCCTTTTTTGAGCGCCCCCGTACGCGCTGCGGCTTCTTAAACGAGCCTAATGTATTTTATTTTGATACAACAACCGATATTGCAAACAAGGCATTTAATTCCAATAATAAAAACAAAAGCGGATTTCGACAGGGCTAAAAAAGGCCCTCGGCAACAAACGCCGAACGAAATCCGCTTTATGTTCTACTTTACTTTGCCAAATTGACGAAACTTATCGCTTCTATCGCTGCCTTAGCGCCGCTGCCCGCGGCTACTATGGCCTGCCTGTAAAATTCGTCGGCGCAGTCGCCCGCCGCAAAGATGCCTTTTACAGAAGTTGACATCTTCCCGTCAATTTTTACGTACCCGCTTTCCGAAAGCGCAACTCCGCTCTCTTTTAAAAATCCCGTCTGAGGTATAGACCCCACCGCTACAAATACACCGTCCGTTTTGATTTCTTTCAAAGTATTGTCTTTAACATTTTTAAACACCGCGGAAACCACTTTGCCGTTTTCGCCTTTTATCTCTTCCGCCACATAAGGAATAAGCATTTCGATTTTGGGATTGTTTTGCGCCTTTTCCACCGTAAGTTTATCGGCCCTGAATCCGTCGCGCCTGTGCACCAAGTACACCTTTGAACAGAAATTGGTCAAAAACAAAGCGTCCTCAAAAGCGGTATTGCCTCCGCCTATTACGCAAACCTCTTTGCCCTTGAAGAAAAATCCGTCGCAGGTAGCGCAGGCCGATACGCCTTTGCCTTTGTACTCGCCTTCACCTTTGACGCCCAGCCAGCGCGCCGCCGCGCCGGTAGCTATTATCACGCTTAAGGCCTCGTACTCTGCTCCGCTTTCCGCAAGCACTTTAAACGGGCTTTGAGCACCCTCTATTTTTACCGCAGTTTCCCCCAAAATTTCCGCACCCAAGCGCTTGCACTGTTTGTGCATTTTGTCCATTATCTCAAAGCCGGATATGGGCTCTATAAAGCCGGGATAATTTTCTATATCGTTGGTCTGTAAAAGCTGTCCGCCCAAATTGGGGCCGCCGAGCATTATCGTCTTTAAACCGGCCCTTAAAGTATATACCGCCGCAGCGCAAGCCGCAGGGCCCGCGCCGATAATCAGAACATCAGTCTTAATCATTTTCAAACTCCTTTATCATCTCGAGAAAAAGCTCGGAAGGGAACCCCATGACATTGTCCGCGGAGCCTTCAAACTTCTCTATAAACATATCGTCTTTGTCCTGCATTGCGTAGGCGCCGGCCTTATCCAAATGCTTGCCCGCAAGCCCTTTTAAGACTTCCTCCGAAAGTTTACGCGCTTTGCATCTGGTAACGTCGTAGCCTCTTAATATTTTATTCTTATCTTTGCAGACTATCGCCAGACCGCTGTATACACTCTGCCAACTGCCGTTTTCTTTGTTTAACAATCTGAGGGCGTCCTTCTCGTCCTTTGGCTTTCCCAAAACCTCGCCTTTGCAATATACTATAGTATCGCCGCCTATCACAACCGAAGTCGGATATAAAGCCGCCACGCTGAAGGCTTTTTTTAAGGCTATGTCCATAACGCGGGCATGGGGCATTCTTTTTTCCGTATTTTCCTCTATATTTGAGGATATTACGTCAAATTTATACCCCAGTCTTTTAAGTATTTCCCTGCGCCTGGGCGAGGACGACGCCAATATAAGACGCATTTTATTTCTTCATCAAATAGCTTACTATCAGATAGGACAATATCAAACCTATTATCCCGCATACGTTGAAGTTAAACGACAGCGCATGAACGCCTATGTCAAATACTCTTACCAAGCTGCCGACCGCGTCGGAAGGCAATATCGCGACGACCGCCTTCTCCAAGCCGTAGCCGATAAGGCCCGCCAAAATGAAAAATATCACAACAAATATTACGCTTCTAATGCCTCTCATATTTACCTCAGTTCATTTATCTTTATAAAATCACGCGCGTTTAAGCCGCCGCGGGCCGCTATTAACCGTTATGTATGTTCAACATCTCTTTGGCGGTATCGAAAACCTCGTCTACCGTTATGTCTTTCATACATTTAAAATGGCCAAGCGGACATTTCTTCCCGCCGTGCAAAGCGCACGGGCGGCAGGGAAGGCCTTTCACTTCCACCACTCTGTTGCCCTCGCCGTACGGGAAAAAGCCCAGCTCCTTAGTCGTAGGCCCAAATATCGCCAATGTCGGCACTCCGAAAGCCGTCGCTATATGCATAGGCCCAGAATCGTTGGTAACAAATAATTTGAAATGCTTCATAAGCGCCATAAGTTCCGTTAAGGTGGTCTTCGTCGCGAAATTTACGGGGTGCGCGTCGGACAAGCGGCAAACCTGCTCGCTCAAATCCAAATCCGTCTTGCCGCCTACTATTACGGAGGTTACGCCCAGTTCCTTTTCCATTCTCGTTATCAGTTTGGCGTAATTTTCAAGCGGCCAGCATTTTGTCGGCCACACGGAACCGGGGTGTACACCCACCAAGGTTTTCCCTTCCAAACCGGCCTCTTTTATCATTTCGCGGACGCTGTCCTCGGCATTCTCGCCCGCGCCCTGCATATTCAAATTGGCCGATTTGAAATTCTCGTTAACTATGCCCTGCAACAAATATAAGTTCCTTTCCGCATCGTGTATCATCCAGGTAAAGGGAACTGTCTTCGTAAACAAAAAGCGGCCTTCGCTGTTGGTAAAACCGATGCGCACTTTTACTCCGCTAAGTTTTGCTATCAAAGCGCTCCTGAAACTGCGGTGCGGAACCAAGATGACGTCAATATTGCATTTCTTGATATTTTTCGCCGTTTTAAATACGCCGAATATCTTACCCCAGCCTCTCTTATCGTCGATAATAACCTGATGAACTTCTTTTAAGTGCTGGAAAATCTCCACGTTCGCCGGCCGCGTTACCACAAATATCTTTGCCTGCGGGAACAGCTTAGCCGTCTTTTGGATAAGCGGCGTAGTTAATACGGAGTCGCCCAAAAACGATGTTTGGAATATGCAGATGTTTTGTACTTCTTTTTTAGATAAATCGACAGCCTGAAATTTCCAATCGTTTAAATCGGGCGTTTTATATTTGATCGGGATATCCCAAGGTTTCAAAGCCTCAAGATATTTCTCTAAGGTATGTTTTTCCAAAGCGGGGCTGGGCATTTTGAACTTTACATACATACGTCTGGCTAAAGAATTCTTATTGTAGCGCTGCTTGTTGGGTATGCCGGAAAATAAGGAAAGCAGCATTGTTCTCAAAGTAGAATGTAAATCCAAAAGATGGGTAAAATGCGCGGCTCTTATCTCTCTTAAAGTGGGTATGAAACCTTTAAAAACCATTATTTCGTCAATGTCGGGGTGCCCCGCCAAAGCCTGAGCGAATTGCTCCTTGACAAGCAAGGTAATCTTGCTGTCGGGCCATTTGGCCTTTATATTCTTAAACACAGGCGACAATAACACTATATCGCCCAATGACGACAATCTCAAAACCAATACTTTATTGTTTTTATTTTCCATATTTTTCAACCACCTTTAAAGTCCTCTCGGTAGCTCCTTTAAAAGATAAAGAACATTCTCCGGCCGCTGCGCCGCTTTCGGCGAGCAAAGCTCTATTGTCAAACAAATCTTTAAGTTTCTTGGCGAAGTCGTCTGCCCCTACGAGTATCCCGCCGCCGCCCTTTAACAGGGCCGCCGCCACATCCGGCGTATTATAATAGTATTGTCCAAACAACACCGGTTTGGCAAATACCGCCGCTTCCAAGAAATTGTGCCCCCCGCATTTGCTTATGCTGCCGCCAACAAAACAGACTGTCCCCTTCTTATAAAAAGCGCCCAGCCAGCCCATAGCGTCAGCCAGTAATATCTGACGGCCTTTCAAATCCCCCTCGCGCCTGTATGAACTAAGCGAAACATACTTAAGACCGCTCTCCCTTAAAGTATGCAAGATCTGTTTCTTGCGCTCTAGATGGCGCGGCGCTATAACGAATTTTATATCTTTTAATTCCTTCGCGGCAGATATTATTATGTTTTCCTCTTCCTCGTGAGTGCTTCCGCATATAGTTATAAAATCCTTTTCCCAGCCAAGCGCGGCAAAAACCTCTTGCACTTCTTCAGTTTTCGAAGGGCTTTCGTTTAGCAAATCGTATTTTATGTTGCCGCAAGAATACACTTTATCGGCCGACGCGCCGCAAAATATATATCTTTGCGCGATTTCCTCGGTTTGAGCGCAGATAAACGTTATCTTGCCAAGCAGCATTTTAACCAAAGGCGAAATAATTTTATACCTTCTCGCGCTCCGCTCAGAAAGCCGCCCGTTTACAATCGATACTTTTACCCCGTTATTTGCGCATGCCGCTATCATATTGGGCCATAAATCCGATTCCACTATAAACAAATATTTTGGATTGTAAAAACCAATAAATCTTTTTATAAGAGGATAACAATCCACCGGCATAAGCAGGGCTTTGTCGAACACAGGCTCTTTCAAGGCCGTATTGCGGCCCGCCGCGGTCGAAGTGGTTATGATAAGCTCGCAGCCGTAATAGTCCTTTAAAAGTTTGGCCAGTTTTACAACGGAACGGACTTCCCCCACGCTTGCGGCGTGTATCCATAAACTCTTTTTTATTTTCTGGCCCTGCCTAGCAAGGACAAAACGCTGGCCAAGCTCATAACGCAAGTTCCTCAGAAGTTTGCGGCGCGGCGAAATCAGAAAAAATATTACCACGCCCAAAGCGGCCAGCGGCGCAAACAAATTCAGAATGAATAGGATTAAATAGCCCATCACGACACCGCCTTTACCGCTTCGGCGGTAGCCTCGTTAAGATACTCGGTAAGTTTTATACGACATTCTTCTATGCTGTCGTCCTCGCCAACCCACAGCGGACGGCCGTAAATTATCGCACACTTGCCAAAGGGCAGCGGTATTTGAAACTTATCCCAGGAATTTACCGAAAATTTATGGCTGCTCGCTACGCCCGCCGGTATTATCGGCAGCTGAGTCTTTTGCGCCAAATATATGATGCCAGAATGAGCCTTGTATATAGGCCCCCTCGGCCCGTCCGGCGTTATGGCGGGGTTGTAGCCCGCCTGCGATATGTCCATAAGCCCCCTAAGCGCGGAATATCCGCCCCGAGTGGTGGACCCTCTCATCGCTTTCATCTTAAATTTGGGCAAAGCTCTTGCGATATACTCCCCGTCTTTGCTCATGCTGACCAGTACGCATATCTTGCCCTGCTTCCTGTAAGGATATAAAAGAAAAGTCTGCTGATTGTGCCAAAAGGCGTATATGACGCGCTGGCGCTTGTCTATTTCTATCGCGTTTTTATCGCCGCCGCGTATATATCTCGTAAAGAAACCGCACAGACGGACATAGAATGAAATTAAATTCGCCACTATCGCATACTTTAGCTTGCTTGTCTTGCTTCTTATAATCTTAGGCATCTATTTTTTACCCTTTTTCTTATACCACGGCATTATAAACACTATCGTAGCCTTGGGTTTTATTTGTCCGTCTTCAATGCTTACGTTTATCTTGGCGGCGTTTAATCTTTCAAAAACCGCCGGCAAAGCCGCTTTCGCCTTTTCCGGCTCCACCTTGGAGGCTTCCCGCAAAAACTTCGGCAATGGCCCGTAGGAAAACGCGGGGCTGTATAAAAGTTCATAGCCCTGCGTTACGCAATCTTCCTTTTCGGCGTCCTCTTTTATCAAGTCGGCTATAAAACTGACCGCGGTACGCAAAAAATCGTATATAACTATATTCGCGGTCGCCGCGGCCTGCATATTGTCAAGAGCGGC
Source organism: uncultured bacterium (assembly GCA_949291515.1). GTDB lineage: Bacteria > Elusimicrobiota > Elusimicrobia > Elusimicrobiales > Elusimicrobiaceae > Proelusimicrobium. The sequence continues at coordinate 88,940 of CASEVY010000012.1, read as the reverse complement.
CGCTTTCTCTATCTCGCCGCCCAAGGTTATTACACATAAAGAAAACCGCTCTTCCTGCTTTATTCCCGCGGAAGAGAGTTCCAAACACTGCCCTTCTACAAACTCGTACACCACGCCCGGCCTTAAAGCCTCATGCAATGAAGCTATAAATACCGCCAGGTCGCTCTCAAGGGGAAACCCCGCCGCGGCCATATCTATATTGGCCAATTTGACGCGGCGGAGTATCTCCTTTAAATGTATCGCTACTTTAAACTTCTTAATCTTCCTCATCGGCTTTTATTTACCGGCTTTGGATTTCCTTTTGTAAGAAGATTTCTTTTTTACTTCGTTTTTCTTAGGCTCGGAAGCCGAGGACGCGGGCTTTTCGTCAGCCGGCGCGCCTACGCTGTAATTGCCCTCTTTCGTCCACTGATACACCAATCCCGGCACCAATACAATCGTGGAATACGTACCGGAAATCAATCCGATAAGTATCGCGAACGAGAAGTTGTTAAGCACTTCGCCGCCCATAATATACAATATGGCCGCGGCCGCTATTACCGTAAGAGAAGTGATTACCGTTCTTGAAAGAGTGTCGTTCACGCTGACGTTCAACAGCTCTTTGATGCTCCATTTCGGATGAAGGCCGATATTTTCCCTCACTCTGTCAAAGATGACTATCGTATCATTGACGGAGAAACCGGCAATCGTCAGCAAAGCGGCCACAATTACCAAGTCGACCTCCAACTGCAGTATCGAAAATACACCAACGGTTAAGAACACGTCGTGGAACAAAGCCACAACCGCCATCGCGCCCCATATTATGTTCTGGAAGCGGAAGCCTATGTATATTACCATTGCCGCCATCGCCAAGATGAAAGCCATAATGGCTTTCTTGGCCAAGTGGTTGCCTACAGTCGGGCCGACGAAGTCTTTCTGTTCCACCACGAAAGGCGTATTAAGAGTATTCAGCGCCGCCTCTATATCGTTTGATACGGCGTTAACGTCTTCCTGGCTGCCCTTTACTTTAATGGAGAAGGCGTTTCTGTCGACAAAAGTCTGTATGTCGGCTTTTATGCCTTTTTCCGTTAAGGCGGCACGCAGATTTTTTATATCCACGCTCTTTTCAAATCCCACCTGCATAACGGTTCCGCCGGTGAAATCGATGCCGTAGTTTAGACCTTTAAATATTACCGAAAGCAGACACGCCGCCATCAGCAAACCCGAAATTACGAAGAATATCTTCCTTATTCCGACGAAGTCTATATTTGTCTTTGGAAGCATTTTAAAATATTTCATATACTAATCTCCTTCGGGTTGGCCGTAAGCAGCAACTCGTAGATGGCTCTCGTCACGAATACTGACGTAAACACACCGACGAATAAACCCAAGGTCAGCGTCAAAGCGAAACCTTTTACCGGGCCCGTACCGAATTGGAATAACAATATAGACGCGATCCAGGTAGTCAGGTTGGAGTCGAAAATGGCGCTCCAAGCCTTTTCGTAACCTTCTTTAATGATAATCGGCAAAGGTTCGCCTTTGTCTTTTTCCTCTCTCATACGTTCAAGAATAAGAACGTTCGCGTCCACGGCCATAGCCAAAGAGAGTATGATACCCGCGATGCCGGGCAAGGTCAAAGTGGCGGAGAAATATGCCATCAAGGCTAACAGGAATACCAAGTTCAAGAATAAAGCTATGCTTGAAATGATACCCGAGAACCTATAGTAAATGCTCATGAACAGCACAATGAAGATAAAGCCCACCAAAGACGCCTTTATACCGCTCTTAATGGAATCTTCGCCCAAGCTGGGGCCGATGGTGCGTTTTTCTATGATGTTCACCGGCGCGGGAAGCGCACCCGCTCTAAGTACGATGGCAAGCTGTCTGGCCTCTTCCATAGTGAATTGGCCCGTTATCTGCCCGTCTCTCGTGATTCTGGCCTTTATAGACGGCGCGGATTGCACCGTATTATCCAAAATAATAGCCAAATTCTTGTTTAAGTTCGCGCCCGTAAGGTTGCCGAATTTCTTCGCGCCGTCTCCGTTAAACTGGAAACTTACCGCGGGATAACCGTATTCGCCCGTGGTTACTCTGGCGTCTTCAAGGTCGGCGCCCGTAACCGCGGCGGTATCGGTCAAGGCTACCAAGAAGCCTTGTTTATCGCGCATTACCGCAATGCCGGCGGGAACGAGTTTCGCGGCTTCTTCCGTCAAAGTACCGTCGGGATTGAAAGGCTCGTCAAGCTCGTTTAGCTTGTTTATCGCCTCTTGTGCGGCGGCGTCGTCTTTGACTATCCTAAACTCCAACATTGCCGTCTTGCCTATTAAAGCCTCGGCTTGTTCGGGGTTGGCTATACCGGGCAGCTGTACGGAAATCCATTTTTCGCCCTGACGGGTTATTGGTATTTCCCCTACGCCGTACTGGTCAATCCTGTTGCGTACGATTTCTATGGCGCGCTGCATCGCTTCGTTAAGGCTTTCTTTACCGCTTAACTTTGATACGTCAAGCTCCAACAGAAGCGAGGATCCGCCCCTCAAATCAAGACCAAGATTAAGTATTCTCTTTGGCCTGTCGCCGCTGGCTTCGAGCTTTTCCCTTTCCTGAGGGGTTTTGGAATACCACTCATAGCTGGGCCAAAGCAAAGCCACGGCGCCAAATAATGCTGCTAATATTATTGTCCATTTAATGGCAAGCTTGTTCATTTAGATTTGGCTCCGTTGTCAAGAGGTTGGTTCTTAAAAACAGAAACTATACCGCTTGGTAAGACGGAAAATTTAACGTTTTCCGCCACTTTTACTTCTATAATTTGGTCGTTAAAGCCGGCTACCGTGCCGACGATTCCGCCCATTAAAATCACTTTATCGCCCTTTTCCAGGCTGCTGATAGCCTTTTTCTGTTCTTCTTCACGTTTCTTTTGGCTTCTGCTCGTCAAGAACATGAATACGACGAAAAACACTATTATTATCAAGAACATGCCGTTAAAGCCCATGCCCTGCCCCGCTGCTGCGGTTGTGGCTGCGGCCGCTGTTGTAGGTTCCATTGCTCCTCCATAAATGTTATATATATACTGATTTTAGCATATTATAAAAGTATTTTATATACGTACTTTGCCCCCTGTGCTTACAGGGTGCGGTTTGGAACCATTTTTTAGATTTAAATGACAATAATAAACAAAAAAACGGGGCGGATTTTCCCGCCCCGTTAAAAAATATTTTCAAGATCAAACCAGCTTGACGTTTACTTCCTTAAAATATTTTTCTCTTAAGACTTTCGCTATACCCTCAAGTACGGAGCGCCTCAAAACAAACTGGTTGGGAAAGTTCGGGTCTTGATAAGCGTCGTTTATTCTGGTGCCCGCCACTATATCGATATAGTCGTTTTCAAGCAAGGTATAATACAGCTTATACGCCCCGCTCTCGCTTTGCGGCGCCTTGTGGCTTTGCAGAGCCAAAAGCACTTGGCTTAAAGTCAAAACGCCTTCAGTCACCAAGTCTATACCGTCAAGAAGGCTTGTCGGCGGGCCAAAGCGGGAAGATGAATTCAAATCGGGCCGAACTTCCAAACCCAGCTCCCTGGCCACTATCTTGGCCGTAGTGCCGCCGCAAATCACCTTCTGCCCGTCAAAAGCGGCTAGCTCCTTGGCGTATTTCCCGTCCAAGTTCTTGTTAAACGGAGGGCCCGAAAGTACCATCACGCGCCTAGGCGTTCTTAGATAGACCGCCGCGCAGGTAACATCGTCCTTGGGATTTATCGGCCCGTCTTTGATGCGCGCTTCGCGGATAATGGTTTCGCAAATTTTAAGACTTGATACCTGCGGATTCCTGCCTATTACTTTTAAAGCCAAATCCGCCGCGCCCGAACGCCCCCACCCGTTGGGATATTCCGCCGTACCCGTACCCGCTTGGCTGATACCGTCGGAAAAAAATATTATTCTATCTTCCCTCATCAGATCAAGCGTGGTTGTGCTTATAGGCAGATTATGGTATTCTTCCGACACTCTGCGCGCGTCTGGCTCTATCAGGCGTCCGTTTCTTATAAAGAGAAAAGAAGGATTGCCCTGCTCAAAAATACGCACCTGTCCCTCGGGCGACAAATCCAAAATGGTAAAGGTGGAATAATTAAGCCCGCGCTCCTTGCATATCGGCAATACGCTTGATATAACCTCGCAGTATTTTTTTACGTCCCAGTTGGCGTCGACGAATTTTAACGCCATTTTCGCCGTCATCGTAGAAAGAATATTCGCCTTTACCCCGCTGCCCAGCCCGTCGGAAAGAACCGCTATTATCCTGCCGTCGGCGCCGCGCGCGGTCATAAAAGTATCGCCGCAGACGTGCTGCCCGTTTTTAAATACCTGATAGTAATCTATATCAAAAGCGAATGGCGGCATAATTATTTCTTCTCCGGTCCGAAGCCTTCGGTAATATAGTTCAAGATTATTTCGGTCTCGGCTATGTTCTCGCCCAGCCTGCCCGCAACCTCTTGAACGGCCAAAATATTTTTACGCAGAACTTCCTGCGCTTTTTGAGCGATAATCTCCCTATGCAGTTCGCTCTTTGTCACGTCCTGTACAATAAGGCCCGCCGTTTGGCCTTCCTCTATCGGGAATATCGTCATATCCAACAGTTTTTTGCCGAAGGGTATGCGCTCTTTATGGATTTCCTTGCCGTCTTTAAAGATGCGTTTAAATATCATCTCAAAAGGCAGAATTTTGCCCAAAGCCGCGCCTTTAAGGCCGGGTATTTGTTCAAAAAGTTCCTCGATATCGGCGCCCGCTATTTTCGCAAAGGGCTGATTGGACTCTATAATATCCAAATTATTGTCGAATATCACTACGCCCGAAGGTATGCACCTTAAAATGGCGTTGGCTTTGCGGCTGGCGCGTTTGCGCATATAAGATACGCACATCGCAGGCTCGGCTTTGCCTTCCAAAAGAGCATGCGCGAAATTGCGGCAGGTATTATATCCGCAGCCGTCGCAGTTTATCTCGTCGTCGGCAGTAAACTTGCCGACCTTGGCCAAAGCCTCCAATATTTCCTCTTCCGTAAATTTCTTTTCCGGCGCTACCGCCCCGCCGAAAACCAGCGGCACTTTATGCTTTGCCTGTTTGACTGGCGGAATACTTTCGTCAAACTGCTTTTCCACCCCCAAGAAAGCGTTAAGAGTAGAAACTTCCCCTCCTGGGCAAGGCCCTTTTATGCAGCCGCCCTCGCAGGCCAAACACTCCACAAAACAAACCCTGTCTATATTCTGCTCCTTGAGAGCTTGCAAAGTCTTGCAGAAATTCTTTAAACCAGTTACCGTAATCAGCTTTACACCTTCCTCAAGGCCGTTGCGTCTGATTGAGCGAAGCATTCCCCCCTCAAGCGGATAGACTGCCCCGTCGGACGATTTCTCCGGCACAAAACCCTCGCTGCTTTGCGGAGAATTAAGCAAATCTATTCCCTCTTCAAAAAGCCATTTTTTAAGTTCCTCAAAGGTTATCGCCGCGGCTATCAAATCTTCCTGAGTGTCCGATTCGTTCTTCTTGGCTATGCAGGGGCCTATAAATACTACTTTTATATCCTCGCCGAAAGTCTTTTTTAAAAGTTCGGCGTGCGTCAATGCGGGCGAGGAATAGGGTACTATGTATTTTTTTAGCTCCGGCGTGTAGCGGCTGATATAATCCACGCAGACGGGGCAAGCCGAAGAAAAATATACGCCCGGCTCCGCTTGATTTAAAAATTCGGCGGTAGCCGCCGATACCTGCTGCGCGCCCAAAGCCGTTTCGCTTACGCCCGCAAAGCCCAGCTTCTTTAGCATTCCCACCAGCCTGCTGACGCTGCAATCCAATATACCCGCCCAGCTCGGCGCCACAGAAGCGTATACCTTCGCGCCTGAGCCTATCAAACTTTTGACTTTTTCTATATCGCTCCTTACGTGTTTGGCGTGCGTCGGACAGACCGTATAACACATTCCGCATGCGACGCAGTTCTCCGCTATTACCGCGGCGTGCCCCTCTTCCACCCGTATGGCTTTCACGGGACAGGCCCGTACGCATTTATAACAATCCTGACATTCCTGCTTTATCGTATATATTGGATAATTCTTCTTCATTCCGACACCCGCCGTAAATAAAATTTTAAAGCATTTGCAAACTTATGGCCATTATCATCATTCCGCCTACTACGCCCCAAATTACTTTGTGCGGCTCGCCATATTCGTGCGCCGTTGGCAGAAGCTCGTCCAAGGAAATATACACCATTATACCCGCTATCAGCGCGAAAAGCACCCCGAATGCCGCCTCGTGCAGCAAAGCCTTTAAAAATACAAATCCCACTATCGCGCCCAAAGGCTCCGCCATACCCGAAAGCGTCGAATACCAAAACGCCCGCTTCCTGCTGCCGGTGGCGTGGTATACCGGTAAAGCAACCGCTATGCCTTCAGGTATATTATGAACCGCAACCGCTATCGCTATCGATATCCCCAAAGCGGGGCTTTCCATCGCCGCCATAAATGTCGCCAAACCCTCGGGAAAATTGTGCAAAGCCAAGGCCAAAGCAGTAAAAATACCCAAATGCTTGAGTTTGTTTTCCTTCGACAGGGAATTATTGTCCAAATGATGATCGGGCAGACAGGTATCTATCAAAGAAGCTATCACTATCCCGCAAAAAAACGCGCCTATCGCCGCCCAGCCCGCCGCCTTATATCCCACGACGCCCGTAAGAGATATCTGCGCTTGCGGCAGTATCTCCATAAAGGATACGTAAATCATTACGCCCGCGGAAAAACCCAACCCGAGCGCCAAAAATTTAAAATTGTCTTTCTTTACGAAAAACGCCAAAAGCGCGCCGATACTCGTCGCCGCGCCCGCAAAAAAACTTAATTCCAAAGCCGATAATATATTGCCGTTCATACTAATATAATACCAAATTGATATAATTTTATATGCCCGTGTTGAATAAATCCCAAATTATAGACGATACCTTTATAAAAGCATTTAACTTCCTCAACGACCCGACGGAAAACTTTATTTTCCTTACCGGCCGCGCGGGAACGGGCAAAACCACGCTCTTAAAATACTTCGCCGAACATACCGCCGCGCGCTGCGTGCTTTGCGCGCCTACGGGCATCGCCGCAATCAACCTAGGCGGGCAGACTCTTCACTCCTTTTTCAGAATAAAACCCAATGATCTGCTCGAGCCGCAATTGCTAAAAAAGCTGCCAGCCAAAACGGCCGACGCTTTCGATATCCTTATTATCGACGAAGCCTCAATGCTAAGGGCTGACCTTTTGGACGCCATAGATTTAATCCTAAAAAAATCGACGGATAATCCGCGCCCTTTCGGCGGCAAAAAAATAATACTCTGCGGGGATCTTTGGCAGCTGCCGCCCGTATTGGAAGAACACGACACCAATTTCCTCAATTACTTTAATATGCTATACAAAAGCCCCTATTTTTTTGACGCGCTTTGCATATCACAGACGGAATTAAAAATTCTGGAGCTTAAACATAATTTCCGACAAAGCCTTGACGACGACTTCGCAGAATTGCTGAATAAAATACGATCCGGAACTATAACTCAAAGCGAACTCGACGCAGAACTGAATACTCCGCGCGCGCTTGCCGAGCCGGAAGGCGATACCGCCATTACTCTTACCGCCACCAATTATAACGCCCAGCACAGAAACGCCCTTATGCTCGCAAAACTGCCAGGCGAAAGTTTTTCCTATCAAGCGGAAATAAGCGAAAATTTCAACAAAAAAACTATCCCCGCCGAACCGCTCCTTACCCTTAAAAAAGGCGCTAAAATTATGATGCTCGTCAACGATAAATATTGGGTTAACGGCGATATCGGCACCGTGGAGGATTTGGGCCCTTCTTATATCCGCGTCAATATAAGAGGCGCTCTATACTCCATAGAGCCGCATACCTGGCAGGAAGTCAAATACGAACCACTGCCGGCAGGCAATAAACTAATACCCGTAGTAAAAGGAACATTTACCCAATATCCGCTGAAACTGGCTTGGGCTATCACCATACACAAAAGCCAAGGCCTTACCTTCGATTCCATATGCCTTGATATGGGAAGAGGAGCCTTCGCCTCCGGCCAGACTTACGTCGCCCTTAGCAGAGCCCGCACCCTTAGCGGCGTCTATCTAAAAAAACCGCTGCGTATAAGCGATATTAAAACCGATAAACGCATAATATCCTTTTTTAATCAAAATCAGATCATCTTATAACCATTTAAAATACTGCTTTTTACCCGTTCATATTAAATTATTATCCGCGCAAAATAAAAATACCCCGCTTTAAACGGGGTATTTTAGTATATCGCTTTCTCATTTATCCTTATTTTACGGAGATTGCGCCTAATAATCGAAACTGCAAACTATCTTAGGAAACTGTCGGCTTTCACTCTATAACAATAAACCCGAAATACGACTTTTATCATAAACGGAAAATATCTATCCTTATGGCCGTCTGCCAAAAACGGATATGATTTTTTCGCCTATTTCTTGTTTTCTTCGGAACCGAATCTCAAAAAGTATTCTTCTCCCGCTTCATACAGAAAAGCGTCGTACGCGTCATCATCGGGGCACTGATCGGCACTGCCATATTCTTCTCTCATACGCGCATCGGCATACTCTCTGCACCAAGTCATAAAGTCCTTTTCCATAACAGTTTCTCCTCGGGCATTTACGGCGAAAAGACCTTATTGAGCAATCCTTCCTCCGCAATATGCTTCCCTTCGCCGGCAAAAGCCCTTTTTGTTTACAAGTTTACAAAAAGCCGCGCTTTTTTTAACGCGGCTTTTTAAATCATAACTAACGATACGATTTTCTCACTCAATTATTCAATCGGGCAATTACATCATACCGCCCATTCCGCCCATTCCCATCGGGGGCATAGCGCCGCCCTTTTCCTTCTCGGGCAGATCGGCAACCAAGGCTTCCGTCAGCAATACGGTCGCCGCGATTGACGCCGCATTTTCCAAAGCCGTCCTTACCACTTTGGCCGGATCTACTACGCCCGCTTTCAGCAAGTCTTCGTAGGTATCCGTCTCGGCGTTAAAGCCCTCCGTGCCGCTCATTCCTCTTACCTTTTCTACCACTACTGAGCCGTCCAAGCCGGAGTTCTCGGCAATTTGTCTTAAAGGAGCGGTAAGCGCTTTCTTGACGATATTGATACCGGTCTGTTCGTCTTCGTTGTCGGCTTTTAAGCCTTCAAGCGCTTTTTCGCATCTTACCAAAGCTACGCCGCCGCCCGGCACTAAACCTTCCTCAACGCCCGCTCTGGTGGCGTTTTTGGCGTCTTCCACTTTGGCTTTCTTGGCCTTAAGCTCCGTTTCCGTCGCCGCGCCGACATTGATTACCGCTACGCCGCCGCTTAATTTGGCTAAGCGTTCCTGCAGCTTTTCCTTGTCGTACTCCGAGGTGGAAAGCTCTATCTGCTTCCTGATTTGAGCGGCTCTGTCGGATACGGCTTTCTTGTCGCCCGATCCATTGACGATAGTCGTGCTTTCCTTGTCGATTATTACCCTCTTGGCTGAACCGAGCATATCCGGCGTCGCGTTCTCCAATTTGAAACCGCGCTCTTCGCTGATTACTATGCCGCCGGTAAGTATCGCGATGTCTTCCAACATCTCTTTGCGTCTGTCGCCAAAGCCAGGCGCCTTCACCGCACAGCCCTTAAGCGTGCCGCGCAGGCGGTTGACAACCAAGGTCGCCAATGCTTCGCCGTCTACGTCTTCGGCTATGATAAGGAAGTTCCTTCCGCCTTGTACGATCTTCTCGAGCAACGGCAAAAGTTCGTTCATCGTGGAAACTTTCTTATCCGTAATAATAATCGCGCAGTTCTCCAATACGCATTCCATTCTCTCGGAATCAGTTATAAAGTACGGAGATATGTAACCCCTGTCAAACTGCATACCTTCCACTACGTCCAAAGTGGTATCGGCTGTCTTGCCTTCTTCTACCGTGATTACCCCTTCAAAACCTACTTTGTCCATAGCTTCCGCTATCAAGTCGCCGATAACTTTGTCATTGGCAGAAATTGTCGCTATCTGAGCTTTTTCCTGCTTCGTCTTTACGGGTTTCTGCATTTTCTTAAGCTCGGCCTTTACCGCATCGACAGCCTTCTCTATTCCTTTCTTTACCAAGGTCGGGTTCGCGCCCGCGGTTATGTTCTTGATCCCTTCGCTCAAAAGCGCGTTCGCCAATACCGTAGCGGTCGTAGTTCCGTCACCGGCTATATCATTGGTCTTGGACGCCACTTCCCTTATAAGCTGCGCGCCCATATTTTCAAATTTATCTTCAAGTTCGATATCCTTCGCTATCGTTACGCCGTCATCGATTATCAAAGGAGAACCAAACTTCTTTTCCAATACCACGCTTCTGCCCTTGGGGCCTAAAGTTACTTTCACGGCATCGGCCACTTTACCGATACCAGCTTTCATTTTGCTTCTTGCGTCTTCCGAAAATATTATCTGTTTTGCCATATTAAACGTTTTCCCCCAATCATTACTCTATAATGCCAAGAATCTCTTCTTGATGCATAATTATGTATTTCTCGTCTTCCAGTTTGATTTCCGTACCGGAATATTTCCCGTACAATACGGTATCGCCTTCTTTAACGTCCATCGGCAATCTCTCGCCTTTCTTGTTTACCGCGCCGGGCCCTGCCGCCACTACCTTCCCCTGCATCGGTTTCTCTTTCGCGCTGTCGGGAATTATTATCCCCCCCTTTACTACCTCTTTGGGCTCTATGGGGCTGATTATTACTCTGTCCCCGAGCGGTCTTATCTTTATTGACATTCTATGCCTCCTAAAAAATTTTTAAATTCTTTGCGTCTGAACTTGCGGCCTTTTTTGGCAGCCGCAACCCTACACTGCTAAATTTAGCATTATTTTTTATTTTTGTCAATCCCCCACAGGGACTGCTAATTATTTTTAAGAAATGTCGCAAGTTTCTTAAAGATGGATTTTTCCTTCTTGGGAAGCATTTTGAATACAACGCACGACACATTGTCCTTGCCGTCGTTGCGTGCGGAAAACTTTACAACTTCTTGGCATAAACGGCCCGCGCTTAGAGGCTTCTTCAATATTTCCTCTATCTCGCTGTCTTTTATGCCTTTGTTCACTCCGTCCGAGCAGAGCATATAAACGTCCCCCGGCTGAGGATTCAGCTTGATTACGTCGCAGCGCATATCTTTCTTTAAGCCCAAAGCCTTAGTAAGAATATTCTGTATTCTGGACTTCTCCGCCTGTTCCTTGCTTATCAAGCCTCTGGCAACCTGTTCCTGCACGTAAGAGTGGTCCTTGGAAATCTGTTTCAACGCGCCGTCCCTAAGGCGATATATCCTGCTGTCGCCTATATGAACGGCCGCACTTGCGCTAGGTTCTATGTATATCGCGCTTAAAGTCGTGCCCATACCGCGGCGGCGGTAATTCTCGGAGGATAATGTGTATATCCTTAAATTGGCTAAACCCGAAGCGTATAGCAGCTTCCTGGCTATAGGTTCCAATTGAGGCTCAAAATCCTGAGGTATGCTTATCTTTTTGGACTTTAAATCAGATAAGGTCTGCCTTAATATAGATACGGCCAAATTGCTGGCTACTTCGCCCGCATTATGCCCACCCATACCGTCGGCCACCGCGCCAAGGCACAATTCCGGCGCTATCAATACGCTGTCTTCGTTCTTTTCCCTTATCTTGCCTATATCGGTATATGACGCCAACTCTATATCAAATTCCATCTGTCTTCCCCCGCCGCCAAAACGTCTATTATGAAACCGGCTATCGCGTATACCGCCAATACATATAATATTAACAGCGGCACATTGTCTTCATGCCAGGTATATTTTACCTTCTCATAAGGCCCCTTCAGCGCAAATATCCATATGTACTGCTCCACCGCTTCCTGATTTGCCGCCGTGTTCAGCTTTGATATGGAATTTATAAACGTAGCTCTGATCTGGCTGGGCGAAAGCCTTTCCTCAGCTTTTACATCTTGTTTAGATTTATCCGCTTCAGCCAAAGCGTTTTCGGCCAAAGCATTAGCCTCGGGCTCAGCCTCTTCAGAAGCTAAATCCCAACTGCCGCCTTCAGAAGGATAATATTCCGTTTCGCTCTCCAAGTCCGCGTAACTGTGCATTAAAGCTACCGCCTTTTGCGGTGCAAAAGCATATTCCGCAGACGCCTGCGCAGTTCTAGCCTGAGTGGCTACGCGAACCTCGTCATACAAAGCATAAGCCTCGCCGCCCGCTTGATATAGCCATATCCCGCCTAAAGAGCCAACAAACAGCAGCAGCGTCAATATCCTGTAAAGAAAACCGTGCCTAAATAAAGTCATCACGCACGTCGCCGCAGATACTCCAAAAGCCGTATATTGCAAAGATTTCATTAATTCGCCATCCGCAGAAACATCAGGCCGTACAAACTGGTAGAACAAATAAAATGAAAACGCAAACAATACTATCGATACTACGCGGTAGTAAAAAGGCAAGTCCTCTATATTGTCTATCTTAAGAGCCAATCCTCCAACTATTATCGAATATATCAGCAAATAACTGTATGTGGAAAGCGGCTGTAATACGGAATCCGGCATAACCAAACCGTAGAACGCGAATATATACGATAGCAGCGCTATTACAAATATGCACGGAATCGCCTTCTTTATCAAATCAAAGAAGAACAAAGCGCATATTACCAGCAAGAATACGAAACATACCGCACCCAATATCATCTGGCCTTCGGCGTAAGAACCTGAAATCCAAGGCTTGACCAATGCCGACACTATAGACGTGCCGCCAACATTATACGCGGAACACAAAAAGCCAAGTTTCAAAAATAAAGACATCGCCATAAACGCCGCAGCCGCTGTTATCAGCGTCCAGCCGAAACCTTTCAGCATAAATTTCTTCTTAGCAGCCGAAAACGTGGAATACGGATTTTTGCTGGCAGTCAAACGCTTCTTGCGTTCTTCCATTATCTTTTGGGTTTTCGCAACTTCTTTGGTTACGGAATCCAGCGTATCCATTTGAAATTTCTTGTCCGGCGCCGCTTGCTGCTTTGACGTCTCTCCGTCCCCGCCCAATGCTATTACCGGGATATCCGCCGCCCTGAACGAACTCTTGGCTGTCTCCGGCATACTCTGCCTTATTTGACTGCCGCTCGCCGTAACGTGACGCTCCGTATCTTTCCCGACTACGGGCGAGGCGTTCATATCCGAACTCCTTACGCGCAAGCCAACTTCGTCGGTTATGTTCAAACCTTGATTTAATTTAAGCTGATCGTCCGCACGCTGCTTTTGGAAGAACATCAAAGTATCCGTAGCGCTTTGAAATCTGTCGTCAGGCCGTTTGCTCATCAGTTTGCTTACCGCCAAAGACAGCCAAGGCGGAACCCCTTTCCTATATTTGGAAACGTCAGGTACGGGCTCGTTTATGTGCTTTTGGATTATATCCATCGAGTTCTTGCCGGTAAACGGATATTTGCCCGTCAAAACATAAAACAAACTCGCGCCTACCGAATACAAATCCGCCCTTATGTCTATCGGCCTGCCCAATGCCTGCTCAGGCGACAAAAAGTACGCCGTACCAGCCAGTTCCGTCGTTTTGGTACACCCCTTCTCCTTATCAACCTTCTTGGCTATACCGAAGTCCACTATCTTAGCCTCTAGTTTCTTGTTGATAAGTATGTTGGAGGGTTTTATGTCACGGTGTATTATGCCTTTCTGATGAGCAGCCTCCAGCCCTTTAAGTATGCCGATAAAAGTATCTATAACAAAAGAAATCGGCAAGTTCGGACGCTTTCTCACTATCGAAGATAAACTTTCCCCCTCTATGAAAGTCATCACGATAAAATAAAACCCTTTTTCCTTGCCCACATTGTACACCGATACGATGTTGGGGTGGTCTATCTCCGCAATGGCGCGCGCCTCTGTCAGAAATAATCCCACCGCCTTCTTGTCATTGGCCAAAGCGGGGCTTAAAATCTTTACGCATACGATTCTGTCCAAAGCCTTGTGTTTGGCTCTAAACACCGTACCCATACCGCCTTCGCTGACCTTTTCCAGTATCACGCAGCCGGATATTTCCTGCCCTATAAGTTCCATCTCCGGCCTTTGATGCGGCTGATTCTTAGCTTGCACGGAAGACGGAACCTGCGACGCTTTAGCCGTAGGCGGTATCTCTTCCTGCTTTAAAGGATTTTTTTTGTTATCTTCTGACATAAATACACCGGCCTTCCCTTTTTTTATTTGTTATCTTCAAAATATTTAGCCGTCTTGGCAAACAGCTCTTTTACCTCTTTTAGCTTCTCTATAGGAAGCCTTATCCCTTTCTTTGTCCAACCCGTATAGCTGTCGTCTTCCTGCCACTGCCTTAAATCTATGCCTTTGCTGCCCATATAAGAACTGACTCGAAGAACGATAGAAAGGCCCTGCTTCTTGGCATATTTGCCCAGCTCCCCGTCTTCTATAGTCTTATAATCTTCAGGCAAAGCGGCCAGCGCCTCGCTTATCTTGCCCACTATCTCGGGCGAAAGCGTTATGCCGGCCTTGGTTGGGCCGCTGTAGGTCTCCGATTTCAAATATTTCCTTATGGATACATATTTGTACCCTTTGTAAGAATCTATCGAAAACTTTATCTCGCTGCCGTCTTCCGAGGTCAATGCCCCGATTAAACTAATTACAGAAAAGGTTGATTCTGCCATATAAATCCTCCGATATTACTTCTTTTTAAATAAATCTTTTATGCCGCTGGTTACGTCTTTTACGGTGTTCTTTACGCTTTCCACCGCCTGCTTTGCCGTCTCTTTCTGATCAGAACTCAAAAGAGAACTTACCGTAGATGCCACGTCCAGTTTAAAAGACGGATCTTCTATGCTGCCGCCAACCTTGATATTGGCCGAACCGCTCGCATTCTTGCCGAGCCCGACTTTTACCGTCATATCAAGCTGCTGCGTAACGAAATTTATGCTGCCGCTCGTGTTTATAGTAGCCAAATCCGAATTTAAGTCCGATTTGTTTATCACAGCTTTGCCGCCGCCAAGCCTGTAATCGCCGACTATACTCTTGTAGCTCACGCTGTCGGTATTGATATCCGCGCCGGATATTATCTGCGTCGCTTTTAACGCTTTCTGCGCTATCTTTACCGTCGTCAAAGCCACCTTCAAAAATACGGAGCTGTTTATCAGTTTGTCCAAATCACGTATCTCGCCCTCGGAAGACGAAAAATATACCGTACCGCTTGCTTTGCTCATGGTCAAATCCAAGTCCTTCACGTCGGCTTTAAACGTCAAATCGTCCGTGGAAAAGACATTGTTCTCTACCCTTTTTATTAATATGTCGGCCTTAACGTCCATCGGCGCCATCTGCAAATCGGACGTCCCGCTTGAAGCCGCCGCGGTAGAGGCTCCCTCATCATTGCCGTTTCCGCCCTTGGAAGAGGCTAAAAGCTCGTCAAAGTCTATATCCTCCAAGGTAAATTTATCCATATTGAACATAAAATCTACGGCCATCTTTTTATTGTTCTTGTAAGCCAAAGACGTCTTAAAGTCCGAACCGTCAAATACGCCTTTTATAGTATCGGTTTTGATGTCGTCGAGCGAATTTATTTTTATCGTCCCGTTAAGCGATGATAAAATCTTGTCCATCGCCGCCGCGCCTATATCCTTCAAAGATATTGAACCCGTTACCAAAGGTTTGTCCGAGCCGGCCGATACCGCCTTTATGTCGCCGGTAATCGAGCCTTTGAGTTTAAATGCGGCCAAAAGTTCTTTTGAAATGTCGGAAACTTCCGAAAGGTTTATGTTCACAGTCGTGGTTTCCGCATAAGACATTTCAGGTTGGGAAAAATCTACGGCCGCGGTATTCTTTATATAGGATTTGCCCAAACTTATGTCAAATTTGCTTACATCAGCTTTGGAGTTTTCCAAATCAGCGGTAGCCTTAGCCTCCAAACTTATTACGGGAAGAGCAAAGCTCGGAATATCGCCCGTAACGAAATCCGCCGCCAATTTGTCGTCGATACCGCTTATTTCTCCCTTCAAAGACAAGTCCGGCATCTGCAAATTGGATATCCCGCCGCTCATATTGACTTTAAAGCCTTTGTACTCTACAGAGAAATCGGTTATTTCAGCCGAGGCTTTTTCCAACTCCATTCCAGCTATGTTCACAATGCCTTTGGCCAAAATCTTGACCGGGCTTATCTTTATGTCGCCCGTCTTGACCGAAGTATTGAATGACAAATCGAAAGAAAACGGATTGTTGTAATCGAAATCCTTTATCTCGAAATTAACGTCCTCTACCGCGAAATCCATTCCGCTTTGCAGGTCTTTATAAGTTATGTCGGAATTCTTTATATATATGTCTTTCGCGGTCAAATCCATTGCCAAAGGCGCGGAAGAAAGCTGTTCCTCTTCGGGCTGGGGCGAAACTTCGTCTGCCGAGGCGGGTATTAAATTGTCAAAATTAAATTTCCCCTCCGCATTCTTTATTACGTTTATATCAACCCCGTCAAAGCCTATCGTGCTGATTTTTATCTGCTTCTTGAAAAGAGGCATCAACTCCACTTTAACCACTGCGCTGTCGGCCGATATGAAGCTGCCCGCCTCAAAACCGCCCTCGTCAGACAGTTTAAACGATTCTATCGTCACCCCGATAAGATTTAACGATACATCGCTGAAATCTATATCTCTGTTGTAATTCTGCGCCACGTATTCCTGCGCCATCGATTTTAGCTTCTCCAAGGGAAACATCATCTTCAGCGCCACTACCGCGCCGCCCACTAGGACTATCCCTATGACGACTAAAACCGCAAGGACCTTAATAAGTTTCTTCATTTTTTATCTTCCCCCTCTCTTCGTTTCTGAAAGCGCGGTATCTGTCAATATCAGGCCGCATTTTATTTATCACAAAAACCAAAAACAACAAATCGTCGCTAAACCCCAGCATCAAAAATAACGCTTCGGGTATCATATCCAACGGCAAAGCCAAGTATATCAAAAATAATCCGCCCCATATGACGCTGCGCCAAGGAACGGGAAAACGCCTGCGCGCCACCGCCCAAAACATAGCTCCCGCGTCTTTTATATCCCTAAACAAAACCGCGGGATTAACCGTAAAATCAGTCTTTTGCTCGGACATTACTACCCCTCTTTCCCTTATACTACTTCTTAATTCCGCCCGAAGCCGTCTTGCCTTCTTTCAGCATTTTGTCCCTAACGCCAGTTGTGGTTTCAACTATGTTAAGGGCATAGTCGCCTATCTTCTCGAAACTGGTAAGTATATCAGTATACAAAGTTATCGCCACAGGCGAAAGCTGCTGCTGGGTAAAATCACGCGAAGTTTTTTCGTCCCGGAATGAATGCCTCATCTCGTTCAGTTCGCGTTCCCTTTCCAAAGCAAGCTGCATTACGCGTTCCTTATCCATATCATAGTTAAGTATCGTCGCGCGAGTATCTTTTAAAATCTTCTTTACTTTCAAGCCGATAGTTTCCAACCTGTCGTAATCCTGAGGCTCAAAAGCGTTGGCGGAGCGAGCCTTATTCAATAATATCGCTATCTTATCGCCGTGATCTGCCATCTTTTCCAAATAGTTTGTCAAATCAAACATAGCCATTACGTCGGTTATCATATCGCGCGAAAGCTGATCGTGCGTCAAATTCTTTAAGAAATCGTTTATTTTATACTCCAAAACGTCGCTGGCTTTCTCTTTGGCGTGTACGTCTTCCACCGAGCGCTCAAACAGCTTGGGCGAGTCCGTCTTTATCGCGTGCAAATCCTTGCTTATTATCGATTCCACCAATCCCGCCATTCTGTCCACTTCTCTTCTGGCGGCCTCAATAAACAATTCCGGCGTAGCCGTAATGCCCGCTTTCAAATAGAGCAAATCCGTTTGGTCCTCCTCGCTGCGTTTTAAAGGCATAATCATCATTATAAGTTTTTCGAACTGCTTAATGAATATCAGCATCACGCACGTATTAATGATATTAAACGTGGTATGGAAAGCCGAAAGATGATAAGGTATATTTACCAATAGCACTTCCGAAGAAGTGCCTTCCGTGCTGCCGGGCACAATCCAATCGACCAAAGAAAGCAGCGGGTGGAATAATGCTATGGCCCATATCACGCCCAATATATTGAACATCATATGGCCCAAAGCCGCTCTCTTTGCGGCTCTCGGCGCGCCGATAGCCGCGATATTGGCGGTAATAGTCGTGCCGATATTTTCGCCCAGCACCAAAGCGCACGCGGTAGGATAATCTATCAGCCCTTTCGCCGCGCAGGTAAGCGTTACGGCCATTACCGCGCTGGACGACTGAAATATTACCGTCAGCACCGTACCTACTCCGACAACTGCCAAAAGCGACCAAAGCGTATCGGGGCGGAACTTGGTAATCCATTCTATCGTAGCCGAAGAAGACTGAACGTCCGGTATTCCGGATTTAATTAAGGAAAGGCCCAAAAACAACAGACCGAAACCCAACATGGCCTCGCCTATGCGGCGTACTATCGGCCATTTGCTGACGAACTGAGAAAAGAACCCCACGCCTATCATCGGCATGGCGAATAATGCTATATCAACCTTAAAACCCAGCAAGCTGATAATCCAGGCGGTAGTCGTGGTGCCGATATTGGCGCCGAAGATTACACCCAAGGACTGCGTCAGCGTCAATAAGCCCGCGCTTACAAAACCGACTACCATTACCGTAGTCGCCGAAGAAGACTGTATGATGGAAGTTACCAATATGCCCGAAAATGTGGCGGTAAATCTGTTGCCCGTCGCGCCCGATATTATTTTTCTAAGACGATTGCCGGCCGCTTTCTGCAAGCCGTCGCTCATCATTTTAATACCGAGAAGAAAAACACCCAATCCGCCAAGCAGGTTAAAGAAAAGCAATATACCTTCCATCAATCCTCCGCACTTATGATATAAATATTGTTAATATCATTATATAATATAATCATATATTTGGATAACAATGTTTTCGGGAGATATAAAATATGCAATTTATAAACGACATTCTTAAAATCGCAGCACAAAACGGCAAAAAAGCCTTAAACGAAGCCGATTGCTATAAGATCCTCGATTACTTAAACATAAATACCCCAAAAACGGCAATTTTTAAAAGAACTGAGGACATATCTTCCGTTTTATCGCAATTTGCGGGCGAAAAATGCGTAATTAAAATACTTTCGGACGAAACTCTCCACAAAACAGATAAAGGCGGAGTCAGAATTTGCAAAAAGGCTGAGGCCGAAACGTTATTTAAGCAAATGACGAAAGATTTCCCTGAAGTCGAAAATTTTATGTTGGCGGAGTTTATCGACTGCCCACCTTTTACATTGGGACGGGAAATATTGCTCGGCGCGCGCTTTGACAATGCCTTCGGCCCCGTAATAACCTTAGGCTTTGGCGGTACGGACGCGGAATACTTCGCCAAAAACATAAAAGAAGAAAACCGAACCGCCCTTACCCCCGCTTTGGACGCGGACTTTGACGCTTTTGTCGAAAATTCGCTCATCTGGCGCTATTGCGGAGGAAAGGCCAGAGGCGCGAAAGCGCAAATTTCCAAAGGACTTCTGGTATCTGCCGCAAAGAATCTCGCCAAGTTAATGATAGAGTTCAGCCCGCTAAACGAAAAAGCACAATTTTTTATAGAAGAATTCGAAATCAACCCGCTCTGCGCGGGCGGCGGCTCAATTACCGCGCTGGACGGCGTCCTCCGTTTCAAAAAAGCGGAATTCAAAACACCGAAGCCGAAAGTGTCAAAAAAAGGCCTTGAAAGTTTATTAAATCCAAAAAGCGCCGCCGTTATCGGCGTAAGCGCCAAAAAAGTCAATATGGGGCGGATAATTCTAAATAACATAATACAGGCGGGTTTTGACAAAAACAATTTGTTCGCAGTCAAAGAAGGCGAGAGCGAAATAGACGGCGTAAAATGCGTGCCCAATTTTGAAAATCTGCCGCGCACAATAGACGCTTTGGTATTATCCGTACCGGCCGATTCGGCGGCTCAAACCTTGTCAAAATGCGCCAAAAGCGGAAAGGTAAACGGCGTAATATTAATAACCGGCGGCATCGGCGAAAAGGAAGGCTCGGCCGAATTAAGCTGCCAAGTGGAAAATATAATAGAAGAAGGAAAAAAGCTAAACCCCGATTTTACCGTCAACGGAAGCAACTCCCTGGGATTGGTATCAAATCCTTCAAATTTCAACAGTCTTTTTATACCGAAAGAAAAATTTACTCCTCCTTTGGGGATTAATCCTAATTTGGCGTCCTCGGCTTTCATAAGCCAAAGCGGCGCTTTTATGCTTGCTTCTTTGGGCAGAATGGAACACATAAAACCGCTGTACTGCGTTATGACCGGCAACCAGCAAGACGCAACCGTAACCGATTACGCCAAATACTTGATTGAAGAAGACAAAGTAAAACTCTTAATGCTATACATAGAAGGATTGAAAGAAAATGAAGGTGTCGCCCTGCGCCAAAGCCTGCTTAAAGCCAAGCAAAAAGGGATAAAAGCCGTCATTTATATGGCAGGACGCACGCCCAGCGGCCAAAAAGCCGTAATGGGGCATACGGCCTCGATAGCGGGCAATTATCTAACCGCAAAGAAAATACTTGGCTCAGCTGGCGCGTTTATGGCCGACAGCTTCGAAGAATTTGAAGATTTGTGCCAAACTTTAAGTTCCTGCGCAGACAAAAACATAAGGAACAATAAAGTGTTTATGCTGAGCAACGGCGGATTTGAGACAAGCGGTATGGCGGATAATATAAAAGCGGATTCGCCGATAGAAGCACAAGTTCCGCAAGATGAACTTAAAAAGGAACTTTGCGTCATACTTGATAAATACGGTCTAAGCGGCATAGTGGACGTGCGCAACCCTTTTGACGTTACGCCGATGTGCCCGGACGCCGCCGCCTATGAGATAATAGAAAACGTACTTAAAAGCGGTCTTTACGGCAGCGTATTGTTTTCGACAATACCCGTAAGCCCCGCGATAAAAACCCTGAAAGAGGAAAATGCCGACTTCTTGATAAAACTGGCCGAACTGTCGGCAAAATACGAAACGCCGATATTTACCAGCGTATCAGCGGGAGTAAAATTTGATTATTACCGAAGAAGCGGGCAGGAAAACGGACTTGCCGTATTTGACCACGCCGACAAAGCCGTCAGAATAATAGAAAAAATATTGCGGAACAAATAACTTGAAAATTGCGACGAAACGAGGATACCAACTTTATCCTCGTTTCTTTTTTGGCAAAATATTCGGCAAAATAAACCACCGGGCCGATTTTAAAAGCTGTTCAAATAACGATAATCATAGTGGAAAAAGGAAAGAATAAAAGCCGGAGTGCAAACTATCCTGCTAAATATCACTTGTTTTTATAAATGAATATTTTCCGTCTTGTCCTGGTTTCCAAATAAAAAAACCCCGCCGTTTCAGCGGCGGGGCGGTTAGTTTAGAGAGGGTTTCAAACCTCTTTAAAATTTTCCATTAAGGGAAAGAGAGTCCCCGTTGGCATATCTTTCTTACAGGGCCCCCTGTACTTATTTGGACACAAGACCATCCGTTTCCACATAAAGAACAATCCACATTAGTATTGCACGCCTTGTTCAAACAATTTTGGGAAGGAGGTATTATTTGCATCGATTTACACACCCCTCCGTTTAATATGTACCCGCTATCGCAGATTATATTTTTAGTACATTCCCATTTGCCAGAAACACAATTACAATCTTTTATTGTGCAACTCCCATTTTCTACATAGCAAAGCCTAGGTTTTGAATTAGGGTCACACTCTCCAAAGGTGCAGCCTTCTCCCCATTCGCTCCAAGCATTTACAAACAGACTGGCTTTTGGATAACAACATTCACGCGTTTGCGTTCCACATTCATTATTGGGGTCAGGGCGATACTGAAGAGCACCTAAAGTACACCTGTCAGCTATTTCTATTACGTCCTCTTCTTCTTCATCTCCGCTCCATTCTCCGCAAACAGGGTCCCCACCAGTGACTTCCGAAAACATACCGCATCCTCTTATCTCTCTTGGCATTGTACAGCTTCTGCTCCCTTTAAGACCAATTTCGGTATAAGTAATTTCAGGCAATGTACATCCGCCTGACCACATTCCGCCCGAACATCGGCATGCGCCACTGCCTGTTTGTTTCTGCCCGTTTGGCAGAGTTCTTTCGCATGACAGAAATTGCTCTTGGCCGCCAGTACACTCTGTTAAAGGCTTATCCAATACGAGGTCATACGAATATGCGAAAAAGCCGCTAGACATAAACAAACTTAAACAAACTATCAGTTTCCCGTATATCTTAAGCATAAAAATGACTCCTTTTAATATTTTCAACTAACCTTACATAAAAACAGCCTATAACGAAGTCTTGAATAAAAAACTGCAATTCATCTCTTGCCGGCTTGTTTTCAAAGAAAATTTATCAAAAAAAAAAAACCGGTCAAGCGTTTTTTGATTTTTCGGTTATCTTCGACGTACGGCAAAAGTATCAAAAATAGATTTTATAATCAAAAAAATAAGAAGCGGCAAACAAAATTACCATTTAAATTAATGACGCAAAATATCCCGCAACAATATCTGCGGGAAAAAACAATCGTACTTCTTATCCGTTTTTGAAAAAGCAAAATGTTAATGGCGGAAATTGGAAAACATAAACATACCTTTTTTTGCGCAAAAAAACCCCGCCGTTTTAGCGGCGGGGCGGTTAGTTTAGAGAGGCTTAAATGCCCTCTTAGAAAGTATTCAATTTTAGATTTTTCAACATGGCTGAGGTCCGGGGCAGGTAACTTGATACCAATTGCTCTCACCATAAGCAGCTTGGCCAAATTGAACACAAGAAGAAAACGTAGAAGGCAATTTATATATATACCCGGCAGAGCCTCTCCTGCAACATGTGCCGCCTAGAGGAGAAGAATCCACTCCCGTAGAAAAACTCAGACAATTACACGCCCCGGTTACGAACTGACATAAGCCGTTATGATACAAACTGCAGGACGCAAAACAGCATTCGCATTGATCACTGTTATATTTCTGTCTTCTGTATGAACCGGAAGAACAACTCTCCAAACAGCTTGCATGCACGCATTGCCCCGTATAAGGGCTTTTCTTATATCCTGTTTTACACGTGCAAACCTCTTTTTTCTGCCACCCTGTACCTTTCTTGCAGGTATAGATAACTTGGCATGTCCCATTTGTACAAGAACATGTACCGGCGGAAGGTTTGTTGACACACTCTGAGCCGTCCCAACATTGATCGGGCCCACAGGAACTGCCTTCATCACATTCTTCTCCCCATTCGCTCCAAAAGCCCAACAGGCCACTTCCGCCACAGCATTTTCTGCTAGTCGTATCGCAACTCCCCTCAGGCTTATACTCCACAGTTCCAGGCGTACATGTCTGAATTGGTTTTAATTCTAAAGCAGAAATATTTACGCTTACGAGAAAGAATAAAAATCCCATCAAAAAGATTTTTCTTTTCTGCATCCATTTTCCTCCTTTTTTACCCAAAAAAAGAAATCTGAACAATTATTACACAAAAAAACATTGTTTAATCCCGGCGTCTAGATTTCACAAAAAATTTATCAAAAAAAAAAAAACAGTCAAGCGCTTTTTAATTTTTGGGTTAACTTATACGTACGACAAAACTCTCAAGAGGCATTTACAAGCAAAAAAATAAAAAGCAACGAACAAAAATGTCTTTAAAGTAATGGCGCAAGAATAGCCGGGAAAAAATCTGCGCTATAAAATAAGCGTACTTTTTATCCGATTTTTAAAAATACTTAATGGCAGAGTTTAGTAAATGTAAACATTCTATTCTTTAAGACAAAAAAACCCCGCCGTTTCAGCGGCGGGGCGGTTAGTTTAGGGACTGATGCCTTAACGGCACCATCTATATTGCATATTTTCCATAATGCAAAATCTATTAATCCCCCCCACTCCTTCAGAATATCGCATATATAATATCGGTGTGGCGCCGCCAGTCTGCACACCGTATTTAGTATTTGAAGATGTGCAATTATACGGAGTACCGCTTGTAACATAGCTGTGTACCCTCAAATAACAATTTACGTCATTATCGGAAGTACACTGTCTATAACTGGAAGAGTTTGTCATTTCCAAAGCCTTATTCCAACATTCCATACAATTTCTGACCGTAAAAGTCGGTGATTCGCCCCGAATGCAGTTCTCACATGAACCGTTTACGTAGCTATAACCGCTGTTGCACTTGCACGTGCTGTCCTTATAAGTCCACCCGGTCCCGGTGTTACAAGTATAAGTACGAGTACACGTCCCGTTAGAACAACTGCACTGCTGAGTAGGCTTGCTTACACACGACGAACCGTTCCAACACTGGGTTGAAGAACAATTGCTTGAGGGATCACACTCTTTGCCCCATTCCGAAAAAAAACCGTTTTTGCAACAAGTTCTTTTCAAAGTATCACACTCGCCAGAAGCTTTATATTGGTTAGTACCGACCTCGCACTCTTGGTCGCCGCAGTTATCTCCGCCGCCGCCAAGCCAATATGGGTCATTATAATCCTTACAATAGTACGCCATACATCTTCCGTCATGAACAGCGTAATGTACGCTATTGTCCTTTCCGCTTTCACAGTAGGCAAACAATGGCAGACTTGCCGTAGAAACAAAAAAGACAAAAAGAAAACTCCTTAAAACCGCTTTAATTTTAAATTTCTTCATTTTTTGCCTCACAAAATACAAATTTAGTTATTTATCGGAAATACGCGAATTTTGAAGAAGCAAACACGAATAAAAATATTCCCTCCAATAACATACAGAAATTTATCAAAAAAAAAAAAACAGTCAAGCGTTTTTTGATTTTTCGGTTATCTTCGACGTACGGCAAAAGTATCAAAAATAGATTTTATAATCAAAAAAAATAAGAAGCGGCAAACAAAATTACCATTTAAATTAATGACGCAAAATATCCCGCAACAATATCTGCGGGAAAAAACAATCGTATTTCTTATCCGTTTTTGAAAAAGCAAAATGCTTAATGGCAGAATTTAGAAAACATAAACATATCTTTCTACACAAGAAACAGAATAATCATTTAAACAAGCATATTATTTATTGGCGTCAAAAAAGCCTCCCGCTTTTAAACGGGAGGCTTTCAAAAACAAACTTCCTTTGCTTACTTTTTAAGTTCCTTAGCGCTGGCTTGAGCGGCCGCCAATCTCGCTATTGGCACGCGGAAAGGAGAGCAGGATACATAGTCAAAACCTTCCCTGTGGCAGAATTCCACGCTGGAAGGTTCGCCGCCGTGCTCGCCGCAAATGCCTATCTTCAAATTGGCTTTTACTCCGCGCCCCGCTTTCACCGCGTGGCGGATTAAGAAGCCGACGCCGTGCTGATCCAATATTTGGAACGGATCGTTCTTCAAGATACCCTTGCCGATATAATCGGGCACGAATGCGCCGATATCGTCGCGGGAGAAGCCGAATGTCATCTGCGTAAGGTCGTTGGTGCCGAAAGAATAGAAATCCGCAACCTGCGCGATATCGGCCGAAGTTATAGCCGCCCTGGGTATTTCTATCATCGTACCCACAGTATAGGCTATTTTCTTACCGAACTTGGCGCAGACTTCTTTGTGGACTTTCTCGATTATAGGTTTCTGATTGACGATTTCTTTTTCGTCGCAGACTACCGGTATCATAATCTCGGGGGTAATCTTCAGCCCTTCCTTGACCAACTCGGAAGCAGCCTCGAATATTGCTCTGGCCTGCATTTCCGTTATTTCGGGATAGGTTACGCCCAAGCGGATACCGCGGTGCCCCATCATCGGGTTGCTTTCCTTCAGAGCGTCCGCACGTTTCTCAAACTGCTCGGCTGTGATATTTAAAGCCTTGCAAATCGCTTCCACCGCGTCTTTGCTGTGCGGTATAAACTCGTGCAACGGCGGATCCATAAGACGGATAGTTACCGGGAAACCCGCCATAGCCTTTAAAGTGGCTTTAATATCTTTCTTCATATACGGGAAGATCTCGTTCAATGCTTTTACGCGCTCTTCCGTACTGCCGGAAAGTATCATCTTTCTTAAAGCGAACAAAGGCTTTTCGGAATTGGCGCCGTAGAACATATGTTCTATACGGAACAATCCGATGCCCTGCGCGCCGAAAGCTCTCGCTTTTTCCGCGTCTGCCGCCGTATCGGCGTTGGCGCGTACTTTAAGGCGTTTTACCGCATCGCACACCTTTAAGAAATTAATTAAATTGGCGTTCTTTTCGCCGGCGTCCAACATCGCGAGTTTTCCTTCATAAACGATGCCGCGCGTACCGTTGAGCGTAAGGAAATCGCCCTCTTTAAATTTCTTGCCGTTTACCGTCATTACCTTATTGGCCGCGTCTACCGTAATTTCGCTGCAGCCTACTATGCAGCATTTGCCCCAGCCGCGGGCTACCAAAGCGGCGTGGGAAGTCATACCGCCGCGCGCAGTCAAAATGGCCTGCGCCGCGCGCATACCTTCCACGTCTTCGGGGTTGGTTTCCTCGCGGACGATTATGCACTCTTTGCCCGCTTTTTTGGCTTCTATCGCCGAGGCCGAATCAAATACTATAAAACCGCATGCTCCGCCCGGACCCGCGGGAAGGCCTTTGGCCAAAGGTTTGGCCGCGGCTTCCGCTTTGGGATCCACTATCGGGTGCAAAAGTTCGTCAAGCTGTGAAGGCGAAACGCGAAGCACCGCTTCCACTTTGTTGATAAGTTTTTCTTTCAACATATCCAAGGCTATCTGTACGGCCGCTATGCCGTTGCGTTTGCCGACGCGGCACTGCAAAAGCCAAAGCCTGCCGTTTTCTATCGTAAACTCGATGTCAAGCATATCTTTGTAATGCTTTTCCAGACGTTTCTGTATGCTGTCCAATTCCTTATAGGCTTTGGGCATTACTTTCTTCAAAGATTCGCTGTCGTTGCCGTGGCCTGAGGTCGACCATTCGTTTATCGGGCACGGTGTTCTGATGCCCGCGACGACGTCTTCGCCCTGCGCGTTTACCAAATATTCGCCGTAGAAGTGGCTGTCGCCGTTACCGGGGTTTCTGGTAAAAGCTACGCCCGTAGCGCTCGTATTGCCCATATTGCCAAATACCATCGACTGCACGTTTACCGCAGTACCCCAATCGTGCGGGATCTTTTCGATATTTCTGTAAGCTACCGCCCTCTTGCCGTTCCAAGAGGCAAATACCGCGCCGATCGCGCCCCAAAGCTGCTGCATAGGATCATCGGGGAAATCGCTGCCCAATACTTTCTTTACGGTCAATTTGAAATCTTCGCACAAGGCTTTAAGTTCCGCGGCCGTAAGTTCGGTATCTGATTTGTAACCCCTCTTTTCCTTTACGTCGCAAAGTTTCTCGTCCAATATTTTGCGGATACCTTTGTCGTCTTTGGGTTCTATCCCGGCAGCCTTTTCCATAACGACGTCGGAATACATCATAATAAGTCTGCGGTAAGCGTCATATACAAATCTCTCGTCGCCGGTCATCTTTATCATACCGGGAATAGTCTTTAAGGTAAGACCGACGTTTAAAATCGTTTCCATCATACCGGGCATGGAGCTTCTGGCGCCGGATCTTACGGACACCAATAATGGGTTTACCGTCGAACCGAACACTTTGCCCGTTTCTTTTTCAACCTTCTTAAGATTGGCTTCCACTTCCGCTTTCAATGTTTTGGGATAAGTTCTTTTATTGTTCCAATAGTAGGTGCAAACTTCCGTAGTGATTGTAAAACCGGGAGGTACGGGCAATTTGAGTTTCGGATGTCCCGCCATTTCCGCCAAGTTGGCGCCCTTCCCGCCAAGAAGCTCTTTCATCGCTCCGTTTCCATCGGCCTTTCCCGCACCGAAATGATATACAAATCCTTTTTTGCTTGTTTTAGTAGTCTTCTTGCAAGCCGCTTTCGCACAAACCTTCTTAGCGGCTTTTACAATCTTTTTAGCTGCCATAGAGTTCTCCATAAACGAAATAGCGCGCGGAAATACATCAATTCCCGCGTCGCGCGAATCTTTTTATTACATTGATATTCTATTAAATTGCCCCAAATAAAGCAATAAATCCGTTTTTATTGTCTATTTTCGGCTTTTATAGGTCTTTTTTTCGCGGGAAATAGGTCTTTGGTACCTTGCCCCTACGCAACTATATTTACCATAATTTATATATGAGAAAGATAATAATCCTGATTTTTATCATCTTTACGCCGTTTTACGCGTTCTGCAATACTTGGGGACTGCTGCGAACGAACCATGAAGCCGCATCTTACAGGCGGTATCTGATATACAAGTTTCTCAAATCCGACTCTATCGCCTATTGCACTTACGGCGGCGCGCCGATGATAGAGGACAAATATCTTTCCCTTTTCTTCGAGGCTTCTTTTAGATACTGGACTTTGGGCACCGCCAAATGGCTCGAAAAGTCCGAAAGACGCGCCGAATTTGAAGACATAATACAAACCTTAAACAAACCCTTTACCCTTAATTATATGGGCCGCTGCGGCGAAAACACCAAGGGTAAAGTAGACATAGAAATACTATCAGATCAAAACCTCTGCAATTTTTATAAAGACCGTTCATATTTTACCTATCATCAAACGGCTTTCAGAAGCGGCATTTCGATTTGTATCCTGGAAAAACAAAAGAATATGCGGATAAATTCCAGCATAGACATATTGGGTCTTGAAATTCCGCTCTCCAAAATAAGCAAAAAGAAATTCGCGAAAGGAATAAACTATATGCACGATTTAAAAAACGGCGAAGTTTCCTCCATGTACGACAACTTGAAAAATGTGCCCTATACCTTGTGTACCATGCTTCACGAAACCGGACACGCCTTCGGCTTGGCAGACGAATATTCTTCGCAAAGAAATCATGATCCGGCCTTCTCTTCGCCATACAGAGGCGAAGGAATAATGAACAATTGGTGTACGTTAAGCGCAGACGATATCACGGCCATGATAGCTTTAACGGATAAAAATAGCGGGAAAGAAAGAACTTTCCGGCCTTTGGACAATCTGCCGGGTATGATAAAAAACGGACAATTCCTGCTGCCGGAGGATACTTCAAAAATGTCAGAAGAGGATTTTTCCAAACTTAAAAGAAGTTTCAGAATCAGCCGACAAGAATATAAAGATCTTATGGACAAGTACGGCATCGACTTCAAACTTTAGACACAGGCTATCATATAGCACCCTTACCACGTTTATGAACAAAATACTGTTTTTTTTGATTTTAATTTTCAGCCGAATTGCAGCGTCGGGAGCGACGTGGGGATTGGCGGGCGGAGAGTGGGATTTTTTCTCAAGCGACAAATATCTGATTTATAAATTTGTCAAATCCGATACCATAAACTACTGCACATACGGCTCAGAACCAATGACGCAAGACAAATATCTGTCGCTCTTCTTTGAAGCCGCTTTCAGATATTGGACTTTAGGCTCCGCGCAAATACTTGAAAGCTCCGACAGAAAAAACGAATTTAAAGACATAATCCAAACCCTAAAAAAACCTTTTAAACTTAATTATCTCGGACGCTGCGGCAAAAATACCATGGGCAAAGCGGACATAGAAATAATATCCGACGAAAATTTCTGCGACGATTATGACGGACACTCCTATTTTTCCGATAAAAAGACGGCTTTCAAAAGCGGGCTGTCAATCTGTCTGAGCAAAAAGCAGAAAGATATCCGCGTAACAACCGCAGCCGATTTGTTTGGACTGCAAATACCGCTGTCAAAAATAAGCAAAAAGCGCTTGGCAAAGGGATTAGAGTTTTTGGAAAATCTAAAGAATAAAAAGATTGCCCCTCTCGCCCCAAACATAGGGCATATTCCTCCTTCTTTCTGCATTATGCTGCACGAAACGGGACACGCTTTCGGCCTCTCCGACGAATATGCAAACGAGAAAAACCACCATAAAAACTATTCCTCCCCCTACAGAGGCGACGGCATAATGAATACCCGCTGCGAGTTAATGCCCGACGACATTACCGGCCTTATCGTTTTAATCGACAAAACAAGCGGGAAAGAAAGAACTTTCCGTCCTTTGGACAATTTGCCGGGAATGATAAAGGACGGACGATTTCTGTTGCCGGAAGACGCCTCAAAAATTACCGAGCAAGATTTAAAAAAACTAAAAAGAGAATTAAGAATAAGCAAGAACGAATATATCCGACTGCTGGATAAATATGATATAAAATCGGTTTTCTAACGGCGGCGATTTATTTGGGCATATGAAACACTTTGTCCAGAAGATATTAGAGAGGTACCAAAGGCCCAAAAAGGCCTAGGCCCAAAAAACGATATCAATTAGGACCTTTGACCCTTTCGAAAAAGTGCGACAAAAAGATAAAGTATAAATAGAAAAAGACGAAAAAACATAATTTACCCTCCAAGGCAGCCTTTACCCCTAGGCTGCCTTTCCCTTTATTTAAAGAAACAACAAAG
Organism: uncultured bacterium; assembly: GCA_949291515.1. Lineage (GTDB taxonomy): Bacteria > Elusimicrobiota > Elusimicrobia > Elusimicrobiales > Elusimicrobiaceae > Proelusimicrobium. Next base: position 58,498 of record CASEVY010000012.1, on the reverse strand, counting down.
CATAAAATTTAGTATTATAAACCTTTACCATACAACCTACTACAGGAGGACAGGTGACCAAAAACGGCAGTGAAGCAAAAAAAGGCCATCCGGCGGGATTATACCTGCTTTTCGCCACGGAGATGTGGGAACGTTTCAGTTTCTATTCTTTAAAAGCATTATTCGTTTTATATTTGACGGGCGTATTGATGTTGGACAAACAGGAAGCCAGCGCGCATTTCGGCACTCTGATGAGCTTGATATTTCTATCGCCTTTAATCGGCGGATACATAGCAGACCGCTGGATAGGCCAACGCGCCGCAATAATATTGGGCGGGATACTGATGGCGGCGGGCCAATTTGCCATGGGCGGCGGCAGTATGACCTATGTTTTTATAGCCATGGGCCTGATAGTCGCGGGCAACGGTTTTTTTAAGCCGAACATATCCAGCATAGTTGGAGAACTATACGAGAAGAACGATCCGCGCCGCGACGGCGGTTTCACCATATTTTATATGGGTATAAATTTGGGCTCGCTGATGGCGGGCTTTATAGCGGGCACTCTAGCGGAAAAGGTCGGCTGGGGCTGGGGTTTTGCTTCCGCGGGCATAGGAATGATAATCGGCCTGCTGATATTTATTTGGGGCCAAAACAAATATCTGCAAGGCAAGGGCCTCGCGCCGAAAAGATATGCCTCCGTACAGGATAACGGCAAGCAAACAAGCGAAGCGCCTTTAACCAAAGACGAAAAACAGCGCATAGCGGTAATATTTATTATGGCGTTTTTCTCGATATTCTTCTGGACGGTATTCGAGCAAAAAGGCGCGGCCCTGAACCTGATCGCCAAAGAAAATCTGCACAGAGTAATAACCGTCTTCGGGCATAATTTTGAGATACCGGCGACTTGGTTTCAATCCGTAAACCCGTTTTTCATAATACTTTTGGCGCCTTTATTTTCCAAGATATGGGTAATGCTTGGCAGGATAGGCAAGGACCCAAGCATACCGGCCAAATTTATGATAGCGTTTTGGTTTATAGCTTTGGGCTACGGGCTGATGCTTATAGCCTCGATAGGATTAAGCGGAGCCGATAAAATCGGAATGTTATGGCTGATAGGGGCATATCTTTTATTTACGATGGGAGAACTGTGTCTTTCGCCGGTGGGGCTTTCAATGGTAACGAAATTATCTCCGCCGAAATTCATATCCTTGCTTATGGGCGCCTGGTTCTTGGCAAACGCGGCGGCGGGGAAATTGGCGGGATTCTACTCCGGACTTTTGGAAAAGATGACTTTAAGCCAATTTTTTACCTGGCCGACGCTTATGCCGATTGCGGCCTCTTTGCTGCTGCTGATACTAATCAAACCTATAAACAGGTGGATGCACGGAATAAAATAAATTTATCGGGCGAAAGTTTAAAGATGCGGCGCTCAGTTAAGAGCGCCGCATTTTAATTATTTGGCGTCGGCGGAAGGATTTTCCTTTAAAATCGGCTTTGCATACTAAAAGAAAAACAAGGAAACTAGCACCAGCAAATATAGCTAAATCAGGGGCTAAAAAGAAGTTCGGGCAAAGCAAAGAACTGAGGCTCCTTTTAAAGCTCGGCGCTATATGATATAATATATGCGTATCTGTAAAGATATAATAAAAGACAAGGAGAAGATTAGACTCTGGCTTGGTACGGGCTTAAAGAAAGACAACACGCAAAGCAACGCGGGCCCGCACTCGGTATGAAGTCGTTAATCTAAGTGTACAAAATAATGGCATTAACAGTAAAAGACAGAAAAGATATTATCTCTAAATTCCAGCAGAGCGCGAACGATACCGGCAGCGCGTCGGTACAAATAGCGTTGATAACCGAAAGGATACAGTATCTTACCAACCACCTCAAAGCCAATCCGAAGGATTTCGCGGGCGAAAGAGGCTTGGTAAAACTCGTAGGCCAGAGGAAAAGACTTTTAGCCTATCTCAAGAAGAAAGATTTCGCCAAATATCAGCAGTTGACCAAAGAATTAAAAATAAGGAAATAATCGATGACCAATACAACACAAACCAGCCTGAGCGTTGAAATAGGCGGCAAGACAATTACGTTTGAAACGGGTCTTATCGCGAAACAATCCGACGGCTCCGTAGTGGCAAGACTTGGCGACACGATGGTGCTCGCCGCCGCGGTTTCCGACAAGAATCAGAAACCCGGACTTCAGGATTTCGTACCGCTTACGGTAAACTATAAAGAAAGAACATACGCGGCCGGCAAAATACCGGGCGGATTCTTTAAGAGGGAATCAAGGCCGAGCAAGAAAGAGACTTTGTCCTCCCGCTTGATAGACCGCTCAATGAGGCCGCTTTTCCCCGAAGGCTTCGCCTGCGAAGTAAACATAACGGCGATGGTAATATCGGCCGACGGGATAAACGACAGCGACGTACTCAGCATAGCGGCGTCGAGCGCGGCTACGGTAATATCCTCCATACCGTTCACTACCCCCGTAGCGGGCGTAAGGGTGGACAGGATTAACGGGCAATACGTAATCAACCCGACGATAGAGGAACGCAAGACCTCGGATATGGATCTTGTAATCGCCGGTACATTGGACGGCATTATGATGGTAGAAGGCGGCGCGCACGAAGTTGAGGAAGAAGCCCTCGTAAAGGCGATAGAAATCGCCCAGCCCGAAATCAAGAAACTCTGCCAAGCGCAGCTTGATTTGAGGGAAAAAGTGGGCAAGCCCAAGTTTGAATTTGCGGCCGAAACCTTGCCGCAAGACGTTCTTGATATGGCAAACAACAAATACAGAGCCGAAGTTAAGAATATCTTGCACGGTTTCTACGACAAGCAGACCAGGGACACGAAAGTAGCCCAGCTCAAAGAAGCCTTTAAAAACGAACTTTTGGAAGCCTATCCCGAACAGGGGCAGGCTTATGCGGACTTCGCGATGGAAATGCTTGCTTACGAAGAATCCAGAGCGATGGTACTTAATGAAGGCGTCCGCGTAGACGGCAGAAAGATCGACGAAATCAGGCCTTTAAGCTCTATGGTAGGCTTGCTGCCCTGCGCGCACGGTTCGGCTTTATTTACCAGAGGCCAAACTCAGTCTTTGGCGGTAGCCACTTTAGGCACTGCCGACGACGCGCAAATGATAGAAGGCCTGGAAGAAACCTATGACGAGAAGTTTATGCTTCACTATAACTTCCCGGGTTTTGCCACCGGCGAATGCAAACCGGACAGATCGCCCGGCCGCAGAGAAATCGGCCACGGCGAACTTGCCAGAAGGGCTTTAATGCCGCTTTTGCCCAGCGAGGAAGAATTCCCTTACACGATAAGGGTGGTATCCGATATTATGGAATCCAACGGATCGTCCTCAATGGCGAGCGTATGCGGCGGCTCCTTGGCTTTGTTTGACGCGGGCGTACCGATGAAAGGCACCTGCTCGGGCATAGCGATGGGATTGATCACGCAAGGCGACAAATACGCAGTTCTTTCCGATATTATGGGCCTTGAAGACCACCTCGGCGATATGGACTTTAAACTTACCGGTTCCAGAAAAGGCATTACCGCTTTCCAAATGGACCTCAAATTGGCCAGCGGCATATCCTTGGATATATTAAGAAAGGCAATCGCGCAGGCGACTCGCGGCAGACTTTTCATTATGGACCATATGGAATCGACGCTTAAAGCACCCAGGCCGAACATCTCCAAAAACGCGCCGGTAATCTATACGATGACGATACCGCAGGATAAAATCGGCGCTTTAATCGGCCCCGGCGGCAAGAACATCAAGAGAATTACCGAAGCCACCGACACAAAAATTGACATCAACGACGACGGCAAAGTAATGATAGCCGCCGCCAATGACGCCAAATTGCAGCAGGCTAAGGCGGAAATAGAACTCTTGACCAAAGACGTCGAAGTCAATCAAATCTACAAAGGCAAGGTAGTATCGATACAGCCTTTCGGCGCGTTCGTAGAGCTCTTGCCCGGCAAAGACGGATTGCTGCACATTTCCGAAATTGACAAAAAGAGAATCAATAAAGTGGAAGATGTGCTCGCTTTAGGCGATATTGTCGAGGTAAAAGTAGTTGAAATCGACAATAACGGCAAAGTAAGACTTTCAAGAAAAGCCTTGCTCAAATAACCTAAACGAATACTTTAAAGCCCGCTCCAAAAGAGCGGGCTTTTTTATCTTATTTTTCTAATCGCGCAAACAAACAAATAAATAAACTATCGTATAACAGTAAGATATATCATTTCATTTTATCTAGATAGCAGCAACCAGTCTAAAGCAATCGCCTTTCTTTATCAAATTATAGCTAGATATCAAGCAACAAAAAGGGATTACTCTAAAAAACCCATATTCACATTCGGACCTGAGTTTCTAAAAAACTTTGAAGATTTAGCAACAGTTAAAAAAGAGGCGGAGGGCTTACTCCCCGCCTCAACTGAGGAACTATAAGGATGTATACCTTACTTTATAATATCTCTCACTTAGCAAGTCCGTAATCTTTTTTGCGGACTCATAATTGCCAAGATTTATACTTTTAACCGCATATTTGATATAGATGTAAACCTTTGCTTTCAATTCGCTCTTAAGAGAAGGATAATTTTTCTCAAGAAAGGAAAAATCTCTTTTCAATTCCGACAGGACTTCCCTTTTCGCTTTAATTTCCGCTTCGGCCTTGCGGGAAGTTTCAAGCCAGCGCCTGACCCGCATTCCTGCCAATTTCCCGCCCCCCATTGTCTTGGGAAGAGGCGTCACTTTCGTATCCGCCTTAACATTTTTGATAATTTCCTCAAAATCCACCGATTGTAATTCTTTTATTATTCTTCCGTCCAATTCCTCCGTATTCAAAGAAAGCAAATCGGAATATTCCGAGGAATTTTCATAAGCGGAAACATAGTATAGATCTTCCAATTTGCCCATAAAGTCGGATTTCATCAAATCGGTTCCGCCAAAAAATTCGTTTCTATCTTCTCCGTTTTTCAAAGAAGCAGAAGTCTTCTCATATAAGAGCGACATATCCGCACCAAATGCCGAACCTGCCGCCGCCACGCAGCATATGGCTGCAAAAACCTTCCTTACATTCATTAAACCTCCAAATAATTTTCAACCTGATTTTAAAAGTTAGTTTTAACTAACATAATTTATTATAGCATAAAAAAAACAAAATCCGCAATTTTTCTATATCCCGACGTAATATTGACTATTTTTTGCAGTGTATTATTTTAAAAAGCAAATAAAATATAGGATTTAAATAGTTTGATAAGGCTAAAAAAGTAAGTATAAAAGAATGTCTTTATCCAAAGTTTTTTACACAAGAAAAACACTTCCATTATCATCATTGGGCACACGAGCAGGAGAGTGTCAAATTTACTATAATTATATATATGAATTTCCAAGATATAATACACGAACTCCAAACCTATTGGAAGAAGCAAGGCTGTATAGTTGTACAACCTTATGACGTTGAAAAGGGGGCGGGCACATTTAATCCCGCGACCTTTTTCGGCTCGCTTACGAGCAAGCCGACGAAAGCCTGTTATGTCGAACCGTGCAGAAGGCCTGCCGACGGCAGATACGGAGAGAATCCAAACAGGCTGGGCAAATACTATCAATTTCAGGTAATTTTAAAACCAGCGCCGGAAAATGTTCAGGAATTATATTTAAATTCTCTTAAAGTACTCGGGCTAGACCCGAAACTCCATGACGTGCGCTGGATAGAAGACGACTGGCAGTCCCCCACATTAGGGGCCAGCGGCGTCGGCTGGGAAATATGGCTCGACGGTATGGAAATAACGCAGTTTACATATTTCCAGATAATGGCGGGCTATACTTTAAAGCCAATTACGGCGGAAATAACATACGGTCTTGAGCGTATAGCGATGTACTGCCAAAAGAAAGATACCATCTTTGATATTATGTGGAATGACGATACCACTTACGGAGAACTTGTAAAAGAGAGTGAAAGACAGTTTTCGCATTACAACTTCGAGGAAGCGGACGTGGAAAATTTAAGGCGCTATGTCTTGGAGAATGAGGAAGAATGCAAAAAACTTTGCAAAAAGGGGTTATATCTTCCGGCATACGACTGCGCGATGAAAGTATCTCATTATTTCAACACTTTGGAAGCGCGCGGCGCGATATCCGTTTCCGACAGGACGAATATAATCGCCAAAATCAGAGGGCTGGCCAAGCTCTGCGCGGCGCAATACATCAAAGCCGCCGAAGAGAAGGAAGAAACTATATGAACAATGCACTTTTAGAGATAGGAACAGAACATCTTCCCGCGCGTTTTTTGCTGCCTGCTTTGGAGCAATTAAAAAATAACGCCGCGGCGATTTTACAGGAGCACCGCCTTAAATACGTATCTTTGAGGACATTCGGAACGTACCGAAAACTCGTCTTGGAAATTACCGATTTGGCTTCCGTAGCGGAAGATATGCAAAAAGAGGTCAAAGGACCGCCGGCCAAGCTGCTTAAAGACGGAAACGGGAATTATACCCCGCAAGCGGCTGGATTCGCGGCTAAGAACGGATTAAAACCTTCTCAGCTTATTACCGTAGATACAGACAAGGGTCCTTTCATTTACGCCAAAATAAAAATAAAAGGCGAAAAGACCCAGAAACTTCTGCCTGCGGTATTTGCGGAAATAATAAAAAGCCTCAATTTCCCGAAGAATATGGTCTGGGAAGAAAGCGGATTTCATTTTGCAAGGCCGATAAGAAGCATATTAGCCTTATACGGCGACAAAACGGTAAAATTCGAACTGGCTGGCGTAAAATCCGGCAGGAATACCTATCCTCTAATATCATTCGGCAGAAAACCGATAAGGATAGAGTCACCCGAAGTATATATCGAAACTTTAAAAAATCAGCCTCAGCCGATACTGGCCGACATAGAAGAACGCAGACGCGCTTTGATAAAAACCGTAGAGGCCTGCGCCGCGGCTTTGGGCTATAAGGCGGATTTGGACGAAGGCTTGATTACCGAAACGCTTTCCTTTACGGAGCACCCCGTAGCTTTAAGCGGCGATATGGATATACGCTTTTTAACCTTGCCGCGCGAATTGATTACGACCGTATTAAAGACGCAGCTAAGAATGTTCCCCGTAGTAAACGACGAAGGCGAACTTCAGCCGCATTTTATTGCGGTGCGCGACGGCGTAAGCGACAATCAGGACGAGGTAAGAACCGGCTTTAAGAACGTAATGACCGCCAGATTTACCGACGCAGTATTTTTCTATGAGAATGACTTAAAAACCGGCCTTGACGCAATGCGCGGGAAACTTGCAGGCGTCAATTTTATAGACGGTATGGGCAATATGCTGGAAAAGAGCGAACGGGTAGAAAAGCTGGCCGGCAAAATAGCCGACAAACTTAATCTGAAGCAGGAAGAAAAAAATGCCATAAGAGAGGCCGCGCATTATGCTTATGCCGATTTGACCGGCGGAGTCGTATATGAATTCAGCGAGCTGCAAGGCTATATGGGCGGAGTATATGCGGAAAAAACCGGCAAGGACAAACACGCGGCCAAAGCGATAGGCGAGTTTTATTATCCGCTGACGGCATCTTCACCCTTGCCCTTTACGATGGCGGGATCAGTTGTTTCATTAGCCGGAAAAATGGATTCTTTGGCGGCCAATTTCGCTATGGGGCAAATCCCCAGCGGCAGCGAGGATCCTTACGCTTTAAGAAGGCAGGCTATGGGCGCGGTAAGAATAATAGGGGAAAACAATTTCGATATATCGATAAAGGAAATTGTCGCAATGGCAAATGACCTTCTCCCCCGCCAGAACGAACATTCCGCGGAGTTGGAAGAGTTCCTCTGGCAGCGCTTGGCAAATATATTGGAGGCACAAGGTTCCGCCCAAGACGAAATATCAGCCCTGCGCAATAGCGCCAAATCGCCCACAAGCATCTTGGCTGCCGCGGAAGCGTTAAAGCAATACCGTAACAGCGAGAGCTTGGCAAGCGTCGGGCAATCGGCAAAAAGAGTCGGCAATATACTCAAGAAAGGGCAATTTGAGCAAACGGGCGAAATATCAGAGTCTCTTTTCGAGTACGAAGAAGAGAAAAACCTCTTAAAAGCCCTAACCGAAATAGAAACGCAAATAAAGCCCAATTTGGGATTGGATACTACAGAGGGCTATTGTGCGATATTGAAGGCTTTAGCCGCGTTCGAGTTGCCTTTAAACGACTTCTTTGATAAAGTTATGGTAAACGCCGAAGACGAAAAAGTAAGACTAAACAGAATAAATATGCTTGGCAGGATAAACGGGATACTGACCGGAACCGTAGCCGACATAAGCAAATTGCAAAAGAGAGGGTAATATGAAAAAACTTAACAAAAAAGGAATGTCGCTTTTGGAAGTGATGGTAGTAGTTTTATTGATAGCGGGTTTGGCGGCGATGGCATATCCGTCATACTTGAGCTCAGTAGAGAAGGGCAAAGCTTTGGAGGCAATAAGAATAGTATCCAATACGGTAGCGGCCCAACAGCAATACTACGAAAACAACGGTTCTTACGCGACCTCATTTACCGATTTGGACTTTGACGTAACAGGCAGAAACGTAAGCGTAAGCGGAGCTACAGTTACAACCGATAATTTTTCTTATGCGTTAGGCGCTTCGTCCGTAGCAGCTACGCATACTTCCGGTTCCTCTTACACATATACCATCTCCGGCAATTATACCGAAGACTATATATTATGCACTGTCGGATCGGATGCCAAAAACGACAAAAAAATATGCTCCACTTTGGGCAAACAAAATACCGACAGCATATATATTATCGAATAGCGGCTATTACAATAGTTTCAATAAAAAAAACCCGTCTTTTTATTAAGACGGGTTTTTTATATAATCAATAAGATCTCAACGGCAGGCTTCGTACAAGGAGGCCGCTCTGAAAGAACTCCTTACCAAAGGGCCCGCCATTACCCCTTTAAAACCAACTGAGAGGCAATAGCGCTTCATTTCGTCATACCAAGACTGTTCGGGATATTCTTGCACGGGATAATGCTGTGAACTGGGCGCGAGATACTGGCCCAGCGTAAGCAAGTCGACCCCTACGCGGCGCAAGTCTTTAAATACGTCTTTCAGTTCTTGTTCCGTTTCGCCGAGCCCGACCATAAGGCCGCTTTTCGTTATCAAAGACGGTTTTATTTCTTTTACTTTTTTAAGCAAATCCAAGGAGCGTTCATAACAAGCGCCCGGCCGTACGGATTTAAAGAGAGAGGGAACCGTTTCAATATTATGCCCCAGAACGTCCAATCCGCTTTCGATTATGATAGGCAGGAACTCAAATTTTCCGCCCAAATCGGAGATAAGAGGCTCTACCAGGCAAAGCGGATTTTGATTTTTTATCGCTCTGACCACAGCCGCTATATGGCAAGCGCCGCCATCGGGCAAATCGTCGCGTGTAGGCATAGTCAAAACCAAATATTTGATTTTTTGCATTTTTACCAATTCGGCGGCGCGGGCGGGCTCGTTTTCCGAAGGCGGTTCGGGTTTGGCCTTGCTTACGGCGCAATACTTGCAGGCGCGGGTGCATAAACTGCCGAGTATCATTATTGTAGCTTCGCCGTGGCAGAAACACTCCCCCCTATTTGGACAGCGCGCTTCTTGGCAAACTGTTGGGAGCAAATTCAAATTCAAACTTTTCTCGATTACTTTTGCGGCCGAAGTATGATAAGCGGCTTTATTTTTCGCTACCATATCTTTTAGCCATTTAGGTATTTCTCTCATAATAGTATAATTATAATAAATGCGAAGATTTATTACACTACTGCTGCTGTTTTTTTTGACCATACCGCTCAAAGCCAATCAAGAAGATATAAAAGAAGCGGCGAATTTGTATTTCAATTTCAAACAAGAAGAAGCTTTGGATAAATTCATAAAAATATCCAAGGAGACAGGCGACAGAGACGCTTTTCTCAACGCCGTATATATAGCTTTGGAACTGGGCGAAACCAGATTGGCCGTAGATACAGTGAGCATAGCTCTCAAAAAATTTCCGCTGGACAGCGAAGTTCTGGAATTTGCAGGCGAGGCTTACTTGGCCGCCGGATATTACCTTAACGCCGAAAACGTATTTGCCCGCCTCAACGAAAATAACAACAAAACAGCATTTTATTATATCAGTCTGGCGCGCGCGCAAATGGGTATGGGGCAGTACGACCTCGCCGAAATAAATTTAAAGCAAGCGGCGGCGGGCGATCAGCATACGGCATTGGCCAACTTTATGTTGGGCGAATTATACTCCCAAAAGAAGCAATACCGCAAAGCCGCGGATCATTACAAAAAGGTAATAAAATATGATTCTCAGTTTATAGAAGCAAAAGAACGATACGGCGATATGATGGTCAAGCTAAAACGCTACAAAGAGGCATACAGCAACTATTCCAGCGTACAGGCTGCGGATTCTTCCGACGACAAAGTAAAAGAATCTTTGGAAAAGCTAAAAGATTTCGCCCCCAAAGAGCATATAAACATCTTAAGCATACCCGAAACCCCCAAAGCGCATACGATAGTAAAGAAACCGATTTCCTTTCACGGCGCACTTCCCGAGATACGGGTAGGTTTGGGCGCCAAGATAAACGGCGCGCCCGCACCGGTAAAGAGAGTACAGTTTTCCACTTCGCACAGATTTCGGGCGGAAAACAAGAACGGCAAAGTCATAAAAAGAGGTACAAACAACAAATTTTGGACGGTAGAGATAATAAACGGCAAAGCCTATTTAATATCGCCCGGTGGTCAAAAAACGGCTTTCCAAGGCGACAGAATAAAAATAATGCAAGATTCCACCGACGAAGCCGGCCATACCACCATACTCAAAAATATGCTTGTGGGGCACGGCACCACTTGGGCCGGGAGAGAAACAAAAGAATACCGCGGCTATATAGAATTTGTATACAATAAATCTATAGACGGTTTTATAATAATCAACCACGTCAACATAGAAGAATACGTCTTCGGCGTGATAGGTTCGGAAATGCCCAGCACATTCCCCATAGAGGCCTTAAAAGTTCAAGCCGTAATAGCCAGAACATACGCGATAAAAGCACTAGGCAAACACAAACGCTGGGGTTATGACGTCTGCGACACCCAAAACTGCCAAGTATACGGCGGCGTTAAAGCAGAAAGGGAGCGCACAAACGCCGCGGTAGAGGCAACCATGGGAAAGGTAATCACTTATAAAGGGAAACCGATAGAGGCGGTATTTTCCTCAAACTGCGGCGGATATACGCAAAGCAGCAAGGAAGCGGGGTGGTTCCCGCACGACTATTTACAGCCGGTGTCGGATTATAAAGATTTCAATGAGGATAATCTCCAGCCATATCACTTTAAAGAGCTTCTGCAGCAGCCTCATCAGGCCTACAGCAGATACTTCAACAATGTAAGTCCGGCGGCTTTCCGCTGGACGAGATATATCGACGAGTCCCGCCTTAGAACTGTTATCAACCGCAAGAAGAAAATAGGCTCCATAAAAGCGATAGTACCTTTAAACAGAGGGCGCTCGGGATATGTCAACGGCGTAAAAATTATCGGCACAAGAGGAACATTGACTCTGACGAAAGAGCATGAAATAAAAAAATATTTGGCTTTAGGCCTTTTAAGAAGCACTTACTTTATGGTACAGCCCAATTACGAGAAAGGCAAAGTAAAATCTTTTATATTTTATGGCGGCGGCTGGGGACACGGCGTCGGTTTATGCCAAACTGGCAGCGGCGGCAGAGCTGAAGCGGGCCAAGATTACGAACAAATACTTAAACATTATTACACAGGTACGGAATTAAAAGACATAAGACAAAAATAAATTTGTTCTTTTGGATTTCACTCGACAAGCATAAGCTAAACTTCACTACCCTTTTTTGTATTCTCATACAACATAAAGCCCATGCGGCAAATGAGAGATATCAATCAAAATATATTGTAAAGACTTGCTTTTTCAATATAAAATCAAGTTAAAAATATTTTATTTTTCCCTCTTTTAGACAGAATGGCTAAATCTGCCACATATTCGCTTATTTTATACAAACAGACTTCTGATATTCCATCTTAACTACAACGAGCGGAAAACAGTTTTAAGCCAATTTAAACATATTTTACTAAGGCGGGTACAAGTATACATTGCGGCAAAGAGCGCTTTCAATATAAATCAATATTTTCTTTTTCAAAAGCAATCCAAAATATAAAGACGCAATTAAATCCTAAAAGAAGGAAGATTTTATATATCAACAATATCAAACGATTTAAAGGTGAGAAAATGGCAGACACTCCGAAACATCTTATGTATTTTAATAAAATCCTTTAGTCTTAAGAAAGCTACAGTATACATATTTACAAGCATAAAAAATACGGGCGGGAATAAATCCCGCCCGTATGTAAACTCCATTTAATCAAGCTGTCAAGAAGGACACGCCGGTGCACTCGGATTAGTAGAGCAAGAGCTCCACGAGGACCAAGAACCGTTCCAGCAGAACTGTCTTATCTTATAGTTGGAGCCGGAGCATGCCGTACCGGTCGAGTTGGTATCTCTCTGCTTTGTACCTATCGTACAAGCACAAGAAGAACATCCGCTATACGAACTGGCGCCGTACATTTTCTTAGCCGTACCGCAGTAGCTGGAACCTACTTTGGCATTACACTTTCCGGAATCGTAGCAGGAACTATAGTTGTAAGAGACATTCGATTCTCTTGTCGTTCCGCAGCTGCCTGAAGTCGTAGTAGCGGTATTGCCGCAGTATACTCTGTAATTCTTCACGCCGCGGTTCCCGCCGCTGGTATAACCGCTGGGGCACGACTGGCTGCCGGCCGATGCCGTCTTATAACAGTTATAGTAGTTATACTTGGTAGATACCGTAGACGTCGTTCTGGTACCGGTACCGGCCGTGTTGGCATAGTATCTGGTAGTCGTCGTCTTGGTAGCCACACTTCCGCCGCTGGTATAACCGCTGGGGCACGCCTGACCGCTGGCCGTTGACGAAGACTCATAGTAACAGTTCTGATAGTTCGCCGTTGACGCTATCGTACTGGTAGTGGTTGAGCAGCTGCTATAACTGCCGGATTTCCAGCTATCGGTACAGGTATACTTCGTTCCCGCCAAGTTACCGCTGGCGGAACCCGATTTGTAACTGCTCGTATTGGAGCAGGAAGCCGCCGCACCGGTTACATTCTTGTAACAGCCTCTTAAGTCGTAGTATACCGAGCCGCTGTAATACGCATACTTCTTGGAGGTACCGCTGTATCCGCTCGGGCAATACGAACCTGTGCTATAGGCATAGCAGTTATTATAGTAATAGGTCGTAGACGCAGTGGTAGTCGTTCTATCGGCTGTACCGGCTGTATTGGCATAGTGTCTGGTAATAGTAGTCTTACTAGCCACACTGCCGCCGCTGGTATAACCGCTCGGGCATGCCTGATTGCTTGCCGTCGACGAGATATCATAGTAACAATTCTGATAATTCGCCGTAGACGCTATTGAACTCGTGCTAGGGCTGCAGCTAGAGGTCGATGTGGCAGCCGTATTGGTACACGTATACTTAGTACCAGTCAAATTACCGCTGGCAGTGCCTGACTTATAGCTGGCAGTCTGCGAACACGCCGCCGCCGTACCGGCTACATTTTTATAACAACCCGTCAAGTTATACGTCGTAGATACCGTAGATGTCGTTCTGTCCGCAGTACCCGCCGTATTGGCATAATGCCTCGTTATAACAGTCTTTTTAGAGCTGCCGCTGTATCCGCTCGGGCACGCCTGGCCGCTCGTCGTGGACGAAGAATCATAGTAGCAATTCTGATAGTTCGCCGTTGACGCTATCGTGCTCGTGCTTGTGCTGCAGCTGGACGTCGATGAAGCAGCCGTATTGGTACACGTATACTTCGTACCCGCCAAGTTGCCGGTGGCAGAACCCGATTTGTAACTGCTCGTATTGGAGCAGGAAGCAGCCGCACCGGTTACGTTCTTGTAACAGCCGGTTAAGTTATACGTGCTGCCGGTCGTCGTCTTAGAGCCGCTGGCGAATACCTTTACGGTGTCCGTTCTGACCGAGCTGCCGCTATATCCGCTCGGGCAGGATTGGCCGCTTGTCGTAGGATACGACAAGTAGTAGCAGCTTGAAGTTGCGTTCGTCCAAGAATTCGTTCCGCCCGCATAGTATCTTCTGTTCGCGCTGCCCAAATTATAGGTACTGCTGTAGTTGGAACAATTCTGAGTACTGTCATAGTAGCATTGCGTTGCTACCGAAGGCCACTGCGTAAGTCTTACGCCATTGCCTTCCGTGTTCGACCATTCTCTCTTGGTGGTCGTACCTTTATTAAATGTGCTGTTGTAAGTCGAGCAAGCCGTTCCGCCCGTATCCTTGTAGCAGTTGGAGTAATTATAGTTCGTCTTCCAGGCTACGTCTTTTCTCTCGGCAGAACAGGTGCCAGCCTTCGTCTGGGCCGTATCGGTGCAGTAGTATCTGTAGTACAAGCTCTTCGTGGCGCTGCCGCTGGGGTAACCGCTCGGGCAGGAAATTGAACTCGTTTCCGGCGTAGAGTTATTGCGGTAGCACTTGCTGTAATCGTAAGTGACTTTCGTCGTATCACCGCTAAGCGTGCTGGTGATTACAGTTCTCTTTGTAGCGGAACCGGAATAACCGCTCGGGCAGGTAGCCGAAACCGTCGTATCCGATATACAAGAATCACCTGAGCGAGTATAACCGCTGTTACACGCATAAGCGCAGCTGTTTGAAGTGCCGCCGTGTGCGGTAAAGTACGCTTTGGCGGGTTTCTTTGTACAATCGGCGTTCGTACAACCCGTAGCGGAAGTGCCGCCGTGGCTCGTCCAGTATTTGCCCGCCGTAGTATTGGTACAAGCTTTTTCCGCACAGCCCTTGGCGGAAGTGCCACCGTGGCCTGTCCAGTATTTGCCTACCGTCTTGTTCGTACACGCAGCAGACGGACACGTAGAGGACGTATTGCCGAAGCCCGTCCAGTACTGTCCTACCGTCGTATTCGTACATTTAGCCGTCGGGCAGGAATCCGCATCGCCCGGATTGCCTTTGCCGGTCCAATAATAACCCGTAGGTTTATTGGTACAATCGGATACAGCACAGCCCGTTGCCGAAGTACCGCCGTGGCCGCTGTAATATTTACCCGTCGCCACCGTATTGGTACAATCGGCGTTCGTGCAGCCGGTGGCGGAAGTGCCGCCGTGGCTCGTCCAGTATTTACCCGCAGTCGTATTGGTACATTTCGCACTGGGGCAGGAATCCGCATCGCCTGGATTACCTTTGCCGGTCCAGTAATAACCTACCGATTTATTTGTACAATCCGATATCGCACAGCCCGTAGCCGAAGTGCCGCCGTGGCCGCTGTAGTATTTACCCGAAGCTACCGTATTGGTACAGTTAGCCTCGGTACAGCCGGTGGCGGAAGTGCCGCCGTGGCTCGTCCAATATTTGCCCACGGTCTTGTTCGTACAAGAAGCTGACGGACACGTAGAAGACGTGTTTCCGAAACCAGTCCAATACTGGCCTTTTGTCGTATTGGTACATTTAGCCGTCGGGCAGGAAGCCGCTTCGCCTGGATTGCCTTTACCCGTCCAGTAATAGCCGGTGGGTTTATTGGTACAATCTGACACCGCGCAGCCCGTAGCCGAAGTACCGCCGTGGCCGCTGTAGTACTTACCCGTAGCCACAGTATTGGTACAGTTGGCGTTCGTGCAGCCCGTAGCTGATGTGCCGCCGCTGGTAGTCCAATATTTGCCGGGCGTCGTATTTGTACACGCCGCGACCGAGCAGCCCACAGGCGAAGTACCATTCACCGAAGAAGAATCCTTCGCGCTCTGGCTGAAAGAGGTATAGTACTCACCGATTTCGGCATTGGTACAATCTGCCGTAGGACACGTCGCCGAAGTGCCGCCGTGGCCGCTCCAGTATTTGCCAACGGGTTTGTTGGTGCACGCGCTGTTTGCACAGCTCGTCGCGGTTACTCCGCCGCCGCTGGTCCAATAATAGCCATAAGGTTTATTCGTACACGCCGCGACTGAACAGCCAGTCGGAGAAGTACCTTCTATCCAACCGGTGGCTTTCGCGGTTTTGCTGAAACTCGTATAGTATTGGCCCGTAACCGCATTGGTACATTTCAATACGGAACAGGTCGAATTCGTACCGCCGTGGCCCGTCCAATAATAACCTATGGGTTTATTGGTACAGGTGGCGTCGGGGCATATTTCGGACGTGATGCCGTTGCCGGTCCAATACTTGCCGACCGTATTATTGCTGCACGTCTCGCAGCTGCCCGTATTCCAATATTTGCCCGGCAAAGAACATTCCGTGGCGCATGTAGTGCCATAGAAATAGGTATTACAATCGCAAGTGCCGGTATTTTCAAAATCTACACTGTAAGAAGGTATCGCTTTCCCGTCGCAAACCTCAGGGCTATTCTTCGTTCCGTGATAAGAACAATATTGAGAATTCGCCTGGCTTGTCGGCGGAACGGGAACCTCTACGCACGCAAGCCAATTCTCGCATTGGCCCAAACCGTCGCAGGTCTTCTGACAGGTTCTAGTCTGGCTGCCGCAAGTTCCGCAGAACTGTACAGTTTCCGGAACCTTATTATACTTGGGAGCCGTACACGTACCGGTCCACTCCCCGGTTACGTATTCGCCTTTTGACAAATCGCAGTCTACGCTGCGAACTTGCATACCGCAAGTCCTTATATTATCGGCGTCGGCGCATTCTCTCTGCGATTCGGGTTCCGCGCCCGTACAGAGTTTATAATTACACTCCCCCCATTGGCCGTTGGCTTGACAGGTCTTCGTGACGCCCCACAAACAGCCGTTGGTTGAAGTTTCGCCCGGACAGCAGGATAAATTGGTGGCGCATTCACCGGTGGTGGATACAAACCATTCGCCAGTAGCCTGATTGCAGGTTACCGTTCTGGTTTGAATACCCATATACTGTCCGTTGCTGCATTTGGTTCCGCATCCCACTGTTACGCTAGGCTTAGCCGATTGGGAACATTCGCAGGAATTCGTATCGCTGCAGCTGGTTTCCTCGCAGGTGTTTTCATTTACGCAAGAAGACCACGCGCCAGTCGTCCATTGGCCCGTGGATGTATTACAAGTTACGCTTCTTGTTCTCACACCTTTGAAAGTTGTGCCGTTATTACAGTATCCGCACCCGACTCTGTCTATTGAAACGGGGCGCTCCGATTCTTTACAAGTCTGGTTTATACAATCGCTCCACTCGCTCCAATAGTTCGGACAGCCTTCCAAACATTTTTTCATTTGAATGCCGCCGTTGCCGCATGCCTGCGTTATTATGCGGCCTTGTATACAAGTGCTGTTAGTGGTTATACAGGTTCCGGCGTCGCTTAAACATTTGTCGAAAGAACAGCTTATTACCGACGGCGCCGATATTTCCGAATCGGCATCTTCCTCGGACGCATATTCGTTACAGCCTATCGGTATATTCGACAATACGCCCTCCAGCAATTTACAGCCTTCGCCGGTACAGCCCGTCTCGTCGGTATTGAAGTTCCTGTATATTGTGACGTCGTCTTCAGGACGAGATGCTACCACGCAGGTATTCTGCAAAGTATATGTAAAGTTGCCGGCTTTTACGCCTTGGATACTGCTCTCTATATTGCCGGTCAATCCTTTCACTGGCAGGGATAAATCATTGAAGCTTGACGCATACCCCTCCCCCGCCACATAATTTGCCTGTTGCTTTGATGCCGCTATATCCAAGACATTCAAAGCATCGCTCATCCTGCTCTTTTGGACGGAACGATTGTAAGCGGGCAATGCTATCGCCGCCAATACGCCGATAACAAGCACCACCACAAGCAGTTCAACCAATGTGAATCCGCGCCCAAAAGCGCGTATGGGCGTCGCAGCCCATACGGATTTCTCTTTGTCGGTTCGACTACACAGCCCAACCGCAAAGGACTTCCAGATACTGCTTAAGAAGTTATATATTTCCTTTGAATATTTATTCATATAAACTCTCTTTTTAAACTATAAACAAAAACATGACAGGGCCTTGCACGACGTAGATAACCCGTCATAAGGCGTGCAATACAAGAACCCTACTATTAGTATACAAGAAATACCCCCTTTTTTCAACATTATTTTTTACTCTTTACCGCCGTAATTTATATTGTCTGTTATTTTGTTTTATTCCCTTTAAAAGGAGGTTTTATCGCTCTATCTGCCTTTTTTGAAGAAAAATATTTTCCTCTGCTTAAATCAAATCGGCAAGCGCAGCAAAAATCCGCAAAAAAGCGGCCCGTTTTTAATATGGGCCGCTTTCAAAACTATCTATCAATTTCCGCGTTATTCTACAAAGAATGTGTTTCCAGTTTGTTTATTTTTGTCTTCATAACTTTTTTGGAACTTGTCTTCTTGGGTTTAAATTTCGAACGCGTCGAGGAACTCCCGCTCGAAGAAGATTCCCCTCCTGTTCCGGCCGCAGCGTTCTGTGCCTGCTGCATCGCCTGAACCGCCGCCGGATCCACCCCTTGCTGCTGCATCATTTTAGTTATGCTGTCCATATCAAAACCCTGCGGCATTGCACCCGCCGCCGCAGAAATCGCCGTGGACTGCTGGCTGCTTTGAGGGTTTGCAACGGCTTTTGAACTCCCGCTCTTTTGCGCAGCCTTAGACGCCGCCTGCTGCGCCGCAGCCTGTTTCTTGGCCATATCCTCGTCCATCTTCTTGCGCAAATCCTGAGTTATCGCGTTTTTGTCTATTATCACTTTACCGGATTTGTCGCGCGGCATATTCTTATACTTAATAAAATCCTCTATTACCTTTACGACTTCCGTCCTGTTATTCAGCCGCGCAATATCTAATGCCGTTTGATTGTTCGTCGTCTTCTTGTTGTAATCCGCACCCAACGTCAGAAGAGCGTTTACTACGATATCATCGCCAATGTACGCCGCCCAATATAAAGGGCATTGCCCCAATATGTTGCAAATATTTATGTCCGTATTTTCTATGCTTAAAATTTCTTTTACCATATCGCGGTTGTTGGCCCTTAAAGCATACAAAAGCGGCGTCATGCCCTGCTTGTTTTGGGCATTGATGTCGGAACCATAGGCAACCAAATCCTTAAAACTTTGCATATCGCCGCGCGACGTGGCCACCATTAAGGCTGTATTGCCGTTGGCGTCTTTTTGCTTGGGATCAACACCCACCCTTAACATCGCACTGACACCGACATTGTTCTTGGCATAAGCATAGCGCATTAAATTGTCGAAAGTGGCACCAGTACGTGCGCCGTTTGCCGTAAGAAACTCCATTATATCTTTGTTCCTGTTATTTATACTCTCGCTTAAAGCGCTTACGCCTCTTCGGCTCTGAGCGTTTATATCGGCGCCAGCGGAAAGAAGCATTCTTATTATATTGGCATTGTTGTTGCGCGCCGCTTTTATTATCGCAGTTTCATTGGTGCGCTCGTCGCGCATATTGACGTCCGCTCCCAAACTGGCTATTAAAGCGGCGATCTCGTAATTGTCTTTCTCCGTAGCTATCACTATCAAAGGAACTCCCTTTGAAGTAGGAACATCAGGATCCCGCAAATCTTCTTCTATCCTGATAAGCGCCGTCTCGTAGTCTCCTTCTTCCAAATATGACGCTATCTCGTCGGGAAGATCCTGCGGAGACGATAATTTTAAACTTGAAATTTTTATCTTTCCTTTCTTATCGGAAGAACCCGAACTGAAAGTATATATGGTAAGCAACAATAACGGTAAGATCAGCAATCCGCTAAGTACTAATTTAAAATCAGGCTTCTTCATTTTTTCCCCTTTTATCTTTTGGCACTACTGCTGCTTTTTACCCAAAGCATTATAATATGCCAAAGCCTCTTTCGCCGCCGCCTGCTGCGCCGCTTTTTTATTATGGCCTTTGCCGCGCCCCAATTCCCGGCCCAGCAAAGTCACCATAACGGTAAAAGTCTTGTCATGCTCCGGCCCGACCGTCGACACTACCTCGTACTCGGGTGCGCCTTTGCCGCGCTTTTGCAGATATTCCTGCAAAATGCTCTTATAATCGCCGCCGTCCGCCTCTATCTTTTGGGTCTTAAGCCACTTTAATATCAAATCTTTCGCGGCTTCAAACCCCCCGTCGAGATAAACGCCCCCTACCACCGCTTCCATCGCGTTGGATAATATACTCTGCCGTTCCCTGCCGCCGCTGGCGATTTCGCCTTGGCCCAAAAACATATAGTCGCCCAGCTTCAGCTGCAAACCCCAAAAGTATAAGTTCCGCCTGGAAACCAAATTGGCCTTTATCTTGGAAAGCACTCCCTCTTCTTTTGCGTCCAGCAGTTTGTATAAATAGGCCGCTACGACCAAGCCTAGTACGCTGTCGCCCAAGAATTCAAGCCGTTCGTTGTCTTTATTGTGCCTGTACTCGGCCGCGTACGACTTGTGAGTGAGCGCTTCCCTTAAAATATTCTTGTCACTGAAAGTATATCCTAATACTTTCTCTAAATCGACAAACACTTATTTCGCGGCTTTGGCTTTGATGTGTTCCAAGGCTTCGCCTACGGTTTTTATCTTCTCGGCTTGCTCGTCTGGAATTTCAATGTCGAATTCCTCTTCAAGCGCCATAATAAGTTCTACCGTATCCAAAGAATCCGCACCCAAGTCATTGACGAACTGAGCTTCCGGTTTTACCTGATCCGGCTCTACCCTAAGCTGCTCTACAATGATATTTTTTACTCTTTCTTCTATATTCTTTGCGTCCATTTTTTCCTCCGTTTTAAACAGAAAACTTTTATTATATGTATAATCCGCCGTTAACCGCCAACACTTGTCCGGTTATGTAGCCTGCATTTTCTGAGGCCAGAAATACCGCCGCTTCGGCGATATCTTTTACTTCTGCAAATCTCTTTAGAGGTATGCTCTGCAATATCGCGTCGCGCAATTCCTCTTTTAATACTTCAGTCATCTCCGTCTTGACAAAACCAGGCGCTATCGCGTTTACCCTTATGTTCCTGGAAGCAAATTCCTTCGCCATAGATTTCGTCAAACCTATCAGGCCGGCCTTCGACGCGCTGTAATTGGCTTGCGCCGCATTCCCGCTTTGCCCAACTACCGACGACATATTTATTATACTGCCGCTGCGCTGCTTTATCATATGCTTTACCGCAGCTTTGCTCATTAAAAAAGCACCCTTCAAATTTACCGATATTACCGCGTCCCAATCGCTCTCGCTCATTCTCATAAGCAAAGTGTCGCGCGTTATGCCGGCATTGTTTATCAGTATATCTATTCTACCAAAATGTTTAATGACCTCGGCTATAAAATTATCGCAGTCGCCCGCCTTGGATACGTCCGCCGCATTCGCCAATATCTCTCCGTCGGGATATTTGCCAAGCAAATATTCTTTCGCTTTGTTTATCCCGCCCTCGCTCGTGCCGCATATCGCCACCTTCGCGCCCTGCGCCAAGAAAGCCTCGGCAATGCCGAGTCCAATGCCTCTGCTCGCGCCTGTTATTACAGATACTTTGCCTTCAAGCAACATTATTGTTCTTCCTTTATTTTATCAAACACCGGCCCCAGCGCTTTTATCGCCTCGCCTATCGCTTTTACGGCGTTGGAATGCACCAATCGGCCCGCTACCCTTATGGAATTGTATATCGCCACTTCATTGGATTTGCCGTGGCATATTATTACCGGCCCGTTCACTCCCAGCAAAGGCGCTCCGCCGTAAGTGTCGGGATTTGTTTCGTTCTTTATCGATCTAAAAGCGGGTTTCGCCATCAAAGCGCCCAACATCGCCAAAGGTCGCTTCTTTATCTCTTTCTTTATCATCTCGAAAAGAGATTTAGCCAAACCTTCCGACAGCTTCAACACTATATTGCCGACAAATCCGTCGCATACCACCACGTCTATCATTCCGGTATGAACGTCCCGTCCTTCTATATTGCCGTAGTAGTTTATGCCCAAATTCTTTATATGTTTGGTCACTTCCTTCACAAGAAGATTGCCTTTGCCTTCCTCTTCTCCTATAGAAAGAAGCCCCACCAGCGGGCTGGCAACACCGTACGCTATATTGCTGTATATGCTGCCCATAACCGCAAATTGAAGCAGATTTATGGCTTTGCAGTCCGCATTGGCGCCCGCATCTACCACCAACGATACTCCCCTCTGCGTCGGCATAGGAGAGGCTATCGCCGGCCTGTCTATCCCTTTTATCCGCCCCAAACCAAATAAGCCGGCCACCATAGTCGCGCCGGAATTACCGGCCGAAATCATGGCGTCGGCTTTGCCCGTCTTGACTAAATCGGCGCATACCACTATACTGGCATTCTTCTTGCTGCGGCACTCCCGCGCGGGAGAAGCCGCCATATCTATAAATTCCGGCGCGTGTATTATTGATATCTTGCTCTCGTCATATTCGCCGGCCGCGTCAAGCTCACGCTTGATTACATTGCTGTCGCCGACCAATATCACGTCGAAACCAAAATCCTCAACCGCCTTTAAAGCGCCCAGGACATTTGGTTTCGCGCCGAAATCTCCGCCTAAAGCATCAAGTGCTATACGCATATTCTTTTTATTTTGCCGCTTCGGCTTTTTCTTTCTTCGCTTTTACTTCTACCACCGGCTTGCCGTCATAAAATCCGCATTTGGGGCAGATATTGTGGGGCAATCTCATCTCGCCGCAATTGGTGCACGGCACTACGTTTATCGCTTCCAATTTCGAATTGGCTGATCTCCTCAAATCTCTTCTGGATCTGGTGTGCTTTCTCTTTGGATTTGGCATTTCTTCTTCCTCACTTAAATCGGCGTTTTTTACGCCTTTTACTTTTTTGAAATTTTTTCCTTTAAACAGGCAAACTGCGAGAAACTCGGCTCCTTGCAATCACACTGGACCTCGTTCCTGTTGCATCCGCAATACGGACACAAACCCTTGCACTCCTCCGAACACAAATTTCGTATCCCGCCAAGCAGTGCCAGCGTTTGCCTGATTAAATACATTATATCAATTATTTCTGACTTAGTGGAATATAATTGACTAAATTTCTCGTTAAAACTCTTCTCAAATTCCTTCAAACAGCGCGAACATTCAACCTCGCTCCTGCCGCTTATTTCCCCGTTTACCAAAATATCTTTTGTCAATACGGAAAAACTTAACTTGGTTTCTATCTTCTTTATCTTCCCGGCGAATTCTTCGCAATCGGCAAAGTCGGCCGGGTTTAACAGAGCCGAGCATTTCAGCCCGCCCATATCCGTTATGTCTTTGGTCTTAAATATCAAATCGGAAGGTATTTCGTATTCGCTGTATTTCATATCTTCATATAACCTTGTCTATATTTGAAGCGTTAGGCAAGCCCAAACCCTGCCACTGCGGCAATAAATTGGGCTGTGGTTCGCTTATCTTGCCCATTATCTCGCGGACCTTGGCGGGTGAAGGCAATGTCCCGTACTTCTTTTTATACGCTTCCATTATCAAAGCGGCCATTCCGCTTATATACGGCGCGGCGAAAGACGTCCCCTGAACCCAACTGTAACTGTTGCCCAAAGCAGGCGCATATATCGCAGAGGCGGGCGCTACAAATGCTACCCCAGCGCCGTAATTGGATCTTTCAAATATTTGCCTTGTCGGCCTTAGGCCGCCGACAGCTATCACAAAATCGTATGCCGCAGGATACGACAATTTGTTGGCATGGTCATTGCCGGAAGGCGCCACTATCACTATCCCGGAATCATATGCGGCTTTCAAAGCGTTATAAACTACTGGATCGTCGCTGTCCAACCCGTAGCTTATGTTGATAATGCTTATAGGATCGGCCCTATGCGTTCTATTATAATCCAATATCCGCTGAACCGCTTTACCTATATTTATATTATTAGTATTGCCCTGATTATCCGTAATTTTATAGACTTTCATCTTCAAGCGCGGCGCCACGCCAGAAAATCCGCTGCCTTCCGGCCCGCAGCCGCCCAATATGCCGGCTATCGCGGTGCCGTGGCCGTATGCGTCATAGTCGTAATCGACGCCGGATATGTTTAAAATATCCACCGCCCCCTCGCAGAATTGTTCGTGCTGGACTACGCCCGAATCCAATACCGCCGCCACTATCCCAGCGCCGGTATAGGGAGTATTGTCCAAACCCATGGCGCTTATCGCCCAATTTTGAAACTGCGGATTGGCCTGATCGGAAAAAGAAGGATTATACCCCCCTCCTCCGCTTACCGTTACCTGATTGTATACCGGTATATTGGAAGAGGTCGGTCTGTCATATATATATATGGTATTGCCGTTTATGGTCGTCTGCCTGACGCCGGGCGCATTTATTATATTTACGGGCCTTTTGTTCTTTTTAAGTTCATCTTCCAAGTCGGTCTGCTTTTTCTGGGGGAAAGTTCCGCGGTTCATATCCTTAAGGCTCCTCTGAGCAAAAACCAAGGAAGCCCCTAAAGATAAAACCGTAACAAAAATTGCCGCTTTACTGAAAATGTTCCGCATAAGACCTTGCTCCATACCATAAAAACAAACCAAATTTTGCACAGCGTGAAATATAAACTATAATATAATTATAAATTATTCAAGGAGGCAATACAAACTTATGAAAAAGCTGTTAGCGTCTTTTTTGTTAGTGACGTCATTGGCATTGACTGCCGCCGCCGAGACTCCGATAAAATTATCGCTCTACGATACGGTAGCTTGGCCGCACACAGACTTCACCAACGTGTCTTTGGGGTTGATCGACAATAACACGCCTGTAGTACACGGCGTAGACTTGAATTTTATATCCGCAAGAGCGGAAGAAATGCACGGCCTTCAAGCCGCTTTCGCTTACTCTAGAAGCTATGAAATGCGCGGAGTACAATCGGCTATCTACACCACTTCTAAAGATGCCGTAGGATTGCAATGGGGTCTTCTGAACGTTTCCGATACCTTAACCGGCGTACAATGGGGGTTAGTCAACGTTAACGATATGGAAGCCTTGGGCGCGCAAATCGGTGCGGTAAACTTCGCGCAGAGTATGACCGGCTTACAATTCGGTTTTTATAACCAAAGCCAATACTTTAAAGGCTTGCAATTCGGTTTCGTAAACAATATCACCGTGATAGACAGAGGCTTGCAAATTGGTTTCGTCAACATTATAAAAAGCAGCGGCTGGTTCCCGGGAATGATATTCGTAAACGGAAGATTTTAATCGAACACAAAGAGCCGGCAAAATCAAATAAGCCGGCTCCTTTTTCATCTTGAACATATAAGACATTCCTGTACAAGCACCTCTTAAATACAAATAGTAAAAATACACCTATAACAGCGGTTCAATTATGGTATAATATCTATAAGCCGGATAAACGAAGCGAAAAAAATCTGTAAATCAAATGCCTCGTTTACGACGCTTTGGCAGCGTGCCGCTATGGATATCCCCTATCCAAATTTTGGCCCGCGCCGACACAAGGAGAAATTAAATGAGCAATATATCAATGAAGGCTATGTTGGAAGCCGGTGTGCACTTTGGCCACCAAACCTCAAGATGGAACCCTAAAATGAGCCGCTATATCTTCGGCGAAAGAAACGGCGTACATATCTTAGACTTGCAGAAAACCGCGAAAGAATTAAAGAAGGCCTGCGCTTACATTAAAGAAGAAGCGAAGAAAGGTTCTAAATTCTTATTCGTAGGCACTAAAAAACAAGCACAAGAAGCCATCAAAACCGAAGCTCTGAGAGCGGGCTGCCCCTGCATACACGAAAAATGGCTGGGCGGTACTTTAACCAATTTCCAGACGGTAAGAAAATCCGTAGAAAGAATGGCCGAGCTCGAAAAATGGGAAGAAGAAGGCGTACTTAAAGCCATATCGAAAAAAGAAGCGTCAAGATTAACCAAAGAAATGAACCGCTTAAGAAAACTCCTCAGCGGAATAAGAGATATGAAAACCCTGCCGGACATACTTTTCATCATAGACCCTGTTGATACGCAAGGCGCGGTGAAAGAAGCCAAAATATTGGGTATTCCCGTAGTGGCCGTATGCGACACCAACGCCGACCCCGACGATATTACCGTACCGGTCCCCGGCAATGACGACGCCGCCAGATCAATCAAACTCTTCTGTATGGCCGTAGCCGATTCCATAATCGAAGGCAGAAACGAAGCCAACGGCGCCAATGCCGAGCAGAAAGCTGAAGCTGAAGCCGCGCAAGAACCCGTTGCGGAAGAAAAACCGGTTGAAAACCCCGTAATGGCCGAAGCCTTGAGCGCCGCGGTGGAAGAAACGAAGAAAGAAGTCGTCGCTGAAGCTGAAGCCATCGTAGCGGAAAAAGCGGAAGAAGCCGAAGTCAAAGAGGAAGCGAAAGAAGAAAAAGCGGCAAAGAAACCGGCCGCAAAAAAAACGACCGCGGCTAAAAAACCGGCCGCCAAAAAGACGACCGTAAAGAAAACCGCGAAAGCGAAAGAAGAAACTAAAGAAGAAGCGGAAAAACCTTCCGAGGAAGCCGCCGCTTAAGTTTTAACCTTTGTCCGCCCGCCAAAATGCGGGCGGGCGATAATTTAAACAGGAGAATTTATGTCAAGTTTGGAAAATATTAAACTTTTAAGAGAAAAAACCGGCGCGGGACTCGGCGCTTGCAAACAGGCCTTGGCCGAATGCAATAACGACGTCGAAGCCGCTGTAACTTTCTTGCGCAAAAAAGGTTTGGCCGATATGGCTAAACGCGCCGGCCGCGAAACTAAAGAAGGAAGAGTATCCATTAAAGTATCCGAAGACGGCAATACCGTAGCTATGGCCTATCTGGGCTGTGAAACCGACTTCGTAGCCAAAACCGCCGACTTTATCGGCCTCGTAGACAAAATATCGGAATATATGCTTCAAAACCCCGATGTCGCCGATTATACAAAGGACGAGAAAATTACGGCTATGATTCACGAACTCGCCCCTAAATTCGGTGAGAACGTTTCCTTCAACAAGGCCGTCTGCTGGAAAAAAGGCGAAGGCTGCGGCGTAATCAACTACTATTTGCATTCCGATAACAAAAAAGCCGCCTTGGTAGAAATCGTTTGCGATAAAACCGACGGCTGCTGCGGCAAAAAAGACGAGGTTAAAGAACTCGCCCGCGCCATCGCAATGCAGGCGGTGGGTATGGTCGCCCAATACTTGAACGAAAGCGAAGTCCCCGCAGAAGTTATCGAAAAGGAAAAAGACATCGCCATTACTCAAGCCAAAAACGAAGGCAAACCCGAGGCCGCAATCGAAAAGATGATCCCCGGCAGAATTAAAAAATTCTTTAAAGACGTCTGCCTGCTTGACCAGCCGTCAATAAAGGACAACAAAAAATCCGTACAGGACATCATCGACGAAGAAAGCAAGAAACTCGGAGTAAACTTGAAAGTTACGAGATTCGTAAGATTCTAAAAACAAGAACAATAAAAAACCCCTTCGAAAAGAAGGGGTTTTTTTATTTTGGGCCTTTTTTCCCATAAATCACATAGGCCTAAATTGCGGCTGTTTTTTTACAACTTTTCTTGCAAAAAGATGTCAACAATATTAAAATGGGAGTGTGGGACTGTTTCGCGGAACTTCAAAAAGAGAACCTTAAATTCAGCCTCTCCGTTTTCAACATAAAAACTAAACGATATAAACCGGGAGTGATAATGTTATGTTAAAAAAGCTACTCTCTTTTGTCACAGCCGTTAATTTTATATGCGCAGCACCGCTTTGCGCCCAAAGCAATGGCGCCGCTTATACTCAAGAAGATATCCAAATAAAACTGCGAAAACCTAAAACCATTTTGGCCCAAAACGGTTTGCCTTGCCAATTACCGGATCTCTCATTGGCTATCGCCGCGGGCTATTCCTTAAACGCGAATACGGATATTATATCCAGAATAAAGGCTTTCATCGGCGATATCACTTTGGAAAGAAACAATCCCCCCGCCGCTTTGGCAAAAAGATCAGAACAACTGACAAGAAGTTTTAATAAAGCGGTAAAAGGAAAAGCGAATTATTCCGCCTTAAGCAGGGACATCAATCTGTTGAACAAACAGCTGCAGGAATTTGGCGAGTACGCGGCGTCCTTTCCCAAAAAAAGCGGATTTTCCTATATCCCGCCAGACTTGCACCCCAAAATAAAGCAGACCTTAAACGCCATTCCAAAAAACCTTTTGAAAGCTAACCCTGAAATGAAATCGGCCGTTAAATCCATAAACGCGATACTAAAAAGAAGTGCGGAAAGAATGTCGGAAAAAGGCATAGCTTTGGGATTAATAGCCGTAACCGCTTTGGCTTTGATGCCAAATCAGGTTTCAAACGCGCAGATATCCTCCTCAAGAACGCAGATCAAAAGGGCTCTTATCCAAGCTAAAGGCAACGGGCCAGAAGCTCTAACCCTGGCGGCTTTGGCTTTATCGGAACACAACGAAACTGCAGTGGCCGATATTCTTCTTGAGGACTCTCGAAAAGGAAACAGTCTATATCCGATAATATCTGCGGAAATAGATTTAATAACCGCGCCGACTACCGTCAATGAACTTAAAGAGATTGCAAAAGAAACCCGAGAACAAGAACTTAAAAACGATTTTATTGATATGCTTTCCAGTGCCGAACCGCTAAATATAGGCTTTAATTTCAGCGAAGCGGCAGGCTCTGTCCGAAGAAAGTAGCTTCGGAGTTTGGTGAACTTTACGCAGTTAATATTTTGTTTTAATATTTTAAAAAAATTAAATACTTCACTGGAGGAATTATGTATAAAAAAATTATTGCTTTATTGCTTTCGGCTCAGCTATTGCCGCTTAACGCGTTCTCACAAAACTTAAGCAGAGCGCAAGAAGCTCAAATGCTTTTGGACAAGCCATTAATAACTTATAAAAATCTGTCGCAAGACAGTGGAGTAAAACCTTTCACTTTATACGCTATGGCCGCCTCGGCCGGAATGATAACCCAAATGCCGAAAAGCACTTTGGAACAGGCTACGAGCAAAATTTTGGAAATAATGCAGTATCTGCAAAGGCACAATGCCGTTTATGACGCCAATCCAGCACTTAACAGGAAATTATCCGAAGCGTTCTTCGAGCTCAGAGGAATGTACACTTATGAATATATGCGCGCGCCGCTCAAACACGACGCTTTGCCCTCGATGATTACAAACGATTTCGTATACTTTCTTAAAAATCTGAAATACCCGCAAGGCAGCGAAGAACTGAAAACTTTGGTAAAAGAATTCGACAATATCGTCAGATACAAAAAGCCATCTTCTTCGAAAGCGGGCATAGCCTTAATGTTGGCAGGCGGCATTATCGGGCTTAGCCTTATGACAAGCGAAACCGCCGCGGCCAAAAGCGTATCGAACGAAAGAACCGCTTTCAAACGCGCTTTAAAACAGGCAAAACAGGCTTCCGGCAAACTTTTTGCGCTTACCGCTCTTGAGCTTGGCCAAAGCAACAAGAGGCTGACCGCCGATATCATAGGCGAAAATGAGGAATACTTCCAAACTTTAAAACAAGAAATAAATTTGATGACTTCGGAAAAGACGGCAAGCTCAGTCAAAGAAGCGCTTACAGCTTCAAACGAAGAGTTGGATAAGAAAGAGAAAGTTAAAAATCTGTTTAAAGAATCGGATTGGGAAAATTTTAAAAACAAGTACTCTTTTGAACAACGCTAACAAAATCCGGCTTTAAAAAGCCGGATTTTTTCTTGTTTAACTCGAAGGATATATCTTATAATTTAAACTATGAAAAAATTTTTCTTTATACTCGCTTTTTCTTTAGCAGCCACACTATCCTTCGCACGTGAAAGGATTTTGGATTTCGACGTTACTCTTACCCTTAACAAAAACTCTGACATTACCGTTACTGAGAAAATTACGGTCAATGCCGAACACAAAAACATAAGACGCGGAATATACAGGACCATACCGCTGGAAGCGGACCGCGACATAATCCCGCTATCCTTATATATGGACGGCCAGCCGCACCCTTACTTTACCGAAAGATACGGCGGCAATTTGACGATAAACTTCGGCAATGACGACTATATCGCCCGCGGCCGCCACGAATATACTCTGACTTATACGATGAAAAACGGCGTCATATTCGGCGGCAACTACGACGAAATTTATTGGAACGTTACGGGAAACTATTGGCAGTTCCCGATAGAGCGCGCCTCTTTTAAGTTCGACGCGCCGCAAGGCCTTAAGGTTATTGAGGAGGGTATATCTCTATATACGGGCGGATACGGCGAGAAAAAATCTCAGGCGCAAAAAGGCGGCAATTTACTTTTTTACACGACCTCCGCGCTGGCCCCCGGCGAAGGTTTTACCGTAGCCGTCCCTTTCGAAAAAGGTTTTGCCAAGGAAACTCTTCAAATGAAGATAAAACGGTTTGCGCGCAATCATCTGCCCTGGCTGCTTTTTGCCGTATTGCTAATTTATTTTTTATTTACTTGGTACAAATACGGACGAGATCCGAAATACGACGGCAGAATACTCTACGCCCCGCCGGAGGGTATTTCGCCCGCATTTGCGGGTTATCTGCTGGCCAGAAAATTTAAACTCTCTTTCTTTGCCGCCGCCTTAGTAAGCCTATGCGGCAAGGAAAAGATAAAAATAACCGGAAACGGCAAACTAATCGAACTCCAACTCAAAGACAAATACGGCCACAATCTGCCCAAGGAAGAACTTTTTATTTTGGACGGTTTCTTTTCAAGCGACATAGTCTATATCGGTAAATCATATCAGCCGGAGATAGCCGCCGCCGTAAAATCTTTCCGCAATATTTTGAAAAGCGACGGACAGCACTTTATAAACAAAAACAATAAATTCGGTATTTTTCCCCTTTTGATAATGCTTGCAATGCAGGCGGGATTTGACCCGCAGGTAATTTTGATCAATATTATTTTGACGGCGGTCGCCTTTTCCATAGCCAACAAGAATACGCTGCAGGCCAATTGGCCGACATTGATAATTCTGCTTTTGTTCTTGCCGAGTATGAATGTTATTTTCAACAGCAAAGAGCTTATCTTTTTGTCCTCTGTCGCGGGATATTTGGTATATATGTCCACAATAGACAATACAACAAAAGCGGGGCGGGATTTATATTTGGACCTGCTTGGCTTTAAAAAATATATGGAGACGGCGGAATTACATCGGGCGGAACTCTCCAATCCGGAAGACAAACTAAAAGTATTTGCCGACTATCTGCCCTATGCTTACGCTTTCGGGATACAGGGAGAATGGATAAAAAGCTTTACGAAAATGCTCTCTAGGGATATTGTTGAAGATAAACTTATGCATTACGGCGGGCGCCCTATTATAACGGGTACGATTTTGTCTACGAGTTTGGCGCACGCCGCAATAAAGCCTTCTTCCAAGTCGTCGGGCAGAGGCGGCAGTTTCGGAGGAGGATTTTCCGGCGGAGGCTTCGGCGGAGGCGGCGGAGGCGGAAGGTAAAAACTTCTTTTTCCCCAAAATATCGGACATATTATTATGCTTGCACTTATAAAATTTTGTATTATAGAAAAAACTATTTAATAATCTTCGGAGAGGTACGCTTATGCCCAAAAGGATATTGCTCAAACTGTCTGGGGAGGCGCTGGCGCAGCAAGGCGAACGCGGCATCGACCCCAAAGCGCTGAAAGACATCGCGCAAGAAATCAAATCCGCTTTAAAAACCAAATGCCAGCTCGCCATAGTGATAGGCGGCGGCAATATTTGGCGCGGCGTACGCGACGGCGGCGGGATAATCAACAGAGTAAATTCCGACAATATGGGTATGATGGCTACCATAATCAACGCTTTGGCGCTGCAATCGGCTTTGGAAGACGCCGGCGCGCCGACGCGTGTATTAACTTCCATAAACGTATACCAGCTGGCGGAGCCTTTCATAAGGCGCAAAGCGATAAGACATTTGGAAAAGGGCAGAGTGGTAATATTCGCCGGCGGTACTGGCAATCCGTTCTTTACTACGGATTCCGCCGCCGCTCTGAGAGCTTCGGAAATTAAGGCGGATTTGGTGCTTAAAGCGACGCAGGTCGACGGCGTATATGACAGCGACCCCAAAAAGAATCCCAAAGCCAAACTGATTAAGGAAATTACTTACGAGGACGCAATAAAACGCGGCCTTAAATTTATGGATACCGCAGCTTTAGCGTTATGTTTGGAAAACAAATTCCCGCTTTGCGTATTCAACCTGCATAAAAAAGGCAATATAAAACTGGCGGTATCGGGCAAGAAAATAGGCACGACGATTTACTAAATCAAATTTTCGGACGGAGTTTATATGCGAGAATTTTTTTCACCCCATCATTTCGTTTGGATAATACCGCTTGGCTGTTTCGCGCTGTTTATAATAGCGGCGACATGCTATTTTCTAAGAAGGGAAATCGCGTCATTTTTCAGGAAGATGTTTTTCCCGGACACCAACCGTTACATTATTCCCGCGGGAATAATATCGAACGTAAACACCGATAAAGTACAGGGGCCTCTAACGCCGGAGAAAATAGAAGCGCTAATAGAGAGCGAAGAGCAAAAAACCGCCGAAACGCGGGAGTTCTGTCCCCCCAAACCCGCAAAACCAGCTAAGAAGAAAGGCGGCTTTTTAAGAAGATTTGAAACCAATTTCCGCTGGCATTTCAGGCATATAAAGCACTCTTTAGGGAAATGGTTCGCCGAATTTGCCGGTACGGAGGATTCTCCGTCAAACGCGGCTAAAGTCGAACAGGGGACGGTAAAGGTTATGGCCGAACGGGCCGAAAATATAACCCAGCCTTTGCTTCCGCCTCAAAAAGAGGAACAGTCCGCCCCACAAAAAGAAGAGGGAAAGGAAGAGCAGAACGAAAATACAACAAAAGAAGAAGCAAAAGACGAGACGCCCACAGTCCAAACCGAACCCGTAAAAGAAGCCCAGCCTGAAACACGTGATATCGTACTGCCCAAAGAGGAAGAAATATCTTCGCAGAGCTCGGAGGAGGTGGCGCAAAAAACGGAGGATAAAAACATTTCGCAATTGCCGAAAGAAGAACTTCCGAAGAAAGCCGTAGAGCAAATCCCCGTCGCCGCGGCGGATTTTAAAGAGAAAGACGTCTCTTTAGAGCAAGAGCCACGCAAGAACTTTTGGAACGATTTTATGAGCGACAGGACCGCCATTATCCTCGCCTTATTGATACTGGCGGGTTTTGCGATATTTTTGGGCGCACGAGTGAAGTTGCTCGGCAGCATAGTAATGCGCCAGCGCGTTGAAATGCGCAATATGCAAAAGCAGATAGAAATGCTGCGCTACGAACAGAGCGGCTTTAAAATAATAATACACGAAAGGGCAATATTACCCCAAAAAAGATATAATAGATAAAAAATAAACAAACTCATGAGGTAGAATTTATGGAAGGTATCAGCGAACTTTTAGCAAAAACCAAAAGCAATATGACGGCGGTAGCCGATAAATTCAAACAGGATTTGGGCACTTTAAGGACCGGCCGCGCCAACCCGCAGATGATAGAAAACGTACGCGTGGAATATTACGGAGTACCGACGCCGCTTAAACAAATGGCGATGTTAAACGTTTCCGACGCCAGAACTTTGGAGATACAGCCTTGGGACGTAAGCTCAATAAAAGAGATAGAGAAAGCGCTTCAGCAGGCGGATTTGGGCGTAACGCCTATGAACGACGGCAAAATAATAAGAATAACCTTCCCCCCCATGACGGAAGACCGCCGCAAGATGTTAAGCAAAACCATATCCAAAATGAGCGAGGACTATAAAGTCAGCGTACGCAACGAACGCCGCGACGCTATCGAAAAGGTTAAGAAAGCGCAGAAAGCGGGCGAAGTTACGGAAGACGATCTCAAGAGATATGAAGCCGACATACAAAAAGCGACCGACGCCTCCGTTTCTTTAATAGAAAAGATTACTGCGGAAAAAGAAAAAGAGATAATGACGAT
The DNA here is from genome assembly GCA_949291515.1 of uncultured bacterium. Classification (GTDB taxonomy): domain Bacteria; phylum Elusimicrobiota; class Elusimicrobia; order Elusimicrobiales; family Elusimicrobiaceae; genus Proelusimicrobium. Next base: position 24,635 of record CASEVY010000012.1, on the reverse strand, counting down.
CTAATAAAAGCAAGACAAAAAAAGCCCTCGCGTCTGCGAGGGCTTTTTTTATTCGGGAAACACTTTTTTCCAACCTGCGCGCCTGAAAAAATTATTTAAAAAGCTAAGGCGGATTATCATTTATTTTCATTTCGGTTTAGGCCGCGCGAGTTCCCGCGATTTATACTAATAAAACTTACTTTTATGTTTTGCCATTCATTAAACATTTACGAAGGAAACTCGGTCCGCGCGCACCGAGAATGACATCATTTGGAATAAATCAATAAGAATTGACTTTTATGCTTAATTGAATTAATATTTTCTTAGGCAGCTTATTATTTGAAGACAAAAAGGGTCCCGGCCAAAATCAAAACATAGGCCGGAGAATATTCTCCAAATATATATCCTTGCAACTAGGTATATATTTGGGTATATTGGAAATATTTATAAAACGGGTAAAATGTTTAAAAAGAGATAGTTTTAGGTTAGGTCCTTAGCTTTTTAAACCAAAAATATTAATTACCCTTAGGAGAGTAGCTATGAAAAAATCCCGAAAGGGTTTTACCTTAACGGAACTGCTTGTCGTAGTTCTGGTAATAGGAGTATTGGCGGCGATAGCTTTGCCTTCCTACACCAGATCCGTAAAGAAAAGCAGGGTTTCCGATGCTTTAAACAATTTGAATATTGTTTCGTTAAAGCAGCAGGACTATATGCTTAACAACGAAAAATATGCCGAAACGTTTAAAGATTTAAATGCTCCCATAGCGGGTCTTACGTCTACGGAAAGCAATACGGCGACAGTCGGCAGTTTCAATTACACTTTAAGCGACGCCTGTATTTCCGCGGTAAGCAACAGGAACGGGGAGAATTATACTTTGGTAAAGAACGTGGAAACTCAAGCCACGGGCTGTATCAACGGCGAGAACAGTACCATATGTTCAATGTTCTCCGATTTAGTCGCGACCGACGCCGTAGGCTGTGATTATGTCGCACCGGGCGGCGACGGCGGCGGATCCGGCATTACGCAGGACACCAAAGACTGCGGCGACTGTACGCAGACCTGCTGGGACGGCAGCACGATTACCGGTACTTGCAACACCAATACCGGCATATGCGATTATACGGGCGTATCCTGCCCCAGCAAGTATAGTTGCCCCGGCGACAAACCTGCGGAAAGCGAAGCCTGCGGCAATTGCGGCACACGCACCCGCAGCGTAAAATGCGACGCGGCCACCGCACAATGGCAGACAGGAGAATGGAGCGCATGCAGCAATGAGGGCGTATGTTCACCCGGCAGCACGGATTCATCTTCGTGCTCGGAAGGCAAAAAAGGAACCATGACAAGAACTTGCAGCAATTCCTGCCAATGGGAATCTTGGGACGACTCCTCTTGCGAAGTTGACAAATGTTATGATTCCGAATACGCAGCACAAAATGCATGCGAATGCAATCCCAGCGACGCCACCTGCTGCGCGGGCAACCCTAAATCCAAATGGGATCCCGCAAAAGGGCAATGCGTATGCCCCAGCGGCAAGTATGAAACTAACGGCATTTGCTGCCCTACGGGGCAAGTTTCGCTGGACGGCAAGAAATGCGTTTATGAATATGTCCCCGAAAGGGTTAACGTCGGCATATTGGCAGACTGCCATAACACTTACAGCTTTATAGATAAAAATACCTGCAGAAGAAACGGCAAAAAGTATTTTATAGGCGGCAAATTGCCCTATACAAATGCCGGTGATAAATGCGGTTGGCACCACGCATATTACAACGGCGGAATGTGGTGGGAAGGCGGCGAGTACCAAGGCGATTACATAAGCACGTGCAATTCTTCAAAGACAGATGCCGAACTTTGCACCCAAAATTGTTCCGCTTCGACTTGCAGCTTTAAATGTATGAGGAGCGAGAATGTTCCTACTACATGCGGCGTTTACAGCTGCAGCAACGGCAGGCATTGCGATAACTCTTCAGGCTCAGGCGTAATGCTGAGGTGCAAGAGAAAAAACTAAATAAAAAAGATATTTACCCCCGGCTACAAGCCGGGGGTTTTTATCGTCTATTGGTCAAATAAGGTAAAATATCATTATGACGGAAAAGAATAATATACCCACGCACATCGCATTCATAATGGACGGCAACGGCCGCTGGGCGCAAAATAAAAACCTGCCCAAAGCCAAAGGGCACGAGGAAGGCGCCCGTTCCGTGCAAGCCGTGGTAAACGCCGCCTTAAAAACGGGCGTAAAATACATAACGCTTTACGCATTCTCTACGGAGAACTGGAAACGTTCCAAAACGGAAATATCCGCCTTGATGAAGTTGCTGTCAAAAACGCTGGACAAGCTTATTAAAGAAGACGACCCGAAAGTAAAAATCATTTTCAGCGGCAGGCGCGAACCTCTGCCGCAAGACATTCTTGCAAAAATGGATAAAGCGGCGCAAATAAAGAAGGATAATCCAGCTTTGGTGCTCAATCTTGCAATAAATTACGGTGCCCGGCAAGAGATAACCGACGCCGTAAATAAACTTATCGACTCCGGCAAAAAAGAGATCACGCAGCAAGAAATTTCCGACGCTTTATACAACAATCTGCCGGAGCCCGATCTTATAGTAAGAACTTCGGGCGAACAGCGCCTTTCCAATTTTCTTTTATGGCAGGCGGCATACAGCGAATTTTACTTTACTCCCGTATTGTGGCCGGACTTCAAGGAAGCTCATTTTATGCAAGCAGTCGAGGAATACGGCCGCAGACAGCGCAGATTCGGCGGGCGCTAAACCCGTTTTCCCCATCTTTAATATTAAGCGTTTAATTTGCTAAAATGTTGCTATGTTATTACCTAGAATTTTAACCGCGCTCGTGGGCGTTCCCCTCGTGCTTGCCGCCATATATTTTGGCGGAATATTCTATATGGCTTTTGTAGCGGCCATAATATTGCTCTGTTTATACGAGTATGGTTTGATTTTGCTTACCGCAAAGAAACCCGTCAACCGAATATCGCTGATAATCTTCGGCATATTTATGATAATAGGCGCTATCGCGGGGCGGGCGGACAATCAAATCGGCACGCCGAGCAATATAGCTTCGTTTTTTATGGCTCTTTCCTTGGCGGGCGTATTCTTTGTGGAGATAATTACCCCCTCGCGCTCGCTTGAGCGTGCGGCCAATACGCTGCTTGGCATAATATTGATACCGTGGTCTTTGGCGCATCTTATAAATATCCGCCTTATGGAGCCTTACGGCGAATACTTCGTCTATATACTATTTATAACCGTATGGGCTACGGATACGGGCGCTTATTTTACGGGCAGATTTTTGGGCAAGCATAAACTAAACAAAGAGGTCAGCCCGAAAAAGACTTGGGAAGGCGCGATCGGCGGCACGATTTTGGGCGTAGCGGCGGCTTTGTTCTGCTGGGATTTGTTCTTCCCGTGGTACATAACGGCGGCGCAGGCGGCTTTAATCGGGGTGATTATATCGATTTTGGGGCAAGTATCGGATTTGGCTCAGTCGGTATTAAAAAGGAGCGCGGGCGTGAAAGATTCTTCCAATCTGCTGCCTGGGCACGGCGGCTTCTTCGACAGATTTGACGCTTTTCTCCTTACCGCGCCCGTACTGTACTACGTACTGCTTTATATGTTATGAAAAGGATAGTAATTTTAGGCTCTACCGGCTCGATAGGAGTTTCTTCGCTCAGCGTAATATCGGCTTTGGGCGAGGATTACCGCGTATTGGCGATAACGGGCAACAACAATACGGACCTGTTCTTAAAGCAGATACACGAATTTAAGCCCAAATACGCCGCCTTGTACAGCGAGGAATCTTACAACAAAATAAAAGACCAAGTACCCGCGCACACCAAATTATTGGCGCCGGGTATAGAATCTTTGGTGTATTTGTCGATTACGCCCGAGGCCGATTTGATAATAAACGGCTTGGTGGGCGCGGTCGGATTCATACCGCTGATAGCGGCGATAAAGGCGGGCAAAACGATAGCCTTGGCCAACAAAGAACCGATCGTAATGGCGGGGCGCGCGATTATGGACGAATGCCGCCGCTGGAACGCTACGATAATACCGGTGGATTCGGAACCTTCGGCGGTATTTCAGTCTTTGGAGAATGTCGACAGCCATTCTTACTATAAGGCCGAGCCGCAAATCGCGAGCATACTGCTTACCGCTTCGGGCGGGCCGTTCTTTAAGTATGAGGGCGATTTAAGCAAAGTAACGGCGGAGCAGGCTTTGGCGCACCCAAGGTGGAAAATGGGCAAGAAAATAACGATAGATTCCGCAACTTTGATGAACAAAGGCTTTGAAACTATCGAGATAATGCACCTTTTCGCCCTCCCGCTGGAGAAGGTAAAAATAGTAATACACCCGCAGTCGATAGTGCACTCGGCTGTTGAATATGTCGACGGCAGCATAATAGCGGAGTTATCCAACCCCGATATGCGCCTGCCGATACAATACGCCATTACTTATCCCAAACGTATGCCCAGCCCCGCCAAAAGGCTATCGATAACGGAAATGTCCAAGCTGGAGTTTTCCGAACCGGACTTAAATAAATTTCCGTGCCTGTGTCTGGCTTTGGACGCCGCCAAAAAGGGCGGGAGCTTCCCCGCCGCCTTAAACGCGGCCGATGAAGTGGCGGTTGCGGCGTTTTTGGAGGGTAAAATCCTCTTTACCGATATACCCAAGATAGTCGCGGGCGTACTGGCCAAACATACCAGCCGGCATAAACCGCTTACCTTGAGCGCTGCGGCTTTAGTCGACGAATGGGCAAGAGAAGAAGCCCTAGACCTGCTTAACAGCAAGCGGTATAAAAAGGTTAAGATATAGCTAAAATGAAATTCTTAAAAAACCGACTTTTTAAAAGTCGGTTTTTTGTTTGATAAAATTTACATTTGGGAACGGCGGAAAAGCGATTTTAAAGGGTTACTCTAAAGTGATATAATATTATTATCTTACATTATGGAGTCATAAATGATAATAAATTTCCTCAATGCGCTATGGGCAAAGATACTTTGGCTGGTCAGCCCCGATACTTTACTCTCCGCTTTAGGCATAGCTTTCGCCTTGGCGCTTGTAATTTTTATACACGAACTGGGCCACTTTTTGGCTTGTAAACTTTTGAACATCAGGGTAGAAGAATTTTCGATAGGATTCGGCAAACTGCTGAAGAAATGGGGCAAAGGCGAAACGCAATATTCCCTTCGCGCGATACCTTTGGGCGGATACGTCAAACCCGCGGGTGAATTTTACGCCAGAGAAGCGGAAATAACCGACGAGCGGGATTTCGCCGCGAAACCTTGGTACTCCAGAGCTTTTATGGTATTTGCCGGCGCGGGAATGAACTATGTTTTGGCTTTCGTGATATTCTTTTTTGTGGTATTATCCGTAGGCCTGCCCGTAAACAATCCAAAACAAATCCCCCCCGTGGTAGGCGAGATATTGGAAAGCTACCCCGCCTATGATTCCGGCCTTCAAAAAGGCGACCTTATTACCCAGGTAGACGATACCCCCATACAAAACTGGGAGGAAATGGTAAAAAATATCGCCGCGGCGCAGGAAAACGTAACCTTAACTTACAAGCGCGGGGAAGAAACTTCCAGCGTAACTTTGCCTTTAAACGACGATAAAAAAGTCGGCATAGCTTTGGAGCCAGTATACCAAAAAGCGGGCATATTCGAAGCCTTAAGAATAGCGGGGCATCAATGCTATTATTGGACTGCCCTTTCCATTACCACGATAGCCGACAGGCTCTGGCATAAACAGGCGCCCGACGTAGCCGGTCCGATAGGTATATTCGAAATAGTGGGCAAGGGCGTGCACAGCGGGCCGGAAGATTACTTCTTTTTGATAGGATTAATCTCGGTAGCGATAGGTATGTTCAACTTGTTCCCTATACCGATACTGGACGGCGGACATATTCTGTTTTTCATAATAGAGGCCATAAGAGGCAAAAGAGTTAAGGAAAAGACACTCTATAATGCCAGTTCCGCCGGCGCCATCTTCCTGCTCGCCTTGGTGCTCTATGCCACTTACAGCGACATCAAACGCCTGAGAACCCGCAGCGCCAAACCCGCGGCGGTAGAGCAGACGGTGCAGGCGCAGCCTTCTCAGGAGGCGGCAATTCCCCCAGTGCGGGAACAAGCCCAAGCGCCGCAACAGGAGGCCGCGAAATGAAGAAAACCCGCGAAGTTAAAGTCGGTCCTTTCGTACTCGGCGGGGAAAACCCCGTAAGAGTGCAGGCTATGTGCAATACCGACACCAGAGACGTAAAAGCTACGGTAAAGCAAATAAAAGCCTTGGAAAACGCCGGCTGCGAGATTAACCGCGTGGCGGTACCCGATATGAACGCGGCCAAAGTTTTGGGCAAAATCAAAAAAGCGATGACCACCCCGCTGGTTGCCGATATCCACTTTGATTACAAACTCGCGCTGGAAGCTATAAAACAGGGCGTGGACAAGGTAAGGATAAACCCGGGCAATATCGGCGATATGGCAAAGGTAAAAGAAGTCGTTTTGGCCTGCAAAGACAAAGGCGTGGCGATAAGAATAGGCGTTAATGCGGGTTCGATAAAAGAGCTTAAAAAGTTCTCCGGCCAGCCTAAATGGAACGACAAAAAATGGGCTCAAGTAATGGTGGGCGAGGCTTTGGAACAGGCCAACCTGCTGGAGAAATTAAATTTCAAACAATATTTGGTATCCTTAAAGTCCGACAACATATCCCGCACGATAGCGGCCTGCGAGCTTTTGGCCCAGCAGACGAATATTCCCCAGCATATCGGCCTGACGGAAGCGGGCAGTTTCCTAGCGGGGACGGTAAAGAGTTCTATTGCTATGAGCCGCCTTTTAAGCCAAGGTATTGGCGCGACGATAAGGATATCCTTGACTGAAGACCCGAAAATGCAAGTCCGCGCGGCATACGAGATTTTAAAAGCGCTCGGGCTCAGGGAATACGGCCCCGATATAATATCCTGCCCCACCTGCGGGCGCACGCAGGTAGATATAGCGGGTACGGTAAAAGCATTGGAAGAAAAGATTTATTCCGACAAAGAGCTTATCCGCCTTTCGACGGGCAAGAAGATAGCCGTTATGGGCTGTGCGGTAAACGGACCGGGCGAAGCGCGCGACGCCGATTTCGGCATAGCGGGCGGACGGGGCGAAGGACTCTGGTTCGAGAAGGGCGAAATCAAATATAAACTCCCGCAGAAGATTTGGATTAAAAGAATATTAGAGGAAATAAAGAAATGAAATTATCGCAATACTATATCCCCACTTTAAAAGAAGCACCCAAGGACGCCGACATAATCTCGGCCAAATTAATGTTGAGGGCAGGACTTATCCGCAAGACGGCAAGCGGCATTTACGAATGGCTGCCGCTGGGCATAAGAATTTTAAAGAAAGTTGAAAATATCATCAGGGAAGAGCTTGACGCCGCAGGCTGCTGCGAAGTATGGCTGCCGGTAGTCCAGCCCCAAGAGCTTTGGGAAAAATCGACCCGCTGGACCTATTACGGCAAAGAACTTTTGCGCTTTAAAGACCGCAAAGGCGCAGGATTCTGCTTGGCGCCCACCGCCGAAGAAGTGATGACCAATTTGGTAATGAAGGACATTAATTCCTACAAACAGCTGCCCTTGTGCCTGTATCAGTTCGGAACCAAATTCCGCGACGAAATACGCCCGCGCTTTGGCGTAATGCGCGCCAGAGAATTTTATATGAAAGACGCCTATTCCTTCTGCGCCGACGAGAAATCCGCCGCGCAGTGGTATCAGCGCCTTTACGACGCTTATATGCGTATTTTTACCAGATTCGGTTTTAAATTCAAACCCGTGGAAGCCGATACGGGCAATATCGGAGGCAATTTTTCCCACGAGTTTATGGTCCTTGCGCAAACGGGCGAGAACGAAATTTCCGTCTGCCCCAAATGCGGCTATACCGCCAATACGGAAAAGACTGAAATAGAAGCGCCCGCGCCGGCAAACCCCAAGCCCGAAGATCTCCTCCCCGCGCAGGAAGTATCCACGCCCGACGCCAAAACTATCGACGAGGTGGCCGCTTTCCTAAAACAGCCGGCGGAACAATTTATAAAAATGTTGGTCTATAAGGCCGACGGCAAGGCGGTAATAGTTTTAATGCGCGGCAATGACGAGCTTAACGAAATTAAACTTAAAAAACTGCTCAATGCAACCGAACTTGAAAAAGCCGAACCAGACTTTTACGAGCAGACTACCGGCTCGCCTTTGGGTTTCGCCGGACCTTGCGGCTTAAAACAAAGAAACGCCGACATAAAAATCTATGCCGATAATCACATAAAAACGATAGTAAACGGCATAGCCGGCGCAAACAAAAAAGACACCCACTTAAAGAACGTAAACTTGGGCAGGGATTTCCAGCCCGACGTATTCGCGGATTTAAAACTGGCCGCCAAAGGCGACCGCTGCCCCAGATGCTCGGCGGAATTTGACTTTATGCGCGGCATAGAAGTGGGACATACCTTCAAACTGGGAACAAAGTACTCTTTATCTATGGGCGCGAACTTCTTGGACGAAAACCAACAGTCCAAACCTATGATTATGGGCTGCTACGGCATAGGCGTAAGCCGCGTAATCGCCGCCGCAATAGAACAATCCCACGACGAAAACGGCATAATATGGCCCGCACCGCTTTCCCCGTTTGACGTAGAACTTATCGCTTTGGATACACAGGGCGAGGTCAGACAGAAAGCCGACGAAATTTACAATGCCCTTCGCGCCGAAGGCATATCCGTTCTCTACGACGAACGCGACGAAAGGCCAGGCGTGAAATTTAAAGACGCAGACCTTATCGGCATACCGCACAGGATAGTGATAGGCAAAAAGCTCCTGCCCGAAGGCAAACTGGAATATAAAGCCAGGACGGCCCAAAAGGCGGAGTTCTGGCCGATAGAAGGCATAGAAGGCAGAATAAAAACTCTGCTCGGCAAATAAGATGTCATCAAAAAGGGCCTGGACAAATTACCTGTTTTGGGGATTGGCGACGGGGCTGTATTTGGCTTTTATTTGGTTCTTCACTTATCTTTACCCGATGAGCGAAGACGAAATATTATGCCCCGTCCATAATTTGGATTGCTATTTTTGGGCGTTTATCACCGTTTGCGCCAGAATTGGCGGGCTCATAGGAATAATATTAATTCAAGGTTATAAATGGCTGTTTTTGATACTTAATCCGTTGGCGCAGCTGGCTTTGGTCTATTCGATATTCTATTTGGCATATCTGAGAATGCCGAACTTCAAAAGACTTGAAGATCTCCCCGCTTTTATCTTCATAGCTTTGGCAAGCGTATTTCTGGTAACCCAGCCAGACCAGACTATTTTTTGGTTTGCGGGGTCCGTCAATTATCTGATGCTGGGCGTTATGTTTATGGCCTTCTGCGCCGTACTAAGAAAGACTTGGCACGATCCCGATTTTATACCGTCCAATTCCTTTACCAGGATAGCGGCGTTCTTCGCGGGGATAATACTGGGAATGAACAATGAAAATTCCGCCCCTATGATATTTTGCCTTTGCGGACTATATACTTTGGCCGCGCTTATACTTAAAAAGAAAATCCCCAATTGGTTCCCCCACCTCTTCGCGGGCGTCGCCGTAGGCTTGGCGCTGATGTTCAGCTCGCCGGCATATCGCTTCAGAAGCAATTTGAATTTCATCACGAAAGCCTTAAACGAAAGACCCCTCTTGGATAAAGCGATGCATCATTTGGCCAATATGGATTTGTTTATGGCAAGTTCCCTTTACGCTTTGCCTATTTTATGTTTGGCGGCGTTCTTATGCGCCGCAGACAAATTTAAACGGGCGATAAAAAATGAAGATTTTCTCCTGCTGATTTTAAGCTGTTTCGTAAGTTTCGTGTTGGCTATGGTGTTTTTCCTTTTGCCGATACGCCCACACAGAGCCTGTTACAGCGCCTCTTTATTTACCATCGCCGCGGTACTCTTCTTCACCAATTACATAAAAAGCGAATACAGGTTCAATTTGACGCCTTATTTGGCGGCCGCGCTGACGCTTTACGCAGCTTTTATAATAGTACCTTTCGCCAAGCCCTATTTCTCGCTTTACACTCAAAGCCTGCAAAGAAAGGCCATCATAGAAGAAATGCTAAAAACACCCGACAATATTTGCATATACGCGCCCGTATACGAGATCCCAAAAGGCCCGACAACAAACCTCACCATAGACTTTATGGATGAGATGGGGCGGCGCCATTATTACGCCGAGCAATATTACAAGCGCAAATTCGCCACCGGCAGAGAGCCTGGCCGGAACGAAGAACAAATATAGTTGGCAAAAGCTCAGAAGTTTATTCTTTCCTTCTCAATCACCAAAGGCCGTTTTAAAAGCTGAGTTAGAACCGCGCCCAAATATTCGCCGATAATCCCCATAAAGAAAAGCTGTACCGAAAAGAAGAAGAATACCGCTATAAGCAAAGGCGCCTGCCCCATGGGGAAGCTGTCCCAGAAAAGCAGCTTCAGCACAAAGTAGACAAAAGCCGTCAAAATAGACAAAATCGACAATATAAACCCGCCTATCGCCGCTATCCTAAGCGGCAGACGGCTGTGATTGGTAAAGCCGAGCATAGCGTTATCGTAGAGAGTATACCAGTTGTTTTTCGTAATTCCGCCCGTGCGGCGAGGCTGTTCGAAAGGTATCAAAGCGGCGGGATAACCAAGTTCTCCCACTATCCCGCGAAGGTACGGATAAGGGTCGTCTATCTTGGCAAGTTTTTCTATAACTTCCCTGTCGAAAAGCCCAAAACCCGTACACTGTTCAAGCAGATTGGCGCCGCTGTCGTTAAATTTTTTCAGCAGTTTGTAATAAAGGCCTCTAAGAAAATAAACGATTTTGTTTTCGCGGCTGGACGTCTTTTGCCCGAATACTACTTTATAGCCCTCTTCCCACTTTCTTATAAAGTCTGGGATAAGTTCGGGCGGATCCTGCAAATCGGACGCCAGATAAATAACCGCCGCCGCGCGCGTCTGCAAGGAAAGCATTATCCCGTAATAAGGCGACCTTATATGCCCGAAGTTCCTTATATTGGCCACTACGCTTAGCTGTTTCTCTTCCGCGGCCAGCTTTTTAAGTTCGCCCAAAGTATTATCCGAAGAAGCATTATCCAGTATAAGATATTGAAAATCATATTTATCGCCCAGGCGCTCAAATTGCTCCTTTACCCTGTAAAAAAGCGCTTTGACGTTTTCCTGCTCGTTAAAAGCGCTGGACACTACGAAAAGAAGAGGTTTCATATCATTTCTCCGTCTTAAAAACGAAATTCTTATTCAAAAAGAAACTTATCAAAGCCATCGGCGCGAGTATCAATGCGCCGGAAATATATCTGTTTTCCAACCCCGCAAACGCGAAAATTTTAAGCAAAACCACCGTAAGCGCATAGGTAAACAGATATACCGCAAAAAACTTAAATATAAGCCTGTTTGAGGTATTGCCGAAAACCAATCGGCCGATGGTCTTAAAATTAAACAGAACTCCGCATATCGTAGAAAACAGCGGCGCGGTAAAATCGCCGCAGCCGACAAAAACAAAAAAAGCGTATGCCAAATATCCGAATATCGTGTTGACAATCCCGACCAAAACAAACTTGACGAATAAAAAATCAACGCCAAAACGCGCGGCATAAGTTTTTAGCAGTTCTTTCCCGTTCACGTTTAAATTATATCAAAAGCCAAAGATCTTTACCTTAAGGCTTATTTATGTTATAATAAATTATCTTAAAGATTACTTAAGCGACTTGTCTTAGCAAGTCGCTTTTGTTTTAGAGGAAGCAATTTATGGAAAATAAAAATTATATCGAAGAGGCCGTAGCCCAAGCGCTGCAAACCCAAGGCTATGAACTTATAGACCTTATAATCCAAGCGCACGGCAGCAAGAAACTTTTACAGTTCTTCGTCGACAAGGAAGGCGGCGTAAACCTTAACGACTGCGAAATTCTGTCAAATAAAATCGACGCCGTTCTGACTATGGAAAACCTTATAGACGGCGCTTATATATTGGAGGTTTCCTCCCCCGGCATAAAAAGAGTGCTTAAAAAACCCGCACATTTTAAAAGATTTATCGGCGAGAGAGCTAAAATATACACCAAAGAGCCCATCGAAAAAAGGGCCTGCTTTACCGGCTTGATAGACTCTGCCGACGACGAACAGTTCGTATTGGACGACGGAACCACCAAATTCACCTTCAAATACGACGCTTTGAAAAAAGCCAATCTTGACCCGGTAACGGAATTTTAACTTATTAACAGGAGAAACAAAAAAATGCAAAGCAAAGATTTACTTTTAGCCTTAGAGAGCTTGGAGAGAGAAAAAAACATTAAAAGGGAAGACACTTTAAAAACCATAGAAGACGCCCTTATCTCCGCCTTAAGAAAACACTTGGGCAAAACCGCCGTACTCTCGGCCAAAATAGATACCGAAGAAGGCACCATAACCGCCTATCAAACTTTAATCGTAGCCGAAGAAGTAACCAACCCGGAAACGGAAATATCTCTGCAGGACGCTAAAGCCATAAACCCCGCGGCAAAAGTAGGCGAAGAGATCGTGAACACGCTTAACGTAGAGGATTTCTCCCGCATAGCCGCGCAGATAGCCAAACAGGTGCTTATCCAAAAAGTAAGAGGCATAGAAAGAGATAACCTCTACAAGGAATTTAAACCCAGAGAAGGCGAAGTGGTGACCGGTTTGGTAAGGAGATTTTCCGACCGCGATATTATAGTGGATTTGGGCAAAGCCGAAGCCATACTCCCCTATTGCGAACAAATCAGGAAGGAACGCTTCGTACACGGCGGCAGAGTTAAAGCAATAATAACGAAAGTGCTCAATCAGACCGACTTCGCCGACGTCAAAGACGATCCGGTATTAAGCAGATACAAATCCGCGGCTTATAAAATGGACAAAGGACAGAGAGGGCCATATATTATACTTTCCAGAACCTCGCCCGAATTTTTAAAGGAACTGATGAAGGTGGAAATACCGGAACTTTCCGATGGTATTATCGAGACCAAAGCCATAGTGAGAGACCCCGGCTTCAGAGCCAAAGTTGTGGTAAAAAGCAATGACAACAAGATAGACCCCATCGGCACTTGCGTCGGAATGAGGGGCATAAGAATAAGAGCCGTAACCAATGAGCTATCAGGCGAGAAAATCGATCTTATCAATTACAGCGACGACTCTGTGACGAATATCGTCAATTCGCTTTCGCCTGCGAAAGTGCTTTCCGTAAGGATAATCAGCATGGAGAAGAAACAGGCCTTGGTAATAGTGCCCGACGATCAGTTGGCCATAGCGATAGGCAAAGATTGGCAGAATATAAAACTTGCCTCAAAGGTATGCGGCTGGGAGCTTGAAGTAAAGAGCGAATCCCAGAAGAACCAGGAAGGACTTGAAGCCGCCCAAATGATACAGGAAACTTTGGCGGACGTGGAAGGCATCGGCCCCAAGATAGCGGAAGTATTGGTAAAAGCAGGCTTTAACTCGGTAGAGAAAATAGCCTCTTTAACGCCGGAACACTTGGCCACCTTGCAAGGCGTAGGCGAAAAAACGGCCGAAAAGATTATAGAAGGCGCCAAGAAATACTTGGCCGAACATGAGGAGGCGGAAGATGACGGCAACGAAGAAACCCACTAATACCGACGAAGAGCAGGATAAAAAGAAAACCGTAAAAAAAGCCGCCGCCAAGAAACCGGCCGCTAAAAAAACATCTGCGGAAAAGAAGCCCGCCGCCAAAAAGACAAGTACGGCAAAAAAAACCGCCGCGACTAAAAAAACGACGGCGAAAAAGACAACGGGCGTAAAAAAGACGGTCAAAAAAGAGGATATACAAGATTCCAAAGAGGCAACTGCGCAAGATATTGCCCAAAAGCAAGAACAAGCGCCATTGCCGCAGGCGGAACTTGAAACCCAAGAACCGAAACAAGAGCAAAAGAAGGCCGAGGAACCCAAAGTTCAAGAAACGCCGAAGCAAACCGCAGAGGCGAAAAGCGAACCTTCTTTTAGCCAACCTGCGCCCAAAGAGCAAGAGGCCCCTAAACCTGCCGAACAGACGCCGAAACAAGAGTTTAAGCAGGAAACCAAACCCGCCCAGCAGACGCGGCAGGCGGATACTCCTCGCCACGGCGAACATTCTAACCGCCACGACCACAGAAGGCAGGAGGAAAAACCAGCCCAGCCCCAAAAGACGGACGAGAAAGTAATAAAAATCTTGGGCCAGCCGACAATAAAAGAATTGGCCGAAAAGATGGACATCAAGATTAACGACTTTATCAAAAAGCTGATGGGTATGGGTATATTCGCCACAATAAACCAAAGGCTTGAACAGGATATGATAGAGCTTGTGGTGGCCGAATGTGGTTTTAAGGCGGAAATAATACACGAATTTGCGGAAGACAAAATCGCCGCGGAAGACAGCGAGCAAGAAGATCCCGCACACTTAAAGCCAAGAGCGCCGGTAGTAACGATTATGGGGCACGTAGACCACGGAAAGACCAGCCTGCTCGACGCGATCAGACATTCAAACGTAGTGGCGGGCGAGTTCGGCGCAATAACGCAGCATATCGGCGCGTACAGAGTAAAAACGCCGCGCGGATACATATCTTTCCTTGATACCCCCGGCCACGAGGCTTTTACCGCTATGAGGGCCAGGGGCGCGCAAGCGACGGATATTGTTGTCTTGGTGGTATCCGCTACCGACGGCATAATGCCCCAAACCATTGAGGCTATCAACCACGCTCAATCGGCCGGTGCGCCTATCATAGTGGCGATAAACAAAATAGATTTGCCCGGCGCCAATCCCGATAAAATCAAGCAGGAATTGGCCAACCGCGGGCTTATCCCGGAGGAATGGCAGGGCAATACCATTTACGTGGAAATTTCCGCCAAAAAGAGAATTAACATCGACAAACTATTGGAGATGATAAGCCTCCAGGCGGAAATGATGGAGCTTAAAGCCAATCCCGACAGACGCGGCGTAGGCGTAATACTCGAAAGTAAACGCGACAACAAACGCGGCGTCGTCGCTACCGTATTGGTGCAAAAAGGCACTATGCGCGTAGGTGATCCGTTTATCGTAGGTACAAACTACGGTAAAATAAGGGCTCTTATCGACGAACACGGCAAGAGACTGCCCTGCGCGGGTCCCTCAGTTCCCGCCGAAGTGCTGGGAATTAACGGCGAGCCGCCCGCAGTCGGCGATACCTTATTCGTCACCGAAAGCGAAAAAGAAGCCAAACACATCGCCGAAAAGAGAAAACTTGCCCATAAGGAAGAGAAACTGGCCCATCAAAAACACGTTTCTTTAACCAGCATAAAGAGCGATATCGACGGTAAGAAAGTAAAAGAACTTGCCATAATCTTAAAGGCCGACGTACACGGCTCGATAGAGGCTATCAAAGACGCGATATTAAGAACGCCGACCGAAGAAGTACAGGTAAAGATTATACACTCTGGCGCGGGCAACGTAAACGAGTCCGACATTCTGCTCGCCAAAGCCAGCGACGCGGTAATCATAGCCTTTAACGTAGACAGCGATACCAAAGCCGCCGAAGAGGCCGAAAAAGAGGGCATAGAAATCAGGAAGTACAATATCATATTTGAACTTCTTGAAGACTTGCGCGCCGCTATGGAAGGCTTGCTTGAGCCCGATATAGTGGAAGAACGCGTCGGCCTGGCGACGGTACGCCAAACCTTTGATTTGAGTTCCGGCTTTGTAGCGGGCTCATATATAGAGGAAGGCAAAGTGGTGCGCGGCTTTGAAGTAAAAGTAATGCGCGGCTCTGAGCAGATATTCAAAGGCAAGATATCGGGCTTAAAACGCTTCAAGGACGACGTCAAAGAGGTCGAGAAGGGTTACGAATGCGGCATATCGATAGACGGCTGCAGGCAAATAAAACCCGGCGATACTCTTGAATGCATACAAAAGAAGACGATAACCAGAAGAATAAGCAAAATATAATTTGCTAAATCTCACAATAAAATCCCCCGCCGATGCAAAAGCGGGGGATTTTTATATTTTACCAGTAGAATGATAAGCACGCATAAAACGCTTGGTTATATTCTCTATAAAACATTTATACCCCTAAGAGCCTATAGGTTTTATAGGCTGTTCGGGATTAAACATACCTCCGCCGAAATCACTCATACTGCCGGGGTCGCAGGTTTTTAAATTGGAATTCCAAGAGTAGCCTTGCTGACAAGTACATACCCCCTGCCAACTCCCGTATTGCCAACCGTTCGTTCCGCAAGAGGCGGAACGTGTTAATATACCGGAAAAAGAATTTAGTATATTGTATCGGCATTCCATCTCCAATCCTATTTTCTCTTCACATTCTGTTCCGTTCCAACATTGTTCGGCCTCGCATCCGTGGCAATCTTCCCCCCAATTGCTCCAATGAGTATTAAAACCCCTTACCGTTCCGCAACAGATTCTTGTAACGGTTCCGCAACTGCCGTCAACCCGATATTGGATAAGACCGGGATTGCAACTGGCGGCGGGCGGTTCTATATCTATATCGGGGTCAAAGTCTTCCTGATAACAAGGCGCGGGAGGAGGCGGATCATATAAAAACATTTCGTTTCTATCCGGATCAGCGTACCCGACAGCACAGCAGCCGACCTCATTACCTACGCAACAAGCGGTATAAGCAGAACGCCACACCTTCATTCCCGTATTGGAATCGGTATAGTAACCCGCGACGCCGTTATTACAGCCGGGCGGCTCTGGAACAGAAGCGCCGCGCAAGAAAGGAAGCAATACGAAAATAAAAAACAAAGAATAAAAAGCACTCCTCTTTAAGACATTGTTTTTACAAGCCATTTTTTCTCCTTTTCCCCTAAAAACAAATATAAAGCGAAAAATGAACCAAGGGGATATATTACTTGTTTTACCATCTATATGATGAGCCTAATTTATCAAAAAAAAAAAAACAGTCAAGCGTTTTTTAGCTTTACAGGGCATAAAAGAAAAATCACATATTTTGCGCAAGCGTAATATAAGCATAAAACAAGAAAAACACAAAAAATCCACCCCTGTTTATGCGGAATATACCCCATCGCGCAAAAAACAAAAGATAACACATTCGCACAAATAAAAAACCCCGAACTTTTCAGTTCGGGGTTTTTAAATGTTCGCAGTTCTAAACTATTCGCATTTGCAGGCTGACGTATTAAATTCGCAGCTCCAACCGCCTTTAATGTGGAACGTTCTGGAAAGCACCTTTACGCCGTCGTCGCAGGTCTGTTTCTGTACAGTCCCATCGGCGCAGGTTTTATCGAAAGCCAAGCAGGTATTTCTGTCGGAACAGTAATGGCTATCAGTGTCGCCGGTGCATTCATATCCGCTTCCGTCGGATTTGCAGGTTCCTTTGCAGCTCTGGAACGAACCGGACGAACCAGGTTGGCAGGAATAAACATTGTTGCAAACGCAAGTGCCCCAAGTCGTTCCGGAGCAGGTTTGATGGCAATCTGTTCCCTCATTGCTGGTACATGTCCTGGTCTGGCCGTCGCACCAACCTGGTATGGGCGAGCAGGAGCCCTCCCACTGGCAAGTAGTCATATTGCAGGTATAGCTGCCCGTTTGTCCCGTAGGACATGTAGGCTGCGTTCCGGGGCAGGCCGTGCAAGGCGGAACTTCCGGCTCCGGTTCAGGCAAAGCGACGTCGCATACGGATTCCGCACTGCCTATCACGTCTCCGAAGCTGCTGCAGACATTGCCGCTGCAGCCTAACCCTGGCGTTTCATAACCGGCGGAAAAACTGAACAGTTCTTTATCGCCCTTCTTATACGCTACCGAAGCGCAGGCCTTTTCCGTATTTAAACTGACATAGTAGTTGTCGTTTACCACCCCGCTGGCCAAATTTTCTTTGCCGGTAGTCAATTTCTTAAAGTCAGAAATGCTGGTAGCATATTCGCCTGTAGTGGCGAAATTCTGTATCTGTTTATTCTTGACTATTTCAAGCAAATTGACCGCCTCGGTCGCTCTCGCCTTGGCTATCGACTTGCTGAATACCGGATACGCTATCGCGGCAAGCACGCCTACGATTATGACCGTAACCAATACCTCCATTAAAGTAAAGCCTTTTCGTCCTTTCAAAGCTTTTTTGTTTTTAAGCATATGCTTTTTCCTCCACCCGGGTCTTTCTATAAGTATACCTGAGATGTTCCTTCATTACAATATTTCTCTATCAGTATAGAAAAAAAGAATTTGTCTTTGCAAGTGGATTTTACTCTCCGTTTTTTATTTCCCTTCCCTTGTGTAAATGGACATAATTTAATAAAATGTTTAATGTATATGGACTGCTTTCCCTTAATAATTTCAGCGCCGTCAGGCGGAGGTAAAACCTCAATAGTCGCGCGTCTTCTTGAAGACGACGGGCTCTCGCGCGTGATAACTGCTACCACCAGGGCGCCTCGGAAGGGCGAAATCGACGGGAAAGATTATCATTTTTGGTCGGTCAGACGCTTTGAAAGCGCAATCAAAAAAGGCGCTATGGCGGAATGGGCAAAAGTACACGTCAATTATTACGGAATACCAAAAAGCTCCTTGGACAAACTTATAAAAGCGGGCAAAACGCCGGTATTGGTAATCGACGTGCAAGGCGCGAGAACAGTCAAAAAAGTTTACAAGCGGGCGGTTTCGATTTTTATTACGCCCTCCAGCTTTGACGAACTTAAAAGACGCATCATTTCCCGCGATGACGGAACCACCGACATAAAAGTTCGCCTCGCCAGCGCGAAAAAAGAACTTAAGTGCATAAAAGATTACGACTATTTGGTAATAAACGACGACTTCGAACAAGCTGTGGCGGACTGCAAAGCGATCATACGGGCCGAACGATTAAAAGTCGAACGATCGACAAAAAAATTTAAACAATAAAAGCGCAGGAGAAAAAAATGGCAATACAGGATAACGATATCGAAAATAAGCTGGTGGATTTTAACGGCGACAAATACAGTATGGTAGTTTTGGCCTCGATGTGGGCTAAAGTGTTAAAGAAAAAAGCCGAATATAAAAATCAGCCCGACGCCACCGTAATCAAGGTAGCTTTAGACGATATTTTAACCGGCAAAGTGACAAAAGAGATGGTCTTGCAAGGTTCAACCGACGCTCTGGCGCAGCAGAAACGCGAAGAGGAAGAAGCCAGAAAAGAAGCCGAAAGAAAGGCCAAAGAACCTCTTAAATTATAAATTCTTCGCAATGGACAAAGAAATTAAAGAAATAGCGGCCGGTCTTAAATCTTTTCTGCAAACCGCAGAGGAAGACGACCTGATTTTGGAAGCAGCCTTAACGCAAAATAAGGCTGCTTTTGGTTCCGCCGCGCAAAAAAACGAAACTAAAGAGAATTTTCAAACCCAGAAAAAACAAGCCGAAGAAAAAAACCAAACGACAACCGAAACGCCACCAATCCTCGCATATACGAAACATTCTGAAGACAAAGCCAAGGAAATCGCCTATATAGCGGAAATGATAAATACCTGCCAAAAATGCGAACTGGGCAAAACACGCATAAAAGCAGTGCCGGGGGAAGGCAATGTAAACGCCAAAATAATGTTCGTAGGCGAAGGGCCGGGCTATGAAGAAGACCGTCAGGGCCGCCCGTTCGTGGGACGAGCGGGGCAGCTGCTTGACAAAATAATAGCGGCGATGGGATTTTCGAGGGAGGAAGTTTTCATCGCCAATATAGTTAAATGCCACCCGATGACAGATCCGTCCAATCCGGACAAACGCTCCAATGACAGAGCGCCATACCCCGACGAAATAGCCGTATGCAGAAGATATTTGGAACAGCAAATAAAAACCATCTCGCCCGATTATGTTGTGGCTTTGGGCGGGGTCGCGGCAAAGACGCTTATAAGCCAAACTCAAACTTTCGGCGCCGTAAGAGGCAAGATTTTTGACCTTAATCTAACTTGCGTAGAATTGGAAAAACCCATTAAAATACTTGCCACTTTCCACCCCGCGGCGCTTCTCAGAAATCCAGGCTGGAAGAAAGAGGCTTGGGAAAACCTGAAAGTCCTTTTGGCCGACATGGGCAAAATGCCCAAAGCCAAATAAATATTATGAATATATCAGTATCTCTGCCGATAGCGCTGAACAAAAGTTTCGATTATGCGCTGCCAAAAGAACTGGAAGGAAAAGCCGCTTTGGGATTAAGGGTTAAAGTGCCCTTCGGAAAAGCCGTACAAACGGGCTACATCACCGCTTTAAACACAAATCCCAAGCTGCCCAGCGGAGTAAAATTAAAGTCTATATTATCGATAGAAGACGAACAGGTGCTTTACGGGAAGGAACTTTTTCCGCTCGCTCACTTTATAGAACAAAATTACGCAAACACTTTGGGCGAAACTTTGGCCGTACTGCTGCCGACAATATTCAATAAAAAACTTTTGGATTCCTATAAAGAACCAGCACCAGCAGAACTCCCCTTTTTTTACCCCGCGGGCCAATACAGCGAAGAACAAAAAAACGCCATAGAAAACGCGAAACAAAACCAAATAAATTTATTTTACGGAGCAAATCTTTCGGGTAAAAGCGAGGCCGCTTTAAGCATAGCTTACGACGTTCTAAACAAAGGCGGACAGGTATTAGTGCTGGTACCGGATATTATCAGCTCCGCGAATTTGATTGAAGTTATCAATAATAAATTCGGCGCGCATCACATTTTGATGTGGCACAGCAAAGTGCCTTTAAGTAAAAGGAAAACGGCCGCGGCCGAAATTATTTTGGGCAAACCCTGCATTACCGTAGGTACAAGATCCGCCTGCCTGTTGCCGTTTAAAAACTTGCGCCTTACTTTAATCTTCCACGAGGAAAGCAAAGATTTTAAACAGGAAGATTCCAAACCCTATTATCATACAAGGGAAGTAGCGATAGAAAGAGCAAAATTAACGGGCGGAAAAGTTATACTCATAAGCGCCACGCCTTCTTTGGAAACCCTAAAACTAAAAGAAGAGGACAAACTAAAGGGAAGTTTTTTCCCCCGACCTTTGCCACAATTTAACAATGAAACCCAAATCATAATAACGCCGAAAACCGGCAAGAAATCAAAGCTGATTTCCGATGAAGTTATAAAACTCCTGCACGAAAATATGCTGCGCGGCGGACAAAGCCTGCTGATTTTAAACCGCCTCGGTTACAGCGGCGTATACGCCTGCGTTAATTGCCGAGCTTATGCAAAATGCAAAAAATGCGGGGCGGTGTTAAGCAGAATAAAAACCGATAAGGAAGACTATTTGATATGCCGCAAATGCGGCTGTAAAGAAAGCGTAAAACAAAAATGCCCGCTGTGCAAGAACGAAATTTTCAGATCCCTGGGCGGCGGCACGCAGGCCGCCGCGGAAGAAATCTACAAAATATTTCCGCAGGCGCGCGTCTACAGATTGGATTCCCAAACCCTAAAAACGAAAAAAGACGAAGGCTACTTCGTAGAAGAAGCTCTAAAAGACAATCAGGCCGACATCATAATCGGCACCAATTTGGCGCTAAACGCAGGACTATGCGGCGGCAAAATAAATCTGGCCGCGCTGCTCGACGCAGATTTAGAGCTAAACTCCGCCGATTTCCGCGCGGCCGAACGCTTCGCCCAAATGTTGTTCAATCTTAAAGGCCGCCTTAACAGATACAAAAACGCAAAGCTGATAGTGCAGACGTCAAAAGACGGATTGTTCGATTATAATATAGTCAAAGAAAATAAATACCTCGAATTCGCCGCAGACGAGGCGACTTTCAGAAAAGATTTCAATTTCCCCCCTTATGCGAAATTGGTTAAACTCCTGTTTACCTCAAAAAGCGAAAAAGACTTAAACGCCTTTGGCGAAATAGCCGCAAAAGCCGTGCGCGAATCTTACGGCGCATTTATGAGCATAGAAGGACCGGTAAAATGCGGCACGCACGCAAAGGAATTCTACCAGCAATACTATCTTATAAAAAGCGGCGATGAACAAATGATAAAGGGCTTTTTAAATACACTCTTGAATACCAAGGCGCCCAAGAAACTGCAAATCAAAATATTGGCCGACCCTTATAATTTCATTTAGCAAAATGATAAAATATATTATTATATCTTAAAATCGATACGGGAAAGACATTCCGGCGGGAGTATTGTTATGGAAGTAAAAGAGGCTTTAAAACTACTAAAAAGAGGAACTGTTGACTTGGTAAGCGAGGCCGAACTGGAGAAAAAACTATCCAGCGGCAAACAGCTTATGATTAAATTAGGCTGCGACCCTACAAGCTCTGATCTGCATTTCGGGCACAGCGTAGTATTAAATAAGTTAAGAACTTTCCAGGATTTGGGGCATATGGTAACTTTGGTAATAGGCGATTTTACCGCAGCTATAGGCGACCCCTCCGGCAGAGACACCACCCGCCCTATCCTTAAAAGGGAAGACATTTTAAAAAACGCCAAAACCTATACCGACCAGGCTTTCAAAGTGCTGGACCCCGCAAAAACGATAGTACGCTTTAACAGCGAATGGCTGGACCCGTTTATTACCTCCAAGGAGATATTGGGCACATTGTCCAAGGTGACAATGTCGCAGGTACTGGAAAGGGACGATTTTAAAAAGAGAATGAAAGCCGGCAACCCGATCAGCGTGCTGGAGGTAATGTACAGTCTGTTCCAAGGGCAGGACTCTGTCGCTCTTAAAGCGGACGTGGAACTTGGCGGAACGGACCAAATATTCAACTTGCTGGTAGGAAGGCAACTGCAAAAAAATAATGGGCAGGAACCGCAAGTGGTGATGACTATGCCGCTATTGGTAGGTACGGACGGCGTAAAGAAGATGTCAAAATCCTACGGCAACTATATAGGGCTTAACGACTCGCCGGAAGATATGTTCGGCAAAATAATGTCGATATCCGACGAGCTTATGCTGCAATACTACGAACTGCTTACTGTGGAAGATTTGGACGCCGTAAAGAAAAAACACCCTATGCAGGCCAAGAAAGATTTGGCTGCCATATTAGTAACGCGCTTCCACGGGGAAGAAGGCGCGAAAGCGGGACTGGCGCATTTCGAGAAGGTGTTTTCCAAGAAGGGAAACCCCGATGATATGCCCGAACTTAAAAACGCGCAGGGCAAATTAATTTCCGCCGTACTTATGGAAGCGGGCATAGCCAAAAGCAAAAACGAGGCAAGACGCCTGATAGATCAAAACGCGGTAAAACTCAACGGCGAGAAAATAAACCGCGACGAACCTTTAAACCTTACGCAAGACGCCGTCTTGCAAGCTGGGAAAAGGCATTTCCTCAAATTGATAAAATAGAAATCGATGAAGAAAAAAATACTCTTAGCCGCAACCGTAATAGTACTTGTCGCTTTTATCGCGCTTGGCGTGGGTGCGTACAAATATTTTGATGCCTACGGTCCGGAAACGGAAATCACCATTCCGCCGGGCGTAAGCGCGGGCCAAATAGCGCAAATACTTAAAGACAACGAAATTATAAAAAGTACGCTGTGGTTTAAAATATGTCTTAAATTCAGCGGCGCGGCGCCTATGCTCAGAAGCGGCGTTTTTACGCTAAACAAAAATATGCCGGCCAGCAAAGTAATTTGGCGTTTGATAAACGATTCCGGCACCAAAGACTTTAAAGTGAAGATACTTGAAGGCTGGCGCATAGAAGAGATAGCCGAGGCCTTGGAAAATGCGGAAATAATCAAAGATAAATATGCCTTTATAAAAGCCGCCAAAGAGGCCAAAGCCGAAGGCTATTTATTCCCTTCGACTTATATGCTGCCCAAAGATATGCAGCCGCAGGAAGTAATCGACATTATGCTTGCGCAATACGATAAAAATATAAAACCGCTTATGGCTCAATATAAAGGCAAGCTGACGGAAAAGGAAATATTGACGATAGCTTCAATAGTCGAGCGGGAGGCGATTTTGGATTCCGAACGGCCTAAAATAGCCGCCGTATATTTAAACCGCGTAAAGATCGGCAAGAAGCTCGAAGCCGATCCTACGGTGCAATACGCCTTGGGCTATAACGCCAAGGAAGGCCGCCATTGGAAAAAGGGCCTCACCCTTAAAGATCTGAGAGTCGATTCCCCCTATAACACTTACCGCTATAACGGGCTGCCGCCGGGGCCGATTTCAAGCCCGAGCGTAAACTCGGTCAAGGCGGTAATCAATCCCGAACCGAATTTCGAAGCTTTATACTTTGTGGCCGACAATGAAACGGGCGGACATATATTCAGCAAGAATTATCATCAGCACCTGCAAAGCATAAGAGCGGTGCGAAACAAAAAATAATCCGAGATTTCCACATAAGAACCCCTCGTCAAAAGACGAGGGGTTCTTTAGAGAAAAGGAAATCCCGTTTTACTCAGACAATTAAACTACTCCAAATCCCCAAAAATCAAAACATCTAAAATCAGCGTGCTCACACATAAAAGGCGCCTTATAGGTTATTTGTTTTTCAGAGGAGAACTCCTCTTATAACGCCAAAGCGCTTGGCATAAATATACGAATTAGCCTAAAAAAGAGAGGAGGCTTGCGCCTCCCCCCTTAGGAGGGTACTATATGATTATAGTACCAAAGCTGTTTTATCGGAACTAATTGCTTCCCGTCGTTGTCGGCAAACCGAGCGATTTGCAAATACCGCTTACGCTTGAACCCG
>CASEVY010000011.1 GCA_949291515.1 uncultured bacterium | reverse complement strand
GCTTCCGTTTGACAGGAACCCTTTAGATGAAAGGGTGGCGCAAATGAGAGGTAGTGGGAACTACTTAAAGTAGTAGCTAGTATAGTGAGGGCTATGCCCGTATTGTGAAAAACCCCCGGCTAGGCCGGGGGATTTTTATTTTCTGCGTTTAAATATGCTATTGGAAAATATCCTTTTTGCTTCCGCCGTCGTATGGATAGGCTAGGCCGGCGCTAAGTAAATTTTCGGCCAAGTCTTGATCGGCAGCTTTTACGTCGCAGAGCAGGCGGAAGTATTTGTCGCGCTCGCAGTTTTCAAGAACGATAGTTTTGCCTTGCAAAAAGTTTTCTGTAAAACTCTTCGCTTTTTGCGCCAAATTCTTTTCTTTTTTCGTCTTGCCTTTTATCTCGGGGCAGTCTATGCCGCGGACTCTTACGGATATGTTTTTGCAAAGGACTTCTTCTTGGCAGTTTAAATCAATTTTAAACGTATCGCCGTCATATACCGATAGCAGACGCGGCGATTGTAAAGTTTCCGTTTCTATCGGCGCGGAATATTCTTCAGCCTGGGGAAGTTTCCCTTCGGAGAAATATTGCAGAAAATACAATATCACCGTTATTATTACGGCCGCTAAAAATTGAATTTGTTTCTTCTTTGAAAATCTTTTCCTTTTCATAATTAAAGCTGGTTCGTCAGCGCGCCGACTATCTGCCAAGCCCAGTTCATTTCTATTTCTTCCGTCATAAGTTCGGAGTCTGTGAAATCTTTTTCAAACAGGCGCGTTTCCAACTGTTTGACAAAAGCGGGATCGTCTATGCCGAGGCTCATTTCGTTGTTGATAAACAGGCTCATCTTATCGAAATTGGCCGAACCTACTATCGCCCAGCCGTCGTATAAGGCCGCTTTTACGTGGCTCATTCCGTTATAGAAATAAACCTTTATACCGTTCCGGAATAATTTATTGGCCATGGCGATATTATTCTTTGCCATAATGCTTATGTCGTTCTCGCTTGGCAGGATTACTCTTACGTCCACCCCTCTGTGGCGGGCTTCTATAAGATGTTTTACTATTCTGTCGTCGGAAAAATATGCGTTTTGTATATATATTCTCTTTTGCGCTCTTTTTATCGCTTCTATTTGCGCTTTGAAGATTTGCGCTTCCTGCGGCTGGGTATACAATAACCGAATGTTTATCATTCCCGGTTTTTCGGCGTTTTCGGGTCTGCTCTTTTTACTGAAAATTTTTCTGTATGCGGCGGAAAAATCGCCCCCTATTCCGTTGAAGCTCCACGCCTCATAAAAATTCTTTACCAATTTGCCGACGACGGGGCCTCTCAGCGCGACCATCATATCGTGCCATTGGTAGCGATATTCCTCGCCGAAGTTCATTCCGCCGGTATAGGCCAGGTCCCGGTCTATTATCACTACTTTGCTGTGGTCGAATGTCGCCCAAGTGTTTAAGCGTTTCCTCACTTTTACTTTAGACTTCTTTTTCAAATATGACGCTATACTTTTGGGCATCACGTAATCTTGGGAATAGTAGGCGGGCGTCTTTTTGTTGTTTAGCAGAGAATTAAGTTCGTCCACCATAACTCTCACGTCGGTTCCTTCGTTGGATTTGCGCTTGAGCATATCGGCCAGCGACAAAGAATACATATCCGTAGTGAATATATACAGCCTGATAAATATGGAATGTTTAGCCTGATTGGCGTTTACCAAAAAATGGGGGAAGAATTCTTCGCCGTTTACAAGCAGTTCGGCGCTTCCCTTATAGACTTCTTTAGATATTGTTTTGTCCAAAAAATTATTGAATGCCGCCAAATCCATCGGTTGGGCATTTTCGTTTACGGGGGGATTTCGCCTTCATAGTCCGGGGCGAGCGGCGCCATCGCGCTGTATACGGAATTCTTGCCCAAAGACAGAAGCCTAAACGTCGAGGTAAAAGGCGCTTTTATTATCCCGAATATATGGCTCTTTATAAGAAAAGAATATATAAACGATATAGAAAAGCCCAACTCCGTCATTTGTTTTTTAAGCTCGAAGTATTCCGGCAGAGTCAAAGTAAGGACTATATTGTTTTCCAAATCCAAATATATATAAGGTTCCGTGGGTTTGTTTTGGGTTGGGATTAGAAATCTTTTGTCTGTTATCTCCGCAAGTCGCAAGTCTTTTTTAATAGCGGATAGAAAAAGTTCGGTAAAGCGGCTTTCATTAATTTTCCCCACAATTTCTATATTTTCCGGCAGTTCCGTAAGAAGTTTAAAATCGGCTTTGCCGTTTTCGTCGCGGAACAATACTCCTTCAAAACCCTGTATGATTACTATTACGCCTTTGCCGCTTCCTTGCGGTATTAGAGTTTTGAAGAAATCCGTTATTATATTTTCAAATCCGCCCGATACGTATAAAATTTCTTTTTTGCGGGCGGAGTTATCCTTAATGTCTTTTGCCGCGCTTAGTTCCGCGCGGGAATAATTGTCGAGAGGATTCTCTTTTTCTTTAGGAAGTTTCGCTTTAAGATATACTTCTGTATCTTCGTAAATATACTTTATGTAAATATTGTCCCGAAGGGTAAAAACTTCTTGCGGGGCTGTTTTATAGTTGTCTACCGAGGAAAGGAAGTTCCTTTTGTTTTTTGACGGCGTCGTACAAGCGCAGAGTATTAGTATAAGCGCCATCGAAAAGGAGAATAGCTTTTTTATAATAATCGTCAAAGTATGTCTTCCGTTATCCAGGTATTTGCGGCGACTACCGTTCCCGGCGCTATTCTTACCGGGCCGAGTATTGCGGCGCCTGCGTAAATAGTTACGTTATCGCCTACGGTAGGGTGGCGTTTTAGGCCTTTTTTGGCAAAGCCGTTTTCATCTTTGGGGAAACTTTTCGCGCCCAAAGTTACGCCTTGATAAATTTTTACGTTATCGCCTATTTCGGTAGTTTCGCCGATGACTACGCCCGTACCGTGGTCTATAAAGAAACTCTTGCCGATTTTCGCGCCTGGGTGAATATCTATTCCGGTAAGGCTGTGGGCGTGTTCTGTTATTATTCTGGCGATAAGCTGCAAGTTGTTTTTATATAAGAAATGCGCCATTCTCTGCAATGTTATGGCCAGAAGGCCGGGGTAGCAGAGCATAATTTCGTAATAATTCTTAGCGGCGGGATCGCCGGTATATGCCGCTTGAATGTCGCTTATGGCCAAATCTTGCAGGCGGGGGAGTTCTTCTTCGAAACGTTTGACCAAAAGCTGCGCTTTTTTACCTGCCGCTTCCGCTTTTGTTTCCTGGCCGGAAAAGCATAGATGATGTTTTATTTCGCGCCGCAATACGTTTAAATTTTTGGCAAGTCTTTTGTTAAAATCGTTAAGTTCGCCCTCTTTCGAACTTAATCTGGGGCTTATCGTATAAAGGAACAAAGCGTCTTTAAAGAAAGTGAAAGCGCTCAGTATCGCCTGTTTGTCCGGGAAAAAATCCCGTCTGGAACAGGATACGGCCATGGGCGAATTTTTAATATTACGCGTCAGCAAACGCGCGGTATCGGATATGCTTTTCATAAAATAATTCTACTAAATTTATTGCTATAATCTACTTGTAAGGAGGCGGCAAATGGCGTATGAGAACGTCTTGAAAGAAAGTATGTCAACCAGAGGGATAATAATGCGATGGCTCAAACTTATCCCGTATACCGCCATAGTTTCTTTAAAGCAGGGCTCGCTGTTTGTTCTTTTTAACGCGTTTGCGGTGTTTGTCTCCTTTTCACTGTACCAGAACGAGAGTTACAGTTGGTTCGTCAGCATTGCGATGGGATTGTCGGTATTCTGCTTCGGAGTCAATTTTATTTTGGGATACAGTTCTGTCAAGCTGATGCAGGACGGAGTCAACGGCAGCAATCAGGATGTTCTCGGTGCGGTGATACTAACCATAAGGAAGATCATAATAATTTTTGCCTCCTCTTTTCTTCTTGGCGCGGCAATATATTTTACCCTGCTGCCGGCGATGTATTTAAGCGGCGGATTCAAGAACTGGTATCTTTTTATATTGGTGCTGATATATACGTTTTTTTCGCCCTATATAATATTTTATCCCTGGATGATAATGTTGGAGGACAAAAGCGTATTTGAATCTTTCAGCGCCAGCTATCATCTTGTGCGGAGCAGGTGGATAAAATATGCGCTGTTGTTTTTTCTTTCTGCGCTGATAATGTTCTTTGCCGTTATAGGTATAATATTCTTTGCCGGTTTGATTAGCGTATGGATAAATTGGGAAGCATCGTGGTCTTTATGGCGCATGAATCAATTTTTGGGCGACACAATGCCTTTTAACATAAAGTTGGCGATACTGTTTTCTCAAATGACAAATTTCGGCTTGAAAGCTACTTTTAGCCTTACTGCGTTTATGTTATTTTCTTTATATGTGGCGGTTTTTGGTTTGAATATGTTCGTTATGATACTGGCGGTAAGCTATAAAACTCTAAACGATTACAATCTTATAGCCAGCAGCGAAAAGGAAGAGAAACCTGAACCTAAAGAGGACGACCTTTTTGAAATAACCTCTCTGTTTAAAAATGTCAAGGAGATAACCATAGATACCAAAGAGCCCGAAACTTTCGACGACAGCGCCATCGGGCACCTTAACCGCAGCGAAACATTGCGGCAATTCAACAAAGAGGACGAAGACACCGCCAATTTCGGCAAGGTAAAACATTTGGTTCACGAATATCCCGACCCTACGGATAGCGAAGATGAAAAACAATAAAATAGAGGTAATTTTTGGGGCAACAAGCGTGGAAGGCTTATTTCAAAAGCGTACGGTGATTTTATCTTCTATAAGAAGATAATTTATTCTGTAAGATTTATGGCAAGGACTATAAAAACTCCCCGCCGTAACGGCGGGGAGTTTTTAGGTTGAAACAAAGTCTCAAGAAACGGAAGTTTTTTATTTCTTCGCGTTGTTTTGCGCTATTTTGGCCAGCGCTTTAACTATTTTCTCCATCATATCGAGGCTTGTCCATTCGAATGGCCCGTGCGGGGTTCCGTAGCCGGCGTCGATGTTTGGCGTCGGCAGGCCCATATATGAAAGCGTCGCGCCGTCGGTGCCGCCGCGTATGGGCTTGCCGTCGGGATTAAGGCCGCATTCTGCGAAGGCGTCTTTAGCCAGTTTGAGGATATTGGGATATTTGTCGATGATGGGTTTCATATTTTTGTATGAAAGTTTGACTTCCATTTCGATTTTGCTGCCCGGATACTTCAATTGTTTTTCTTTGACGATTTGTTTTAGCAGGTTTATATGTTCGTTTAATTTATTTTCGTCGAAGTCTCTTACCATTGCGTTGATGATGCCCTTTTCGAAATCGGCGGAGCAGTTGGTAAAGCAGATAAAGCCGTCGCGTCCGGCGGTTGTTTCCGGCAATTTATTTTCCGGCCAGGAGGAGCATATATCGGCGATTATTCTTACGGGGTTTTGCATAATGTCTTTTGCATCGCCGGGATGGGCCTGTACGCCTTTGACTTTAATGACGACGGAAGCGGCGTTAAAGTTTTCGGCGACGATTCCGTCTCCGCATTCGCCGTCCAGGGTATAAGCGAAATCCGCGCCGAAGGCTTTTACGTCGAAGTGTTTCGTTCCGCGGGCGATTTCTTCGTCGGGGGTGAAGGCTATTCTTATGTCTCCGTGTTTGATTTGCGGATTTGCGATAAGATATTCAAGCATTACCATAATTATTGTAATGCCGGCTTTATCGTCGGCTCCGAGCAAAGTGTCGCCCGAAGCGGTTACGATGTCGTGTCCGATGCATTTGTT
Organism: uncultured bacterium; assembly: GCA_949291515.1. GTDB lineage: Bacteria > Elusimicrobiota > Elusimicrobia > Elusimicrobiales > Elusimicrobiaceae > Proelusimicrobium. The sequence goes on along the minus strand of CASEVY010000011.1, from coordinate 32,526 downwards.
TAAAGCGTGGGAAGTTTTTGGGGAGATTATGACATTATGTTCTTTGCTTACGACTATATCTCCGCCTTGATAGTTTTTGTGCAGTATGGGTTTGACCTTTCTTCCTATTGTTCCGCCCGGATAAGTATCCATATGTGCCAAGAAGCCGATAGTCGGCACTTTATAATCTATGTTGGAAGGAAGTGTGGCGGTAAGATAAGCGAACTCTGAGAGATGTATATCTTTAAGGCCCAGTTTTAGCAAGTCCTCTTTAAGCACGCGCGCCAAATCCGTCTGGGCGGCGGTGGAGGGGTCTGAGGGGGAATTTTCGTCGCTGCCCGATTCTATTTGGACGTATTTGGTAAAGACGTCCAGCAGTCTTTGTTTGAAGTCAGTCATAAGCACCTCTATAAATATTTGCGTTTTTATATGTTTTATTATAATATGGATTTATAATCCGTTGCAAATACATTATAGAAATATATCTGGGAGTTATCCAATGAAAAAACTTTTGACGTTACTTTGCGCGCTGCTTTTTGTGAGCGCGTGCAGCGCCGTACAGGAAATGAAACAGGCGGTAAATTGCCGCTATGAGATAAAGTCCGCGCAGGTTACCGATTTTTCTTTGAGCGATATCAACTTGGACGTGAAAGTTGCTATAAGCAATATGGACAAGCAGCAGCCGGCTCGGCTGAACCGTTTTGACGGCAATTTATACATAAACGACAATGAGGTCAGCGCGATATCATTCGGGGCTTACGAGATAGCGCCGGCCGACACCGAACTGGCGAAGGCCAGCTTGACGATACCGTTTGCCAAAGTCGGCAAGAATCTTATAGGTCTAGTAACGGCCAACAGCATATCGGTCGACTATAAGATAAAGGGTACGATGTATTTTGATACGGCGCTGGGGGAGATTCCGATGCCGGTAGTAATTACGCAGAAGAAGGATATGTAAAAGGCAGTAAATATTAGGAAAATTAAAGAACTGAGGAGACTTACAAAATGTCGCAAGAAACAACCGCCGCGGCTGAATTACGCGCGATAATAAATAAGTGGAAAGACGTTGAGGGCAGCCTTGTAATGATGCTGCATTCCGTTCAGGATAAATTGGGCTATGTTCCCAGGGAAACGGCCATGGTAATATCTAAGGAGACGGGTATACCGTTGGCGAAGATATACGAGGTTTTAACCTTTTATCATTTTTTCAAATTAAATCCTCCGGCTAAATGTCAAATAGCCGTTTGCACGGGTACGGCGTGTTATTTGAAGGGCGCGCCCGAGCTTCTTAAAGAGATAGAAAAGTGCACAGGCGTAAAGGAAGGGGAAAGCTCGCCGGACGGCAAATATTCCGTGGCGGGTTTAAGATGCATAGGCTGCTGCGGTTTATCGCCTGTAATATCGATAAACGGCAAGATACACGGCCAGGTAAAGCCTTCGCAAATCAAAGGAATACTTGCCGAGGCCGAGAAAGCGGAGGGTACCCATGAATAACTTGGTAAACGAAATCAACGATAAATTTAAGAAACAATATTCCAAGATAAACAACAGGATAGTAATCTGCGGCGGCACCGGTTGTATAGCGGGCGGATCTATGGAAGTGTACAAGGCGTTTCAGGAAGAGTACAAGAAACGCGGGCTGGATTATTGCGTGGAGATAACCGATTCCTGCCGAGAAAAGAGCACCTATATATCCAAAAGCGGCTGCCAAGGTTTTTGCGCGCAAGGGCCTTTGGTAAGCGTCGGCGATATATTTTATACTAAGGTAAAGCCGGAAGACGTGGAAGAAATCGTCGAGCGCACCGTGCTTAAAGGCGAAGTGGTGGAACGTCTTTTGTATACGAACCCGGTTGACGGCGAACATTGTAAGACTTTAAAGGATATACCTTTCTATAAGAAACAGCACCGCATTTTGCTTGCGGACTGCGGCAAAATCAACCCCGAAGACATTAACGAATATATCGGGCACGGCGGGTACTTCGGTTTGAAGAAAGCTTTGGAAGTCGGCCCGGAAGCCGTAATAGCGGAAATGAAGCAAAGCGGCTTAAGAGGGCGCGGGGGCGGCGGATTCCCGGTATGGCTTAAATGGGATTTGACGAGAAAACCCCAAAGCAAAGAAAAATATATGATATGCAACGGCGACGAGGGCGATCCCGGCGCGTATATGGACAGGTCCCTATTGGAAGGGAACCCGCACTCGGTGGTTGAGGGTATGATAATAGCGGGTTTCGCGATAGGCGCGAGCAGGGGCTTATTCTATATCCGCGCGGAATATCCTTTGGCGATAGAGCGCGTACAAAAAGCGATAGACGCGTGTTACAAGACGGGCCTTTTGGGCAAGAATATAATGGGGTCTGGTTTTGATTACGATTTGGAAATCCGATACGGCGCGGGCGCATTTGTCTGCGGCGAGGAAACGGCATTGATAGCCTCGATAGAAGGCAATCGCGGCACGCCCAGGCCCAAACCGCCTTTCCCCGCGACGAAGGGTTTATGGGGGAAGCCTACTGCTATAAACAATGTGGAGACATTGGCGAATGTTCCTTATATAATGACTAAAGGTGGCAAATGGTATTCCGAGATGGGCTCCGGCAAGTCTACCGGCACGAAAGTATTTGCAATGACGGGCAAAGCGAAGAATACCGGTTTGATAGAAGTGCCCATGGGCATTACGATAAGAGAGGTAGTCTATGACATTGGCGGCGGTCCGTTGAAAGGCGAGGAAGTCAAAGCCGTTCAGACTGGCGGGCCTTCGGGCGGCGTGATAGACCCCAAACATTTTGATATGCCGATAACCTACGAGTCTTTGCAGGAGATAGGCTCGATAATGGGTTCCGGCGGATTAATCGTGATGGACGAGACGGACTGTATGGTGGATATAGCCAAATTTTACTTGGAGTTCTGCGTAGATGAATCATGCGGCAAATGCGCGCCTTGCAGAATAGGCGGATATCAGCTTTTGAGCATATTAAACAAGATAACGAACGGAACGGCTAAGGAAGGCGATTTGGATAAGTTGGAGCAAATCTCGAAAGCTATGCAGAAGGCGTCTTTATGCGCGTTGGGGCAGACGGCGCCAAACCCGGTATTGTCGACGATAAAATTCTTTAGGGACGAGTATGAGGCGCATATAAAGGAAAAGCGCTGTCCTACCGGTAAATGTACGCAGCTGGTATCGTACAGCATAGGCAGCGGCTGTATAGGGTGCGGCGCGTGCAAGAGGGCGTGTCCGGTCGGCGCGATAAGCGGAGAACCTCGCAGCAAACACAGCATTGACCCGAAGAAGTGTATAAAATGCGGGCAGTGTTTTAACGTATGCAAATTTAATGCGGTTAAGAAAGGATAAAGAATATGATTAAGTTAAAGATTAACGGCAAACCGGTAGAGGTTAAAGAAGGAACTACGATTTTGGAAGCGGCCAAACAGGCCAAAGTAAAGATACCGACCTTATGCAAGCATGAGGATTTGGAAGCGAGCGGCGGCTGCGGCTTGTGTATAGTGAAGGTAAAGGGTATGCCCAAGATGCCGCGCGCCTGCACGACTGAAGTTACGGAAGGTATGGAAATAACCACGCACGACGCCGAACTGGTAAATATCAGGCGCACGGTGCTGGAGCTTATAATGTCCAACCATCCAAAAGATTGTTTGGTCTGCGCGCGCAACCAAGACTGCGAATTGCAGAGATTATGCGCGGAGTTCGGCATAAGGGAAGACGCTTTCCCCAGCATAGTCAACCGCCAGCCTCACAAGAAAGACGATTCCACCGGTACAATAACAATAGACACCAGCAAATGCGTATTGTGCGGGCGCTGCGTGCAGGTATGCCAGAAGGTGCAGAACGTATGGGCTTTGGCGTTTTTAAAGAGGGGCATAAAGACGGAACTTTCGCCCGCGGGCGAGATAAACCTGCAGGAATCGCCTTGCGTCAAATGCGGGCAGTGTTCGGCGCATTGTCCCGTAGGGGCGATAGTCGAGCACGACGACACGCAAAAAGTGTGGAATGCCTTGATGGACGAGAAAAAATACTGCGTCGTTCAGATCGCGCCCGCGGTAAGAGTGGCGATAGGCGAGGCTTTCGGTTTCCCTTTAGGAGCCAATCTTACCGGCAAACTTAACGCGGCATTATATGAGCTTGGCTTTAAAGCGGTATTTGACACCAATACCTCTGCCGACGTAACCATAATGGAAGAAGCCTCTGAATTTAAACATCGCCTTACGCACGGCGGCACATTGCCTTTGATAACCAGCTGCTGCCCGGCGTGGGTTGACTATATGGAAAAGTATCACGGCGATATAATAGATAATTTCTCCAGCGCGAAATCGCCTCAGGAGATGATGGGCGCGCTGTCAAAAACCTATTATGCCCAAAAGCATAATATAGACCCCAAGGATATCTTTATGGTATCTATAATGCCTTGTACGGCCAAGAAGTACGAGATAACCAGAAGCGACGATATGTTCTCTTCCGGCTATCAGGATATAGACGTATCGATTACTACGCGCGAATTGGCCAGAATGTTAAAACAGTCCGGCGTGAACTTTAAGGAAATTGAGGAGCGCAAAGGCGACGATATTTTGGCCGACTACAGCGGAGCGGGCACGATATTCGGCGCTACTGGCGGGGTAATGGAAGCGGCATTGAGAACGGCTCATTATCTTATAACCGGCAAAGAGGCCGCGAGTTTGGACTTTAAGGAAGTCCGCGGTTTAAAAGGGATAAAGGAAGCCGAGATAGACGTCGCCGGCACGAAGGTAAAAGTGGCGATAGCGCACGGTTTGGCCAATGTCGGGGAAGTTCTGGCTAAAATAAAGAAGGCCAAAGCTGAAGGCAAGGAGCCGCCGTACCACTTTATAGAGGTAATGGCGTGCGAAGGCGGCTGCGTAGCGGGCGGAGGACAGCCCTACGGCGTGACTAATGAACTTAGGAAGCTGAGAGCCAAGGGGTTGTATGACGAGGACGCCTCAATGAAGGTCCGCTGTTCGCACGATAATCCTGCAGTCCAGAAAATATATGCGGAGTTTTTAGGCGAGCCTCTTGGCGAGAAAGCGCACAAATTATTGCACAATCACTATAAGGCGCGCGCTTCCTACAAGAAATAAACTAGCCTAGCGATTATTTGACGTTAAAATCCGCCGCTTGTTTATCAGCGGCGGATTTTTTATGGGACTAAAGGGTATATTTTTGTTACCCAAAGGTACCTTGCCGTATTATGGCAAGAAATATAAAATATTATTATGAGAAATATCATTTTTTGTTTTATCGCATTAATATCTTTCCTTTTGCCCTCGGGCGTATACGGGCAAAGGCGTATGGCGCCGCTAAATGCTGAAAACCCGTATATAACGCAGGAAACCATTTTAAAATCTTTCTATGCGGGGAAAGTCAAGAGAGTTCTAAGCGGGCTGAGAACCTATTCCGACAGGTACAATGCCGTTGCTTTCGCGGCGTATCCGCGTACTTTTCCCGAGGACATAATTCCCAATTTGCCGCCGTATGATAAAAAGGGAGAACTTTTCAAAGATGTTTTGGCTACCGCTTACAAAGAGATAAAGAGACAAGGTTCGGTAGACGTATCGGCTTTGGCCGACAAGACGGTGGCCGAAATAGTGTTAAATCCGCGCAGGGTGGATGTGGCGAAGAATATACCTTTTCCCGTAAAAGGTGATATATGGTACGGCGCGTTTTATTTGAGTTCTTATTATCAGCAGCTGAACGATTTTATTCGCGTGATTTCGGAGCAGGAAAAGGTGTATAAAGATTATGCCAAATATCTTGCAAGAGGCGACAGCTTTATGCTGAGCGGATACGAAAATTATGACTTTGACTTGGTAAAAAACAAATATGACAAGCGCGTATTTTTGAGAAGGAAACAAGAGATAGAGGATTTTATAAGGCAATACAGCGCCAAGGCCGACGGTTTTATAAAAACTGTTTTGGCTCCTATGCAGAGCGAAGCGATATCCGGCGCGGACGTACGAGCGCATATCGACAGATATTTAAGCGGAGCGCAGCTGCCTGCCGGAGTGAGCGCCAAGGCTTTGAAAGAGGTCCTGGCGCAGGGGATACCTGAGGCGGACTATTTTTATCAAGAGGCGCAGCGTTTGGATCCTTCATTTTTTACGCAGATAAACTCGTTGGGGACACTGTTTTTCAATACGATTAACGCTCGCGGCGAGGACGTAAACAATGCCCTAAGCCTGTTGGAATATATATCGCCCGGCACATTGGCGCAGAAAATAAACAGATACGGCAAGATCCCTTCCAGGGAGACGGTGATAGAGGATATGGCCTCGGTAATGGCGGCCGGCGCGCTAAACAGAAGTTTGGCGCAAATAGCCAATGATTTGTTCGAGTTTGAGAAACCTTTTTACTATTCCGATTATTCTTTTGCCAATGCCGAAAGCGCGGTCCTTTTGAATTGGAGAGATATAGCCTTAAACCAACATTTTGGCGATAAGAAGATAGCGCAGATAGCCGCGGACAATATAATAAAATCAGGCAAAAGGGCAGGGCAGGATATGGCTCTTGCAAGCCAGCTGAATAAGAGGCGTATAGACAAGAATATGTCATTTTATGAGGAGGCTTTCCCCATAGCGCTGGATTTTGCCTCAGGCGATTTGATATACGCGATGGCTTCCCCGATAATAAAAGGCGGACGCTACGTAATGGCGGCCAAGACAAAGGATTTGACGGCTTCGATTAAAGGTTTGAAGTATGTTCCGCAAACCGCAGCCAAAAATTTTGGAAAGCTGTTTGGCGTAAAGACGGCAAAGAATATCAAATCCGCCGACGGAATGATTCGCCCCGTATGGCAGCTTGCCGACGACAGCGGCGACGTTATGTATTACTTTAAGTACGGCAGCAAGCGCGAACTGTACAGAACTAAACAGATAGATAAAATAATAAAAGAACAAAATTTGGCTTCTAAATATAATCTTATCGAAGTCGAATATCCGCGCGTGGTGAGTGAAGGGCTGGGCGATTTGCCGGCTGGAATGGCTGAACAGATAAGCACCGATATGAGGAACATATCTTCCAAAGTACGCGATGCCAAGAATCGTTTGGAAGTAGGATTTGCCACCAGCAAAGTCGACGTCAGCGGTTTTACTTTGGCGAATGCTTCGCCGGAGAGCATAAAACTTCTGAACAATACTCCCATAAGCAAAGAGGAGTGGAAGCAGATAGTGTCGTTCTACGGCGACTTGAACAGGGCCGGTTTTTATCATACCGATATTTGGAACAATCTGCATATAAGGCGTCTTGATAACGGCAAGCTGAAATTGACTATGTTGGATTTTGAGCATTTGGGCGTATCGGATATGCTTGAACTTGAGGATTTGGAAATGAAGTTGCGAACTTTGCGTTTGAGGGAGAAGAAAGGCTCCGCCAACTATTTAAAAGAATTCGGGCCCGAGGCCGCCCGCTCAGATATGGAAAGATGGCCTTTATAATATTGTTTGATTTGGCAATACCCTCCGTTATTTTACGGGGGGTATTTTTTGTGGGCCAAAGGTCCCAAAATATAATAGGTCCAAAAAAAGGAAAAATATGCCCAAAAGGACCTTACGAACCCGATATTAAAATTGGATAATATAGAAAAGGATATTTGAGGGAGTGTGAATATGAATATAAAAAAGGTTACATTAATTGCTGCGGCGTTTGCCGTTTTGCCGGCCTTTACGATGGCTCAAAATTATGGGGAAAGGGTTCTCGGAAGAGAAGGCGCCGTGATGGAAAGCGGCATCTTTCTGTTTAATATGTTTAAAGATTTAAAACAGGAAAAACAAACCGGGAATAATGTTGACAAAAAACTTGCGAATTTAAAAGAAAAGACTGAAGCGGAATATCGTGCGGGAAGGCAAACTTCATTGCGCGGAGAAGCCTTGCTGAAGCAGCTTAAGAAAGAAGAACAAGCCAAACGCTGGAAAGAATATCAGGAGAAGAGAGACAAAAAAGTAAGCTATCAAAAATTTATAGCCGACGCGGTAGCCAAAATCCCCGCCGAACAAAAAGCCCGTTATGACGCTATGGCCAAAGCCGAGGACTATGACGGCCTTATCGCAGAGCTGCAAGGCTTTCGCTATAACGGCAATCCCAATTTCGACTACGACGCTGACAGATACTATATTTTGCAGGCCGTTGTAAAGGTAAACGGGAAGGGGTTGATATCCTTCAGAACTTTAGATATCGCTCAAACGATAAAAGCCACCACAGACAAAGTTAAATCCTGGGCATATAAAGAAGCCGAAAAAGTGGAACGCAGCATATTAAATTCCGGCAGAGCTTTATAAGATATTGACGCATTTTAAACCCCGCCCGAAAAGGCGGGGTTTTTCTTTTTAGGGGAAAATGATAATATTGACAATTTGATAAGAATTTGATACATTTGTATCAGAAAAAGGGGACGAGCCGTCAATCCGCGCAAGGGTTTGATGGCTATTTTTATTGGCGGGAAATCAGGCCCTAAGTGCGGAAAAGAGTTTACAGGAGAAATAAATGGACGATATAATGTGCTCCATAAAAGAACTCAGGAAGACGCTTGACGGCAAGATAGAATCCTGCATTACCAAGGAAAAGGCGGAGAAGATGATTGAAGATATAATCAATCGTCTGCACCCCGCGGACAGCAAAGCGATAATACCGAATTCTGAAAGCGATATAATGGAAAAATACGCCTCTTTTAAGCGCAGGAGCGGCTTGCAGAAGGAGCAGGAATGGCAGAGCGAATACGGGCGCAAATTCGGTAATATGAAGAATTTTCTTTTGGCTGCCAAGAATCGCAATTCGGTGTTAAACGATTTTAAATCGGTTTTGAGCGAAGGGGCGTCCGGCGCTACAGGCGGCGGATATTTGGTGCCGACGGAATTTTCGGCGCAGGTTATCCGTATGATGAACGAATCTAGCCCGATAATGCAGATAGCCAACATATTGCCGATGTCTTCTTGGAAGAGGCAAATCCCCAAACAGCTGACTAATCTTCAAGTCGGCTGGGTAGCCGAGAACGGTGTCAAGGGGATAAGCAATCCTACTTTCGGGCAGCTTGAACAGACGGCGAAAGTATTGGCTACGGTAATCAAGTGCACAGACGAGCTTATCCGCGACAGCGCCATAAATTTGACGCAGTTCCTTTCCGAACTGGTGGCCGAGGCGATGGCCCTGGAGATAGAAAGAGTAGCTTTGCTGGGTGACGGCAGCAGCGATCCGTTTACCGGTATCTTAAATGCCAGCGGAGCGAACAAGGTGAATATGGCTGGCAATGAGGTCAGCTTTGACGACATCGCCAATTTGATTTTCAGCTTGAGCGAAGCCAACTCCAAGGACGGGGTGATAGTCCTTTCACGCGCCGGTCTCAACAAGCTGATGAAGCTTAAAGACAGCAACGGCAATTATATTTGGGCGCCGCCGTCTTTGGGCAATCCCGCGACGATATGGAATACTCCTTATGTGGTAAGCTCGCAAATACCTAACACGGTGACGGATGCCGGCGCTTTAAGCGGAGGCAGCGGAACGATAGCCTTCTTCGGCAGATTCAACAAGAATTTATTGATCTCGCCAAGGGAAGAGATGACGGTTAAAGTCTCTCAAGACGCGGCCTCGTGGAACAGCGACGGCTCCACGCTGGACAGCGCTTTTATGATGGACCAAACCTGGCTGCGCTTTACGCAAGCCTTATCCATAGACGTAACCTTCGGCAGCGCCTTCAGCTACCTTATATTCAAATAAACTTAAGAGATCAAAAGGCGGCGTTGTTTTTGCGCGTCGCCTTTTAAGGAGCTTACATGAGTGAAATAATCCAACCCGCCTGCACTTTGGGCGACTTAAAGAATTATCTTAAAATAAGCGGGGACGACCTATCCAAAGACGCGCTTTTAAATCTCCTTTTGGAATCCTGCACTATAGCGGCCGAACGGTATATGGGCCGATATATAATCGCGCGGGATATTACGGAAGAACCACACGATTTTGAAAACGGCAAAAGCAAATATCTCCAGCTTGATCAATATCCCGTATTCGAAATAAACGAAATAGTGCAAAACGGGGAAGAGATTGCTCTTTCTTCTCTCAAGGCGGATAAATATAACGGGCTTATCAAAAAAGGCACGCCTTGGCGCGGAGCCGTTTTGGTCAGCTATAAAGCGGGGATAGCGCCATCGCAGGGAAGCGTCCCGGCCAATATCCGCTTGGCTATATGCCAGTGGATAGCGGCTATGCTTTGCGATCAGGAAAGCGGCGGAGTAAAGAGCGAAACTTTGGGCGATTATTCCGTCAGTTACTATGACGACAGACAAGTGCCTGCTTCCTCGGCTATGCTGCTGGAAAGTTACAGGAAGGTGAATTTATGAGTTTTAAAGCTCTTCTTAACCGAGTATGCGACATTGAAAAACTTTCCTTGGGCTCTGCCGATGCTTACGGCTCGCGCGGGGAAACTTGGACACTTCTAAAGAGCGAAGCGCCCTGCCGGCTGCGAACTCGCAGCGCGTGCGAAAAGCATTACAGTTCGCCCGAATATCAATACGCCACCCATTCTCTTTATTTGGAATATTTGGATCTTCCCAAGGGCCGCCTGAGGGCTAAGATAGGCGGCGTGTATTACGATATTACCGGCAGAATAGAACTTGGCGGAGCCAAAAGATATCTCTGCCTGTATTTGGAAAGGAAAAGCGCATGCTCATAAAAAACAACGGCAACGAATTTAGGCGCGATATAGAGGGGTTCGGCTCGAAGGTGCTTGAAGCTCTTCTAAACGCCATGCGGAGCTCTTCAAGAGAGGCGGAGGCTGATTTGAGGGATAGTCTTTCCAAATCAGGCGCGGCGATAGGGGGCGTGCGGCAAAGTTCGCCCGCATACGGCGCGCCGTATAAAGTCAGCGGGCTTTTGCTTAAATCCAGCGGCGTGATTTATGAGGAAGGCCCCACGGGCGCTACGATAAGGATAGGTACGGACATAAACGCCGCACCGTACGCGGTCTATTTAGAATACGGCGGCGCGAGAATGAAAGCCAGGCCTTATCTTCTGCCGTGCGGGCGGAGGTGTTTTCAAAGGGTAAGTAAGGCTATGGGCGATATAAAGGGGGAAATATGATACTTGAGGAGATTTGTTCATATTTAAGTTCGGACTCGGCATTAAAAGCTGCTTTGGGCGCGGACGAGCGGGACTCAAAAATATATCCCAATTACGCGGCTATAACTTCAAGAGTGCCGTATTTGGTATACAGATCCAGCAATCCCGGCGGCAGCTATGACGAGGTGCTAAGCGAGGAAGGCGTAACATTCGTGATAACGGGCGAAGACTACGGACAAACCGCGGCGATAAGCAAAGCGCTCAGCGCGCTGTTGGATTTAAACTGCGGGGCGATACCTTCTCAAGAGCACAATATATATTATGCCAAGAAGATAGGCGGCAGCGATTATATGGACGAACTCGGCCGGCATTGCCGGGCGGTAAATTTCATTTTTAAATTCAGATAGGAGATTTTTTTATATGTCATCATCAACAAATATAGTAGTAGGCGTAAGCGCAAGCGGTACGGTAAAAGCTGGCGATTACGGCGCGCAGGAGAGCGCTGCGACGGATTTGGGTTTCATAAAAGGCGGCGTTTCGATAGAACACGAGGAAACGTCTTACGACATCAAAGTCGATCAGGTGCTGGCGCCGATAGATAAGGTGACTACGGACGAAAGTTTAAAAATAAAGTTTTCGCTTTCCGAGGCTACTCTCGACAATATCGCACTCGCCTTAGGAGTATCCGTCGGAACCGGCGGAAAGATAGAATTCGGCGACAAAACGGGCAGTATCGTAAAAACGCTTTTCATAAATGTTAAGGGTGCGAATAACTCTTCCCGCAAATACACCTTTTGGCGCTGCCGCCCTACTGGCAAGACGGGCCAAACATACAAACGCGACGGCGAAACTTTGATAGAGGCGGAATTTGACGTTCTCGCCGACATCAGTAAAGAGCGCGGCAAGCGTTTCGGTACTATAGAGGACCTTTAACCCCCGCGCGCCCGTTTGGCGCGCCCCGAGAAACGGGCCCGGCCTATTCGGGCCGGGCTTTATAAGGAGAATTTAATGAACGAATTGGAAGCGATTTGTCCTAAATCAAGGACTGTAAAATTATGCGGGCGCGAAGTGGAAATAAAACCGCTCAGCATAAAACAAAGCATAGATATATGGCGGATAATAAACTCCGTAAAATTGGAAGGCGAAGCGATAAAAGAAGGGCCTGATTCTTTGCGCGCAGCACGGATATTGGAAATTTTGGGCAGCAGCAAGAGCCGGGATCTTATCAATATAATTACCGGCGGCTCTTTAAAGGATATAAGCAACCCTCAAGAGAAAATAACGCTTTTGGAACTTAGCGAAGTCGTGCAGGCTTTGGGTGAAGTAAATGATTTTGGGAGGATATTCGTAAATTTTACTCAGGCTCTGAAAGCGGCCGCGGGGCAGAAGGGCTTTCAGAGGCGGTAAGTTTCTGCGCTTTCGTTTACGGGTATAAGACGGAATATATAATCTCGCACAGTTTCGACTGGCTGTTGTGGGCGTGCGAGCGCGCGGCCGCTTTCAGAGCGGGCAGAGTACGACGCTTCATAAGCGAAGAAGCGCAATTATCGAAAATAGGAATAAGCAAATGATAGAGAATATAGCAAAATTCTGCGTTGAGCTTGAGGCCGTTTTTGAAGACAGCGGCCTTAAACAAATGTACGGCGATTTCAGCAGCGCGGGTGAGGAAGTCGCCGAGATATACGAGTCTTTAAAAAGAGAGGCCGAAGAAAGCGGCGGTATAGTTGTAAACGGCGCATATACGGGGTTTTCCTCTTTGAAAAGCGGGCTTGAAGATTTTTTTAATTTCACTTCCGAATCATTCGGCAAGATAGACGAACTGATAAAAAACGTATGGGATAATATGGTTTCAAATTTTGCTCAGGCTTTAAGCAAAATGGCGGCCAACAATTTGCTCTCGGCGATATTTGGCGGCGGTGGCGGATTGCTGGGGGGGCTTTTCGGGGGCATTTTGGGCAGCAGGCGCAGCGGCGGTCCGATAGAGGAAACGGGCGCTTATTATTTGCATGCGGGGGAGTTTGTTTTACCGCCGGAAGTAGTAAGTTCGATACAAGGCGGCGGATACAGCTCCGCTAAGGGGGCGGGCAACTACGCGGGTGCGGATAATATCAGCGTTACGGTAAACACGCCGGTAACTTTTAACGGTACGCCCCAAAATTCGGACGTGCGTAAAATATGCGAGGAAATATCCAATGCCGCCAGACGCGGAGTAAGCTGGGCGGTTGAACAAGCCAAGATAAGCTATAAAATCGGGCGGGAAAGGAGTTCGGAGAGTTCACTATGACGATAAAACCAATAGAAATACTTACGCCAAATCTTCTTGAAGACGCTTCTTTAAGCGATTTGCAGGGCGAGGCTTTAATAATTAAGCGAGGCGTCAAAAATACGGTAAACGCCTCGATAACGGCTTGTTTCGCGCAAGCCTTAACGGCCGATAAAATATTGATTAAAAATACGGACGCGCAAAGCCTGACTATAGAATACAAGACTGCGTCTTCCGACGATAATTTTTCGCTTTTTGAAGATTTCGAAATGAACATAAGCGGACGCGACGCATTGATAACTTTTGGAGAGCCGCTTTCTGCCTCCGTTTTCAAATTTACATTGATGGGGCAGGATGAAAGCGTGTTTTTTTACGAGTTTTCACTTATGTCTAGACTGCTGTTTTTGGATAAGGCTTTAACTTCTTTCACTCCCGTTGGTTACCGCAAAGGCGGATACCATTATACGGCCGACGGAGCTTTGATAAGATGGCACGAATTCAGCAAGAATTCCGGTTCTCTGCTTTTGGAAAATCTTTCCGAGGAAACGAAACGGGCTCTTGAATATATCTGCGATGACAATGTTTTCCTTTCCTTTATTTTCTACGGCGCTTACGATTTGAGTCAAAGCGGAGAATACGCTCTTACCGGCGATTTTAAGGCGGAGCTTAATCGTATTAGCGGGCTGTGGAATGTTTATCTTGAAATAACGGAGAAATGAAATGAAAACCTTATCCGATTTTATGCTCAAATCTTTAAATTCCCACTCGCCTTGCTATGCGCGCAAGTTCATTTTGTACCGAAAGGTATGGAACGAGGAAGAAGGAAAATATGTTTTCGGCGAAGGGTTCGATCTTACGCCATTTGTTATTCAAAGCGGCGAGATAAAATGGAAGCTGGACAACGAAGGTTACGGGATATGGAATAATGCGGGAATGTCGCTGACGGTAAGTGCGGTGGCCGGCATATTTGAGGAATCTCAAGACGCTCTTCTTTACGGCGCCAGGATCGACGTTTACGGCGGCGTCGTGAACGAAGACGGGGAAGAATACTCAAAAATATTCCGCGGTTTTATTATGCGCGAACCGACATTTAATCGGGAGACGCGGGAGTATATAGTAAATTTAAGCGGCGAACTGGCCTGTTTGGCTTCTTACGGGGCTTTGGAATTATCCGTATTGAAGAATAATGTGACTGTGGCGTCGCGCGCGGCCGAATCGGACTCCGCCGAAGACGAAAACTTCTTAACTTTTGAATTGCCCGATAAGGCGGTGGGGGCGGTTTTGGAAGTGCGAATAGGTTTGCTTGACGCGGGGGTTGAGGCTGCCTCATTGCTGAAGGAAGTAAACGAATATGAAGTGTCCTCTTTAAACTCCTACAAATACCCCGCGAAGATAACTCTTTTAAACGCCTTGCCGGCGGGTTACGGTTTATGGGTTTCATATCGAATGTGGCATACCAACAAGACAATAGAGTGGATACTTGAAAAGACTCTTGAGCTTTGCGGCAATCCCGAACGAGAAATCGAAGAATTAAACTATGAAGGCACTATAGAATCTTTTTTCAATCAGCCTTCGGACGCCGATTTTTTGCAAGGTTCGTATGATTATGCGCTGGTAAATTCTTCCTCGGTCACGTTGCCGTCCTCTTTTCTCAAAGATGCCAACTTCGACTGGATTATAATATCCTCCAGCAATCTGCCGTTTGTGTTTACTCCAAACAGCGTGGGTATAACCGACGGGAAAATGGATTTTCCAGGGGTTGTGGCCGCATCATGCGATCAGGCTTACGGGACATGGGAAGTCGAGTGCAGCACCCTTCGCAACGAAGTTATCACTCAGTATTATTACTTTTTATGGGAAGGTACGGCCCCGTTTGTTGGGCATGGATATTGTTTTGAACACTCTAAATATGATAACTTCAGACTGTTTTTTGCGTTTTTTAAAGTAAGCGATAGCGGGAACGAGCAAATCGGAATGGTTTGGATGGACCGTGACAATCAGACCTATCGTGTACGATATCGAATATGCCGTTATCCCGACGGTTCAATACGTTTTATGGTAAAGCCGCTTACGCCTGTGGAAGGGCCGTGGAAGGATTTCGGAATAGTTTGTACGGACAACGAATATCAAACATGCAATTATCAGGCGATGGCATTGACCACTTACGGCAACAATCATTTTTATTCTATAAGGCTTAGCCCTCAAGCGGCTACGGGCTCGGGCGATGTGGCGCCGTACGCCAATTACTACAGCCCGATAATCGACGGCGGAGGCAGATTAAAAAATTGGAAGAATTTTACCGCTTTGGACGAACTTAACGGCGGGTCTTCTTCCTATTACACCAGAAGCCGCGATGATGAAACTTCTTCTTGGAGCGAGTGGAAAAGCATTTCGTCCGGTTCGACTATAGAAGAAAGCGGGCGATACCTGCAGCTGCGCTGGCTTGGTGAAAGCGACGCGGCTCAAAGCACAGTACCTAAACTTAAGTATTGGCAGGCGGAGTGGGACTCAAACGGAGTTAGCATAGCTATGCTGAACACGTCGTCCTTAACTTGTTTGGATATCGTCCAGGAACTGGCGCGGCTAAGCGGGTATCAGATAGGTTTTAATTCCGAAGGGAAATTCTTTTTTAAGAGCAGGCCTTCGTTAAACAGTCCTTGCATAAAGCTGGGCAAGAGCGAGATTATAGAAATTGAAAGCATAAGCGGCGGTTTGGATAAGTTATACAACCGCGTAAACGTAAATTTCGGAAGCTACAGCTGCGTGGTGGACGACTTCACTTTAAACAAAGCGCGGCCCAATCTTATAGACAAATACGGCCTTAAGGAATTGACTCTTTCTTCCGGTTCGCTGCTGCCGGCTCAGAACGCCAATTTGGCGCGCGCCTGCGCGCCGGATATCTTCAAGGAAGTAAGCAAGATAAAGACAAGGGCGGCGGTTGTTTGCCGATTCTTGCCTCAGATAGAATTGGGCGACGTGGTAAAAGTGGAGTATGATGACGTACTTAAAGGGAATATGATGGTCGAAGGATTGGAATTCAATTTGACCGATTGGACTTTAAGGCTTGATTTATGTTCTTGGGAGTCTTGATTATGGAAGAAAATCTTTTGTCCTGCGGCGGCATAAGAAGCGGTTTTGTTTTTCTCAACGTCGTAAGGAACGTAATATATCTTATAGCGGTATTTTTGTCTTTTTCCTTATGGCTTGCGGCTACCGTTAATACGCCCAGGCGTTTGGAGGAACTTGAACATCGTATGATTTCGCTTAATTCCGCGCAGAGCAGAACGGAGGGGAAAATTGAATTGGCTTTGGAAGAGCTGCGCTTTATAAGGGATTATATAAATCAAAAATAGACAGGAGAAAACAGATGTTCGGCAAGATAATAAGTTTATTGTCAAAAGCGAAGGAATTGCTAAAAGGGAAGAAAATCTATATAGCTTCCGTCATACTGATACTGCAGGCGGTATTGGGATATTTGGGGCAGCTTATAGATTTGACTTCGCTTGCGGATTTCGTCAATTGGTGCGGCGCTTTGGGCGCGAACGAATATACCGCCCGTTTGATAGAGGGCTTGGGCATATTTGGTTTGCGTTTCGCTTTTGGATCCAGCTCCAAAAACGGGCAGGAAAGCGCGGCAAAACAGTAAGATCCGCTTTTGGCCGTAGAGTATTATCCCGCGCATTGAGGCGCAAAAAATCCCCGGCTTTTACCGGGGATTTTTATTTCGCATAAAAGCTCTATGTGTTTTATAATATAAAGT
Source organism: uncultured bacterium (assembly GCA_949291515.1). Classification (GTDB taxonomy): domain Bacteria; phylum Elusimicrobiota; class Elusimicrobia; order Elusimicrobiales; family Elusimicrobiaceae; genus Proelusimicrobium. The sequence goes on along the minus strand of CASEVY010000011.1, from coordinate 15,462 downwards.
TTAACAATCCGCCTATGGCTATGGACACGCACAAAGTAATTGCAATAATTTTAAGTCCGTCTTTAAGGCCGCCTTCCCTCAGCAGTACGAAGAAAGAGGCCGTACAGGGCATATACATTGCCATAAATATACACGCTATCAGCATTTGTTTTGCGCTTAGCGCGAAAGGCGTCAAAAGAGCTATGGAAATATCTTTGCGCAAAAAGCCCAAAAGTATTACCGACGACGACTCTTTCGGCAGGCCAAGCACAGTGCTGACCAGCCCCTGCATTAGATTGTCTATTATGTCTATCAGGCCCGTCATATCGGCCAGCGTTATGATGAACATACCCGCTATGATTAAGGGAATAGCTTCTACGATAAAATCTTTGGCGCGTCTGCCCAGCTGCTTTACGAACGGTATGAATTTCGGTATTTGCCAGCTAGGCACTTCCATAAAAATATCGGAAGTGTCGCCAGGCAGTATTTTGTTTAACGCCATACCCGTCAGCAATCCGGTAAACAGCATTATCGCAAATACGGCTATCAAATACCTGACGCCGTAAGGCGCGACGACCGAGAACATCATCGCCGTCTGGGAAATACAAGGCACCATCATTAAAATCAGAGCCAGGGCTATAATTTTCTGGCGTTTCGTTTCCAGCGAGCGTACGGCCATAATCGCAGGCACTTTGCAGCCGAACCCCAGCATTATCGGTATGGCGCTGTATCCGTGCAGCCCGATTTTGTGAAGCAAAGAATCAAGCAGTATCGCCAGCCTTGGCAGATAACCCAGCATTGAAAGAAAATCCAAAACCGCGTAAAACACCACGACATAAGGCAATACGTCCACAAACGCTATTTTGACGCCTTCTGATAGTATCCCCAGGCCGCCCGTAGTTTCCGAGGCGCTGCCAAACAATATCGTATATACGAAAGTATCCTGCGTAAAAGCAAAAATATGCTGCATAAGCGGCAAATAATAATTTTCGTACAAAGGCGTAAGGAAATCTATAATTCCCTCGCCGATAAAGCGTATTATAAAGAACGATATTATCATTACTACAAAGGCTATCGGCAAGCCGAGCCAGCTGGAGGAAGCCGCTTCTTCCAGTTTTTCTATAAAAGAGGGGTGTCTGTGCGTTATTCTTTGGGCCTGCGCGCTTATCTTGCCGATAAGTTTCCACTTCTCGTCCTGATCCTGAGGTATTTGGGCGGGGGAATATTTCATTTTGCCAGTTGCAAGTTTGTCTATTGTGGATGTCAGTTCTTTAAATCCCGCGCCGCTGAGGCCGTTGCTGGCTATAACCGGTACGCCCAAAAATTGGGATAGTTTGGCAGTATCCAAGTCTATACCCTTTTTTTTGGCTATGTCGAACTTGTTTAAAAGCAGCACCGTCGGTTTGCCAAGCGCGATAATATCCAAGGCGAAATATAGATTTCGCTCTAGATGTTGGGAATCCAGTACGTATACGGCGACGTCGTAAGGGGTATTTCTTATCAAGCCGCAGGCCTCTTCGTCGGTGCGGCATTCTTCCTGAAGGCTGTAAATGCCGGGCATATCGTATACGGTATAAAAGTGTTTGTTTATTACCGTTTCGCCGTTTAGGAGCGATACGGTTGTGCCCGGATAGTTTGACGCGTCGGTTTTAACGCCGGTCAGTCTTGAAAATACGGTGCTCTTGCCTACATTCGGATTACCCATCAGAAAAATTACTTTTTGGGTGGTTTCTATCAATATATGGTCGGCGAATTCCCGGCCCAATGCTATTTCCACTCCGTCGGCGTCGATTAAAATCGGAAAAGAGGAATTTTTTCTTTTTACCTCACAGCCTTTATGCAGCCCCATAGCATTTAAGCGATGCTTAACTTTTTTGTCCTTGTGTACTATGGCCGTTATTTTGCCATAGCCGTCTTTTTTAAGCTCGCTTAATTTCTTTGTCGTGGTAAATTGTTCTGCCATATATGAGTACTTCCTCGGTAACTTAAATAAAAAAACTTATAAAAGTAAGTCTTAACTAACAAAATTATATAATATCTGGACTTATAAAACAAATTGCGTCCGATAACAGATTGTTTTTTTAGCTTTTTTTCGAGGGAATGCGAAGGTTGTCGGGAATATTTTGCTTGGGCTTTTAGTTTTTTTGGAGGAGGGAGCAAAAATCTTTGGCTTTGCTTTGATGAGAAACATAAAAAACCCCGCTTGTAAATTAAGCGGGGTTTTTTATTGTTATAGATTTATTTTTTAGTTTGTTTTGTATTGTTTGTTGCTTCCCTTTCGGATTTTACTATTTTCGCTTTTTCGAGTTGATTTTCCAGGAAAGCGATATAATCGTCGATGTCTTCAATACTGTCCCAGAACTTCTGTTCTTCAGCCTGTTTGCGTATGAGCATTTGTTCTTTATAGGACTGTTGCAGTCTGCCTTCTTTTTCGGCGCGTTTTTCTTCCGTTTCGATAACGGCGGCCAATTTTGTATTATTGTTGGCTCTGGCCAAACTTGAGAGTTTAGGAGTATCCTCGCTTTTGATGTAAGGGTTGGCTCCGAAGCCGACAAGCAGAGTCGCGACTCTGGTATGATTCCCTTTGACGGCGTAGAACAGAGCCGTATTTTCTTCGGTATCCTGGAGGTTTGGATTGGCGCCTTTAGAGAGCAAATCATAAGTCATTTTATAATCGCCTTTCTTGGCCGCGCCCATAAGGGGGGAAGTATTTTCGGCGCTGTAAAGCAAATCGGCGGTTACGCCTTCTGTTGCGATTATGGTATTAAAGACCGGGTAATCGCCGTTTTCCACCGCCCAGGAAAGAGCGCTTCTGCCAAGTCTGTCCTGTGCGTTTACGTCGGCACCGCGTTTAAGCATTTCTTTTACCATAGAGTTATTGCTGTTTTTTGCCGATAAGATAAGCGGCGTAGTCGCCAAGGCGTCCTGTGTTTGCGGATTGGCGCCGGCGTTCAGCAGGAGTTTTGTTATAGCGTCGTCTTTATTTTGTACGGAGTGCATAAGAGCGGTTCTGCCGGTATTGTCTTTAACTTCCAAATTGGGATTGAGGGTAAGCATTTCTCTTACGAATTTATAGTCGCCCGTATCTACCGCGGCGATAAGCGGGGTATAACCGAACTGGTTTTTGCCGTTGATGTCCGCGCCTCTGTCCAGCAATTTGTAAACTGTCATCATATCTTTTGCGGCTGCGGCCGATGTAATCGACGTGGACATAGCCGCTTCCTTATCGTTGATTTTAATTATATTCGTATCGATAAGTTTAAGTACGACGTCATGATGTTTATTTTCCGAGGCATAATCCAAAGCGGTTTTGCCTTTATTGTCCTCCGCGTTGGGGTTGGCGCCGTATTCAAGCAGGAGAGTTACTGCTTCCAAGTTGCCTGCGCCTGAAGCGGCCATCAAAGGAGTAACGGAATCTTTTGAAGGCTCGTTGACTTTTGCGTTCCTTTTCAAAAGCATTTCGGTAATTTTCGGGTCAGAATTGGCCGCGGCGACCAGCGGGACCATACCTTCGTCGTTTTTCTCGTTGGGGTTTACGCCGGCGTAGAGCAATATGTTTACTCTGTCTACGTCATTATCGCTTATTGCTTTAATTAGCGAGGTATTGTAAAGATAAGAATACTCCGGTTTTTGTTTGGCTTTTTCCGCGTCGCCGCCGAGTATTTCGCTGTAAGCGCCTCTGCTTTGCGTTTGAGCGCAGAGCGTTGCGGCGAATGAGGAAATGATAAAAAAGACAAATGTTTTTTTAAACATATATATCTCCTATATAAAATACTAATTAACATATTATTAAAAAGAGCCAAGTATTACAAGGGTTTTATTTTGAACGCTTTACCCAGCTTCGCGGCGGGTTTTGATGGGTTTTACGTCTAAGCAAACAAGTTAATAATATGCTACAATGGCCGTAGGCCGAGTGTAATTTTTCAGACGTTGGAGGCATAGGTATGGATTTCAGTTTGTTCTCTAAATTGGCGCAAATACCTTCGGCGCCGGGCAGGGAGGAACTTCTTGCCGAGGAAATTATTTCCGAGATTAAGCCTTATTGCGACGAAATACGCGTCGACAGAATGGGCAATGTAATTGCGCTAAAGAAAGGCAAAGGCGGCGGCAGCAGGGTAATGGCGGCCGCGCATATGGACGAAGTATCTCTTAAGGTACGTTATATTGACGATAAAGGGTTTATATATTTTACGCTTACCGGCGGCATAGACGCCAGGACATTGCTTTCCCAGCGCGTTGCTATAGTTGCGGAAGAACACGGCCTTATACCGGGCGTAATCGGGGCAAAGGCTGCTCATTATCTTACCGCGGCGGAAAAGACGCAGGGCGTGGACGCGGCCTCCTTATGTATAGATACGGGCTATGGCGTGCGGGAAGTACTGGATATGGTAACCATAGGCGATCCCGTCGTTTTGGACAGGACCCCGCGGGAATTGGGCGGGGATTTGTTCACTTCCAAGGCGATAGACGATAGGGCGGGCGTATATATTTTGCTTGAGGTTATAAAAAATATGCCCAAGAGCCACAGGAACGATATTTATTTTGTCTTTAGCGTGCAGGAAGAATACGGGCTTATCGGCGCCGAAGCGGCTACCGCCGACATTAGGCCGGAAGTGGCTTTGGCGGTGGATACCACTGGCGCTCTAGATACGCCGGGTATGCGTCCGCAGGACTATGTGGTGTCATTAGGCAAGGGCATAGGGATAACTTTGGCCGACAGCAGCACTATAGCGGACAGGGCGTTAAGCAAGCATTTGATAAAGATTTGCGAGGATAATAATATTGCCTATCAGCTTAGGGTTGCGGCGCGCGGCTCCAATGACGCTAAAGTAATGCAGCGGGCGGGCGGCGCGGCGCGCGCGGCGGCTTTGAGCGTACCCGTACGATATATCCACTCCAATGTGGAAACCGCGAGCAAGAAGGATATTGACGCGGCGTATAATTTGGTATTGAATTTCCTTTCGGGCGATTTCGAAGGCTAGAAGAGTAAGGAGCAATTTATATGATAAATCCGTCAGAATTTAAATTAAGCGACAAAACCAACCTTTATTATAAGGCGGAAGATATTTTAAAAGACGGCTCTTACAAATTGGAAGAGCAAGAGAAAAACGTTTTGGAAAAAGCCGATATAGTATATAGAGCGCTTTGCGCCATACTGTATAATTTTGCGCCGCTTTCGGGCCACCCCGGCGGGAGCATATCTTCGGGCAGGATAGCGGCTACTTTGGCCTACAAAGTAATGGATTACGATTTTAAGGACCCGGATTTAAAGGAAGCCGATACTCTTTCTTATGCGGCGGGGCACAAGGCTTTGGGGCTATACGCGATGTCTGCTTTAAGAAATGAGATAGTCAAAAATTATATTCCCGATTTGTTGGCGTCGGAAAACCGCCAGCTTCGTTTGGAAGATTTGCTCGGCTTCAGGAAGTCGCCCGCGGCGGGCACATCTCTTTTTAAGAAGTTCAATTCCAAGGCTTTGGACGGGCACCCCGTCCCGATAACGCCTTTTGTGAAACTTTCTACTGGCGCCTCTGGCATAGGGGTAGGCTCCAGCATAGGCTTAGGCTTGGCTGCGGCGTGTTCTTATAAGGGAAATACCCCTAGGGTAAATATAATAGAAGGCGAAGGCGGCCTTACCGCAGGCAGGAGCGCGGAGGCTTTGGCGATAGCTTCCGCGGCGGGCTTGGACAATGTCGTTTTGCATTTGGATTGGAACCAAGCGTCTATAGACTCCGAAAAGGTTACCGCTGATAAGAGCGGCCGCGGCGATTATACCGCTTGGACGCCGGCAGAACTGTTCTATATCAACGGTTTTAACGTGATAGAGGTAAACGACGGATTTGATTTCGGGCAGATATACGCGGCGCAGAAGTTCGCTTATAATTTGAATAACGGCTGTCCTACGGCGATAGTGTATAAGACGGTAAAAGGCTGGCGCTACGGGATAGAGGGCAAAGCGAGCCACGGCAGCGGGCACAAATTCGCTTCCGAAGGTTTTTACAAGGCGATGGCGGAATTTGAGGATACTTTCGGCGTAAAAATGCCGCGTTTTGAAGGGGAAATGACGCCCGACAATATAGAGAAATGTTTTTGGGACTTCTTGCTGAAAATCAGGGAAGTTATCGGAGCGAGAACAGAGGTTTTTAAACCTCTGGCGGAAATGATAAAAGCCTCCAAAGAAAGGCTTTGCGCTTTGGGCAGGAAGTTTGGCGGCCCCGATGTGGACAGCGTATATAATATAAAGGAATGGGAAGTTCCGTCCGAATTCAAGTTTGAAGCGGGCTCGGCGCACGCTTTAAGGACGGTAATGGGCTCTGCGCTGGGGTATATATCGGAGCATACGGGCGGCAGTTTGCTGGTAAGTTCGGCGGACTTGTCTGGCTCTACGGGCGCGGGCGCGATAGCCAAGGCTTTTGCCAAAGGATTTTACAACAAGTATAAAAATCCCGACTGCAAATATGTAGCTGGCGGCGGAATATGCGAAGACGGCATATCTTCTGTAATGAGCGGCGTATCGGCCTACGGCACGCATATAGGAGTGGCGGCGTCGTACGCGGCTTTTACTTCGGCGATGATGCATACTCAGGCGCGCTTGCACGCGATAGGCCAGCAATGCTGGAAAGAGGCTACGGGCAAACCCGAGCGGACATTCGTGATTTTTACGGGCCATGCGGGCTTGCAGACTGGTGAAGACGGGCCGACGCACGCCGATCCGCAGGCTTTGCAGCTGATAATGGAAGATTTCCCCAAAGGCGCGGCGATAACTTTGACGCCTTTGGACGGCAATGACGTCTGGCCTTTGCTTAGCGCGGCATTGGCCAAGCGGCCCGCGGTGCTTTATCCCGTAGTGTCAAGGCCGAACGTGAAGGTGCTGGACCGTGCGGCATTGGGCGCGGACGCACCGGAAGCGGCGGGCAAGGGAGTATACAGAATATGCCGCAGCTCGAAAGCGGAACCCGACGGCGTTATAGTACTGCAGGGCCCCGGCGTCGGGGAGATTTTCTGCTCCTCGGTATTGCCGGAACTTAAGAAGAAAGGCTTGGAGCTGAATGTATATTATGTAGCCTCCAGGGAACTTTTTATGGCGCTTGACGAGCGTGAGCGGGAAGAGATATTCCCCTATAAAGATATGAAAAAAGCGATAGCCGTTACGGACTTTACTTTGCCGACGATGTATTGCTGGCTTAAATCCAAGGACGGCGCGCGCTATTCGCTCTATCCGTTTATGCAGGGCAAATATATGACCAGCGGCAAAGCGGAAGACGTATATAAGGAAGCGCATTTGGACGCTAAAGGGCAGCTGGAAAAGATAGAAGCCTATATAGAAGCGTTAAAAGCGGGCAAATGGGAATAAATTTAAATCATTAAGGAGAGTGTGAACATGGCGGAACAGAAACCTTATCTTACCGGAAGAACGTATATTTTCAGAATAGCGAAAGGCAAAGACCTTATGGAAGCCTTAACCGATTTCTGCCACGACAATCAAATAAAGTGCGGAATAATCAACGGTATAGGCGCCTTGGAGAACGCTACTATAACCACCTTCAGCCAATCCAAGAAGAAATACGATAAACGCGTTATAAGCAAGCCGACGGAAATGGTGAGCCTTATGGGCAATGTCAGCATAATGGACAACAGGGCCAATGTGCGTGCCGATATCGTCTTGGTGGACGAGGAAGGCAAGACCGACGGCGGCCAGCTTACGGTAGGCAGCAAGGTATTTGTCGCGGAAGTATACATACAGGAACTTGTCGGCGAGCCTAAGGTAAGAAAGCAAGACAAAGTTACCAAGCAGAATATTTGGATATAAGAGAAAATCGAAAGGCAAAGGCCGCCCGAACGGGCGGCCTTTTTGTTTTGCGGAGAAAGGGAAAATGCCTCGCTAAATATTCTGTTTGCCGTTGAGCTTGCGGCAGGGAAATTGGCGGCAAATATCGTTTCCGTTTTCTTTGACGGAAACAAAATATAAACGGTTTTACAAAGAAGTAAATTGAAAAAAATAACGGGTTTTAAAGCCCGTTTTTTTATTGTAAAAAGCGGGGAAAAAAGCCTGTCGTACGTCGAGGTTTGCCGAAAAGTCGAAAAACGCTTGACTGTTTTTTTTTTTTTGATAAATTTTACTTGGCTTAATAGCTTATGCTTGCGTTTTTTGATCTTATAATTAAGGAGGTTGGTTTGTGTTATATTTATTATCTAAAAAGAGTCAAAAAAGGTTTGAAGGGAAGAAAATGCTTCTTTTGTTGATTTTAGCGATGTTTTCCGTTTTGGCTTTGCCTCTTTACGCGGCGGACGGAACGGAGTCTTGCGATAAATCTCTTTTCGGGAACAGGCAATATAAACCCGAAGGCAACTGCGATACTGAGGAGAGAGTATGTTGTTCCAGCTCTGGAAAATGGAGCAATTGGGGTGAGGATTGCACCTGCGGGGAGGACGAATGTAATGTGTTCGGTAATTGTGTCGAAAGGTGCACTTCTGGCGATAAACTTAGCGAAGCCAAATCCTCCAAATGCAGTTATCACGGTACTTATGGTGCAACTTGTACTTATGGGCCAAGCAGTGTTTGCGCGACATGGGTTACCGGTTTGTATCCTTGTAGGTGCGATGCCGGCTATACCGGGTCTAAATGTAACATAAAAGTAACTGAAAAGACATTGCCTGTAGCCATACAGACGGTAAATCCGCATTATTATACGGTATCGTCTATGGGGCCTTGCGATGGATTGCATCATTCTTATCAACCGCCATATATAGACACTTATGATTGTTCTTCAAGCAAGTCATACGGTTCATTTTCGGCCACATCGTCAAGCAGTAGCAGCGACGCCATCAATAAAGCCGTAGCGAAGTTCTGCGAATCTGGCAAAACGGCGGAAGCAATATGCAAATCGAAAGGGGCCGGTTATTCCTGCACCAAATCAGTTTCCGGGGGAATTTACTGGACGAACGGCTGGAGAGAGAGTACCGCCGAAGTGATAATATGTGAAGGAGTATAATGTTACGCTTTGCGTAACTTCCCTAATAAACTAACCGCCCCGCCGCTAAAACGGCGGGGTTTTTTTGTTTTTATTAGGCGGTTTAAGAACGAAGGGAATTAGTCGTCTGATGTTTTTTTGACTGCAAAAAGAGGGGAAAAATAAGCCTGTCGTACGTCGAGGTTTGCCGAAAAGTCGAAAAACGCTTGACTGTTTTTTTTTTTTTGATAAATTTTCTCTGTGCCCAGCAAGGGCAAAAAGGAGGAAGTTTATGAAACACTTAAACAGGAAGGGTTTTACCCTTATAGAATTGCTAGTGGTGGTCTTGATAATCGGTATTTTGGCCGCCGTGGCATTGCCGCAATATTTTAAAGCGGTGGAAAAATCCAGAGCGACTGAGGCTTTATCTATTATGGGCTCAATCGCCGCGGCTATGGAAAGAGCCAGATTGGTCAGCACCGAAAACAAATATCCTAAAAGTTTAGGTACTTTAGATATTGAGTTTTACGATGTTTCCGGCGGAAGTGCCGTATCCGGTTCCAGCTGGAGTACCAATAATTTTAATATGTCTGTTGAGGGTGAAGATACAGCCAGCGGCAAAGTAATCGCTAAAAGAAAGGGAACTGCCGGTACCGGCTATACTCTTACCAGAGAGTATTATACCGGTAAAGTAGTTTGTGCCGAATCGACTGACAGAGCAGGTATTTGCGCGTCGCTCGGTTTACAAAAGAGTGCTTAATATATAAAACAGCTTTGGTACTATAATCATATAGTACCCTCCTAAGGGGGGAGGCGCAAGCCTCCTCTCTTTTTGTTTTACAATAACGGTTTTGCTTTGAGAATATTATTATATTTTGCGGCTGGCGTATTGTAGGGCAAGGCAATAATATCGTAAAATTACAAAATGGAACACAAAGACAAGTCCATCTTCTTTTACTGCGACAGGCGCAGATACGCTTTCAGTTTGGCGGTATGCCTTTTATGCGCGGCCTTTGCCGTATGGGTCATATTTAAATTGCAGGAAGTCAAATGGCTGGCCTATGCGGGTTTGGCTTTTTTCATTTATAAAAGCGGCGTCTATTTTTACGAATTGTTTTTCAACAAAACACCGCTGGTTGAACTGCGGGAAAAGGAAATCCTTATAGACGGCTGCCCCGCCCTGCCTTTAAAGGCGATAGACATAGTAGGGCAGAAGAGGGTGAATGTCGGTTCTTCCAATATGCTCTATGTCTGCCTGATGACGGACGAGAGTAAATTCAAATTGACGGACGTTCAGAAGTCCAATATCGCTATGGGGCTTACGGCTTTTTGCTTCAGGCCCGCGGCAATGCCGAGGCGCGACAGCGAATTCCTTATAAAAGAACTTCTTAAAAGGACCAATCAAAAACAAAAACTTTAGGCAAGTACGGGCTCGAGTTCGGGCTCGGTTTCTTTTTCTTGCTCTTGCGCGGGTATGGGCGCGGTAAGTTCAAGTTGGCAGGCGGTGTGCAGAGGATAGTCTAAATATCTGTTCAAAAATCTCTTGCAGACATATCTTGTTTTATTTAAATTCAAAATATCCCGTTCGTTGTTAAAATTAAGTTCGGTTAGGGGGAGTTCGTGCATAGCCTGCCAGAAATCCTCGTCGATACCCAAGACGCTGTGCCCATAAAGCCCGAAGCCGCTAAGCTGCATAAGCCTTAAAAGGAAAGCGGGCGCCATCGCTTGGTTTAAAGGATAGCGGTCTATTTGGGAAAGCGAGCTTTCCAAAAGAGAGAACTTATCGGGATTGGGGCTGTAATCCGGGGTGAGCCTGTAAAACAGCTCGCAGAAATAGCCCGCCAATTGCGTTTTGTTGAAGTCTTTTCTGATTTCGGGGTATACGGTTTCTATTTTGCCGCCGGTAACACAGCCGACGGAAGCGTTTCTCCTTATGTAAATACGCGCGCAGGACTGAGCGAAAGGCTCGCTTAAAGCCTTTAGTTTGGAATCGCTTCTGTTTACACCGGGAAAGCGCAAAGCCACCCGTCCGTGCTCAAGCGTATAGGCGCAGATCATGCGGTCTCTTTCCCTGAAGTTCTGGCGAAGCAGGACTATCATTCTGTCCGTAAAGTTCATAGATAAATGATACAATAAAAAGAGTAAAAAGTTTCTTTGATTAAAATATTGCGGGCTCCAAACGGCTGACGCAGTCAAAGAGTTTTTTGGGAGGAAGTATTATATCGCCCGAACGCGGCGCCTTTGCGGGATCGGATTGCGGCCTTTTTCTCGGGGCTGATGAGCATATTTGGCGCGGCGGCGAAGGAAATTGCAAGGACGGGTAAAATATAATATAATATTAGCACTATGTTACCTACATATAGACCAAATAACAGAAAAAGAGCTAAAACCATCGGTTTTAGAGCTAGAATGGCCACCGCGGGTGGCAGAAAAGTGCTTAGCGCCAGAAGGGCAAAAGGGCGCCAAGAGCTTATTCGCAAGTAATCTTGTGAAGAAATTCGGCCTAGCCAAAGCTCAGCGGGTGTATCTTGAGCGGGACTTTAAAAGCATTTTAAAGGACGGCGTCAAGATATACGGTGAGGGCTGCGTTTTATGGTGTAGGCCCGGTCCCCATTTGAAGTCCGAGGGGGAGGAAACTCCCCTCGGCGCAAAGAGAGCGGGACGTATAGGAGTAATAGTTTCAAAAAAGTTAGGCAATGCGGTGGTGCGCAACCGCTGCAAAAGGCTTTTTAGAGAGGCCTTTCGGCTTAACAGACATTTATTGACAGACGGCGCCGACTGCTTGGTATCGATAAAAGAAGCGGAAAAATTCTGCGATATGCAAGCGGCGAGCGCGGCTTTCTTGAAAATGGCTAAGAAAGCCGGAATTTTAAAAGAACCATAAGGACCCTTTTTCTTATACCCTTACCTTAGGTTTTGTTAAATTTTGATGAAAAGAATACTGCTTTGCATATTAAGGCTGTTGAGCCTATACGTAAGGCCGTTACTCGGGCCGAGGGGCGTATGCAGGTTTTATCCCACATGCAGCGCGTACGCTTACGAGGCGATAAATAAACACGGAGCGATAAAAGGTTCGTATTTGGCGGTGAAGAGAGTACTAAAATGCCATCCTTTTCACCCGGGCGGATTTGATCCGGTTCCGTAGTCTGTTGGCAGAAGGCCTCAGGCTTTTGCGCTCGGCGCGCATTGCCAGAGGATACTGATGAATAAAGACTTTCTGATAGCATTGGGCGTAACCCTTGTATTCTATGCGGGTTACAGCTATTTTTTCCCACCAAAACAAGCGGAAGTTCCGCAAAACGCGCAGGCGGCGATAGAAGAGCAGGCCGCTTCAAATACTCCAAAAATCAAAGTTACCGGTTCGAATTCCTCCCAAGAGGAAGAGGAGCGGCTTTACACTTTGGAACTTAAAGACGCGGATATTACGTTTTCTTCCAAAGGCGCGGCGATAAAGACCTACGAATTTAAAGACGCGGTGGCAAATCTCAATCTTACGCCTTACGGCGGGGCGGGGTATTTCGCCACTATGCCGGAACTTAATTTCGAAAAGGTTGACGACGCGGCTTGGGATATGGCTTTTGAGGCCGTATTGCAAGATACTTTGCGCGTAAAGAAGGGGTATTCTTTCGATAAAGACGGCGGGTTGAACAAACTGTCTTTGACGGTAAAGAACATAAGCGACAAGAATATCGAGATTTCCGACGTATTTGTCAATATGGGCCCGGGTTTGGCGACGGTAGAAAGCGAAATGAGCGAAAATTCCGCCAATATGCGCGCCATCTGCCTGATAAGAGAAGAGGGCAAAAAGAACGCTACGGTAAACGACATAACGGAAAAGATGATGACAAAGCCCGCCAAGCTGGAAGAGGAATGTTCCAACTGGGAATGGGCAGGCATAGACAACCGCTACTTCCTTACGGCGTTTATACCGCGCAGCTGGAAGCCGGCGGCGTCCGATTTGAAATTCAGCAAGCAGTATGTATACAGCCAGCCGAGTTTTTACGGGCTTTTCGGCCAAAAAGCGGTAAAAGGGCCTAAACTTGACATCAAACTGCCGATGAGCTTGGCCGCGGGTCAGGATTTGACTTTCGACGCGGATTTCTATATCGGCCCCAAGGATTACGAGGAGCTTTCCGCCGAACCTTACGACTTGCAGCGTTCGATACAATTTGGGTTCTTCGGGCAGTTCGGCAAATGGGCCAGGAACCTGCTTGAGTGGCTTTACGGATATACGCACAACTACGGCTGGGCGATAATCATAATGACATTGATGATACAGCTTGTGATGTTCCCTCTGACGTATAAACAGCTTAAATCTTCTGCTGTAATGCAGAAGATACAGCCCCAGATGAAGATTATCCAAGAAAAATACAAGAACGATCCTATGACGGCGCAGCGCGAGATGATGGCTCTTTACAAGAAATACGGGGCCAATCCGTTAAGCGGGTGTCTGCCGCTGTTTATCCAACTGCCGATATTTTTGGCTTTGTTTAACGCGCTTAGGACTTCGTGGTCTTTACACGGTTCGCCGTTTATCTGGTGGATACACGATCTTTCGGCGAAGGATCCGTATTATGTATTGCCCATAGCTATGGGTATAATGATGTTTATCCAGCAGAAGATGACTATGCCGGATATGGGTAAGGACAATCCGTCGATGGCGATGATGAAGTGGATGCCTATATTTATGACTTTGATATTCTTAAACTTCCCGGCGGGTTTGACTTTGTATTGGTTCGTGAGCAACTGCATAAGTTTTGTTATAAATTTAATATTGAAGAAAAGGCTGGCTAAAGCCTTTTAGGAGATTTCTATGGCAAGAAGAGAAATACAATCAGAAGGGAAAGACGTAGCGACCGCCATCATACGCGGCCTTAACGAACTCGGCCGCAGACGTGACCAAGTGGAAGTAACCGTAATACAGGAAGAAAAGAGCGGCTTTCTAGGGATAGGCGGCCGCCCCGCGATAGTGCGGATTATAGAGAAGAAATGGGATTCCGAGCATTCCACCCCGATGAAGCCCAGAAGCGCCTCGAAGGAAAGTTCCTTTGGCGGCGGGAAAGGACGCGGCGGGCGCGGCAAAGGCGGCAAGGACTTTAAGAAAGGCGGCCGCAAGAGCAGAGGCGAGAGAGTCAAAACTCCCAAAGAGAACGAACCGCAAAAACTCCCCTCGGCCGAAATACAAAACGCCATAGTGCCCGAGGATATGAAACCCGCCTTGCAAAGCGCGAAGGAAACTTTGGGCAAGATGTTGAGCTCAATGGGCGTACAGGCCGAAAACCTCAATGTTTGGTGGGACGCCAAACAGCAGAGGATTTTGCTTACCTTCGATTGCGACCACCCCGCGATAGTAATCGGCAAAGAGGGGAAAACCTTGGAATCGATACAGTATATAATAACTTTGGTGGTCAGCCGCCAGTTCAATACGCCGATTTCCGTAATGGCCGATACCCAAAACTATTGGCGCAAGCTGGAAGATAAGATAAATAATGAAATAGACAAAGCATTGTCAATGGTAAAACGCACTAAACGCGTATACCGCTTCCGCCCGATGTCGGCGCAGATGAGGCGCTATATACACCGCTTCTTGGCCGATAATTTGGAGATAACGACCATATCCGAAGGCGAAGGCAAATGGCGCAAGGTGGTAATAAAGGCTGAAGCTCGCCAAGCGCCGGCCGAGCAGGATAATACCAAAAAGGCTTTTGTCGAGCAGGAAGTAAGCGAAGGCGATATCGCCGCGCATTGCAATGACGGCGAGCATACGGAAGGCGTAAAAACCGAGGAAGCAAAGTCCGAAGAAGTTAAAGCTGAAACTGCGGCCGCGGCGGAAAATACTCCTTGCGACTGCGCTTTGACGGCGGAAAGCACCTCTTGCGAATGTGCGGGCGGCGATAAGAGCGAAGCCTGCGACTGCGGCAATAAAGAAGAAGGAAACACTTGTCCCGAATGCACTTGCGGCAAAGCCGAACAAGCCCCCGTTGCCGATACGGAAGTAAAGGCGGAGGAAGTTAAAGCGGCAGAACCCGCGGCGGAAAATGTTCCAGCTGAGCAAGCTGCCGCTCCCGCGGAAAATACTTCTTGCGGCTGCACTTTGACGGCGGAAAGCACCTCTTGCGAGTGTGCGGGCGGCGATAAGAGCGAAAATGAAACCTGCTCTTGCGGCAATAAGGAAGAAGCTCATACCTGCCCCGAATGCACTTGCGGCAAAGCCGAGCAAGCGCCCGTCGCCGATACGGAAGTAAAGGCGGAGGAAGTTAAAGCGCCAGAACCCGCGGCTCAAACGCCGACGGAAGCTGCCCCGCTGACCGAAGGCGAAGAAAAAGCTAATTCTGCCGAAAATAAATAAGGTTTAAGGCTATAATTTAAATCCCCCGTCAAAAGCGGGGGATTTTTGTATGTTGTGAAAACCCCCAGCTAGGCTGGGGGTTCGGTAAAGGTTTTACCGTTGCCCAAAATAGAAAAACTCCTTTTGTTATAATAAATTGCCTGTGCTAGCAGGCAATTTAAACAAAAGGAGGTCATTGATATG
>CASEVY010000010.1 GCA_949291515.1 uncultured bacterium | reverse complement strand
TATAAGGGTAAAACCCTTCCTGTTTAAGTTTTTCATAAACTTCCTCCTTTTTTGCCCTTGCTGGGCACAGAGAAAATTTATCAAAAAAAAAAAACAGTCAAGCGTTTTTTGACTTTTCGGTAAACCTCGACGTACGACAGGTTTATTTTTCCCCTCTTTTTGCAATCAAAAAAGGATTTTACTCTTAAAATTAAAATGCAAAAGCCGCCAGCCCCTCAACAAACAAAAAATAAATTAAACTTCAATCTCAAGAAAGCACTCACCCCGACGAAGTTCTAAAAAACTGTACAATTAAATCCCCAATATTACCCCCAACTTCAGTTTTTTGTAGGTCTTGACTTTTAATTTTTGCCGCTTATATTATAGTTAAGGCTGTAGAAGGCATCTTGAGCGGGTGCCGTGATCAGGGGCAGAGGTGCCCCGGCATGGCGGGAAGCCCCCTTAAGGAAGTACGACCTAACAGCACTTAAAGGAACAGAGAATGACCAAAGAGTCAATAACTAACTAACCCCCGAATACGAAAGCGGGGGTTTTTTATTGGCTGATAAATTGCCTTACCGTATTTATTAAAAATATTAATAGGATATCTGCCGGCGCGAAACGGCCCCGAAGCGGTCAAATATAGCTTTATACTCTTAACTATCGCTAATGTCAAAAGACATTCAAAAAAATCGGCCCGATTTGATCGGGCCGAATATTTTAAGTTAAAACTGGGCGTTCTTTATCTTTTGGCGTTCCTGCCTTTGCATTTCTATAAGCCACTTCCAGAATTTGGCTTCAAAATCCTGCATATTCCTAAAGCCGTAGGCCTTTTTTAAAGCCGCTTCCGTAGACATTCTCTTCTTTATCTTTCTGCCGTGTTCATCGCGCATTACATTGCCTTTGGCGTCTTTTTTATCCTCAAAAGTCTTCATAAGTTTGGTAAATTGTTCAAACTGAATTCTCTTATCGGGATAATTGGAATTTTTAGACCGAAACAAAAACCTTACCATAGCATAAGCCTGGAAATACCAATTTTCCACATCGCCCTTCCGCTCCGCTATGTCATATGAGCTGCTCTTGACGAAATCAGCAAAATTGGTAAATACCACCGTCTTGGCCGTTACCATATTGGAAGCGGCCGCCCGCCGTTCCTCCGCCGTCAGCCCCTGCCCGCTTCTTAAGCGCGATAGCAATTTAAGTTTCTCGCTTTGGCTTATTATGTTTATTACCACCAAATCGTTGGCCCATACGCCGCCTTTCGTACTGGAAGATATATCCTCCATATTAACGGCCAAGCCTTCGTTCAGCCATATCGGCGGCTCCAGTTTGTACCCCTCCGAAGGAGGATTGTAAAATTCCTCTACGAACAGGTGCGTCAGCTCGTGCGTAAACTGAGATAACATCTTTGACGTATTATTCGGCTCGTCATACATCACTATTCTGTCTTCAGTAGGCGAGAAAAACGCACCCGACCAGCTGCTGGCAACCGGTTCGTTCTTCAAAAAACTCTGCCTGTTTTGATATACGTAAACCTTCGCCTTGCCAGACATCATCCACGATATATTCTTGCTTAGGATTTGGTATACCGTTTCAAACTTCATACCCAAATTGGGCGTCATAATGCCGCTGGTTTGCGGCTCGACTTTTATGCTGAAATTACGCGTAGAGCTGTCTATCCATTTGATACCGTGGCCGGGTTCTTTGATTTTTTGAGGAGCGTTCTTTTCCACTTTCTTGAACTGAGGCGTCTTTACTGAGGCGGAAGCGTCGGGTTTATCCGTATTTACTATTTCTTCCTTCGCAGTCTGCGTTTCCACTTCCCCTTGTGGAATTACCTGAGTCGGCTCTTCGTCTTTAGGCGGACGTATTAAACTTAAAGTCGATGAGGATATTGTATTGCCGTATTCTTCCTGAGTTTGAATGCCAGGTTCTGATTTCGACGAAGCGACGGCCGAAGAATCCGCCGCCTTAACTTTGCGCGCCTTATCCAAAAAACTTTGCGCCAAGCCGTTTTGCTCTGCGCTCAATATCGGAGATAAACAAAATATAATTACGGCGGATATAGCCGCCTTACGCATATTATCGCTCTGCATTTGCCGCCCTTTTTGGATTTCTAGTCAAGCTCGCTTGTATCTATAATAAAATTTATATTGCCCAGGCCAGTATTAGTAGAGCCCCATTTTATATATATATCCGTCGTTACGCCGTCTATGGTGCAAGTAAATTTTTCTTGGTTGCTGCCGTCCAAAAGCGGAGGCACGCCGTCTAAAGCGCGCTCAACGGCTACCGCGTTATACTGCGCTATACAACCCTCAGCATACGCTTTGGACGCTATTACGCGTTTGGTCTTAAGCATATTGCTGGTTCTGCCTATGGCAAAACGCATAAGCATAATGATAATGGCCGCTATTATGCTGCCCATTACCATAACCTGCATCAACGCCGATCCCCTCTTGTTTAAAATCCTCATTTTATGCGCCTCCGGCCTTTATAAATGTTTTGCTCATTTCTATATGTACAGGCGGATTTTCGCTACCCTCAAAATCCTTATGGATTATTATGCTGACAGTATAGTTTATATTATCGTCGGTGGAAACGTCAAACCCGTTGGAAACGACATAATCCATATAAATTCTTCCGCTTGAGCACAAACTTTCAGCATTGCTTATCAAACTCGATTTCTCCAAAGAATCGTTCGATAATCCTTTCAAAGCAATTTCGGCGGAACGTTTTATTTTGTTGCCTTCTTGGCAATACGCAAAAGCCACAGGCTCGCTTTCTATCTGCGCGCCCTCGGGATCTTTACTGTATGAAAGCGTATTGGGCATTACATAATAGCTCGCCCCCTCTTTTACCAAATAGGCGTTGCGCACCGCCACTATTACCCCGCCCGAGGCGCCGCTGTCCGGCGCCAATATCAAATCAGATTCGGTTATATCGCGGTGTAAAGCCCTCATAAATATCGATAAATTGTTCCTTATTATGCTCTGACGCTGCCCCTGCGACGTCTGCATTGAAGAGGCCTTCCATACCGTCATCAACGCTATGGTTACCATACTGGCTATAAATACCGCCACCAGCAATTCCATTAACGTAAAACCTTTTTTATTCATCATAACACTTCACCATTGCAAACGATATTTATCTTCACTTGGTTTACGGCAGGAGTATACGCGCCGGTGCTGTCCGACACCGTCAGCCCGCTTACCGTATACGTCAAACTGGAATCATATCCGGCCCCGGTTTTGCATACGTCAGGCAATAATTCGGAACAATCGTGTTCGCCATTTGACAAAGGCGTCGTACTGCCGCACAAAGAGTCCAAATCCCCGCTTTCCGTATCCACATAATTCTTTATGCTGTTGGCCAAACTTTCAACCGTGTAGAGCATTTCTTCCCTATAGCTGGGCTCCACTATCGCGCGGCGTGAAGCCATTAACGCCGAAAATATGGCGCCTACCATTATCGCGACCAACAACATCGCTATTATGCCTTCAACTATAGTATAACCCTTTCTGTTAAACATATATTTTCCTTAATCCGAGTTCTTATTGTCCTTTATATTGCCATATTCGTCTACGCATGCGCAATATGACGAACCGTAATCTCCTCCGGTGTCTGTCCCTTGCATCGACGCGTGTACCGTACCGCTGCATGCAGAACAACTTCCCCCTACCTTAAAGGTGTATTTCATACGGCTCCATTTTATCGGCCTCAAATATTTGCAGCTTACCAAAATATTTGCGTCATTGTTGCCTTTATATTGTATCGCATTGCTCCCGCAATCCGAAGAACCGCGGCTTTCTTTGGTTACCGTACCGCTTACGCTAGCATTAGGATAATCCGTCCTAAACGTCTTATACGCCTCCGCTATTTGTATTAAAGCCGCTTTCGCCTTACCGTTTTGAGCGTCGCGTATATACCCCTTTATAAACGGCGTGCTAACCGCCGCCAATAAAGCCAATATTACCATTACCACCAGCAACTCGGGTAATGTAAAACCTTTCCCGTTTATCCTAAGATCAGCTGCCAACGCCATCTGCCGCCCTCCCGTATCTGTCTATATACGCGCAATATCCGCTTTCGTATTTCTCTCCGACTTTCACATCTGCTTTGGGAGTCATCGTCACTAAACTCGCCCCACACGAAGGAGTGTCAGACGGGGTTCCTAAAGTAAAAGTATATTTGCTGCCCGCTAGGTCAGGCTTGCCGCAATAAAAATTCCCGGTGCCGCCACTAGCTTTCGCGGCTACGCATTTATTATTGGCGTATGATACTTCCCCGCTTAAAGGATCATCGGGATATTCCATCAAATACGTCTTGTACGCCCCGCCTATAACTTCCATCTGGGCTTTCGCCTTCCTGTTCTCCCCTTCATATATCGTTTCCGTATACTTCAAAACGGAATACGTAGCCAATATCATTACTATGATTATGGCCACCAATACTTCAACCAATGTAAAACCCTTCCTGTTCCCTGTCATATCTCTACCCGTTTATTTATAATGTTCCCAAATTTGCGTTAACCCGCGGAAGACGTCATAACTACTTTGCCGGGATTATCGTTGGAAACCTTCCATACTTTGCCTACATAACGCTCATCAGTAATGGTATCGCTCGGCGTCATTATTGCAACCACATTTATGTCGCCCCCGCACGCGGCGTCCGCCACATCAGGCGTACAAATATAGAAGTTATATCCTCTAAATCCCTTGCCGCTAAAGGATTCCGCGTCCCTTAAATAAGCATATTTCTTGCTCTCCGCGTCATTCCTGTTATCGTCGGTGGTAGTAAAAAACAATATCTCAGGATCGCTATAACCTGCTACGGGCGACCCGAAAGAGCCCGCTATCTGCCCGGAACCGCGCGCGTCTTCGTTATACATTCTGGCCGCATTGGCTATCTCAACCAGTTTCGCCCGGGCCTGATTGTTCTTTGACGTCTCCAACCCTTTCTTGTATGAAGGTACCGCCACTAATGATATTATAGCTATCAATACCACTATTACCAATACCTCTACGAATGTAAAGCCGTTTTTCCTCTTTAACATATTTTCCCCTTGCATTAACCCATACCGATCTGCGACATCTTGAATATAGGCATGAAGATTGAAAGTACTACAACGGCGATTATCGCACCGATACCGACTATCAATATCGGGTCAATCAACGCCGAAAAACGCGCTATAAATTGGTTGATTTGCTCCGTGTAGAATTTCGACAATGTTTCCATAATGTGAGGCAATCTTCCGGATTCCTCACCCATCAGCATCATTTCCGTCATCAAACCGGGGAATACGTGCGTCTTTCTAAATGATTCCGATATGCTCTTGCCGGAAGTAACGTCTCTCTTCGCTTCAACAATGGCGTTCCTTATTATGACATTGCTCTCAAAAGCCTCTTCCATAACGTTCAACACGTTTATAATGCTGACGCCGCTGTTAAGAAGCGTAGCCATTGTGGAAAGAATCCTTTCAAAATATATATTGCTTATAAAACCGCCGAATATCGGCATGGATATATGAAACTTATGCCATACTCTTCTGCCGACGGGATTGTGCACCAACATATAAAAACCGCCCACCACGGCCAACATCGCCAAAACCAGCAGAACAATGTGATTCCTTACCACGTTTGAAATAGCCAATACCAATTGAGTTATGGCAGGCAATTCCATATCGAAATCTTTGAATATGGTAGCAAATGTAGGCACTATGCCCACCACGAAGTATATCAATACGCCTACCGACATCAAAAACAATATCGCAGGATATGTTATGGCTGTTATAATTTTACTTTTCAAAGCCTCGGTGGATTTGACGTATTTCGCGACTTGGAGCAAAGCCTCCGACAAATGTCCGCCGACCTCGCCCGCCTGCACCATAGCCAGCCAGGTATGATCGAATACCTTCGGAAATTTTTCCAAAGCGCCGTGCAAGCTGTTACCGCCCGCCACATCGCGCGCCACGCTTAAAAGTATCGGCCCCAATTGTTTATCGGTGGAATATTCGCCCAGCAGTGAAATGGCCCTTACCAATGGCACGCCGCCTGCGATAAGCGTCGCCAGCTGCTCCGCGAAAAACGCCTTAACGTGGCCCGGCACCTTCGCCGAAGACGCATTTAACGAAGATTGGCCAAACGACGCAAAAATGCTCTTCTTTATTACAGGCGTAAGCTCTATAACAAATATGCCCTTTGACTGCAAAATCTCCAAAGCCTTCTCTTTGTTGGCGGCGTCAACGTAACTCTTATAATTCCTGCCGCTGTTATCTTGGGCTACATAATTAAATCTCGCCATATTCTAAACCCCTTCCCTTTTTATTCGTCCGCCGTCGTCACGGAAAGCACTTCCTCAACCGAGGTTATGCCCCTTACCGCTTTACGCCAGCCGCTGGCCCTTAAGTTCCAAGCGCCCGTCGCCATAGCCGCGTTGCGCAACTCTATCAAATCTTTAGTCTTGTAGATGGTGTTGCGCATTACTTCGTTTATCTTAAATACTTCGTATATAGCTCTTCTGCCTTTATATCCGGTTCCTGCACATTTCGGACAGCCGGCAGCCTTAAAAAATGTCCAAGTGGATCTTTCCTTTTCAGGCAGCATAGACTCTTTAGCTATCTGATCCAATACGTCAGGAGTAGGCAAATACGGAACTTTGCAATACGGGCATAACACCCTTATAAGACGCTGCGCAGCCACCAAAGCTAAAGAACTTGCCAGCAAAAACGGTTCTATTCCCATATCCGTAAGACGAGGTATCGCGCCGATAGCTTCGTTAGTGTGCAAGGTCGACAGCACCAAGTGACCTGTCATAGCGGCTTTTAAACACGCTTCCGCAGTTTCCGAGTCGCGGACCTCACCGACTAGAATTACGTCCGGGTCTTGACGCAAAAACGATCTCAATCCCGCAGCAAAAGTCAAACCTATCTGAGATTTTACTTGAACCTGACTTATACCGTCAAGTTTGTATTCGACCGGGTCTTCCAAAGTCATAAAGTTTAATTCCGGCGTCTTTATGGTCGATAATACCGCGTTTAGCGTAGTGGTTTTTCCGGAGCCTGTAGGACCGGTCAAAAATATCAAGCCGTGCGGCATAGCCGCAGCTTCCAAAAAGTCTTTCTTTTGGCGAGGTTCAAAACCCAATTTGTCGACATTTAAATCGCTCGTACCTTTATCCAAAATACGAATAACCAGCTTCTCGCCAAATACCGTCGGACATACTGACACACGGAACTCTACCGTCCTGTTATGATATTTTACCGCGAAACTGCCGTCTTGCGGCAGCCTCTTCTCGGCTATGTCCAACTTAGATAAAATCTTTATACGCGATATAATGGCGTTTACCGCCTCTTTCGGAGGAGATGTCCTCTCGTACAAAGAACCGTCTATGCGGAACCTTAAACTTACACGCTCGTCGAATACTTCCAAGTGGATATCGGATACGCGCTCGCTCATGGCCTGCCTCAAAATTACGTTTACCATCTTTACGTAATGAGAACCCGGCCCCGTCGCGCTTTCCTTATCCAAGTCTATCTTGCCGTCGGCGTTTGTCAGGTCGTCCAAATTGCCCTGACTGTCCAAAGGCACAGCCGCGCTGTCGTCTTCTTTCTCGGAAATAACCTCTTCCAATATGTTCTTCTTGGTATAGAAGTTATCCAACGCCAAAAACAATTGGCTCTTGCTGGCGATGAAAGGCTGTATCGACATACCAGTCATCATCTTTAAGTTGTCCAGCAAGAATACGTTTGAAGGATCGTTCATGGCCACCGCAAGAGAACCGTCTTCGGCAAAAAGCGGAAGTATCAAATTCTCTCTGGCGAACTTCTCAGATATTATAGACGCAAGATTTTGATCTTTCTCGGGCACCAACACCCCGTTCTCTTTACTCGCGTAAGGTACGGCAAGTTGTTTGGATATAGCTATCGTTATATCCTCTTCCTTAACTATGCCTAATGTTACCAACGAGTCCTGAACGGATATGCCCGTCTGATTCGAATGTAAAGTCGCTTTAGCTAAACCTTCTTCGTCCAGTTTGCCTTGCTCTTTTAATATATCTGTCAGCTTCTTAGCCATAAAACGATCCTTCAATTAAATATTAATGTCCCTCTCAGCCTATTCGGAAAGTACCGTAGGCGTCAAGAAGATTACCAAGTCAGTCGTGCTCTTGGTGTTCTGTTTGTTCGTGAACAACCAGCCGATTACAGGGATCTGTCCGAGCAAAGGAACTTTCCTTACCGTTTCCTTCTCTACAGATTGCAGCAAGCCGCCCAACACCACCGTCTGACCGCTCTTTACTCTGACCTGCGTGGATACGGCCCTGGTTACTGTATCGTACGAATCACCAGTTTCGGAAGGAATCAAGTCTGAGTAAGAAGGCGCTACCGTCAAGGTTACGTAACCTTCTTTGTTTACCTGCGGAGTTACCGTCAAGGTCAAACCGACTCTTCTTCTTTCATTGCCGGAAGTAGAGCTCGTTGAAGCGCCGCTCGTTTCCTTGGTAATCGTACCGATTGAAGCGTCCCTGGAAGAAGTGATAATCGCGGGATTGTTGTTCATCGTGATTACTTTCGGTTTACCGAGTGATCTGGCTTCGTTTTTGCTCAGCATCGCTTGGAACGCCACTGCGAAACCGCCGAAATCAGCGGAAATGCCGCCTTCGGAATTGGCTTCGTTAATGGTGCTTCCGTAAGTAGGCTCGCCGTTGCCGTCGCCGTCAGCGCCGAACCATTTCCAGAAGTTGCTGCTGCCGCCCAACCAGTCCCAAGGTACGGCCGATACGCCGCCCAAGCTGGCCGACGCCCAAGTACCGTCTTCATTGGTCCAGTTGAAACCGAGGTTCAATCCGCTGCCCTTGCCGACTTCGATAACCTGCGCTTCTATTAAGATCTGCGGCGCTTTAATATCAAGTTCGGCCAAGATGTTTTCCACCTGAGGGAATACCTCGGGCACATCGGTAATGATCAGTTTGTTCGTTCTGGCGTCTACGGCTATCTTGCCCTGCTTGGTCAATACGCTCTTGATTACGGAGAGTATCGCGCTGGCGCCGTCGCCGCTGCCGCTCATTCCGCTGCCGGTCCCCATTCCTACCCCGGCACCGCCGCCAACGCTGGTCGTGTCAAACACGTTCACGTTGGAGGAAGTCGTCGAAAAACTGCTCGATGTCGTATCGGCAGGCATAATCTTGTTTATGTCCTGCGCTATTGAACTCTGCGGTTGCAATGATACGTAGTTTAAAGTGTATACTTTCGTTACAGCGTCAGGAGCTTCATCAGATCTCTTCGTGATTACGTAGCTGTCGCTCTTACCTATACGTTGATAAGTAAGGCCCTGCACTCTTAACAGGGTGTCCAACGCTTCTCTTACAGTTACGTTCGCCAACGAAGCAGATACTTTCTTCCCGGCGAATTCTTCGCCCATGATAAAGTTAATCTTCGCTTGCGCCGATATACTGTTTAAAAAAGTACCTATGGGCACATTGTTCACCCTGATAGTTACTTTTCTGTCGAGAGGAGTATTATCCTCCGCCTGCTTGTATATAGAAGATTCCCCTCCGGCAGCTGCGCGAGTACCAGTATCGTCGCCATAGGTTAAATCTTCCACTACCGCAACTTTTGCTTCAGGCCTGGAGCTTTGTGCAGACGCCTCCACAGGTACCGCCACCTGTGAACCCGCAAACACTACCGCCAGGAACAGAGCCAGTCTTTTCTTCATTAACTTCCTCCTTAATTTAAACCAATCAAACTACATCAATGGTAACTTCTTTACAAATCTTTGCCCTTTATAGACAAATGTTACGGAATCGTCCGACACTTTTACCACCTTAGCGCCAAGTACAGTCCCGTTTACGCCAACTATCTCGCCGTTTACTATAGCCTCGGTGCCTAAAATGCCGTCTATAGTTATCTTATCGATAATAGCACGGGCGGGATTTCGCTTCAGCTCCTCCTCCAACTGGCGCTGACGCTCCAACTCCGCTCTGCGCTGACGCTCCAGCTCTTCCATTCTTTTGCGTTCGTCGGCGATTCTCTTCTGTTCCGCCAATCTGGCCTTCTCTATGGAGTCCACTTCTTCCCTAGACAAAAAAGGATCTCTGCTGTTGGTGGGAGCAAAAACGACTCTCGGAGCAGCTTCCTTATTAGCCTTCTTGGCAGCCGCGGTGGCACTGCTGGCCTGATTGCCAACCGCTTTGGCGGCTTTCACAGGAACCTGCGGCGTTACCACAGGCTCGATTATATCCGTTTTACGATTGGCGTCTACCACCACATCGCCGGGAACCTGCCCGCTTAACGGTACTATTGCCGCAGCCATTACAGTTATTGCACAAAAAATGCTCTTTAATTCTATTCTCATATTCATCACCGCCTATTTCGCCGGTTTGCCAGCATTATCTTTGCTCTTCAAAAATAATGTGTGAACTCTAAAACCGGCTTGCAGCCGGCCCAATGAGCCCTCCGCACGCGCTACGGTCAAATTAGACAGTCTCATAAACTGTTCATTGTTTTCAACCATCTCTATCAGCTTGCCCAATTGCTCGTAAGTAAGCTCGAAATCAAACGTAACCGAAGAATGCGTAAAATCTCCGTCCTCGTCAAGAACGTGCTTGCCCGTACGTGACGGCTCCACTCCCACTTTGTTGAAAAACGACAACATCTGGCTCAGAAGCCACTCGTCTTTTTTGCTGTAGTCGGGAAGCTGCTTTACCAATTCTTCATAAAGAGCCTTGGAATCTTCATATTCCTTGGCGCTTTCCGCTTCCGCTTTCTTCGCCTCCACCTTCCTCTGAGATTCCAATACCTTGGAATTGGCTACGCCGTTTATGTACCAAACGCCTATAAACACTATAAGAAGCAATACCAAAGGCCTGATAAACGGATTCCAATTCTTCTCGAATATCATATTCTGTACGTCTGATAATCCTTCCTTTATATCAGTGAAAAATTTCATTTCTTGTCCTCCTTCTCGCATTTCAAGGAGAATTTAGTGCCAAGTACAAAATCTTTCTGCTGCTGTTTCAAAGGAGCTGTAGAAAAATCGTACGATATCGTCGCCCTGCCTTTACACAGATCCGCCATTTCGGGCGTCGAGTCTACCACCGTTCTGAATCTGTTGCCTAACGCCAATTCCTTCTCCCTGCCAGAAATTACGCTGGCCACGCCTTCCATTCTTATGTAGCTTTTCTCCTTCAGTCTTGACGCTCCGGTATCGTAAGGATACCTTATGTCAAGCTCCGTAAGCCACATCTCCGGCGGCAAAATGTCCGGCAGTACAGACAGCTTCTCCGTATAATTTACCGGTTCCAAATAGTTCGACAATGATTTCGCCTTCCTGCTCATTGCGTTTACCTTATCTTTGATTTGAGAGGCGTACAGCCCTTCAAAATCCGGTATATCCTTCGTACTGGTAAATGTCTGTGCGGATAATGACTTCAATTCCAATATCGCTCTTATTTGTACGAAACCGCACCATATTATCAATAAGGCAACCAACATCAAGGCCAGCTTCCATACTGTTATCGTGCTGCGGATTTCCTCGTCCGAAGACCTATTCTTGCGATATAAATCTATATCCGGTACGTTCTTATTGACGAATTTCAAGCACGCGCCTATCGCCGCCATTTCCGCAAAACCTTCTACCTTAAAACCGAAAATGTCGGAAATTTTCCACGTCCTTACGTGCCGCTTGACTTCGCTTTCCAATATCGGCGCCCAAAAATCCGCTTCGTCGGAAATTACCACCACGTCTTCAAACGGATTCTTTTCTATCTGTTTGGATATAAAATCCATACAGTTGTTCACTTCCAGGCGGTTCCTGTTTCCTATAGCTTTTTGGACTTCCACTTCACGCATTAAAACCGGAGCGTTGTTCAAAGCGTATAAGAACTGTCCGGTATGCGCCGTAAAGTTGGCGTATATACAGCCTTTGCCCGATACGTTCTCTTTGTCGGTCTGATTGAAAAGCCTGTATATCGATATCGGCGAAGTTTCCACCGCAACCAAATTAAGACCGATGCTCTTCATTCCGGCTTCCAGCACTTGAACTATACGGGAGGAAGTCATAGAAAAAACTACGCCTAGATGCTTTGCTTTGCTCAAACCCGCATAAAACGGATATACGTAATAATCCGATACTCCCCTTTCAAACGGATAATGTATATATTTGCGCGCCTGCAAAGGTATCGTGTTCTTCCAGTAGCGGCGAGGAGTATCCTGCATCACAAAGTGGCGGTGTATGCTAAAGTTGGAAGCCAACGTAACTACGACGTTCTTCGTCGCCCATTGTTTGCTGGCTATTATCTTCTTTATCGGATCAAGCCAATGTTTGGGCGTCGAGAAAAAACCCTCGTTTAAATCTGCGGGTTTCAATACGCCGGGCGGAATTTCCCCCACCGGCAATTTTATCAGAGAATCTATCTCCAAACCGCCGGATTTCTCCCGCACCTGCGCCACATATACATCCGTCAACGATATGTATATGCCTATACATTCCTTATAGTTAGTCCTCTTGATGCCAAGGGAACTGTCTATCGTTGAAGAAAAAGACATTTTACCCTCTCTTATAATTAATACTCGTAATTTGCCGCATCGTCAGGTACGGCTGCCGCATTGTCATATGCTGCGGCATTGCTGTCATACCCCCCGGTCATAGCGTCATATCCGCTCGCCGCACCGGCGCCTAACGCTCCATCCGCCGCACCGGCTCCCAAAGAGGTGCCGTCCCCGGCGGCATTGGCATTATAACCCGTACCGTCTGCAGACGCGGCCGCCGCCGCACCGGTATCATACGCCGCACCGGGCATATTTACCGTATTATATCCGGCATTGTAACCCGCATCATATCCCATTCCCGTATCGGTCGAGGCGGGATTGGCATAGTCGCCGGTTGAATACGTGCTTAATCCGAAATCATCCATCGGCATACCGGCCGGCTGTTCCATCATAAAATCGTCGCCGCTTGCCGCCGCAGCTGATGGCGCGGCGTCCAATTTATCGGCGCCGGATTTCCTTATCGCCTCAGGTTTGGTCCATAAACGTTTCTTGGTGTAATCCAAACCGGGATCGGATACCGGCTGCTTAGCAGCTTTTGCCGCTTTCTCTTTTTGAGCGGCGCTTTCCAATAATTCCACTTTGCGTCTTACCACTTTCTCGCGGCCTTCCGTATCCGTCGCCCTCAATATTATAGTATAGCTGCCAAGCGGCAATATCTGTCCAAAATATTGTTTCTTACCGTTCCAGAATATCTGTCTGTATATCGGCCCTTTGCCGGCAACCTGCCTTACGACATAGTATTTGCCGTCTTTGCCGTGCTGAATTATCTGCAATGTCCAATCCGAAACCTTGTCCGACGTCTGTATGACCGAGAAGTCTACAACCATACCTTCGTCTTCATCGGGTACTATCGTTCTGAACGGATATAAACCCAAACTCAAAACAGGCGGCAGATTCCGCTCCGGAGATTTTAATTTCAAATTCGGTTTCGCTGTATAATCAAACACTATCGAAATCCCTTCCAAATCGCTGAATTTGGCCGGCGGCTCTTCCGTAGTTAAACCCATATTGAAGTTCAGCTTCGCGCTGGATACGCCCATATTTATCAAATAGGAGTTTAATGCAACAGTCTGCCTTACGCCTTGTATCGATACGTTATCGCTGTATGAACCGGGCGGAAGCAACACAAAAGAAGGCGTGCCGCTCAGTATCATTAAAGAATATACCTGGTCGAGTATCTCTTTGGCGGATTTCTTAAAAGTTATACCGTCGTCTTCGAATATTACCGAAGATTCCATATCTATAGCGTCCACCATTCCGCCGCGCATATATACATTTATGCCTTTATAGGAGTTTAATTTGGCCAATACGGAGTTGGTCATCTCTTCTATCTGCGCGTTGACGCTGTCCTTCCTCATAGCTTTTACTTCCACGTCATCGCCCGCCGGCATACTGCTTTGAGCAACTATCTTTTCGGCCGGCTTT
Organism: uncultured bacterium; assembly: GCA_949291515.1. Classification (GTDB taxonomy): domain Bacteria; phylum Elusimicrobiota; class Elusimicrobia; order Elusimicrobiales; family Elusimicrobiaceae; genus Proelusimicrobium. The sequence continues at coordinate 302,336 of CASEVY010000010.1, read as the reverse complement.
TCTTCCTCATAGCCTTCGGGTTTATATATGGTAGGCTCTTCTACCGCCGGGGCCGAAGCCTCTTCCCGTTCGGCTGCGCCGACTGGCTGTTTGGCCTCTTTTACAGGTTCTCCGTATTCGTCGGTCTGTTTGCCGGCTCTCGAGTCATATAAAACCTTCCCTTCATGGCCCGTTTCGCGGCTCTTTTCCAATTCGGCGTCATAAGGAACCTTCTTGGGTGCCTCCACGCCGCCGCGTTTAAAGTGAATCATATTGACATATTCGTTCGCTTCGGAAATCTGTTCAGGATTGCCCTGGACGAATACGTCAATAAAATTATCCATGGCATCATCATATTTGCCTTCCTCATACAGCATTTTACCTTTATTGAGTTTATCTTCCGCTGTCATTTGAGCGGCGTAAACGGCTGTAAAAACAAAGCATAACGAAAAAGCCATCAATGCATATTTTGTTAATCTGCTTTTGATATTCGACATAGTGTACCCCTTTAAAGGTATATAAATAACTTCACATTATGATTATATCAATTTAGAGGTGTTTGTAAAGTCTTTTTTTATTTGCCGCCCATACTTTTCAATCTGAGCAAGGCTTGTTCATCGTGGGAGTCATAGGTCAAAATGCCTTCCAATACGTCCTTGGCTTTATCTTTCTCGCCTGCCTTTAAATACGCAGACGCAAGCGCAAAGGCTATCGGTTTCTGATATCTGTGCGCCTCGTAATGAGGCCTCAAAATGTTTACGGCTTCCCTATACTTCCCCCTGTTGTATTTGACTTCCGCCAATAATAAACCCGCATTGGCGTCCTGCGGATATCGAGAGTAAAACTTCTCCGTTTCCTTTTCCAAAGACGTGCCGTATTTTTCCGCTTTTATTCTGCCCCTTGCCTTTTTGAACAAATCGGCTTTTTCCGTAAGTTCTTTATTGCCAAAACCTTTATCCGCGCATTCCTTTACAATTTCATAATAGTCGGGATTAAAAATATCTTCCGCCAAAAATTCGGCGCTCTTAACGCACGCTCTTTCATATTCCCCGCTGTCAAAAGACGACAGCAAATAGGCAAGCCTGATATCGGTATCGTAAGGGAATATTCTTAAAAGGCCTTCCGCCTTCCCCGCATTATCAGACGTACGCAAATCCGGCAGCGCCGCTATAAACTTCGACCACGCCTGCGCCGCCGCCAAATTGTTGGGATACAATTCCAAAGCCTCTTTTAAATATTCCGCCGCGCCGATATTGTCGCCCAATCCGCTCTTTACGCCCGCCGCCCTAAGATAAAATTCATAATATCCGGGATATTTCTTTATTCCTCTTAAAGCGTATTCCAAAGCCTCCTGATACTTCCGCTCTTCTATCAAAGCGTTTACCACGCTGAACGCCGCGTCCGCCCTTATCGCGGCATTGGCGTCGGCCTCTTTCAAAAATACCTCCGCCTCAGAATATTCACCCTTCGCAAAAGCCTTGTATCCTTTTAGGGCCGTTATCTCTGCTTTAAAATACAATGCCTGCCACGCCGCAAGCAATATCGCCAATATTATGCTCAAAACAAGTATTAACCAAGCCGGCAATATTCCTACTTTCCGCGTCCTTTCCACGCAGCAAAGATTGTTTAACATACCAAGCGCAAACCAAAACGCAAACGCCGTTATTACCGCCCTGAAAGTTATGTTAAGGGTATTATCCAAAATAAACGCCGCCAAACCCGCAAAAAGACATAAATACGTAAGACGCAAATCCTCACTCTTTTCCGCACACACGGCTTTCAAAATACCCCAAAAAGCAAACGCCAAAAGACAAATAAACGAGATAATTCCCAATAATCCGCTTTCCGCAAGCACTTGAACAAACTGGTTGTGCGCCTCGTTGGCTTGAGTCTTTAGCTGTCCAAGCGCCGGATTTTTAAACATTAATCCGCCTTGGCAAAGACCGTAATTCATCTGGAATGAAGTCAAACCTTTGCCAAGCAAAGGCGACTCTTTAAACATCTCAAGCCCGCACGCCCACATCATTAATCTTTGGTGGTAGGCCGCATTAAGTTTTTCGGCCGACGCACCAAGCCCCAATGACGAAGCCTCGCTCAAATCGTCAAGTTCCGCTATCCTTTGCGCCGCCGCGGGAGAATAATCACCCTCCTGCCCAGAAGGCCATAAAAAGAATACCGCAAAGCAAACTGCTATTATAACCGCGCAACGCGTCTTGTTCTTTAACAATAGCCCCCTAAAATCTTTAAATAACAAAAGCAAGACGCCCGCACCCGCTATACCCAGCCAGGAAGAACGCGTCATACTTATCGCCAAATACGCGCAGAATACCATAAGCATTACAAAGAATGTAAATTTCTCCCCTCCGCTTTTGGCTTTCACATATCTTAAAAAAACGAAAGGCAAAAATATTATCAGATAAGAGGACAAAAAGTTCGGATTACCAAACGTCGACACCGCGCGCGAGCCGAATTCGTAATTGATATTTATCCGCCATATCATCTCAAGCCCCGCATTTTGAAGTATCCCGTAAAAACCGCATATCGCGCAAACCGCAATAAAAACGTCAAGCAGGGCAAAAGGCGTAACTTTATCCAAACGTTTCAGACAGACATACCCCGCCCAACTCCACATAAAAGCCGCGTATATCCAAAAAAATATACCCGAAAACAAATTGAACAAAAACCACGCAAAACACCATAAAACCAAATTAAAGTAAAATTCTCCGCGGAATTTCTCCCATTTCCAAGAACCGGCATATTTGGCCAAAAACCAGCCGCCCACAAAAGAAAAGACGAATACGTCGCCCTTCTGCGAAAAGTCCCCTATCAAAGCCAGAAATTTCCCGCCTACAGCCAAGTTGTAAAACAAAGACGCCAAACTCACCGCCGCAAACAATAGCATAAACAAATCCGCCAAACCGTAAAAAAGTCTAATCTCACGCTTGATAAACGCTTCGCCAGCCCAACAAACCAAAAAGCCGCTCATCAGTAAGGCCAAAAGCAAATCCTGCGCTATATACGGATTTTTCGTCAAATCGGTAAAAAAGACAAGCGGAGCCATAAAAACCATCCCCGCCAAAAAAAGTTTGCGCGCCTGCGTCAATAAATTTAATGCTTTCTCTTTCATATTCCACCTGCCGCTCTTATACCCCTAAGATGATTTTGCGCCACGGCGTCGTTGCGGTGCTTGGCGATATAAAGAGGATTTGATACTTCCTCCGGCCCCTCAATATAAAGACTTACCCAGTTCGCCGCACGCCGATAATCGTTATGTTCCAAAGCTATATTGGCAAGCTGATAATAGGCATTATCGTAAGTGGGATCAAGCAACAAAGACCTCTTTAAAGATTCTTCCGAAAGTTTATAATAATGCTCCGCCTTTTCCTTGTTCCCCTTTTGCACCTCGTACTTGGCCATATCGTGATACAATGCCCCCAAATTGTAGTGTATCATCGTATCGTTGGGAATCAGCGAAAGTGAACGCTTATACGCCCGCAAAGCCCTTTCGTAATCATTGTACAATCCATCTTCGGGATCGCCGGCATAAGCAAGGTTTTTCTTCTCTCTGCCGCCCAAATTCTGAAATACTATCCCGCTGAATTGATTTAAACCCACAGCAAACGGATTTAGCTTTATCGCTTTGTTGTAATACATCGGCGCCGATATGTCCTTGCGGGCTGCAAGACCCGCACCCGCCGCCGTATAAAAATCAGCCCTGAACGGAAAGAAACTTACATATATCAAACCTAACGCAGCGGCATATATCGCCAATACGCCGACGCGTTTGCTTTCAAAGGCAGTCTTCAAAAACAGCCACGCCGTATAAAAAGACCCCGCAATAAAACATATCCAGTAAATGACAAAATATCTGAATTTGCCTTGCAATGCCGGCGCGCTAACCTCATAAAAATCACAAAACAGCAAGTATAGAATAAACAACACCAGCAATGACAAAACAATATAACACAATTTAAAAAATTTGCCGCCGCCAGATGCCGTATCCTCGGACAAAACCCGCTTTGCTTCCAAAGGCCCGAAGTTCAAAGCGAACAATATCCCGCCAAACAAAGCCAAAAAATACGCCGTAGATACAAAATATATGCTGACGTCCACCATATTGTGTATGTATATTACCCCCGCCGCGCCAAAACACGAAAGCAATATCAGCCCCTCCCTGCGGGTTTTGGGGGAATTGGCAAGCTCTTTAAGTTTCCGCCAAGAACCATCAATCTGCCATAAAAGCACCAGCAGAAAAAGCCCCAATCCGACAAGGCCAAGCTCCGTACTCTGTTCCAAAGGATAATTTTCCGCGTGCTGAGTTTCGCCATTGTGGATACCTTCCATATAGAATATTTCCGGCCGTTTATACGCGGTGTAAATAAACTGGAAAGAACCTTTCCCCATACCGAAAACGGGCTTCTCTTCCGTCATCTCCAAAGCCGAACGCCAAGTGGAAAGCCTGAAATTTACCGACTGCATTCTCTTTGCCGTAAATATGCCCGCCGCCAATACCGCCGCCAATAATACCGCCGAAATAAGAAGATTATACTTCAGCCTATGGCTTTTGTATTTCTCGGAAAAGAAATTGAAATAAATCGCCCCGAATAAAAATACGCCCGCCGCAAAAGCAAGCCACGCCCCTTTGCTTAATGTAAACATTATATTGGCGGCAAGCAACCCCATAAGAACGGCAAGGCGCTTCTTAGGCTCGTAAAGGAAACGGCCAAGCGCTATAAAAAAACAAAATAAGCAAAAGTCCGCCAAAAAGTTGGGGTTCGCTATCGTGGAAAAAATCCTGTTCCCAAAAAACTCCGTCCACTTAAGCACGTCTATCCCGGGCAGAAGATATATATTCAATATCTGCACCGCCCCGTAAACGGAAACACACCACGCGGCAATTAAAACGTATCCGAAAAAATCTTCCGCCCGTTTGAAATTAAAATTAAAAGCCGCAGTCAAAAACAAAAAACCGCACGCCGCAAATCTAAGCAGCGCCGGCGTCCTTGCCGTCATATACGGGTGGAAGAAAAACGATATAAATACGTATCCGAAATACAACAGAAACGGAAACAAAAGAGCGAAGTTTCGCGCCGTAAATATATTGACGCGCTCCTTTATCAATGAGCCCGCCCAAACGCACAGCGCAACTATCGCCGCAATATAGAAAAGCGTTATTTTGATTTGAGCGCTGTCCTGCGTGAACAAAAATAAGGACACCGCTATAAAGATGCCGGCCAAGCCCAGCCAACGCGTTATAATATCCGGATAAACGCTTTCTTTTTTGGCTTCTGCTTTTAAAAGCGGTTTCTTCTTGGCCATAATCAAGACAAAAAAATAAGCCGAGAATGGGGATCGAACCCACGACCTACCGCTTACGAAGCGGTTGCTCTACCAGCTGAGCTATCTCGGCGATATATTAGATTTTATCAATTTTGAAATATTATTTCCAGTTTATTTGCGTTTTTTGCTCCCGCACATAAGGCGCAAAGGCTTATCCCCGACGAAAAGCCCCCTTTACAACCCCTTTGCGCAGGCGGCTGTTTATTTTACCGAAACTATCTCCACATCAAAATGCAAATCTTTACCGGCCAAAGGATGATTGAAATCCAATTCCACTTCCTTATCGGTTACTGAGCATACCACCGCTCTAAAACTGTGCTCGCCGTTGCTCGCCCCTACCATATCGCCGACTTTAAGATTGTCTATACCTTGTATCGCGTCGCGCGGAACTTTCCGCCTCGCGTCGGGATTTATTTCCCCGTATGCTTCCTTCGCCGCTATATCTACGGATTTCTTGTCGCCGGCCTTTAAACCTGCCAAAGCCTTCTCCAAGCCTATTATTATATGGCCGGCTCCTTGAGTATATTCCAAAGGTTCTCTGCCTATTGAAGTGTCCGCCACTTTTCCGTCTACAGTCAAAGTATAGTGAATGGATACCGAAGATCCGTTCTTTATCATAGTTTCTCCTCTCGGGCGCCTGCCCACCGAAAATATAAGTTTATTCTACTATATTTGCAACTCCGCATTTAATAGATATTTTTATTTTACCCCGCCAAAATCTAAATACATATTCATAACCGAGAAAAAATCCAAAAACGCCACTCATCAAACAAAAAAAGCCCCCCTTGCGGGGGGCTCTTTCAAGATATCGTTAAAAATCTATAACCAAAAATTCCTTGTCGCAATATGTGTCGGAGGTATTATCGTTCTCCACATTGTCGCCCATACAAGCCACCTCCCTATACTGCGAGAAAGTGGAACTCGCCGGCCTTGAAGTATAATCCGAACCCGCCGGACACGTATATACCGTATACATTACCCTGGAATATGAGTCTTTACATTCCAATCCGGAACCCATCTCCCATCCGCTCAAAGCGCAATCCGAGCCGAATTGCGTCGGAGGATCTTCCTTATACTTACACGAACGCGCCGTCCCGGAGCAGCCGCCCTGCCGCGAACACAAAGATATACAGCTTGTCAAATCGCTCTCGGAACAATCAACTATGGAATCGTAGGCCTCTTCACCGGCGACATAGTCCTCCAAAACGCAGTTAGGCGCGCCGCTTTCTTCGTCGGTGGCGTATACGCACTTGCGATAAAAAGATTTCACGTCCGAAATATATGGCCTGGTATCGACGGAAGTTATCCCGTAAGTTACACGCCTCATATCAATACAGTTCTTGCTGGCCGTTAAGTTATCCGGGCACGTATATTGCGCGGCATCGTCATTATCGCAGTTGTTGCTCACTGACGGGCATGACCCGCTGGAACAAGTAACCCAAGGCCCGTAATAATGCCCTTTATTGTCGCTCCCGCAATGGGAGGACGGCGTGGAAGCAAAAACCCTATCCCCAAAAGACGTTCCTCTTACCGACGGGAAAGTGAAAGATCTGCCAGTAGAAGAATTGGTTATTTTAAGCATCGCGGTCCTAAGCGTAATTACCTGCAGCGCTCCCGTTATCGTAAGCGGGCCGGTAAGAAGCATATTGGCATATAGAGTAGGTATCGTTATATTGGAAAAATTCATATCAAAAAACGTCGGCACCTGAACGGTATCGCTGCTGTAAGTGGTTACCAGAACATTCCCGTATGACTGGTTCGGCGCACTTAAAAACAAGTCTCTGTTTATATTCAAGTCCCCGCCGAATACTATGTCGTTTGCATTCAAATACGTTTCCTGTATTGGGCGGTATATGGGCAAAGTGTGCCCGGTAGGCGTTACGTTATCCTTGCTGTTGGCCCCAATAATCAAATCCCATACGGTAGCGTCCCCAAACACCGAAAATGTACTGAACATTCCATACGGGCTGGACAATGCGGTAGTTATTTCATACTCCGCAGCTTTCGCGCCCGCGCACAAGAAAACACACAGCGATATAAGAAGAAATTTCTTCATATTCAATCCCTCTTAAAATAATATACGTATTATTTCCCTTTTAGATATAATACATGCCTCGGACTTTACTGTCAAGTTAAGAATGAAACAAATATCCCTGTAAAAAAGGCTTTAAAGACGGGACATTGTTCACGCTTTCGCTGGCCAGCAAAAACCCTTTGACAGCCCCTTTGCCGTCCTTGATTTCCACCACGTGCCACACAAGATTTACTTTGCTTCCGTCTGCTATATTGATGTCGAATAAGAAATCGAAAGCCCCGCCTTTGGACGTCTTATACGCACTCTTGAAGTCGCCCTCAGCTTTTAAACTGTCATAAGCGAACTTGACAAAGATATTTTGATCTTCAGCCTCCACAATATCGTATATCCCGCAAATATTGCGCATAACGCTGTTCAGATTTTTTATTTTGAAATTCTCGTCTATTATCGCAGCGGGTACGTCCAAACTGGAAGCCAATCTCCTCAAAGCGCCCAAGCTGTTGTCCACCGCTTTCTGGTTTTGGCGGATTTCCAGGGCCATACTCATAAGCCCGCCGACAAAACTTATAAAGCTCTTATCCTCGTCGGTAAGCGGCATCGTGTTCTTCTTTACGCTTACAAACGCTATCGCGCCTTCCACCTTGCCGGCTATGTACAACGGCGCGGCTATAATGGAATTTATCCCTCTCTTTACGTGCAGACATCTCACGCACTTTAAAATGGAAGTATCGCGGCAGGCGTACACCTTGCCGTCTTGAACGTCGCGCAAACATTCCTCCACCGCGGTCTCTATCCCCTTCTTTATGTCGTAAGGATTATCCGTGGCATAGTTTATCAGTATCTTATCGCGGTTGCGTCCGCTGAAGTGCATTATCAAACCCACTTCCGCCCCGAATATCTGCTTGCCGTATTCCAAAACGTCTTTCATATTCTCAACAAAGCTGCGCTGCTTGCGAGAGGAAAAATCGTAAAGATGATGGATTTTGTTCTCCAAGCCTTTTCTTCTGTCGACGTTCTCAACCAGCATTACCACGCTATCTTCGCCCTCCAAACGCGATATGGAAGCCTCGTAAAACTTCGGTTCCCCGCCGCTCTGCATGGAAAAACTCGTCTGCACGGGCACACCAGTCTTATACGCCTGTTTTATATTCTCCAAAAGCAAATCGCCTTCTTCCCTGCTTAAAAATTCCTGCATCGGGTGGCCCAAATAATCCGACGGAAACACTGCTATATCGTATCCCGCTTCCGCAGTTTGATATTCCTGTATTATACCCTTGGAATCCAATTTGATATACAACCCGGGCAAAATATTCTTTACGCCTTTTAGCTCTTTGAGCTTATAATCCAGTTCCGAAGCAAGCTGACGCTCTTTGCTGGCGTCGCGTATCACTATTACGGCCTTTTCGCTGTCGCCGCTTCTAAACGAACTTATCCTTACCACAGCCGCTTTCTGTCTATCCTTTATATTAAGCATCGCCTCAAAAGATACAAGTTTGTCTTTTCTTAACAACTCCGCCTTTGAAGCCAAATACGCGTCAACCTTTTTGCTTTCCTTCTTCTCCTTGTCCACGAGCAGGTCAAACAAACTCAGCTTCATAAGCTCGTCCATGGAATACCCGGTAAAAGAACAAGCCGCGTCGTTTACCTTCGTAAATGCGGAAAGTTTCTTATCTTCTATATCGCATTCAAGCAATGCACCGTCAACAATCTGCATAAGTGCTTGGGCATATTGGCTCCTTTCGTCCAAGACGTCCAAAAGCTGCTTCTTGGCGCTTATATTCCTAAACGAGATTATAAAATTATTGTTTTTCGCCAGAACAGCGTTGGCTTCAACTTCGACGCCAGCACTTTCGCCTTTCTTTATCTTGTAATCCCTGCTTTTTACGCTGCCGTGATTATACAGTTCCGCCATATCCAATTCTATCGCGGCTTTGTCGCGAGGCGTAAACAGCGACGCCAACGGCTTGGAATATAAATTGACAAAACTTATACCAAAGAGCTGCTCCGCCCTCTTGTTGCATTTAAGTATAAGCCCTTCCCTGGAGCAAAGCAATACCGCCTCCTGATAACTCAGCATATCCTCCGCAAGTACGGAGCCTTCTTCTGGAACCATCTCTTTTGTACTCTTGTCTGCCGTCAGCTGCAAGATATAATCGCATACAGTCTTGCCGCCGCTTAAGGTCCGCTCGTTCACGGGCGTCATACTGACTTTCAAAGGCATAACTCCGTTTTTGTTCAAGCCGCTGAGCGTCTTTTTCAATCTGTCGAAATTTATCTTGCCGTCAAATACGCAAGGCTCCATGGCCGCCATCGCGCGACGAGCTTTCAACGGAAGGCCCGGCTTTATAAATATGCTGCCGTATAACGGCTTATCTTCTTTCGTAAACCCGAGAATATCCCGCGCGGCACGGTTCATATCATAAATGTAGCCGTTGTGCTGTAATATGATAAGGGGAATGCTCGTCCCTTCAAAAACGCTGCGGAATCTGTCGTCCTTCGCTTTGGCCTTATTCTCCATACTGCGCTCCTTGGTTATATTCCTTAAGAACATTATCACTATTTTCTTGCCCAAATATTTTGATATCGCCGCGGAAACCTCGAACTCAAACACTTCGTCTTTGTTTTTGTTGTCCATCTTTATAAAAGCATAATCGCTTGCCGCGGTGCCGGCAAAGACCTTATCGTAAAATTCGCGTGCGACGTCCTCGCTGCCAGCCGAAGCCAAGTCGCAAAAGCTCTTTCCTTTTACATCGTCTTCTTCGTATCCGAGCGAGTTAAGCAAAGTCTTGTTGGCAAAAGATATTTTGCCCTGTTCTATTATCAATATGCCTTCTTTGCAGCTTTCAACCAACAGCGAATATTTGCTGCGCGATTCGTAAACCTGCCGCTCCATTTTGCTCTTGGCCGTTATGTCTTCCGATACGCCCAAAAGACAATTCGGCGTACCGTCCGCGAAGAAAAGCGGCGTCTTTACCGTATGCATTATCTTTATTTCGCCGTCCTGCGTGGATATAAGTTCCTGCGGGATATCAAGTTCCCGCTTGGAGTCAAAAACTTTCTGGTCCTGCATACGTATAAATTCTTCCTGTTCGGGGTTTATCTTGTCGTTATGAGTCGTTTTCCCGATGACTTCTTCGGCTTTCTTTCCGAACACCTCCCCGCATTTTTTATTCCAAAGTATATATTCGCCGGTATATTTCTTTGCGTAAAGCGCGACGGGCAGATTGTTTATTATATCCTGCAAGAAGTTCTTATAGTGCAGAACTTCGCGTTCCCGTTCGTAAGCGGCGGTTATATCCTCCCCTATGGTAACCACGAGGAAAGGCTTTCCGCCATTATCCGATATCGGCGATTTTACCGCGCGAATAACGCGTTTGCCGCCGTCTATGCCGACATATTCTTCTTCCGGCAGATAGAGCACTTTCCCGTTCTTTAGAACGCTGAGGTCTCTCTTCTTATAGAAATCTTTTTGCTCCTCCGTAGCATCTTCCGAAGGTTCGCCGCCCGCGCCGTATATCTCCATAGTCTTTTTGTTGCGGAATATTATATCACCGCTGGCGTCGCGCGCATATATGGCTACCGGCGCCTCATTGAATATCGCCTGGAGAATATTGTTAGTCTTGCTTCCTTCACGCTCCTGTATATACTTTTCCGTTATGTCCTGAGCGATGGTAAGAACGCAGGCGGGCGAAGAAGAACTTTCCGGTATGGGTACTTTTATCAAATCCAAAAACACTTTGCCGCCGCTTTTGGAGTTATATTCCTGCGCAGGGCAAAATACCACTTTACCTTCTTTGACGATTTCTTTTTCCATAGCCAAGCAGCTTTTTGTATGTTCCTTGCTTTCGTGTAATACGCCGCGTTCGCCTTCCACCGTAAAGTTGTCGGCGAAAATCTCCGCCGTCTTTTTGTTCCAAAACGAGATATTGCCCTTCTCGTCCCTGGTATAAAAAGCCAAAGGAGCATAATCCAATATCATACTAAGAAGATTTTTGGCCAGAACGGTCTTTTCCTCATGCTGTTTCTTTGATGTAATATCTTCAATAACGCTCAAGACAAGTTTTCGTTCGCCAGATTCCGCACAAAGAGGTATTTTGCTTACCGAATAGAATTTAACTTTCCCGCTTTTGTCCTTGAAGGAAATTTCCGCGCCTTCCAAAGCGCGGTCCGTTTTAAAAACGTCCTTATCCAAAGCGCAGTCGTCTTTAAAAACCTGCTTGGGCATTTGATTAGGGGTTTCTTCAAAGCCGCAATTCGCGCCCAAAAGCGCCTTGGCGTAATTATTGGCGGTAATCAGGACGCCTTTATCGTCCCGGACGAAAGAGGCGAAAGGCAATGCCGAGAACAAACTCTCGAGATAATTTCTGGAACGTAAAATTTCCGTCTCGACATTTCTCAAATTGTAGGCCTTATCGTCAACTTCGCTTATGTTCAAAGAAGCATATTTCTCTTTCTTGCCCGCACCCAAATAGGATATGTCGATTTTGGCGTTAAAATTCTTCCCGTTGAAAGACAGCGCGGAGGCGAAAACGGCGCTGTCCTCAAAACAGAAAGTATCGTCTGATTTGCGTTCAAAAATTTTATATTCGTTCTTGGCTATTATATCCTCTATATTTTCAGGGAGTACCGCTGTCCCCAGCAATTCGATAAAGGCATTATTCGCGTATACCAGTTTATTGGCCTTGGTTATGACGGCATAAGGTTGATTTAGTTTGGAAAATATTTTTACGGCTTCTTTCAATACCGTATCCGCCGCGAGAGCGGTTTTCTCTTTTTTCTCCGTACCCGCGATGATGCTTTTTACTGTTTTAATGAAATTGTTTTCTTTATCTGCTTTAGCCATAACGATGCCTCCGTGCGGCGTTTTACTCAACGCCTTAATGATACGATATTAAAAACTTAGACATTATGCAAGCAATGTATAACATTAGTGCGGGCAAAAGGTCCCAAAAGCGCTTAAAATTACATTTTAACGAAAAAACCCCGCCGTTTTCACGGCGGGGCGGTTAGTTTAGAGAGGCGAACCTCTTTAAAACTTAAGTTCGCTTGCTCTGTATTCGGATTTAACGTCTGTTTCAAAATCTTCCAAAGACATATCACATTCACAAAGCTGGTACAGTCTTTTTGAATCTCTGTACAGACATTCGTAAGAACAATCCCCCGTGCTTCCCGCTCCGTATACGGCAGAAGCACTTGTGTATGAATCAAGTAAAGCCCCTACCGAAGAGGCCGTACCGGAACACATTGGCAAGCCATCGTGTTCCGTAGCGACGTTATGACGTTGGCAAGTCCAGTAAGGCCACATTTTGCAGCCGTCTGAAGTTTTGCTTAACGGCGAAGTGCAAGAATAGCTGTTTACCTTAACATACCAAGATGAATTTTTACAATACGGGGCGGAAACTTTTAAAGTAGCGAAATGATTTATTTTGCCGCTTGTCGTATACCATCCATAAGAGGAATAGTTAAGATAAGCCGTAGTTTTTCTCGGCTTGCTAGTATTCAAGCAACAACTTCCGTCGCTGCCTTCGGTATAGCCGCTTTTGCATTTGCTCATTTTATCCGCGCAGGCTTCCGAATAAGAGGCTATATCGGATCCTTCGGCGCAATCTTCGTCGCTCATTTCTCCGTTGGGGCAGCAATATTTAACGCAGGTATCACAGCCGTCGGGCGAATATATTGCGTTTCCGTCGCTTAAAGTTTTGCCGCCGTAAGAACAGGAGGAAAAAGCTAAACTTGCAAACGAAAAAGGCAAGAAAAACAAAATAGCAATTATTAGATATTGAGTAAATTTCTTTTTTTTCATAAAAACTCCTCTTTTCCAACATTATTCGTCAAACTGTCGAGTTTGGCGCATTATCGCCGAAAAACTGGCATTAAAACATAGCGACGATAAAGACAAAAGAAATTTATCAAAAAAAAAAAACAGTCAAGCGTTTTTTGATTTTACGGTTACGCCTCGACGTACGACTTTACCGTTCACCATCTGGATTCTGTATCCATAAAATAAAAAAGGCCGCTTAAAAAGCGGCCTGCCGGTGAGGAGGATATTATGAAGTTTTAGGAGTATATTCTATGCGGTTGTGTGAGGAGTGGCGGAAGCGCACCGGCCAAAATTTTTACTGTCTCTACGCTTATTTGTTTATCTTATTTATGCTTACGATCCATTCCCGTTCCTTTCTTAGATATTTATTTTTTACTTTTTCCGGTATTCTCAGTTTTGAGCTATCACAGTAAAAGCCTTTTACCTGATATTTGCCTATACGGAAATCCGGAACTCCGTAGAAATATTTTTTGAGGGCTTTATCCAAAACGGCGAACTCCTTTGCCATAGGGGCCAAAGTTTCCCAACGCTGCAAAAGCTCCAACATCACTTTATACAGCCCCGCTCCGCTGCCGGAAAGGTTAGCCTCATCGCGTCCAATGTCCAGAATGTCTTTCATACAACCTCCGCCTTAAAAAACGCCCGCGGAGTGCCGCTTTTTTTGCGGCAATCCTTTTTTGGGATTTGTGGGAGAGCCGTCTCGCCTCGGGGTCAGAAAACCCCGCTGCTTTTATCCGCGGGCGCAAGCCTATGGCTTTGTAGTTTGATGCGGTTTTTACCGTATCAAATCTGATACAATCGTATCAAATATTTTTAACTTTGTCAATTTTTCAGACGGTAAATAGGCGTTGACTTTTTTAAAATATTTGCTACAATTTTATAAAAGGAGTCAAAAAATGAATTTGGGGCAAAAAATAGAACAGCTGCTTAAAATGACGGCTATGACCAAGGTGGAACTTTCCAAAAAATTGGGGTTAAAAGATTCCAGCGTAGTGTCGCATTGGGTAAAGAATCGCTTTAAACCCGACCGCGACAATATGATAAAACTCTCCCACGTGTTTGACAAGCCCGTTTCCTACTTTACCGATGACGCCATATCCTATTCCGTAGCGGAAAAGAGCGAGGAACCTTACGATAAAAAAATTTATGAACTCCTTTCCAATATGCCTTCCAGCCGCCCGATAGGGGTGTTAAACGAGATAAAGGAAGAGTTTTTCAATATTTCCTACTATTCTCAGCCGGAAGAATATTTACCCGTAATGCTGGAGGCAAAAGGCCAAACACCGTTTGCTTTGAAAGTAGCCGACACGGCGGCATGCCCGTGGGCGAACAAAGGAGAATATTTAATTTTCTGTCCTTCGGCGCAAATTACCAACGGCAAACTCGCGCTTGTAAAAACGGAGAAAGGACTAAGCGTTAAGAAGGTATATTTTTCCGCTTCGAAAGCGACGCTTGAAGACGGGCACAAGAATATTGAACGAAGGCCGCGGGCCGAGGTGGAAGCGGTCGCTCAGCTTTTGGCTTTCTACAGGAAGCCTTGATTTCCCGCATCTTGCCGCGCCTTTGCCTTGTCCCGCTTATAATTGTAAAATATAATCATAATACTTCCCATTGGAGATAATATCATTATGATTATATTGTGTTTAAACTGCGGAAGCTCTTCCGTAAAATACAGTCTTTTCGATTACACGAACAAAAGAAACATAGCCGTAGGGCTTATAGAACGCGTCGGCTACGAAAACGCCGCCATTACGCAGGAAGCCCCAGGAAAAGAAAAATTTGAACTTACTTTCAACTGCCCCGATTTTAAAACGGCCATAGAAAAAGTACTCAACACTTTAACTGACAGCGAACACGGCGTAATTAAGGATATGAAGCAAATCAGCGCCGTCGGGCACAGAGTGGTACACGGCGGACCTTTGGAAAAATCCATGCTTATCACGCCGGAAATCATCAATCTTTTAAAGAGCATTTCCGATTTGGCGCCGCTGCACAACCCCGCCAACGTCCTTGGTATGGAAGCCGCCATCGCGGTAATGCCGGACATCAAACACGTAGTGGTAGCCGATACCGCCTGGCATATGACAATGCCCGCCAGCTCCTATATGTACGCGCTGCCGTACAAATGGTACGAGAAATATAAAATAAGAAGATACGGCGCGCATGGCACGTCTTTCCTTTATAACGCAAAGAGGGCGGCCGTTTTGCTGGGCAAGAATCCATTTGACTGCAATTTGATAATATGCCATATCGGCAACGGCGCGAGTATGAACGCCGTAAAGAACGGCGTATCGTTTGACACCAGTATGGGCTTGACCCCGCTCGAGGGCCTTATAATGGGCACCAGAAGCGGAGATTTTGACGCGTCGATAGCGTTCCAGATGATGGAGCGGGAGAATATTTCGCCCAAGGATATGTACACGATAATAAACAAGAAATCGGGCGTACTGGGCATTACGGAAAAATATCAGGACAGGCGCGACATAGAAATCGCGGCGGAAAAAGGCGACGAGCGCTGCAAATTGGCCATCGATATGGAAACCTACCGCATAAAGAAATACATCGGCGCATACGCCGCGGCTTTGGGCAGAGTGGACGCGATAGTATTCACCGCGGGAGTAGGCGAACGGGCGCCGATATACAGGGAAAAGGCTTTGACGGGCTTGGAATATATGGGAGTACACCACGATCATGAGCGCGATTTCGCCGCGCTTACCAAAAACGCCGAAAGTTTAATTTCCACCCCCGACAGTCCGGTAAAGGTATTCGTAATCCCGACCGACGAGGAAATCGTGTATGCCGAAGACGTCGCCGCAATCTGCGAAGGCAGATACGACATACATACCAACTTCAAATATTCCTTTGAGGACCCTTCCTACAGGAACAGCTTAAGGGACGAATCTTTAAAGAAAGAACTAATCAAAAAACCTTTCTTAAGGAAGTGCATAATAAACACTCCCAAAGAAATACTGGAAGCGTAACTCCAAGCAATTTAAAGCCCCGGCTTATTAAGGCCGGGGCTTTTTTATTCCGCTATGACAAATTGTATTGTTAAAGAATATTTTATACCATAAGATTAAGGGGGATAATAACAATATGAAAACATTCTTAACTTCTGTTTTATCCGTTCTTTTTATATCCGTATACGCCGCGGCTTTGCCTTCTATGGACTTCTCCGCCGTTTCCATACCATCGGACGATGACAATCCCTATGCCCATTCTATAGAAGCTCTTATTTTAAAAGACTGCGCGGGAATAAATATCGAAAGGGAAGATCTTATCTCTTTTTATCAAACAGTAATGCCGCTAAAAGGCAAGAACGAGCTTCTTGTTCTGGTGGACAAAAAGCACAATATCGGGCAATACAAACCAAAAAATTTGGTAACCTTTTCGCAGGGGTTTTACCTCACGTCAGAGACGGCAAAAGCATTGAAGGAGATGATCGCAGCCGCCCGTAAAGACGGCATAAATTTGTATCCCGTTTCGACATACCGCTCTTACAAATATCAGCAATCCCTTTTCAATAGGCGCGCGAAACAGGCGGGCCTTGCCCATGCGGAAAAATACATAGCGAAAGCCGGCGCTTCCCAACACCAGCTTGGTACTGCGGTTGATTTAAACTCTACGGAAGAATCTTTCGAAAAGACGAAGCAATTTGCCTGGCTCAGCAAAAACGCGAGCAAATTCGGTTTCAGCTTATCCTTCCCCAAAGGCCAAGAAAATATTACCGGATACGGTTATGAACCTTGGCACTACAGATATATAGGCAAAGAAGCGGTAAAAGCGCAGAATAAATTTTTTCAAGGAAGCCAACAGCGCCTGCTTGAGTTCCTAAACAAATGCATATTTTAGGATTTATTTAAGCACTTCGAAATTGACTTCGTATCTTTTTTTATCGGTATCCAAACGCAATTTATACTTGCCGCTTCTAATCGGCCAGAAACATTCTTTGCCGCGCGGGCACGGCAGCTTCTCTCCGTTAAGATACCAAACGCCTTCTTGAGAAGAGCGGAATTTTATCTGCTGCGCCGCCAAATCCAAAGACGGGCTTTGCATAAACACATCGCCTTGCGCCGGGAACAATATCCCCTCCCGCGAACCCAAAGCCGTAATTTTTTCCGAGTTATGCCCGCTCCGCGAAAGATCGCAATGTTCTTTCGGCAGTTTGCTTATCGGGAAAACTTCCCTCACCGAGTTGGGGCATTCTTTGGAAACAAGGTATCCGCTCACCGGGCAAATATCGACGCGCGCCAAAGAGGCGGGCATATCAAAAGAGGTATCGGTTTTAACTTTACCGGAGGGATAATTCTCCTCCAAAAACAGAGCTATATCCCTAAGTATCGGCGCGGCGCCCGTTATGCCGGAAATGCGCCGCATTGGCGAAGCGTCAAAATTCCCTACCCACACCGCCACCGTAAAACGGCGTCCGTAACCGGCGGCCCAGTTGTCTTTATAGTCTTTGGAAGTCCCCGTTTTGGCGGCAAAATCAAAAGGCAAATTAAGCGGAGAATTAAGCCCGAATGCCGCAGCTCTGGCATTATTGTCGGATAAAATATCGGTAATCATAAAGGCTGTTTCCTCGCTAAAGAGCCTAAGCGCGCGGCCTTCCTGTCTAATCGGCGGATTTAAAGCGTAAGACATCGGGCGCCATACTCCGTTATTTGCCAAAGCGCGGTAAGCGTTGGCAAGCTCAAGCAAATTAACCTCGCCGTTGCCCAAAGCTATACCAAGCCCGTAAAAATCCGCGCTTTTGTTCAAGTCCGAAAAACCCGCCCTCTTTAAAGTTTCCAACACTTTAAAAGCGCCCACTTCACCGGCCACTTGCACTGCGGGTATATTGTAAGAGCAGGCGAGCGCTTCGCGCATTGTTGGCGTACCGTGATAGTCTTCGTCATAGTTTTTCGGCCGGAAAGAACCTTGGAAGAATTTATCTTCGTCTTCCACTTTATCCGACGGCAAAAATCCCTCCTCAAAAGCCGCCCCGTAGACAAATGGCTTCAAAGCCGAGCCGGGCTGGCGCAAAGACAGGGCCCCGTTTACCTGGCCGGAATTTTTCTCGTCAAAATAATCGGCCGAACCCGCCAAAGCCAAGACTTCGCCCGTTTTATTGTCAAGCACCACCGCGGCCGCGTTTGTAACATTGTTCGCGCTTAAAGCCTTTATATAACCAGGCAAAATACCTTCTATATAAGCCTGTATTTTACCGTCTATGGTGCTTTGTATGAAAGCTGAATCGCCGCGCGCTTTATCGGCGACAAAAAGCCCGTAATGCGGCGCGGTAAACTTCTTCTCCTGTTTAGATATTTTGATATTTTCCTCAAGAGCAAGTCCGTAAAGCTCCTCGTTGATAAACCCGTTTTCCAGCATACGCTTTAACACTTCGTCGCGGCGTTTGACGGCAGACGGCAGATTTTTAAACGGGTTATAGCGCGTTGGCGATTTTATAAGCCCCGCCAAGAAGGCCGACTGCGATAAAGACAAACTGGCCGCATTCGTATCGAAGTATATCAGCGCGGCAGCGCCGACGCCGTATATATTGCCGCCTAAATTTACCGTATTTAAATAGGCCTGCAATATTTCTTCTTTGCTCATTTCCCGCTCAAGCATCGCCGCGGAATATGCCTCTTTGATTTTTCCCTTTAAATTGCGTTCTTTAGGAGATATGGCGTTTGCCAGCTGTTGGGTTATGGTGGAAGCGCCCGACACAACTCTGCCCGCGTTTATGTTCTGCCACAAGGCGCGGGCGGAAGCCTTAAGATCCACGCCGCCGTGTTCAAAGAAGCGTTTATCCTCAGCCGCCAATACGGAAAGAACAAGCCAAGGATTTACCTCTTGCAAATTGACGGGTATCATAATGCCGTCTTTGCCTGAAAGGATATTTCTCAGCGGGAGGAAATTCCTGTCCGTAACCGTAACGGAATTATCCGCCGCAAAAGTCGGCCGCGCCTGCGTAAACACGCAAGGCGCGGCGCAAGACAATAAAAGCAGAGTTAAAACCGCTCTCTTAAAAAACATCTATTTTATCGTATACTCGCTTTGGGCTGTGCGGCCGTATACTTCCGGCCAATACATAGCATTGACCCAAGCGGGCGGCACCTTAAACGAACCCGAAGTCGACGCCGTAACCGTATACTTAAACTTGTATACGCCTTGCGGCATAAAATCTGCGAAAGCGACAATACTGTCGTCGTAGATTTCGCGTCTGATAAACGGATCGGCGCTTTGTTCTTCTTCTTCGCCTCTAGGCTGAGGGATAATGCCTTCCGTCGCCAAAGTTTCGTCCACGATTTCAAAACCCGCTGGCAGATAATCCTGCAAAGCCACAAAGGTTCTGTCCTGATCGGTAGATACGGTTATGATTATCTCCGCGCGTTCGCCGGCTTTAAGGTCTTTTTTGCCGCCTAAGGGTTTTATCTCTTTGGAAACCCTGAAGCCCGCCGATACCGCGCTATTAAGCGTCTGCGGATAATAAGACATTCCCAAACTGTAATAGAGATTGCCCTCCCCTTCTTTGCCGACGTTTAAAGACAGTTCCCGATTTTCTTTGAAGAATTCTTTAAAACTCTTCTCGAATACGCCCGATTCCTGCTTGCGGCCCTTAAACGAAACGTCGAAAATATTTTTCCCGTCCCGTTTCAAGAAGGCTTTAAAATCGGGGTCCTGACTTTCGTTCTTGCGGTAATAGGCATTATAGGCCCTTATCGCGGCGGCATTGTTTAAAGTATTGCCGAAACTGCCGTCCTTATCCAAAGAGGAATTGAGATAAGAAACCGCCTTGTAAGCCTGCGGGAAAGGCGCGTTTGTCGATAGTAAAGCCTCCAAAGCCAAAGCAGTCGCCCTTACGTCTGAAGTATAGAGCCAAGAATAAGAGGTCGGCGCCTGGAAGTATATGCCCCTTTCCGATACTCTGCCGAAGTTCATAATATCGGCGTAAAGCGCTTTATAGGCGCTTTCCTGCTTTAATATATACGCCGCTTTAAACAGATATATTTTGGCTTCCAAGCCAAGGCCCTGATTCTGGGCGTATAAATTGCTGAAGTGCCCGCCCGCATTCGCGCCGCTTAAAGCCAAAGCGTATACGGCATACGCGCGCAGCGTACCGCTCTCTATGGCGCCGTAAGCATATCCAGCTTTTTGGCTGCCCGACAAATATTGATTAAGCCACGCCGCAGCCTTGTTGATCAAATCATCATCAACCTTAAAGCCGTTGTCTTTGGCCGAAACCAACACGTCCACCGCGTAAGCCGTAACAAAAGGATCCGCCGCGACAGCATAAGGCCAATAAGAGAATCCGCCCGAAGCCGTCTGATAAGAAACCAAAGCGTCCATAATATCCGTAACTTTTTGGTTTATCTCTTCGGCGGACGATATTTTGAACAAGGTCAAAATATCTTTGCCGGAAGTATACAAAAGCAATTTAGACAGACGCTGTTCAAGGCAGTCGTAAGGATAATCTTTAAGATATCTGGCAGCACCCTGCGCGTTCAACAGTACGCTTGAGGAGAATACGGCTCTTACAAAATTCTGCGAATCTACCAGCGTATTTGAAGGCAGCTGCAGCTTCTGGGTTTGCTCGCTCTGCGTCATATCGGAAGTATAAGCGCTTTCCATACGTGAGATCTGTTTTACCGGCAGCGAAACTTCAAGCCCGTCGCTGTCCTTGGAGGAAGCCGCCTTAAACCCGAATACGGCCTTTTCGCCCGCGCCCGCAAGACACTGCCCTTGCACCTTAACGCTGCCGCCCGCGCTGATTTCAACGGTTTTTGGCGCGTCGGCCAGCAAACTGACCGCGCCGGAAACTTTCATTTCCGTTTCCACCTTTAAAGCGTCTTTATCCGTATAATTATATACTATAAAGCCGCAGTCGAATTTATCGCCCTGCCTTGCAAAACGCGGCAGGAAAGGCTTTATCATCAAAGGTTTTGACACCTCTATCGAGCTTTGCGCTTTGCCGAATTGCTCTTTAGTCGCAGATACGGCCATAAGCCTGAACTTGGTTAAATTGTCCGGCGCCTTGAAACTTACTTCGCCGTTGCCCGCCTCATTGGTCTGCAAAGAAGCCGCAAACAAAGGCGTAAAGACGAAATTGCTCCTCAAATCCACGCCGCCCAGTTTACTGTCCGAACCGCCGCCGCCTCTGTTTTCGCCTTTCTGTCCAAAACTCCTCTGCCCGATTATAAACAGCCTGTTGTCGGAAGTTTCCACCGCCAAAGGCCGTTTGGAATAGAAGTAATCGAACGGATCGGGCGTATCGTACCCGCTTAGGGCTAGCATAGCCTCGTCTACAGCAAACACCGTTACGGAAGCAGGCGTGCCTTTGCCTTTGTAATTTTCCGTTCTGACGGTCAAATTAACCGTTTGGCCGGGGCGATATTCCGAGCGTTCCGGCGTGATATAGGTCTTGAGTTCAAATTCCTTCGGAGGCACGTTTAAAACGGCATAGCCGAATTTGGCCTGCGGCTTGGATAAATCCTCGCCGTCTTTGGAGTATTTCTGTTCTTCCGCCCGGCCCTGCACCAGCACCACGCTGACAAATGCGTTGGGCGCGTAATTTTCCCTAACCGGTATGCTCACCTTCGCCGCGCCGCCCTTTATCGTCTTTACATAATGCTCCAGCACCCCTTCCCGTTCTACCGTTATAAGGGCTTTGGCCTTCTTGTAAGGCGATTTGATAAGAAGTTTCGCCTTGGAGCCTATTTGATATTCCTCCTTATCGAAAGACACCGAAAGCAAATCGTCGTCGGTTTGCTTCCAATAGGCGTCGCCCTCGGTTACGTAGAAGTAAAAATCGGTATAGTTTACGCGGCCCTGCTCGTCTTGTCCTTTCAAGGTAAGGATATAACTGCCGGCTTTTTCGGGCGTAAAAGTCCACTGCGCTTTGCCGTCCGAAGCGTTCAAGACAAAGGAAGATATGTCTTCCGATTTTTCCTCGCTTATCCATTCCAGGCGGCCCGCAACTCCGGTCTTGCGCACGCTGACATATTCCCGTCTTCTCAAATTACCCTGCAAAAGCGCACCGGCGCGCAGCTCGCCTTCGGAGTTTACCGCCACTATGTCGGCGGTGAAAGGCTTGCCCGCTTCCGTCATATTCTCTTCGCTCTTTACCCCGATGAAGATATCCGCCGGCAATACGCTTACTCCTTTGCGCGCAAACAGCTGCTGATTTTGCGGACTCATTACACCCGCCTGCACGTAAAGAAACGCGGAGTAATCGATGGAAGGCATAGTGAAATCAAAAGTTTTGGAACCTTTCTCGTCAAGTTCTATCTTGGAGGAAAGCAAGTCCTTTCCCTTTTGTGTAATCTCTTGATAAAAAGTATAGTTCTCCCAACCTTTAGGTATATAGGCCGCGGGTATAAGATTGAATGACAAATCCACCGGCGCGCCGCCCAATGCGCCGCCGAACATATACCTCGCCCCTATTGAAAATACGGCCCTTTCGCCGGAATAATAACGCTTGGACAGCGGCGTCAAATTGACTTCAAACTCAGCGGGCTTTACTGCTTCGACCCTGAACGACGCTCCTTCCGTCCAGTCCCCGCTTTCCAAATTTACGTTCCAATATCCGCTGGGCGAAGAGGCCGGCAATTCATATTCGTAATACAAAGCGGAATCCTTCTCGTTCAAAGAAACCTGCTTGTTAAGAACTTCCTTGCCTCTGGCGTCGCTTATTCTAAGGCGGACTTGTTTTATCCCAGCATAATCAAATACACCGTCCTTAAGAGAGCGAAGTATCGCTTTTATGTAGACCTTCTCCCCTTGGCGGTATATGCCTCTGTCGGTAAACACAAAAGCCTTGAGCGGGCTCTGCGGAGGATTCCAATCATAATTCAAATTGAAACGCCAAGGCTGTATCCCCTCATTAAACTCGTTGGAAACCACCGCGACGTCATCGCCTTTCTTTACAAAAACCCACAGTCTTGGCGTGCGCCAGGAATCCTCGTTGACCGGCTTGAGTTCCGTCCAGCCGGGCGCTATCGCTATACCGCGCTTATCCGTAACGCCGCTCCACAACACCTTGTTGCTTAAATCGCGGATTTCCACTTCCGCGTTTTTTAACTCTTTGCCCTCCTTTAGGTCCGCCGCCCATATCAATATATTCGCGGGCGAACTCTTGAGGTTTACGCCGATGTCAGTAACATTGTCAAAAGCGCTTTGCCAGCATTCCTCGGAGTAGTAATGCCTGTTTAATACCTGTGTGAAGACAAAACCGTATTTCTTCCCGTTCAATGCGGGCTCCAAATTAATAAACGTGCTTACGGAAAGATTCTTTTCCAAATTCGGCGTGATTATATTGGACAGGAAGTCGCCCTTAAGCTCCTTCTTGCGGCACCAGGGCGCTTCGTCCTTATAGAATTCGATAAAATCCTCATAGGGAATATTTTGCTTTTCCACTTCTATCCCGCCGGCGTTTATCGCCTTTATAGGATAGCGTACGGGCAGATAGCTTTCCAATACGCCAAAGCCGCCTTTAAAATCTATTTTAGGGCAATAGCCGTCGTTGGACCAGGTGAAAGTTACGTCCTTGCCCAAAGTATTGCCGAATATGTCCCGCAAATTTTTGCCTAAAGTTACCTTATAGCTTTGCCCCGCCTTAAATTCCAGCCCGCAAAGCTCCACCCTGTAAACCTGAGTATTGGCGCCGTTTTCGTTTTGGACCGTTCTCGACCAGCCGCTGCTGTTAGGATCGCAAGGGCTGTAGCTTAAAGGCGGATCGAAAGTTATGTTCTTCGCTATTTCCCCGGCCGTTACTGGATTGGTAAAATCCAAAGAGGGCGAAAAAGGCAGACATTGCGCCTGCGGTTCGGACGACAAAGCCAAAGGCCCGTAAGTATAAAATCTTATGGTCTTGTCGGCCGACATTCCCAAGGTGCCGACTTTGGCCAAAAGGCCTTTCTTTAAAATCAAATTATATTCTTTGCCTTCCTCAAGATTTACGGAAGGTTCAAAAACGTATACGCTTTCTTTGTTAAAACCCGAATACTCAAATTCCTTATTGAAAAGTTCGTCGTCTATTTCGCTTATCTTTAACGGGACGGATATATTGCCCTGCATAAGTTTTGCATAGGAATAAATGCGTCTTAAATCCAGTTCCATATTAAACACTACGATTATCTTGGGCCGCAATGAAAGCCATCTCTCGCCGTCGTAAGGACGACTCGCGCGCACCGCCGGACGGGCCGTTTCGAACGACCAGCTGTACGCCTTGGAAAGTTTGCTTCCGTCCACCCCGCTCTTAAAACCGGCAGGCAGCGTTACGGTGTATTTCGTAGCGGTGGCCAGCGGTTTGGACGGGGTAAAAGTCAAAGTCTGAGTGCCTACCCATCGGCAGGAACCCTCGACGGACGGACTGATTTTTAGGGGGCAATTAGTGCCCTCCTGCAGATTATCCCCGCTTAAAGAAGCGGCGGGGCGGTCAAAAGTTACCGATATTACCCCATCGGTAAGCTGTTCGTTAAGTTGCCCCATGGGACGTTTTGATATTACGTTTAAACCCGCCCCGTACACATTGGCGGCGAATAAAACAAATCCCAATAACAAAAAAATAAACGGCCTTTTCATAAATAACCTCCGCTAAGTTTGCTATACTTATTATATAGGTAATATATCATTTTAGGGAGGATTTATGTTGCTCGGTCCGATAAAAGCGCTGTACAATATGAAATTTTATTTGGAAAATCTGGGGAAATCCGCTTGGAGGGCGTTTTTCTTCGTAGTTTACATATTCATAATAACGATCGTTTTGACCTCTTTATTCTCTATAATCTTTATGGGGCCGACCATTTCGCAAACCGTCGATACAATGATAGACTATTTGCCGGAAATGAAAATAACGAACGGTATAGTCGAGGTTAATGACAATCAACCTCTTGTAATAAGCCCCGAAAGGCTCGAAGGCTATAATATAGTTTTTGATACCGGCAGAACAGAACCGGTATACCCTACAGAAATGAGAACCGCCAGGACATTGCTTTTGGTAGGGGCGGATAAGGTCTATTTCTCTTTCGAAGACAGATTCCAGGAATCGCCAATACCGACGGACCTAAACGCCAATATAGACCGCGAAACTTTAAACGCCTCCAAAGAACCCGTCGCCAATATGGCTATGGGCGTAATACTGGCCTTTATGCTGTTGGCGCAAATCTTCAGAATGCCATTTATGCTGTTGCTGGCTTTCGTCATAGTGCTGGTGCTGGGCAAGACAATGCGCGTTCCCACAAAAAGCGGAGACAACTTCAAAATCGCCTGCTATATCCAGGCGCCCGCGCTGCTTATCTATTTGATAAGCTATTTTACGCCCGTACCCGCATTTTTGGTCGGCTTTGCATACTTGGCGTTATTCATAATTTACGGCCAAATAATTTTTAACGCCAAAAGACTGCAGGACCTGCCCGAAGAACCTGCGGAAACTTTAGCCTCGCAACCCGAAAACAACGACGAGAAAAATCCTTCGGACGAAGAAAAAAATGATTCTGAGAATAATTAGAAAATTCAGTTCGGCGCATCGCCTTCCCAATTATCAAGGCGATTGCGCCAATCTGCACGGCCACACCTGGAAAGCGGTATTTGAAATCGAAGGCCCAATACGTGAAGACGGTATGGTATACGATTTCAAACTGCTTAAGCCTATGCTCGATTCTGTATTGCCCGACCATAAATTCCTGAACGATTTTTTCCCAAATCCCACGGCCGAAAATCTTTGCCAAACCATTTTCGACAAAACCGCAAAAATGCTTGAAGGGAAAGGACTTAAACTTAAAACTCTGGAAATATGGGAAAACGAGGATTGCGCAAGTGTCGTCAGAGTGCCTTAACATAAACGAAATTTTCTACTCCATACAAGGCGAAGGCTTATATACCGGCTGCGCCGCCGTTTTTGTGCGTCTAGCGGGCTGCACCATGGGCTGCAGCTGGTGCGATACGAAATACGCCTCCCAAACAAATATGCGCCTTGCCCCGCAGTCGATTTTGGACGAAATCAAAAAGTACAACTGCCCCAGAATAGTCATAACGGGCGGAGAACCGTGCGAACAGCAAATAACGCCGCTTTTGGATTTGCTCCATTCAAACGGATTTGAAATACATATCGAAACGAACGGCTCGATAAATATAGATACCAAGAAAGTAAAATGTCTTACCGTTTCGCCAAAAAGAAACCCGCACCCCGAAATGCTGAAAAAAGCCGACGCCATAAAATGCGTAATAGACGCCGAGCCGCAAAGCGTAGAACAAGCGCTTGCTTATCAGAAATATCTGAAAAACGGCGCAACGCTTTTTATTCAGCCCGAAGGAAACAAAAAGGAGAATCTTGTAAAATGCCTAGAACTAATAAAACAAAATCCGCAAATAAGGTTAAGCGTGCAGCTTCACAAACTGATAGACGTAAAATAAGTGAAGAGGAAATAAGCCAAAGCATCAAAAATATGCTCGCCTATATCGGCGACGACCCCGAACGCGAAGGCCTTAAAGAAACACCCAAACGCATTATAAAAAGCTGGGGCAAACTATTTAGCGGATACAATCAAAAACCGGAAAGCGTATTGAAAACCTTTACGGAAGGATCCTGCGACGAAATGGTAATACTCAAAAATATAGAGTTTTACAGCACCTGCGAACACCATTTCCTGCCTTTC
Source organism: uncultured bacterium (assembly GCA_949291515.1). Classification (GTDB taxonomy): domain Bacteria; phylum Elusimicrobiota; class Elusimicrobia; order Elusimicrobiales; family Elusimicrobiaceae; genus Proelusimicrobium. The sequence continues at coordinate 275,527 of CASEVY010000010.1, read as the reverse complement.
TTCGGCACTATCAGCATAGGATACCTGCCAAATAAAAGAGTTTTGGGCATTTCCAAATTGGCGCGGCTGGTAGAAATCTATTCCAGAAGGCTGCAAATTCAGGAAAAACTCGTCGCGCAAATCGCCGACAGCCTTATGGAACACCTCCACCCTTTGGGCGTTATGGTGGTATGCAAAGCCAAACATATGTGCATCTGTGCAAGAGGAGTGGAAAAAAATCAGGCCGAAATGATTACCAGCGCGCTCAGAGGCGCTTTCAACAAGCCTGAGGTCCGTCAGGAATTTTTGCAGTTTGTACAAAATGTCTGAGTTAAAAAAGCCCTTGATTATGGGCATACTTAATGTTACGCCCGATTCCTTTTTCGACGGCGGCAAATATACAAATTTGCCCGCCGCCATTGCGCGGGCCGAACAAATGCTGGCAGAAGGCGCGGATATATTGGATATCGGCGGGGAATCAACCCGCCCCGGCGCCCTAACGGTAGAAAGCGCCGAAGAAACAAAACGGATAATACCGGTAATAAAGGAAATCAAAAAGCGCCGCCGCGACGCGGTTATTTCCGTAGATACCTACCATTATGAAACGGCGCTCGCCGCTTTGGACGAGGGCGCCTCAATAATAAACGACATCAGCGGCCTTAAAGACTTGCGCCTTGCCGATTTGGCCGCGAAATATAAAGCAAAACTGGTAATAATGCATATTAAAGGTATGCCCGATACAATGCAAAGTTTTTGCGACTATAAAGATATTTTTAAAGATATTTCCGATTTCTTCGAGCAAAAAACCGCCCTTGCCCTTCAGCGCGGCGTAAGCAGAGAAAATATAATACTCGATATAGGCTTGGGCTTTGCCAAAACAAGAGAACAAAATTGGCTGCTTTTGGAAAATATTTCACACTTTACGAAGTCGGGCTTTCCTTTGCTTATAGGCGCTTCGCGCAAATCCTTTACGGATAAATCGCTCGAAACATCTCTTAAATGCGCCCAAACGGCCGCGAGGCAAGGCGCCGCCTACTTAAGAGTTCACGACGTTAAAGAAACGCTTGCCGCTCTGGAGGCGATTTATGCAAAATAAAATATTTTCCATAACGGTAAGTTCCGCTTTCTCGGCGGAACATTCCCACGACAAAACCCTTAACGAGGCTATCCACCGCCACGATTTTAAATACGAAATCACACTCCGCGCCCCCCTTAACGAGGAGGGGTATATAGAAGACTTCCGCAAAGTGGAAAACCTTCTTAAGGAAATAAACTCCAAACTTGAAGGCCGAAACCTAAATGAAATCTTACCCCTTCCCACAACGGAAAATTTGGCCTATCATATATTTAGGGAAGTAAAAAAGGTTTTCCCTTCGGCCGTAAAAATAACCCTTAGGGAAAAGGAAAATTATTCGGCCACTTATGAAGAATCATAAAACGGTTTATATAGCTTTCGGAGCCAATAAAGGCGACGCTAAAGGAAATATCCTCAAAGCGCTGCAGGGCCTTTCCGCCTTTTGCCAGGTATGCCAAATTTCGCCGCTTTATTTAAGCAAACCTGAAGGCTTTTTGGAGCAGGAAGATTTTATCAACGGCGTACTGGAGGCCAAGACCGATTTGTCACCCATACAGCTTCTGGCCTCGCTAAAAGAATTGGAAACGCGTCTGGGCCGCCAAAAAAGTTTCCGCGACGCTCCGCGCGAAATAGATTTGGATATTATCTTCTACGGCAATGAGATAGTAACCTTCCCGCAGCTCTATATTCCCCATCAGTCTTTTAGGAAAAGGGAATTCGTACTCCTGCCGCTAAAACAAATAGCGCCCGATTTTATAGACCCGCTGTCGGGCAAAAGCGTATCTTTGCTTTATAGCGAACTCATGAGCGAGAAAAAGGAAAGTACCGTAAGAAAACTATCCGACACTTTAGAATTGGTGTTTTCCTGACAAGCTAAACATAAAACCCGTCTGACGTTTTACACTATCGCCGCATATTCGGACAAAAAACGCGCGGACCATAAAGCGGCCCGCGCGGCAAACGATATAAATCCTCTAATGTTTGACTGGTAAAATTACCCAAAACGTCGAGCCGGCTCCGCGCCCCGCGCTGTCGGCCCCGATAACGCCGCCGTGAATGGTTACTATTTCATCGGCTATCGCCAAGCCCAAACCCCAGCCTTGCTTTTTAAAATCGTCCTCGATAAAATCGGACTGCTGGAATTTGTCAAATATTTTTGTCCGATCGGTATGCGTGATGCCTAATCCGTCGTCCCTTATCAAAGTCTTTACCATATTGTCTTCCAGGGAATACTTTATCTCCACATTCCCGCCTGCCGCAGTAAACTTTAGGGCATTGCTAAGCAAATTGTTAAACACTTGGCCCAGGCGGAACCTGTCAGCTTCTATTATTATCTCCTCGGGATAATCTATCAGATGCATATCGATATCTTTACGCATGGCTACGCCGCGGTACTGATTGAATATTTCGCTAATCAAGTCATTAAAAGAGAATTGCGAAAAATTAAGTTTTATCCGCCCGTATTCCACCGCCGATACGTCCGCCAAGTCGTTTGTCAGCTTCTCGATATTGCAGGCGGCTTTGTCGATATTGTCCAGTATTTTTTGATCTTCTTCTTTGATATTTTCCCTAAGGAGCGATGAATATCCGTTTAAAAGCGTAAGAGGCTGCTTCAAATCGTGCGCCACTACAGATACGAATTTAGAACGCATATCGTTTATCCGCTCCAAATCCTCTTTCTGCTGCACCATATCCATTAAATTGCGGGTCAGAGCTTTTATCCTTTTGTTAAGATCGCCGATATTTACTCTTTCCGCATGCAAAGCAAGCTGCTTCCTTATCAACAGATAAGTCAGAAAGCAGGCGAGGAAAAAGAAAAACAATGCCAATATCAATGTGATTGCGGTGTATTTATCCATAACTCTATATTAACAAAATTATTTTATTTTGGAGAATATTATTTGCTTTTCTTTATCCCCAAGGCCGCCTTCCCTTATTATTCTAGGCGGGCTAACGCTCAAATCCGCTACGCAGGAAGAGGCGGCTTTTAAAAATCCGCCCTTTATTATTATATCGGCCTTTCCGACGAAAATGTCAAGTATGTCCTCTTCCCGCTCCAGCGTGGGGAGGCTGTGCATATTCGCGCTGCTGGCATATAAGGGCATAGCGATATTGTCAAAAAGTTCCGCCATAAACGCGCCTGCCGGCACGCGCAGGCCGACGGTATTTAACCCGCTTAAAATTTTGCCCTCTCGAGACGCAGGCAATATCGCCGTCAAAGGTTTGGGCCATATTGCCATTGCGGCATCAAGCGCGGCGCATGGCAAAGCCAAAGACGGCGCCTGCTCCTTGCTGCAAAGTATTTGGGCGGGTTTTTCTGGCGGATTGCCCTTAACTTCGTTTAATTTTACGAGATACTCCCGCCTGGCGCATACTACCACCCCGTATACCGTATCCGTAGGTATAACAGCCGTTTTGCCCGATAACAAAGCCTCGGCCAAAAAGGCCATATCGGTTTTTGAGAAAGTTTTTAAATCGAATATTTTAGTTTCAGTCATCTTCTTCAGTCAACTCCGCCCCGCCGGAAAGTATCAAAACGAACTCGCCCAATATTTTTTTGCGGGAAGACAAGTCCCCCCACACCTCGCTTACGCTGCCGCTTATATATTCCTCAAAAGTTTTGCTGAGTTCTCTGGCGGCTACGGCTTGAATATTGGGGTCGATTTCGTTTTTTATTATTTCCAATAGTTTGACTATTCTGTAAGGCGATTCGTATATTATGACGGGCTTTTCCAAAGCCAAAGCCGCTTTGACGGTTTTTATTATTTTGCCCGGCTTTCTCGGCATAAAGCCAAGAAAGGTAAACCCGCCGCCGCCAATACCGGCCCCGCTCAATGCGCAGGCCGCGGCGCTGGGCCCTGGCAAAGCGGTTACTTTTACGCCCGCCGCGCGCGCGGCTTTGACGAGCTTCCACCCCGGATCAGACACGCAAGGCGTGCCCGCGTCGGAAACGAGCGCGCAGTCTTTCCCCTCTTTAAGAAGAGCAAGCAGCCCCTTTATGGAATTTTCGTCATTTTCGTTATATCTTAAAGTCCTTACGTTTATCCCGTAGGAACTGAGCAGTTTGCCCGTTTGGCGGGTATCTTCACAAAGAATGTAATCCGCCTTTTTAAGGGTATCCAAAGCGCGCAGGGTTATATCCTGCAAATTGCCTATCGGCGTAGGTACGATGTAGAGCATAATTTATTGTATCAAATAGACGGACCAATTTTATAAAATATACTAATAAAGCAATATTTTTTCTTTCAACGGAGGAAGAAGTTAATTAAATGTTTAAAATAAAGATTAACACCACTGTAATATTGGCCGTAATAATAGTACTGACGGCCTTATGTACATGGTTTATACCCGCCGGCAGCTACGAAAAGCAGCTCGTCGACGGAAGAGAAGTACTGGTAGAAGGATCATTCCACTATATAGACAAATCGCCTCAGTCTTTGTTCGAAGTGTTAAAAGCGCCGATAGAATCTTTCGCTCGTTCAACAACGGCAGAGATTATGGCCTTTCTTTTGATAATAGGCGGCGCGTTTATGATTATAGAAAAGACGGGCGCCATAACCGCCGCGATAAAACGCGCCAGCACCGTTTTTATGCGCTATCCGAGTTTAAGGGCTTTATATATCCCCGTAACTATGACGCTGTTCTCTTTGGGCGGGGCGACGTTCGGAATGTCGGAAGAGGTGTTAATTTTTATCCCGATATTTATACCGCTCTCCATATCGCTAAAATATGATTCTTTGGTAGGAATATCGGTGCCGTTTTTGGGCGCTTCTGCCGGGTTTGCCGGCGCTTTTATGAACCCGTTTACTTTGGGCATAGCGCAGGGCATAGCGCAGCTGCCTTTATATTCCGGCATCGGGCTTAGGACGATAATATGGTTCTGCGCGACAATTACCGCCATAGTATTCGTAATGCTCTACGCCAGGAAGATAGAGAAAGATCCGAAAGCCAGCCTGACATATGATTTTGACCAGGAAAAAATCAAAGAGCTTGATTTGGACAAGCAAAGCATAGAACCTTTTACCAAGCGCCATTTTTGGGTGCTTTTCGCTTTTGCCGCCACAATGGTATTGCTGGTGGTGGGCGTACTCAAATACGAATGGTACATAGTGGAAATCGGCGCGCTGTTTTTAGGCTTGGCGGTAGTGGCGGCGTTTTTGGGCGGCCTTAAAGTGAGCGAGGCTACCTCCGCTTTTTACGAAGGCGTAAAGAGTATGGCTGAGATAGTTTTCCTGCTGGCTTTGGCCACGGCCATCATCATAATAGCGGAAAACGGCCATATCTTGGATACTATACTGCATTTTATGGCGGGCATAATATCGCATTTAAATTCGACGATAGCCTCTTGGGCGGCATTCATAATGCAGGCGGCAATAAACTTCTTTATACCTTCGGGCTCGAGCAAAGCCGTATTGACCATGCCGATTTTGGCGCCGCTTTCGGACCTTATCGGCATATCCCGCCAGACTATGATATTGGCCTATCAGTTCGGCGACGGCTGGACGAATGTATGTATCCCCACCAGCGCGGTGGTAATAGGCGTAATCGGCATGGCGAAGTTATCCTTCCAAAAATGGTTTAGGTTTGTCATACCTTTGGTGGGAGTATGGTTTGCGATGTCCTTTGTATTTTTGGCGATAGCAAATTATATAAAATGGCAATAATTTATGCGGTGGCTTAAAAGCCCCCGCTTTTTATATGTTCAAACCCCAAATAAATATCCTGGAAATTATAACAGCGGCGGATATAACGGTATTCGTACTAGTCCTGCTTTTGACGGTGGCCGCGGTGCTTTACGGGCAGAGCCTTCGCAAAAAAGGCGGCAGTGTTATGCTCGACTATTTGCTTATGGGCAGGCGCCTTACTTTGCCGCTTTTCGTGGCGACTTTGGCCGCAAGCTGGTACGGCGGGATATTCGGCGTAAACGAGATAACTTTCAATTACGGGATATACAATTTTGTCACACAGGGTTTGTTTTGGTACGCCGCTTATATAATATTTGCTTTGTTTCTGGTAAAGAAGGTAAAGCAATATCAAAGCGTAACGATACCCGATTTGGTGGGCAGGATGTTCGGGCCAAAGTCGGCCAAGACGGCGGCGGTATTTACGTTTTTTAATATATTGCCGATAAGCTACGTGCTCAGCTTAGGGATATTTTTGAATTTGATTTTCTCCGTACCGGTAATATGGGGTATGGTAATAGGGACGGTTTTCGTTTCGCTCTACTGCGCTTGGGGCGGATTTAGGGCGGTGGTATTTTCCGACGCGGTGCAGTTGACGGCAATGTGCCTGGCGGTATTGATAGTATTGATATACTCTTTATGCACATTCGGAGGATTGGATTTTTTGACGGCCAACCTGCCTGCCGCCCATTTCTCCCTTACCGGCGGAAACGGCTGGCTAAACACTCTTATTTGGGGCGCGATAGCTTTGGCTACTTTGGTGGATCCCTCATTTTATCAGCGGTGTTTTGCGGCCAAGGACGTTAAAACCGCGCGCAGCGGCATACTGATATGCACCCTAATTTGGTTTTGTTTCGATATTTGCACCACGGCGGGCGCGCTGTACGCGCGGGCGCTGCTGCCGGAGGCTCAGCCCTCGCAGGCTTATTTTTTGTATGCAGTACAGCTTTTGCCTTCGGGCTTGAGGGGCTTTTTTATCGCGGGGATACTGGCGGTGATACTATCCACTTTGGATTCTTTCTTGTTCATAGCGTCAAATACGGTAGTTTACGATTTATTCAAAAACAAATTCAAGAATAAACTTATGGCCAATCAGCTTTCTTTTTTCGTCATAGCGGCATTGGCGATAGCGCTTGCGGTATTTTTTGAGGGGAACTTCAGGAAGATATGGTTTACCATGGGGTCTTATATGTCGGCCTGCCTGCTGATACCAATGTTGGCGGGCTACATTTGGCCCGGCGCCATAAAAGATAAAGTATTTACTTTTTCGGCCTTATTTTCCGCGCTCGCGATAACCGTATGGGATCTTTTGCCCAAAAGCGGTTTTGCGGCGCAGCTGGACGGATTTTATATCGGGCTTATCTTAAATTTAGTTATAATAGGTTTTAATATAGTTAAGGTAAAATATGCGCGAGATTAATTCCATTTTAATAATAGCGGGCGCAAAATCCGCTGGCAAGGCTTTCTTGAGGAAAGAAGCCCAACGCCACGATTTCGTTTTGGCTTTGGACGGCGGAGCGGATACCGCCCTAAAAGCGGGCATAATGCCCGATATGGCGCTGGGCGATTTGGATTCGATATCGCAAGAAGCAAAAAAAGAACTCGGCCCCAAAAAATTATTTAAAATATCGCGCCAAGATAATACCGACCTGGAAAAAGGCCTCTCTTTCTGCAAAGTCGTCAAACCAAAGCGCATTACGGTAACTTGTATGACGGGCGGGCGATTGGATTTTACTTTAAGCAATTTTTCTTCGCTATTCGGAGCGGTTGAAAATTTTGATATAGAAGTCAAATCCCCCCAATGGCGGATATATCCCATAGAATCTTCCCGCCGCTTTAACGCTCAAAAAGGCGCAGTAGTCAGCCTTATACCTTTTGGCGACATAGAAGCCTTAACTCTTAAAGGCCTTAAATACGGACTGAATAACGCTCAATTAAGAGTAGGGCAAAGCGCGGTAAGCAATATAGCCAAAAGCAAAGAATTTTCCGTAGAATTTGAAAAAGGCAAATTGCTGGTAATGATTTATAATTTGTAACTATTATCTATCCATAAAAAAGCCCGCCTTTTAGGCGGGCTTTCCAGATAAAATCATAAGTCTAACAAAGTTTATCCTCTGGAAACATCAAGATTATGTTTCAGTTTAAACTTCTCATAATCGTTAAGATTAAGGTTCTGTATCTCTTTCTTATACTCCTCATGCCTCGCTTCCGCCAAGCCTTTCCATTTCCGCCATGCGTCGCCCACCAATTTGATTACGCTCGGCACACCGGATTCTTTGGCATAATAGTATGCGTCTTCGTGTATCGCGTAAGATTTCTTTACGGGGCTTGCTCCTTTCTCCAAAAGGTACTTGCAAACCTCATAACGGCCTTTTTCCGCCGCCGCTTGCAAAGGAGTCTGCATTGAATCGCTATTTACTTCGTCAAGGTAAAAGCCCTTGTCAAGAAAAAACTTAAGCCCTTCAAGCCGCCCGCACCTCGCCGCTGCCGCCGTAACATATCCAGTTGCGTCCGTATAGTCTTTATCTATTACATAACCGCGGGAGATAGCATCTTCATAGCAGAATTTTATAAACTCCATATCGCCGCCGTAAGGACTGCAAAAAACAGCTCCCCAATAATAATATCTTGTCCTGCTATCATAATCGCAAAGGCTGCCAGTACCCCTTTTGCTGTGCGGTACCCCCACCTGCGCCATTGCATCGGCTGAAAAGCCTGCCATTATACCCAACAATAAAGCCGCCGTTATTATCTTAAACCTCATATTTACTGCTCCTTATATTATATTTACTAATACAATAATATTATTATTACTTACGTTATACAAGGGAATTTGGACCTATTTTTTAAGGACTTTTGGTCCTATAAAAAAAGCCCGCCTTTTAGGCGGGCTTATAAATTTTGGCATTTTACAAATTATTAAGAAAAGAATATTTCCGCTTTAAAATTGCCAAGATTATGTTTCAGTTTAAACTTCTCATAATCGTTAAGATTAAGGTTCTGTATCTCTTTCTTATACTCCTCATGCCTCGCTTCCGCCAAGCCTTTCCATTTCCGCCATGCGTCGCCTACCAATCTGATTACGCTCTCTACTCCAGATTCCTTGGCATAATAGTATGCGTCTTCGTGTATCGCGTAAGATTTCTTTACGGGGCTTGCTCCTTTATCCAAAAGGTACTTGCAAACCTCATAACGGCCTTGTTCCGCCGCAGCTTGCAAAGGAGTCTTCATTGAATCTCTGTTTACTTCGTCAAGGTAAAAACCCTTGTTCAGAAAAAACTTAAGCCCTTCAAGCCGCCCGCACAGTGCCGCAGAGGCTGTTACGTATCCACCTGCATCCGTATAGTCTTTATCTATCACATAACCGCGGGAGATTGAATCCTCATAGCAGAACTGTATAAACTCCATATCGCCGCCGTAAGGACTGCAAAAAACGCTGTCCCAGCTATAATAGTGTGTCCTACTATCATAAGCGCAAAGGCTGCCAGTCCCCCTTTTGCTGTGCGGTACCCCAACCTGCGCCATTACATCGGCTGAAAAGCCCGCCATTATGCCCAACAATAAAGCCGCCGTTATTATTTTAAACCTCATATTTACTGCTCCTTTAAAAATATTTCTATAACTTAATGCTATTATAAATATACCTTGTTTTCAAGGGAATTTGGACCTATTTTTTAAGGGCTTTTGGTCCTATATTCCCATAATACCCACTTTAGCGTCCGCGATATCCTTGGTTTTGGCAAGGACTTCCTGACGGTTCGCAATACCATCCTGTTTTAAACGAGCCATATTCGCAACTTCCTTTAAGGTGCTTGTATAGAAATTGCTCATATCGGAGGGGGTTATCGCATAATTGTTAAACAGAACGGCATTATAGCCCGCCTTTTTTAAATTATTAAGCGTATCGGGGTCGGATACGACCAATAAAGTATCGGCTTTATCGGCGGGTTTTATGTCTACATACGGGCCGAATTTATCCTCCCCTTCTATCAGACTTGATATTATTTTATAGTGGAAGGTATCCTTGGAGACGGCTTTTATTTTGCCGTCTTCCTCAAGGCCGTCAACTACGGCAAGCTTAATATTAAGATTATTCTTATTCTTTAAATCCTTTAAGTCCTTTATCGCGGACTGATACAGCGTATCGCTTTGCTTAAAATTGTCTTTGATATATTCCTTGCCCTCAAAAACATTTGCATTGCTGTCAAAGAACTTTTTACCAGGAGCATCCTTTGCCCCCAATACTTCCGGATATACCCAAGGGTTTTTTAGTTCTTCGCCGTTTTCGTCTTCCTTAGAGAAATTGGCTACGCCCATAGCTTTTGCCATATAGATATTTACGCTTTCGTCTTTTAGCTTTATGGTTTTATTTACTTCGGGTACTTTACTGCGTTCCCTAAAAGACCTCTGCGAATTTGAAGCCGCCTTTAACCCCACTTTTTCGTCGCCGATAATGACGCCGTTTTCTATAAGAGAAGCGAGGGTTTGTATAGCTGGGTCATCGGCATTATCGGCGTCTTGAGCTTTTTTGCCCTCCACATATTTCACGCGCATGCCGCCACTCATTCCGCCTTTTTGGGAAGAGACTTTGTCTTTGCTTTCAACAATACTTTTTATAAGTTTGCGTTCATCATAAATATCATCGCCTTCGCCGCCGCGGCCGCCCGCACGCAGGCCAAACAGCCTGCTGCCTTCCTTGCCGTCCCTATCGTAATAGCCGGGGGTATCGTCCCTGTAGAAAACATTTTTGCCGCCGCTGGCCAAATACGCCGGAAGGCCGCCGGGGCTCCTTAAAGCCTCAAAAATTTCCCAATCTTCAAGGTCCGGCGCTTGAGCGCGCGCGGCGTCAAACTCCTCTTGAGAAACGGTATCGGACATTAATTTTTCATAAGGAACAAAGCCATCTGGCATAGCCACAAATTTACGGCCAGCCGGATCGGTAACGACTTCATAAGTCTCCCCGTCCATACGGATATATTCCTTAACCTGCGGCAGACGCCCCGCCGCGACCGCCCTGCCGCCGCTTACGCTTACGCCTGAAGAAGAACCATCGGAGGACAAAATATCACCACTCGCGGCAGGCAAACCCGCGCCCTCTACACCCGCAGCAGAAGTGTCTTGCGCCGGACGCTTGAGAGAAGCCAAAATATCCCCGTTTTCGGAAGGAGCCGGCACACCGCTCTTGTTAAACGACGCGCGGGAAGGCCGCTTCTTAAATCCGTAAAAAGACCCTATTCTGTCTATTATCTTGGCAAGAGGATTGGACGTCGTCTCCAACGGGATTGACACGTCGCTTCTCTTGCCGTCGCCCGAACTTTCAACAAATATAAATGGAATAGCCATAAATATTATAAAGCAAGCTATAACTATCCTGGTTGTGTTACTCTTAAAAACACGCATCTTACAGCCCTCCTCTGATAGGTTCTTCCTTAAAACACATTATTATCTTTTTTTAATAATATTGCAACTGTTTTTTATCCCGTTTTACGGACGCCAAAGCTATATGCGGCCGGACGCCTGCGCCTCCTCCTTAAACATGCGCATATTATCCAAATATGCGGAGTTGAATTCCGCCGTCTCAAACGGGACGCGGTAACTCCAGTTATCCTCGCCGACGGTGCCGGGTGTGTTTATACGTTCCTTCTCCCCGATTATGTCCTGTAAAGGAAAAATCACAAAACAGGAGCCGGCCCCCATTACCCGCTTGAATATCGCGCGGTGCACCTCCGCCGTAAAAGGAACCTGGCCGTCAGTCTTTTGCGCAGAAATCATTTCCCATACGTTAGCGCGCTGCCAATCGGGCATAATGTCCCACCATTCTCTTAAAGTTTCCGTATCGTGCGTAGCCGTAGTCGCCAAAGACGCCAAAGGATAGTCCCGCGGCTCGCGGAAGACCTCGTTGTCCTTCTCCCACCTGATTACCTTATAGCCGGGAAGAGAAACTTCCTTCATATAAGCGCGCACATAGTCCGGTATCACGCCCAAATCTTCCCCTATGGGCAGCTTGCCGCCAGCCGCTTGGCAGACAGCCTCCATAAAAGCAGCGCCGCGCGCCTTCTGTTTGTCCTCCCCCTCCAAGTCAAATTTGCCTATGTCGTCGCCTGGGCCGAATATCCACGTCCTGAAAAACCCGACAAAATGATCCAAACGGAACATATCGTATATCTCGCAGGCGCGCGCTATCTTGCCGCGCCACAAATTGAAATCGCTCTGCTCTATCGCAGGCCAGTTGTACGCCGGCAAACCCCACTTTTGACCGCCTTCCGAAAATTGATCCTTAGGCGCGCCGATCTCATAGCCGTCCAAATACTTGCTCTGATTGCTCCAAACGTCGGCGCTGTCAAAGTTCACGCCAAAAGGAATATCGCCAAACAACAGCACCCCGCGCGAAGCCGCCACCCGCCTGACCTCCGTAAGCTGAAGCTGAAGCTGCCACTGTAAATAACTAAAGAACATCATCTGCTTGTAGTTTGATACAGAATACTCCCGCAAATAGTTCAAATCCAATTCCTTTAGACGCTTCTCCCAATGCTTCCAGCTGGTCCAGCCTAAATTGTCCTTGGCGCTCCTAAATATACAGTACGGCACAAGCCACGAAGCGTGCCTCTGATGAAATTCCAAAAATTGTTCGTAGCGAGCAGTCTTGGCTTCCTTCTCGTTTTTCCAAAAATGTTCGTAAGCCGCCCATAATACCTTGTACTTGGCCGATTTGATAAACCTGTAATAGACCTTCTTCTCGCTGCGCCAAAATTTTATCTCCTCGCCGTACTGCTTGATTAAATCCCGCGCTTCCCCAGAGGCCTGCACGTCCGATACGTCATTTATGCTTATATATATCGGATCTATCGCGTATGCGCTCAAAGCAGAATAAGGACAGTTCTGGCCGGGTTCGGTTTCGTGTATCGGCAAAATCTGAATTATGCTTACGCCGTAGCCGCTTAAATATTCTATCCACTCCTTCAAAGACCCCATATCGCCGCAGCCCCAATCCCCCGCGCTGCGCATCGAAAATAAAGGCAGCAATACGCCCGCCCTTTTCTGTTTGAAAAATACGCTTTCCTTTAAATCTAAAGACATTTCCCTCTTCCCTCTCTTATCGTAAAAAGGCGCGGATTTTATACCGCGCCTTAAATCAGTCAGTTTATTTTCTCGCTATCGCTTCTATCTCAACCAAAGCGCCCTTCGGAAGGGCTGCAACCTGTACGGTGCTCCTCGCAGGCGGATTTTCCTTAAAAAATTTGGCGTAAACTTCGTTCATATCCGCAAAACAAGATAAATCCGTCATAAAAACCGTAGTCTTCAATACATGCTTGAAATCCATTTTGCACGCTTTTAGTATCTCGCCCAAATTCTCCAATACGCGCTCGGTCTGCGCGCGGACGTCCCCGCCCGCCAGCTCGCCCGTAACCGGATCAACAGGCAAACATCCAGATACAAACGACCAGCTGCCGTTCCTCACAGCCTGAGAATATGGCCCTATGGCTTTGGGCGCCGCATCGGCAGATACTATCTTCTTTCCCATAAAAATCTCCTTATCTTCCAAATCTGTGTGGATTTCTTAAGTCCCCTAAAATCCTATTATATATAATATTCCGCCCACTTGCCCTAAAAAATTAGCCCCGGCAAAAACAACCACGATTCATTGAACCGATTTTTTTGATATAATATATCTATAAGGTTTACAAACCGCAGCAATTTAAACCAATTTGCGATCTTTTCAATTTTTGTAGACAAGCGGTTTTAATTTTGTTAAAATATATGTGTTGGGGTTAAACCCCATTATTTTTTGCTCTTTTTAAATCATTATTAAGCGCTCGTAGCTCAGTGGTAGAGCATCCGCCTTTTAAGCGGGGGGTCGTGAGTTCGAGCCTCACCGAGCGCAAAATGTAATATTCGCAATACGCGAATGACTACGCCCCCTTCGTCTATCGGTTAGGACACCAGATTTTCAATCTGGTGAGAGGAGTTCGATTCTCCTAGGGGGCGCTTTTTTTGCCTACAGTGTAGTAAAAAATGCAGTAAATTTAAAAATACCCTTCTAAAAGCCCTTTTGATTACTTGCGCGAAAGATTTGCGCCAATACCCATAATGCCGCATAAAACGGCCTTTTTATTATTTTAAACCACTCTGCCGATAAAATAATACCGAAATCCCTCCCGCCGAAAGAAGATTATACGCCAAATACACCGCCCGGAAAGTATTGCCGCCTCCAACAACTATGGGCAAAAGCCAAGAGAAATTATCCTCAGTTCAATGCTTTCCATTGTCGACGGAAGACTTTGCATCCCAGTTTTGGACTATATCAATAACGGCCGCCAAAATAAAAGCGTTTGCCAAGTATCGCCCAAAAAAATAAAATCTCTTAATGGCAGATAAAAATATCGGCGGCGCAACGGCAAAATTAATTTGGATAATTACGATCCTTTCATTTTTGGGGTTCTGCGCGGCGCTATGCCTGCTTTATCCGCTCGGCGCCGACGAATATTCTTATTATCCACGTTATCCCGCGGATATTTTGCAGGGCTTTTTGCTCTCTTATCTTACAAACAGCCCGAGAATAGGCATTATCCCTGCAAGAATAGCCCTATACCTGTCGGAATATACATTCGCAATCATAAACCCGTTTATACAATTATCCATTACCGCACTTTGTTTTTACGCGGTATTTTTGAAATGGCCGTCATTTAACGACTTAAAAGATTACCCCGCTTTTCTGCTGTTTCTTATTTTGAACGTATTTGCCGTAGCTCAGCCCGACAATAATGTCTTTTGGATAGGAGGAGCCTCAAATTACGTATGGCCATTTATGTTATTTCTGCCGCTTGTGATAATGATAAGAGTTTACTTCTTAAAAGGGAAAGAAATTTTCCCGCGGTTTAAATACTCCTCTTTATGTCTATTTTCGCTTGCTTGTATGCTCGGAATGGCGGGCGAAACAATCGGGCCGATTTCACTTATTCTCGTATTGGCAAGCGCGCTTTACTCAAAGATAAGCTACAAACACATACCCGCTTTCCTCAAAATAACTGCGGCGGGTATAACAGCGGGATTGGCAGTATTCTTCAGCGCGCCGGGGCTTTATTTCCGTTTAAATATGGAGCAGTACGATGCCTTCAGAGAAATATCGGCCGCCGCGAAGTTTATCAATCATATCCCCAAAGCGGCGCAAGTATGCGCGGCGAATTTCTTCCTCTTCCCGATTGCCCTGGCGATATTGCTCTGCCATTACTTAAAAAACAGAAATTTTAAGCCGCTGATTTTCCCCGCCGCAATGCTAATCTTGGCTTTAGCCTCGGCCAGCGCCTTGGCGCTGGCTCCGATTAAAAACTTAAGGCCGTTTTATCCAGCCACTTTGCTTACGATAATCGCATTCGTCTACGCCCTGAGTTTAACCAAAATACCGCTAAGATTTGCGACTTGCTTTTTCTTGATATTCGCTATAATCATAACACCGCTCTTCGCCGCGCCGTTCGCCGCTTTGCACAGACAGGAAACGCTAAGAAAAACTATTCTTGAAAACGCCCTCCGCAAGAACCAAACCGAAGTGTTCCTAAATTATTTTATCGTCCCCAAAGGGCCTTATGACAATTTGTCGATATACTTCTACGACGAGCCCGTATCCGTCCGCAACAAATATGGAATAATAACCCAACCGGCGGATAAAATGCCGCAAGGACAGTCCCATATAAAGCAATTTTGACTTTAAACGCAGAAAGAGCAGTAAAAATTTGACTGTTTTCTCTCATACTGATAAACTATATCTGTTAAATATATTAATATTATCAGCCGTAAGGGGAAAGCAATATGAACAGGAAAGGTTTTACTCTTTTGGAATTGTTGGTGGTAGTGCTTTTGATAGGCATACTCGGCGCGATAGCTTTGCCGCAATACTTCAACGTACTGGAAAGACAGCGCGCTATGGAAGCTATGGGTATACTCTCGGCGGTGGAAAAGGCGCAAGTGCGCTATTACGCGATAAATGACGAATACGCGACGGATTTTTCCAATATAGATTTCGACTTGAGGACAAACAAAGACGCTTCCGCCGAAAATATTACAGGCTCCAGTTTCCAAACCGATTATTTTACGTATAAACTGGAAAGTACAAAAATAACCGCCACCAGAAGCATAGGCAATTTTACTTTGACGACCACCTACGCTTCGGGCGAGGACGGCACCACAGAAACCTGCTGTACAGCTACGGGCGACGACGCCGATATATGCGAAATCATCAACATAAAGGAGTGTTCTTCAGGTTCCTAAATATTGATACGCCCCCGCTATTTAATAGGGGGCGGCAATGCGCTAGCTTTTGAATTTTGGAAATATTGAAGGTGTTTTATGGAATTTATATTTTCTGCCGTAGTAACTCTTATACTGATTATGGATCCTTTCGGCAATATACCGCTGTTTATAACTTCTCTTAAGAAAGTTTCGCCCGAAAGACGGCGTTTCGTTCTGCTAAGGGAGTTGGCGATAGCCACCATAATTATGGTAACTTTCCTCTTTGCGGGCGGCAAGGCGCTGGATCTGCTGGGAATAAAGCAATATTCCATGGGCATATCGGGCGGTATAATACTTTTTATAATGTCGCTTAAACTAGTTTTCAACTCGCTTGAGGACGAAACGACAAAAACCAACCCCAAAGACGAAGAACCTTTCATCGTGCCTTTGGCCATACCGCTTATAGCCGGACCTGCGACTTTGAGTATGTTGCTCATCTTTTCGGCCACGCCGGGCGGCAATTTATGGCAAATACTTATCGCGCTGCTGATAGCATCGATGATAAATTCCGCGATATTGCTGCTTTCCTTCCCGATAAGCAATATGCTTGGCAAGCGCGGGCTTATCGCGGTGGAAAGGCTGACGGGTATGTTGCTGGTGCTGATGTCGGTCAATATGGTAATGAACGGCATAGCGGAGTTTATGAAATCCTATAATCTATAATGAAGACCGAATTTATTTTAAGGCGGAGGATTGCCTTCTTTAATATCTTAAAATGGTTCCTGGCCTCGGTTTTTATAGGCGCGGTGGTGGGAGTATTCAACGCGATGTTCTTAAAACTGCTATCCGCCGCAGTGGATTATACGACCTCTTTTAAATACTATTTCTTCGAGTTGCCGATCGCCCTGCTTTTGGTAAATCATTTGGCAAAAAAGGTATATCCAAAAGATAAAGGCTACAGCACCAATGACGCAATCGCCGCGATAAACGAAAAACGCCCAATATCTTTAATATCGGCGGCGAAGGCGTTTTTCCTACCAATAATCACAATATCCGCGGGCGGCTCTGCGGGCAAGGAATCGCCTTGCGCGGACGTCGGCGCGGGAGTGGCTTCCTTTTGTTCAGATTTGCTTTCCTTTAACAAGCAGGAACGTCGCAAACTTATGATATGCGGCGTAAGCGCGGGTTTTGCGGGCGTGTTCGGCGTACCTATATCTGGGGCGTTGTTCGGGCTTGAAGTATTAAGCGTGGGCACGGTATTTTATGAGGTTATGTTCCCCGCCTTCATTTCCGGCATAACGGCGTTTCAGGTTACGCATCTGTTCGGGGTGGAATATATATACCACCCGATGAATTTGCAAACTTTAAATATAGACAGTTCGCTGCTGCAAGTGTTTTTCGCGGGGCTGTTCTTCGGAGTGGTGGGGCTGATATTTATCGAGGCGCTTAAAGTAACGCAGATTTTATTTCGCTTTATAGCGGTAAAGTTCTCAAATTTTTGGCGATGTTTCATAGCGGCGGCGCTGATTATATTGATAGCTCTGCTCACTTCGCCGGCATACCTGGGCCTCAGCATGGAGCGGGTGGAAGCGATACTCGCCGGAGATCAGGCTTTAACGTTCGGGTTTATGTACAAAATCATAACGACTTCGCTCACTTTCGCGGGCGGAGGAGTAGGCGGTTTAATAACACCCGTACTTTTCATAGGGGCCAATGCGGGTTATTTCTTTGCGCATATTCTGGGGATTGATACAGTAACTTTCGCCTCGCTGGGAATGGTAAGCGTACTGGCGGGCGTGGCCAACACTCCCTTGGCCGCGAGCGTAATGGCCATAGAACTATTCGGCGCGACTGTTGCGCCTTACGCGGCGGTATCGTGCATAGTAAGTTTTTTGATAACGGGCAGACGCAGCATATTCTCTAAACAGCACTTCACCTTCGATAAGAATATGGCTGAAGACGAAGAAGAACCCAAAGAAAAACAAAGCGTCAAACAGTTGGAAAAAACTTTAAAGAAAAAGAATTTTATACTATCCAGCGTGCGCCACCTTATACCCGACATCAAAAATTTTGACATTTTAAAGCAGGACGAAAAGAAGGGCCGCGGCAAAAAGAAAACATCAGAGTCCGCAGAAGAAAAGGTAACATCAAACCGGGAACAACTCGCTTCCGAACAGGAGAAGGAGCTTATTTCGGTTAAGAAGAAATTTTCGCTCTTAAGCCATTTAATGCTATTCCCCGAAGACGAACCGGAAGAACAGACCGCGGACAAACCCGAAGATGACAAAAACAAATGAACTTGCGGCATTATGGTTTTCTTTGCCGCGTCCGATAAGGTTTATAATAACGGGCGGATATAATACGGCCGCGGCGTATTTGATCTTTGCGCTCACGCTTTTTTTGTTGGGGAAAGGACGATATCAAGCAGCCTTGTTTATAGCGTATATATTATCTTCATTCAATTCGTATTTAGCGCAGAAGTTCTTGGTGTTTGAAACTCAGGGCGAATACGTAAAGGAATACTTAAAGGCGATGAGCGTATGGCTGGCGGGCTACTTAATAAACGCTTTGCTGCTGCATTTTTTGGCGGGGCGTTTAAATCTGAACGTATACTTGGCGCAATTGATAAGTTTGGCTTTGGTAACCGCGGCGACGTATTTTCTTTTTAAATATTATTCCTTCGGGAGGGCGGATAAATGAAAGATTTAACCATTTTGGTGCCTCTGTTTAACGAGGAGGAGTCCATAGACCTGTTTCTAAACGCCACCGGGCCCGTACTCGAAGGCCTGAATTTAAGCTATAAATATCTTTTTGTTGACGACGGCTCCACCGACGGCACGCTTAAAATACTTAAAGCGCGCGCCAAGGACAACCCCGCCATAAACTATATAAGCCTTTCCAGAAATTTCGGCAAAGAGGCCGCCCTTCTCTGCGGGATAAAAAAATCCGATACCAAAGCCATAATCCCCATGGACATTGATTTACAAGATCCCCCCGATCTGATACCCGCCTTCGTGGAGAAATGGAAAGAAGGCTATAATATGGTGCTCGGAGTAAGGAAGAACCGCGACAGCGACAGCCCAGCAAAGAAATTTTTATCTACCTGGTTTTACAAAGTGCATAATTTTTTCGCGCGGCGCCCGATACCGGAAAATACCGGCGACTTCCGTCTTTTAGATCAAAATGTCGCCCAAGCCATAAAGCAGATAAACGAAAGTACTCTTTTTATGAAGGGTCTTTTTAACTGGGCGGGTTTTAAGACGGCTTCGGTGGGATATGTGCGCCCCAACAGAGCGGCGGGCGGAACTAAGTGGTCCTATTGGAAATTATGGAACTTCGCCCTAGACGGAATATTCAACGCAAGCACCATCCCTTTACGGCTGTGGACCTATTTCGGCGCGCTGACAGCGGGGCTTTCCTTCTTATACGCCGCTTTTATAATACTTAAGGTTCTAATCTTCGGCAAAGACATACCGGGTTACGCATCCTTGGCTGTGCTGATACTATTCTTCGGCGGAGTGCAGCTTATGTCGATAGGGATTTTGGGCGAATACGTGGGGAGAATATTCTCGGAAGTAAAACACCGCCCCACCTATATAATCAAAGAGGAAAAATTAAATGACTGAAACAATAAAAAAAATATCTACAAAACCCTTAGTTGCATGGGGATTGTTTTTCTTAATTTATATTATATTTATTTTCGTTTTTTCCTATCTCTACCCATATGGCGCGGATGAGTATATTTTAAAACGGGATACTCTATGGGGCGCGATTGCCAGTTATTTCCAATCCTATATGAGCGAAAACGCAAGAATAGGATTATTGGCCAACAATATAATATTGTATTTAGGCAAGTGGAGCTTTTTGATACTGAACCCGCTTGTCCAACTTATATGGATATTATCGTTTTTCGCGCTTGTTTCCTTGCGTTTGCCCGACTTTAAAAAACTATCGGATTTTCCGTTGACGGCGCTTATCGCTTTGCTTTCGGTATTTGCCGTCGCCCAGCCCGACAATACCTTGTTTTGGATAGGCGGCGCGTGCAATTACAGCTGGAGCGCTCTGCCGTTCTTTTGGATTTTGACTTGGCTCCGTCTGGAATATAAGAACAAAGGCAATCTTAATCTAAGCAAGAAAGCCGCCGCGGGCCTGTTTTTTATTGCGCTAGCTTTGGGTATGAGCAGCGAAAACGGCGCCCCGCTTACAATGGGGTTTATAATATGCTTCGCGGCAGCTTTCTATATAGCGGGGCTTAAACTTAAAAAACATTTTTGGTTTATAGCTTTGGGTTTGGCTATCGGGATAGCCTTGCTTTTCGGCGCGCCTGCGATGTGGAACAGACTGGATACTGATATTTTTGCCTATTTCAACAATTCCTCTTTGCAGGACAAACTGCTTTGGCATATCTCGCATATACATTTTTATATTAAAGCTATGTTTCTTATACCCATAATCACTTTTCTTGCTCTGCTTGTCTGCGCTTTGGATAAAGACAAGCCCTCGCGCTTTAAAAACGAAAATTATATTTTGGCCGTAATATTTTTTATATCTTCTTGGATATTGGCTTCGGTCCTGTTTGCGGTGCCGTTCATAACCGGCAGATGTTTTTATACGGCTTCCGTGTCGGCTTTAATTTCTTTTGTGTTTACTTTGACATATCTGCAGGAGGCTTACAAGTTCCAAGCTGTAAAATATTGCGCGATGCTCGCTTTTGCGTGGGCCGCAGCTTTTATGCCCGCATTCGCTTATCCCTATCTGAGCTTGTACCGTCAAGATAAAGCCAGGTCAAACGCGATAGCGCAGGCCAAAGAAAGCGGAGCGAAAAGCGTATTTTTAATACCGTATAAATATCTAAAAGGGCCGAACGAAAACCTTACTATAATGTTTTACGACCCGGTATTCGGCTTCATCGGATACTCCGATTATTTGGGCATGCGCGTCCAAACCGACGAACGGGACGAAGCATTGTCTTTATATATATTTTCCAACCCGGACGTGATTTAATATGAAAAGAATTAACTATAACCCTCTTTGTTGGGCTTTTGCCTTTACGCTTTTTGCGCTGTTTATCTTCGTCTTTTCCTATCTGTACCCGTACGGCGCCGACGAATATTTTTATCGCTCCCGCTGTCCGGATTTAATCGGCGCGGTAAAGATGTATTTATTTTCTTATACGCACCATAACCCCCGCATAGGGCTTCTGGCCAATAACATAATAATAGCCAACGGCAAATGGCTGTTTCTTATTTTAAATCCGCTAATGCAATTATTTTTGGTGCTGTCGCTTATGAGGCTGATAGAAGGCAAGCGGACGGATTTTTCTTCCCTGAAGGATTTCCCCCTTTTTGTGTTGCTGGCGGCGGCGGGCGTATTCTTGGTCGCCCAGCCGGACAACACTTTATTTTGGATAGGCGGCGCGTGCAATTACAGTTGGAGCTTTCTGCTCTTCGTATGGTTCCTGATATTTTTAAGGCATATATACGAAAGCGGCAAAACGCCAAAATTCAAAACATGGCAAACGGCATTGTTGTTTATCGGCGCTATCGCATTGGGAATGAGCAACGAGAACAACAGCATAGCCGCTTTTATGCTTATTTCGGCATTTATACTTTATTGCCTTAAAAAACGGATAAAAATTTGGCCTTCCCTTGCGATATTTTTCCTTGGCGTTCTTATCGGGCTTGTTTTGCTTTTCGCGGCGCCGGGCTCTTATAAGAGGGCGGCCCACCCGCTGTTATCGTTTTTCCAGGATGCGTCCATATTGGAAAAACTTATTTGGCATTACCCCAAAATACAGGATTTGGCGGCAAGTATGTTCTTAATTCCGCTGATAACGGCGTTTCTGGCGCTGCTGGAACTTTTTTCCACAAGGCTCAAAGCCTTAAGAAACAATGATTTTCTCTATTCGGGAATAACCTTCCTTATCGCTTTGTTCTTGGCCGCGATATTGGCGGGCGCGCCGATTTTCGGCCACAGCAGAGTCTTTTATTCCGCCAGCGCGATGTGGATAATATCTTTTGTGTTTTTGATTAAGTATTTTCAAGACACGTATAAACTGCCATTAATACGGATACTGGCGTGGGCGGCTTTCATTTTCGCGCTTTTTATCACGCCGTTTTTCTCTATACAGTATTTTTACATATACTCACAGGAAAAAAGCAGGGGCAAATATATAGAGAAGCTGCGCGCTCAAAACCCGCCTACGGCTTATATACCCTATCTTGAACCCGTAGACGGCCCGACAAGGAATTTAAAAATTTTCTACTACGACGTTCTGCTCAGCCAAGAGAAGGAAAAGCTGCTCGGCCTAAACAAAATAGTTATCCCCAACAAAGACGACTCCAAATTAAACATAATATAAACCTATCGCTTTTAGCGGCGTATAGCCCCCAGCCAAGCAATACGGCCTACGAGGAAATTTACCCTTCCCGATATTTTCATACAATAAAAAAACCCCGCATAAAGCGGGGGTTTTTAAAGGCGTCCAAATTATTTAAGGTATTCCTTTTCCAGACGGTTATATTTTTCTATCACCGCCCTTACGAATTTGCGTTTATCGTTAAACGGGCCGTGGAAGAAACTCCCCTTAAAACCCGCTATAACTATATTGCGCAGTTCGCGTTTTGTTATATTGATATTATCGCAAAGCAGTTCTAGTTCCTTGGTGACGGAAGTATTGGAAACCAATCTGTTATCCGTGCAAATGCTTACGGAAAGCCCGCTTTTTATCATCTGCTTTACGGGGTGGTCGGCTACTTTTTTTATGAACGGCAAAGTCTGCAAATTGCTTGTAATGCACACTTCCACGCCGATACGCTCGTTTGCGATATAGGAGGCTAAATCCTCTACATACTGTTTTTTGTTCTTTACGTTTTTATCCTGTATGGCATTATAATCAAACATTAAGGTGCCGTGGCCTATGCGGTTGGCGTGGCATTCGGTAATGGCCTGGAAAATACTCTCGGGCCCATAAGCCTCGCCCGCGTGCACCGTCTTTCTGATAAAGGCCTCATGTACATGCTGATAAGCCTGCCAGTGATGTTCCGCGGGATAACCCGCCTCTTGGCCCGCCAAGTCAAAGCCAACGATGGGCAAGCCCTCTTTTTTAAGCAGAACGGCTATTCTGGCGAGTTCAAGGCTGGCTATCGCGAAGACCTCATCGTCTTTCGCGTGCGAAAGCACTTGGAACATATAGCCGTAATAAGGCGACATATCTTTATTGAAACTCCTCATCGCGCAAACTATTATGCCGAAGTGGAATTCTACGTCCTCGCCCGATTTCACCGCCTTGGAAGCATTATGCTCCTTTGCCGCGCGCTCCAAACCTTTTACCGCCGCTCTTACGGCGTCTTCGGGCCTTAAATCTTTGGAACAATGCTGCTGCGGGGCAAAGCGTACTTCTATGTATCTTACGCCTTCGGCGATATTGTCTTGAGCCAGCTCATAGGCTATGCGCTCTATGTTCTTGGCGTTCTGCATAACCGCTACGGTATAGGAAAACCCTTTAAGATATTCGCCCAAATTTTTATATTTGTCCTTAAATACGGTTTTCTTCAAGCCTTCTTCGGTATATGCGGGCAGGGCCACTTTCTCTTTTTTGGCCAGCTCTATAAGCGTGCTTAAACGCAGAGATCCGTCCAAATGCAAATGCAGATCGGACTTCGGAATTTTAAACAGAAACTCTTTGGGAAAAGCCGTCATTATTTCCACCTCCATTCCTGCCCTTTGGGCGTGTCTTTAACGGCTATGCCCATGGCGGAAAGTTTATCTCTAAGTTCGTCGGACGTCTTAAAATCCTTTCTGGCGCGCGCGGCTTTGCGCTCTTCAAGAATTTCCTGAGCCTCTTGCGGCAAAGGCTTTTGCGCCTCGCCCTCAAGCAAAGAAAGCCCCAAGAACCCGTCGGCATATTTTATAAACTCAAGTTTATCGCCCGCGCAGGCCCCGCCTTTAATATACTCCCACAAAACGGCCAAAGCCTTGGACGCGTTTAAATCGTCGTCCATAGCGTCCTTAAAAGCCGCCTTCGCGGCATTAAGGGCGGCTTCGTCCTTGGCGCCCGTTTCGGCTGATTCCTTAAGGGCAGCAATTCTGTCCATAAGGCCAAGACGAGTATTGCGCGCGAAAGTAAGCGCCTCGTAAGAAAACTCAAGCTGAGTTCTATAATGTGCGCCCAAGCATAAATAGCGGTAATCCAGCGGGCTGTAACCTTTCTCTTTCAAAGTGTCCAAGGTGACGAATCCGCCGCCCGATTTGGACATTTTCCCGTTCGCCATTATAAGGAACTCGCCGTGTATCCAATAGCGCACATATTGTTTGCCCGTCGCGCCCTGCGCTTGGGCAATCTCGTTGGTGTGATGTATGGCCACATGGTCTATTCCGCCGCAGTGTATATCCAAAGTATCGCCCAAATATTTCATCGCCATAGCCGAACATTCTATGTGCCAGCCCGGAAAACCTACCCCCCAAGGGCTGTCCCACTGCATTTGGCGCTGTTTGTCTTTAGGTGAGAACTTCCACAAAGCGAAATCGCTGGGATTGCGTTTCTCGTCGTTAAAATCCACTCTGGCGCCAGTCTTTAAACCCTCGATATGCGCGCGCCCGACCAAATTGTGATAATCCGGGAACTTGGAAGTGTCGTAATAAATGCCGTCGGAAGTTTTATAGGTCAGCCCCTTTTCCTCCAGCTTTTTTACCAGCGCTATCATTTCCTTGATATGCTCGGTAGCGCGGGCTATTACGGTAGGCCTTTTGCAGTTTAGGGAATCGAAATCCTCAAAAAATTTCTTCTCGTAGAATTTGGCGATGTCCCACGCGCTTTTGCCTTCGCGCGCGGCGCCCAACTCCATTTTGTCTTCCCCGCTGTCGGCGTCGGAAGTCAAATGCCCGACGTCGGTAACGTTCATCACGTGTTTTACGGGCATATCGGCAGATAAAGTTCTCACGAGCAAATCCTCAAAAATATAGGTCCTCAAATTGCCGATATGAGCGTAATTGTATACTGTCGGCCCGCAGCAGTACATTGTGGCGAATCCGCCGTTTAAAGGCGAAAATTCGTCCTTTCTCTTGCTGAGGGTATTATAAATTTTTAGCATTTTCCTTTTCCTTGGCGTATTCAAGCGGGATCTGCGTGAAGAAATAATCGCATACCGCCTTGCCTTTTGCCGTGGCGAAACTTTCGCTCAATATGCACTGTACGTCTATAACCGAAAGCGGATTTACCGTACCCGCAGGCGACATAGCATAAGTAAAGCCGTCCGCTCTGTAATGGGAGAATACCGTCCCGTAAGCGGAATCCAAAGCTCTTTGGAATTTTTCCATATCGCCGTAATTGGCGTCGCGGCCCAAGGATATTTTCTTTGAGGCCATTACGACAACCGCCTCGCCGTATGAGCTGTTTACGCTTTCCACCACATCTTCCTCCACCACTTCGGGCGCTACGTCGTAAGGAGAGTTGATATCTTCCTCGCTTATCGCTTCGTCAAGATATTCGTATTGTTTTTCCCGCTCTTGGCGCTGTCTTTCGTATTCGGCATAGCTGATACCGTCATATTTTTTGTAATTCTTTTGATTATAACTCGTACACGCGCCCAAAAGCACCGTCGCGCAGAGTATGGAAAGTATTGTCTTGCTCATTTTTTCTTAGCTCCTTAAGTTTACCGTTACCGCCGCGTAGCAGGCGATAGCCTCGCCGCGGCCTATTTCTCCAAGGCCTTCGTGGCTCTTGGCTTTAAAACTGATATTATCCAGCCCGATGCCGAAAATCCCGTCAAGAGATTTCCTGATCGAGTCGTAATGGACACGCATTTTAGGCTCTTCGGCCACTACCGTAATATCCATATGGGTTATATCGGCTTTCTTCTCTTTAAGCACTTCGATAACTCTCTGCGCTATAACCACGCTTGAAATGCCCGCTATGGATATATCCGTCGGCGGATAGAATACTCCTATCTCGCCCGCGGCCACCGCGCCCAACGCCGCGTCGCATACCGCATGGAGCACCACATCGCCGTCGCTGTGCCCCAAAAGGCCTTTACTATGTTTGATTTCAATGCCGCCCATTATCAATTTGCGGCCTTCGACCAATCTGTGTATGTCAAAACCAAATCCCACTTTTACTCTTGTTTGCATAATAATGCCTCTGCCATTGTCAAATCTTCGGGTGTAGTTATTTTTAAATTCTCATAGCCCGATTTTACCGCCCGCACTTTTACCCCAAGTTTTTCCACCAGTTGGGATTCGTCGGTGGCGTCTTTCAAGGAGCCGTATTTCTCCATCGCTTCTTTAAGCAGTGCCCATTTATAGCACTGCGGCGTTTGCGCCGCCCAAAGGACGTTCCTGTCCAAAGTGCGTTCTATAAAACCGTCTTTTACCTGCTTTATGGTGTCCTTTACCGGCACGCATAAAACGGCCGCGCCGTACTTTTCGGCCTCGGCAAGGCAGTTATCTATATATTCCGTCTTTACCAGCGGTCTGGCGCCGTCGTGCACCGCTATCAAATCGGCCGCACCCAACGCCGCAAGGCCGTTCTGCAAAGATTCTATTCTGCTTGATCCCGCCGGCGCATAAGATATATCGGGCAATAAGGCCGACACCTCTTTAAAATTTTCCGGCGTAGTAACCACTATAATCTTGTTTACCGATTTAGAGGCTTTAAATGCCTCTATACTGCGCACCAATACCGCCTTGCCGCTTATCTTCAGCATCTGTTTGGGCCTGCCCATTCGGCTGCCCTGTCCGCCGGCTAAAATAAGCGCCGCAATAGTCTTCATATCAGTTCTGCTTTATCTTGGCAAATATCATTCTGCCCGCGGACGTCTGCAATATCGAATATACCGCCACTTCCGCTCGCTTGCCTATCCATTTGCGGCCGTCTTCCACTACAACCATTGTGCCGTCGTCCAAGTAGGCTATGCCCTGTTCCTTCTCTTTGCCTTCTTTCATTACGAAAAGCGACATATTCTCGCCGGGCAATACCACCGGCTTTAAAGCGGTGGTCAAATCACAAATGTTAAGTACGGGTATATTGTCTATAACCGCCTCTTTGTTTACGTTAAAATCTATGGTAACTATCTCGCCCCTGAAATATTTAGCCAAAAAGACGAGTTTCTCCGGCGTGCTGGCGCCCTGCGCAGTCTTAGTGGTAACTTTTACGGGGACGGTATTCAGTTCTTTAAGGCGGGTTATTATATCCAAGCCTCTGCGCCCCTTGGCTTTCTGCAAAGGATCTTTGGAAGAGGATACCGCATTTAACTTTTCCAGCACAAACTGAGGTATCACTATCGTACCGCTCAAAAAGCCCGTCTCGCACAAATCCACTATGCGCCCGTCTATCAAAGCGCTCATATCCACTATCTTGATATGGCGCCCTTTTTTGGCCAGACCTTCAAGCTCCGTAGCGCGTATTATGCTTAAGAAACCGCCCAATACAGTAAGAACCCCGGCAAAAACGCTGTGGTACTTGGTCCAAAAGTCTATAATGTCGGGGACATTCATTCGGTATACGCTGTAGTCCATAAGCATATACAAAATAAAACCGACCAAAGCCCCGAATATCCCTATCATTATGCTCAAGAACCTCAAGCTCCTTAAGAAATATTCGGCACACACCAATATTACTCCGCACAGAAATCCCATAAATACGCTGTGTGCGTCTTTGGATATCAATGCGTACATCAGGAACGGGCAGCCGACCAAAGCCGACACCCTAAATATCCACACCGGCATAAATTTATCTCCTTAGAGAGTTTAAATCCCCTTTACGGCCCCTCTCTATAAGCCGTAAGGGTATACACCTATATTCTACTATTTTTTAGACCGCTTTTCGTCTATAACGATTAAAGCTCGGGCTTTTTGCGCCCCGCAAGATGTGTTTTTGTTTCGGGTAAGAATCATAAAAGGGAAAACGCGTTTCGCCCTTTTACTTTATTTGCAGAGATAGAGAATACAAATCCTCAATATACACAAGCCCGCCCTTGGCTGTTTTTTCCCTCATCGGCGGGACAAAAATCTTCTTCATTCCCAAGCGAAGAGCTTCTTCTATGCGCCTGTCCATCATATAAGCGGGCGCGGCCTGCCCCAATATGCCTATTTCTCCCATAAATACGCTTGTACCCTCCAGCGCTTTATCACGCGCCGAACTTATTACTGCGGCGCAAACCGCCATATCCAAAGCCGGATCCGATATTTTTGCACCGCCCGCCAAGCTGATGTAGACGTCCCTGTTTTCCAAATTGACGTTTACGTGCTTTTCCAAAGCGGCCAAGAGCATTTGGCATCTGTTTAAGTCTATACCCGTAGCTATGCGTCTTGGGAAGGGATAATGAGTCGGGCTGACCAAGGCCTGCACTTCCGTAAGGATCGGCCTTGTGCCTTCCGTTGCCACGCTGAACGCGCGGCCCGTCATCGCTTTTGTTCTTGAAGTCTGCGAAAAATAGGCGCTGGCGTCTTCCACGTCTTCCAACCCCAAAGAGCCCATCTTAAACAAAGCCGTTTCCGAAGTGGCGCCAAATCTGTTTTTGTGCGCCCTCAACATTCTTAAAATATTGTCGCGCTCCGTATCGAAATACAAAACCGTATCGACCATATGCTCCAATACTTTCGGGCCCGCCAAAGCGCCGTCTTTGGTCACGTGCCCCAAAATGAATACTATTATCCCTTTGGGTTTGGCGTATCTGAGTATCTCGCCAGCGCATTCCCTTACTTGCGCTATAGTACCCGCCGAAGAATTGAACTGAGGGTGGTATATCGTCTGAATGGAATCTATTATAAGTACCTGCGGCTTGGCGGTTTTGGCTGCATTGATGATATTTTCGATATTGGTTTCCGAAAGCAGCGTAATATTGTCGTCCTGCACTTTTAATCGTGCGGCCCGCCCCGCTATCTGAGAGGAAGACTCCTCGCCCGAAACATATAAAACCGCCCTTTCGCGCGCCAAACTGCCCGCCAGCTGAAGCATTAAAGTGCTTTTGCCTATACCGGGCGCGCCCGCCAAAAGTATAATCTGCCCCTCCACCAAGCCGCCGCTGGTAAGACGGTCAAACTCCTTTATACCCGTGGGTATGCGGGCCAGTTCCAGGCTTTGGGCGTCTTTGAGTTTTGTCATCTCGGAAGAAAAATCCGTAAAAGACTTGCGCTCTACCTTTGCCGATTTGCTCTCTTCCTGTACAACTTCTTCCGTCATAGTGTTCCACGCGGAGCAATCCGGGCATTGGCCCAGCCATTTGGCAGAAGTAAACCCGCATTTTTGGCAAGTGTAGACAGTTTTAAATTTCATATCAGTTCGCCAGTTTGGCTATACCCAAAAGCGACGCAAGCTCTTTGTCTTCAAAGGACAAATTACCCGTAATTTGCACCGCGCGGGCTTCCTTTTCCATAAGTTCGTTGTATCTTATGCCGACGCCTACGTTCTTGGTTATCATCGTCCTGGCGCCTACCGCCACTTTAGGCTTGTCGAAAAGTTTATTGTTTATCACGCGGTTGCGTCCGAAATCGGTGCCCTCGCCGTATACGCTGAAGGTCTTTAAAGGCAAAGCCTCAGCTTTATAGAAAGGCCTCAAGGAAAGCACTCCGCCGCCCGCGCCCCTTATCAAACCGACTTGCAAGTCAGCCCATTTGTTGTACAGGCCCAAACGCGCGTCTATCTGATTGGGCTTGCCCCTGAAATCCTTATCGTTCTTGGGCGCATTGTCCCTGTTGCCCATATCCGATATGCCGAATCTGTAATAAGAGAACCCGTTGGCCGGGACAAATTTTATCGCCAAGTCCGATTCCGTCAAATTGCCGTCGGGCTGGTAACGCGCGTCATATTCCCAGAATATTCTAAACTGCGCCATTTGGCCGATAAACTTCTTGGCGTCCTCGCTCACCTGCCTGACATTGGCCAAGGTGCTTTGCACGTCCTCTTTCATCTGTTTATCTTCCACCAAGGCGGTAAAAAGGCCGTCGCCCGAATCCAGCTTATCCATAAGCTGTTTGGAGGCTTTCGTCAGTTCGCTTACGTCCTGCATAGAAGACGACAAATACGGCCTTAAAGAAAAGACCAGCTCGTTTAAGTTGCCCGAAAGCATTCTCAAATTTTCCAAAGTCGCGCTTAAATCGCTCGCGAATTTGCCGTTATCGGCTATGCTGGAGGCCAAATTGTTTATCGTAGACATCGTATCGGCCACCATATCAGTTACGGAAGGAAGGCTCAAACCCTCAACGCTGTCGCCCGCTTCCAATATCCCGCTTGCCGGCGTGCCTTGGTCTATCTGCAAATAATTGGTGCCGATTAAACTGGTAGCCGCTATGGCAAAGCGCGAATCCTTATATATAATAACGCCTTCGTTTATCCGCACCACCGCCAAGACCCGCGCACCGTCTATGCGCAGCTCCTTAACTTTACCGACTTCAACGCCGTTTAATCTTACCACCGACTTGGCCGGCAATCCCGATACGTTCTTAAAATATACGTTGATGTCAAAACCCTTCGATACCGTAAAATTGCCAAGCATAAATATGGAAAAGCCCAACAGCGCCAATCCGAAAAATGTAAACAGGCCTACTTTTGTTTCCGATGTCATATATCCATTATACCTTTTATACTAGTTTATTACCCGTCAATTCCTTATCTGCATTTGTATCGGCCCTTTACTGCTGCCTTCTATAAATTGCTTTACGTAAGGATTATTGCTCTTCTTAAATTCTTTTACGCCGGCGGCAAGTTCCACGTGCCCTTCATAGAGCATCGCCATAGTGTCGGATATTTCAAAGGCCGATTTCATATCGTGCGTTATCACTATCGACGTTACACCCAGCTTCTTTTTCAAACCCAAAATGAGCTCGCTTATTATCTCCGACATTATCGGGTCTAGCCCGCTGGTCGGCTCGTCATACAAAATAACTTTCGGCTCCGTGGCCAACACGCGCGCCAAAGATACCCTCTTCTTCATTCCGCCCGAAAGTTCCGACGGCTTTAAATGCTCTATATCTTTAAGCCCCACCAAGGCCAATTTCTCTTTCGCGATTTTGGCGTATTCCGATTTGGGGGCATCGGTAAGATATTTAAGGCCAAAAGTGACGTTCTCGCCCACCGTCAAAGAGTCGAACAGCGCGCCCTCCTGAAACAGATATCCGAAGTTCCGCCTCACTTTCGCCAAGGCCATCTCGCTCTTTATATGGGTAATGTCTTCCCCGTTTACCACGATAGAGCCGCTTTCCGGTTCCAGCAGACGGATTATACACTTGATTAAAGTGCTTTTGCCCGTGCCGCTGCCCCCGATTATTGTGGTAACCTCTCCCTCTTTTATATTCAGGTTCACGCCTCTAAGTATATGCTTGTCGCCAAAACTTTTGCGAAGTTCTTTTATCTCTATCATTTATATACCCAAAGAATTTAATATCGCCGTAAGGAAATAATCCAATACCAATATCAGCACCATACTCGTTACCACGGCCTTCGTGGTCGACTTGCCGACCCCTTCCGCACCGCCCCTGGTGTAGAGCCCTCTGTAACAGCATACGACGCCTATCATAAAAGCAAAAAATATCGACTTTATAAAACCGTGCATTAAATCGTCCACGCCGATAAAGGTCGTTATGTCCTCGACATAAGTATTGGAAGGCACCCCCAAACTGTATACGCTGACCAAAAAACCGCCGAACATTCCCGTAACGTTGGCAAATAATGTAAGTATCGGTATGGACAAAGTAAAAGCTATAAGGCGCGGTATCACAAGATACCTTATCGGATCGGTGCCCAAGGTATGCAGAGCGTCTATCTGCTCGGTCACGCGCATGGTGCCTATCTCCGCAGTTACCGCCGCGCCCGCACGCCCCGCCACGACAAACGCCGTCAATACCGGCCCCAACTCTCTTACCAGAGCAAAGCCCACCAAAGTACCTATATATATAGGTTCGCTTAATATGCTCTGCATAGTGGTACCCGCCTGCAAGGCCAATACCATTCCGGTAAAAAGGCTCGTCAATGTGGCTACTACCATAGACTCCACCCCTATCTTTACCGTCTGCTGCATAGTTTGGTTAAATTCCAAAGG
This sequence comes from uncultured bacterium, assembly GCA_949291515.1. Lineage (GTDB taxonomy): Bacteria > Elusimicrobiota > Elusimicrobia > Elusimicrobiales > Elusimicrobiaceae > Proelusimicrobium. Next base: position 243,533 of record CASEVY010000010.1, on the reverse strand, counting down.
CGATTTCACAAGCCAAAACAAGCACGAATACACCATGCTCGAAGCCTGGCCGATCTGCGTCAATCCCCTTATTATTAACCTGCCCAAACCCTTGAACATTAATCTTCCACCCTGCGCGGAACCCTTGCCGTAAGGCCCGTCAAAATCTCATAATCTATCGTACCGGCTAAAGCCGCAACATCGCGCGCCTTTATTTCCGCGCCGCCTTGCCGCCCGATAAATACCGCCTCGCTTCCTACTGCTATATCGCCCAGTTCCGTAATATCGGCCATTAACATATCCATAGTTATATTGCCTATCAGCGGACAGCGCCGCCCCTCTATCAAAACCTCGGCCTTATTTGAAAGCACCCTGTGGTAACCGTCGCCGTAGCCTAAAGGTATGGTCGCTATCTTGGAAGGACGCGCGCATTTAAATGTGCGCCCGTAACTTATACACGCGCCTTCCCGTACGTCCTTTATAAAAACTATTTTCGATTTAAGCGACAATACCGGCTTATACCCATCTTCCAAACCGTAAGCCAAATGGCCCAGTCTTACCATATCAAAGCAGGCGTCTTTATAGTTCATAAAACCGCTGCTGGCCGATATATGCGCCAAACCCGTTTCCAAACCTTCGGCGCAAGCCTCGGACAACAAATCCTTAAAATAGCCAAGCTGCATTTGAGTATATTGCTCGCTCTCGTCCGCGCTGGAAAAATGGCTGAATACCCCCTCCACTTTCACATACTCGCTCTTGTTTAATATCCTAAGTATTTCCAAGGCCGCGGGACGGCGGCTGCCTATCCTGCCCATACCCGTTTCCTGCTTAACGTGGCATTTGGCTTTTATCTTTAACTTCTCGGCCAGTTCGGCTATATATTTCGCCGCCCTTACGCTCGCCACCGTCAAAGAAAGACCGTATCTTAAACCGTATTCGAAACAATCAAAAGGGAAAATGCTCCCAAGAACCAATATCGGCAAGACTATACCGTTTTGCCTTAACTCTATGCCTTCTTCTATGGAGGCTACTCCGAAAGCATCGCAAAGTTTCTCCGTCTGCGCATAGCAAGCTATCAACGCGGCGCCGTGCCCGTAGGCGTTCGCCTTTACAAGCAGCAATATCTTACAGTCGCCACGACCGCGCGCCTCAAGCTCGCGGCGCGCCTTGCCCAAATTGTCCGACAATGCCCTCAAATTTATACCCGCATATGTGGGCCGCAAAAACGGCATCTCGCTCATACCGGCGCCGCCTCCACCGCCACGTCAACATTTTCAGGCGCGGGATTGGCAAATAAAGTGTATTCGCTGTACCAATTCAGCTTTACGTTGCCCACCGGTCCGTTGCGCTGTTTTGCTATTATCAAAGTGGCGTCGCGCTCCAAACTGGGATCGTCACGCTTATAGTAACCTTCCCTATGTATCAATGCAACCACGTCCGCGTCTTGCTCTATAGAGCCCGACTCCCTCAGATCCGAAAGCTGAGGCTTGTTGTCCGTACGGGATTTGTCTTCCGTCTTCCTGTTTAACTGCGACAATGCCAATACCGGCACTTCCAAGTTCCTTGCCAGTTCCTTCAGCATTCTCGATATTTCCGATACTTCCTGCTGACGGGATTCCACACGCTTGCCGCTGCCTCTTATCAAACCGATATAGTCTATCATTATAAGACCGAGCTCCTTGCCCTGCTTCTTTAATTCGCTGGCAAGACGCCTCGATCTGACCCTTATATCCGTAATAGTCAATGCGGGCGTATCGTCTATATACAAAGGAGCCTCGCCCAGTCTTTGTATCTCCCGCACCAATTCGCGCCAGCGTTCCCTCTTAAATGTGCCCGTACTGACCTGATGCAAATCCGCCATCGCCGCCGAACAGACCATTCTTTGATATATCGAATGGCGGTTCATCTCCAAAGAAAATATGGCAACCGGTATCTTGGCATGCACGGCAGCGTAATGCGCTATATTCAGCGCCATCGCCGTCTTGCCCTGCGAAGGCCGCGCCGCCAATATTATCAAATCGGACTTTCTTAATCCGCCCGTCTTTAAATCGAACTTCGTAAAACCGGTCGGAACGCCTTTTATCGGGTTCTTGTCCTTAACCAAAGTTTCTATCATCTGCATTACTTCGCCAGACATCTCCTTGGAAGATACAAACCCTTTAAGCTCCCTCTTTTGGTTTAGTTGGAAAAGTTTCGCCTGCGCTTCGTCTATCAATGAAGTGGGATCGTCCTGATTCTTATAGCACTCTTCCACCGTGGCCGTGGAAATATTGATAAGTTCTCTCACCAAAGCCGCCTCATAGACCATCTTGGCGTAATGCTCAACATGCGCCGCGGTAGATACCTTCCCCATCAGTTCCGAAAGATACCGTTCCCCGCCAATCTCGGCCAAGAAACCCTCTTTCTTCAGTTCCTCGGTAAGAGTAATCAAATCCACCGCCTGGCCGCGTTCAGATAAAGCCGCCATCGCTTTATAAATCTTCTGATGGGCGCTCTTATAAAAATGCTCGGCTTTTAATATATTGAAAGCTCTTTCCAATGCCTCGGCCTCTATCATCATAGAGCCTAAAACGGCCATCTCCGCGTCCAGCGCCTGGGGCGGCAGTTTATCGTTAAGTGCCATAAATTTTACTCCTTAATATATTACTACCATTCTAGCAATTTAAAATCTATTCTTAAAGGCGTTTGCCTTACCGCTTCCAAAGACGATAATTCCAAAACAACCGCCTTTCATATTTTACCCAAGAAAAATCCTCTCTTTTCCCGCGGCCTTTAACCAATAAAACCCTCTTCTTAAGATAAAAAATCCCCCCGCCCGAAATTCGGACGGGGGGATCTTTTAAATACGCTTATTTGGCGTTCTTTTCGTCTTCCACAGCTTCTATCTTTACGGTAATGGTAGCATATACCGTAGGTTTGAAGTAGATGGATACTTCGGTATCGCCGATTTTCTTGATCGGGGTAAAAATATCGATATTGTTCTTCGATACTTTATGACCGAGCTCGGCCAAGCTCTTCTGTACGTCGGCCTTAGTTACGGAACCGAATACCACGCCCTCTATATTTACCGTTCTGGTATAGTTTAGCGTTATGCCGTTGAGTTTGGCTGCCTCTTCTTTGGCTTTGGCGAGTTCGGCTTCTATCTTTTTCTGTCTTCTTTCAGCGCCGAGCTCCCAATTCTTTATGGCGGCCGGGGTGGCTAATTCCACCAATTTCTTGGGCAGAAGGAAATTCCTGGCGTAGCCGGGTTTAACGTCTACGATTTCGCCCACCGTACCAAGATGTTTTACGTCTTCTCTTAAAATAACTTTCATTTTAAAACTCCTGTAAATTTTTTATTTCTTCGGTAAGCAATAGGCCAAGAAAGCCAAATTTCTGTCCCTCTTGACGGCTTGGGTTACCTGGCGCTGATGCTTCGCGCAGGTGCCCGTTATCCTTCTGGATAAGATTTTACCGCTGTCCATAGTGAAACTCTTTACCAACTGGATATTCTTATAATCGATATGATCTATCTTTTCGGCACAGAATTTGCAAACTTTTCTTCTGGATTCAAAGCGTTTTCTGGGAACAAAAGTCCTTTGCGGGCGCGCTTCGGCCGCCGCCGCGGGAGCTTTCGCTTCGGTATTTTCTGTTTTGACTATTTTTTCTTCTGACATATTTTATCTTTCCTCTAAAATTCCGCCTCTTAAGGCTTAAAGTTTAAAACGGCACATCGTCTTCCGCCACTTCGGAAGCGTCCTGCGCTTGGGCCATATCGGAATCTTCGTGATTCAAAGAGTCCGCGCTCTGCAGTATCTGCACGCGCCTTCCCGTCACGCGAAGTATCTTCCTGTTCTGGCCGCTCTTGTCGACAAACTCACTCATCGTAAGACGCCCCTCTACCAATACGGGAATGCCCTTCTTGAGTCTGTCCTTAGCGCGCTCGGCCGCATCGCCGAAAACCGTCACCGGCACATAGGTTACTTCGTCCTTCCATTCGCCCGAAGCATTATCCATATACCTGCGGTTTACCGCAATGTCAAAGCCGCATATCGCTTGGCCGCGCTGAGTCATTCTGTTGTCTGGATCGCGCGTCAAACGCCCGGTAAGAAATACCAGGTTCATTTCCGGTAAGCGGATCTGCCCTGCCATAAACTAAGCGGCCGCCGGCGTCTTGGCTTGCTTCGCCGGTTTGATTTTGCGTTCAGCTGCGCTCATTACCATCGTCCTTAACACGTTCTGGTTAAGACGCATGGTATCGGTCCACTTCTTTACAAAGTCGCCCTGCGCTTTGAACTTCAGGTAAAGATAAAAACCTTCGCGGTTCTTAGCTATATCGTGGGAGAATCTTCTCCGGCCCAGCTTCTCTTCTGACACCACTTCCCCGCCCGAAGAGGAGATAAACGCCTTCGCCTTTTCTACGAAAGCTGCAACTTCACCGTCGGTGAGCTGCGGTTTTAATATTGTTACTGTTTCGTAAGTTTTCATATTCCTGTTTTTTTGATAAATAAAGACTCACGGGGTACTCTTTACCCCGCTTTCACCTAGATATTTTTTGGCTTTTCACCTTGCGCCATGGAATATCTTATCCACAAATATTATACTATCATTCAGCCCGTTTTGGCAAGTCTTTTCTTAAATGCTCGCCGGATACCCGCACAATAGACTGCTTGGCTTTACCTTTCGCGCCGAAAAAACACCAAGCGGGAAAAGACCGTTTATTTGATTTCAAATATTTTCGCAGGGCTCGTCGCCCCTTTTATCAAATGCAGTTTTTTTGCTTCTAGCCCCAAATGGGAGGCTAATACCGTCCTTACCGCGTCATTGGCAAGGCCGCGCTCCGCCGGCGCTTTTACCCATATTTCAAAAGCGTCTTGGCTCTTTTGTTTTAAATCGTTCTTCTTTTCCCCCGCGTGGACTTTTACCTTTATATACACATTATTTACCTTGGCAGCTATTGCTTTTTGCTTTGCGCGCACCACTGCGCCCAGGGGAGCTTCCCCCCTTTGCTCTTTAGGGCTTCGTAACAGTCGGAATGGATCTTCACCTTACATTGTCCGTAAGGATACCTGTAAAACACTTTATCGCCCTGAGTTACCTTTTGGCGGGGCGCGGAAAGTATTTTAACCCTGCGCATATTGTTAAAATCGGTGTTTAAAAGCGGTTGTTTGCAGAGCGGGCAATATCCGTACTCTGCCTCTTTGCTCAAGAGGTCCTTTAACTTCTGTTTGTATTCCGCCTCTCTGGCGGCGGCCTCAGCGCGGCGTTTGGCTTCTTCCGCCTCTTGCTGAGCATTCTGCGCCGCAGCGGCTGACGCGTAGCGCTCGCGCCGCTCCTGCTTTATCCTGCTTATATGATCCGGACGAGGCGAAGAATAACCGCTCCTCGCATAAGAAAGCTGGGCTTGATATTCCGCATCGCTTATTTTGCTGGCGAAACATTCTTCATACATTATATTCTTCCAACATAATGACGCCCAACCCTCAGTTCTGCGCTTTGAAGATACGTCCTTAGAATAAAAATCGACCAAATTTATAATGCCTTCCGCGTCGTCACACGACAAAGCCTGTATCTCCCCGTTCTTGTCGCGCCCGCCCATTACGGAATTTATGGCCGTAAGCGGCATTATATGCGACAATCCGTACTCTTTGCTTTGGTTTATATCGTCAAGCATATACTGATCGCCAAGGCCCAGCGTGTGGCCGATTTCGTGCCTTATGGTAGGCTCCAACAGTATGCTTCTCGCTTTAGATGATTGCTCCGAAGATGGCAAATCTTCATATTTATAATAGAAGATATCTATCCATCTGTCATCTATATAATCTGGATGGAAAAAGAGTTTCATAAAATTTCTATCACCCTGCCAGGCCGAACCTTTATGCCCTTGCAAATAACTGCGCAGCTCGTCATTCGTTTCCAATATTACCCTTAAATCCATTGCGGAATTATCATGCGGGAAAGACTCGCACGTTTTAGCGTCGCGCCCGCCGTTTATGTATACCACGCGCGGATCATTGAGATATGGCTTTAAATCTTCAAACTCTTCGGCACGGCCCGATTGCTCAATATATTTTCTGGCATTATCTACATATTTCCTTAAAGCTAAAGTAATTTCCGAAGAAACTTGCTTGTAATATCTGTCGCGCTTTTCGCCGGCAGGAATATAATTGCGCGTTATTTTGCGGTTTGAACGGTCAAAAGAAGTTTCTACAAAATCGATACAAACGCGTATGGGTTTATTATTTACGATATTATAAGTCAACAACGGAGCGTTTCCCCCTTCGGCGACTGCCGTAAGGAATACCCAGGCCGAACAAGGCAAGGAGAATACAACCATAAAAATAAAAAGTAAAAATTTCCTAATCATATTCACTCTCCAATACTCGTATATACATAATAATTTAATAAATAAAGCTCTTCTTTACAAGGAACTTAAGACCTATGTTGTGCGGACCTTATGTCCTATCCGCGGATATGTGCCGCCAATATACAAGCAGCCTAGTATTAAATCCGCACGTCTCCATATCGTTCCCCAAACGCAAAAACGCCCCGCAAAAAAGCGGAGCGTTTTGCCTGTAAAAACAGAAGCTATTTTATCAATGTTTCGGCCGTCATTTCCTTGGGTATCGCTACGCCAAGCACCTGAAGGACCGTAGGAGCTATATCGGCAAGCTTGCCGCCTTCTTTAAGCTCAATGCCTTTGCCCTCTTTGGAAACATAAATAAACTCAACGGGATTGGTGGTATGCGCCGTCTTGGGCATATTGATTTTGTCGTCCCACATCTCCTCCGCGTTGCCGTGGTCTGCCGTAATAAGCACCGTATAGCCCGCCTTTAACGCCGCTTCGGTAACTTCGCCGGAGCATTTATCAACCACTTCCGTCGCTTTTACCGCCGCCTCATAACTCCCGGTATGCCCCACCATATCGCAGTTGGCGAAATTGATAACCACAAAATCATATTTGTTCTTGCCGATTTCCTCTACCGCTCTGTCGGCTACGCGCTGAGCGTCCATTTCCGGATGTTCGGCGAATGTGGCAGGGTCAAAAGAGCCTTTTATCTCTATTCTTTCTTCGCCGGCAAAAGGTTTTATCAGCTTGCCGTTGAAAAAAGACGTAACGTGCTTGAATTTTTGCGTTTCCGCTATTCTAAGCTGCGTCAAACCCGCCGCGCTGATAACCTCGCCAAGCAAATTGTTCATTCCGCCGCCTTCGGTCATCGGCGACAAGGCATTATACTTAAAGCTGTCGTAATACTTGGTAAGCCCGCAATAAGTTATCTTGGGGCGGCGATTTCTGACGCCACTGTAATCGTCCTCGACAAAAGCGCGGGTAAGCTGTATGGCTCTGTCTTGACGGAAGTTGAAGAATATTATGCCGTCGCCGTCGTTTACGCCTTTATAATCGCCTATCACAGTGGGCGGAATATACTCGTCCACCATCTCGCCGCCGTCGGGCGTTTTGTCGTTCTTGTAGGAATTTTCTATCGCTTCCTGCGCGCTGGCGCAATGGCGCCCTTTGGCGTCAACTATCAAATCGTAAGCCTCGGAAGTAAGTTCCCAAGTTTCATTCCTGTCCATAGCGTAGTAGCGCCCCATTATCGTGGCTACCTTGCCAACGCCATACTCGCTCATCTTGCCTTCTAGCATCTTCAAATATCCCAAAGCGCTGTGCGGCGGAGTGTCGCGCCCGTCGGCAAAGAAATGCACCCATACCGTCTTTATACCCTTCTGCGCCGCATGTTTGATTATCGCGTATAAATGGTCCTGATGTGCGTGGACGCCTTCGTCCTGTACAAGCCCCATAAGGTGCAGAGCCGAAGAATTCTCGACGCAATTGTCGATTACCGCTTTAAATGCCGGCGCTTTGTATATCGAGCCGTCTTCAAAAGCGTCTTTTAGCCTCTTCAACTCCTGTACCACTATTCTGCCCGCGCCCATATTCAAATGGCCCACTTCGGAAGAGCCCATATACCCCGCCGGCAAACCGACAAGTTCGCCCGAGGCTTCTATCAAAGTGTGCGGATACTCCTTTAAATATTTGTCTATATTGGGGGTCTTGGCGCCTTTTACCGCATTATGTTCCTTGCTCGCCCTCACGCCCCAGCCGTCTCTTATCAATAAAACAACTTTGCTCATATTTTATATCTCCTGTTTATTAAATCCTATCACTTTCTTGCTTTGCAAGGCAACAAGATCGCCCAAAGTGCTTGCACTCATTTCCTTAAATTTGGCCACAAAATAATAAAATATCTTCTCCGTCATTATCGTATCGGCCATGGCCCTGTGCCAGCCCTCGCTGGAAAAACCCAGCTCCTGCGCTATTATCCCCAAACGGTTCCTGGAAAAATGGCCGTGCGTCCGCGCAAATTTAAGCGTATCCAAAATCACCACCTGCGGCATACTAAGCCCCAAAAGCTCAAATTCCTTTTTTAGAAAAGAAACGTCAAAATCGGCATTGTGGCATATAAGGACATTTCCCTGCAAAAAATCTATCAGATTAAACGCTATATCGCCAAATTTCGGCGAGTCTTTTACCATCTCGTTGGTGATGCCGTGTATCGCGGTAACTTCGGGCGATATATATATTTGCGGGTTTAACAATGTGCAGTATGCACCCGAACGCTCGCCCCCCCGGCTGCCCAGCATAGCCACTTCGCAAATCCGCCCGCCGCTTACAGGGTCAAGACCCGTAGTTTCCGTATCCAAACATATAAATTTTACTTCCTCTATTTTCTTATCTAGCATATCCCGTGAAATATCCCCTTGCATACCAGCCCGAAAACCAAAGTCAGCGCGCAGCCTATATAAAAGTAAAATTTGTCGTCTTTAAAAATCCCGTGCTTTATAAGAAACGCCGTCAAAACAAGCGCGACGACAACGCCAAACCAGCCCGGTATTATTATCAGCAGAAACAACACCACCCTCAAAAGCATATTGTGGAAACGCTGATCAAAAAGACTTCTGCCGTCTATCGGCTTATCTATCGTCAAAGACAAGTTTATCAATAATTCCGAAATGAAATACCCCGCAATCAAACTGCCGTTTATCACGAACAGCAAATCCGGACCGTATATGTAATGCAAAAAATCGCCGTCGAAGGGAATTACCGGCATTATTATAAAAAGTACGCTGAGCAGTATAAACTGGCGGCCGACAAATAAAAATAAAGCCTTTCGTCCGCGCTCGTTTTTGCGCTCCAAAAGAGCGTAAGCAAAATAAGCCAGACCAGCCAAACCCAAAGCAAACAAACCGTTAAGTTCCACCCCAGCAAAGTCTATCCAAGGAAGCGGCAAATACTTATAACAGCATATACTCAACAGCGCAAAATACACAAAACCGCGCCAAATACAATATTTGACGCTACTGCCGTAATACCCGCCTTTGCCCTTAAAAACAAAATCAGCCAGCAAATGCCCTAACAAAAGATACCAAAAAACCGTCATTTAACCTCCAAGGCAGGCAATGTAAACACTATTTCGCAGCCTTTGCCCTCTTCTGAATACGCATCTATTTCGCCGCCGTGCGCCAAAACCGTTTGGCGCACTATGCTCAAGCCCAGGCCGTAACCTTTTTCGCTCCTGTCCGCGCGATGATATTTCTCAAATATCTTGGGCAGCTCATCTTTGCTTATTCCGCAGCCGCTGTCCTTTACCTTAAATTGATGGCGGGCAGAAGAGCCTTCTTCGGATAAATAATCGTAACTTATGTCAATTCCGCCGCGTTCGGTAAATTTTACAGAATTGGAAATCAAATTCGAAAACACTCTCTCCAGCAAACCCTTGTCGCCGTTTATTTTCAGGTCCGCCGGAACGGAAGAATGTATGTATATCCCTTTAGAATCCGCCAATGGCTTTAGAGAAGTTATCACCGAATTTAAAGAGTCCGCCACACTAAAATCCTCTTTATTCAGCGTTAAAAGGCCCTTCTCAAAACGAGATATGTCCAAAATGTTTTCCACCAAAGAGCCGAGCATATTAGAAGAATTGTCCATCGCCTCAAGCATTTTGCGTCTTTTTTCCTCGTCCAAATTGCCTTCTTTTAAAATCATTATATAGGCCTGCAAGCCCATTATAGGCGCGCGCAAATCGTGCGCTACGGCATTGAAAATATCGTTCTTCATCGAGCGTATTTCATGTTCGGCCGTTATATCGCGGAATATTATTATCGATACCGCTTCCTCATTGGCGGGGCGGAAAAGTTCGTTTACAATTTCGAAATAAGTCTTTTTCCCCTCGCTATCGTAAGCAAATACCGTACCGCTCTTTATGCCCACCAGTTCCTTAAGGCCGGGGCGCTCCATAGTCCCGTAAAGAGTGCACTCCAAATCGCCGCATAAAGCATCGCTTTCCAATATTTTGTTTGCCGTAGCGTTCGCAAAAAGTAGCCGCCCTTGCAAAGTACACATTACAAGGCCGTCGCGCATAAGCCCGGCCAGCATATCTATCTTTTTCTTCTCGTCCAAAAGTTTATCCAGCTGAACGGCCTGATATATGCTCAAACGCGAGGCCATCTCGTTAAAAGTATTTATAAGTATTTCAAATTCGCCCCAACTGTCCGAAGCGTCCAAAGAAACGTCAAAATTACCCGCGGATATTTCCTTGGCGCCCGCAGTAAGGCGCTCCACCGGTTCGCTTATCTCTTTGGAAAAGTTATACGCCGCAAAATACGAAAGAGTTGTAGTCGCCAATATGAAAAACGCTATTATCCAGCTGGTCAGCGTAATGGTGTAGAATGCCTCTTTGCCGTATTGCAAAGCCAGCACGTATACGCCAGGCAATATGGTCTGCGAGTAAGCGCCGACAAATTTATCGCCCTGTTCGGTCCTTACTTCGGTTATCAGGCCGTTGCCCTTATTTAAAACTTCCGACAAAGCCGCACCGCTTATTTTGGGAACCGGCAAAATGTTAAAATCCAAAAAGCCGTTATCCGAAGCCAAATACAGCCCGCCCGTCACACCCAAACGCTGCATTCCCACAGAGTACCAAACGCCGCTCAAATCCAAAACGGCAAAAATATAATTGCCGTTCGCCAAAGGATAAATAATCTCCACAAACGGCCTGTCCAAAGTGTAATCGACGTAGCTTATTGATATATCTTTGTCGTCTATTGAGCCGAAGGAAGGATCAAGCGAGATGTCTATCTTTTCCAAAATACGGGACGCGTCATTGACTTCGCTTCTGAAAAGTTCTTTGCCGTCTTTGCCCAAAAGCGCGGCGAAAACTATCTCCGGGTTGGAGTTTACGCTGTCGTTTAATATATTCCTAAATATTGCGTCTTGGCCTTCGTAGGAATAGGAGGCTTGCCCCAAGAAGTCCAGCCGTGCCGCGCTGTCGCCTATATTGCGCTTAATGTATGAAGCCGATATATCGGCCAAGTTAAAATAGTTTTCAAGTATCGCCGTCTTACTGTGGTTTTGATAATAAAACAAAAATACGCCCGTCACAAACAACGGCGTTATTATTACCGATATAAACAGTTTGAACAGCCTTGAAAACAATGTCATTTCCGTTTCGCTTTAGTCTTGATTTTGTCTATTACTTTTTTACTCTTGGATTCGTTTCTTATCTTTTCCACGGACTCGTCGCTTATTAAATATTCAACCCGCTTTTTGACGGTTTCGGCTTTATTCTTCTCGCGCTCGGCCAGCTTCTGTTTTAATATTTTTATCTGCTCTTCCTGCCTCTTGATGCGCTGTTTCTGTTTGTCAATGCGTTCCTGCTCGCGCTGCTGCTCTTTCTTTTCGATTTCTTTTTTTACCGCCTGCTTTTGCGCGGGCTGGGCCGCATCATATTTCAGTATCAGGCTTTTGGTGCTTTCCTCTTCTTGCAGCACATCGCGCTGCACCTGCTTTAAAGAATATTTCGCCGCCGCCTCGCTAAGCGCGGTTTTGTCTTGCGCAAAGGCTAAAGTTCCGCTTACGCTTAAAGTTAAAGCCAAAATAAGAAAATATTTCATAAATCCTCTACTCGTCTTTTATGCCCGCCGCCTTAAAGCCCTCGGCTCTAAGTTTGCAGGCGTCGCATTTGCCGCACGGCTTCTTGCCGCCGCGGTAACAGCTCCAGGTCATCGCAAAGGGCACTTTTAATTTCTTGCCCAGCTTGGCTATTTGCGCTTTGCTCAGTTTTAAAAGCGGAGTAACTATTTTTATCTTCCCGTCTTTCACGCCCTTTCTGGTCCCCTCTTTTACCGCCTTAGCCAAAGGTTCGTAGAACTCCGGACGGCAATCGGGATAGCCGGAATAGTCTATCGCGTTGGGGCCCGCTATTATCGCTTCTGCGTTTATCGAATCGGCCAAGCTCGCCGCTATCGCCACAAAAACCAAATTGCGCGCCGGCACATAAGTTGAAGGTATTCTGTTTTTGTCTTTTATCGCTTCCAAAGACTCGTCCGGTATTTCACCTTTGCCTACCAGTGAAGTCGCCTGCTCAAGCCAAGGGAAATTCAACTTGATTTCAGTAAGTTCCACGCCCAGTTTCTTACATATGGCGCGCGCGCTTAAAGCCTCGCGGCTGTGCTTTTGCCCGTATTTTACGTTAAGCGCGTAACATTTGTAACCTTTATCCAAAGCCCAATACAGGCAAGTCGTGCTGTCCAAACCGCCGGAAAATAATACTACCGCTTTCTTTTCTTTCTTGGCGGGATTTTTCTTAATTGTTGGCATTTCTCAGTTTCTCCAATTCCGCGTATTCTTGTATCTTCGCTTTGTCGGCTTCCGTAACCGCGCTGGCGTATTTTACAAAATAAGCCGCCAAAGTTATCGGGTGGCCGTCCTGCGCGGCGGCGTCGTCATAAAATTGATTTAATATTATCGCGTTTGCGCCTTTGGCCGCTGCCGCTTTCTTTATTTTTGATATCTCGCTTTTTATAACTTCGTCATTGTCGGGCAAAGCCTTCACGCGATACATTCCTATAGGCGCCCAGGGCTCCTTTATGTCCTTTAAATACGTAAATACGGGCATCTTCGACGCGTCGGTTATCTGTACGGAAAGGCCGTCTGGCCCCATAGGTATATAATCGGTATTCGTCACGACGCTAGCGCAGCCCGTTATCACGCACGCCGCGAAAAGCGTTAAAATTATTTGCTTCATTTTCGTTTTCCCTCCTTTGCAGCAAGCTGTCCGCACGCCGCGGATATGTCTGAACCCAAACTCTTTCTTATGCTGACGTTTATATTCATCGCTTTAAGAGCGGCGGCAAATTTCTTTACGCTGCTTTCCTGCGTCGCTACGGCTTTGCCGACAGCTTCATTACACGCTATCAGGTTGACGTGCAGCAGGTAATTGTCCTTAATCGAATTTATCCACTTGCCCAATTTCCGCACATGCGCGGGAGAATTATTCTCACCCTCTATTACGGTGTATTCTATAAATACTTCCCGACCGGTGCGCGCGATATACTCCTCCAGCTTCTCTTTAAGAGTATCCAAATCGTATTTGCGGTTTATCGGCATTAAACGGGTGCGTTCTTCATTGTCGGCGTTATGCAAAGAAAGCGCCAAATTGACCTGCGGCAAATCCTGCGCCAAATTGTAAAATTTGTCCGCTATGCCGGAAGTCGATACCGATATGTGCCGCTGCCCTATGTTAAGATAATCCGCACAGGATAAATTCTCTATCGCTTTTACTACGTTTACGTAGTTGAGCAAAGGCTCCCCCATTCCCATAAAAACTATATTGGAAACGCGTTCGCCCAAATTGTTCTTCCTTAAAAACTGATACCAAAACAATACCTGGTCGCTTATTTCTTCTTCGGTAAGATGGCGTTTAAAACCCAATTTGCCCGTAGCGCAAAACGCGCAGCCCAGCGGACAGCCCGCCTGTGAAGATACGCATACGCTCCAAGTCTTGCCCGGCTTCATCAATACGCTCTCTATCTTGTTGCCGTCGCCAAGCCTGAATAAGGCTTTATACACCATATCGCGCCGGGACTGCTCCACTTTAACGACGTCAAAACTCAGCAGCTTAACTTTCTTCTTTAACTCTTGGCGTAAATCGGCGGGAAGGTTCGTCGCCTCGTCCCAATCGGATATTCCCTTCTCGTAAACCGCCTGCCTTATCTGCCCTATGCGATATAAAGGCAAACCTTTCTCCTTAACAAATTCTTTTACTTTATCGAATATCATAAAACAGTCTCTTCCACTTCGGATTTCTCTTTCTTAACCGCGGGTTTCTTCTTCTTCGCGAAAGCCGGAACCGTCAAAACGTATATAAGATATGTCTTTAACAACTCCAAACTGAACATGGCAGAAATTATCGCCATATTTATAAAGTATATCCACCCGTAATCCAGATTTATTATCCCAGCCCCAAACGTCATCTTAAATAGATTGGCAAAAGGCAAGGCCGTAAAATCCTCATAAACGTAAAAACAGAAAAACGCCTGCAAAGCAGATACTATCCAGGCGTTTCTCTCTCTTAAAAGTATCAATACTATCTGCGCGAAATATATTACGCTCATCGCCAAAAATACTCTGGTCGATATGGTGGTATAGTCAAACCCGTGAAATGACAATGCCAACATATTTCGCAGCAGCCCGGCAATACAAAAAAATAATATCAAATACAATACGGGGTCTATCGCCCCGAAATAGGCGGCCGCTCTTTTACCTCTCGATGCTGTAGGCGTCATTTTCGTTCTTCCTGTCAAAGGCAGTCTTTATGAGAATATCCAAAACGTCTTCATACTTCTTCCCGCTCGCTTCCCATAGCTGCGGAAACAAACTCGTGGCCGACATACCCGGCAAAGTGTTTATCTCCGAAAAGTAAAACTGTCCGTCCTGCCCCAAAAGAAAATCAATCCTCGCAAAGCCCTTCCCCCTCAATACCTTAAATATCGTAGCCGACGCTTTGCGCATTTCCTCCTGCATACCTTCGGGTATCTCCGCGGGAATATTCATATCGCAGCCGTGCGGATCTTCATACTTGGCTTTGTAATCAAAAAACGCGCTGTTGATAGTTTTTAACTCTCCGCAAAGAGAAGTGTGTATCTCTTTGCCGTCCCCTATTACCGCGCAAAATACTTCACGGGCTTTGTCTATGCCCTTTTCCACCAAAATATTGCCCTCATACTTAAAAGCCTTTTCGATAGCGGCAGGCAGTTCCGCGCCGCCATCTACGCGCGTTACTCCTACGGAAGAACCCAAACTCATCGGTTTGACAAATACCGGATAACCCAAACCCTTTACGGCCGCTTCAAGATGCCCCATATCGTACTTGCCCGTTTTCTCCAATTTAATATAAGGCGCTATCTTAATGCCGTAAAACGAGGCCAGCAGCTTGCATAATTCTTTATCCATTCCCAAAGCGTCGGTAAGAACACCGCAGCCGACATAAGGAACCCCCATTATCTCAAAAAGGCCTTGTATTGTGCCGTCTTCGCCCATAGCGCCGTGCAGAACCGGGAAAAAGACGTCCGCCTTATAAGTCTTTCCGTCCAAAGAATACAGATTATAACTCCCGTTTATTACGGGCGAAATTTCCTTGTCGCCCGCCTGAAGATATCCGCATTTCTCCTGAACGTACCACTTGCCCTCGCGCGAAATGTATATCTTTACAAGTTTATACTTCTTTTCCAACAAATCGCATACATAGCCCGCGGAATGCACGGAGACTTCGTGCTCCGTGCTTTTCCCGCCGTATATTACTCCAATAGTTATGTCTTTCATCTTTAAATCTCGACTTACTCCTTAAAAAGCGACCATTTTATTCTGTAGAACACACTCTTCGTCTTCTTAAGAAAATCGGAATAAGCCTCGCTGCCTCTGTAGGTGGGCGGAAGCCTGCCTACGGGCTTTCTGCTTACTCCGCCGTGCGCTTTTATCGAATGGTCTGTTACTTCCATATCCTCATAAGGACCGCCGCTCTGCATATTGGCCACCGCCTTTACCGGCTGATTTATCGTAGTGGCTTTGACCTGTTCTATATCAGGGTTCGTAGCCGTAGCCATACTGTCGGTATTTTCGTCCTTAAAGCTGACGTCGCTGTCGCCGAATATCATACTCAAATCCATCTCATTGCCTTCGACTTCCACCTCTTCCAACTCCTGTACGGGCTCGCCGAATGCGGCTATGGCGTCGGCGGAATCGTCCCGGTAGGCCATATCCCGCTCAGTCGCAGAAGGCAAAACGTTCGGATTTACCACGGACGTTTTGGTCTTGAGAGACGGCGTCGTATTTTCCCCCGTTTCCGAAGGCATTTTGACGCTTTCCTTTTGCGCTTGGCTCTGCTGCGCGGCAGTCTGCGGCGGCTTAGGCATTGAAGGCCGCGTCTTTAACTGAGTGCGTTCCGCTTTCAGCTTGTTCAGCGTAAGCTCCGTCTTGGCCGCGTCTTCCCTGGCCAAATTAAGAGAGGTAACAAGATTTTTATTCTCCTTTTCAATCTCGTTTATTTTGCTGGCCAAGGCCTTTTCCTTTCTTAAAGTGACTTCCGCGTTTTGCTTCAACTCGCGGTTCTCGGCCGTTAAGACTACGATTTCTTTCTTCAGTTTTTCTATTACCACGTCATTGTCGCTTATTTTGGCTTTCAGAGTATTGAGGGCTTCCGCCGTTTCCTTCTCTTTGGCGGTAAGACGCTCTATCTCTTTCATCGCATTGTCCAACTGTTCTTTAAGGCCAGCTTTTTCTTTGTTTATCTTAGCTATTTGCGCGCTTAAAGCGGCAGCTTTGGCCTTGGCTAAAGTGGAAGCGCGGGCCTCTTTCTGCTTATAAGCCGCGAGCTCGTTTTCCAAACTTTGCGCTTTTTCGGAAAGGACGTCATAACTGCTCTGCAGTTTTACCTTTTCCTCTTCGGCGCTCTTTAAGCGGCTGTTGTCGGTCTTTAACTCCTCAAGCTCTTTTACCTGCCGCGCGCATAACGCCGACGCGTCTTTAAGTTCGCTTTCGAGTTTTTCGACTTTCGCCTCATATTCCTTGCGGACGGATACTATGCCGTTTTCAAAGTCCAAAGTGCTGAATTTGCTTTCAGCCTCCGAAAGCTGCTGCTTTAACATCAATATTTCTTTGGCTTGATCGGCAGATTTGCGCAAAGCCTCCAGTTTCTCGCCCTGCGCTTTCTTGACCTCGGCGTCCAAAGCCGCGTTTACCGCTTTTAGCTGGGAAGTATGCACCTGCAGCTGTTTTACCGCGGACTGTCCTTCCTTTACCTGCGCCTCGCTCTGCGCCAAAGCCTCGCTCAGACGTTTAATTTCGGCTTCTTTTCCGGCAAGTTCTTCCTTGACTTTCGCGTTTTCCTTGCGCAAGGATAAGATCTCTTCTTCCAGCTTAGCAATAGTTTCGCGGCTTTGCGTGTACTGTTCTTTTAACTGCTCGACCAATACCGTATCCTGCAAAAATCTGCTTTCAGCTTTAGCCAGCTTTGATTTTAAGCTGACTATCTCATCGGTCTGTTCCACTATCTTGCTTGCCTTCAAGTCCGCGCCGGACAGTTTCATATTCAGATTTGATTTCTCCTGCTCCAGCACCACTATTTGGCTCTTTAGAGAGTTGACCGTTTCCGTCTCCTGATTAAGCCTTTCCTGAGCGGCTTTCAATTTTTCTTCGTAGTCGGCGGACTCTTTGCTGCGGGCGTCTTTCAGAGCCGTCACTTCTTCTTCATAGCGCTTTTGGAATTCGTCCAAAGCCTTTGTTTTTTCTTCCAGCTGTTTTAATATCTCGTATTTCTCGTTGCCGGCTTTTTTCAATTCCTCGTCTATCAGAACCTTTTGACTGTTTGCCGCGGCGACTTCGCCCTTAAGCATATTGATGATATTCTCGTTCTCTTTTACGGAAGACTCCGCCCTTGCCAGGGCCGAGCTTATTTCCGTTATTCTGGCGGCGTACTCGTTCTTTTCGTTTAAGGCCGCTTCCATCTCGCTTATACGTTTGTCGTTGGCGCGCTGCGCTTCTTCATAGCGAGCTTTCGTCTCTTCGTTCAAGCGGCGGGATTCTTCCAGCTCGGCCTTTAATTTCTCTATTTCCGCGCCAAGCTGAGCCACTTTTTGCTCACTCTGAGCGGCATTGTTCCTTAAACTCTCTATTTCGCCGTTGAGTTTTACGGCGTTCTCTTCGCGCGCAGCTATATCACGCTTTAAATTTTCTATCTCGCTTGCGGCCTCGCGTGCGGCTCTGCCTGCGGCTTCGTCCCGGGCTGCAAGATCCCTTTTTAAAGCCTCCACCTGCGCCAAAAGGCTTTGTTTTTCGTCATTGCGCGAGGTTATGTCGCGCATTAAGGTTTCTATCTCCTTGCCAAGACGCAGTTTTTCTTCGTTGCCTGCGGCTATTCCCGCTTTAAGGCCGTCCAACTCGCCGCGCAGTTTCCGGCTTTCTTCGTCGCGGCCGCCCAAAGCCGATCGCAAGGAGTCTATCTCCGCCAAAAGGCCTTTCTTCTCTTCCCTAAGGCTTGAACTCTCTTTGCTTAAAGAGCTTACCGCACCCTCATGCTCGCGCTTAAGATTTTCTATCTCTATCGTCAAGTTGGAAACAGCCGCCTTCTGTTCCGTATCCAAAGCCAGTATCTTGGTCTTGTAATTGGAAAGTTCCTTGGAGTAGTTTTCCTCTTTGCTCTTCAGCTCGCGCTCAAAAGTTTCCTTCTCCCTCAAGAGCTGCTCTTTCTTGCCTTCAAGCTCCGCTATCTTTGCGCCGTACTCCTCGTTGGTTCTGCGGGCCGCCTCTTCTTTGGCCTGAAGTTCTTTTATTCTGGCTTCATAATCAGCGCCGGCTCTCTTGTACCCCTCTTCACGCGCGCTAAGTTCGCTTATGCGGCTTTCATAACCGGCATTGTCGCGCCTTAAGGCGGATTCTTTTTCTTTCAGCTCATTGTATTCCGCCAAATCTCTTTCGTGGCGGGCGGTCATTTTTTCCAACTCGCTCTTTAAGGAAGCCTCCAAAGAAGAATGCTCCGCCTTTAAATTTTCTATGTCTTTGATATAACGTTCATTGGCGGCCAAAGCCTCGTCTTTTGCCGATAAAATCCTGCGGATTTCTTCATTCAGGGACGCCTTTTCCGTCTCCAGCGAGGAAAGCGTTTCCTTTAAAGATTGGTATTGGTTCTGCTCTCGGGTTAATTTCTCGCCGGCGGAGGCAAGCTCCTGTTTCAATGATTCTATTTCCCGCTCGTGACCCTCTTTTATAAAATCTATTTCCCGCGCCAAATCAG
The DNA here is from genome assembly GCA_949291515.1 of uncultured bacterium. Taxonomy (GTDB): domain Bacteria; phylum Elusimicrobiota; class Elusimicrobia; order Elusimicrobiales; family Elusimicrobiaceae; genus Proelusimicrobium. The sequence continues at coordinate 224,445 of CASEVY010000010.1, read as the reverse complement.
CCGACTTGCCTTCCAGTCCGCGTTTTTGGTCGTCGAGTGTCTTTACGTCGTTTCTTAAAGACTCTATCTGCAGCTTTAAAGTATTGACAAAAGTCTCTTCCTGACGATATTTGTCTTCCGCGCGGCGAAGCTCCAAGGTAATGCTCTGCGCTTCCTGCGCTTTTTGGTTCTTTAAAAGTTCAATCTCCCGCATCTGCTCGGCTTTAAGCGCGGCGATGTCGCGCTCATGCTGCGCGCGGGCGGCTTCCAACTGGCGGATATTGTCTTCCGTCCTTAAGGAAAGCGCCGCGTTCTCCCCGTGCATCTGCTGGAGTTTCGTCTCCAAAGACAATATCTGCTCCCTAAGCCCGCCCGCCTCTTTGGCGCTGGCGTTCAAAAGGTCCTGCGACTGCTGTATACTCCTCTTAAGTTTATCTATCTCGATTATCTGCTGAGAGGCTTCCCTTTTGGCCGCCTCGCGCTCGGCCCTGGTTGAATATACTTCCTGATCCAAAGCCGCTTTCGCCGATTCCAAACCGGTAAGCTGCTCCCTTAAAAAGGAGTTTTGTATCTCTTCCTGTTTAAATTTTTCTTCCGTCTTGCTCAAAGCCAAACGAAGCGACATTATCTCTTTTGCCTGTTCCGAAGATTTCCTTATGGAAGATAGTTTCTCTTCCCTTACTTTGCGAATTTCCTCGTCCAAGGCCAGCTTCTCTTGATTTAAAATCGACAAATGCTGTTCCATTCTCGAAAGTTTAAAATCGCCGTGGCGGGCCTTTTCCTCAACCTTATTAAGCTGTACCCTTAATGAAAGCAGTTCCTTGGTTTGCTCGGCCGACTTCCTTAAAGATTCCAATTTTTCGTTTTTGGCTCTCTTGACTTCGCTGTTCAAAGCCAAGTTTATCGATTTGAGGCGGTTGGTCTTTTCTCTCAGGCGGTTAATCAAAGTTTGGTCCTGATTGATAAGGTTCTCTTCGTACTGAAGCCTGGCGTTTACTATATTGTCGATACTGCCCCTTAAAACGGAAATATCGTTTAATACGCTTGTCCTGTTAGCGCTGGAAATTGCTTTTAAACTGCCTTTAAGCGTTTCTATCGTGGCAGACATATTTTTGTAGAACTCGTCGCCGGGCTTAAAAGAGTTTTTGTCTTCCAAGTCTATGCCCTCTATCTCGCGCTGAAGGCCGTTATAATACGCTTTTTCCTTATTTACGTCGACGAAACTCGATTCCAATTCGGAAATTTTCTGTTCCAAATGTTTCAAAGACTGCCCGCTCTCAAAAGAGGAATTGGCGTAAGAGGGGGCGTCAAACTCGTCTTGATAGGAAAAGTCTTCATTAGCATTAGCTTCATTATAACGATAAGAGGGCTCTTGCGTACTGTAATCGGGCTTATATTCGGACTGGGGAAGTTCGGGATAGTTTTCTGACGAGGGTTCCTCTCTCTTTGCGTCCGCGCTTTCTTCCGAACTCGCAAGAGGCTCGCCCGCGGATTGGGCCTCGAGCGAGGCCTGCGCCGAGGGAATAGCGTTCTCTTTGACAAAAGAGTCTATATCAAAACTGTCGGAAAAGGGAAAAGGTTCTTCCTTACCGTTTGAAGCCGAAACTTCGTTCTCGTTTACTTCGTCTTGCAAAGACTGCAGAAACTCATTAAATTCCTGATTGTTCTTATCGTTGTTATCTAAAGACATATTTCCTCTTAAATGTTATATATAAATATATAATACGCCATATAAAATTTAAGCAGAAATAAGCACTACTGTCAAGAAATTATTACACGGTAATACCGTCAAGAGAATTGCTTTCGTAGCGCTGAAGCCAAATAGAAGCTCCCCGCGGCTATTATATTGCCGCGGAAACGATCCGGATTAAAAGAAGAAATATCCCTTAAAACCGATATTTTTATATTTTTATTAAAGCATTTAAGCAAGATTTCCGTTTCGATATTTCGGTTTTTGTCGGGGCAGACAAGGAGAATATTTTTAAAACTCCTTTCGGCTATGGCGCAAAGGCTTTTATAATCGTGTCCTTTGGAGCAGGCTAAAATCAAAGTATTGTCCGGTTTATAAAAGAGGCTGTTTTTATAAGTTTTTACTAATTCCCTAAAAGCGGCGGGGTTATGAGCTCCGTCTTTAATTAGATATTTGCCCCGTTTAACTTTTATAACCTCAAAACGGCAAGGCATAGTGAACTTTGCCAAAGCGGATTTGGCTGTTTCCGCATTTATACCCAACAGGCTGGCCGTTTTAAACGCCAAAGCTATATTCCCGTTTTGGGCTGCGCCCATAATTTTTGTGCGGAATTTTTCCCCTTCAAAATCAAAAGAACTTTCAAGTTTTTTAAAGTTCTGTCTAAGATTTTTTATTCGCCCCGTTTTGATGAGCAAGGCTCCTGCTTGACGAGCCGATTTTTTAACCGTTTCTAAAGCCTCTTTTGCGAGGGCACCGCATATTACGGAGGAGTTTTTCTTTATTATCCCGCTTTTTTGGAAAGCTATCTCCCTTAAACTGGCGCCCAACATTGAACAATGATCCAAATCGACGGAAGTTATAAGACAAATATCTGCGTCGACTATATTGGTGCTGTCCAAAAGTCCGCCGATACCGCACTCCAATACGGCAATATCTACTTTTTTATTTTTAAAATGGGAAAGAGCCGCAAGGGTAATAGTTTCAAAAAAATTAAGTTCCCCCGCCTGTTTCTCTTTTACTAGAGAAACCGCCTTGGCAAAATCTCTCTTACTTATTAAATCGCCGTTTATTTTTATTCTTTCAAGCGGGGTCTCAATATGAGGGGAAGTAAAGACGCCGGTCTTAAAACCAGCATCTTTTAATATTGCGCCCAGCGCGCAGGCAGCGGTGCCCTTCCCGTTTGTACCGGCTATATGGACGGCTTTAAAACCAAGCGGAAAAAGCCCCATATTCTCCGCCGTTTTTTTCACCAAAGCCAAACTGCTTTTTTTGCCGTTTTGTCTGCCGAACAGGAATTTAACGGTTTGTTCAAAATTCATAATACCGCCAAAGAAATATATTTAAATTATATAAACTTTATTTCTACGTTTCTGACATTGCACGACAAAAACCCCGCCGTTTTAGCGGCGGGGCGGTTAGTTTAGAGAGGGGTTCTCTCTCTATATACAAATTTTTACTTTATACCGGCTCCTCCTATAAGACACCTTGTTAGAGGCACTTGACGATTATTTTTCCAACACGTGATCCCTCCATCAACAGTAGGCCTCGGAGCAGCCCCTTCCGGGCAACAAATACAACGACACATTTTAGAAGACCACATCCTTGCCTGTCCTGAAACCCCACCCTGCATACAGTTTTTCCTTTCATTGTCATTGGGGCAATCGCAAACCCATGCCGTCCCCATCGAATTGCATACTCCCCTTTGCGGAAAAGTGCAACGAGTCAAATTGGTAGCGCCAGGGGTACAATAACTGCAAATACCCCAACTGCCTGTTTTCCACGTCAGGGTGGAAGTATCGCAAGTTACCGTTCTGCTCCATGTGCCGCTGCCGTCTTCACCACAGCTGCCCGTAGTGGCGGGTTTCGTCGCCGGGTCGCAGGTTTTCGGGCAATCCTCACCCCAGCCAGACCAGATTTTATTAGGGCAACAAGTTCGCGATGACGTATCACAACTTCCTTTAGGCTTATATTGCACGACACCAACACTTGAACAGCTTTCGGCAAAACCAAGAGCCGAGAAGGAAACAAAAAACATAAATAAAAACGCCTTTAAACATATTTTTATTTTTTGCATAAATTTTCCTCTTTTTTTGATATATCCAGACCTGTCTAAAATATGACCTCAAGACTAACCGTTCATTATGCCCGGCCTGAAACTAGGGAAAATTTATCAAAAAAAAAAAACAGTCAAGCTGTTTTTGCTTTTAGAAAATACCTCGACGTACGGCTGTATGTTTTCCCGCATAAAACAATAGCCCGCCGCAAACCAATATTCAAAAAAATACCGCCGTTTCAACTTGCAAAGCAAACAGACAAAGCTGCGAAACGCCATATCCGCAAAAACAAAAATCCATACGCAAAAAGCGTATGGATTTTAAATTAAAGCCATTATCTTGGCGCGCGCAGCGCACTCTAAAAAGTCAAATCACTGAGTTACGGGATTGACCCTCTTTATTTTGGCGCCCAGTTTGGTCAAGTTATCCTCAAAATGTTCATAGCCTCTGTCTATGTGGTAAATACGCTCAACCTCACTTACGCCTTTAGCGCACAAGCCGGCCAAAACCAAAGCCGCGCCGCCCCTTAAATCGGATGACATCACCACCGCGGGACTGAAGTTCTTAACGCCGGTAATCTTGGCCGTATTGCGCTCTATCGTTATGTTCGCGCCCATACGGACAAGTTCCGGCGCATGCATAAAACGATTTTCGAAAATATCTTCGCTTATCTCGCTCTGCCCGCCGCAAAGGCACATCAATGTCATAAACGGAGCCTGCAAATCCGTAGCGAACCCTGGGAAAGGAGCCGTCTTGATATTTACGGGCTTTATCTTCTTGCATTTCGGCTTTATTCTTATCCAATCTTCGCCGACCTGCAAATCAAAACCCGCCTCTTTAAGATAATCCAAAAGGATTTCATTGTCTTCAGGTATACAGTCCTTTACCGTAACGTCGCCGCGCGTTACCGCGCCCGCTATGATATAGGTTCCAGTCTGTATCCTATCGGCCGCGACGGTATGTTCCATACCGCCAAGCTCGCTTTTGCCCTCTATTATTATACGGCCCTTCGCGTCTTGCGTTATCTCCGCGCCCATAGATTTAAGCGCCTTTATCAAATCGGCGACTTCAGGCTCGCGCGCCACGTTTTCCAGCACCGTCCGCCCTTTTACCAGGCAGGCGCACATCATCAAATTCTGCGTAGCCCCTACGCTGGGGAAACTTAAAATTATTTTAGCGGGATTGAGCTTCCTGGTCTTTAATATCACATTTCCGTTCTGCACCAAAACCTTGGCGCCCATCTTCTCAAAACCCTTTAGGTGAATATCTACGGGCCGCACTCCTATCGCGCAGCCGCCCGGCAAAGGTATAACCGCTTTTTTAAACCTAGCCAAAAGCGGGCCCGCCACCCAAAAACTCGCCCGCATCTGCTTTACCAAATCGTAAGGCACTTCCGTCTTTAATTTTCGCCCCGCTTTAACTATTAAAGTGCCGGCGTCATATTCCACTTTCTTGCCCAACTCCTGCAAGATTTTTATTGTGGTTCTTATGTCCCTAAGATCGGGCACGCGGTTGATTATGCACGGCTCGTCGGTAAGCAAAGTGGCCATAAGTATAGGCAGAGCCGCGTTCTTGCTTCCGCCTATTTCTACCGTTCCTTTAAGTTTCCGTCCGCCGTGTATTATAAATTTGTCCATTTTAAGCTCCAGTTCGGCTCAGCGCTTCTTGCGCGCGAATATAAATCTCTCTATGCCGGCAAAATCCTTGGCGCTGAAAGGAGTTTCCCACTCTTCGCCTTTAAAGAATTTTAACACTTTTTCGCTTTGCGCGCACCCTATTTCCAAAGCCAAAAGGCCGCCCGCTTTCAAATGGGCGCAGGCATTGGCGATTATCTTCCTTATAATATCCAAGCCGTCGGGCCCGCCGTCCAAGGCAAGGCGCGGCTCGTTTCGGACTTCCGGCGATAAGGTTTCTATTATGTCGGTGGGAATATAGGGCGGATTAGATATAATAAAATCGAACTCGCCTTCTATATTTTCAAACAAATCGCTTTGTACAAACTTCACGCGTTTGCCCAAATTCATATTGGCCGCGTTTTTGCGCGCCACTTCCAAGGCTTGCGGGGAGATGTCGCCCCCTATCACTTCCGCCGCGGGAAACATAAAGGCCAAACTTATCGCTATACAGCCCGATCCGCTGCACAGGTCAAGTATCCTTGAAGGCTGCGCGCCGGTAAGATTTTTGACAGTTTCCTCCACCAGCTCTTCCGTCTCTGGACGCGGTATCAGTACCGTCGGGCCGACGCTGAACAGCCGCCCCATAAACTCCGCCTCGCCTATAATGTGAGCCAAAGGCTTGCCGGAAAGTTTCTCCTCCACTATCTTGTTGAACAGGTTTTCTTCTTTCTCGTAAATAACGTTCTGCCTGTACGCCCTTATATAAGTGCGGCTCTTGTTCAAAACGAACGCCGCTATAAGCTCCGCGTGCGCCAAAGGCTCGTCTATGCCCTTCTCGTCGAAGCGTTCCTTCGCCCCGTCCACCATTTGCTGTATCGTTATCATAACTATACCGACATCGCCTTCAACTTCTCTTCGGTGCGGAGTTTCCTCAAATGGTCGAGTATCTCCTCTATATTGCCTTGCATTATCTCGGTAATATTGTGGAAGTTTTCGTTAAGGCGGTGGTCCGTAACCCTGCTCTGCGGGAAGTTATAAGTTCTTATCTTCTCCGAACGGTCGCCCGTACCCACCTGCGCTTTTCTGGCGTCGTAAATCTCTTTGTTCTGCTTGGCTTCTTCCATTTGATAAAGTTTAGATTTCAACATTCTCATCGCCTTTTCGCGGTTGGCGCCCTGCGTGCGCTCCTCGCGGCAGCTTACCACCACGCCCGTGGGTTTGTGGATCAGTCTGACGGCGGTTTCCACCTTGTTGACGTTCTGGCCGCCAGCTCCGCCCGCGCGGCAAGTTTCCATTTCTATATCCGCGGGATTGATTTGTATGTCGATATCCTCGGCCTCGGGCATTATCGCAACCGTTACCGTAGAGGTGTGGACCCTGCCCGAAGTTTCCGTATCCGGCACGCGCTGCACCCTGTGCGTTCCCGCTTCGTCGCGGAGCCAAGAATAGGCGCCCTCGCCTTTGATAAACATACTTACGTATTTGCACCCTTTAAGGCCGGTAGGCGTATATTCCAAAAGTTCCGTCTTCCAGCCCCTGTTCTGCGCGAAATGCTGATACACTCTCAAAAGTTCCGCCGCGAATATCGCGCTCTCGTCGCCGCCGGCGCCGGGCCGTATTTCCAAATATATATTCTTAGAATCGTTGGGATCGGGCGGGATAATAAGCACCCTAAGTTCCTTTAACAGTTGGTCGGGTTTGCCTTCAAGCTCCGCAAGCTCCTCAGCGGCCAAGGCCGCCATTTCCTTGTCGCCGCCGTTTTCTATCATCTCGCGGTCGGCCTTTATAGCCTCTTCCACTTTTTTCAGTTCTTCCGCCTTCTCTATTATCGGCTTTAAAAAGGCGTGGCGTTTGGTCTTTTCCTTGAAATGTTCGGGCGTTATGCTGCCCGCGGAAAGTTCCGCCTCTATCTGTTCAAACTCTTCCTTAAATTTACTTATGTCCATACGTCCTCTTTTTTACCGCTATAAAAAGCAGCCCCACCTTTTCAGAGGGGCTGCTTCTACCGTCACTTAAAGCTATTTCGCTTCTTTTTTGTCCGCTTTTTCCGCTTTGGCGGTTTTCTTCGCCGCTTTTACGGGGGTTGTGCTTAAAGCGATTTTCTTTACCGTGCCTCTTTTCGTCTTTACTTCCGTTTTAGGCTTTCTTACCACCATTTTGCCTTGAGTGGAAGCGAATTTCTTGTTAAATTTCTCTACGCGGCCTTCGGTATCGAGCATCTTCTGCTTGCCGGTAAAAAACGGATGGCACGCCGAGCAGATGTCCAATTTGACGGCTTTCATCGTGGAGCGAGTCTTGAATTTCGCGCCGCAGGCGCAGACCACTTCCACTACTTCGTATTTAGGGTGAATATTTTCTTTCATTTCAAATTACCTCAAAAATTTATTTCCTTTATATTATACTATAATTTATCGCGTTTTTTCTATTCCCCGCCTAAGCCCAAAGCCGCAAAAAAGCGGCTTCGGGCTTGGCTTGTTTTCATTATCGCTCTTTAAAAACTGCTCACTTCCATTTGCTTTAAAAAGTCCTTGTTCGATTTCGTCGCCGACAGCTTTTCCAAAAGCAGAGTCATCGCGTCTACCGAGCTTAAAGGCGAAAGGATCTTCCTCATTATCCAAGATTTGTTCAGCTCCTCTTCCGTCAAAAGCAAATCTTCCTTTCTGGTAGAGGAACGGTTGATGTCTATCGCGGGGAAGATGCGCCTGTCGGCCAGTTTGCGGTCAAGGCAGATTTCGCAGTTGCCCGTACCTTTAAATTCCTCAAAGATAATCTCGTCCATTCTGCTGCCCGTTTCCACCAACGCCGTCGCTATTATCGTTAAAGAGCCGCCTTCCTCTATATTGCGAGCCGCGCCAAAAAACCTTTTGGGACGCTGAAGAGAAGTCGCCTCCAATCCGCCCGTCAATACGCGCCCGCTGGCAGGCGTTACCGTATTGTAAGCGCGCGCCAAGCGGGTAATGGAATCGAGCAATATTACTACATCTTTGCCGTTCTCCACGCCGCGTTTGGCTTTTTCAAGCACCATTTCCGCCACTTGCACGTGGCGCTCGGCCGGCTCGTCAAAAGTGGAAGCTATAACCTCGCCGTTGACGCTGCGGCTCATATCCGTTACCTCTTCCGGACGTTCGTCTATCAGCAGCACCAAAAGTTCAATGTCTTTGTGGTTCGTCGTCAGAGAATTGGCTATGCTCTTAAGCATTACCGTCTTGCCCGTCTTGGGCGCGGCGACTATCAAAGCCCTCTGACCTTTGCCTATCGGCGCCATTAAATCTATCACTCTTTGCGTCAGATCTTTTTTGTCCACTTCCAAAGTGAAGCGGCTGTCGGGGTGAAGCGGAGTAAGGTTCTCAAACAAAGGCCTGCGGTATACTTTATCGGCGTCAATATCATTCACTTTCTGCACTTGCAGCATCGCGAAAAACCTTTCATTGTCTTTAGGCGGACGGATTAAACCTTCTATCTTATCGCCTTTCCTTAAACCCAGACGCTTTATCTGGGAAGGCGACACGTAAATATCTTCGCCGCCGGCCAGATAGTTGTTCTCCTCCGATCTTAAGAACCCGAAACCGTCGGGCAATATCTCCAATACCCCCCCGCCGTATACGGATCCGTTCTGTTTGGCCTGCACCGCTATTATCTTGCCGATTAACTGCTGTTTCCTTAAGCCGGAAATGTCTTCCACATTGTAATTTAAAGCCAATTTGGTAAGTTCCGCCACGCTGAGTTTTGCCAAAGCTCTCGCGTCCATCGGCTTGGCGCCGTTGGCCTTGGGCTGATAGTTATTGTTCTGATCCTGCGCGCCGCGCGAAAATCCGTTCCTGCCGCCGTTTTTGTCGTTTCTGTCGTTCGCGGCGGGCGCGGCGGACGCCGCAGCCGTATTTTTTTCCGGCGCGGATTTATCGCCCGCGCTTTGGATTTGAGTACGCGCGCCGCTTTTGCGAAGCGTGCTTTTCTCTTTCAAATTTTCTTTGCCGTCTTTGACTTCTTTAGTTTCCATAGTTACCTCATTGGTTTCCTTTTATAATATTGAAAATCCTTACCGTCTTTTCCCTCAGGCTCTTCCTGTCGCCGTTATTGTATATCACGATGTCGGCCTTGTCGGCTTTCTGCTCCAAGCCGTACTGCTTTAAATCCCTGCGTTTGAAATCTTCCTTATCAAAACCTTTGGCCAAAGCCCTTGCCAAACGCTCTTTCCACTCCGCCCATACGCAGAGCGTCAAATCAAATCCGCCTTCAAGGCCCGCTTCAAAAAGAAGCGGCAAATCAAAAATTATTATACTCTTATCCGTGCTTGCCATTATCTCGCGCGCCTCGGAAAGTATCATCGGGTGCAGCAAATGCTCCAGCCATTTGCGCTTGGCGTCGTCTTTAAATACCAATGACGCGATTTTGCCCCTGTCGTCGGTATTGAAAGTTTCGGCTATGCGGTCTTTTAAAATTTCAAAATACTTCTTGCTCAGTTTGTCGGCGCATATCGTTTCCGCGCCCAGCTCTCCGAATATCTCCAAAACCGTACTTTTGCCCGAAGATATCCCGCCCGTAAGGCCTATAACTTTTTTCCCTTTAATCCTAAAATCCATTATATTACCTTGCCCATTTCGTTCCAGTTGCGCCCCGCTTTGGCCTGCGCCAGCAGAGGAACTTTCAGCTTTACGGCATTTTCCATCTTTTCCTTTACCCATTGAGCCGTCTGGCGGATTTGCCCTTCGGGCACTTCAAAAATCAATTCGTCGTGCACTTGCAGAAGCAAAAGCGACTGCCCAAGTTCCGAAGAAGAAAAAATATCTATCATCGCCTTCTTGATTATATCCGAAGATCCGCCCTGCACCACCGTGTTTACCGCCGCGCGATTGGCAAAACTGCTAAGCCTGGCGGAACCCGCCTCAAATTCCGGTATATACCTTATATGCCCAAACAAAGTCTTAACATAACCCGCTTTGCGAGCTTGCTCCGCCGTTTCGTTTATCCAAGCCTTAACAGTGGCATATCTCTTAAAATACGCGTCTATATAGTCTTTGGCTTCCGTCATTGATATCCCTAAATTCTGCGATAGAGCCAAAGGCCCCTGCCCGTATACTATCCCGAAGTTTATCGCCTTGGCGCCGGAACGCATCTCTTTGGTTACGTCTTCCGGCTTGACGTTAAACACTTCCGAAGCCGTTTGGCTGTGTATGTCGGCCGCGTTTTTAAAGGCGTTTATCAGAGCCTCGTCGCCCGATTCGTGCGCCAAGACCCGCAAATCTATTTGGGAATAATCCACCGACAGCAGAACTTTCCCCTCGCCCGCTATGAAAGCCTGCCTTATCAGCTTACCCTTTTCACTGCGGACGGGAATATTTTGCAAATTCGGGCTGAAACTGGACAAACGCCCCGTAGCCGTACCCGTCTGATTGAAATTGGTATGCACCCTGTGCGTCTGCGGGCCAGCCAAATTAAGCAAAGAATCGACATAGGTGCTTTTCAGCTTTGCGCTTTCGCGGTATTTTAATATATGATCCGCCACTGGGTGTATGTTCTTTAAAAACTGCAATGTTTCTTCGTCGGTGGAATAGCCCGTCTTGGTCTTTCTGGCCGAGGGAAGCCCCAGCCTTTCAAATAACAGCGCGCCCAGCTGCTTGGGCGAATTTATGTTAACGTCATAGCCCGCAATCTGATTTATTTCCTTCTGCTCCGTTTGCATTTCCTTATCAAGAAGTATGGCCAAGGTCTTAAGCCAAGACGTGTTTACCATTATCCCGTTGTTTTCCATATTCAAAAGCACGCTCATAAGCGGGATTTCCATATCCGAATAAACTTTGAAGGCACCCTTCTCCTTTAAAAGAGATTCCAATTTCTCTTTCAAAAGCCAAATATTGTCCGCATAAAAAGACATTCTTTCCTTCAGGCCGGCGCCCAAAGAAAGCATTATCCCCAAATTTACCGTCAAAGCGCCAAGCAAACTAAACTCGCCCGAAGGATCCAGACAATACCGCGCCAATGCGACGTCAAAACAATTTATGAATTTACCCGCCTTAGGCTCATAACCCAATACCCTAAAGGCATATTTAACGTCGTGCCCTATTTTTAAAACGGAATCGTCGTCAAAAATATCAAACAAGGCGCGTTCCTGCTCTTCGCCCAAGCCGCCCGCCTCCAAAAAGGCGGCGCTGCCGCGAGCGGAAGACAAAATCAGCGCGTCTTCCTCTACGTAAACGAAAAGCTCCCCGCTTATCAAAGCCCTTTTCAAAACCTCGTCAAAAGATATAAACGCGTCTTGCGGCAAGCCAGCCTCTTTCGCCGCGCCGATATCCGAAGACGGCTTTATCCCGTCGTCTAAGAAATCAAACAGCTCCCCTTGCACAGGCTCGCTTTTGACGGGCGCTTCCTCTTGCTTAAAAGAATCCAAGAAAGCAAACAAATTCCTAAACTCAAAACGTTTGGCAAATATTTCCAGCTCTTGTCTAAACGGCTCTCTGACTTTGAAATCCTCAAAAGACAAGCCCAAAGGCAAATCCCTCTTCAAAACCACCAGCTTTTCCGATAAAAGAACCTGCTCTTCCGAGTCCAAAAGTTTCTTTATAACGCCGGGTTTTATCTGCGAGTCCCCGCTTTTGGCCGCCGCATATATATCCTTTATATGCCCGAATTTATTTATAAGCTCCGCCGCCGTTTTCGGCCCTATGCCTTGCGCGCCGGGGACATTGTCGGAAGTATCGCCCACTATCGAAAGATAGTCCGTCATATACTCGCACGGTACGTTAAACTTGGCAAGGCAGGCTTCCCCGCTTTTGTAGCCGTCTTTGGCTACGCCCGACCATATCTTTACCCCTTTGCCAACGGCCTGATATATATCCTTATCCGCGGTTACTATGACGACTTCCTCGCCTTTGCTCTTGCCGTATTCGGCCAAAGTCGCCATTAAATCGTCCGCCTCCGCGCCGGGCAAAGCCACCGTCTTTAGGCCCATAGCCGACACCAAATCCCGCGCGATTTTTAGCTGGCTTACAAGCTCCTCGTCGGGTTTGGGGCGGTTGGCTTTATAAGCCTCGTAAAGCTCATGGCGGAAAGTGGGGCCCTTCGAATCAAAGCAAACGGCGACATGCTCAGGCTTCTTTTCTTTCAAAAATTTTATCAGCCAATTTACAAAACCGTATAAAGCGCCCGCTTCCTCGCCCTGAGAAGTCCTCAATTTAGGCAAAGCGTGATAGTTCCTGTGCAGGAACCCGTGCGCGTCTATGATAAAAAATTCTTTCGAAAATGGCATAATACCGTTTTTTTACAGCGTACTGGGCGTATGATAAACGCCTTGATCGGATAGGGAACTCCCAAATTGTAGGATTTTATCTTTGCCCGCCCATTTCGGCGGGCAAAGATCTTTTGGTAAGATTTATGTTATAAATTTTTACAAAAGAGCATCAAGATGTTTCTTTAACTCTTCCTTGCTCTGAAGGCCGACCATCTGCCCTTTCAATTCTCCGTCTTTGAACAAGAGAATCGTAGGAATGGAAGCTATGCGGTACTGCGCGCTTTTTTCAGCGGCGTCGTCCGTATTGACTTTGCAGATCTTGGCTTTACCTTCATATTCGGCCGCGATTTCCTCTATCACGGGGCCCAGCATTCTGCACGGCCCGCACCACGGCGCCCAAAAGTCCACAAGCGCCACTCCTTTATATTCTAAAACTTCCTTATCGAAATTAGCGTCGTTAAGATGTATTTCGCTCATGATAAACACCCCTGTAGTGAATCTGTTTCTCCCTTATGTTAAGGATATATCATTACTTAAATGTTGTCAATAACTTATAAAAAAGTATAATACCCTAAACGGCGCGCCGCGCTTTGAAGTTTGATTCGAGCGTCGATTTTTAATTTTTTGCGGAACGGATTGTCTATGGATACGAAAGATCAAATAATAGCGATAATCTTCGGAAATAAAAAATTTTTCTTTAAGGCCTCTTTGATTTCCATTAGGGACGCCTCCACTCAGAGTACCTCCGAGCTGGAAGAAATACCCGACGGCAAAGTAAAAGAATACTATGCCGATTTGTGTATGGAAAAAACGTATAAGGACGGGAAATTGAAAAGTTCGCTTACCCTAACCGGCAGAACGGAAAGATCTTCGACCAGAAGCCTATTCGAAAACGCCGGCGGAAAAGACCAAACCGTGGCGCCCGCGCAAGAAGGAAAGACTTTCTTGAGAAGCATACACCAAAGGATATTCTTCATCAACGGCAAACAAACGGCTCTGCAGGAACTAAACGAAGCGGGTGAAGTAGTTTCCAGCCAAGGCGAAGCATTCAGCGGCGAAGCCAAAGAATTTTATCCCAACGGCAGCGTAAAAATGGAAGCCTTCTTCAAAAACGGAATACCGCAAGGCACCGTAAAAACTTATGACAAACAAGGCAGATTGATAGCCTCGGAAGAGTATAAAAACGGAGTTAAAGAAGGCAAAGCCAAACGCTTCAATTTTATTCATAATATCCCCACCGAAGAAGAAATCTTTTATAAAGGTGGGCTTTTAAACGGGCCGAGAAAAGTGTTCAGCCCGTCCGGGAAATTGTTGATGTCGGAAGAATATAAAGACGGAAAAAGAAACGGCAAAATCGAACTTTTTAACAGCGAAGGAGTAATAGAAGTCAAAGCGTTTTACAAAAACGGCAAAAAACACGGAAAAAGGATTTTCTATTATGAAACGGGCACGCCTATGCATGAGGAAAATTTCAATAACGGACTGCTGGAAGGCGAACGAAAAACTTTCGCCAAGAACGGCGCCTTGCTTATAGTAGAGAACTATAAAAATAATTTGCTCAACGGCAAAAAAATATTCTATAACGCGGAGGGAAAGCCAAGCAAAATTGAAGTATACGAAGACGGCAAGCGCTTAGGGGAGGAAAACAAATGAGCGGCGAGATATCGGTATTCGCGCCTGCGAAAATAAATTTGTTTCTCGAAGTTACCGGCAAAAGAGAAAACGGCTATCACAACTTGGCCACTCTTTTTGCCAAGCTGGCCATAGGCGACGACATCAAAATCTGCGCCCAAAAAGCCGATAAAACCGAAATAAACCTGAAAGTCAAAGGGCCGTTCGGCGCAAACTTGAAAGGCGACAAAAGCAATTTGGCATACAAAGCAGCAAGCGCTTTTTTTGAGTATTTCGGCATAAAAGCGCGCTGTGATATTCGTCTGGAAAAGAATATGCCGCTGGGTTCGGGCCTGGGGGCGGGCTCTTCCGACGCGGCCGCGGTAATAACCGCGCTGTGCCAGCTGTTTAATATAGAACTGAACGCCAAAAGAATGAAAGATTTGGTGCAAATAGCGGCCAAGCTGGGCGCGGACGTGCCGGTGTTTCTCTATCCCGAAACATTCTTTAAGGCAGAAGGAATAGGGGAAGTATTGACGCCCGTCAAAAACAAGATAAAATCGCCATGGGTGATAATAGCCTATCCCAACGAAAGCTCGGACACTAAAGAAGCCTATACAAAATTAACTATAAACCCGCAAGAAAAAATCTTGACACATATCTCCAATCTTAATAAACTTGTATATAGTATTGAAAATGGAAGTCCCCTGCAAGATTACGCCCATTTGATTTACAATAAGCTGGAGGACTCTGTTCTCACGTACAAGGGAAGCGTAGCTCGGCTGAAGCAGGAACTGATAGGCTTAGGCGCGCAATATGCCTTAATGTCAGGATCGGGATCATGCGTATTCGCGCTAGTCCAAGATGAACAAAAGGCAAAGGGAATCGTTAAGGAAATAGAGGGAGATAGCAGAACAGTTTTCTTAACGCACTTTTGGAGGACTCAATTATGAAAATCACGGAGATAAGAATTCATCTCATGGGCGAAGAACGCCTAAAAGCGTTTGCGAGCGTTACTTTTGACGATTCTTTCGTAGTCAGGAATATGAAGATCGTTGAAGGCGCCAAAGGGGTATTTTTGTGTATGCCTTCACGGAAATTGCCGGACGGCTCCCATAAAGATATGGTTCACCCGATAAATCAGGAATTCAGGAAATATTTGGAAGAAAATATACTGAAAGCCTATCAAGAGGAATTGGCAAAAAATCCAAGCGGTGTATCGCCTAAATCCGACGAGGCCGCACCCGCCGCGGAAGAGGCGGATTTGCCGTCCGAAGACAAATAAAATATAATATATGTATCGGCTGGGATTAAGCCTTTAACATTGTAACGCATTTCCGGGTGGTGTAGCGGTAACACGTCTCCCTTTGGAGGAGAAATCCTAGGTTCGATCCCTAGCCCGGAAGCTCGGATTTAAAACGGCACGCCAAAAAGCGTGCCGTTTTTTAAACCGCGAATTAAAAATCTGAAAGGAGAAATATGTTTCAAACTTTATTTTTAAAAACCAGCGTCATATTGGCGGGTTCGCTTTTTATGGCCTATATCGGCAGCAGAATATCTTCGGGGATATTTCAGCGCGCTTTGCAGATGGGCAATCCGGAAAAGATAAAAACCACGATGTGGACTGCTTTAATAGTCAACATAATAGCGTTTTTGCTGTTGGTGTTTTTCAAAAGCAACTTGCTTTTGAGCTTCGTATTTATGTTTGCATTTACGCTTTCAAGCGGGTTTACGCTTGGAATATACACTTTGACAAACCCCGAAGCGGTACAAAAAGCTACGGCGATAACCGCTTTGACGACTTTAATTACCGGTTTGATAGCGAGCTATTCTGGAATAGACTTCTCCTGGCTGGGAAAGATATTGTTCTTTGCGCTTTTGGCGGTGATAGTAATAAGCGTTATAGGGCTGTTTGTCAAAATGAAAAGCGGCTTAAACAGGCTGATATCGGCCGCGGCGGTATTGATATTCACGGGATATTTGCTGTTTGACTTTAACAATTTGGCAAAACTCAAAAACGTGGCGGCGGCCAATAACTGGTCTACGGCTTTGGATTTCGCCGTAAACATATATTTGGATATTATCAACCTGCTGATAAATCTGATAAGCCTGTTAAGCGGATCGTCAAACAACTAAGTAAAAAGTTTTGACATAAAGAAATAAAACCCCGATAAATTCGGGGTTTTTATTTAAAAAACAAAAAACTCACAGACATAAGCCGCGCCGCATATACGGCAGTTATATTTTCACGTCTTTTTCAAAAAGAAGCTGAGAACCTTTTTTTTTCATTATACCCCCCGCATTTGAAATGCGGGGGGACGGGTATTAAGCATAGGCTTAAATCTTACATCTGTCGGTATAAGTATAGCTTGAGCTTTCCGTAACGCATCTGTAAGAAACTTCATTAAATTCAATATAACTTGAAGTGGGCGAACTTCCAGAAACAGCCCATCGTATTGAAGCCTTATCTATACAAGTGGAAGTAAAACACTGCCCGTTGTTGGAGAGAGAGTCAAAAGGAATGCTATCGCAGGTCTGAAAATATCCCCAGCTGCAATTGCTTGGCAGATATGATCCCGAACCGCTGTAATATCCACCGCCCGAACATCTTATGTATTGTTGGGAAGAAGAGCCTCTAACTGTTTTCTTCGTACTTCTGTCGACATAATGCTTCGTAATATATTTAACGCCAGTCTTTTGACAATCTTTATAGCAGTCGTTGTCAGTTTTTGGAGCCGAGGCGCAGCAATAATCTCTGTTTGCGATCTTTACGGAATGTATGGAACAATCCGGCTGGCAAGTCCCGTCAACCATCACATAATCTTTATTGCATTGGCAAGTTCCCCAAGAACAAGTATTGGAGCAGAGTATTTTGCCGTTTCCGCCGCCGCACTCTTTCGTGGCGTTAGGCGAACATACCCCTTGATTAATACAAGTTCCCCAAGCGGAGGGGGTATTCCAATTACCTGTATTGGTATTGCAGGTTACGGTTCTGCTTTGCGTACCGCAGTTGCCGCATTTTTGTGATAATATCGGTTTGGAAGCAGTGTCACAGGTTTGGCCTTGACAAGGCCCCCAGGCGCCGCAGGTCCCGCCATTACAGTCTGCGGTGCAAGTCCTTGTCTGAGTACCGGAATTGGCGCGGCCGCATTTTTGGCTTGTGGGTTTAGTTTGACTTGGACTTCCGCAAGCACCGCTCCAGCTGGGGCCGCTGCATGTGCTTGTACTGGTCTGAGTGCCGCACCCGCTCGCGCAAGGCCTGCTTTGTCCGCCTCCATAAGGCGTATAACAGCTTCCGCCGCTTTCACAGCCTTGCAAACATTCGCATGAGCAGGTTTCTTCATTAAGAGTATATCCGTTGCCGCAGCTCTTATTTCCGCAGTTGCACACGCTTTTGGTATCGCCTATGATGTTCCCAAAACTTGAACATACCGCGCCGCTGCACCCCAAACCGTCGTCTTCATAGCCGGCGGAAAAGCTAAATTCGGAAGGAGTACCCTTCTTATAGTACGCGCTGACACAAGATTTGGCGGCGTTTAAATATAAGGAATAATCTTCGTTTACTATAAGCTGAGCCCCCGATTTTTCTTCCTTGCCGAGAGTCAATCTGTCTATATTGGAAAAATCGTCGAAATATCCTCCGTTTTGCGCAAAATTTTGTATTTGTTTATTCTTAACCAGCTCTATCAAATTTACCGCCTCTACCGCTCTTGCTTTCGTAACCGATTTCTTATATACAGGATAACTTATCGCGGCCAATACTCCAACGATAAGCACCGTTACCAAAACTTCCATAAGGGTAAAACCTTTCCGACTTTTTGTTTTATCTTTCATTTAAAACCTCCCGCACGTAAAAAGTTAAATACAAGCAAACCTGGTTTATTATCTGGAGAATTAAAAACCGCAGACAAAAATATAGCCTCAATTTATCAAAAAAAAAAAAACAGTCAAGCCGCTCGACAGTTTTTATTCTGCAAGAGCTGACCTATAGAACTTTAGAATCGATTTTTTAATTATAAAGACAAGCCGATTAATCAAAAAAGAGCAAATCACCAAACTGGATAAATAATATGAACACCCATTTTGAAAGAGGGCAAAAATTCTGTCCGCCAATTTGAGATTGTATTGCCAAAATGGTATTATATAAGTAATCTTTTTTAGGAGATAACTATGTCAAAAATTGATGCAGTATCCAGAGAGCTGATGCTTGACAGTTTAAAGCATTACGCAAAAACTAAAATCCCCTTTGAGTTCATTCGCGAACACGACGCCAAAAACGAATTTCCGGCCGAACTTATCAAAGATATGTACAAAAGCGACGTATTAGGAGTAAACCTTTTGCTTATACCGGAAGAATACGGCGGACTTGGCGGCACAACCACTGACATTTACCGCATATGCGAGGCTTTGGCCCGCGTAGATTTGGGTATAGCGACATCGGTATTCGCCACATTCTTGGGCAGCGACCCTCTTTCGGTAGGCGGCACGCCCGAACAAAAAGCCCATTGGTTTAACAGAATGGCGAAAGAAAGTTTAATGGTAGCTTACGGCGCGACGGAAGCCGACGCGGGAAGCGACCTCGTATCTTTAAGGACAAGAGCCGAACACGTAATCGAAAACGGCAAAATCAAAGGCTATAAAATCACCGGCAGCAAGATGTGGATATCCAGTGGCGCGGTGGCGGATTTATATACCGTACTGGCCTTGGCGCCGGGCGGGCCGAGCTGGTTCCTTGTGGAAAAGGGCACGCCGGGCTTTACGCAGGATAAACACGAAGACAAACACGGCATACGCCTTTCCAATACGGCTGGCCTCTCTTTTGACGAGGTCTACGTCCCGGCCGAAAACCTAATCGGCGGAGTGGAAGGCAAAGGTTTGCTGCAGGCGCAGGCGGTATTCGGCTACACCAGGCTTATGGTGGCGGCTTTCGGATTGGGCGCCGGCGAAGAAGCGATAGAAACCGCCATAGATTACGCCAACCACCGCATACAGGCCGGCGGACCGCTTTCCGAGAAGCAGGGCTATATGCTAAAACTGATAACGCCGCATTACATCAAATTTGAAGCGGCGAGGGCTTTCATCGACGAAACCGCAAAGAAACTCGACGTAAACAACCACGGCCAAGCGACGGAAGGTTCCATCGCCAAATACTACGCCACCGAAGCGGGCAACAAAGCCGCGGAAGACGCCATACAGGCCTTGGGCGGATTCGGCTACACCAAAGAGTTCGCTGTCGAAAAGATAAAACGCGACGTCAAAATAACCTGCATCTACGAAGGCACCAACGAAGTAATGGAAATGACCATTTACAGAGGCCGCTGGCAGGAACATTTAAAGAGCAGGGGCGCTTACTACACCAATATCGCCGACGAAATGGACGCCATACACGCAAAGAATCCCGAAGTCGGCGCCAACGCGATAGCCTTGGGCTTAAGAGCCCTGGCCGCGGTATTGGAAGAATGCAGAGTCCAGCGCTTGACCAGACATCAATATATCACCTTTAAATTGGGCGAACTTATCGCCAACGCAGAAGTGGCCGCCGCGTTCTGCCGCGCCATAGGCAACGGCAAGATAGTGGAAGGCTGCAAATTTGATATGGATACTTTAAAAGCGATGTGCCGCGTAAACGCCAAGGAAACGGCATACGACATCGCCACAAGAGGCGCGAAACTGGTACTCAGCGCGGGTACGGCCGACGCGGCGGCTTTGCTTAACGCGACGCATCTCGTCCAGATAGAGGCCAATATGCACGGCTCTATCGAAGATTCCGATAAAGTATCGGCCAAACTCAGAGAGATATTTAAGAAATAGGAGCTCCAATTTATATGAATATTATAGTTTGCATAAAACAAGTACCCGATTCCTCAAGGGTAAAGGTGGATCCGAAGACCTCCACCTTAGTGCGCGCGGGAGTGCCGAGCATATTAAATCCATACGATCATTTCGCTCTGTGCCAAGCGCTCAAAATCAAGCAGAAAACAGGCGCGACGGTAACGGTCTTATCGATGGGGCCCAATCAGGCGCAAAGCGTAATAAGGCTGGCTTTGGCTTTGGGCGCCGATAAAGGCATTTTACTTGCCGACAGAGCTTTAGCCGGATCCGATACTTGGGCAACTTCTTACGCTTTGGCTACCGCGATAAAGAAAATAGGCGCATTCGATTTGATAATGTGCGGGCAAATGGCCATCGACGGCGATACCGCCCAGACTGGCCCGGGCATCGCCTATCACTTGGGTATACCGCAAATAACTTTCTGCGATAATATAGACGTAGCGCAAGGCAAAGCGGTGGTACGCAAAATAATAGACGGCGGGCACCAAATTATGGAAGCGGATTTGCCCGCGCTCGTCACTATGACTATGCCGTTTGATTATGTGGCTTCTTACCCTTCGTTCTTGGGCGCTTTCCACGCGCAGAACAAACCCACTATGACTTGGAGCGCGGCCGATATCGGCGCCGATCCCAAGAAAATCGGTTTAGACGGCTCTCCTACCAGAGTAGACAGAATATTCCCCCCGCCGGCCAGGCCAAAAGGCCAAATATTCAACGCGGGCGCGTCTGAATTGGCCGACAAAGTGCTTGAGATTTTAGCCAAGGAGGAAATAATCTAATGATACAGATTTCATCAAACTGCGTAGGTTGCGGCAAATGCGTAAGCGTATGCCCGTTCGGTGCTTTAAGTTTAGTCAACAGAAAAGCGGTAGCCAGCTCGGCCTGCACGATGTGCGGCGCCTGCGTGAGCCAGTGCCCCGTAAAGGCTTTAAGCCTGCCGCAAAGTACTGCTGCCGTTAAAGACTTATCCGCCTATAAAGGAGTATGGGTATTTGTCGAACTTTTGGAAGAAAAAGGCGTTTTGGCCCCACGCTCGGTCAGCTTGGAACTGTTGACCAAAGGTAGAGAACTTGCCAATGAACTTAAGGAAGATCTTTGCGCGGTGGTAATCGGCAAGAGCAACAGCGCGTACTTTGCCGAGTTGGCCTCTTACGGCGCGGACAAAATTTACAATGTCGAAGGACCCGGCTATGCCGACTACAACACCGAGGCTTACGCCAACGCGATGATTACCTTAATCAATAAATATAAACCCAGCATAGTATTATTCCCGTCGACTTATGTCGGGCGCGACTTATCGCCCAGAATATCGGCGGAAATATTCGTCGGTTTGACGGCGGACTGCACGGGCTTATCCATAAAAGAAGGCAATCTGATACAAACCAGACCCGCTTTCGGCGGCAATATTATGGCCGACATCAAATGTCCCAACCACCGCCCGCAAATGGCGACGGTAAGGCCGAACGTAATGCCCAAGCAGGTAACGGCGCCGGGCAAAACGGCTCAGGTTATAAACGAGCCCATAGCTTTAAGCCCGAAAGCGGCGAAAGTAAGAATTATCAGCAAGGAAATCGAACAGAACCAAGAGGTGGAAAAGCTCGACGAGGCCAAGATAGTAATATCGGGCGGAAGAGGGCTTAAAACGGCGGAGCAGTTCGAGATATTAAACGAAATCGCGGCCGAGCTTGGCGGAGCGGTAGGCGCTTCGCGCGCCGCTATCGACGCGGGCTGGAAGCCTAAAAACCATCAGGTCGGCCAGAGCGGCGTAACGGTAAAACCGAAGCTCTATATGGCTTGCGGCATTTCCGGCGCGATACAACACACCGTAGGTATGCAGGACAGCGACATAATAATCGCGATAAATAAAGACGCTTCCGCGCCTATATTTAACTTCTGCAAATACGGCATTGTAGGCGATGTCCACCAGATATTGCCAAAAGTGCTTGAAGGCATCAAGAAAGCCAAGAAATAACTTTAAAAGTTTTTCTTAACAAAAACCCCGTTCCGAAAGACGGGGTTTTATTTTGCCAAATAAGCGGAATAATTTTAAGAGATACCGAAATCGCGCCAAAGCGGCAAAGTAACACTAAAAAACCCCGCCGTTTTAGCGGCGGGGCGGTTAGTTTAAGAGAGGAGATGCCCCTCAAAAAATCAAATCTTTATTTCTCAACGCATGTAAAATCTTTGACTATGCACATACCGTTACTGTAACCTTCCGTTATACATACGCTTTTTTCCGACCACAAAGAAGTGCATTTTGTCCCGGCTATACTTTTCGAAACGCAATTGGGTTCGTCATCGCAAAAACTTATATAATTGCCTTTTCCGTTATCCCATACATATTCTTTCGGCGCGCTTAATATGCAAGCGCCGCCGCTCCATACATACCCGCTTTTGCAAGTACAGGTGCCGGTCCAAGAGCCGTATTGCCAACCTCCGCTTCCGCATGTGGCCGTACGGGTTTGAGTACCGCCGCTGGCATTGGATACATTGCCCGAACAAGATCTGCTGGTGCTGCCTTTATCCTCGCATTTGCTTCCATTCCAGCATTGGCTTGAAGTACAGTTCTCCTTTCCGGTGCACGCTTTATCCCAACTGCTCCAACTGCCGTTTGCGCAGCAAGTTCTCGTTTGTGTAGTATAGCTGCAGCCGCTGGCGGTATATTTATTTTGAGTAGATCCTACGCTTGAACAACTTTCCGCATACGCTGAAACAACGGAAAATATAAATAATACAAATAAAAACAATTTAAAACAGCTGCTTGTTTCTTTCATAAAGTTCCTCCGTTAAATTGCGGTCTAAAAGCCAAAAAACAGAATTGAACACAATTAAAAAATAAATACCAACTATTTGGCTTTTACCGCCAATCGACAGAGAAAATTTATCAAAAAAAAAAAAACAGTCAAGCGTTTTTTGACTGTCGGAAAACTTTCCACATACGACAATCCTTATTCTGAAAGCTCAATCGCACTTTTTACCCCCTCTTTTCATAAAGCCTTAAATTGACTTTCCCTTAAAATATCCTCCATCTAATCTGATTAAAAGCATAATTAAGCCTCAACCTTATTGCGCCAGCCCCAATGAAAATCCTATGCATTATCTTTCATACAAGGCCATAAAAAATCCCCCTAGCATAAGGGGGATTTTGAGCAGTTACAAAATATTCAACTCTATCTGCCACAGCATTTTTTGTACTTCTTGCCGCTGCCGCACGGGCAAGGGTCGTTGCGGCCGGGCTCCTCGCCTTTGACTACGGTTTCCACTTTGCCGTTCTGCTCCGCTTTAAGTTCTTTCTCGTGGTCCTTTACCCATTTCTTCATCTGTCTGGGCGAGTTCATATCCACACCGTCTTTCTCCATTCTTTTGGCAAGCTCGATAAACTTCTGTTTGATGGACGGATCCTTTATCTTATTTTTTATAAAAGAAGGCAAAGCCTGCATTTCGCGCTCTATGCGTTCTTCTATACTTTCCTTCTTTTTGCCGGCTTTCGCGTCTTCTTTCTTATCCGAGGCCTTTGCCTCTTTGTCAGTCTTGGCTGCTACTTCTTTAACTGCCGCGGAAGTTTGTTTTTCCTCTTCTTCCTTTTTCTTCTTAAACAAAAAATCGAACACCATACTTATATTTCTCCGTTAATTATCTTTCTTATCGCTTTGCGTACTATCAAAGCCTTTTTTACATAGTCGTTGCTTTCGGGTATGACGATATGGCGCGGATGGCCGGACCATAGCTTCAATATAGCCTCGTCCACTTCCAAAGCCCTTTCCAAAGTTTCCGTCCTTACGCTTGTATTTTGGTAGTATTTGGCTTCTTTGGGCGGCGACATATGGATTACGGCGTAATAGTTTTCATACTCTTCTTTAATACTGGTTTTCATCGTTTTTAGGAAATCTTCCTCGCCGTAAGGCCAATATACCGCACCGTCTAAAGAACCCCTGTCGCAGAGCACTATTTTAGCGCCTTGGTTTACTTCTTCGGCCAAAGCCTCCAGCTCTTTTGTCGTGGTATATATTATGCGCTGGGCATGATAGGTATGGCGCGGGCTCTTATCGTTGCGAGGAAATCCGCCCCCGTATACCAATGTCGCAGCTTCTACGGCCACTTCTATATCAGTGCCGTATTCTTCCTTCAATATCGAAAGCGCCGTAGTCTTTCCGCTTGCCGGCCCGCCGGTAAGTACAACTTTTTTCATATCCGTTCCCTTACTATTAAATTTTTAAATTTACTTTGTTTCTTCCTGCTCTTTGCTTTCCAAAACGGCTAAATACTTATCTCTTATTTTATTAAATTCTTCCCGCTTTGAGGCAGGGATTTCTTTTGACGCCGAACTTCTGTTCTTGGTTGTCAAAAAGTCAAAATACTTGCCGTTCTGCCTTATCCTGAAGTCCAAATGCGGACCCGTGGAAAGACCCGTCGAACCGACATAGGCTATCGTCTGCCCCTGCTTTACTTTTACACCGTTGGCTATACCCTTGGCATAACCTTTCAAATGCCCGTAGCAAGTTACGTAATTGTTAGGATGGTGGACTTCCATATAGTTGCCGAAGCCGCCCTTCCACCCCTTTGAGCGAACTACGCCGTCCGCGACGGCCTCTACCGGCGTCCCGGCGGGCGCGGCATAATCTATGCCCAAATGCGGACGCCTTATCCTCAGTATCGGATGCATACGGCCTCTGGAAAATCTGGACGATATCCTTACGCCCCTTACGCTTATCGGCGATTTTAAAAACATTTTCTTAGTGAATTTGCCGTTCTCGTCATAGAACTCGTCCTCGAAGCGTATGGCGTAATTCTTGCCCGATACTCCTCCGTCATAATAGGCGGCCAATATGCGTTCGTTTAAAGTATCTCCGCTTTTGGTATAGTCCTCCTCCCACAATATCGCGAATTTATCGCCGTTTCTGGTTTCGGTGTTAAAGTCCACCGCCCAAGAAAATATATCGGTAAAATCCAAAATGAAAGTCGGCTTTAAACCTTGCGCCTGCATGGACGTAAACAGAGTATAATCTATATCGCCCTTGGCAAAACGCTCCCTAGTCTCGACCGATATATCCATAATGCCCGCAACCAGTTCGTCGCCGTTTTGGGCGACATAGTAGCGCGAAAAATCCTTCGTTACCACCAACATCTTGAAATTGCCTTCTTCGTCTAAAGTAAGCAAATACCTGTCGCGCGGAGCCAGACGGTTCATTCTCAAAACGGTATCGAGTTTATTAACCACTTGCGCGGCCTTTTCCCTGGATAGGCCGGCTTCCTGCAAAGGTATGGAAATATGCTGTTTTAAATTGCCCTCGTATTTCTTAAATATAATTTCTTGACTTTGGCGCGACGCTTCCACAACCGCATTGTGACGCTGTATCCCGTATGCCACAAACAGACATACCAATACGAATACGGGTACGTACATAATAAAATCCCTAAATACGGGGTGTCTTTTTATATATCTGATCGCTTTATTAAAAATATTTGACATTTCTTTCCAAGACGGAGTAAGGGGGCAAAATGTTTTTTGCCCCCTTAATCTTTATTTCTGATCTTTTAAATAAGAGCAAAGCGCTATTGCGTTTAGCTTTACCATCGGGTGATCCGCCCTCGACGGCAATATTACGGGTATGTTGGGGCCGGCCAAAATAGTCGCCGCTTCCGTTCCCTTTCCGAAAAACGCCAAGGCTTTGTATAAAGGATTGGCAGCGTCCAAATCGGGCAGCAAAATCAAATCCGCGTCGCCCGCGACCTGCGCGCCTTTTATTCCCTTTTCCGCCGCGCGTTCTTTTGAGAACGTTATATATAAATCATAAGGGCCTTCCACTATGCAATCCTTTATCTTCCCTTCTTGATTCATTTTTACAAGCTCCTGCGCTTCTACGGTGGAAGGGATTTTCTCGTTTACTTTCTCCACCGGGCAGACTACCGCCACTTTCGGCTTTTCTATGCCGAGCTTTCTTAAAATCTTGACGGCGTTGTTTATCGCCTGGGCTTTCTGCTCCAGGGTGGGGCTTATTAACACAGCCGAATCCGTTACAGCAAACATCTTATGGTAATTGTCCGTCTTGAATAACACAAAATGCGTCAAAAGCGCGCCCTGCGGCACCAGACCCATTTCCTTATTCAAAATGGCTTTCATATAGTACTTGGTGTCGACTAAACCTTTTACCAAAAAGTCGCCTTTGCCTTTTACTATCTGCTCAACGGCCAAATTGCACATCGTTGGGACGTCTTCGCATTGTATAAACTCGAATTTATCCTGCGCGAGCCCTATCTCGGCCATCATTTTCTTGACCAATTCCACCGGCCCTATCAATACGCCGCCCGATATTAAGCCTTTATCGTCGGCCATTTTGATGGCGGTAAGCGCCTCGGTATTATTGGCGCCGGGCACCACTACCCTGTTAGACTGGCCTTTTACCATATCTATCAGTTCAGCAAAGCTGTTAAATTTCATTTTTATCTCCTTTACTTATACTCTTTAATTAACGAAGGGTTATCCAAAGCGCGGATCGCGGCCTCTTTCAAAGCGGCTTTCTCGTCGCTGCCGGGATAGACGAATACGGGCGCAAGCCAAGCGGTTTTGCTCTTTAAATTTTCCCTTATATACTCGCTGTACATTACCGCACCCGTAAGAATTACGCCGTCCAACTTGCCTTGCGCCGGCGCCGCCATATACGCGATATATTTGGACATTTGATATATCATAGCGTCAATAACCTCTTTCGCTTTTTCCCTGCTGCAAGATATATGGCTGTTTTCGTCTTTTTTACCCGTTTCTATAAAATCCATTATCTCTTTAATATCGTGGGTGCCGCAATAGGCGCATACACCCCCTTCCCCCTTAACCTTAAGCGCCATTTCCTGCAAAGTATATTTGCCGCTGTAGCAAAGCCTCATAAAGTTGCCCGTAGGCAAAGTGCCGGAACGCTGAGGCGTCATCGGGCCTTCCCCGTCAAGGCCGTTATTTACGTCCACCACCTTGCCGTTGATATGAAGCCCCACCGTCACTCCTCCGCCCGCGTGCATAATAACAAATCGGCATTGATCATACTCTTTGCCGAGCTGTTTTGCCGTATGTATTGCAACACGCCTTTGGCTTAAAGCATGGAAAATAGGTATTCTTGGCAGTTCCGGCATTCCGCTGTACTGCGCAACTGGCCACATCTCGTTGACGACTTCCGGATCGCTTATCAAGGCCGGACAGCCTGCCTCCTTGGCTACCATATCGGCGAGTATTCCGCCCAAATTGCACGGATGTACGCCCAAATAGCCTTTTCTTAAATCGGCAAGCATAGCCTCGTTTACGTAAAAAGTGCCGCCTTCAGTATGTTTGGTAAGGCCGCCTCTTCCCATTACGACGTCTATTTCTTTCAAATCTATACCGTTCTTTTTAAGATAAGATAAAATGATTTCCTTCTTCATCGGGGCCATTTCGGTCACGTTTTTATTGGCATAGGGGGCAAGATCTTTAGGGGTATATTCCAGTTTAACTTCAAAAACCGGCTTCAAGCCGCGGTAAAATCCGATATCGTCCGAAGTCGAACCGGGATTGATTACTAATATGTTTTTAGGCATAAAGCTCCTGTCTTCTACGTCTTATTTCCTTTATCTTATTTTAACATATTATTGATACTTTGACAGGAGCCATACCGCCGCGCCCAAAACGGCCGCAAAAGCTATCCCCTTAAAAAAACCGACCCAATCATTGGGCCTTTTGGGCGGCTTCTCCTCGTTTTTCTCCTCCGGAGACAGCGCGTCTATTTCCGCTTGCTTCATTGTCGTCGGCGCCGCTTTTTCTTCTTTGATTTGTTTGGGGCTTTCTTTTACTTTGGCGGCTGTCTTTTGCGCCGTATTTGCCGGAGCGGGATTGGAAGGTGCGGCTTTTTCTTCCGCTTTAGGCTCATTGTCGGCAAGTATCGAAGGGCGCTGCAGATGAGAGGCGTTTTCTTGTACAACCACGTCAGATTTCTCTTCCGCCTTTTCCTTAAGCCAAAGTTCTTCCTGTCTTTTTAAAAAGTCCTCCAAAGACGGCTCCGCCGAAGATGGATTTGCTTTATTTAAATCGGATTTTAAAGGAGCGGACGACTTTTCCTCCCCCTGCGGAGTATTGTTTTCTTCGGACAAAATCTGCCCCGCGTTTAAGGCCGCGCTATCGGAGAATTCCGCCTCTTTTTGAGCCTCGCCTTCCACAGAAACCGCCTCTTTCTCCTCTGCCTCCTGCGCCAAGGGGGCAGCCTCCGCCTTTTCTGCCACCGTCGGACTGCCCGCAGGGCCGTCAGCTCCGCTTTGGGCGTAACAAAATACCGTCAAAAATAAAAATAAAGGCAATATAAGACGTTTCATATTCTACTCCTTAATCTTTAAAATTATTCTGTTGACTATACCGTTTACAAAAAACAAATCTTCCTTATCCAACATACGTCTTGCCGCCAAATCCTCAAGGCGGCTTTGGCGCACTTTATCGCCCAATACCGGCGGCAAATCCAAAAGGGAAAGCATTGACAAGATATTTTCTTTAACCATTTCAACTTCCTTGAAATCGGGCTTTTTAAAGCATCCCCCCCTGTTTTTCGGCTTTATTTTCGAAAGTTCATAGCAGCATAAAACAACCGCCTGCGCCAGATTTATCGAAGGTACTTCGGCGGAAGTCGGAATATTCAAAACGCAGTGGGCAAGGGCTATATCCTCTTTGTTAAGGCCCGTCTTTTCCGAGCCGAAGACTATCGCCGTATTTTCGCTGCCGCACTCCTCCAAATATGCGCCCAAAGACGGCAAAGATACTATCGGTCTGTCGGTCTTGCGGTTTTTTAAAGCGGTAGTGGCAAAGACGAGGTCCGCTTCGCAAAGCGCCTCTTTAAGATTATCATAAAGTTTCGCTTTTTTCAGGATTTCGTGCGCCCCAACGGCGGAAACAGCCTCGCGCCAAGTGGGTTCATATGGCGATACCACCCTCAAATCGCTCAGCCCAAAGTTACCCATCGCCCGCGCCGCCGCCCCTATGTTTTGGGGATTGCGAGGCCTCACCAATACTATCGATATACCCATATTATTTGCTTTTCTTCTTCATTATATCGACTATCGTATTGTCCACCTTGACCATACCGACCGTCGATATACGGCTTAAATTTTGTATAGTCTTTTCCGCGCTCTCGCCGATAAAGCCTTCAACTTCCGTTATGCCGTAGTGGTTTACGCCCATAAAAGCCGCGCGCAAAGCCGAATCTACCGAGCTGACTACTTTTAAAGCGCAGCCGCTCTTAGCGCCGTCGCATAACATTCCGCCGATATCGCTTATTATATTGTTTATGGCCAGCGTTATCGCCTTTAAGTCCGCCCCTTTCTGCTGATATACTATCGCCGCGCTCGCGCCTACGCCGGCGGCTATCGCGCAGCCGCATATCGGCGCCAAATCGCCTGTAAAGGCTTTTACGTATCCGTTAAGCAAATGCGAAAGCGCTATGCTTTGCAATATTGTCTTTTCCTTAACTTTAAGATACTTACCAACATAATAGGGCACCAATACCGCCACTATTCCCTGATTGCCGCTTTCGCCGCTGCTCATTACCGGTATGGCGATGCCGTCCATTCTGGCGTCGGCCGCACGCGAGGCAAGTATCTTGGTGGAATTGATAAGATTGTTGTCCAACATTTTTTTGTCTACCAAATCGCTCAAATAAAAGCCGACTTTTTTCAATTTCGCGCCTTCCTCGGCTGCGCGCATATTCATCAAGGCGCCTTTCTTTATATAGTCCAAATCTTCCTTATCGGCGTTTTGCGCTTCCCTTATCAAATCGGCAAGAGAAGAACGCGCCAACATCTTTTTAAAATCGCCTTTGTCTTCAAATTCGGGCTTTTTGTCTATAATTATTTTGCCGTTGTCTTCCAAATAATTAAGGGAAGTATGCCCGCCGCATACGACGGCTTTGCTTTTGTATCCGTCGCCATAACGGAGATTAACTTCTATATAAAAATCTTTGCGTCTTTTTACCTTTATTACCACCGCCTTTTTCTCAAGCATCAGTTTGGCTTTGGCAAGCAAAGCGGGCGTAGCGCCTTTTAGTATCTCCATTCCCAGCTTGGGCTTTGCAATCAAAATGCCCAAAGCCGCGGCCAACAGATTGCCGCGTTCGCCCTCGGTATTAGGTATTCTTACGCCAAGACCGTTTTTGAATGTGGCGGAATCGACCCACACTACGGCATTCTTTATCTCCCCTTTATGCAAAGCCGCGGCGTGCGCCGCGCATAACGCGACTGCTACCGGCTCCGTACAGCCCATCGCGGGATATACCTGGTGCTTTAATACCTGTTTTAACAAAGTGCTCATACTTTCTCCTTTTTCATTGTTATAAGGCTGTTGGCCCTTATGCTGAAAAATTTGCCTTTCCCAACCACTATATGGTCCAAAACCGATATGCCCAAAGGCGCGGCCACGCGCGAAAGAGTTTCGGTAAGTTCGATGTCTTCCTTGGAAGGCTCCGGCTCGCCCGAAGGGTGATTGTGTACAAAAATCAAAGCGGCAGCGCGCCGCTTTAAGGCTTGTTCGATAATTTTCCTGGGAGAAACGCTGGCGCGGTCTATAGTGCCGACGGATATCCTTTCCACTCCTATTACTGCGTTTCTTGTCGTAAGATATATTACTTCAAAAATTTCATTGGCTTCGCCCTGCAAAGAGGCGCGGCAAAAATCGACGACGTTTTCGGGAGTGGTTATCTCCTTGCGTTTCTTTATCTCTTCCAGAAAGTAAAAGCGCATAAGCTCCCTTATCAGCTTGATGAACACTACGCTGTTATTGCCTATGCCTTCAACCTCTTCAAGTTCCGAAGGAGTAGCCTCAAGTACGCCGCCGAGCGAACCAAATTTCCTCAGCAAAGCCCAAGCAAGCGGTTTGGTGTCTTTCCTGGTAATGCAATAGGTAAGCAGAAGTTCAAGTATCTCATGCTCCAAAAAAGATGAGATGCCGCCTTTCTCAAAACGCTTCTTTAGTCTGGCCCTGTGACCGCTGTAAGAGGGTTTTTCCATATAAATATTATATACTTTTATAATAAAATATTATCCTTATCTTACGGGAGTTTTTATGTCTAAAAAAGTTTTGGTTATAGGTTCCGGCCCCGCGGGATACCCCGCCGCCCTTAAACTGGCCGCTTTGGGCGCCGAAGTTACGGTGGCGGAAAAAGGCAAAGCGGGCGGAGTATGCCTTAATTGCGGCTGTATCCCCTCCAAATCGCTGCTGGACGCGGCACACCGCTTCGCTTCAGTAAGAAAAAGCGAGGCTTTATCTTCCAATCCGCAAGCGGGCGAAGATTTTTTTAAATCCTTGGACTTTACCAAAATCCAAGCACGCAGGCAAGCCGCGGTGGATAAACTGCAAAGAGGCGTTTTGACCTTATTTAAAGCCGCAAAAATAAATTATATCGAAGGCGAAGCCTCTTTTCTTTCCCCCAATTCCGTAAAAATAAACGGGGAAGAATTTCCCTTCGACGCCGTAATAATAGCGGCCGGCACAAAAGCGTTTTATCCGCCGCCGTTTGACAAATATAAAGAACACCTTTACGACAATTCCAATATCTTCGAAATCAAACAACTCCCCCAAAAAGCGGTAATAATCGGCGGAGGCGTAATCGGCTGCGAGTTCGCCTGTCTCTTTAACGCTTTCGGCGTTGATACAACCATAGTGGAACTAGCCCCGACCATTCTCCCCACTGAAGATGAAGGCACCGTAAGAGTGTTAAAATCTTCCTTTGAAAAACGCGGAATAAAAATCAAAACTGCCGCCGCAGCAAAAGATATGGCGGTGGAAAACGGCGTCAAAAAAATAATTTTGTCCGACGGACAAACGCTGGAAGCGGATTTGGTGCTTGTCGCCGTTGGCAGAATGCCCGACTTGGAAAGCCTCAATCTTCGGGCGGCGGGCGTAGAATGGGACAGAAAAGGCATAAAAGTAAACCCCAAGACGATGCAGGTCAAAGATAATATTTACGCCGCGGGCGACGTCAACTGGCTCTGCCAGCTCGCGCACGCGGCCACCGCGCAAGGCGAAACCGCAGCCTGCAATATTATGGGAATAGCGCGCGAGTATGACAACAATCTCGTACCCTCCGCCATATACGCCTGGCCGGAAAGCGCGCGCGTCGGCCTAACTTTAAAAGAGGCCTTGGCAAAAGGCCATAAAGCCAGAGCCAAAAAAAGTTTTATGCTCGCAAACGGCAGAGCCGTAACTCAAGAGGAAACGGAAGGCTTCGCCCAAATTATAGAGGACGAAGAAACGGGCCTGATACTGGGCGCGCAGATAGTAGGCGCGGGCGCGGGTGAGATGATACATATCCCCCTTATTGCCATGGCCGCCAAAATGAAAGCCAAGGAAACTGGCGAACTTATCTTCGCGCACCCGACCGTAAGCGAAAGCCTGAAAGAAGCTATGCTGAAATAAAACACTCAATAGGGAACGAAATAATACCCCCGGCATAGCCGGGGGTTTTCACAAATACAAAAGCCCCCGCTTCTCCGCGGGGGCTTTTTCAGATTTAAAATATCTCTTAGTGAACGAGCAAGCCCGCTATTATGCCTCTAAGACAGCTGGCCAGCAAGCCCGCTATCAAAGCCCTGAAACCCAGCCTCGAAAGATCCGCCCTTCTGCTGGGGGCAATCGCGCCTATGCCGCCTATCTGTATGCCGATGGAGGAGAAATTCGCAAAGCCGCACAAGGCATAGCTTAAAATGACTTTAGTCCTTAAAGTCATCTCCACCATATCACCGTTAAGTATGGAGGAGAAATTGGCATACGCCACAAACTCGTTTAATATCGTCTTTTCGCCGACCAGCTGCCCGGCCAACACCATCTCGTCTGCGGGAACGCCCATCAGCCACGCCAAAGGCGAAAATACATAACCGAAAATCTGCTCTATCGTCAAAGCCTTCGCCATAAACCAGCCGGTAACCCACTCCACAAAGCCGCTGCACAAAGCTATCAATGCCGTAAACGCTATCAACATGGCCGCCACGTTTAACGCAAGCTGCAAGCCCGTAGTGGTACCGTTGGAAATGGCGTCGAGCACATTCGCGCTTGGGTCTTTATAGTCAATCTTGGCTACGCCCAAGGTAACGGGTTTTTCCGTCTCCGGCACCAATAACTTGGAAAACATCACGCCAGCAGGCGCGCCCATTACACTGGCCGCCATAAGATGCCCCGCTATGCCGGGAACAGTATCCTTCAACATCATTATATACGCCGCCAGTACGCCGCCGGCTACCGTCGCCATACCGCCAGTCATTACGCACATAAGTTCGGACTTTGTCATCTTTTCCACATAAGGCTTAATAAGCAAAGGCGCTTCCGTCTGCCCTACAAAGATGTTGGCCGCCGCGCTCAAACTCTCCGCGCCGGAAAGTTTGCAGAGCTTGCCCAATACCAAAGCAAATACATATACCACTTTCTGCATTATGCCCAAATAGTACAAAAGCGACATCAAAGCGGAGAAAAATATAATCGTCGGGATAACTTGGAACGCGAATATGTATCCCAAAGTCTCTTGCGTCGCCAAAGGCCCGAAAACCATTTCCGCGCCGGCCTTCTGGAAGTCCAGCACTTTTAATATCGCGTCATTTAAATAATTGAAGACCGTCACGCCTACGGAAGTCTTCAATATCAAAACCGCAAATACTATCTGCAGACCGAAAGCCCACAATATCGTGCGCCAGTTTATAGCTTTTCTGTTTGTACTTAGCGCGTATCCTATACCGATAAAAACAACCACGCCGATTAAAGCAGCAATGTTTGCCATTGAACAATCTCCTTATAATGATGAATTGATAAGACCATTCTACATTATTAAAACCGATTAAAGCAATCGTACGGATAAAATACGCGCGCCTGTTAAAATACGGATTAAAATACTATAATAAAACAAACGGAGGTTTTTATGGCGGATTTTTCTTTTGACGTTGTATCCAAAGTGGATTTGAATTTGATTGAAGAGGCTATAAGCGTGGCAAAAAAAGAAGTCACGAACAGATATGATTTTAAAGGTTCCAACCCCAATATAGAGCTTCTTGCAAAGGAAAATTTGATAAAAATAAGCTGCGGCGACGAGTATAAAGTTAAAGCGCTGTATGATATTCTGCTGACAAGACTCGCAAAAAAAGGCGTCGCTTTAAAGAATTTCCACCCTCAGAAAATAGAGGCCGCTTTGGGCGGAACGGCAAAACAGGAAGTTAAAATACAGCAGGGGATACCTTCCGACAAAGCCAAAGAAATGACAAAAATCATAAAAGAAGCAAAACTTAAAGTTACGGCTTCAATACAGGGCGACCAGCTTAGAGTTTCCTCCGCCTCCAAAGACGCCCTCCAGCAGACTATAGCCCTATTGAAAGGAAAGGACTTCGGGCTGGAACTGCAATTCACTAACTACAGGTAATATTGATGAAAAATACAAAATACATCCTTCTTATATCGGCTATACTTTTCTGCTCCGCGAATATCTTCGCGCAAAGCGCCGCTACGGAACTTACTTTCTATAAAAAGCAAAGCCAAGGCGAAGACAAAAAACTGCTTGAAAGCATCGATAATCAGCTTGGCGCTTGGCTGGATAAAAATTACGCTCTGCCCGGCGCGGACGACGCCTTGATACTCAAAGCCAGCATCGAAGTCAGAACGAAGAAATATCCCGCGGCGTATATAACTCTGTTAAGGCAAAAATACGAGTTCCCCAATTCGGCAAACGCCCAGCAGGCCGCATCGCTGATGAATACCGTAATAGAAAATATGCCCAAATCGACCAGGGAAAATCTAAAAAAGGCTTATGCCCTTAAATCCGTGCCGAAAAACTCCGACGACAGAATGGCGGAATTTCTCTCTTCCGCGACACAACTGGAAATAAAAGGCTCTTACGAACCGCTCAATGCCGAATACAGAAGTTTCTTCGCCAGATTCCCCACCTACGAGAATAAGGACAAAATGGAACTTATGCTCGGCGATTTGGAACGTTTTAACAAAAACTATCAAGCCGCGGTTATGCAATATAAAAAAGTATACGACATTTACCCCTCCACAAAATACAAAGCCGCTTCCCTAAGAATGTTGGGTGATATCTACGCCAGCGAATTGAGGGATTACAGCCAAGCCGCATATTATTATAACGGCGTTATAAAAAATTTCCCCAATTCCATCGAGATAGCGAC
Source organism: uncultured bacterium (assembly GCA_949291515.1). Classification (GTDB taxonomy): domain Bacteria; phylum Elusimicrobiota; class Elusimicrobia; order Elusimicrobiales; family Elusimicrobiaceae; genus Proelusimicrobium. Next base: position 189,279 of record CASEVY010000010.1, on the reverse strand, counting down.
AACCTATAACCATATGGCCATAATGAACGACAATCAGCGCGATTACGTATCCGCGGCGGAAAATATAAACAAAGCGGCGGAAATTTACCTTAAAAACGGACAGCGCGAAAAGTCTTACGACGCTTTCCTCTACAAAGCTCAGCTGCAGGAAAAGAAACTTAAAGACTATTCCGGCGCGGTAGATACTTTAAATAAAGCGGCGCAGATTTTCGCAAAAGACGAAAACAAATACATTAACTGCAAATTCCTGGCGGCGGATATATACGCCCGCAGACTAAAAGACAGTTACGGCGAGTTAAAATCCTACGAAGATATTATATCGGCATATCCTTCATCGAAACAGACCCCAAAAGCCCTTTACGAAGCCGGTATGACAGCAGAAAACCTCGACCAATACCAAAAAGCCAAGGATTTGTACCAAAAATTGATAGTCAATCACCCGGCCGACGATTATGCTATAAAAGCGCAAAGGAGAATGGCTAAGGTCGAAAAACAGCTCGAATCCGCGCCCGCGCCTTCGGCGGACACCGCTAAGGTTAAAACTCAAAAAGTCGAACAGCCCGCAAAACAGCCCAAGCAGCCGCAAGAGCTTGAAGATGACGAATACGAAATAATAGAAGAGTTGTAAAATTTATTTTTCCATTCCAATAAAACCCGCTTAATTTATTAAGCGGGTTTTTTATCTAAACCAACACCCGGGAAACCTGAACGAAAACGCACCCGCAGATATATTATATCTCCCCTTTTTTACGTCTATTATTAAGCCTGATTGACATAAGTTATAAAAATAAATATTATTATCAAATAGACAGAATACAACTCTTGCGTGTTGAATAATTATCTAATTCTGTGAAAAATACCAATGGAGAGCGTAAAATGAAAAAATTGTTTGTTTTAATAGCCGTTTGCTTATTCTTTGCGGCATGCACCGGAACCCGCGGACATATCGGCGGACAGAAAGTATGCACCAACGAATACCTTTTGGGCGTAATTTCCATCACCGAACTTGTAGACCCCTGCGGCAAATAAGCAAAAACGACAGATTACAAACAGGCGGCATAAACCGCCTGTTTTTTTATGGCGGGAAACATTGTCGCAATAAAAAACCTCTTTAAAGGCGGGCCAATTGGGCGCGTCATATAAAATTTAAACTCTGAATTTACGATAAAAAAATCCCTACCTTTGAGTAGAGATTTTAAAATTTACTGCAATTTTTACTGCGCTATCGTCTTAAAATGGCGCGCCCGATAGGAATCGAACCTACAACCTTATCCTTAGGACGGATCTGCTCTTCCAGTTGAGCTACAGGCGCAAAATCTATATACAAATTATAACAATTTTAAAGCCGCCGGGCAAACTTAAAAAGTTTTATACGGCAAAACGGAAACGACACTAAGTTTAAAAACGTCAAAAAAGCGCGGCAGCTTAACGGCAGCCGCGCTTCTTATCGCCAAAAAAACTATTTGCTTTCGGCTTTATTCACGGACTTGGCCAAGCGTGATTTCTTCCTCGCGGCCGCTTTCCAGTGTATTACGCCTTTCTTCGCGGCTTTATCCAAAGCGGAAGAGGCTTTCGCAACGCTTTCGGCGGTCTTGGTTTTGGCCACTTCTTTGGCAGCCAAACGAACGACTTTCTTTAAACCCGTATTAGCCGAATTTCTTTTTACGGACTGTCTCTGCGCTTTCAGCGCGCTCGTGTGACGCCCAGTTTTTAATTTTGCCATGTTTAATTACCTCTTAAATAAGTATATATATTTTATCTTTTTGTTATATTTTATGCAATACTTTAATATCCCCTTCGGCTATCTCTTTAAGAAACGCCCTCGGAAATAAAAAATCTATCTGTTTAAAAGCGCAAGTATCACGCCCTTTATCTGTATTGACGGATCGACCAAAGCGCCGCTCTTAAAGCCCATATCGGTTTCTATTATCTTATCCAATGCGCGGCACAAGGCCTTCGAAGACGGCATTATATACGCCTTTGCCGCCAAACGCCCTTCCCAAGGCATCAAACCCGCCGCCTGCTGCAAAGCCGCGCCAGTAAGACCGGCTTCGCTAAGCCTTTTTATCCTTAACATCTTCAAAGCGCAGGCGCTTATCTTGTTTAAAACGCTTATGGGTTCCTCACCGCCGTCCAACAGTTTCTGCGCCAGCTTAAGAGCTTCTCCGCGGTTGCAGTCCAATACGGCATTGCTAAGCGCGAAAGGGTTCTCCTCCTTATTTAAACCCACACAAGCCAAAACGTCTTCCTGCCCGACGGTCTTCCCCGCCCTGTCCAGCAAATAAAGAGATAGTTTTTCTATCTCCATATTTAAAGCCGAAAGATCCGCCCCCACTATCTCCTGCAGCAATATCAAAGCGTCCGAATCTATCTTTAAACCTTTATCTGACAAGTGTTCCTCTATCCAAGGGCCGAGTTGATTGCTCTTTAATTCGTCGAAGGAAACCACAACGCAATTTTCAGAGCAGGATTCCTCCAATATTTTATCCTTTTTAAATTTTTTCGCATCATTATGCATTATGATAAAACAAGTCGTATCCAAAGGATCGGAAAGATATTTGCATAACGCTTCCAATGGCGCCTTTTTAAGTTTATCGGCATTGTCCAAAATTATCAAACGTCTTTGGCTGAATACGGGCGCCGTTCCCGCTAGACTTATCAAATCGCCGATATCGCAGGAAGATGCGTCCTCTTTTACATAATTAAACTCATCGGGCGCTATCAGCCTGCGGATATTTTCCGCCGCTTCTTTTTTGCGGAATACGTCCTCGCCCGTAAACAAATATACGGGCGCGAGAACGCCTTTCTTAATATCCTTGGAAAATTGCGAAAAAGTTACTCTTCCCATTTATCTGGTTATCGTGGTTTGGTCTTTGTTTACCTGCGCCCTTTGGCGGATTTCACTGCCGACGGAGCCAAACCCCTCCACCGTACGCTTCACTATCATTTTGGAGAAGTTTTTCCACAAATACTCGCGCGCCTGCTCTTCCGTCATACCGCCGGGCAAAGTGGACGCGGAATAAGTGTATCTCTGCTGCAGAGCGGGCTCTTCCCAGACGGTTTTTTGCGTCTCTTTGTCAATAAAGCGCACCTTAAGCAATACTTCCATACGATATACCGTAGGCACCAAGCGGGTATCATACTGGACGGGCACGAGGATATATCTTAATATCTCGCCCGCCAACACGCCGTTGGCCTGCGATTCGTTGGTAATATTGTAACTGCCGTTTCGCAGGAATTCGTCCACCACTTCTATCGTAAGACGGTCTTCCAAAGCGAAGACTTCCGTACGGTTGATAAACGGACGGACGTGTATCTTGGTGATATGCTGAGGCATAATCTGAGCGTTGGGGCTGTAATAAACGGGCGTATCTATCGGCGCGCAGCCAAACGCGAACAACAAAGCGAAAAATACAAAATATTTTTTCATATCTCTCCTATGACGGCCGCGCCACTATGCTTACCATTTTGCCCGGCACGACTATTATTTTAATTATATTCTGCCCTTTGAGCAAGTTTTGTATCTTCTCGGAGCCAAGCGCCGCCTTCTCGTGCGCCGCCTTGTCGGAATCGGCCGAAAGTTTAACGCGGTCTTTTATCTTGCCGTTTATCTGAACGCCGATTTCTATTTGCTCCTCCAAAAGCAGGTCTTTATTATAAGAAGGCCATTTCTCGTTCAAGAGGAAAGTTTCGCGCCCCGCGTTCTGCCATATCTCTTCCGTTATATGCGGCGCGAAAGGATGCAGAAGTTTAAGGAAAACTTCAAAACTGTCCTCGTCCACCTGTTTGTATTTGGAAAGCTCGTTAAAGTATATCATCAAAGCGGAAACCGCGGTGTTAAAGCTGAAACTTTCTATATCCTCGCTTACTTTCTTTACCGTTTTATGCTTTAATATTTCAACTTCTTTGGGCAGTTTTACGTCTTTTGAAACCTGCAAATCGTCCGCCCAGGAATATACTCTCTTAAGGAACCGCGATACTCCCTCTATCCCGCGCATATCCCAAGGCTTGCTCGCGTCGAAGGGGCCCATAAACATTTCGTAAGCCCTGAAAGCGTCGGCGCCGTATTCCCTTAAAATGTCGTCGGGGTTGATTACGTTCTTTTTGGATTTGCTCATTTTCTCTATCATAGAGGTAAGTTTCGCGCCGTTGGCTTTGAGTTTCGGATTTGCGGGATCGGAAAAATCTATTTCCTCGTAAGTATGGTAATTACCCGCTTCGTCCCTGTAAGAAAACGCCAAAATCATACCCTGATGTCTAAGTTTTGCGTAAGGCTCCTTGGTGTGCACTACGCCCAAATCGTAAAGAACTTTATGCCAAAATCTGGAATAGAGCAAGTGCAGCACCGCGTGTTCCGCTCCGCCGATATAGCAATCCACCGGCCCGTAAGCCTTTTCTATCTCGGGGTCTACCAAAGCGTTTTGGTTTTTATTGTCCATATACCTTAGGTAATACCAGCAGGAACCCGCCCACTGCGGCATGGTATTGGTTTCGCGTTTGGCGGGCCCGCCGCAATGCGGGCAGGTGGTATTGACCCACTCGGTTATATTGGCCAAAGGCGATTCGCCGGTGCCGCTGGGTTCAAATTTTTCGACTTCCGGCAGTCTTAACGGGAGTTCGCTTTCGGGCAAAGGTACGACTCCGCATTTCTCGCAATGCACTATCGGGATAGGCTCGCCCCAGTATCTCTGACGGGAGAACACCCAATCGCGCAAACGGTAAGTCGTCTTGGCTTTGCCAAAGCCCTTTTCCTGCATATATTTGATTATCGCGGCTTTGGACTGGGCCACTCTCATACCGTTTAAGAAATCGGAATTTATCAATTCCCCGTCGCCCGTAAACGCCTTTTCCGACACGCCTTGTTCGCTCTTGATGACTTCTATAATATCCAAGCCGAATTTTTTCGCGAAGGCATAGTCTCTGTCGTCGTGCGCCGGCACCGCCATTATCGCGCCGGTGCCGTAGCCGGTAAGCACGTAATCGGCTATCCAAACGGGTATTTTTTTGCCGTTTAAAGGATTGACGGCATAAGCGCCGGTAAAGACGCCCGTCTTTTCCTTTGCGGCGTCGGCTCTTTCAAATTCGTTTTTGGCGGCCGCCTCTTTGCGGTAGGCTTCCACCGCGGCTTTTTGTTCGGGCGAGGTTATTTTTTCCACCAATTCGTGCTCCGGCGCCAATACCATATAAGTCGCGCCGAAAAGGGTATCGGGTCTGGTGGTAAAAACTTTTATGGTTTCGTCCTTGCCGTCCACTTTAAAATCCACTTCCGCGCCTTCGCTCTTGTCGATCCAGTTGCGCTGCATCATCAAAGTGGAGGCGGGCCAATCCAGCCCTTCCAAATCCTCCAGAAGACGCTCGGCATAAGCGGTAATTTTCAACATCCATTGGCGCAGATTTTTCTTTTCTATCGGGGTTTGGCAGCGTTCGCAGCGGCCGTTGAACACTTCCTCATTGGCCAAGCCCGTCTTGCACGAAGGGCACCAGTTTATAGGCACGGTGCTCTGATAGGCCAGCCCTTTTTTGTAAAGCTGCAAAAATATCCATTGAGTCCATTTGTAATAATTTGGGTCGGTGGTGTCTATTTCCCTGTCCCAGTCATAGGCCATACCGAAAGATTTTATCTGCCTTCTGAAATTATCTATATTTTTCTGCGTGGTAATGCGCGGGTGTACGCCCGTCGCGATAGCGTAATTTTCCGCGGGAAGGCCGAAAGCGTCCCAGCCCATCGGGTGGAGAACGTCATAGCCGTTCATTCTCTTGTATCTGCTGACTATGTCCGAAGCCGTATAGCCTTCCGGATGGCCTACGTGAAGGCCTTGGCCCGACGGATACGGGAACATATCCAAACAATAGAACTTCTTGCCCGTTTTAGGTAAACGGGGCGCGGAGAAGAGTTTTGCTTTCTCCCACCTTTCCTGCTGTTTTTTATCTATTTCTTGAAAATTAGCTATTGCCATAATAAACTATTATACCATTATACGCGCATACGCGTAAGAGAAAAGCCCTTAATACGGGTTATTTGTCCATTAAAGCCTTATTGCGCAAAAGCCTGTGGTAGCTTATGGCGAAGCGGTGTACCTCGTCCCTGATTTCCATAATGAGTTTAAGGGCCGGGTCACTTTTGTCCAGTTTTATGCTTTGGGATTGATGCGGAACGAAGATTTCCTCCTCCCGTTTTGCCAAAGATATCACTTTTATGTCCAAGCCCGCCTCTTTCACCGCTTCCAGCGCGAAGGAAAGCTGCCCTTTGCCGCCGTCTATCAGGAACAAATCAGGGCGATTGTGTTCGGGCAGTTGTTTTATCTGTTCTATGCGCCTTAGGACGCTTTCTTTCATCATAAGGAAATCGTCTCCGCCCGTTTCCGGCAGTTCCGATTTGATTTTAAAGCGTCTGTAGTGCGCCTTATATTTTTCCCCGTCCACAAAGCAGACCATTCCGCCTACCGCCTGGCGGCCGTAGAGATGGGAATTGTCGAAAGCCTCTATATGGCGGATAATTTTATCGGAGCGCAAAATCTCGCTTAAACGTTTCAGCTTATCGGCGGCCGCCATTTTCTTTTCAAGTTTATCGTCTTGGTATCGGCTGACTTTTATACGCTCGCGCATATGGTCCATAGCGCGGGCGAAATCGCGGAATTTGGCGGCCTTTTCATACTCCATCGCTTTGGCGGCCGCGCGCATTTGCTTGAGGGATTCTTCCTTGAAAGAAGAGTAATCCCCGCGCAGAAACATTGAAGCGCGCTCGGCTATTTCCCGATATTGTTCATAGCTTATTTTCCCGCGGCACGGCGCGGGGCATTGATCGGTGTGATAATATATGCAGGAAAGAGATTTCTTTTCGGCCAAAGGTTTCGCCCTGCTGAAAGACCATTTGCACGGCCTTAAAGGGGCGTATTTGTCCTTCCACAAAAAATGCATCAGCCTCTTTACGTTAGATACCTTTGGATACGGCCCGAAATATTCCGCCCCGTCGGGCAGTACCTTTCTGGTAAGCGTGAGGCGCGGATAATCTTCCTGTATGGTAAGTTTTATCCAAGGATAGGTTTTATCGTCCTTTAAAAGGCTGTTGAAAAACGGCTTATACTTCTTTATCAGTTTGTTTTCCAATATCAAGGCGTCGCGTTCGCTTGCGCATACGATAAAATCTATCTTGGCTATAAGGGGGACAAGGCTGGGTATCTTCCAGCCGCGGCTGTTCTCCGCGCCCGTCTGGAAGTACTGATGTACGCGGTTATATATGTTTATCGCCTTGCCCACGTATATTACCGTTCCCGAGGCGTCTTTCATTATGTATACGCCCGGTTCTTTGGGCAAGAGATTTAAATTAAGTTCCGCCAAAATTTCCCCCGCAAATATTTCCAAAAAAGCTCGGCGCTTATATCGGCGCCGAGCCTTTCCCTTTTAAAGCCTTTTTGCAAGCGGAATATCCGCCCGCCGACATATCATATCCATTATACCAATATACCGATATGATATGCCTAAAGCAGTTTGCCCGCCAAATCGGCCAAGTTGCTGCGTTCGGTCTTGGTAAACGTTATATGGCCGTAGGTTTTTTGTCCTTTAAAGCGCTCGACCAAATAGGTAAGGCCGTTTGATTCCACGTCCAAATACGGCGTATCGATTTGATACGGGTCGCCCGTTACCACCACTTTCGTGCCCTCGCCCGCGCGGGAAAGAATGGTCTTTATTTCGTGGGGCGTCAGGTTCTGGGCATCGTCTACTATCATATACTGCTTGGGCAAAGTGCGCCCGCGTATATGGGTAACTGAGGCCACTTCCAATTTGCCGCTGGTGGTAAGATAGCGGACTTCTTCTTCGCCGTCTTCCGGGTTCTTCTTATTGGCGAGGAAGCTTAAATTATCGTGTATGGCGCCCATCCACGCTTCCAGTTTTTCTTCCATAGTGCCGGGCAAAAAGCCCAAATCTTTGCCGACGGGCACTATCGGACGGCAGACCAAAAGGCGGCGATAGGTTTCGTCGTCAAAAGTTCTGTGCAGGCCCGTAGCCAAAGTGATGAGAGTCTTACCCGTACCCGCCGTACCGACGAGCGTAACGAGGTCTATCCTGTCGTCCAGCAAAAGCTCCATCGCGAAACGCTGTTCCTTATTTAAAGGTTTTATTCCCCAAACAACAGGCTCCTGCTGATTGAGCAATTTAAGCATATCGCCGTTAGGCGTAACGCGGCCCACTGCGGATTTCTTGCTGCCGTCATTACTTTTTAAAATCAAAAACTCGTTGGGATAATACTCGCCCTGCTTTAGCGGCAGTTCCTTATTCTTATAAAACTCGTCTATTTTATCGGGCGACATTTCCACTTCCCTGCTGCCCAAATAAAGTTCATTATAATTAACCTTATCGGCATTATAGTCCTGTGCGTCCACGCCGATGGCTTCCGCCTTTATCCTTAAATTGGTATCCTTGGATACTATTATAACGGGTTTGTGATTGCTCTTGGAGCTTTCCTTCTTATGGTAAAAATAAGCGGTATTTAAAATATCATTGTCGGCTTTATGGAAGGTAAAACCGGTGGGCAGAATATTCTCTTTGGGGAATTCCACCTTCAAAGTGCCGCCGCCCTCCAGCTTGACGCCTTGGCCGAGTTTTCCTTTCTCCCTAAGTTCGTCCAAATGTCTGGAAACCAACCGCGCGTTCTTGCCCCTCTCGTCGGCCAGCGTTTTAAAGTTGTCCAGCTCCTCAATAACAATCATCGGGATAACTATGTCGTTGTCAGCAAATCTCTCAAGCGCTTGCGGATCGTGCAGAAGGACATTGGTGTCTATAATGTAGATTTTTTTCATTGTATGGGCCTCCTCGGCGAAAATACCGTCCCTTAAACAAATTATAAACCGTAATTTTCCGCTTGTAAAGTGTTTCGCGCATATTGTAGCATATTGAAGATGAACAGATATCTTTGTATTCACGGACACTTTTACCAACCGCCGCGCGAGAACCCTTGGATAGACGAAATAGAGATACAGGAAAGCGCGCGGCCATTCAATAATTGGAACGAACGCATCAGCGCGGAATGTTACCACGCCAATGCCTACGCCAGGATTTTCAACAATCACGGGCAGATAAAAGACATAGTAAACAATTACTCTAAAATAAGTTTTAACTTCGGCCCGACTTTGCTTTCCTGGCTTGAAAAACACGATAAGGAAACCTATCAGGCCATTTTGGCGGCCGACGAGAAAAGCAAGGAAAACTTCGGCGGACACGGCAGCGCGATAGCGCAGGTATACAATCACATAATTATGCCTTTGGCCGACGACAGGGACAAGCTGACTCAAATAATTTGGGGGATTAGAGATTTTGAGCTGCGTTTTAAAAGAAAGCCTGAGGGAATGTGGCTTGCCGAAACGGCGGTAAACACCAAGACCTTGGAACTTCTGGCCGAGAACGACATTAAATTTACCATACTCGCGCCCAGCCAATGCGCCGCCACGCGCAAAATAGGCGACAAAGATTGGAAGAGCCAAAGCGGAGCGAAAGTTCCGCCCTATAAACCTTATTGGTGCAATTTGCCCTCCGGCAAGAAAATAGCTTTGTTCTTTTACGACGGGCCGATATCGCAGGGTATAGCCTTCGGAGATACTTTAAGAAGCGGGGAAAAATTCGCCGCGCGTTTGCTTTCGGTGTTTCAGCCTACCAATGAACCTCAGCTCGTGCATATCGCCACCGACGGCGAAACTTACGGCCATCACCAAAAGTTCGCCGAAATGGCGCTTGCTTACTGTATAGATTATATCGAACACAACAAGCTGGCCAATATGACCGTATACGGCCAGTACCTGGAAATGTTCCCCCCTAAAGAAGAAGCCAAAATATTTGAAAATACGGCTTGGAGCTGTGCGCACGGCGTCGGCCGCTGGGAAAACGACTGCGGCTGCAACAGCGGCGGACACCCGGGCTGGAATCAGCAATGGCGCAGCCCGTTGAGAAAAGCCTTGGATTTCGTAAGAGACTCCCTGCGTCAAACTTTCGAGCAAAAAGGGCCGCTCTACTTTAAGGACATTTGGGCAGCACGCAACGCCTATATAGAAGTTATAGAGAACAGGGACAAGGCGGAACAATTCCTTAAGGAGTACGGCACACAGCAGGCTCTGCAGGACGCTTCAAACGCGCTTAAACTTATGGAAATGCAGAGAAACACCCTCTTAATGTATACCAGCTGCGGGTGGTTCTTTGACGAAATTTCCGGCATAGAAACCGTACAGATTATGGCCTATGCCAAAAGGGCGATAGAATATAATAAAGCCCTTACGGGCCAAGATATAGAGGAGGAATTCGTAAACAAACTCGCGCTCGCGCCCAGCAATATAAAGACCTTCGGCAACGGCGCCAATGTATACAACGCTTTGGTAAAGCCTTTGCAGGTGGATATGAGAAAAGCGGCGATAAACTACGCAATATCCTATCTGCTTGATGAAATGCTGTTTGGAGACTCTATCTATTCCTACAATATCAGCAACCACAAAGCCGAAGTTACAAGGCAGGGCAAAGCAAAACTGGTAACGGGCTACGGGGTGTTTACCTCCCGCCTTACTTTGGACAGCCGTTCGATAAGTTTCGCCGTATTGCATACCGAAGGCGACGATATCACCGCAGGCGCCATCTACGGGCAGACGGATAATCTGGAGCAGATAAAAGAAGCATTCATCTTCGGCGATATAGAAAACTGCAAAGCGCTCATAAAAGCCTCTTTCGTGGACGTAATGGCCATAAAAGATTTGCTTAGAGGCAAACAAGGGCAGATATTGGCCCAAGCGGTGGAAAATTCCAAAAAGAGAATACGCAGTTCCTATGCGACATTATTCGAACAGGAAAAAGGCATATTCAATTATCTGTACAGATTGAATTTGCCCATGCCGGATTTATTCGTGAACCTTTCGGCTTTCGCGATAAATCAAAACATCAAGACCGAACTTAAGAAGGATCCAGTCAATCCGGCGAAAATAGCCGAACTTTTAAACTACTTCGACAAAATGCCCGCAAAACTGGAAAAGGACGGCATAAACAAGATACTGACCAAGAAGCTAAAACTAATGACGGAAACTTTCAACGCGGACCCGCTGGATCTCAACAAAAGCTCAAAAATGATAGAGCTGCTTTCTTTTGCGGAGATGTTCAACTTCCCGATTGATTTATCCTTCGCGCAGAATACGGTATTTTCCGTATACAAAAATTTACCGGAACATATCAAACAAAACCAGTTGATAAAGGTATTATGCCTCAAACTAAACTTAAATTTAGATTAGGAGAATAAAAAATGCCAAATCCTTCATTGCCAAGGCAGACGGGCACAAGACAAAGCCCGCAGGAAAGAGTAAAAAACTTCAACGAAGTCGCCCAAGGCTTGGATAAAGAACACGCCCTTGAGGAGGCCTCCCGCTGTTTAAACTGCAAGAATCCGCGCTGTCAGGCGGCCTGTCCTGTAAACGTGCAGATACCGTCTTTCATACAGCTTTTGTTAAAAGATGACGTTAAAGGTGCGGTTTCCAAAATTATGGAAACTAGCCTGCTGCCCGCGGTATGCGGACGCGTCTGCCCGCAGGAAAAATACTGCGAGGGCGCCTGCGTTTTAAGGGAAAAATTCGGCTCCGTCGCCGTCGGCCTTCTGGAAAGATACACCGCCGACGCCGCCCGCAAGCAAGGTTTGGTAACCCCGCCCGTTCCCGCAAAAGATACCGGCTTTAAAGTTGCGTGCGTAGGGTCCGGGCCTTCCTCCTTGGCCTGCGCGGCAGAACTTAGAAGAAGAGGCCACGACGTTACAGTCTATGAAGCTCTGCACGATTTCGGCGGAGTGTTAAGATACGGCATACCGTCTTTCAGACTGCCGAGGGAAATTATCAGCGAGGAAGTAAAAACCGTAAAAGCTATGGGCGTAAAGTTTGAGCAGGACGTCCTTATCGGCTCTGTAATCAGCATTGAGGAACTCCTTAAAGATTTTGACGCCGTCTATATCGGCAGCGGCGCGGGCCTGCCCACTATGGCTGGCATACCCGGCGAAAACGCCGTCGGCGTATACAGCGCCAACGAATTTTTGACAAGAATAAACTTGGTCAAAGCCTATGAATTTCCAAAAGCGGACACTCCCGTAAAATTGGGTAAACGCGTAATAGTCTTGGGCGGCGGCAACAGCGCCATGGACGCGGCGCGCTGCGCCAGAAGACTGAACCCGGAAAGCGTAACCGTCGTTTACAGACGCAGCCGCGCGGAAATGCCCGCCCGTGAGGAAGAAGTGGAAAACGCAATGGAAGAAGGCGTCAAATTCGAGTTCCTTACCATACAAAAAGAAATCCTTACAAATGAGCAGGGGCACGTCATAGGGCTAAAATGCCTTAAGGCCGAACTGGGCGAGCCCGACGCCAAAGGCAGAAGGCGCCCCGTACCCGTAGAGGGTTCCGATTTCGTAATAGAGGCCGACAGCATAATAGTAGCCATAGGCCAAAAGCCTAACCCGATTATCCCCAAGACGACGCCCGGCCTTAAAATGACGGACCGCGGCACCTTGGAGCTGGAAGTCGACGGACAAAGCAGCATAAAAGGCGTATTCGGCGGGGGCGACATCACAAGAGGCGGCGCGACCGTACTGTTGGCTATGAAAGACGGCCTTGAAGCGGCCGCCAAAATAAACCAATATCTTTCCGACAAAGAACCAAAAGGCGGTAAATAATATGGAAAAATATACTATCGTAAACAAAAGGAACATATCAGATACAATCTGCGAGTTTGAAATATATCAGCCTTTGATAGCCACCAAAGCGAAGGCGGGCCAATTCATAATTTTACGGGGCGAGGAGCTTGGCGAACGCATACCCGTAACTTTAGTCGATTGGGACGCGCAAAAAGGCACAATAAAAGCCATTATTCAAGCCATCGGCAAATCCACCCTGATGTTCAACAATTTAAAGCAGGGCGACAGATTTTTGACCGTCGCGGGCCCGCTGGGCACCGCGCTTGAGATAAAAAAATACGGCACCGTCGCGGTAGTGGGCGGCGGAGTTGGCATAGCGGAAATACTGCCTATCGCAAAGGCGTTTAAAGAGGCGGGCAACAGGATAGTATCCGTATTGGGCGCGCGCACCAAAGACCTCCTGATACTGGAAGACGAAATGAAGGCCGTATCCGACGTCACCGTCGTCGCGACCGACGACGGCAGCTACGGCCAGAAAGGTTTGGTGACCGACGCTTTAAAAACTTTGCACGAATCGGGCGAAAAGATAGACGCGGGCTTTATAATCGGCCCTATCCCGATGATGAAGTTTACGGCCAAATTGATGAAAGAGCTGGGCATAAAACCCTTTGCTTCTTTAAACCCGATTATGCTTGACGGCACCGGTATGTGCGGCTGCTGCAGGGTTATAGTGGACGGCGAAACGAAATTCGCCTGCGTCGACGGGCCGATGTTTGAAGCTTCAAATATAGATTTCGATAATCTTATGAAGCGCACCAGCGAATATAAGCCCGAAGAGAAGCAATCGCTTGAGCTTTACGAACGCGACCACAAATGCAAAATAGGCTTACATTAAACTCCAAACAATGATTGAAGAAACGCCGGCTTTTAAAGCCGGCGTTTTTTATGCGGGATATTCAGATCTTTATATAAAACAAACCTCTTGCCGAGCAATAAAAATACGGCGATATTGCTCGTAAATTTCAAAGATGGTATCTATAATAGAAGAAAATAAATATTTTAACGTCGCAGACTATTTTTCATTACGACAAAAAAGCCTCCGCGCAAGCGGAGGCTTTTTATGGATTTTTCCCTTATTAAAGAGGTATATTCCCTTTTTGGGGATTGGCTTTCGGATCCCTCTTGTTTTTGAGTATCCTAAGCGCCCTTATGATGCGCTGGCGCGCGCTGGAGGGCTCGATAACCTCGTCTATGGAGCCGGTGGAAGCGGTCTGATAAGGTGAGGCGAATTTCTCCGCATACTCTTTTGTCAGGCGTTCTTTTATTTCTTCCACTTTTTCTTTCGGCGCGGCTTTTATCTCTTTGGAATAGAGTATTTCTATCGCGCCTCTTGGGCCCATAACCGCAATTTCCGCGGAAGGCAGAGCGAAGTTAAAATCACCCCTCAAATATTTGGAGCTCATCGCTATATAAGCGCCGCCGTAGGCCTTTCTCAAAACCAAAGTAATCTTGGGGACGCTCGCCTCGGAATAAGCGTAAAGCAGTTTCGCTCCGTGCCTGATGATGCCGCCGTGTTCTTGTTCTACGCCGGGCAAATAGCCGCCTATATCCACCAAGGTCAATATCGGTATATTGAACGCGTTTAAGAACCTTACGAAGCGCGCCGCTTTATCGCTGGCGTGCAAGTCCAAGGCGCCGCCCAAATGGTCGGAATTATTGGCTACAACGCCGACTACTTCCCCGCCCATGCGTATAAAACCGACTACCACGTTCTTGGCAAAGTCGCGGTGTATCTCGAAAAATTTATTTTCGTCGGCAAGTTCCCAAATCACATGCTGTATTCTAAAGGGCATTTTCGGGTTCATACCCGCCACCTTTTCCAAAAAAGGTGTTTTCCTGTCGGCGGAATCTATCGTGCTGGTGCTGGAGGATTTCTCAAAGCAGTTTTGCGGAAGGAATGTAAGCAAATCCCTTACTTGCCTGAAACAATCCTGCTCGCTGTTGGCTACCATATGGCATACGCCGCTCTTTTGGCTGTGCGCCTTGCTGCCGCCCAAAGTGTCAAAGTCCACGTCCTCGCCCGTCGCAGATTTTACTACGCCGGGCCCAGTAACGAACATATGGCTTATGCCGTCAACCATAAAGATATAGTCCGTCAAAGCGGGCGAATAGACCGCGCCGCCCGCGCAGGGGCCCAAAATAACTGAAATCTGCGGTATCACGCCGGAGGCTTTTACGTTCCTGTAAAATATTTCGCCATACCCGTCAAGGCTGTCTACGCCTTCCTGTATTCTGGCGCCGCCGCTGTCCAAAAGCCCGATGACGGGTATCTTGGCTTCAAGCGCCAAATCCATTATATAGGCTATCTTTTGCGCATGAGCAAGCCCCAAAGAGCCGCCAAGCTGAGTAAAATCCTGCGCGAATATCGCCACCTCGCGCCCGTTTATTCTGCCAAAACCGGTTATCACGCCGTCGCCTTTCAAGTCCTTATCTTTTATGCCGAAGTCCGTACATCTGGATTTGGCTAAGGTACGGATTTCAAAAAAGCTGTTTTCGTCCAAGAGATATTGCAATCTTTCCCGCGCGGTAAATTTGCCCTTCTTCTTTTGAGCCTCAACCTTGTCGGCGGGGCTGGTGCGGGCCGCTTCTATATGCTTGCGAAAAACCTTTATGCTTGGAGCAACTTCTTCCTCTTTATTGACTTTCGCTTCTTTGACGTCTTTTGCAGCCGCATCTTTTACGCCCGAGTTTTTAGTTTCCTTCTTCACTGCTTCTTCCATAAAAACCTCTCTATAAAAGCGGAGCTTCGCTGGCTATCGCGAGCTTATAGCCCCCGTCTAAATCTCTAATATCTATTTGAACTTTAGGGCTGCCCAGTCTGGCCCACAAATCCAAGGCTCTGCCGTAAAACTGCAAATGCCCGTTTATAAATCTTATATCCCTGGTATCGAGGGATAATCCCACGCCCATAAACTTAAGCACGGCCTCTTTCTTGGCCCAGAGCTCCGTAAGGAAAACGGGCGCGGTGGACGAAAGTTCCTCTTCCCCGAAACTCTGCTTCACCCAAGCTGTGCTGCGCGGCTCTATAACTTCCATATCCACGCCTATGCCCATACCTGCCGTAGCTATCGCCGCCGCGGCGAAATCGCCGCTGTGCGTTATCGATACCGGCAGACTGCATCCGCCGGGCACGCCCAATATCGGCTGGCCGGAAGTGCGGTTCACTACTTCTATCTGCCTGATGTCGAATATGAAAAATCCGCTGGCAAGTTTCTTTAAAGCATATCTGCCGCCCAGCCATTCGCGGCGGCGTTTTTCCACTTTAAAGTCATTATAGACCTTTAACTCCCTCTTGCTCAGAAATTCTTCTGCGGGCGGGACTTTATCCAAATCCACTATTTTAAGTTTATAACTCATTTAAATCTCCGCGCTTACATAAAACTCCGCCCCAAAGGGCGGAGTATTCTTATTGTCCTATCATCTGATAATCGGAAAGCTCTATCCACAGCTTGCCGTTTTCGTCGAAAACGAAGCCGTCGTATATGCTCTTGCCCTCTATATTCTTGCCGGTAAACACCGCCAAAGTATACAGTTTATTGGGCGCTTCGCCTTTGCCGTGTATGTAGACTTTGCCGATGGAATCGGGCAGAGTCATACGATTTTCTATCGCCAAATCGCGGTATCCGCAGGTTTGGAAGCACGCTTCAATAAGCATAGGATAAGCGATAAGATGTTTCGGCCCGTCGTGGAACAATACCTGTGAGGGCTTTTCGTATACGCCCAAAACGGCATTATCGTCCAGCTTCATTATTCCGCCCAATACCTGGAACGACGGCCCGTGGAAATATTTGGAATAAATCTCTTCCTTGCTGACGGCCATTTCTCCGCCGTCCAAATTGACTTTGTCTTTATACTGATTCCACTTGCTTTCGAAATGTTCCAAAACTCTGGCGGTAAAATGGCGGCGCGTACTGCCCATCTTTACGCCCTTGCTGTTAATAAAATCCGACTCTATTTCCATAGAAATCTTCCCGCCGTCGTTTACGCCTTTGATGCGAACGGCCTGCGGGCGGCGCCTTAAAAGTTTTATCGGCAAGTAGAAATGCACATCCTCCAAGCCTTGCGGAACTTTGCCTTCAAGCATGGAAGCCGTCTCCATAAAAGTTTCAATGCCCATAACGCCCGGCACATAAGGCGTGCCCTCGATCGCGTGATCGAAAAGAAAGGGATATTCGGCGTTAAAGGTGTTCTCCGCCGCTATTTCTTTACCCGCGGCGAGGTTTTTTACTTCACCCAAAAAAAAGTTTTCCGCCTCTTCCTGCGGCTGCTTTACGCTTTCTTCGGCTTCAGTATCGGCTGCGGGGGCGCCGCTCTGCCCGCCGTTGCCGCCGGAGGGGATATTGCCCCCCTCCTCGGTTTCTTCTTCCAGAATGAAAGGATCGTTTATCCTTATTTGTTTGTCCCAGTCCAAATTGCCCAAGTCGTCGGTGAGGACGATTTCCGGCACTTTGCCGTAGACTATTTCGTTGAGGAATATCTGCATACCGTCGTAGGGGTCTACGAACTTAAGACCCTGCGAGGTCAAGAATTCCACTACGCCCGGCCTTACGCCCATACCTACGCTGGCATACGCGCTCATATCGATGCTGACCGCCCTTTGGCCTTGGTTCTGCAAGGAAATGCAGAGCTTGGCCAAGAAGTCGTTGGCGCTGGCGTAGTCGCTTTGGCCCAAGTTGCCGTATTTGCCCGCTATTGAAGAGGCGAAAGCGTAGAAGCCCGTATCCTTTACGAAGTTCAACGCAACGAAAGCCGCGGCGCTGGTCGCCTTGATGTCAAACGTTCTGTAGTATTCGTCGGTAGTCTTATCCGTGAACAGTTTGGATCTCTCAAAACCGGCGAAGTGTATCAAGCCGTCCACTTTGCCGTATTTCGCTTTTATCCTGGTTACGACGTCTTTCATCATACTGCCGTTGGTAACGTCGCACTGATAATAGTCCACGTCCCCGCCCAAAGCCTTTATCTTCTGCATATTCTTGTAGAGTGTTATGGAATCTTTTACCTTTCCGAACGCTCTTTCAAGCATTACGGGGGTGGCGCGCACGGTTTTGTCGGCTTTCATTTCAAGCCACATCTTATTCTTCAGTTCTTTAAGTTCGGCTTCGTTAAGGGTGGCCCAATACGGCGTTTTGTCCGTAAGCTCTATGATATCGAGTATCAATACTCTGGCTTTATACTGGGAGGCCAACTTCTGCGAAAGTATCGCGCCCAAGCCTCTGCCCGCGCCGGTGAAAGCTACCGTCTTGCCCGTCAAGTCCATATGCTTTTTGCTCATATTGAGTTTTCTGGGAACGGAGAACATAGTGCTTCTCCTGCCCTGATAGTAGCTTATCATGGCTCTGTCGTCGCCTTTAAGTATTTCGTATATGGTCTTTTCGGCCATATATTCGGCTTCGGCGGTGGGCTCGAAGTCCATAACCTTGGTAAATACGCCGCCTATCTCGTAGAAGTCTTTCCTCAAGCAGGTGGCCGCGCCGCAGACGGAACCTATCGTCGGGCTGATAGCCTCTTTGGTCTTATAGGCGAAAGCGCCGTCCACTTTAAACACCACCGAAAGGAAAGTATCGGCGTCATCGCGTTTTGACATATCCTTTACGAATATCTTGCTCGCCATAAACAAAGGCATAAGGAATTTGGTCAAATCGGCATGAGGATTGATCTTCTTGTCGAACTTCTTAATAGAGCACGGCAGCAAGTAGACTATACCCTGTACCTGACCGGGGTTTTCCTTGGCGTATTGCTCCAAGGCGGCGGTGGTTTCCTCAAGGCTGTCCCAGTTGACTATCGTCGTGTTTTTGCTGCGAGTTTTAAGCGTGGTAAATATATGCGTCTTTACGCCCTGCTCTTTAAAAGCGTCGACATAAGCCCTTGTCAATGCCGCGCTGTCGGAGAATATCAATACCGTCCTGTCGGCCGAAAGCCTGCGACTAGCTTCCGCGGACAATGGCGCGTCAACCAAAGTAGGTATAAAGCGGAGTTTCTTGTTATGGGAATCTTCGCCTTCATACTGTTTGGGCTCGCTAGGCGCCGCCGCTTGCGCGGGCGCCTCAACCTTCACTTCCGCGCTCTGATCGGCTTGGCTCTGCGCTTGAGGAGCAGGCTCCGCGGCAGGCGCGGCAGAAGCCTTTGAAGCGTTTAAAGCATAGTTAATGCAATGTCTTATCGTAGGATAATCTTTAAGCTGTATGCCCTCGGCCTGAGGCAGATTATACATCTCTCTCATCGCCGCGAACAATTCGGCCTGTTTTACCGTATCGATACCCAAGTCCGCTTCCATATCGAGGTCGAGTTCGAGCATATCCTTCGGATATCCCGTCTTTTCAGCTATCAAATTGACTATCTCTTCCGTTACCGTAGCCTCATCAAGCTGCTTAGCGGGCGCGGCGGACGCCGCAGGCGCCGCAACAGGCGCAGGCTGAGCGACAGGTGTCGGAGTTACGGGAGCCGCAACGGGCGCGGGTGTTACCGCAGGAGCCGCTTGTACAGGAGCCGTTACGGTCTGTACCGGCGAAGCCGCAGGGGCCGCCGCTTGCGCGGGCGCCGCTGAAGCGCTTAAAGCATAGTTGATGCAATGTCTTATCGTAGGATAATCTTTAAGCTGTATCCCCTCGGCCTGAGGCAGATTGTACATCTCCCTCATCGCCGCGAACAGTTCGGCCTGTTTTACAGTATCAATACCCAAGTCCGCTTCCATATCGAGGTCGAGTTCGAGCATATCCTTCGGGTATCCCGTCTTTTCAGCTATCAAATTGACTATCTCTTCCGTTACCGTAGCCTCGTCAAGTTTCTTGGCCGACGCCGCAGGGGCGGCCGCAGGCTGAGCGACAGGTGTCGGAGTTACGGGAGCCGCAACGGGCGCGGGTGTTCCCGCAGGCGCCGCTTGTACAGGAGCCGTTACGGTCTGTACCGGCGTGGCTGCGACAGGGGCCGCCGCTTGCGCGGGCGCCGCTGAAGCGCTTAAAGCATAGTTGATGCAATGTCTTATCGTCGGGTAGTCTTTAAGCTGTATCCCCTCGGCCTGAGGCAGATTGTACATCTCCCTCATCGCCGCGAACAATTCGGCCTGTTTTACCGTATCGATACCCAAGTCCGCTTCCATATCGAGGTCGAGTTCGAGCATATCCTTCGGATATCCCGTCTTTTCGGATATTAAATTGACTATCTCTTCCGTTACCGTAGCCTCGTCAAGTTTCTTGGCGGGCGCGGCGGAAACCGCAGGGGCCGCCGCAGGCTGAGCGACAGGTGTCGGAGTTACGGAAGGCGCAGCGGGTGCGGGTTTTACCGCGGCCGCTTGTACGGGAGCCGCAGCAGGAGCCGCATTATTGCCGGAAGCCGCGCTCAAAGCATAGTTGATACAATGTCTTATCGTCGGATAATCTTTAAGCTGTACGCCTTCGGTCTGAGGAAGATTATACATCTCTCTCATCGCCGCGAACAATTCGGCCTGTTTTACCGTATCGATACCCAAGTCCGCTTCCATATCGAGGTCGAGCTCGAGCATATCCTTCGGGTATCCCGTCTTTTCGGATATTAAATTGACTATTTCTTCCGTTACGGTAGCCTCGTCAAGTTTCCTTGCCGGCGCCGCGACGGGGGCAGGCTGAGCTGCGGGCGCAGCCTGTACGGAAGCCGCTACGCTCTGTACCGGTTCGGCGGCAGGGGCCGCCGCTTGAGCGGGCGCCGCATGCAAATGGCCCGCATCTGCTTTATCGACAAAAGCCTGCGACGCTTCCATCACCAAAGCGGGTCTCTTTCCTGCTTGGTAATTATCCTTTATTCTTAAAGTGTTGTTGACCACTTCAAGCACCGGATTATCCTGATTGGAAGCCTCTTTAAGCCATTGCGTATATTTGGCCTGATCCACTATTCTGGGCTGGCCGACGCTCCAAGTTTTCTCCTGCAAAGTCATTGACAGCTGGGAACCGAATCCCGCCGCCAATCTTAAAGCATATTTAAAGTTATAATGGCCGCCTTTGCTCAAATTGATGCCGGCAAGCTCCGGATCGGGTTCCTTATAATTGGCTATAGGCGGGACATTGCCCGTATTCAAAGAGTGAACCGCTATAACGTCTTCAAGGCCCGCGCCCATCGAGTGGCCCGTAAACCCTTTAACGTTGCTTACTATTACGTTCTGTACGTCGCCTTTAAAGGTGTTCTTCAAAGCGAATACTTCCGCGCTGGCGCTTCCGCCGCGGGCCGGAGTATAAGTCTCGTGAGAGATAAACACCATCTCTTTGGACATATCCGAGCGGTTAAGATGATATTTCTTTTCCACCTTGCCCATCATTCTGTCCATTACTTCCGCGACGTGGTTGACGTCCAATCTCGTCGGGTGGAACGCGCTGTTGGTTATCTCGGTAGCTAAAATTCTGGTAAGGGGCGTCATACCGCGTTTGCGGATTTCGGACTCGGCCTCTACTACAAGGCCCGCCGCGCCCATACCGACTATCATTCCGTTTCTTCTTCTGTCAAAAGGCAGGGCCGCTTTCGTTACGTCGCCCTCGCGGCTTACCGCGCCCGAAGCCAAGAAGCCCGCCAAAATCCATTCCTGTATCACGCTGTTGGTTACGTCATCGGCGGCAATAATTATCACCCTCTTGGCGCGGCCGAGTTTTATCCAGTCCTCCGCTACGCTTATCGCCTGAGCCGTAGAAGCGCACGCGCCGCTTAAATGCGTCGCCGGTCCTCTGGCCCTTATCCATTGGCAGAACTGGCTGTGCGCTATCGGTATGGCTTTCAGCAAGAAATCTTGCGAGAATACCCTGGGATTATGATGTTCATATTCCGCGAAGCGCTCCTCAAACCAAGCCTTTATCTGCGCTTTTAAAGTTTCGTCGTTTATGCTGTTGATTATCTGCTCGTAAAACGCTCTGACTTCTTTCTTCGTCTTGCCCATCAGCACGTCGGCCATTTTCGTTGATACTTCAAACGCCCAGCTGTTTACCGTAGGGAAAGCCGAGGTAAATATTACGCCGGTATCGTCTATCATACTCTGCGGCAAGCCCCATCTGTCGGGCAAATACGTACCCGCCGTCGTTGGCTTATAGTAAAGCACCAAAGGTATGCCGGCGTCTTTCAAAGCCAGAATCCCCGCAGCTATGGCTAAAGTAAAGCTCGGATCCATCGACTTTACCCATTTGGCAGGTACGCCAAATTCCTTTTCCAAGTCGAATTCGCCTTTCTTAGCCGCTAGTTTTACCGACTGCGATACGTCCGTAAGTTTCTCCACGCGGTGATTGCCCACTCTGGATTTGACTACATATTCTATATTCTTCTCTATCTGCTTTTCCTGCTCGCTGACGGAAATATTCTCTATAAAATTCTTGCCTTGCAAAATTTCGTCCAAGTTGCCTTCGCGGAATACCTTCTCCCAGCTGCCGGGCGTACCCGCCGCTATACCGCTTATCGCCACTTGTATTTCGCCGTTGGCGGCCGCTGCTGCACAGCTTTCGGTGCAGGCAGTTTCTTTAACTTCCGCTGCCTTGCCGCCGGCCGCCGCTACAAAGGCCGGATTAAATATAGTGTCTTCTTTATTCATATCCGTTTTACTCCAATCTATCCATATCCCCGCCGCTACGAGGTTCGCCATTAAATCGTTAAATTCCGTTATGCCGCCGCGTTTGGGGTGGTTCGACGCCAAGACCCTGATGTCCTTCTTGTCCGAGAGTGTGCTGGTTACAAAAGCGCTGAGTACTCTCTTCGGCCCCACTTCGATAAACAGCCTCACGCCGCGCGCATAGGCAAGCTCAACCTGTTTTATCCACTCCACCGAGCTCATTATCTGCTCCACCATCATATCCCTTATCTTGGAGGGATCGGAAGGATAAAAGTCCGCCGATACGTTAGAGGTTATCGGCAATTTGGGCGCGTGTATTTCAAGCCCGTTTAAAAATTCCCTGTATACCGCAGACGCCGGCCTTACTATCGCAGAATGGAACGCGTGAGATACCGGCACCAATACCGACTGTATACCCATTGCCGTAAACATCGCCACCGCGTCTTCCACGGGTTTGCTCTCGCCCGCTATTACCGTCTGAGTGGGGCAGTTCTTGTTGGCTACCGCAACATATCCGGATATCTTCTTAAGTTCGGGCTCTATCTTTTCTACCGGGGCCGCTATCGCCGCCATCTTGCCGCAATCGGGCACTTGTATATTGGCCATCGCCGTACCGCGCGTAGTCACCGCCCTGATAGCGTCGGGGAAGCTAAGCACGCCCGCGGCTACCGCCGCGCCGTATTCGCCCAAGCTGTGCCCCATGGTTACGTCCGGCTTAATGCCGAATTGATACAAAAGCCTCATCATAGCCACATTGGCCGTAAGTATCGCCGGCTGGGTTATTTGCGTCTGTTTTATCCCCTCTTCCCGCTTCTTGTATTCCTCTTTGCTTTCGCCTTCCTTGCTCCAGATGACGTCGGTCAAAGTTGTGCCGGCAAGCTGCTTCAAAATTACGTCCGCCTCGGCAAAAGTGTCGCGCACCACTTTATATTTGCTGGCCAAATCCTTCATCATATCGACGTACTGCGAGCCTTGGCCGGGGAACATAAAGCAGACCTTCGGCTTCTCGCTGTGATTGTAGAAAGGATATATGCCTTTCATCTTTAAATACAAAGAGGACTCGCTCCATACGTCCGAAGCGCTGGCCGTCTTTATGAAAAACTGTATCTTCTCCTTAAGTTTCTCCGGCGATTCCGCGTTTATGCTTACCGCATATTGCTTATAGTGCGCCGTATGATTCTTATATGCCGCTTTAACCAAATATAAAGGATCGCCCTGTATGCTCTGCACGGCCGCGTTCAGCTCGTTAAACAAATCCTGTTTGCTGTCGCCGGAGAATACCAGCATATCGCCCTGCAGTTTCTCCATAGGCACCAAAAGTTCATATTTGCCTGCCGTGTTTTGGGTTTGTGACATTGTTTCTTTCTCCTCATTATTTGAAGTTTCGACTTTGGCCGCCGCGGGTATTGAAGCCTTTTTCGCGCTGAGCGATGGATTGTATTCCTCCGCCGCCAAGTGGAAGTTCGTCCCGCCAAAGCCAAACGACGATACGTTCGCCCTTCTTATCTTGTCGCTCTTCCATTCGCGCGCTTCCGTTATCACCTTAAACGGAGTGGAAGCCCAATCCACTATCGGGTTGGGCGTTACAAAATTGATTGAAGGCGGCAGTACCTTATTGTGTAAAGCCAGCATTACCTTTATTACGGAAGCTATGCCGGCAGCCGCTTTCGCGTGCCCTATCTGCGATTTTACCGAGCCCAATCCTATCGAGCCCGCCGGCGCATAAGGCTTAAAAACGTCGTCTAAAGCAGAAAGCTCCGCCGCGTCGCCGACTTTAGTCGCCGTGCCGTGCGCTTCCATAAGGCCGATGTCGCCGGGCGTATAATCCAACTGCCTGAACGTGTTTTCTATCGCCAGCTTCTGGCCTTTGGGGTTGGGCGCCGTTATGCCTTTGCCCTTGCCGTCGCTCGACGCGCCAATCGCCCTTATTACGCCGTAGATTTTGTCGCCGTCGCGTTCCGCGTCGCTTAAGCGTTTCAACAGCACTATGCCCGCGCCTTCCGCCATTACGAAACCGTTGGCGCGCGCGTCAAAAGCGAATGAACCGTCGGCCGACAAAGCGCCTATCTTGCAGAACTTGATATAGGCCGCGGGCGACATCATTTGGTCCACGCCGCCGCATAAGGCCATATCGTAGTTGCCTACTCTTAATCCGTTTACCGCCTGGTCCAAAGCCGCCAAAGAACTGGCGCACGCCGCGTCTATGGAAAAGCTGGTGCCGTTAAGGTTGAAAACATTGGCCACCCTGCCCGCTATCACGTTGGGCAATTCGCCGGGCATACTGTCTTCCGTTATCGGCAGAAATTTCTTGTTGACCGCGGCTTCCACTTCCTCGATTATAGCCTCCTGCTGGGCGGGCGGAAGAGATGCAAAGTGCTCCGCGTGCTTCAACATATCATAATAAAACGCCTTATATATGCGGGTATTGCTGTACTCGTTCTTAATGCCGCCCACCGCATTGGCAATAATAACCGCCGTACGGGTGCGGTCGAAATCCTTTTTGTCGTAGCCCGCGTCTTCAAGCGCCATGCTCGCTGTTTCCAAAGCAAGGTGCTGTATAGAATCCATCTGCTTGGCTACCGAGGGCGGTATCCTGTATTTTAAAGAATTGAATTTAAAGCCCGTAATAAAACCGCCGATCTTGCTGTAAGTCTTATCGGGTACGCTCCTGTCCTCGCTGTAAAACAGGCGGTAGTCCCACCTGTCCTGAGGAACTTCTATAATAGAATTCTTGCCCTCCGTAATATTTTTCCAAAACTCATCTTTGCTCAGCGCGCCCGGCATAATTGCGCCAATACCTATAACCGCTATGGGTTCCAGATTATTTTTAGACATAGCTAAATGACTCCTGATAAAATTTTTTTGGATTTTAAATAGGAAGATACAACTATAAAGCTTGTAGGCTTTGTAGATTTTCTCATATATAAATGATATTAAATTATGAGATTCTTATCAACTTGACGCGCCCTTGCCAAGCCCGTAAAACGCATACGCGCGTACCTTATTATATATTTATTTACAAAACCGCGCTATTTTTTGATATAATTGTACAGGTATGAGCGATTGTATCTTTTGCAAAATAGCCAACGGCGAAATACAGGCACAGATAATATATCAGGACGAAGACCTCGTCGCGTTTAAGGATTTAAACCCGCAGGCTCCTTCCCATATACTTATTATACCCGTAAAGCATATAGAAAATTTGGCCGACGCGCAAGAGCAGGACGCCTTGCTGCTGGGCAAAATTCAGCTCGCCGCCGCGAAAATAGCGAAAGAACTCGGCTTGAAAGATTTCAGACTTGTCGCCAACAACGGCAAGGGCGCGGGCCAAAGCGTATTCCACCTGCATTATCACTTGATGGGCGGAAGACGGTTCCTGTGGCCGGCGGGTTAATTTTTAAGTTTTTTATTTTAAGGTCTTTGCAAGATAAGGTGGTGAAAAAAGCAAATGGTATTCGTAAAAGTACGCGACGCCGAACATCTTGAGGAAGCTTTGAAACGCTTTAAAAGAGAGTGCGAGAAGAACGGTATCCTTAAAGAAATCAAAAGAAGGGAAACCTATACTCCGCCAAGCGTGAGAAGAAAACTCAAATCTCAGGAAGCGCAGCGCAGAATGAGACGCACTAAAAGAAAACGCTTTTAGTTTTTAGTCAGAACAATCAGCACAATAGTCCGCCAAACAGCGGGCTATTGTGCCTATATGTGTTATTTATGAACAACGCCTTTATCGAAAAAATCAAAGACAGTATCGATATTCTGGAACTTATAAAAGAATATGTCCCGGCGGTAAGGCGTTCGGGCAGAACTTATAAGGCGTGCTGCCCGTTCCATCAGGAAAAAACCCCCTCCTTCTCCATAAGCCCGGAGAAAGGATTTTTCTACTGCTTCGGCTGTCAGACGGGCGGGGACGTTTTCGATTTTTTAATGAAGATGGAAAACCTTTCCTTCAATGAGGCCGCTAGACGCCTGGCCCAAAGGGCCGGCATACCGTGGCAGGAGGAAGATTCCCTCTCCGAGCAGGAAAAAAGCCGCATCGCCGACTATAAACTTATGAATTCCGCCAAGGATTTCTACCGCAG
This sequence comes from uncultured bacterium, assembly GCA_949291515.1. Classification (GTDB taxonomy): domain Bacteria; phylum Elusimicrobiota; class Elusimicrobia; order Elusimicrobiales; family Elusimicrobiaceae; genus Proelusimicrobium. The sequence continues at coordinate 162,950 of CASEVY010000010.1, read as the reverse complement.
ACAGCTGCTAAGCGATAAAGGCATTAACGCCAGAAATTACCTTAAAGAAAGAAACATCACCCAAGAAACGGCGGATAAATTCGAACTCGGCTTAAGCCTCTTTGACGGGCTTACCAAAGCGGCTACAAAAAACGGATACCATCTGCAGGATTTAAAAAGGCTGGGGCTAAGTGCGTATTCATCGGGTACGGATTACTTTAAAAACAGATTGATGTTCCCGATATTCAACCACAGGGGCGACTGCGTAGCCTTCGGCGGGAGGACCTTGGGCGACGGCCAGCCCAAATATTTAAATTCGCCGGAAACGCCTCTCTTTTCAAAAAGCAAGGTGCTTTACGCTTTAAACTTCGCGGGGCCTTCCATAAGAAAAGAGGGCAAGGTAATACTGCTGGAAGGTTATATGGACGTAATCGCCTGCCATCAGGCGGGCGCGTGCAACTGCGTGGCCCCGCTGGGCACTTCCTTTACGCCAGAGCACGCGAAACTCTTGAAAAGATATACCGATACCGCCGTAGTGCTTTTTGATCCGGATCAAGCGGGTACGAAAGCATCTTTAAGGGCGGCTTTGATATTGGTGGAAAACGGAATATACGTCAAAGTGGCCGCGCTAAGCGAAGGGCTCGACCCCGACGAATACATAAACAAATACGGCTTGGATAATTTTAAAAAAGTAGTGGACCAAGCCAAAGACATAATCAATTTCCGTCTGGACTGCGTTTTGAAAGGCGCGCAAAGCATATCGCCCAAAGACCGGGCCGATATCACCGCCGAATTAACCGAAATAATACAAAAGCAGCCCGACAAAATAATAAGGAACGAATGGGTTTTGATAGCGGCGAACCGACTGGGCGTAGCACCCGACATAATTGCGCAAAAAATAAAGAAAACGGACGCCGACGACAAAGCGAAACCCGCCGCGGCGAAGGAAGCGGATAATACGCCTCAAAGCGAAAGCGACCTGATAAGAGTTCTCCTTAAATTCCCGCGCTATGTGGAATTATGCGCGGATTTAAAGGAAGAGCACTTTGAAAATAAAGATATTTGGCTTATACTTAAAGAGGTGGAAACTCTGCGCCTGCAAAGGCCGGATGTGGAAAACATATTGTCGCTGATGGTGCAGCGCGACGAAGGCCTTTCAAAAAAAGCCCTAAAGTACGCGATGCAGCCGCTGCCTGAGGGCATACGCCCGCAAAGGGAAGTGGAAGCCTGCCTAAATACGCTTAACAAAACGGCTTTAAGCAAAAGATACAAGCGTATACAGCAGCAGCTGGCCGGCTACGAGCCGGGCGCCGCGCCGTTGGATTTACTTAAAGAGCAGATGGAAATACAAAAGAAATTAAAATCATAAAGAGCGAGGAAATCTTAATTATATGGCACAGGACAACAAGGCATTTAAAGAACTTGTAGAAATAGGCAAGGAACACGGATACCTTACTTTGGACGAAATTAACAAATCGCTGACTTCGGCCGCAATGAACGCCGACGATATCGACGGCTTAATGGGTACGCTGGAAGATTTGGGCATACAGGTAGTCGACCGCAAAAAATACAAAGCCGTAGCCATGGCGGAAAAAGAGGCATATACGGAAGAATGGTCTTCTAATATGGATATATCAAACTCCATAAGAATGTACCTTTCCGAGATGGGCAAAGTGCCGCTCCTGACCAGAGACGAAGAAGTAACCCTCGCAAGAAATATACGCGAACGCGAAAAAGAACTGCGCAAAATAGTACTCGAATCCCCGATAACCATGCGCGAAATTTGCTCTTGGGAAGAACTTGTCGACCAGGAAGAAATGACGACAAAAGAGCTTATGCCCCGCGGCAAAAGGACGACGCGCGAACTTAACACCATGCGCAAGAAACTTAAAGAGGCCGCCGCCTTCATCGCAAAAAGAGAGAAGGATATTTCCGCTTTGATGAAAGAGCTGCGCAACCCCAACTTAAGCGATAAACTGATAAGCAAATACACCAGCAAACTGGAAGAAAAACAAAAAGAAGTCGTAGACAGAATAATCAAACTTAACCTCAACCAGAACAAAATAAAACGCCTCACCAACAGGATAAAAGGCTTGGCCGACAAAATAAACGAGTACAAAGGCGACATAGCCCGCTTTGACGAGTACTTCGGCAAATATGACGACGTGGTAAAACTCTTTAAACAATATCAGCAGGGCAAAATGACGGAAAGCGCCTTGACGAAAAAGACGAAAGCGCAAAGCGCCGAAGATTTGGAAAGAGCCATAAAAAACATCAATACCGTAAAAACGAGATACGAGAAATTGCTCTCCACCCTGCCGATGTCGGAGCAGGAGTTCCTATCCTTAAACGAAAGGATAGACTTCTTCGAAAAAATGATTTTGCAGGATAAACTCAAACTTATCCGCGCCAACCTGAGGCTGGTAGTATCGATAGCCAAAAAGCACGTCAATTCCAACCTCGAACTGTCCGACCTTATACAAGAAGGCGGGCTGGGCTTAATGAAAGCGGTGGAAAAGTTCGAATACAAGAGAGGTTTCAAATTCTCTACCTACGCCACTTGGTGGATAAGACAGTCCATTAACAGAGCCATAGCCGATCAGGCAAATACCATACGTATACCGGTACATATGAAAGAGCTCGTTTCCAAATTGACGAAAGTCACCAATAAGTTCCGCCAAGAACACGGCAGGGAGCCGGATTTGGAAGATTATGTAAAATCTCTCAGACTATCGGTAGAGAAAGTGAAAGGAATACTGAAGATTATGCAGGACCCCATTTCACTTTCCACCCCGATAGGCGAGGACGAGGATTCCAATTTGGAAGACTTTATCGAAGATAAAAACGGGCCCAATCCTTCCTCTTCCGCGACCGACTTCTTAAGAAAGCAGGAAGTGGCGGAAGTATTGGCGACTTTGTCGGAAAGAGAAGCAAAAATCATCAAGCTGCGCTTCGGCATAGAATCGGGTTACCCGAGGACTTTGGAAGAAGTCGGCAAGATGTTCAACGTAACCAGGGAACGCGTCAGACAGATAGAGGCAAAAGCCATCAGAAAGCTGCGCCACCCCAGCAGAACGAGAATGCTTAAAGACTATTCCGATCAACCTTTCTAAAAAAAGATTGTTTTATCATCCCGCCCCGGCAAAAGCTTGAGCGGGATTTTTTATTTAGGACTTAGCTCCCTATATTTAACAAATATGTACGCTAAACAGAAACCCCGCCCTGGCTTACGCTGAGGCGGGGCGGTTAGTTGAGAGGCTTATGCCTCAATATATTTTTGAACATGTATGATGTTTATAAGTAATAGTCCAATAATATTTATATGTTCCATAGATAGGATGTGCACGTTTATGTCGCTGTGCCTCACAATCTTTAATAACTTCTATTCCCGTTTTACCTAATTCAGATACTTCGCCCTTAACAAACTGGTCACGAAAACTTTTACAATCGTTCATTGCCTGAGTAGAGTTGTCATATCCATCAGGCCAAGCTGGCATATTCATTGTTGTTTCTTTACCCCAAGAGCATTTAATACATGACTTCTCCGCATAACTCCACTTGTTAGGAGATGCACATACACAACTTGTAGGCAACCACTCACTATAGCTCCATCCGCTGCCGGGAGAACAACCTTTTAAACTTCTAGTAAAGACTCCGCCCACTACACCCGGATATGCATCCTTGCAAGATTTTGTAAACACTCTCTCTTCACATTCTGTACCATTCCAACATGTATCTGAAGCACAACAAGGCACATCCCAATCACTCCAAGTACCATTTGAACAGCAGGTTCTGGTGTACTTGCGGTAACTGCATTCGTCGGGCTCATTCGCCACATATTTATCCTGCGTACTCCCTACGCTGTTGCAGCTTTCGGCATAGCTTAAACTTACGCAGGCGAAAAGACAAAATACTACAAAAAATATATTTCTAACCGTTTTATTTTTTAGCATCCTTTTTCTCTCCTCTATAGTCCATCGGCCCGTTTAAACTAACCTAAGATAAAACATAGATATCTCATACTTTGCAGGCCGATTTGTGAATTAAATTTATCAAAAAAAAAAAAACAGTCAAGCTGTTTTTGCTTTTTGAAAAACACTCGACGTACGGCATAACAAGCAGCCCATCTTTCTGTCTGTGCGACTTATTAAAAAACAACAAGAAAAGCAGTCAAAAATTTTTATCTTTTATATAAACTGAAAGACCAAAAAATACTAGTTTTTCTTCATTGTGACTTTCCCGGCGTTCCAATTTATTTAAATATTTTACAAACAAAAAACCGCGCGGAATTTTTATCCCGCGCGGGTTCAAAACGTAAAAATCATTTATAAAGGAAGCAAAGATTTATACGGCTTTTTTAACTTCGCGCCGCCGCCCAAGAAACCTAACTCGCAGACAAAAGCGCAAAATGCCACTTCCGCACCCAAACGGCTAACCAATTCTATCGCCGCGTTCGCAGTGCCGCCGGTAGCAAGCAAATCGTCCACTATCACCACTTTATCGGAAGCCGTCAAAGCGTCTTCGTGCATCTCTATTATGTCGGTACCGTATTCCAGCGCGAACGAGGCCGAAATAGTTTTATACGGCAGCTTGCCCTTCTTCCTGGCCGGCACAAAACCGACCCCCAAAGCATAAGCCAAGGCCGAACCGAAAATAAAACCCCTCGATTCTATCCCGACAACTTTCGTTATCCCTTTGCCCGAACACTCCTCGGCAAAAGAATCAATTACCTGCTTAAATAAAGAGCCGTCCGCCAAAAGCGGCGTTATATCCTTAAATATAATGCCGGGCTTGGGGAAATCCTTAACGTCGCGCAAAACCTTTAATAAATTGCTGTTGTCTTTCATTTCTTCCTGCCTTTATTTGTCTTTTTGACGACGGACTTCTTCGCCGCAGCCGCTTTACTTTTCTTAACTTCCGCTTTCTTGGCGGCAGTTTTCTTGGCCCCGACCTTGGCCTTAGCTTTGCCGGACTTTCGCTCGGCCGCTTTTTTAGCCGCGGCTTTTATCTTCATCAGCTTGGTGGCTTTGGGATTGTAGACCGAAATCGCGTCGCCCAAAATATTGGTCTTTTCTTTTATGTCCAAACCCGTATGAACTTTTTTCGTGCTGTGGTCCATCTCGGCAAATTCAAAGAGGCCGAGCTGCTCGGCTTTCTTGCGCACCGTCCTGACAGCGCGCTCTTCTATCTGTCTGACCCGCTCCCTGGAAATGCCCAGCTTCTGCGATACTTCCGCCAAAGTAAGAGGCTCCTCCGAAGCGATGCCGTAGCGCATAATCAAAATCTCTTTATCGCGCGGATTGATTTCGTCCAATATCGCCAAAAGCTCCTTATTGGCCGCCGCGTCCGTAACCAGATTATCGGGATTGCCTTTGCCGTAATCGGTTATCGTATCTTCCAAAGTCATATCCTCTTCCTCGCTCAGCGCCGAAGAAAGAGAATCCACGCTGTAAGCCGCGCTTAAAGTATCCAATATCGAGCGGACCTGTCTGGCCGAGATATTCATCTCCGAAGCCATTTCCTTAAGGCTCGGTTCGCGGCCGAGCTTCTGTTTAAGTTTATCCCAAGTCTTGCCCCAAAGGCGCATATTGTCCCAAGCGTGCGAAGGGATTTTTATCGTGCCGCTTTGCTCTTCCACCGCGCGGCGGATATATTGTTCTATCCAGTGTATGGCGTAGGTCGAAAAACGAAAACCTTTGGAAGGATCAAATTTGTCTATCGCCTGCAAAAGCCCGAGATTTCCCTCCTCCACCAAGTCCATCAGGTCCATACCGCTTCTCGCAAAGCGTTTGGCGGTCGGGATAACGAGCCTCAGATGCATTTGCACCAGCTTTTCGCGCGCGTCCTTATCGCCGGCTTTGGCCTTTTTCCAAAGCGCGCCTTCCTGTTCCCTGTCTATTTTCTTGACGAGTGAACTTATATTCTTAAAATACTCGTTTGTAGAGTCTACGCCTTTTTCTTCCATATTTATATCATACTACATATTTAAGAGTATTGTAAAAGGGGTGTATCCTCGTGGCGGAGGCTGTTCCGCCAGATGTAACTATCTTCCGTATTTTATATAATATATAAGTAAACTATTGATTTTTACTTTCTTTTAAACCGAGTGTCCGGCTTGGTTTTTTTATTGATATGGACGAAACAAATATTTCTTCAAACAAACCCATAAAACCCAATTATAAAGCGCTTGCGCCTTTGGCGGTGTTTCTGCTTTCCTATTTGGCGGTATCGATAATAGCGGGCGATTTTTATAAAATGCCCATTACCGTGGCCTTCCTTTTGGCCTCGGCCGTAGGGATAGCGATGATAAAAGGCGGCAATATACAGCATAAGATTGAAGTATTTTGCCAAGGCGCGGCCAATGCTAATGTGCTGTTTATGGTGCTGATATTTATAATGGCGGGCGCGTTCGCGCAGACGACTAAAGATATGGGCGCGGTGGACGCGACTGTCAATTTGACGCTTTCTCTGCTGCCGCCCGCTTTGCTGGCGCCGGGGCTGTTCTTGGCGGCGTGTTTCGTTTCAGTATCGGTTGGCACCTCAGTAGGGACAATAGTCGCTTTGGTGCCGGTGGCTGCGGGCATAGCCGCAAAAACGGGGCTTAACCCCGCTTTAATGACGGCGGTGATAGTCAGCGGGGCAATGTTCGGCGACAATCTTTCCTTTATTTCCGATACGACAATAGCCGCGACGCGAACGCAGGGCTGTAAAATGTCGGATAAATTTAAAACGAACTTCTTAATAGTTCTGCCATTCGCGGCGATAACGGCGGTGCTGTATTATTTTTCGGCCTCGGCTTCGCAGATACCTTATCAGCTGCAGGACGTACAATGGCTTAAAGTTCTGCCCTATGTAATAGTGCTGGGCGCGGCGGTATCGGGCCTGAACGTAATGCTGGTACTAGCCGGCGGAACGGTGCTGGCGGGCCTTACAGGCTTGGCCACTTCTTCCTTCTCCATTTGGGGCTGGACGCAGGCTATGGGCAAAGGCATTGTCGGCATGGGCGAGTTGATTATAGTAACCCTGCTTGCGGGCGGTATGCTGGAAACCATACGCATCAACGGCGGTATGGCTTGGATTATTGAAAAACTTACAAAAAACATCAAATCAAAAAAAGCGGCGGAACTAAGCATAGCGGCTTTGGTAAGTTTCGCCAATCTATGTACGGCAAACAATACCATAGCTTTGCTTATGTCCGGCCCGATAGCAAAAGACATAGCGCATAACTTCAAAATACCGGCAAGCCGTTCGGCAAGCATACTGGATATTTTTTCCTGCTTCGTGCAGGGCCTTATACCCTATGGCGCGCAGCTGCTTATGGCCGCGACTTTGGCTTCGCTTACGCCCGTCGCCATTATGAAATATCTTTATTATCCTTTGCTTTTGGGGCTTGGCACCTTGGTTGCCATTTGGCTGGGTTACCCGCAGAAAATAAGGGTCCCGTTCAAAAAGAAAAAGGAAGAATCACCCGCGAACTAATTTAGGAAAGTTTCCCGTATTTGTTTATATACCACTTTACGGTATGTTCAAGCGCCTCGTTAAAGGGTGTGCCGGGGCGCCAGCCCAAATCCGTTTTTATTTTGGAATAGTCTATGCCGTAGCGTCTGTCGTGGCCAGGCCTGTCAGCGACGAATTTTATCAACTTGGAATAATCCCCCCCGCTCGGCCTAAAACCTTGAAGCAAAGCGCAAAGGCGTTTTGCCAAAGTAAGATTATCAAGCTCGTTGCCCGCGCCGATATTGTAAGTTTCGCCCGCTTTAGCTTTATGGAAAATCAAATCCAATGCTTGGCAGTGGTCCTGCACATACAGCCAATCCCTGATATTGCCGCCGTCGCCGTAGACGGGTATGCTTTCCCCGTTTAAGGCGCAGCGTATTACGGTGGGGATAAACTTCTCGCCGTGCTGGCACGGCCCGAAATTGTTGGAGCAATTGCTTATCGTAACATTAAGCCCGAAAGTTTTTACGTAAGAGCGGGCTATCAAATCGGCCGAGGCTTTGCTGGCGCTGTAGGGCGAATTGGGCTCAAAGCGGGAACTTTCAGTAAAAAGGCCGCTGTCGCAAGAACCGTAGACCTCATCGGTAGACACCAAATGAAACCGCGCTTGGCGAAAACTTTCTTTAACTTCAAAAGGGCCTTTGTGCCACGCCTCGTATGCCGCGGAAAGAAGATTAAAACTGCCCTCTATATTGGTCTTGATAAATTCCCTCGGGCTCTTTATCGAGTTATCCACATGCGAACACGCCGCCAAGTGAAATACGCCGTCAATGCCGTATCGCCTAAAAATGTCTTTTACCAAAACCTCGTCGCATATATCGCCTTTGATAAAAACATAATTATCCAAAGACGAAACTTCTTTTAAGTTGTTCAAATCGGCCGCATAGGTAAGTTTATCCAAATTTATTATGCGGTAATTTTTGTATTTACGCGCGAGCAGACAAATAAGGTTAGAGCCTATAAAGCCCGCACCGCCGGTTACCAAAATATTCCTTTCAAATTTATTTTCCATAACTGAATATCGGGTTCTTTTTGTAATCCTCAAAAGAATTTAGGGCGGAGTCCTTATCGCTTACATAAGGCTCAATACCGGATAAGCTCCAATCGATATTTAAAGATGGATCGTCAAACCTTATGCCGCCCTCAGAGGCGGGATTATAAAAATTATCGCATTTGTAAAATACTTTCGCGCCGGCGCTTAAAACCAAAAAACCGTGCGCAAACCCCCGCGGCACAAAAAGGGTCAAACCATCTTCCCCGTTTAAAGTTATTTTTTTGAAATGCCCGAAACTCGGGCTGCCCAAGCGCAAGTCCACTATTACGTCTTCTATCAAACCCTCAAGCACTCTAAGCAGTTTGGCTTGGCAGTGTTCCCCTTTTTGAAAGTGCAATCCCCTCAAAACGCCGCGCGCGGAATAAGACTCGTTATCCTGTACGAACCGCGCGTTTATGCCAAGCTCGGAGAAAGTTTTTTGATTGTAACTCTCAAAAAAACAGCCGCGCGCGTCCTTAAAAATACGCGGCCTAAGCAGTTTGGCGCCGTTTAAAAATTCTTCCATTATTTCCATAAGCCCTCGGCGTCGCAGTTTAAAAGATAATCCCCGTAAGGAGTGCCTTTCATACCCTCGGCGCGCTTGAGCAGAGCGGCGCGGTCTATCCAGCCCTTTTCAAAGGCGATAGCCTCAAGACAGGCCGTCTTGATGCCTTGGCGGGTTTCTATGCTCTCTATGAAAGTGGACGCCTTTATCAAATCCTCGTGCGTACCCGTATCAAGCCAAGCTATGCCGCGCTCCATAAAATTAACACGCATAAGGCCCTTTTTAAGATAGGCATTGTTGATGTCGGTTATTTCAAGTTCGCCGCGCGCCGAAAATTTAAGCCCGCGCGCTATTTGGGATACTCGGCCATCGTAAAAATAAAGCCCCGTAACAGCCCAAGGCGAGGCCGGCTTTGAAGGCTTTTCCGTTATCTGCGCCGGCTTGCCTTTATCGTCAAAACCGATAACGCCGTAAGCCGCGGGATTGTTAACTCTGGAAGCGAAAATCTCCGCCCCCTCTTTAAGCGCGGCCGCGCGCAAGAGCATATCTTCCAAACCCGACCCGTAAAAGATATTATCGCCCAATATCAAAGCGACATTATCGCCCGCGATAAAATCCTCCGCCAAGACAAAAGCCTGCGCTATACCCTGCGGACGGGGCTGTTCTATGTAAGTAAAATTAAGGCCCAGTTCCCGCCCGTCGCCAAAAAGCGCCTTGAAAGCGGGCAAATCGCGCGGAGTGGAAATAAGCGCAATATCCCTGATACCCGCCAGCATAAGTACCGAAAGCGGATAATAAACCATCGGCTTGTCATAAACGGGAATAAGCTGTTTTGACACCGCGAAAGTAGCCGGAAAAAGACGGCTGCCCGTTCCGCCGGCAAGGATAATGCCTTTCATATTTCCTCCGTCATACGATACAGAGATTATATCATAAAAAACAAGGCGGAAAAGTATGGGAAAGGGATTTTTGCCAAAGGGGCCGTTTATGCGTTTTGTGGGCGATGTACAAATGAGTCTTTATAAAATGGTAAAATTGAATAAGAGCGCCCATAGTTCAATGGATAGAATAGCGGCCTCCGAAGCCGTTGGTGCAGGTTCGATTCCCGCTGGGCGCACCAGTTTTATACGATAGTGTAGTAAAAAATGTAGTAAATTAAGAACTCTCCGCTTGTTAATGGTAGAGGGTTTTTATATACCCATAAGTATATTTAAAAAATAGTTTTACTTGTAATTACAATCCCTTAATCTCTTTTTGAGCTTGCGGGCAGCCAAAAGGCGTACGTGCCCCGCGATAAGTTCATTGTTTTCGTCTATAAGCAAAGGATTGTTAAAGCGAAATTCCTTAATAGAATTTACTATCTGTTCCACCTGCTTTTGTGAGTGCTTTTTAGGATTGGTTTTATAAGGCTTTACTAATGATGCGGATTGAAATGTATTTTTCCTCTTACGCCTCTCTTTTTTAAATTGTTAAATATAATTTCCCCGTTATAGCCAAGGTTTAAGGGGCGCTGAAGAAGTATGGCAAAGTCCATAAAATTAAATTTAGGCTTGATTTTTCGGCCATTATTAACTATATTATTATTACCCTGGACGTGGCCCCCGATTTGTACGCGGGATGTGCGAAATCCGGGGATTTTTTTTGTAGATTTACCTTGATACCATCTTGATTTTGAGGGTATGCCTTTTTTAAGCTCGCCATATAGTTTAATTCTTCGTCCATTTGTGATGCTAAAATGTTTATACTTTGATCTCTGTCGTCTTGGCAGAACTCCGGGCCTTGCGATATCTCGTAATTTTAGTTTTCATCAACGGGCATATTTATCTTTTCTCCTTGCGCAAATTATCGGCTGCAACGCCGCCGACAATGCCGCCGTAGTAAGGAGTGTTTAAAACCTTGATAAAATCAAAAACATTAAATTGGGCCTTGTTTTTTGCGTTTTTACCAGGTACACTAGTAGCGGGCCTGTTCCGCCCTAGATTTGTTCCAGTACGCCGAATGGATCCAAAAGTAGCCCTTCCCGCCCCGCCATTGAGGTGGACCGCCGGAGGGGCTTTTCTTTGCCCAAGTTAATATTGTTAAACGAAGGTCCTTTTCCTTATTGATTTAATTTAAAATCCGTTGAAATTTCATTGTTTTTTAGCTATACTATCTTTGGATGCGGTACTTAAATGTACGAGTATGTGCGAGCCATACCTGCATGCAGGGAACTTATGGGATAGGTTTTAACCTTTGAAAAGGCTTTTTGCCTTGTCTGATAAGTTCCTTTTTTATTGCTTTCCATAAAAAGTTTTAAACAATAAATGCTTCTTTTTCTTACCGATTGTTACAATCTCGGTGAAATGATGCCCTATTTTCTTCTGAAATTTTAACCGACGCATACCGTTTTTTTTATTTTCCAAAGATACCCTGTCAAATTTCCATACAATATGGGGAATTAGCCTAAGTCTTTTCTTATCTATTACAACTTGTCCCGATTCAATTTCCTTATATTCACCGTGTCCGCTTAGTGCATGAAATACTGATTCTCCATCCATTTTAAAAACGAAGCCTTTTAATGATTCTCCTGTTTGTTTCTCAATTTTCCTTACGGTTTTACTTGGCAATTTCCCAAAATTGACTGTCAAATTATTGTTTTGAAAATTATGTTTTATAGCATTTTCATAAAGCGCATCAGTCTTAATAGTAATGTTTTGGGATATATGTCCTAAAAAAGCTTTTTCTTGAGAACTATACATCAAGACTTCTTCTTCTCCCAGCCACTCGATGCCGCACTGGCAGCCGTAACGCTCCCTGGCATATTGCCCTATTTGTCCCCCTCACCGACGTGAAAATTTTTCCGTACAAAAGCCCGTATTGATGATCGGGATTTACGGCACTGCTGGGCAAGTATATCGTTATGATAAGGAAATAAAATAAATATAGATAAACCTTGAGAGTGACTTTTGTATGTTGATATCGAAAGTTTTTATCAATCGGATTCAGTATGTATTTTATTATTGTCTACATTAAGATAGAAAGTTACATTTATTAAAGTTACATTTATTTTCGTTTACTCTTTCGCTTTATTTATGGATAATCTTATATTTCAATTAGTTAAGAATTATAAGTTTTACCTAATATTTCTTCAGCACATATTTTCAAGGCAAAAGCCAATTGATTAAGAAAACCATCATAAATTACGGGAGAGCCGCTTTTTCTTTTCAAACTAAACTGAGAGAATTTATCAAATTGTTCTTTTGTAAAACTGTTATGCAAACTTACAACCGAACCTGCCCATTCATTAGCATATCTAAAACGCATAAACACCTTTGAATTTGCTTCTAAATTGTCAAAAAACATTGTAGATATATATTCACAATCTGAGACCTGCCCTACTTCACATCGCCATAGTTCATAAATCCTTTCCTGCACATCTTTTGGCAACTTAAAGAATATTTTATCTAAACTATGTATTTTGCCGATAGAAACTTTTTTATTTTCAGCTATCGCCTTTAAATATAATTCACAAGCAAAAGATATATTAACTTTTTCTGGTATATATAAAGGGTAATTCTTAGCCTTCTTGTCAAACTCGCCCCACCCACATCTATTAGCTGCCTCAAAAAATTCATTAGCATTTTCCAATAACCCAGCAACCTTGCCCATACCAAATCCCCCTTATTTTTTAAACCAAGTAATATAACTATATCAAAATAATTAACACAAAATAAAAAACCCGCCAAAAAAGCGGGTTTTTCACACTCAGATATTATTCCTTAATAAACCGGTAAAGTTATTTCTCCACCGCCTTTAAGGTCGGGAATAAAATTATCTCCCTTATTGAATCCTGCCCAGTAAGCATCATCGTTATGCGGTCGATACCAATTCCCATTCCGCCTGTCGGAGGCATACCCGATTCCATAGCCGTTATATAGTCTATATCCACAATATCGGCGTCCTCGTTCTGTTTATCCTTGGCTTTGGCTTCGGCTTGGTCTTTAAGGCGCTGATATTGGTCGGCCGGATCGTTAATCTCGCTGTAGGCGTTGGCGATTTCCTGCCCGCCCGCGACGAAAGCCTCAAAGCGTTCCACTATCTCCGGATCGCCCGGTTTGTTCTTGGAGAACGGGCTTACCGCCGTAGGATAATCCATCATAAACACAGGGTCATTATATTTGCTGACGATTTTCTCCTCAAACAGCACATCATAGATTTTGTCCGAGGGTTCGTCTTCCTTAAAAGATACTCCGCTCTTTTTGGCCAAAGCTATCAGTTTTTCGCGGTTAAATTCGCGGCCGTTTAAAATCTCGTGAATATCCTCGCCGAAAGTTTCCTGCCACGCCTGCGGGATATAAACCCTCTTAAAAGGCGGCTTTAAATTTATTTCCTTGCCGCGGTAGGTAACCTTTTCCGCACCTATCGCTTTGGCGGCGTTGCCGATAATTTCCTCAAACAAATCGGCCATTGTGTTTACATCGCCATACGCCTGATAAAGTTCCATCATCGTAAATTCGGGGTTGTGGGTGGTGTCTATACCCTCGTTGCGGAACATCTTGCCGATTTCGTAAATCTTATCGAGCCCGCCGATTATCAGCCTCTTATGGTAAAGTTCCAAGGCTATTCTCATAAAGAGCGGCATTTTTAAAGCGTTATGATAAGTCTCAAACGGTTTAGCTATCGCGCCGCCGGCGCTGGGCGTCAAGGTAGGGGTTTCTACTTCCAAATAGCCCTTTTCGTCCAAGGTCTTGCGGATAGAGGATATTATCTTTGCGCGTTTGATAAAAATATCTTTTACTTCCTCATTGGCGATAAGATCCAAATGGCGGTTGCGGAAGCGTACTTCCGTATCCTGTATGCCGTGGAATTTTTCCGGCATGGGCCTAATGGCTTTAGATATCAAATCCACTTTATCGGCTTTTATGGTCTTTTCGCCGGTTTTGGTAATGAACATATGTCCTTTTACCAAGACGAAATCGCCAACCGCTATATGTTTTTTAAAGAAGGCGTAAGCCTCGTCGCCCAGCAAATCGCGCTGAACGTATATCTGCACCTTCGCGCTTACGTCCCTGATATGCGCAAAAGCCGCTTTGCCCATAAGCCTAAGCTGCACCAAACGCCCCGCGGTAGTTACTTCCGTACCTTCCGCCGCTTCTTTGGCTTGCAGACAGGTATTTTTTACTTCAACATGCGCGGGATAGGGATTTATTCCGCTTGCTTTTAATTCGCCCGCTTCGCGATATTTATTCTTTATAATATCGTCCAAACCCGTTGTTTTTTGTTCCTGATTTACTTCCCGCTCTTTATTTTCCATATCTGCCTCTATAAAAAAACCCCGAAAAACGGGGTTTATTAAACAAATTCAAATGCGCCCTGCAGGACTTGAACCTGCGACCCATCCGTTATGAGCGGATTGCTCTAACCAACTGAGCTAAGGGCGCAACAGAAATATTATAACAAAAATATCGAGGCTTGTAAAATTTTTGGAGTTCTTTTCATTTTAGCGTCGATATTTCGGCCATAATTTACATTTAAACATTTTCCTTTTCTTTATAAATCGGATAAAAATATATTCCCATAAACACTGGATTATCCAAAAAGCCCTTTACGTCTTTTCTGTACACCCACACGCCCGGCGAATGGATAGTGTAAATCTGCGCCGCGGTATCATAGCTTACACGCTGGATTTGACGGTAGAGTTTTATCCTTTCGGCCTGATCGGTCGAACGTACGGCTTTATCTATCATAGCGTCCAATTCGGCATTCCCGAAAGATTGCGCCACCGCATAACGCCCCTTGGAATGAAGGAACGGGAAGACGAAGTTATGCTCATCGGGATAATCCGCTATCCAGCCGCGCACCCACAAGGGCATTTTGGAGGCTTGCGTCTTTTCCAAGAAAGAAGCCCAAGGCACTCCGCGCAATTCTATACTGAATTTGGGATTTAACTTTTCTATATTGCGTTTTAATATTTCTGCGGCGGTCTGCCTCATTTGAGAGCCCGTATTGTAAGTAAGCGTAAAGGAAAAGCCTTTCTCCCACACTTGCCCGTCATAGGCTTTTTTAAAATATCCTTCCGCTTTTTTTAAGTCGAACTCGTAGCAAGGCGCGTCTTTATCGTAAGAGGCCAAACCCGGCGGCACCGGCCCGCACGCGCGCGGCGCTTTGCCGCCCATAGATTCTTCTACGAAAGCGTCATAATCAAAAGCGTAGGAAAACGCTTTCCTTATATTTATATCCTTAAAAAAGTCCGAAGGTATCCCCGCCCCGTCCAATTTGCCGCTGCCTATATCGGGGTTGGCTTCCGTATTGATGTCAAAAGTGAAAAATATGACGGGATCGGTCTTAAGGCGCGGCAGTCTGTCCTGTACGACCAAATCCGGATTGGAGGCTATCTGATCGGTAAAAGTAGGCGCGATTTCCGCTATATCCACGTCGCCCGATTCCAGCATCAGGCGCATAGTGCTCTGCTCGGGTACGGTTATTAGCTGTACGGAATCGAGCTTCGGCGCGCCCAAAACATAATCCTTATTGGCTCTAAGATATATCCGCTTGGCGGCATTATCCCAGCGCTCCAGCATAAAAGGCCCGCTGCCGTTTGCTTTGTCAAAAAGATAAGATTCGTTCTTCCCGCGGTTATTGTATTGCCGCCAAGTATCCGCAGTGCCGTCCCACTCGCCGTGGCTTACCGCCCAGTCCTTACTTATTATATAAGACCAGCGGGCAAGTATCGAAAGCAGCGGCGCGAACGGCCTTTTTAAAGTTATTATCACTTTATCGCCTTCACTTTTTATCGCGTTTTCCACGTCTTGGTAATCGAGTATTATATTCCCCTTATTGTCGCGGGTGGAAGTTATGCCCAAAATCGGCTCCAAAAGCAGAGTGGAGGGGCCGCTGACGGCATCGGATATCAAAAAGCGTTTTAAGGAATATTCCACGTCCTGCGCGGTAAGCGGGGTGCCGTCGTGGAATTTTATGTCTTTTCTTATATTAAAGGTATAAGTTTTGCCGTCTTGGGATATAAGGCCGTTTTCTACGGAAGGCACTTCTTTGGCTATCAAAGGTTCAAATTCCGTAAGAGAAGAACCTTTAAATTTTATTAAAGTATCGTAAATATTAAGCAAAACGCCGTGCGTAAAGCCGTCGTAGGAAAAGACGGGGTCGAAAGATTCCGCCTCCCCCACTATCGCCACCGTAAGATTGTTTGTTTCCTGCTTGGGCGCGCAGCCGAAGATAGCGGCCAAACAAAGCGCAAGCGTAAAGACTATATTATTCCTTTTCATTTATTCACCTATCGCGTAAGCTATTCCTTTTTTGTTTTTGAGCCAAGCCGCGGCAAATTGTTTTCTGTCGTATATCCGCCTTACGCCCGACTCCTTGGAAGCGGCTGGATCCATAACGATTACATTCCCCTCCGCGTCAAAACCGCAAATTACCACCAAGTGCCCTTCGCTCTTTTTGACAGCCGCATTTTTTAAAGCGCCCTCTTTATAAGCTATGGACGCTATCAAGGGCCTGCCCTTATAAAGTTCGCCTTCGGCCTGCGCCAAAGAACTGCACCTTACAACCGCCGCCGCAAGGCCAAACTGCGCGGCAAAAGCGGTATTAAGCGGCCAACTGCCGTAAATTTCGGCGCCTTCGTCATATACGCCTTTTAATACGTCCTCAAGCGGCAAATCTTTGCCGTAATGCTCAAGCACCATTTTAAGGCAGGCGGGCGAACAAATGCGGCGGCGGAGTTTTTTGTCCGCGTAAAGCATTTGGCTGACCGGCTTTAAAGGTATTTCAAAATCCCTTAGATCCAAAGTTTCCAAAGCCAAAGAAGCGTCATAAGCGGCTTTTGAGCGCGTAAAAGCCGCGGCAAGGAAATCTATTTTAGCGCGGCCCAGCACCGTTATCTGATATTTAAAAGCCGAGGCGGGTTTCTTCGGGATTAAAGTATCGCCTTCGACCTTGGCGAAGGCGTCGCTCTGCTCTTTGAAAGTTTTTTTGTAATTAGGGCTTACATAAAAAAGCTTATAAAGGCCGCTCCACCCTTCTTCCGTTTTTACCGACGCCTCCGCCAAAACGGCGGAACCTTCCTCAAAACGCGCGCTTAAAGATAAGGTAAGCGAATCGAAATCAAACGGGCCTTTAATCGGCTTTGAGGCTATTACGTAAAAACCTTTAAATTTGGCGCTTGGCGTCAGTTTCTCTTTGGGGAAGATATTATTGTATACGGGCAATAGGGCGATTTGCTTTTTGCTTAGGGGTTGCATCGGCTCGGCCTCCTGTAAAAAATCGGGGCACCCGGGCTCGAACCGGGAACCTCCCGCTCCCAAAGCGGGCGCTCTACCATTGAGCCATGCCCCGAATATATAGAATTATACAAAATTATATACTACCGTTATGTAATGCCTTTGCACGTTTTAGAGTAAGGACGTATCCCCTCGGCCGAAAAATCCTTTTAAACGACCTCGCCCGCGGATATTACGGACAAAGACATTTTAAAAAAATAATCGAACCTCTTGGGAAAAAAACGCTTTTAGTTAATCATCGGCAAACATCAAATTTATATACCCAATAAAAAACCCCCGATTTATCGGAGGCCCAATTAACATATTACGACAGCCGCAAAAACAGCCACACCTTAGAGGTAAAACTACTCCGGGACTAGGACTCGAACCTAGGCTAAACGCTCCAGAGGCGCTTGTGCTACCATTACACCATCCCGGAAAAATCTTTTCTACATCAATATTTTAGCATTTTTACGAAAAAATTAGAATAGTGTATAATATTTTATTATATGAAATCAGACGAAAAAGCCATCGGCATCTTTGATTCCGGCCTCGGCGGCCTTACCATTTTAAAAGCCGTAAGGAAGCTGATGCCGAAAGAAAATATTATCTATTTCGGCGATACGGCGCATGTCCCTTACGGCTCCAAATCCAAAGAAACGGTTACGGAATATTCTTTAAATGTAGCCAAATTTTTGGAGAGCAAAAAAGTCAAATTGATTTTGGTCGCGTGCAATACCGCTTCCGCGCTTGCCCTGCCGACATTAAAACGGCATATAAAAGTGCCCGTACTTGGCGTAATAACGCCGGGTGCGGCCTGTGCCGTAAGCACTACAAAGAACAAAAATATAGTGGTGCTCGGCACCGAGGCCACTGTAAAAAGCAAAGCCTACATCAAGAGCATAAAGAGGACGGACAAATCCATTGCCGTCACTCAATACGCCTGTCCGCTTTTCGTGCCGATAATAGAGGAGGGCTTGGCTTCAAGCGATATTTCCGCTTTAGCCATAAAGAAATACCTCAAACCTCTTAAAGGCGGCAAAGCCGATACCGTAATTTTGGGCTGTACTCATTATCCGGTAATAAAGAAAGAAATAGCGGAGTTCTTGGGCAAGAACATAATGCTTGTCGATTCCGCAGAGGAAATAGCCAAACGCGCCGAAGATTTACTGGAAAGAAAACACCTTTTGAGAACCAAAGGCAAAGGCAAAACGCAGATATACGCAAGCGACCTGCCTGAAAGATTTTCCCGCCTGGCGCTTAACATAATAGGCGGCAAGAGGCTAAAAGTTAAAGAGAGCAGGTTTTATATATGAAGATATTTTCGGACGAAAGACTTATAAATTTGGGCATTATCAGCGGCACCGCTTCCAAAGACAGCGGCAGCGGCAGAGAAAAGCAAAATACCGACAAATTTTTTTCTTCACTCGGCATACCCGCAGGTAAAATATTGGGCCTTAAACAAGTACACGGCGACAAAATAATAACCCTGCTAAACGAGCGGGACCTCGCCGACTACCGCGCCGCCGACTTGCACGAAGCCGACGGCTGGCTTTTGGGCTTAAAAGGATTTGGCGTAATGATTTTAACCGCCGACTGCGTACCCCTGTATCTATGGGACAAACAAGGCAAGTTTATAAGTTTGTGCCATTGCGGCTGGCGCGGGGTGGCAGCGCAAATGCCCAAAAAAGCAGCCGCTCTTATAAAAGAACACGCTGGCAAAGACTGCGAAATATGCGCTTATATCGGCCCGCACATAAACGCCTGCTGTTTTGAGGTTCAGCAAGACGTCGCGGAACAATTTGATTCTTCCTCGGTAGTCAAAAGGGACGGCAAATTGTTCGTTGATTTGACCGCCGACATAATCCGCCAGCTTAAGGAGTGCGGCGTAAAAATGGAAGAGATAAAATCGCCCTGCTCCTGCGAGTGTACCTGCTGCAATAAAGATTTGTTCTTCTCCTACCGCAGAGACCACACTAAAGACGTGCTGATATCTTTCGCTTACAAATTATAACTTAAACATAAAGGAAATAAGCCGATACGGCAATTATCTGTCCTTGGCGATAAGGTGCTTTTGCTGGTGCATAATTTCCGTCTTTTTTACCGGCGTGCACCAAGGGGCGTTTTCCGGGCAGGCGTCGCGATGCCTTTTGAATAGAAAGTTTATCGCGGGCATACACCAGCCCTTTTCTATAAAGAACGAGAACAAAGTCGCCAAAATAATGCTGAACAGTATCACCGAATAAATTGTATTTTGCAATACGGCCCCGCCCGGCACGCCCGACTGCATAATCAAAGCGGCCAACACCGCGGTAACCAAACCTTTGGGAACCATTACGGAAGTTACCGCGCTGTCTATGCGGCTGACGGATTTGTCCAAAACATAATTGACGGTGGGTATCCTCGCCAAAAAAATGACGATAGTAAACAGTAAACCGCAAAGCATAGCATACATACTTGTAATCTGCATCGATATGCCGATATAGACGAAGAAGAAAGTCCTCAATATAAACACAACCTCGCTGAAGAAGCTCTTTTCCACGTCGTTAAATGCCTTGCTTTTTACGTTCTTGGTAAAACGCTCGATAAATTTAAAACCGTTAAGTTTTCTGATAGTCCTTATATTGCCCGCCACTATCCCAAAGATAAACGCGCCTATCGAGCCGTCGGAGCCCAAAGTTTCGCATACGGAATAAACCACCAAAACGAAAGCCAAAGTCAAAAAGATGCCGTTTTCCAGCTTTCTTACTTTATTAAGTACGGTAGTCCAGAATATCGCCGCCGCGCCGCCGACCGCGCAGGATACCATAAAGGTATATATTATTTTGGCTATTATGAGGCTGGGATCGAAAGACTGTATTTTGGCCATGCTTAGTAAAGTCATGGTAACCACGATGGATATCACGCCGCCCATAGTCGATTCGGTCAAAAGCACGGTTTTAATATTGTTGGATATGTTAAGTTTGGATATCAGCGGTATTATTATGGCAAAGGAATTATCGGCCAAAATGGAGCCCAATATTATGGCGTAAGCCCAATGCAGGCCCAGCGCTATTTTTGCCAAAAGCGCCACTATACACATTATTATGACGAAACTGATTATGGTAAGCCTTGAGCTTTGTTCCCAAGTGCTCCTTATTTGAGATATTCGCAGTCCAAGCCCGCTTTCGAACAAAATGACTATCAGCAGCACTCTGCTGAACACCTGGTCAACCATACCGAAATCGCTTGGCGATACTATCTTCAGTATCGGCCCTATTATAATGCCCAAAATCAAAAGCGGCAACACCTCGGGCATACGCGTTTTGACGAACATGGCCGAAAATAAATGCGACAAAAAAATCAATATCGCCAGTGATATTATTACCCCTTCCATAACTTATATGATAGAAATTTAAGGGGCTCAAGCGCAACAAAATAGCGTTTATAAAATGAAAATGATTGTATTTATCGTTATTTTTATTTAATATATCTAATATGACGAAACTAATGGCGGCGGTTTTCTTTCTGTTTATTCCTCTTTTCGGTTTTGCGGCGCAAGCCGCTCCGATAATAGTGGAAGGACGCTATTCGGCCGGATTTAAGAACATAGAGGACAGCTCAAACATAAAAAAAGCCACCGCTTTGGAAAACGCATTAAATGAAATAGAGCGGAAATTGGACGCCGGCGATTACACCACCGTACTCAACGCCTGCCAAAGCCTGCTGGACAACAATTACGACGATCCGCGCATATACACTTTAATGGCGCGCGCTTATGAAGAGTCTAAAGATTTCGACAATGCCTATTATTTTGCTTCTCAAGCGATAGCAAAAAGCCCCTCCAATGTGGAAGCCTATACCACCCGCGCGCACAGCTATCTTGAGCGCAAAGACATACTGCGCGCCACGGAAGACATAGACACCGCTTTAAAACTCAATCCGCGCTCCTCAAGAGCGAAAAGCGTACAGGATTTGATAAACGACTCGCAAAAGCCAGCCAAAAAAACGAGGAAATCTTTATCCGATTATCGTTTGCCGCCGTGGTTTTTTGTTTACTTCGTCTGCGTGGTGCTGGTAATAGCTTTCTATGTTGTGCTGAGATACTATAATGTATTTGGCGGGCCGGTAGACGTCAAAGGCAGGAAACTTAAAGAAGTAAACATAAAGGAGCAATACCATTTTATAAGGCCTATAGGCGAAGGCGGAATGGGCAAGGTCTACGAGGCTTACGACAATGCTCTTAAACGCAAAGTGGCGGTAAAACGCATAAAGCCGGAACTGTTAAGGAACGATTATGTGCGCGAGCAGTTCCTATCCGAGGCGAGAATGGTCGCCATGCTGCACCACCCGTGCATAGTGGAAATTTATACCGTTATAGAAACGGTAAACAGCCTGTATTTGGTGTTTGAATACGTAGACGGACAGACCTTGGAAACGCGTTTGGATATCGACAGCTATATCGATTTTGACGAAGTGAAGAATATATTTGAATCGGTCTGCCAAGGCTTAAGCTACGCGCATGCCCAAAATATCGTACACTGCGATTTAAAACCAGGCAATATAATGATAGCCGACAGCGGCGTGGCAAAAGTAATGGATTTCGGCGTTGCTCAAAAGATTACCGACGACAAGGAAGACAAATCCCACCCGGTCGCTGGCACACCGGCATATATGTCGCCGGAGCAGCAAAAGGGCATAACGTCAAAACAGTCCGACATATATTCGCTGGCCGTATGCCTCTACGAGGCTTTGGTGGGGCAGGTGCCTTGGAGCGTAAAAGGATTCGACGTAACTACGAAGAAAATAGTTCCGCCCTCCCAGATAGCGCCTTATATACCTAAAGAAATAGACGAGCTTATAATCCGTTCTTTAAACGAAGATCCTTCAAAACGAATACAAACGGTAGAACAGTTCTGGGATATACTTAAAAATTCTCAGGCGACGAATTCTTAGAGGACTTTTTTACTATTTCTTCAGCTAAAGCGCGCAAAGCCTTTACGGTTTGCGCGTTTTTCTTTGCCGGGCGCCATTGCCCGCCAAAAAGCAAATCGCTTATCACAAACATCGCCGCCGCTTTAAGTCCGCGCGCCTTGGCGAAAGCGAACAAGGCGGAAGCCTCCATATCTACGGTCAGGCAGCCCTTTTCGGCATAATAGGCAGCGGCGGAAGATGTTTCCATAAAAAGGGCGTCAGTGGTCCAAGTGTCGCCTTCGGCCTTTACGGGCAGAACGCTGAGGACGGGCATTTTATCGGCGGAGATATATTCCCCGTCAAAATAATGCCGCCCGGTTCCCTCATCGCAAAAAGCGCCGCGGCATAAGACTCTGTCTCCGAAAGTCAAATTCTCATTCAAAGCGCCGGCGCTGCCTATCAAAATAAAATTCTCCGCTCCCAAAGCCGCGGCCATTTCAGCAAGAATTACGCATAAAGGCGCGCCTAAAGCGAAATTGTGCATAATGGCCAAATCGTCGTTAATTATATCAATGTCAGACATAAGTTTATAAGTCTTTCCGCCAGAAGAGCAAAGCGCCGCGCCCAAGTTGACGCACGGCGCCATAATGACGGTTTTCGGCAAGGGAAATTTGATGTTTTTTGCGGCCAAGAAATCGGCGGCGGAAAAAAGCGCCGCTTCTTTTCTGTCGCCTTTATCGCATATCGGCACTGTGTAAACCTTCCAATAATGATAAAATATAAAGATAATGAAATTATATAAAAATAAAGGAAACGGAGTCGGCCTATGCAGGAACTGGAAAAAGCAATAAATTATTTCAACGAGCTTATCTGGACTTATCCTATGATATTGTTGCTCGTTGCCACACATTTGTATCTTACGTTTAAACTTAAATTTATACAGAAGTATATATTCAAAGCGATGAAATTGTCGGTAAAAAAAGACAATTCAGCAGGTATGGTAAGCAATTTCGGAGCTTTGGCGGTTTCTTTAGCCGCGACAATAGGAACGGGCAGCATTTTGGGAATGACCACCGCCGTAGCGATAGGCGGCCCGGGCGCCGTTTTTTGGATGATTATAATAGGGATATTCGGCATAGCGACGAAATATTCCGAATGTCTTTTGGCGGTAAAATACAGAGTCCGCCTGAAAGAAACTAAAGAATACGTAGGCGGGCCGATGTACATAATGAAGAACGCCCTTAAAATGAAATGGCTGGGCGTGATATTTGCCGTATGCGGTCTTTTAATGGCGATAAGCGGCGGCGGATTTTTGCAGGTAAACGCCATTGTAGACGTACTTGGCGACGCTTACAGCATAAACGGACTGCTTATCGGCGTAATAGTATCTTTGTTGGTGGCGATAGTAATTATCGGCGGAGTAAAGAGCATAGCCGCTGTGTGCGAGTGGCTGGTGCCGATAATGGGCGGGCTGTATTTATTGGCGGCTTTATACATCTTTTTGGTAAATATTCAGGAAATGCCCGCGACGATAGCTTTGATAGTAAAAAGCGCGTTTGGCTTTAAAGCCGTAGGCGGCGGATTTTCCGGCGCGGCTTTACTGACGGCTTTACATGTCGGGACAAGCAGAAGCGTGCTCTCTACCGAGGCAGGTATGGGCAGCGCTTCGGTAGTGGCCGCGGCGGCAAAAACAAAGAACCCCGTAAGACAGGGTTTGGTGGCCAGCACCTCGGTATTTTGGACATTCTTTATCTGCACTTTGACGGGACTGGTAATAATAGTTGCCGGCGATTGGCAAAGCGGAGAGAAATTTGCGGGCGATTTGTGCAACAGCGCATTTCAAACCATTCCTTATGTCGGAATACCGCTTTTGGTGTTTTCTTTGACGATATTCTCTCTTACCACGATAATCGGCTGGGCCTATTACGGCGAGAAATTTATGGAATTTTTGGGCGGCAGCAAGATAGTAAAACCATTCCGCGTTTTTTGGATAATATCAATGCTTTCCGGCGTATTCATATCGCCGTCTTTGGCTTGGGCTTTGGTGGTAACCATAACCGCTATGATGTCCATACCAAACCTCATTATGATTTTTATGCTCAGGAAGAGAGTGCTTAAAGAAACAAATCTCTATCTAAAATCGGAAATAGATAATATATAATTAGAACAGGAGGCGAAAATGCAGAGAACTTATCTTATCAAGAACGGCAAAATTACTGAAGACGAATCGGCTTCCGCCTCCAGTTGCGACATACTTCTGTTTGTAGATCCCACGTCAAGCGAACAGCGCTATCTTATAGACCACCTTAAGATAGACGAACATACTTTGGCCTCTTCAATGGACCCTGAAGAGCTGCCCCGTCTTGAAACTGAGCCCGACCATACCGCCTTGATTTTGAACCGCCCGCGCAACTATTCGGGCAAAGAACAGCTGGTATTCAAGGTGGCCTCGATGGGAATGTTTCTGTTTAAAGACAAGCTGGTGATAGTAATGACGGAGGATATACCGCTGTTCATAGGCAAGAGGTTTAACCAGGTGCTTTCGCTGCATGACGCTTTTCTAAAAATAATCTATAACGCCATAGCGCATTATTTGGAACATTTGCGCGTCATCAATATGATAACGGAAGAGATTGAGGATAAGATGACGGGTTCGGTCGACAATAAATACCTGATAAATCTCTTCAGTTTGGAAAAGAGCTTGGTCTATTATTTAAGCGCGATAACATCAAACGGGTTCGTGTTTGAGAAGCTGAGGAATTTTTCGGGGCGTATCGGTTTTGACGAACGCTGCCGCGAAATGCTTGACGACATCATAATCGAAAACACGCAATCTCAAAAACAGGCGGAAATTTACTCCAGCATTTTGGCCGGCCTTATGGACGCCAGAGCCTCCATCGTAAACAACAATTTAAACCTGCTGATGAAACGCTTGAACGTAATAACCATTTGGATTATGGTGCCGACCTTCGTGGTAAGCGCCTTCTCCATGAACGTGATGATACCGCTTCAGGACCACCCGCAGGCATTTTGGATGGTAATGGGCCTGGCGATAATGTCGGTCTGGCTGACGGCCATATACTGGAAACACAGAAACTGGTAAAGCTGCAGCCCGCCGCGAGCAATACTCTAAAAGCGAAAACATTTGGCTTTAAATTGGCAAATAAAAACTCCCGCTTATGTGCGGGAGTTTCGTTTTAAAGCAATTTCTAAAATAAAATTTTAAAAGCGGCAAAAAACGCGTTTTTATTATCTTAGGAAATACAACGCTATTATCACTATGCCCAAAACCCACCTGTAATAAACGAAGATGTCAAAACTATGGCTTTGAATATATTTCATCAAAAATTTTATTACAAGCCAACCGCAAATCATCGCGGCAAAGAAGCCCGCCATAAACGGTGCGTCTATTTCAGAGAGGGAAATATCCTTAAGTTTCAATACGGCCGCGCCGGCGATTATCGGTATTGAAAGCAAAAAAGAAATTCTTGCGCCGGCGGCGCGGCTAAAGCCGAGCAGCAAAGCGGCGGTAATCGTAGCGCCAGAGCGCGATACGCCTGGCATTATCGCCAAAGCCTGCGCACAGCCTATCAGCATCAAGGCCGCAAGCGGGAAATAGGTCTTATAGCTTTTAAGTTTGGAGTTGTACCTGTCGGCCAAGAACAAAAACAGCGCAAAAAGCATAAGCATAACGGCTATCATTAAAGGCGAACGGAAAACGTTTTCCGCCGCGTCCTGCAGAAAATAACCCGCCAAAGCCGCTGGTATCGTAGCCAATCCGATAAACCAAAACTGGCGGCCTTCTTCGCTTTTTGGCTTGCTCAGACCGTTAAGCACAAGTTTCAGCAAATCCTTCCAAAAGTATGCGCATACGGCTATCAAAGTAGCCAAGTGCAGAGCGACGTCATAAGTCAGCCCCTGATAAACCCCGCCCGAAAAAAACGGGAAAAGCGCCAAATGCGCCGAACTTGAAATCGGCAGGAACTCGCCCAGAGCCTGCAATATACCCAAAAAAACCGCTTCGCCAAGCGTCATAAAATAACCGCCTTTGCCTAAAATGTAAAAAGATTACACAGATTACATAAATTATATATTATTTATGTATGCGTCTGTTTACGGGGAGTTTCCGCGCTCTTGAAGAGCGATTTACGAACTTTATCTCAACGGAGAAAAAGAACCCTTTGGATAAAGCGCTCGTCGTTTTGCCCTCAAGAAGGCTGCAAAACTCGCTTTCCCGCGCTTTGGCGCGCAAAAGCGGATTTGTCAGCGCGGTAGATTTTGTGGATTTCGAAAATTTAGCCGCTTCTCTTAACGCTTATTCGCCGGTTAAAGCCAATGCCCTTCTCCCCGCAAGCGCTCTGCAGGATTTTATAATAAAAGATATTTTGAACAAATACAGCGCTCTGCCGCCCTCGCGCGGATACAGAACTCTGTTCAAATCGGCATTTAGGGACCTTATAGCCGCGGAAATAACCGTCAATGACCTGCTGTTATTGAGAGAATCGGACGAGATCCCCTCGCAGGAACAAAAGAATCAACTTTCGGAATTTATCGTATGCTATGACCAATATCTCCGCCAAATACGCAAAGAGGGCTTCGACACTTACGGCGATTTTTTCAAGAAAGCGGCGGGATCGGCAAAAAACAGCGAGTACTTAAAGAGCTTCAAGCAGATAATTTTTTACGGCTTTTACGATTTGACCGCTCTGCAATACAACATATTTAAGGAAATTGCGGAAAATTTTGAAACGTCCGTATATTTTCCGTATTCCGATACTCCGGCCTATTCTTTCATAAAAAGTTTTTACGAGGGCTGTATACTTCCTTTGGCAAGCGACAGGGAAGCTCTGCCCGAGGAAAACTCCCCCCTCTGCCTGGCGGCGCGAAACATTTTTGTTTCGTCTAACCCCAAGACGGAAAATTTGGACATCAGGATTATAGGAGTATCGGGTATACGCGACGAGGTGCAAGCCGCGGCGAAAGAAATTATCTCGCTTAAGGAGAAACACAATATCCGCTTTGGCGAGATAGCGCTCTTCGCCAGGACTATGGACCCTTACAAATATGATATTCCCGCCATATTCTCTCGCAACAAAATACCGGTAAACTACACCTTTGAATATCCTTTATTAAGCCACCCCTTTGCGGCATATATATACAATCTTCTGAATTTGGGGCGGAACGATTTTTACAGCGCCGATGCGGCCGCGGTAGTGGCTTCGCCGTATTTCAAAGCGGGCAAACGGGAATGGCGCGACATAATAAGGAACAGCGGGATAACGGGCGGTCTTTCCCAATGGTCGGCTTTGGCGGGCCTCTACATCAACAGCAAAAACGAAGAGGAAAAACGATTGTACAGAGAAAACGCCGCGCAAATAACCCAAACGATACAAGCCTTGGCAAATTTCTATCCCGCACTGGAAGAAGCTGGCGACTTTGAAATATTGGCGGAAAAGACAAAATCTTTCATAGAGTCATTCACGAATGAGGATTTACAGGAGCAGGAACTGGACATTCTAGGCAAGGTGAGAAAGCTAATAAAACAAACGGCGTCTTTCTCGCAAGTTAGGCGGCGCGCGCAAAAAGGCGAATTTCTAGACGAACTGCTTTGGGCAATGAAAGAGGCCGTTTTTAACAAGACTTCCGAATATCTCGACGGAGTGCAAGCCGCAGACATAATGGCCTTAAGAGGGCAGAGCTTCAAAGCGGCGGTATTTTTGGGTATGAACGAAGGGCTCTTGCCCGCCACACCCGCGCCAGACCCGATATTAAAAGAGGAATACCGCATTCTGCTGCGCAAAATAGGCTTTTTAATACATAATCAAAATGAAAGATATTTCGAAGAGAAACTGCTCTTCTCGCTTGCGCTCTCAAGCGTGGAAGAGAAGTGTTCCTTTATTTTTGAAAGAAGCGGCGACGACGGGAAAACTAAAATCCCCTCTCTCTATTTAAGCCGTCTTGCGCAAAGCACGGGCAAAAGCGTACGGCGTCCGGATCTTTCATTAAGCCGAAGGGAAAGCGAAAAACTTGTACAATGGCCGTTTGAATTTCTAAATCAAGAGGAGGCATCTTCCCTCGCCGCTTTGAAATTTCCCGGCTCGAAACAAGCTCTTTATACCGCATTCAATCCACAGGCGCTGCCTGATGCTTTATTGGAACAGCAGCTCGAAAAAGCGCCTTTTCTGGCTTTTAAAACCGCGGGCTTAAACGGATATGACGGCATTGTCGGACAAGATAATGCCTTGGCGAAGAAAATCAAAAACAAAGGACTTTCGCCAAGTTCTCTTAGGTCTTTATGGCTATGCCCCGCCTGCTATATGTTCAAAAATATTGTCCGCTCAAACGATCCGCCCGAATACGACCGCGCGAAAATACCGGCAAACGCAAAGGGGACTTTGCACCACGAAATTCTGCAAAAGTTCTATATCTATGCCGCCAAGAACAATCTGACGGACAAACTTTTTGCCGGCGCGGCGGGCGATATCTTCGATGAGTTTGCGGACTCTATTCTTACCGAGGGACGCTATAAGGAATACGGTCTTTATCCTCTCGTTTGGAAAGATCTTTGCAAAGACATAAAGAAGAATTTAAGACATTTGATAGAAGCGGACTTGCCTATTATCCAAGCCGATAATTTAAAGCCTTCTTTCTTCGAATATCATCTTGAAGCGGAAGCCGATTTCGCAGGCGTACGGCTTAAACTGCACGGCGAAACGGACCGAATAGACGTCAACGAGCAAACCCGCGTCTGCCGCGTGGTCGACTATAAAAGCGGGAAAGAAAATGCCTCAATGTTAAAAGCTATTTTTGAAAAAGGGGTTTTACAGCCTCCGCTCTATATGCTTATGATAAACGAAAGCAAGGACGCCGCCCTGAAGGGCCTAAGCGCTCAATCCGCGTCGCTTTTGGCGGTGGAAGAAGAGGGCAATCCGGAAAAGAGTTTTTCCTTTTCCGAATATCAAGCCGTAAGAGCGTATTTTGAACAGGCTGTAAAATACCGTTTGGAGCTGGCGCGAGACGGAGTCTTCGTCATAACGCCAGGCGAAGAAACCTGCAAATACTGCGCCTTCGCCGATATTTGCCGCAAAGACCACGGGCCGAGTTCCAGACGTGCGGCAATCTCAGCGCAAGCCGCAAAATTAAGGAGTTTCAATGCCCCTAAATAAAGATATTTATTCCGTACCGGACCAAAAAGCGCGCGACGCCGCCGTAAGCGAAACTTCCAACAACGTAATAGTGGAAGCTGGCGCGGGTACGGGCAAAACCACTCTGCTGACAGACAGGCTCTGCTACCTCATTTTGGGCAAGGGCATCGCAATAGATAAAATAGTCGCGCTTACCTTTACCGAAAAAGCCGCCGCGGAAATAAAATCGCGCCTGCTCGAAAAAATGAATGATATGCTCCTGCTGATAAAAGGCGAACCGCCAAGACCGGGCGAAGAAAAAAAGCGCGAGCAGGCCTTAGAATTGATAGAGAAAATCGGCCGCGACGCACAAAGCATAAAAGAAGACATAGAAAAGAACTTCGAATTGGCCGAGCGCGCGATGATAAGCACCATACACGGTTTTTGCTTTAAGATATTAAAGAGATTTCCCGCCGAAGCAGGCACCGCGCCGGATCTTAGCGCTGACGCGCAGAACTCTTCCGAAGCGATGCTGGATAAAATTTGGACCGCCTTTTTGGACGAGCAGCTTAATTACGATTCCCCGCGCGCGGACTTATGGGAGGAGATACTCGCCTCCTGCACTCTGCAGGAGATAAAAGATTTCGCCTTCTCGCTTTTAAAACAACCCTTGAACAATTACCGTCCTGATTTAAAAAGCAAAGAAAATGCCAAAATTCTGCGCGAGAAAGCGCGGCGCGCGTCAAAATTCTTGGAAGAATACAAAAATAATACCAAGCGGGGCAATGCCTTCGACAGAAATTTGGAACAGGCTATAGCGGTCTTAAACAATACCGCGGCCTACCACGAGGGCGGACAATTCGGCGACGTTAATATGGAGCAGAGCGCAAAAGTTTCGCGCCGCCCCAGCGGTTGGACCTCGGACGAAGATTTTATTGAAGCCTGCGAAATAATCGATTTGGCCAATAACGCCTCGGTAAAGAACATAGAAATCCTAAAAAAGACATACCTGGCCTTAAGCGACTTTCTGCCTTTGGCGCGCGAAGCGTTAAAAAAATCCAATCTGATAGACTTCGACGATATGATACTCAAGACTAGGGATTTGATAAAAAACCGCCTTCACGTAAGACAGACTTTGAAGGAAGAATATCAAAGCATTCTGCTGGACGAATTCCAGGATACGGACCCGGAACAAGGCGAAATATTCCTATACCTAAGCGAAACGCGCGAAAGCCAAGCCAAGGACTGGCGCGACGTCCTTTTGGAGCGCGGCAAACTATTTATTGTTGGCGACCCGAAACAATCCATCTACCGCTTCCGAGGCGCTGACATAGCGGCTTATGACGTCTTTATCGACACCCTTTTAAAACAAGGAGCGAAAAAATACTTCCTTCAAAGCAATTTCAGAAGTTCGCGGGAAATAGTCGCCTATGCCAACAAATTCGGCCAAAAAGCGATACGGGAAGAACATGGCATACAGCCAAAATACGTTCCAATAGAACATACCAAAAGATATAAATCGGAACCGGTGCGCCTGTTGATAGCAGTCAACGACGGCAAACAGATCCGTTCCGAACATCTGCGCCGATTTCAGGCGGATATTATTGCCAAGTGGATAAACGAAAACGCATTCAAAACAGAACTGTCCGACGGCAAAATTATGACTTATAAAGATATCGCCGTCTTGTACCGCAGCGCTACGGGCCTTTCTCTGCTGATAGAAACTTTAAAGCAGGCGGCGATACCATACAGCGTAGAAGAAAACAAAAATTTTTATCAGACTCAGGAAATAAAGGATATTTTGAACCTCTTGAAACTTGCCCAAAACCCTATGGACAAAACGGCGCTTGTAGGCGTACTTAGAAGCCCGTTATGCCTTATCTGCGACGAGGATATTTTGGCCTTGTCCGAAAGCGGCTCTTTAAACATATACGCAAAGAATCAATCGCCCCACATAAGCGCGTGTTTCGATATGCTCAAGGAAATATGCCGCCGCGCCCAAAGCGCGCCGCTGGAAGATTTCATAAACTATCTGCTTTACCAAACGCGCTTTAAGCAAATGCAGCTTTTATGCGGCGCAGGCGAACAGACCAGCGCCAATTTATCCAAATTTATGGATATAGCAAGAACTTTTGCCTCCAACGGAATACTCGCCTTGCCCCAGCTTATACGGCATATAGAAGTCTACTTCAAAGAAAAGGAAGGAGAATCGCCTTTGGCCGAAGACTCTTTGGACAGCGTCAAATTGATGAGCATACACAAATCAAAA
The DNA here is from genome assembly GCA_949291515.1 of uncultured bacterium. GTDB lineage: Bacteria > Elusimicrobiota > Elusimicrobia > Elusimicrobiales > Elusimicrobiaceae > Proelusimicrobium. The sequence goes on along the minus strand of CASEVY010000010.1, from coordinate 131,395 downwards.
GGGCTTCAGTTCCCCGCGGTTATAATTTACGACATAAGCAGAAACGACAAAAAAGGCAACAAAGAAGAGAGCGCTTATCTAAGCGATTGGCTCTCGTCCTCGGCCGCTCCGCGCTTAGGCAAAATAAAAGATTTGTCTTATTGCCTTATGGAGCAATCCAACAAGAAACACGCAAAAGCCGAAGAAAGGCGGATTTTATACGTCGCGCTTACCCGCGCCAAGGAAAGGCTTGTCATATTAGGCTCCGCACAAGCCGATAAAACTTTAGCCGAACCGCTTTTGGAAGCGGGCTGTTATCCAGGCGAGGATATGCCTGCGGTATTGCAAGACGGCGTATGCGAAGCATCTTATCTGCGCTATTCCGACAGCGCCGCGGGCGCGGCAAGCCAGCCGGCGCAAGCGGGGCCGGACGATTTCGCTTTCCTCAGACAATGGAAAGAAATCTGGCTTAAAAGAAGCGAAGAATATCGCCAAGCCGCCCTCCAAACTCTTCCGAGGCCCAGCTCCGCCGCCACAAACGGCGGATACGAAAGCGAAGAGCGCGCCAAAGCTATGTTAATAGGCAGAATATGCCACAGACTGCTTTGCCAAATCCTGCAGGGACGGGAAATATCTTTAAACAATGCCGCCGTAATAGAAGGCGCGGACCCGCAAAAAGACGAAGCTGCGATAACAGAAGCGCAAGACATTATCGAAGAGTTTGCAAAAAGCGACGCTTTTAAAAAACTTGCTTCGATGAAGACGCTCGCCTGCGAATTGCCTTTCTCCGTACAAGGCGCTTCGGCGGAGAGTTACACAGGCGGCATTATAGACGCCGTCTTTGAAGACAAATCGGGCGGCATATTTATAGCGGAGTTCAAATCTGATAAGATAGATAAAGAGCGGCAGAAAGAAACCGCGGAAAAATATATGCCTCAGCTTGAGGCTTATCTGAACGCCGCGCGCATAATATTCAACGGCAAAAAAATAAGCGGCGCTTTGGTGTTTTTGCGCAATAAACAAATTTGCCCTTTAGGAGAAGATTAAATGTTCGACAACTTAAAAAAACTTATGGAACTCAAAAAAACAATGACCGAGGTAAAAAAACGCTTGGACGAAATGGTAATCAAAGTGGAAAGCCCGGCAAAAAATTTTGAGATGACAATATCAGGCTCCCAGCAGGTTCGGGAACTGAAAGTGCTTAGAGACTTAAAGGAAGTTTCAAAAGAAGACATAGAAAAAGATTTAACCGAACTTTTCAACAAAGCGGTAAAGGACTCCCAAGCGATGGCGGCGCAGGCGATGGGCGGTCTGGCGAGTTTGGGCTTGTAAAATAAAAGTCTTATGCGGGAAGGGATAATAGCGGTCGCGGGGGCATCCTCGGACAAAAACAAATATTGGCATAAAATCTTTGCGGATCTAAAGGCCGCGGGTCTTGACGTCTATTGCGTCAATCCGAAAGCGGAACCCGATCCGCAGGCCCGCATCTATAAAGACTGGACGAGCCTCCCGCAAAAACCTGAAACCATAATAATAGTGGTCCGCCCCGAACTTACGGGCGAAATAACGGATTACGCAGTCAAAAACGGCGTAGGAGAGTTATGGTTCCAGCCCGGTACTTATGACGAAAGCTCAGCAAAAACCGCAAAAGAGGCGGGCATAACCGTACATAATGCCTGCTTTATGCTTCAAAAAGGTATTTGGTAGATGTTATACACCCAAAAATCAGGTTTAAAAATATCGAGGCTCGGTTTGGGCACTTGGGCTATGGGCGCGGGCAAAGACTGGGGCCCGGCAGATAAAAACGATTGCATAAAAGCTATACACGCCGCCTTGGACGCAGGCGTAAACCTGATCGACACAGCCCCGATATACGGCAATTTTAGGGCGGAACTTATAGTCGGCGAAGCTATTAAAGGGCAAAGAGATAAACTCGTTTTGGCGACGAAATGCGGCCTGCAGCCGGGCCAAAGAGCGGTGCGTTTTGATCTTTCCCCAAAAGCCGTACGTGCGGAAATAGAAGCCTCCCTAAAAAGACTTAATACCGATTATATCGACATATACCTAATCCACTGGCCCGACAAAAATACACCTCTAAGCGATACTTTGGCGGAGTTTGAGAAACTCAAAAGCGAAGGCAAAATCCGCTTTTGCGGAGTCTGCAATTTTACTCTCCCGCAGCTTAAAGAGGCTTGCAAAATAACCGACATAAATTTTGTTCAAAATGAATTTTCCTTCTTGCAAACCGAGCGCTCCAAAGAAATAATAAACTTCTGCGAGCAAAACAAAAAAACATTTATGGCCTACGGCGTGCTTGGCGGCGGAATATTAAGCGGAAAATACAAAAAGGAACCCTGTCTGCCAAAGTGCAGCGTCAAATCCTTTTTCTACAAATATTATAAAGGAGAATCTTTCGAAAAGTCGCGCCGTGCGGCGGAGCTTCTATCCAAAGCCGCTCAAAGACATTACGGAGCGGCGGCCCAGGCGGCTTTAAATTACGTCTTGGCTCAAAAGGGAGTAGATATCGCCCTTTTCGGCGCGAGAAATCAACAGCAAGCCGTGCAAAACGCCAAAGCCGCAGAATGGGCTTTTTCACGGGAAGAACTGGAGTTTTTAAATGAAAGATATGCTTAACTTGCAGGAGGCCGCCCGCGCCGCCGCGCAAAAACTGCTGCCGAAAGCGGGCCTCAACAAACAGAGAGAAGTATCGCGTCTGATTTTCGAAATATGCAAGCGCGACGATATTTCCCCCGCCGATATTTCCGCGCGTATAAACGCAAAGAATTTTGAACAGGCAAAAAAAGAATTGCTCGCTTTAAGATATCCGCTTTCCTTCAAGACGGCAAAACGGGAAAATTTCTATCTCCCCAAACTGGACCTGCAATCCTTGCCGGACGCGGAAATAAAACGGGAAGAGTTTTACCCGAAAAACATTTTTATAGAAAAAGAAGTCTTAAACTCGCCCTTGGCGCAAAGAGTTTTAAAAATGTTCCCGCAAGCAAAAACCGCCGTATTGGAAAAGAAAACTTTCTGCGGGAGCGAGAATTATTCCAAGCGCAAAGAGAATTTGGTAATAATAAAGGAAAATTTCGATTTCGTCAAACCCTGCCCCTGCACCAAAAACTGTTTTTGCTGCGGATACAATTTGGTCAATTTGGGATTTGGCTGCGCTTATGAATGCAGTTATTGCTTTCTTCAGCAATACCAAAACCTGCACGCCATAGTTCTGCCGGCAAACATCAAAGACTTTTTGGACAAAATCGACGCCTCATCGTTAAGGAAAGGACCCTTCCCCCATATCCGCATAGGCAGCGGGGAGTTTACCGATTCTTTACTCTTTGACCATATCACAAATTATTCTTTTGACATAGTGAATTTCTTTAGGGGGCGGACGGAATATTTTGAGTTCAAAACCAAAAGCGCCAATATCGATAATCTTCTCAAAATCCCCGCGGCGCAAAATATCGTGGTAGGCTGGAGCGTTAATCCCCAAAACATAATAGACGAGGCCGAAGCGCTCGCCGCGCCGCTCGCCAAGCGTTTAAACGCGGCCGCGAAAATAGCCGAACACGGCTACAAAACCGCCTTTCATTTCGACCCGGTAATTATCCACGAAGGTTGGCGCGAAAACTATCTTTCGGTAATAGAAAAGATAAAAAACGCCGTACCCTCAGAAAGCATCGCCTGGATAAGCGTCGGCACTCTGCGCTTTAGCAGAGAACTTAAAAAGTGTATAGAGAGCAGATTTAAAAACAATACGATACTTGACGGAGAATTCCTGTTGGATTTCGACGGAAAAATGCGCTACCCAAAAGCCTTGCGCAAACAGGTTTACGAAACTTTGGCGCCGGCCCTGAAAAAGGCCTTCCCGGAAACTTACGTCTACCTCTGTATGGAAGAGCCCGATTTGCAAATATAATTTTACCTGCGCAAAATATTTGCCGCGCCATATAAAAAGGCCCCCGATTTCGCGGGGGCCTTTCTGTTAAGAGCGTCTTTCTATTTTAAAGATCCGTCTATCGATTCCGACATCAAAGCTATATAGTCGGGATCGGCTCCGATCCATTTTTTGGTCTCGCCGTTTGTATCAATAAAGAACATAGTCGGGAACCCGGTCACGCCCATATCCTGCCCGAAATGCGCGGCATTATAATGAATTTTTACGTTCTTGGCGTTTTTCACCACGTCTATCTCTTTAAGTTTGTCATTGGCGGCATCAACGAAAGCTATCACTATGTCTACATTTTTGTCTTTGTATTTGCCGGCCATTTCGTCAATTAAAGGCAGCATTTTCTTGCAATAGCCGCAGAATCCGGCCATAGAAGCTATCAAAACCGGCTTTGAAACATTATCTTTTTCAAAGACAAAATCCTCCCCTTCAAAAACGGCAGGGAAAGTATAGGCAGCCGCAGCCTGGGCGGCCGTATTATCGGCCGGGGCGGGCTGCTGTTTGGAACTTTCTTTGGCGCAAGCCGCGAAAGCTAATACAGCAAAGGTTAATATTAACAGTTTTTTCATACTTTCTATTATAGTTTTTATTTAACTCTTTTGCACTATGTTTATTATTTAAGTTATAAAACGGGCCAAAAATGATAGAATTGAATTTGTGAGAAAAAGTCAATCTTCAATCTCAAGGCTGTTGTTTGAGCGTATGGAAATAGTGCTTATGCCGCGTTTCGGCTCGGGCATAAAGATTTCCGTATATCCTCCTTTGCTGATTTTAATAATCTTGGCTTGGCTGGCCGTTACCGTATATGCGGTATTTGTCGCGTCAAAAAATATAGATTACGAAATAGTAAAGGCCGACAACAGAGTGATGAAAACCAAGTTCGCAATGATAGCTGAAGAACTTTCAAGAAACAGAAAGTATATAGAGATGTCCCAAAAAACGGACGAACAAATGCGCCAAATGCTGGGTATGAAAGGCGGCAAACACGTAAACCGACCGTTTGAGGGAAGCGAAGAAATAAACTTTAAGGAAATGCTTGCCAAAGAAGCAAAAGATATCGACGAAGAACAAATAAACAAATATCTCAAAGACACCACGGAACTGGCGCAGGCGCGCTTGGCCAGCTTCCAGGAAATAGCCTGGTTCTACGCCAACCAAAAGAACATCAGCGATTCCACGCCGTCTATAAAACCGGCTACGGACGCGGTTATAACATCGGGCTTTGGATACAGGCTTTCGCCGTTCGGTTCTTTTATAGCGTCGTTTCACAAGGGTTTGGATTTCGCGGGCAAGCCCAATTCCAGAATAAGAGTAACGGCCGACGGCGTGGTAAGACACGCGGGTTGGGCGCAGGGCTACGGGCAGGCCGTGCTTGTGGACCACGGTTTCGGATATTCCACTCTTTACGGCCACTTGGCGGACATTAAGGTAAAAGCTGGCGACACCGTAAAAAGAGGACAGTTCATAGCCAATATGGGAACGACCGGCCGTTCCACCGGCGTACATTTGCATTATGAAGTTTGGAAAGACGGTACACCCGTCAATCCCAGATCTTATTTTTAATTTATTTCGGAGGAGTTATGGGTTTTTTAAGTAAAGACGTTAAAACGGGAGAATACGTTTCCGTAATAAGCGAACAGTGCCAATTCCAGGGGACATTGGATTTGCAGGGCTCTTTAAGGATAGACGGCGCTTTGGAAGGCAACGTAGACAACGCCAAATACGTTACGATAAGCAAAAGCGGAACGGTAAAAGGCGATATTACCGCACAGGGAGTAGTAGTGATAGGCCAGATGACCGGCGATATCGTGGCCGACAGCGTGGAAATATTGGCCGACGCCAAAATCACGGGCAATATACGCTCAAAAAGCATTCTGATAGAAGGCGGCGCTAAAGTAAGCGCGACTATCCACGTAGTTGGCGAGGAAGAAGCCTCTCTTGACGAAGAGGAAATAGCCGCCGACGAGCCGCAAAGCAAACCCGCTAAAGCGGAGAAGACGGAAAAACAAGAAAAGAAAGACAATAAAAAAGGAGAAAAATAAATGATTTCCATTCTCAACAAGTACAAAAACCCCATTTTGGTTATAACCATTTTGTTCTTTGTCGGCAGTTTGGGCTTTGTCGGAGCGGGCGTATTTATGGAAGAATACGGCCCCAACGCCGCGGTAGCCAAGGTAGACGGCAAACCGATAAAGTATAAAGACTTTTGGAGAAATGTCGAGCTGGTATCTCAGGAAGCAAGAAACCAGGAAGATTACACTGAAGATACAGAAAAAGCCATTCGCCAGCAAGTTCTGCAGGCTATGATAACTCAGGAAACTATGGCGCAGGCGGCGGAAGAATTCGGCCTCGGCGTATCCGATTTGGAAATAGGCTACGAAATAAAAAACTCGCCCGCATTTAACGACGGCAACGGTTTTAATAAAAACGCCTATATATGGGTGGTAAGAAATCAGTTCCATTTAAACCCGTCAGAATACGAAGCGCAGCTTAAAAAAGAAAAACTGGCCTCCAAGTTTCAAAACACATTAATCCTAGCGGCAAAGGTAACCCCGCAGGAAGAAAAACTTTTGAAAGAGGAGACCGACAAGCTCTTAGCTTCCGACAAAAAAGCCGCAAAGGAATTAAATTCCGACGCCGAAACAGCCCAAGCGGCCTTACAACTGGCCGCCCTTCAGGTAAAAGCGCAGGATTTGCTTAAATCCTATTCCGATAAAATCAACGGTGAAAACAAAATAACGTTGTTCTATAAGGATTAAAATGGAAAAGAACAAAAGCAGGGTAATAATAGTCGGATCGATGGCTTTCGACAATATCAAAACGCACAAATCCTCCGTAAAGAACGTTTTGGGCGGTTCGGCCAGTTATTCGTCGATAGCGGCAAGTTTCTTTGCCAAGCCGAAGGTTATAGCGGTGGTCGGGAGCGACTTTACAAAAAAACACATTAAACCCTTCCGCGACCGCGGAATAGACACTTCGGGCATCGAAGTCAGAGACGGAAAGACCTTTACTTGGGCCGCGGAATACGACAAGGATTTCAAAAACGCAACCACTCTTTGCACGGAGTTAAACGTCTTTGCCGATTTCGCTCCCGCTTTAAAAAATGTCGATACCAAACCCGACGCTTTGTTCCTTGCCAATATATCGCCCAAATTGCAGCTTGACGTATTAAAACAGGTAAAAAAACCGCGCCTTATCGCCTGCGACACTATGAACTTATGGATAAAAAACAATAAGACGCAGCTGCTGAAACTGCTTAAATCTATAGATATTGTGTTCGTAAACGAGGCGGAATCTCGCCAGCTTACCGGCATATACAATCTTATAAAGGCGGGCAAAGCCATACTTAAAATGGGGCCTAAAGTAGTGGTAATAAAACTGGGCCCCAACGGCGCCTTGCTGCTGACCAAAGACGCTATGTTCCAAGTGCCGCCTTTCCTTATAGAGGAACCGGTGGATACCACCGGCGCGGGCGACAGCTTCGGCGGGGGCTTCGTAGGATACTTGGCTTCTGTAAAAAATTGGAACAATATAAAGCACATAAAGAAAGCTTTGGCCTACGGAACGGTTTTGGCTTCTTTCGCCATAGAAAGTTTCAGCATCAAAAAACTGGCGCAGGTAAAACAGCAGGACATAGAAAAACGATTTGAAATTTACAGCAAATCCTGCCGTTTTTAAAAACAATACGCTGCTGAAATTTTTGTTTTCCTTGGGAAATACAGCCAGGGAAGGATACTCTTCCTTCCTTGGCATAAAAAGTAAAAATTGTTATAATTTTAAAAAGTCAGTTGACGCCGAGGTAGCTCAATGGTTGAGCAACGGTTTTGTAAACCGTAGGTTGTGGGTTCGAGTCCCATCCTCGGCTTTCTTTGCAGCAATGTAGTTTGCGCGCGGTACTTTCTATGAGGAAATACATCGTCTTATTATTTTTACTGTCGTCCGCCGTCACAAACGCACAAAAAACGCCGGCCGAAATAGCGGCACAATACGGCAATGCCATAGTATCGGTAAACGTGCTGAAGGAAGACGGCTCGACATACAGCGGGACGGGCTTTATCGCCAATTCCGACGGCCTTATCGCTACGGCGGGCCATGTCGTGGAAAACGCAGCGTTCGTCAATCTTACCTTTAAGAACGGCGTCGTTTCCGAAGAAGCTATAGTAGTAGACAAAAGCCAAAACAAAGAAATAGATTTGGCACTGCTTAAAATAAACAACCGAAACCTGCCTTACGTTCAATTTAAAAATGCCGACTATGTGAAAGCCGGCGACCCAATTATCGTCATAGGAAACCCTAGAAGACTGCAAAATACCGTTACCGACGGGCTGGTATCACAAATAAGAAGAGTAAGCAAAGGAGTAATATGGCTGCAGATAAGCGCGCCTATTTCCCCTTCTTCATCGGGTTCGCCGGTATTCGATAAGGACGGGAACGTTATAGCGATGGCTCTTTCAAGCCTAAAAGGCAATGATATACAAAACATCAATTTCGCCATACCCTCAAACTACCTTATGCAAATGATGCGCAAAAACGGATATATCGTCCCAATGCCCCAAAAGAAAGTATATGAGGATACCGTCTGGGGAAGACTTAAACAGCATTGCGCCAAATCCTGGCGGATACTCAAAAGCAAAGTTTCGGCGATATTCTAAAACGGATTTACTTTAAAACGGTTTTTTAGTACAATATAGTAAACAAATTTATAAGTCAGGAAGAAGAAAATATGTCATACAAATGCGAAATTTGCGGAAAACAGTCTGTAAGCGGCGGTTCTTACAGCCATTCCCACTTGAAAACCAAAAGAACTTTTAAACCGAACCTCCACAAACAGAAACTCGTTTTGGACGGCAAAACGCAAACTGCTTATGTTTGCTCCAAATGCATGAAGTCGGGCAAAGTCGTAAAACCGGCGATATAGTGCTTTCAACTTTTAAAACCCCGCTTAACGGCGGGGTTTTTTATTTTCCCCAAAATGGCTTAAATGCTATAAAAGAGATGTTTTGCTCCAGAAAAACCTCCAAATAAAGGGGCTTTTTATCTTTGCGAAAAAAATATGCAATAATCTTGCTTTGTTTTGCGTTTTATTAGTGAGGGCCTATGATACACGAAGATATGGTTATTTACAATGTCAAGAACGGAAAGACCGAAGACTTCGGACTTATCATAGAGAAGTATAAGGACTCTTTATATTCCTATATCTTTTACAGCGTAAAAGACGAAGGGGCGGCGGGCGATATTTTTCAGGACACGATGCTTAAAGCTCTTACGGAAATAAATAAATATAAAGAGAAAGGCAAATTTAAGGCGTGGCTCTTTACGATAGCGAGAAATAAAATTACGGATTATTTCCGCAAAGCGTCGAAAACCGTAAGTCTGGAGGACGAAGAAAGCGGCGAGAGGGCCGACTCTTCGGACGATACGGAAGCAAAAGCGCTTTCAAAAATCTCGCTGGAGGAGATCTCGTCTTTTATAGACAAATTGCCTCAAGCCCAAAAGGAAATAATATTGTTAAGGCAGTACTTAAGTTTCAAAGAGATAGCGCAAACGCTCTCTTGCCCGCTCGGCACCGTACTTGCCAGAATGAACAGAGCGATAAAGAAATTGCAGGAATTTATGGGAGAGGAATATGCCGTATAAACACGACAATAAACTGCAGGAAGACGCACTCCTTTACGCCTACGGCGAACTGCCGCAGGAACGGGAGGGGATATTCCTCGAGCATCTTAAGGACTGCAAAGAATGTCAGCGGATTGTTCAAACCTCTTCATTGATAAACGCGGCTTTGCCGCAGCTCAAAGCGCCGGAAAATCTACCCGCAATGGATTTAAGCGCTTTTGCAAAAAAGAAGAGAAATTTATTTTCCTTTTTGGACTTTAACTTCAGATTCAGACTTTTGGCGCCGCTCGGGGCGGCTGCAATTATGCTGATAATGGCCTTGGGAACTTACGAAGTTGCCAATATATATACCCAACGCCGCAGTCAAGCATCGATGCAGTATATAGACAATATGTACGACAGCGTATATACGCTTGAAGACGAAGTCTACGATCTGATCGACTATATTGACAGTTTATAAAGGAGCGCAAAATGAAAAGAGTATTTATAACCGCACTGATAGTGGTATTCGGAGCAGGAATTCTTTCCGCCCAGCCTATGGATAACAGGGAAGAGCGCAGAAAAGAATTCAAAGAGATGAACCAATTGGTGGAAAACTACAAGAACGAGAAAAACAAAAAGAAGAAAGCCGCCATCGAAGAACAAGTTAAGGAGAAAGTATCGGCCAATTATGACAGGCACATAAAATTCCTGGAGAAATTGGTGGCCGATTCCGAAGAACGGCTCGCCAAGGCAAAAGAGAAGTTAAACAAAGCCAACGAGCCTAAAGAAAAGACAAAACATATCGATGAAGTAACAAAGAAGATTCTTTCCGGCGAGAAGCCTACCCTCTTCGGTCCGCCCGATATGGAAAAAGGCAAGAAGTTCGACCGCAAAGACAGACGCCGCCATATGGACAGAAGAGACTGCCCTTGCTTAAAAGACGCTAAAGACAGACCTGCCCACAAAGGGAAAAGACTTCCTCCTCCTCCGGCAGATGAAGCGCCGGTAAAAGAAGCGGCACAAAAATAAAATAGAAAGTACGGCTAAAAAACAAAAGATCTTCGCCGTTACCTATAAGACGGCGATACATAAAAACGGCCTACAAGAGATGCAGCCTTTACCCGGGCTGCATCCTTTTTTTAAGTACGGTAATGAAAACAATCAAAACACTTGACACATCTACCATTAAAACCGTACTGTCCGCCGGCTGTTAAACGACAGGCCCAAGAATGATATAATATTTATATGTTTAAACATTTAAGATTTATACCCCTTTTGACTTTATTATCGATATTACCCGCAATTTCTGCGGCGCAAGGGCTTTCCATAGACAATGAAATCAAAAGAAGCCCGCTGAATTTTACCAGGGATAATTACGTCAGCCCGGAAGAATATGCCGAAAGCCTCGGGCAAGAACCTCAAGAACAGTCGGAACAAAACCAAGAAAACGCCGAACAAGAATCAAACACCGACCCAAACGGCCCTTGGATGATATGCAAAATAACGGCTGACGGTCTGGTAAACATCAATAAAAAGACCATAACCAAGAATATTTCCGCCAAAGAAGGCCAACTGTATTACAAAGGAGCCATTCAAGACGACGTAGCGGCCCTTATGGCTTTGGGCAATTTCGACAATATGGAAATAGCCATAGAGCAGACCGAAGGCGAAAAAAAAGACAAGGAAGACAAACAAACTTACCCCTGCCATACGCTTACGGTTATAGTAACGGAAAAACCGATAGTCGATAAAATAAATTACGTAGGCAGGAAAGCCCTTTCCAAAACGGCGATACAAAATGCAATGGCCCTTAAAGTAAAAGATCCCTACAGCGAGTCTAAATTGGAATCGGATATGGCCAAGATAGAGGCCGCCTATGCCGCAAAAGGTTATACAAATACAAAAGCTAGCTTTTCCGTTTCGCAGGACGAAAAAACAAATACCGTTACCGTAACCATCAATTTGGACGAAGGCTCCAGAACCAGGGTCAAAGAAGTTATCGTGGAAGGATTAAACGACATTCCCGCCAAAAAATTTATCAAGAAAATGTCTAACCGCCCCAAGAAAGTGTTCAAAGGCCAAAACTTGGCGCAAGACCAATATAAAGCCGTAACTTATGCCAGGAATTTGGGATACTTCGATTTTAAAATAGACGATTTCTCCACCGAGTTTAACGAAGACAAAAGCGAAGTCACCCTCATTTACAAAGTAACCGAAGGGCACGACGTCGTTTTCGGCAATACCACATTTGAGGGCAATACCGTCTACACCACGCCCGAATTGGAAGAGGTGGTGTTCTACAAAAAAGGCAAGAAGTTTAATCAGCAGAAATTCGACATAACCGTAAGAGATTTACAGGAAAAATACGCCAACAAAGGTTATCTCCGCGCCGATATTACCCCCCAAAAGAACTTGGACGAAGAAACCGGAGAACTCAATATCAATTTTGACATATTGGAAAACAACCGCGTATATATCGACCATATCGACATTACGGGCAACGAGCAGACAAAAACTTATGTCTTTGCCAGGGAGCTGACGATAAAAGAGGGCGAGATTTTCAATTACGACAAAGTCAGAAGAAGCCAAAACAAACTTATGAACCTCGGCTTTTTAAACGACGCGCAAATAGACATCACTCCGACCAACGACATAAGCAAAGTCGATGTGGCGTACAATGTGGTTGAAGGGCGGCCGGGAATGTTCACGGCGGGTATAGCGATGTCCTCTTTAGACGGGCTCTACGGCGACGTTTCTTTAAACCATCTTAATCTTTTTGGCAAAGCGCAGCGGCTTTCTTTAAGGGCCTTGTTCGGCAGCAGGATATTGGATTATACGCTAAGCTGGTCTACCCCTTGGATAGGCGAAAAGCCTATAAGTTTCGGCGTAGACGTTTTCAACACCAGAAGATACCGCTCCTACAGAAGCACGAGTTCTGCCTATACCGAAAAACGAAAAGGCGGCAGGCTTAACATCGGGCCGCGGTTTAACGACGATATTTATCAGCTTAACTTTTCCTACACCTTTGAAAACATCAATATTTACGATATAGAGGAGCAATATCAAAACGAACTGGAGCAGGGCACTACCAATGTGTCGACTTTGGGCGCGAGCTTCGCGATAGATACGCGCGACAATATTTGGGACGCTACAAGCGGTATGAGGAACTCCCTCGCGGTAGATCTTTCTGGCGGGCCGATGTTCGGCGATTTGGACATATACAGGCTTACGCTGAAATCATCATACAACAAGACTTTGATAAATATCGGCAAAGATTATCCGATAGTGCTAATGATAGGCAACCGCGCGGGTTTGGTAAAGCCATACGGCAGAACGGATGAAGTGCCCGCATACGAAAGAGTATTTTTGGGCGGCGCCGACACTGTAAGAGGTTATGACACAACGGGCCAAATCGGGCCCGCGACGGGCGGCGAGCTGTATTACATAGGCAATGTTGAGCTAAAGTTCCCGCTGGCCAGGGAAGGGCGCAGAACGATAGCGCAGATAGCGGCTTTCTTTGATATAGGCAATTCTTGGATGGATTTCAACGACATAAAATTCCAGACCGGCACCGCCGAAGACCAGTTCAAAATGGGCGTAGGCTTGGGATTAAGGCTTGTAACGCCGTCCTTGCCGATAAGGATAGACTGGGGTTACGGACTCAATCACAAACCCGGCGAAAAGAGAGGCTATATCTACTTCTCCATGGCTAATTTGTTTTAGGGTATTGCCCGAGCGGATTAAATCTGCTTAACTAAAATTAAAAGATGATAACGAAACATTTGAAACTTTCGGCCTTATTCCTTTTGCTGGCGGCAAGCGTTGCCGCACAGCAAAACGGCGTCGTGCCGCAAGGAGAGGAAGTTTCGCAGGAAACGGCCCAAGCGCTTGAACAACTGCCCGGGGCAAGTTCCATTCCCTTGGAAAAATACGACACCACCGCAATAGTGCAAATACCGGTAATGTCGCCCACCGAAAGCACCCCTGCGGGCAATTTCGACGGCAACAACCAATTGCCGGAAGGTTCTTCTTCGGGCGACGCCGAGCCCCAAACGCTTGCGCCCGTACAGGATCCGCAAGCCGCGGCTTTGCAAACGCCGGTGGATAATGCGCTGGGCATATCCGCCGCACAGGAAGCGCTGGAACAAGCGCAAGAGCAAAGCGACGCCCTTACCAAAGACGCTACCCCGGCAAAACTGTGGGAAGAACACCATTTCGGCTTAAAACTCGACGGCGACAGCAAGGAAGAAAGCGATATCCCCCCCGGCACCTTGGCAGTATACATCGACATAGAAGAAGCCTTCAACAATAACCCCTGGACCATAAAAGCCAGAAGAAACATAAAGATAGACTTGGAAACCAAACAACTTGAATACGTACAAATGCAAAGCCAGCTGCAGGAACTAAAAAACAAACTGGCGGATTTAAGAAAAGAGCTGCTTTACTATACCCCTTATTATCAAAACATACAATACATACCGGCTTTGGGCGATAAGACATATCCGACCATAAAAACGGACAAAATAGAACAAATCTGCAAAACTCTGCTATTCTGCTCTTCGGCCAGCCAAGTGGACAGCCCTTTAAATATTCCGCTTAAAATTAAACAGCTCAAGAGCGCGATAGAGGATACAAAAAAAGCGATAATAGAAAAGGAAGCCTTCCTGCTTAACTATAGAGAACTTTCCAAAGAGGAGATATTATCCAGACAAGATTATATCGTACAGCAAATACTCAAGCAGATATACAGCGGGATAAAGGAATACGCCACTGTCAGGAACATAGGCATAGTGGTGGACAAGAAAGATTTAATCTTCGGCAAACCTTTGGACATAACGCCGGAGTTTATAAAATGGATGAAGAGCTACAATAAAAAATACACGAAAGAAAACGGAGAAATATTATGAACCTTACCTTAAAACAAATAGCCGAAATGAGCCAAAGCGAGCTTAAAGGGGACGGGAATTTTGTTCCCAACGGCATTTGCGGCTTGGACAATATACGTGAGGGCGCCATTTCATACAGCAATAATATAGACAAGCCTGAAACTTTTAAAGATTTAAAATTAGGCGCTCTTATTTTGCCCAAAACGGCCAAAGATAAGGAAATTCCGTTTTGCGGCAACATAATATACGCCGACAATCCCGAATGGGCTTTCACCTTGGTAATGAGGGAAGTATCCACCCTTAACAAAGACATCAAACCCGGAATACACGAAAGAGCCGTGGTTTCCCCCAGCGCCAAGATAGGCCAAAACGTCTTTATCGGCGCCAATACCGTAGTGGAAGACGATGCCGTAATAGGTGATAATACTATAGTTTATCCCAATGTCTACATAGGAAAGAAAGTACAAATAGGACAAAGCTGCATAATATATCCCAACGTGGTAATAAGGGAAGAATGCGTCTTAAAGAACAAAGTAATTTTACAGCCGGGCTGCGTGATAGGGTCTGACGGATTCGGATACGTATTCCACGGCAAACACGAAAAAATCCCCCAGCTGGGCAACGTGATATTGGAAGATGACGTGGAAGTCGGCGCTAACACCACCATAGACCGCGCAAAGATAAACCATACGGTAATCGGGGCCAACACCAAAATAGACAATTTGGTTCAAATCGGCCACAATGTAAGAACGGGTATGAGCTGCATTATAATATCGCAAGTGGGAATAGCCGGCTCTACGGAGCTTGGCAACGGCGTGATTTTGGCGGGCCAGGCGGGCGTATCGGGCCATCTTAAGTTGGGCGACGGAGTAATAGTCGGCCCGCAAACGGGAATAATAACCAACATCAAAGCGGGCGAAAAGATAATGGGTTCGCCTTCTATGCCTTACGGCGACTTTATGAGGCTTAACGTAATTTTCAAGAAACTGCCCGAGTTGTATAAAGAGATAACAAACTTAAAGAAGAAATTTAAACTCTTCTAAGGAAACGGCAATGAAAAGAAAAACGATAATCAAACCGATAACAATAAAGGGAATAGGCCTTCATACGGGCGAGCCGTGCTCAATGACATTTAAACCCTCCCAAGACGGAGAAATAACATTTTTAAGAACCGACGTCAAAGAAGCGCAGCCCATTTCGGCTTTGGCCCAAAACGTAAGTTCGACAATGCGCGGCACCAACTTAAGCAACGGCAAGCAGCAGGTTCATACGGTGGAACACGTATTAAGCGCGGCAAACGGGCTTGGCATAACCGATATGACGGTGGAAATGGACGGGCCGGAACCGCCGATAATGGACGGCTCTTCCCTGCCTTATGCTCAGGCAATGGCGGAGGCGGGCTTTAGAGAATTGGAACAAGAGTCTTCTGTTCTTAATCTTAATAAAGATATAGAATATAAAGAGGGCGATATATACTATAGCGCCAAACCCGCGCAGAAATTGACGGTAACTTTCTTATATTTGAGAAATCACCCGCTGGTCAGCAGACAGGAATACACTTTTGAATACAGCGAAGAAGGCTATCTTAAAGAGATCGCCCCTGCCAGGACCTTCGGCTTTGAAGAAGAAATAGCTTTTTTACAAGCCAACGGTCTGGCCAAAGGCGGGCGGATAGACAATTGCGTTGTAATAAAAAAGGACGGTTTTTCCGTACCTTTGAGATTTAACGACGAGATGGTCCGCCATAAAATCTTAGATTTGTTCGGCGATTTGAAACTTACGAACAAAATCTTGGGGCCAATGCATATCGTATGTCATTGCGGCGGTCATAAAACTAATGTAGAATTTGCTAAGATGTTACTAAAGCAGTGTGAGGAATAATGGCAGGAAAGTTAGAATTTGTATTAAAAAAGCCCGTAATACGGGTAATAAGCAAGAAGGAGTCTGAGCAGTATTTGCCGCACCGCGATCCTTTTTTGCTGTTGGACGAGACTTACATTTTAGACGATGAGAAGTACATATCAGGCTCGAGGAAGTTTACCGGCGAGGAAGATTTTTTTAAGGGTCATTTTCCCACTCATCCGGTAGTTCCGGGAGTATTGATACTTGAAATAATGTCGCAAATAGGCGCCACGGCGATAATGCAAAGCGAACGTTTTAAAGGGAAAGTAGGCTTTCTTATGAGCATAGATTACGCGAAATTCCGCGGGCAGGTGGAGCCGGGCGACACGGTAAAAATCGCCATAGAAGTACTAAGGGTTGGCAAGGTTACGAAACTTTACGCCGAAGCCTATACCCAAAAAGGGCTGTGTTCCGAAGCCCAGTTAAATTTTATTCTAGGAGAGAAATAAACAATATGCAACCCGCTAAAATACATCCGACGGCTATAGTAGATGCTGAGGCGAAACTCGGCAGCAATGTCGAGGTAGGCCCATACACTATAATAGGCAAGAACGTTACCATAGGCGACAATACCAAAATAGGCCCATTCTGCGTGATAGAGAATACCGTAATGGGCAAAAACAACGATATTATAGCCAGCGCTTTTATAGGAGTAAAACCGCAGGACTTATCCTATAACGGCATAGACAGCATGGTAATAATGGGCGACGGCAACAAAATACGCGAATGTGTAACCATACACCGTTCCACGTCTTTGGACCACCCGACAAAAATCGGCAACAACTGTCTTTTAATGGCCAACTCGCACGTGGCGCACGACTGCACTTTGGGCAATAATATAATTTTGGTCAACAGCGTAGGGATAGCTGGCCATGTACAGGTAGACGACGGGGCTATACTTTCCGGTATGGTGGCGGCTCATCAGTTCGTAAGAGTAGGCAAATACGCTATGGTATCGGGCTTGAGCGGCCTTCCGTTGGATATGCCGCCTTTCTGCAGAGCTACCGGCGGAAGAGCGAAACTGGTAGGATTAAACACCGTAGGCTTGGTAAGAAACGGCTTCAGCAAGGAAGCGATACGCGCAATAAAGATGGCTTATAAGGAATTGTTCCTCTCCAACAGAACCTTAAAAGAATCTTTGGAGCTTCTTAAAAAATCCAATCCTACGCCGGAAGTTATGGAGCTTATAACTTTCTGCGAGAATACAAAACGCGGCATCACGCCCGCCAGAATGAAATTTCATCACAGCGGCAGCCAGGATGACGAATAAAGAGAAGCTGGGGATAATAGCCGGCGAAGGGAAATTCCCAATAAACATCGCCAAAGAAGCCTCACAAAAAGGCGTGGAAGTATACGTCATCTGCGCCAAGAACAATGCTTTTGAAAAGGATTTTTCCGCCTACGCGCAAAAGACGGTCACAATGAAGCTCGGTCAAATGAGCAACGCCATAAAATTCTTTAAGGAAAACGGCGTGAGCAAAGCGGTAATGGCGGGCAGAGTACAACACGTAAACATTTTCAGCGTAATGCCTGACTTGCGTACGGCAAAAGTATTGGCGAAAATCAAAGATATGCGCGCGGATACGATACTGGGCGCTGCGGTAAACGAATTTAAGAAAGAGGGGATAGAGTTTATATCTTCCTCTTCTTTTATGGAAAAATGCCTGGCGCAGAAAGGCGTTTTAACCAAACGCGCGCCGTCTAATGAGGAAAACGAAAGCATAGAACTGGGCTTGAAAATATCCAAAACGATGGCGGGGCTGGACGTTGGGCTGACCTGCGTGCTTTGCGACAGGGCCGTACTCGCGCTTGAAGCTATGGAAGGTACAGACAACTGCATTAAACGCGCCGGCGAGATTTATAATTCCGCGCCGATAGGCAAAGGCGGCAGCATAGTGGTGGTGAAAGTCGCCCGTCCCAAGCAAGACGACCGTTACGATTTGCCCGTCATAGGCAAAGGCACCATAAGAGCAATGAAGGAAGCCAAAGCGCAGGTTTTGGCCATAGAGGCCCAAAAAACTATAATTTTGGATATTGAAGAGGTTATCGCCTTGGCAGACAAATACAATATCTGCATAACCGCGATATAGTATACTTATTTTTAAAGAAGAAAGCCTTTCTCCCAAGAGAAAGGCTTTTAGTTTTTCAAGGTAAGATCCGCCAAAGAGAAGGGTATCAGCTTGGCCAAGTCGTCCAAGGCGACTTCCACCTGAAAGCCGATTTTCCCCCCGCTGAATATAATGGTTTGGAAATTATGCGCGGAAGAATCTACAAAAGTATCGAAAAATTTTTTCATACCAAGCGGCGAACATCCGCCGTGAATATAACCCGTAAGGCCGAGAAGTTCTTTGCTTTTCACCATCTCGACCGATTTTTCGCCGCAGGCTTTGGCCGCTTTTTTAAGATCCAATTCTTCGGCGACGGGCACCACAAAGACGTAATGAGCCCTGCTTTTCCCGACGGTAACCAGCGTTTTGAAGACCTGCGCCTCATTCTGATTTAAAGCGCGCGCCACTTCTATCCCGCTTAAAGCCTCTTTGGCGTCGTAAGAATAGCTTTTGTAATTTATCTTGGCCGCATTTAAAACGCGCATAACGTTTGTCTTGTGTTCCATATATTCATTATATAATTTACGGAGCAGGCGATTGACAAACAAGTATTTTAGTATTATAATACCAATATAAGAGTTAAAACGCATATTTCAAGGAGAGAAAATGCTTAACATATCGGAAGCGGCCTCAATAGCTTTACACTCGGCGATATATTTGGCCAAGCGCGGGCAAAGCGCCCACTCTTTAAAGGAAATAAGCGAAGCGTTCGGCGTATCGCCCAACCATTTGTCAAAGGTATTGCAGAGACTGGTAAAGAGCGGGCTGATAATTTCGACGAAGGGGCCGAACGGCGGGTTTCAAATAAAGAAGGGCAAGGAGCGCGCCACACTGCTTGAAGTATATGAAGCCGTAGAAGGCAAATATTCGAAAAAGACCTGCCTTTTCGCCGAGCCAAGAAAGGGCTGCCGCTGTGTGATGAAACCTATGTTAAACGAGATAAACTCAGCCTTTGAAACTTTTATGAAAGGCCACAAACTACAGGATTTAAACTTATAGATAACGGGGGATAAAGATAATGAAAGAAGAATGTCCAAACTGTATAAATTTCGGCAAAGCCGCGGTTATAGGGTGCGGATTTGTGGGTTCGGCCTCGGCATTCAGCCTGATGCAAAGCGCTATGTTTAGGGAGCTTGTTTTGATAGACGCCAACAAAGAACGCGCAGAGGGCGAAGCCTTGGACATCAGCCACGGCATACCTTTTGCCAGACCGATGAAAATATACGCGGGCGATTATGACGATATAGCCGACGCCGGCATAATAATTATTACCGCGGGCGCAAATCAACAGCCGGGCGAAACGCGCCTTGACTTGGTAAAAAAGAATATCGCCATTTTCCAGAAAATAATACCTGAAATCGCTAAACGGAACTTTAAGGGGATATTATTGATAGTGGCAAATCCCGTAGATATACTCACTTACGCCGCGATAAAGCTGAGCGGGTTGCCCGAAAATCGGGTAATAGGTTCCGGTACGGTACTTGACACCGCGCGCTTAAAATGCGAAATAGGCGATCACCTTAACGTAGACAGCAGGAGCGTGCACGCCTATATAATCGGCGAGCACGGCGACAGCGAAATCGCGGCCTGGAGCAGCGCTAACATCTCGGGCATACCGCTAAACGACTTCTGCGAAATGCGGGGCCACTTCGACCACAAGAGAGCTACGGAGAAAATCGCCGCGGACGTCAGAAACAGCGCTTATGAAATTATTTCCAGAAAAAAAGCCACCAACTACGGTATAGCGATGTCTGTAAAAAGGATATGCGAGGCTTTGGTCCGCGACGAAAAATCCATCTTGCCAATCTCTGCGATGATGCATGGCGAATACGGCATAAAAGATATAGTTTTAAGTATGCCATCCATAGTCGGCAGGAACGGCTTTGAAACCCATGTTCCCATATCCTTAAACAAGGAAGAGGTGGAAAAGCTAAACAAATCGGCGGATATACTAAAAGGAATATTGAAAGAAAACAATCTGCTTTAGAAAAGGCAAAAATCTTTTTTCGCCAATATAAAGAACAAATAAAAAAGCGCTCCGAAAAGGAGCGCTTTTTATGTCCTGTAATCGGTTAATGTTTATCGGTCTGAGCCTGCTTTAAAGAAGTTTTATCAAACTGGATAAGAACAAGACTGACTATAATTATAATCATACCGATAACTTCATATTTATCGGGTATGCGCCCGTTTAACAAAAAGTCGCTGCCGACGGCTATAAAAGGGACCAAATAAGTAGCCATACTGGCCCTTAAAGCACCCCACTCCTTGAGCAATTTCATCAGCAGGAGCAAAGCCGCGGCCGATGAACATAAAGCCACATAAAGCACCGATATTATAACTTTCGGCGATAACACCTGCTCAACTGAAGGGAGCTTGGGGCCCGCCAGCAATGACACTATAAACAAAAACACCATACTGAACAGATATTGATGGAATACGCTCTGCTGCCAAGTTATCTTGTTAATCATAATGTACTTTATCAAAACGTTTCCGCAAGCATAACATATCGCCATAAGCAAAAGCGAAATACTGCCGTAAAGCGCCATTTTATCCATTGAAGCGGAAGTATAAGCGACCAAAGCCGGCTGAAAAACAAACATCAACCCTATAAAGCCGACCACCACGCCTATCGCTTTGCGCCAAGTAAAAGCGTCCTGCCCTTTAAGAGTAATCGCGGCGATAATGAATACCCACAGCGGCACCGTACCGTTAAATATACCGCCCGTACCGGGAGGCAAAAACTGCTGGCCCCAATATAAAAAGATGAAAGGTATACCCATAATCAACATACCGGCAAGCCAGGGGCGCCAGGCTTCTTTCCTGGGAAGGTAGAAAGATTGTTTCGTCAGCAGAAACCAACCCGCGAAAAAAACAAAACCTATAAAAGCCCTCAAAAAAGAAGAAAAATAGGGGTCAAAAACGTCAACCGTGTACTTTACGCCAACATAAGCCGTTCCCCAAAAAAAGGCCAGCAAGAAAAAATAAAACACATTCATAAGTCACTCTCCTGAAATATTCGGCTTTTACAAACGATATTAAATATATATACTTTCTGTATACGCCTATAAGGTAATTATATGATAAAAAAAATCTTATTCCTACTGCTAAGCCTTTTATGCGCGGCCAATTATGCCGAGGCGGCCGAAAGCGTGAGGCTTTTTGAGACGGATTCCTATACGGATATTTTCATTTCCTCCCAAAAAGCCGATATAACGGTAGTGCCCGCAGACGAAAAAGGCAGCGGCATAACTTGGAATCCGAACCTGTGCGTAATTACATTCCGCCGCCCGAGCCAAGACGTGGTGGCAATAAACATAGAACCCAAAAAACAAAACGCTTTTTTCAAGAAACTGCTGATGATACCGCGCTCAAGATGCTCCGTACAGCTGCGGGCCGGAGAGAATAAAAACATTTACGCTTCTTCTCAAAGCGGCGACATAAGATTTTTCTATTTAACCTCGAAGACGGCCCGCGCATACAGCGGGCAAGGAGTAGTGGAAACTTTAAATACAGGCGGCAATTTTACCGCCGAGACCTTGACGGACAAAATAAACATACGGGAATTTGACGGCGGCGACTTATCGCTGAAAACGGCAAGCGGGAATATTAGCGTTACCGGTAAAGCAAAGAACATTTCCTTGTTGAACACCAGCGGCGAAAGCAAACTGAGCGGCTTTGCGGAAACTTTAATGTTTTATTCCTCGCAAGGCGGACTAAACGCCAAGTGGGAAAGCCTGCCGGAAAACTCTCTTAACGTATCGGCGCATTCGTTTTCCGGCGACATAAAACTGTCGCTGCCCTACGCCGACGAACAATATAAGGAAGCCAGCAAGCTGGACCTAAAAACATTTTACGGCAATATAGCAGTTGAAGAAAGAAGAAATTGACAAAACAATGCGGCGTGCCTGCCCGCATACGTATGATTTTGAAGCAGACAAGGAGATAATATGAAAGCCATATGCAAAACAAAACCGGCGCCCGGCGCGGAATATATCGACGCCGAAGTACCGCAAATTAAAAGCGACGAACTTCTTATAAAAATACACGCCGCTTCCATCTGCGGAAGCGACTTGCCGATATACGCTTACACCTCCTGGTCGGCAAAGAGAATGCCGATCCCTTTCATATTCGGCCACGAGCTTTGCGGTGAAGTGGTGGAGATAGGCGACAAGGCAAAAGGTTTTAACAAAGGCGATTTCGTATCGGTGGAATCGCATATATTCTGCGGATTGTGCTATCAATGCCGAAACGATCAAAGACACGTATGCTCCAACTTGAAAATATTGGGCATAGACGTTCAGGGCGGATTTGCCGAATATGCCGCAATACCGGCGCGCTGCGCGTGGAAACACAGCGATAATTCCTGCAAAGACATAGGCTCGATAATGGAACCTTTGGGCAATGCCGTATTCGCCACCCTTTCGGAAGATATAGTGGGCAAATCGGTGGTTGTATCTGGCTGCGGGCCGCAGGGATTGTTCGCCACACAAATAGCCAAAGCCTGCGGCGCGGCGAAAGTAATATCATTGGAAACTTCCGCTTTTAGACAAAAACTGGCAGAAAAAATGGGCGCCGACGTCGTATTAAACCCGATGGATCCGGACATCCTTAAAAAGATTATCGAGGCCGGCGGCGAGAAATCCGGCATAGACATAGTAATAGAAATGTCGGGCAATCCCGCGGCCATCAATCTGGCTTTGGAAGCGGTAAAGCCGGCCGGCAGAATGGTATGTTTCGGCCTGCCAAAAGACAATATAACCATAGACTACGCCAACAAAATCGTATTCAAAGCGGTGCGCCTGCAAGGCATCGCGGGCAGAGAAGTGTTCCGCAGCTGGTACAAAATGGAAAGCCTTTTAAAGAGCAGAGCCATCGACCCGCGCCCCGTAATCACGCACAGCTTCAAAATGAAAGACTTTGCAAAGGCTTTCGAAATAGCAATGGACCCCAAAAAAGAATGCGGCAAAATTTTGCTTATACCGTAATCGGAGGATAAATTAAATGGATAAAATGAAATTTTTGGAAGATGAAATCGCCCAGCTTAAAGCGGAAAGCCGCTTCATACAGCCCAATGTGCTTCAAAGCGCGCAGGGGCCGATATCGGTAATAGACGGCAAGGAAGTCATCAATTTGACGTCAAACAATTATCTCTGCCTGACGACGCACCCCAAAGTAATCGCGGCCGCCGTCGCCGCTACGGAAAAATACGGCATAGGCACCGCCGCCGTACGCACCATAATCGGCACGACTTCACTTCACGAAGAACTTGAAAAACGCCTAGCGGAATTTAAAGGGACGGAAGATTCCATCGTAATACAATCGGGTTTTACTTCCAACACCGCAACCTGCCAAAGCCTGATGACCAGCCCGGAAGACGTACTCATCTCCGACGAACTTAACCACGCTTCCATAATCGACGGCGGCAGGCTGGCCAAAGCCAAAAAGAAAATTTACCGCCATAACGATATGGCTAATTTAAAAGAGATTTTGGAAACGCCGGAAGTGCGATCGGCCAGGAGAAAACTCCTCGTTACAGACGGCGTATTCAGTATGGACGGCGATATCGCCAATTTGCCGGAAATAGTGGAACTCTGCAATAAACACGACGTAATAACTATGGTGGACGATGCGCACGCAAGCGGCGTAATCGGGCCGCAGGGCCGCGGCACCGTCGCGCATTACGGGCTTAAAGGAAAGGTGGATATACAAATCGGAACGCTTTCAAAAGCGTTCGCGACTATAGGCGGTTATGTGGCGGGCAGCCATAATTTAAAACAGTATATGCAGTCGGTCGCGAGGCCGTTCTTGTTTTCCAGCTCCCACCCGCCAGCCGTAGTCGCCACCTGCCTTGCGGGCTTGGACGTAATTTACAATGAACCCGAACGCTTGAAAAAACTTTGGGACAATACCAAATTCTTTAAAGAAGAACTTAAAAAAGCCGGTTTTGACACCGGCGCCTCCCAAACGCCGATAACGCCCGTAATGGTGGGCGATACGCAAAAAGCGCACGCTTTAAGCAAAATGCTCTTTGACGAAGGAGTATTTGCTTTGGCGATCGGATTCCCTACTGTAGCCAAAGGCAAGGAACGGCTTAGAACGATAGTAACCGCTGGCCACGAATTCGACCAACTGGAAAAAGCCGCCGCCGCTTTCAAGAAATGCGGCAAGGCTTTAGGGATAATTTAATGAAGGAAAACCTTAAGAGAATATTAAGCGTCGGGGCCCTAGCGGCCCTGACGCTGATGTTTGCGGCAGGCTGCGCCAAGGAACCGCAAAACCAACAAGGGACCGCAGAGAATCCATACGCCATAAAAACGGCCGAGGCCGATTATGTCGCCTATTCTCTGGCTCAGCAGGTATTAAAGAATATAGCGCAAGTCAAAATGATTATCCCCCCAGGCTCCCAGCCGCACGGCTTTGAGCCGCTCCCCAAAGACATCGCGGAAATAGAAAAAGCGCAGTTTCTCTTTTATATAAACGACAGGCTGGAACCTTGGGCCAAGAAAATCGGCGGCGATAAAGCCTTCCCCTTGGAAAGAAATCTCCCCGAACTCGACCCCGCCGACCCGCACGTATGGATGGATTTTGACAATATACAGGTAATGGCCGAAAATATGGCCTATTACATATCATCGCAATATCCCGATACGGAAAAACAGCTCCTTAAAAACATTTTGAATTTCCATAACGAAGTGGATATGGTAAAAAGAATTTACGGACAAATGCTTTCAAACTGCGAGCATAAAGACATTTATCATATCGGGCATTTGGCTTTCGGCTATATAGCCAAGCGGTACGGCCTGAATTTTAAACCGCTTACGGGCGCCAAAGCCGACGCCGAACCCACCCCCAAAGATATGGCGGAAATGATAAAAAGCATTAAAGATAACGGAGTAAAATATATCTTTACCGAAAAAACTTTAAACCCCGCCATTTCGCAGGCCATAGCGCGGGAAACGGGCGCGCAAATACTCTATCTGCATACGATAGAACACGTAACCAAACAGGAATTTGAACAAAATATGACTTACAGACAGCTTATGCTGAAAAATCTGGACAGCTTGGCCAAAGGGCTTAACTGCAAGGCTTAAATATGAACATTATAGAAGTTAAGGATTTGTCTTTCGCCTATAACGGGGAAGAAGTGTTGAAAAATATTTCTTTTGAAGTTAAACGCGGCGATTTTACCGGCCTGCTCGGCCCCAACGGCAGCGGGAAGACAACCCTAATAAAACTTGTTTTGGGCCTGCTTAAAGCTGAAAAGGGCAGCATAAAACTCTTCGGGCAAGAGATAAAGGACTTTAAAGATTGGCGCAAAATAGGATATCTTGAACAGAAAGCGACTCCGCCCAAACTTATGCCCCTTACCGCTTTTGACGTCGCGCGCCTAGGCCTGTTAAGCACAAAAAAGATGCCGCGCATATTTAATGCCGAAGACAATCGTCTGACTATCGAAATTATGAAGCAAACCAAATGTTTGGAATATAAAGACAAGCTCTTCAGCGAGCTTTCCGGCGGGCAGCAGCAGCGCGTCCTTTTGGCCAGAACGCTGATAAACAAACCCTCGCTGATAATACTCGACGAGCCTTCAACAGCTTTGGACAGCTCTTCCAGGGAAAATCTTTTTGAAATGATTTCGGAAATAAACAAAGATTCCGATACCGCCGTATTGGTCATAACGCACGACATAGCCGACATAGGCAAGTACGTAAACAATTTTATTATTTTGGATAAAGAGCTGATTTTCTGCGGAGATAAACATAATTTCTGCCGCTCAAAAAAGGTTACCGACTACTTCGGCCCCTATACCCCGCATCTTATGGACCATCTGCACAGCGAGAGCAGCTGCCCGTTTAAGGAGAGCCATGGACATCATTGAGTTTTTATCTTATGCCTTTGTGCAAAAGGCCTTAATCGCGGGCGCGCTGATAGCAGTAATCACAGCGGTGCTTGGCGTATTTTTGGTGCTAAAAAGGCTCTCTTTAATCGGCGACAGCCTAAGCCACGTAGCCCTAAGCGGCATAGCCTTGGGGTTAATTACCAATACCAGCCCCGTCTTTATGGCTATACCGGTGGTAATGCTGAGCTCTCTGGGGATATACAAAATAAGCGCAAGCGCGAAAGTACACTCCGACAGCGCGCTGGGCATAATAGCCGCCGCGGGTATATCGCTGGGCCTTATTTTGGCCGCCTTGGCGGGCGGATTTAATGTGGATTTGCTCTCTTTTCTCTTTGGAAGCATTCTTACCGTAAGTACAAGCGAGCTTGTTTTGGCTTTCGTTTTGGCCGCAATAATACTCTGCTTGGTTTATGTATTTTACAATGACTTAATCGCCATTACCTTTGACCAAAATTTTACCAAGACCGCCGGCGTGCATACCGAAAGAATGAATATCATTCTCGTTTTAATATCGGCGGCGGCGGTAGTTATAGCTTTAAAAGTGGTCGGCATAATGCTGGTATCGGCGATGATTATAATCCCGCCGACGGCCGCTCTGCAGCTAGCCAAGACTTTTAAAAAAGCGCTGATTTTGGCCGCTTCGTTTTCCGTAATTGGCGTAATATTGGGAATATATTCCGCTTTTATGTTCAATATGCCAAGCGGCGCTATGATAATCGCCGTAGATATTATAATTCTATTGATTGCAGTATCGCTGAGGAATTATGCTTTTAAAAAAAGATGAAATACCCGTTCTTATCAAAGACTTAAAAAAACTTTATCCGAAAACCAAAACGGCCCTGCACTATGATTCGGCCTTTCAGCTCTTGTGCGCGGTAATACTTTCCGCCCAATGCACCGACGCCAGAGTCAATATGGTAACGCCCAAACTCTTTGAAAAATACCCCGACGCCAAAGCCATGAGCCAAGCCTCTTTGCCCGACATAGAAAAACTTATCAAATCTACGGGCTTTTATCACGCCAAGGCGAAATCTCTTTCCGAAACTTCCAAAATATTGATTGAACAATACGGCGGCGAAGTGCCCGCCGATATGCAAAAACTGCTTAAGCTGCGCGGAGTCGCCAGAAAAACGGCCAATGTCGTTTTGCAGGATTTCTACGGCATAACGGAAGGCATAGTAATTGATACGCATGTCAAAAGGCTTTCATACAGAATCGGCCTGACAAGAAATACCGACCCCGTTAAAGTGGAGCGTGATTTAACAAAGATATTAGACAAAAAATATTGGCATTGGATAAGCCACGCCCTGATTTGGCACGGGCGCGGAATATGCCACGCGCGCGGCCCAAAATGCGATCAATGTCCTTTGTCCGCTTACTGCCCCAAAAACGGCCTTAGGGCAAAATAACTTTGATATTTTGAGTTTCGCTTCGCCTGCCATTAATGGCAGGCTTTTTTGCGCCGACATTTCCCGGCAAAACTACTTGCCGCAAAAGGAATTCTTTTAAAGTATTTCAGCCGCGCTCAAAAGCAAAAAGGCCGCGCTCAAAAGCGCGGCCCATTTCATCAAAATCAATATCGGTTTAATACAGCGTAAAATTGGGCAACAGCATATTGACTATCAGCCCCACGCTCAGAAACGGCCCGAAGGGTATGGCGTTATTTTCCGCAGGTTTCTTTAACAACATCAAAACCCCAAAGTAAAGAACGCCCGCGAAAGAAGATACTATCAATGCGTTTACCACCCCTATCCAGCCGCTTATCGCGCCGATGGCGCCCATAAGTTTTATGTCGCCGCCGCCCATAGCCTCTTTCTTGAAAATCAACTGCCCGATAATCGCCGTAATCCACAAGCCGAAGAACCCCACCGCGCCGCCGATTAAAGAAGATATTACCCTATCCCAAACCCCGCCGTTAAATGCGGGATTGGCAAAAGCGCAGGCCAAACCAAATACTATCAAGCCTATGGAAAACCTGTCGGGTATTATCATAAGTTTAATATCGATTACCGAAAGGACTATAAGACTGTAAAGTATTATAAGCGCGAAAGGCAGCCATAAAGTAAGCCCCAATTTCCATACGAACAAAAGCGTAAGGCACGCGGTAAGGAATTCCACTATCGGATATTCCACGGATATTTTCTCTTTACAGCTGCGGCATTTGCCGCCCAAAATCAAATAGCTTAATACCGGGATATTGTCGTACCATTTTATTCTGCTTTTGCATTTTGGGCAGGAGGAAGGCGGCCATACTATCGATATTTTGGCCGGTATTCTGTATACGCAGACGTTTAGGAAGCTCCCTATAACCAAACCGAAAACGAAAGAAACGCAAAGGATAAATATGTCGGGCATTAAGAAGTCTCCTAAATATTCAAAAATACTTCGCAGTAATTTTCCGCCTGTTCGTCGTTGACGAAAATCCACCCGCCGCTTCCGTCAAAAGTTTGATTATAAGGACCATACTTAACCTTTGAGGAGGAATCGGAAAGAGTTTTATAAGCAAGCGGTATTTTTTCTATATATTCCGGTATAAGCAAATCCAAATTATCGGGGCAGCGGTTTTCGTGTTCCCAGCGGTACACGTTTACCGCGTCCTGAAGTCTGGTAATGCTCTCTTTGGAAGCGGCGGCAGCGGCTTCCGCCCTAATGACATCTATCTTTCGGGCGGAAAGCCAGCCGAAAACCGCTATCGCCAATACTATCAATATTATTTCGCTGGTAAATATATTGTTCTTCATTTTATTTCAAATGCATAAGAACATACGTGATTACTTTCACGTCGTCCAAAGTGAATTTGAGGCTCGACTTCTCATTAGGGATATGCGGATCGCCGTATATCTTGGAACCTACCACAGCGGCCAAATCCAAATTCCTTACCGCCGCGGCGAAAGTTCCGCCGCCAACGCCCAATACTTTTGGCTCAACCTTATTAACCTCTTTTACCGCTTCGCAATAGAGTTTGACTATCGGAGCTTCCGGCGAAGTCGCTTTAGATACCGCGCTGTGCAGGATCTCCCAGGTTACTTTGACTTTAAAATCTTTCTCCACACCCTTTACTATAGAGGCGACCTCGTCCTTAAAAGCCTGCGGTTCGTAAGAAGGCAAAACCCTGCAGTCCATATAAAACACATCAGTACCCGGTATCGTGTTGACATTGGGGACATTGGCATCTTTCTTTGTGGGTTCAAATGTGCTGTTGTCCGGCGCAAAGAGAGAATCTCTCTTATCAAACTTTGCGTAAAGCCCGTCTCTTAACCTTATCAACAGCTGAGAACCGGCATACAAAGCATTGTTTCCGCTGGCGGGCATAGAACCGTGGCACTGCTTGCCTTCAGTAGTAAATTTTATCCAAAAAACGTTCTTCTCCGCTATTTCCACTTCGCAACCTTTAGGATCGCCGGAATCCTGCACCAAGAAACTGTCGTTCTTGCCGAACAAATCCGGCCGTTTCTCTATCACGTAATCCATACCGTATTTATTGCCCGTTTCTTCGTCGGATAAAAGCATAATGCCCAAGTTTACCGGTATTTCAGCGCCGCTTTCCATTACCGCTTTGGCCGCCGTCAATGCAGCCGATACGGCTTGCTGATTGTCTTCCACGCCGCGGCCGTATACGGTATCGCCGTCGGCGTCTAAAGTGAGTTTAAAAGGATCTGTCTTCCACAAGGACCTGTCACCTTCCGGCACGACGTCCATATGCGTAAGAAGCCACAAGGTTACATCTCTGTTCTTGCCGTAATATCTGGCTATGATATTGGGTCTTATTCCGCCTTCGGCAGCAGCGTCGGGCGCGTCTATATGGAAAATTTCGTCAAATTTCATCTTCTTGAGTTCCGCTTCCAAATATTTGGATTTGGCCAACTCCCCTTTGCCACCTTGTTCGGGCGACACCGCGGGAAGAGCTGTCATATTCGTTTGAAGCTCAAGAACATAATCTCTAAGTCCGTCTATAGTTTTAAATATTTTTTCCATACAGATTCTCCTTAAAAGGGATTTGGTACGTCAATGAATTGCACTTCTACTTTGTAATGCTTCTTTATATATTCCATCAGCGCTTTTATTCCGTACACTTCGGAATTATAATGGCCCATGGCTATAAAATTGATACCGGCCTCGCGGCATTGCTCAAGAACGTATTCGTCGCGGCTGCCAGTCACGAACAAATCCGCCCCCGCGTCTATCGCCTGGCCCAACATATCGTGCGCGCCGCCGCTGACTACGGCGACTCTTTTAACTTTCTCCGGCCCGCACAGTACACATTCTCCGTTTAAAAGAGCGCAAAACTTCTCGATGTCGCGCGCCGGCTTTACTTCCCCGATAAAACCTATGTCTATCCCGTGATATGTACCGAACGGCTTAATATTCTTCAGGCCCATTTTAGAGGCCAGCTGCGCATTGTTGCCCAGTTTGGGGTGCCTGTCCAGCGGCAAGTGATATGACGCCAAGTTTATATCGTTCTTTATAAGAAAAGCCACCCTTCTGCCGAATACGCCGGTAATATTTTCGGCATTATTCCAAATAAGGCCGTGATGCGTCATTACCATATCGGCGCCCGCCGCTTTGGCGCATTTAAAAAGCTCCATAGTGGCCGATACGCCGAAGACTATCTTCTTTATCTCGCGTTTCCCCTCCACCTGCAAACCGTTATGCTCGGGCGTTAGGGCGACGTTAAGAAGTTCGTTTACGTCTTTTAGGATTGTGTCGCGCTGTATCATATTTTTATGTTATCATTTTATTAGTATGAAAAAAACGGCAATCTTCACTTTCCTTCTGTTTTTAGCCACGGCCGCATTGCCGCAGGATATTATTCCCACTGCCCCCAACCTGATGACGCGGGACAAAAACCCCAAGAAAATATTGCCCGTTACGGTGGAATATCCTCATCAAAACACCAGAATAGCGGAAGGCGCAAAAGGGATTTTCCTCTTCGGGAAAGTGCACGCGGGAGGCGGCCTTCTTACCATAAACGGCGTGGACGTGCCCATATACCGCACCGGCACTTGGCTGACTTATCTGCCCGTAAATCCCGGCGATATGGATTTTATCATAGAGTTTACAGATTCCGAAAAAACACATAAATATAAAAGAAGCGTATTCGTACGAGGCTTCAACTATAAAGACTACCTTAAAAAACCGAGATTTGACACTTCCAGCCTCTTCCCGGCAAGCGACGTGGAACTATCCGAAAACGATATCTTGGATTTTACCGTGGCGGGAACGCCGAATATGGTAGTAAAAATGAGCGCGGGCGACTACTTCCAGGACGAGCTGCTAATAGCCTCCCAGCGGGAACCCGGAATATACAAAAAAACCGTAAATTTCGCCAATGTCAAACCGAGCGGGAAGTCAACTAAAGTAACCTACTATATGTATGACGACAACGGCAAACTTAAAGCGAAAGCCTCCACTTTGGGCAAAATAAAAATACTCCCCCAGGATCAAGCCTCAAAAACGGCCAAGGTAATCAAAGAAGATTCCAGATTAAGGCCCACGCCTCAGCCCAGCGGACACATTCTGGATACTAAACTATACGGCAGCGTGGAAGTTACCGGCCGAATAAACAATCTATACCGCGTAAAATTGGACGAAAATGCCGTCGGCTGGATTGAAAGAAGATTTCTCTCGCCGGACAGCAGCTTGAAAAAACCCCGCAATATCGCTTGGGAGATTTCAGCCGCGCCCGAAGAAGATAAAACCGTCCTCACCATAAAAAATACGGAAAAAGTAAGTTTCAAGGTGGACGAAAACCACGACTCTTTCGACGTCACCCTCTACTATACTCAAGCCCTTAACACCATAATGAGCGACAGCGAAGACGAACTGCTCGCCGGGTTGGACTACGAAATTGTTTCCGACGGCGCAAAAAAAATAAAAGCCCGCTACAAAAATGGCGCCCGCCTTTGGGGATACACTTACAAATATCAGGACAATAACCTTATATTTGAACTTTATCATCAACCCAAATTCAATTTCACTGAAGAGAAACCGCTAAACGGCCT
The DNA here is from genome assembly GCA_949291515.1 of uncultured bacterium. GTDB lineage: Bacteria > Elusimicrobiota > Elusimicrobia > Elusimicrobiales > Elusimicrobiaceae > Proelusimicrobium. Next base: position 99,071 of record CASEVY010000010.1, on the reverse strand, counting down.
TAAAATAGTGCTCGACCCGGGCCATTCCCCCAAAAGAACCATACCTTATGACGGAGCCGTCGGCCCCAGCGGACTGTTGGAATACGAAGCCAATTACGATATAGCCCTCGCAACCAAAAAACATTTGGAGGCTTTGGGCGCGGAAGTGTTTTTGTCCAAAACGGAAAAAGAAACTATGCCACTTTACAGAAGAACGGAAAAACTGGAAGAGAACAATGCCCATCTTTTCGTCAGCATACACAATAACGCGCTGCCTGATTATATAGACCCTTTCGCCAGGGAAAGAGGCTCTTCCGTATTTTATTATTATCCGCACAGCCTGCCATTTGCCCAAGCGATGCAAAGCAGTTTCATAAAGAATGTCGGACTGCCGACCGAAGGTATTTTACAGGCGGATTTTTCCGTAACCCGCAGTTCCCCTCAAGTACCGTCCATACTGATAGAAAACGTCTATATGATGATCCCCTATCAAGAGGAACTGCTGAAGCAGGAACGGTTTATAGACATCTTGGGCAGCGCAATAGCGGAAGGAGTAATAAACTTCGTCAACCCTACCTGGAATATAAAGAAAAGAAGCTCCGTAACCGCCACTCCTATGAATTAGTTTCAGGCGTGAAAATAAAAACATTTTGGAAAACGCTTCAAATTTGCTAGAATTAGAGAGTAGCATTAAGAAGTTTAAATTTTAATCGGATTTCCGCCGGGATGCTGGAATTGGTAGACAGGATGGTCTCAAAAACCATTGTCCGCAAGGACGTGAGGGTTCGAGTCCCTCTCTCGGTAAAATTTAAAAGCCGCCTTTTGACAGGCGGCTTTTTTATTTGAAGCTCCCACTCTTAAGCAAATAAAATCCAAGCGGCTATAATCCAATATATCAGGGCGCTTATCCAAGCAAACGCTTTTGATTGGGCATAACGCCCTATATGCAAAACATCATTAAGATACCCGCCGAAAAAGGATACCGCCCCAAACACCGTAAGCGCGCTAAGCGCGAAACAAAACCCCAAAAATATTATATATACGCCGTAAGGCACGGAAATATCCGCCGGAACAAAAGCGGGCAAAAAAGACAGAAAGAATAATATTACCTTGGGATTAAGAAGATTCATTATAAGCCCCTGTTTATAAAGAGCAAAAAAACCTTTCTGCTCTTGCGCCGACGGCTTTATATTCGGGCTTGCGCTTTTATCCCCGCTTTTAGAAGCGCGCAGCGCGCAAAGGCCAATCCAAAAAAGATACAACCCGCCGAATATCTTAACCAAAGTCATACATAGCGGGCTTGCCGCCATTAAAGCGGCCAGCCCCAAAGCTACCGCCGCCGTATGGAAAAACAGCCCGGAACACAGCCCCAAAGTAACGCTCAAAGCCGCCCTTGAACCGCGCGCAATACTCTGCGTCATAACGAAAAATATATCCGGCCCCGGCATAAGCGAAAGCAGAAGGGAAGCTAAAATGAATTTTATCGGCATAGCAAATATAAAATTACAAAAAAATTAAGATAAGCCTTAAAGCCCACAAATATTATACTATTTACGAGGAGGAACATTTTTATGAAAAATATTTTGGTACTTACCGGCAGTCCGCGCGAACTGGGCAACAGTGCGCTTTTGGCCAATGCTTTTATGGAAGGCGCAAAGGAGAACGGACACCGAGTAAAAGTCTTTGAAACAGCTTTCCACCCCATAGAACCTTGCAAAGCCTGCGACAAATGCTGGAGCGGCGGCAAGCCCTGCGTTTTTAAAGACGGCTTCGCCGATTTGGCGCCGTTGCTCGAACAGGCCGAAATACTCGTTTTCGCCACGCCGCTGTATTGGTTTAGTATGAGCGCGCAAATAAAATCGGCGATAGACAAGCTCTACGCCTATATGAAGCCCGAAGCAAAAAACAAACTTAAAATCGAGGCCTGCGTCCTGCTCGCCTCGGCCGAAGGCTGCGAAAAAGACGGAGATTACGACGGTCTTAAAGCCACGTACAAAAGCATAATCGATTATTTAAATCTTAAAGATTTGGGTATGGTTTTGGCAGGTCATATCGGGCAGAAAGGCGCGATACTGCAAAGCGAATATCTTAAAGCCGCGAAAGAGTTAGGCAGGAGCATAAAGGGTTAGGAGCGGAATCCCACTTTCAGCAACAGCGAGGCGCTTTGCATAAGAGTGCCTCCGCTTTTAAATAGAAAATACCGCGCTTCCACTCCGCCTAAAATATGCTTGCTGAAATCATACTCGAAACCCAACCCGCCGTAAGCGGCCAAACCGTCGCCGGTCTTCTCTGATTTGTCAAAAGTATAATAAAGCCACGGCAGCTGCGGAGGCGCCGCACCCGGAGACGGTTCAACCTTATATGTCGTCGTCTGCTTGCGATAGATGTATCCTATACCGAACGGGAAATATAAGCGCTTGTCGGAAGCGGGGTTTAAGTTAAAGCGCGACGCCAAATAACCGGCGCGGACGCTGTAAACATTTTCCTCTATTCCGATATCCGCCATAGTGCCTTCGTATTCCGGACCGTAAGGGACCGGACTGCCAGCCATTTCACCTCTGTCAAACACGCCTTCCAACCCTATGTAAAATCTGGAATTTAAAGCGTAGAACACTCGCAATGCGCCGCCGTAGACCTGTTTCTTGCTGGCGGTATCGCCAGCTCCTTCAGTTATGTAAGAAGCGGAAAAGCCGCCGTCAAGCAAAATATCGCCGCGCATTATCGGCTTGACGGAAGATTCGTTTTCAAACAAGCCCGCTTCCGCAAAGCCAATCGGCGCGAAGAAAAAACAGAAAATAATTATCCCCAAATATTTGTACATAACCTTACCGATACCGCTTATTATATTATAAATAATTTAATACAATAATCTTTGGGCCGAATACAAAAGGAGAATTTATGAAAAAAATATTCTTAATCCCCGTTTTATTATTAGCCGCGACAATACTTTGGGCGCGGGAAAACAAAGACATAAAACTAAAAGCGCCGCAGAAAAACAAAGGCGCAAAGATTATGCAAGCCCTTTCCGATCGCAAATCGACGAGGACTTTCGACGATAAAGAACTCGACCTTCAAACCCTGTCCAATTTACTCTGGGCCGCCAACGGCATTAACCGCCCGGACGGCAAAAGAACCGCTCCTTCCGCGATGAACCGTCAGGAAGTGGAAGTCTACGCCTGCCTTAAAAGCGGGGCTTATTTCTTTAACCCACAGGAAAACGCCCTCAATTTCATATCCGAAGCCGATTGCCTTTTAAGAGACGCGCCCGTAACGCTTTATCTGGTCGCTAAAGCGCAAGAAGGCAATACTTGGGCTTATATAGATACGGGTATAGTATCTCAAAACATATCATTGTTTGCGGCCGGATTCGGCCTGGCGACAGTCCCGCAAGGCTCTATGCCGAAAGAAAAAATAATAAAAGACTTAAAATTAACCGACAAACAACTTTTAATACTAAACCACCCCGTCGGATATCCGGCGAAGGAAAACAAGGAGAAAGATAAATGAACATAAAAAATCTATCCCTTATTTTTGCCGCGGCGTTTCTATGCGCCTGTACTGGCGCCCCTAATATAAAGGGGTCCTGGATTGACACCCGCAAACCGGAACCGCCCATAACCAAACAGGGGATATACCTGGGCGATAACGGACAGGCGGCTTCAATCAACGCCGAAAACAAGGCTTATAAATCCTGGTCTCTTAAAGGCAAAGATCTGACTTTGCAAGGCACAGAAGTACGGGACGGAGAAATAAAAGATTTTACCGAGGTGTATAAGGTAAAAGAAATCCATAACGGAACAATGACTTTGGAAAAAGACGGCAAAAAGATGCATTTCACCAAAGACAATTCCGCAAATTACAAGGAAAACAATTAGAGTGGAATTTATGAAAAAATATATTTTTATCGCCGCGTTGTTGCTTATTTCTTTAGGTTGCTCAGGGCAAGGTGAAAATGGCGCGAAAGAAAGCGCTGATCCAACTGTCGGACAAACAACACAATCCCAAACGGGAACGAATTCAATACTGCTCGGCGAATGGTTAAAACCTATTGAAGGGCAAGAAGGCAAGAGCGACGGGATAAGACTTAATGCCGACGGCTCGGCAGAAAGCATAAACGCCGCTACCTTGGTGTATAAATCTTGGCAAAGCGACGGGGAAAGCATAACACTTACTGCTATAAGCATCGGCAACGGAGTGAGTTCCGATTTCGCCTTAACTTATCAAATAGAAGAGCTTTCCGACGGGAAACTTGTTCTTAAACTTGGAGAAAACATTTACACTTATACAAAAGCGAATTGACTCGCATATTGCTACGAACAAAAACTCCCGCGTTTTTGTGCGCGGGAGTTTTTGTTTTAGATTTTAATAAACATCAATCTATCCCCTGCGGATTAAAACAATCGGCGCAGCGCGCTTCATAGTCGTCGGCGCCGCCAACGTAGATTCTGGCCTTTATGTCTACAAGCCTTTGCGTTCGCGTCGCGGGCTTGCCGCACTTGGTGCAGCGCGCGGCCAGTTTCGTAACGCTGTCGGCCACGGCCAAAAGGCGGGCCGTACTTTCAAACGGAACGGCCTGATAATCCAAATCCAATCCGCAGCATATCACTCTTTTGCCCATCGCTGCTATCTTAAGCGCGACTGACGATATTTCCCTTGAGAAAAAATTGACTTCGTCCAAAGCCACCACCTCGGTATCTTTTTCTATCAAATCCAATATTTCCTCGGCTTTGTTTACGTGGACGGCTTCTATGGTTTTTAAATCATGGGTCGCTATCGCTCTTACGGCATAGCGCTTGTCTATGCTGGAATTGAAAACCTGCACTTTTTGCCCCGCATGGCGGCAGACTTCTATGCGTCTTATCAGTTCCGTAGTTTTGCCGGAAAACATACACCCGCATACCACTTCTATACTGCCGAACTTCTTTTTCTTATCTGCCGTCATTTTTCATTCTCCAATTTAGAAATTATCGCGTATCATTCTATCGTCGCGCCAAGGATACCAATATTCATCGGCCTGCCTTAGCGCTTTATTCTTCTCGCCCGCGCCGCAAAGTATGTTAATTCTGAACGAGAAAGACAAATTTTGATTTCTGTCCCTTACTCCCACCATCACGCTGATGTCGTGGAAATCTTTATATATCTTTATGTGTTTGGAATAAGCGTAAAGGCTGGAATCGTTCGCGCTTATATCTATACCCATATCGGCGCGCCAAGTCATATTCTTGGGCGCTATCAGAAACTTGGTGGTGAAGAGGAAATTATTTCTGTCGGTACTGTAATTGGTCATACCGAAAGAGGCGTAACTCTCGCCTATGCTTTTAAAGGTGCTGTCCAGTACAAAAGCCTGATTGCCTTCGTGCACGTCATAGATATTTTGCAAGTAGAAATGCGCGCCCGTCTTAGGCGAAAAATACCCCGCCTCGGCGGTTATCGGCTCTATCCTGTATTTCGCGTCCCAGCCTTCCTGCGAGTTGCGCAAATCATATCCGCTTGCCAATCTGAAGTATAAATTCTGCCCGAGCATATAATAGTTTTGGACATAAATTAAATTTTCTTCTTCGTCCAAATCCTGATACTCTATATTGGTAAGAGACCCGCCTGTGCTGCGTTTTGTATAACGATAGCCTATATCAAGCAAACCGGTTATCAGGTTTGATCTTAAGTTCAGTTCTCCGCCGTACCGGCCGACGAAAGTATCCTCATCGTTATTTGTCGGGTCTTTTAGTATGGCGTCCTGATAGTAATAGCCGCTTGGCGTAAGAGTAAAATTGGGGTGCAGTTTTATGTCTTTTGAACTGCGCCAGCTCGCATTAAGATACTGAACGAAATCATAATCTTCTATTTGGGCATTGTTAAAACCGACGGAAAAATTATTTACTATTCCACCAGTACCGTTTATCACGAAAGGATTGAAAATCAAATCCACTTTAGGGGCGTACTCTTCGGCGTTGGAATAAGTTTTGTCGTTTTCGTTAAGCTGCTCTCTTCTGGTGTATCCGACGCGGAAAGTATCCCACCCGCTTTGCCTGGCGACGGAAAACCGCGTCAGCTGGTCCGGCGATACGACATAAGGATTGGAACGGAAGAAGTCGTCGTTGAAGTCGGCGTCGGATACGTTTCTCGTTTCAAACTGGCTGAAGTAAATCGCCCCGCTTCCTTTATTTAAACTGTCGGAGGTATCCGCCACTTCCCACCAGTATCCGCCGTCTATGCCCCAGCGTTGTTCTTCCTTTACTTTATCGTAAATGGTATAAGCCTGCAGGGATCCTCTAAAGCGCTGAGGGTCCTCGTAAGATATTTCCGCCCCATATCCTATTCCCGAACGGGTGTAATAATCCAAATTGCCCTTTACCGCGAAATCGTTCTTAGCATACACAGTAGAGGTAAGAAAGCCAAAGCCCGTATTGTCGCTTTGGTCGAAATCCACGTAAGTGGTAAAGAGCCTGTCCGCGTTTAAAGAGCGGTATACGAAAGGCAAATAAAACACCGGCACTTTGCCGTATTTTACCACCGCGTTGGTTGCCCAAATTCTGTCGCCCGGTATCAAATCGGCCTTGCCGACGTAAAGGGTATAGTGCGGTTTTTCCAAATCGCAGCAGGTGATATTGGCGTCCCTCAAGATATATTCGCCGTCTTTGGCTTCCATACTCTTGGTGGATAGAACTCTTATCGGAGAATAATCCGCTTTAATATCCTCCATCAACAGCGCCTTTGAAGCCATATCGAATTTTATTCCGTTGGAAGTAAATACGCCCTTTTCGTCCTCGATAACCGTAGTTCCGTTTGAAATTAAAAGCTGCTCTTTAATGTGCACCTGAATATCGTCGCCTTTGATTACGCGGGTGGTCTGGCCGTCTTCTATATATATTTCCGCATTCCCTTTTATGGCGACGACGGAATTATTTTTATCGTAAACGGTCTCGTCGGCGGTATAGTAGATAAACTCGCCTTTGGTTGGTGCGGGCAGCTCAAAATCTTCCGCAAAAATATTGGCGCCGGCCAACATCAGGCAGAGCGCCGTAACAAATTTACTTTTCATTGGCTTTATGCAAGGCGTAAAGCGCGGCGCCCACGCCGCCTATATTACCCTCTTTGGACAAAAGAATTTTAACGTTTTTAAACGGCGTTTTCACCGCCTGCCTGTCGAAAACTTCCCTTATCGAAGGCAAGAAATATTTCGCGCCGCGCGATACTCCGCCCGCCAACACTATCGCATGCGGATTTAAAAGCAGAACCATATCCGCCAAACCGCGGCCCAAATACGAGCCTATCTCTTTCCATAAATTCAAAGCGACTTCATCGCCCTGTTCGGCCGCCTGGGAAAGCAAACTGACGGAAAAATCTTCCGTATTTATCAAATTGGCCAATATCGATTTAGGGTTTTCCGCGCTTACTGCCTGCGCCATACGCAATATCCCTTTGGTGCCGGCATAAGATTCCATACAGCCTCTTTGCCCGCAGCCGCATAAAGGAGCGTCGGGCGAATAATCTATTTTCATATGGCCCAGCTCCCCGGAAGAGCCGTCCGCCCCTTGGTACAATTTGCCGTCGATTATTATGCCGCCGCCTATGCCGGTGCCCAAGGTTACTATTATCATATTTTTATATTTGCCTTTAAATTCCCTGTCGAATACGCCCCAAGCAGCCATATTGGCGTCGTTCGACACGTAACAATCGCAGCCGGTATTTTCCTTCATCACTTTGGATACTTTCAAGTTATGCCAAGGTATGTTCGGCGCCCAGCGCAAAACGCCCTTTTCCGGGTCGGTATCGCCGGCTATGCCGACGCCCAAGACGACGTCTTTGTCCTTAAAGCCGCCGCGCCATTCGTTGACTATTCTGGAAAGCTGCCCCAAAAACGCCTTCCCGCTGAGTGTGGTATAAGTGGGGATTTTATCGGTCTTAAGTATTTTCTTGCGGTCGTTCACCGCGAAAAATTTTACGAATGTTCCGCCTATGTCTATTCCTATCGAAATCATTTCTTTACCTCGCTTTCGGGATGTGCGGCATTATAAACTTTCTTAAGCCTCTCCAAAGACACGTGAGTATAAACTTGGGTAGCCGCCAAACTTTTATGCCCAAGCATTTCCTGTAAACTTTTCAAATCGCAGCCGTTGTTCAAAAGATGCGTAGCGAAAGAATGCCTCAAACTGTGCGGCGTAACCTTACGCGCCACTCGGCTGTCAATGGCGCTCTTTTTGACTATCTGAGCCAAACCTTCCCCGCTCAAACGCCCGCCCTTGCTGCCCAAGAACAAAGGCTCGTCGCCCCGCGCCTGCGGACGGGTGTCCAAATAATTGCTTATAGACTCCAAAGCTATATCGGTTACGGGAACTAATCTCTCCTTTGAGCCTTTTCCCAATACCCTTACGTATCCTTCGTCAAAATTTATATCGCCTATATTCAGGCCGACCGTTTCGCTCCGTCTTAATCCGCTGGAATACAGAAGTTCCAATATCGCTTTGTTCCTGTAATGGAAACGCTTGCTTATTTCCGCGTCCATCAGGTTTGAAGCCTCGCTCTCGGTAAGGAAGGACGGCAGTTTCTTTTCACGCTTCGGCGCGGAAAACAAAGCAAACGGATTTACCTTTATCAGGCCCCTGTTGGCCAAAAACTTGGCAAAACTTCTAAGCGCGCTTATCTTGCGCAGCATCGTCGGGCGCGATATTTCTTTCATATTCTCGTATGCCAAATACGCCCTTATGTTTTTTAAAGTAAAATCCTTCACCGAAAGAAAATTCCTAAGGGACATAAACGCCGCGAAAGCCTCCAAATCGCTTCCGTACGCGCGCAAAGTGTGCGCCGAAAGGTTGCGTCCCTTTAAACTTAAAGTGAAATTTTCTATCTGCTTAAGCATTTTCTTTCTTTTCGTTCAGCTTTTTTATAGCCTCTTCCTCTTCGGGCGTAATATTGACGATATTCTTGCATTTCGGATATCCGCTGCAGCCCAAAAACGCGCCTTTTGCGCTGTGCCTCAGCACAAGAGCCTTGCCGCATTTCTCGCATTTGCGGCCCGAATCCAACGGGCCCGAAGACGCCACTCTGTTGCCCTGCGCGTCTATCGAGTATGTATTGCGGCATTTCGGGTAGGCCGAACAAGCCATAAATCTGCCTTTGCGCCCCGTCCTTATTACCATAGGCGCGCCGCATTTCTCGCATTTCTCGTTTGTCTGTTCGGGTTCCGGCGCCGCGCCGCTTACGTTCTTCTTGCCTTGGCAGGTATCGGGATAATTTACGCAAGTAAGATATTCCCCGTATTTGCTTCTCCTCAGCACCATAGGCGAGCCGCACAGCGGGCACTTTTCGCCCTCCACAACGGAAGGCGCGGGCTTGCGCATATTCTTGGAGGCATTGTCCAAGTCGCGCGTAAAGCCGTCGTAAAAACCGCTTATTACGTCCACCCATTTTTTGGAACCTTCGGCGATATCGTCCAAAGTTTCCTCCACTCCGGCGGTATAAGATAAATCCATTATGTCTTTAAAAAACTCTTTAAGCTGCTCGGTCACCGTTATACCCAAATCCGTCGCCACCAGCTTATTGCTCTTGGCCTGCTTCTCTATATACTTGCGGTCCATAATCGTTTTTATCGTCGGCGCGTAAGTGGAAGGGCGGCCGATGCCGTGCTTTTCCAAAGTTTTAATCAGGCTGGCTTCGTTATAATTTGGCGGAGGCGTAGTTTTATGGTCTTTGGTTTCAATGGACAACAATTTTAAAGAGTCGCCCTCTTCCAAAGGCGGGAGCAAGGCCGAAGAATCGTCCTTATTGTCCTCTTCCGAACCTTCCCTTTCGTCGGCTTCTTCCTGATATACCGAGAGATACCCTTTAAATTTAATCGTTCTGCCGTTGGCTCTCAGCAGGCATTTTTCCTTTCCGCCTGCGGATATATCGACGGCGACTGTATTAAACACCGCTTCCGCCATTTGGGAAGCCACGAAGCGCAGCCATATCAATTCGTAAAGTTTATACTGGTCTGACGTCAAATAAGCCTTTATGCTTTGCGGCGTTCTGTATACGTCGGTAGGGTGTATAGACTCGTGCGCTTCCTGCGCGCCTTTGACTTTGCTTTTATATACCGGCGCGCTCTTTGGGGCGTACTCTTCGCCGTATTTTTCCTTAATGAATTTTGAAGTCTGGCTCTGCAGCTGCTTGGAAACGTTAAAAGAGTCCGTTCTCATATAAGTTATCAAACCCACCGTCTGCCCGCCGATCTCTACACCTTCGTATAAAGTTTGCGCGACCTGCATAGTCTTTTGCGAACCGAAGCCTATCTTATTGTAAGCGTCTTGCTGCATAGAACTGGTAATAAAAGGCGGACGGGCTTTTTGCTTTACTTCCTTTTTCTCCACCTTCTCCACCACGATCGGGCCTTGCCTTAATACGGCGTTTACCGGCGCGAGCGATTCATTGGTGTCAAATACGGTGCTCTTTACTTTATAGTCTTCGGCAAATAATTTATGCGTTACCGTACGCTCTACGTTTTTGCCTTCCCATTTAAGCAAGCGCGCGCTGAAAGAGGGCTTTTGGTTTTCCTTCTCCAAAGAGGCTTTTATCGTCCAGTAGACTTGTTCCTTAAACTCGGCGATTTCCTTGGCTCTTTCGGTCAAAAGGCGTACCGCCACCGATTGCACGCGCCCCGCGCTTAATCCGCTTGTTATTTTGCGCCACAAAAGCGGGGAAAGTTTATAGCCGACCAATCTGTCCAAAATGCGCCTTGCCTGCTGCGCGTCTACCAAATTATGGTCTATGCCGCGGGCGTGGTCGAAAGATTCCTTTACCGCGGTCGGCGTTATTTCGTGGAAGTAAATTCTTCTTGTGTTTTCCGGTTTTAGATGCAGCAGTTCCTGCAAATGCCAAGCTATGGCTTCCCCTTCGCGGTCAGGGTCGGTGGCGAGATATACGGTAGAGGCTTTCTTTACCGCTTCTTTAAGCTCGCTTATCACCTTGGGCTTGCCGCTTATTACGTATGTCGGCTTAAAACCGTGCTTTTCATCGACGCCGATCTCCTTTGACGGCAAATCCCGCACATGTCCGAAAGAGCTCCTGACCATATAAGCCGAGCCCAATATCTTGCTTATAGTCTTCTGCTTTGTGGGGGACTCCACTATTATCAATTCTTTGCCGCCGGTCTTTACGCTCGCCGTCGTTTTGTTTTCCTTGCTTGCCATTTTCGTTCCTCTGTATAAAAAGCTAAAATTTCCGTCTGCTGTATTTGCCGTCTTCGCAGCAAATCAATCCGCCGATTTCCAAATTAAACAATATGCCGCTAAGCTCGCTTATCGGCATGGCTAAAGACATTGCCAAATCGTCAGTACTCACGCTTGATGATCCTATCGCTTCGACAACCTGTCGTTCAAGCGGCGCCAAATCCTCAAGCGGAGTCTTTTCTTCATTATAGAGTTTTTTAGTGTTAAGGCCAAGTTTTAAATTTAAAGGCAAAGCGTCTATAATATCGCGTGCGTCCAATACCATTCCGGCGCCTTCCCTGATAAGATTGTTCGGCCCCGCGCTTTGCGGACTGTCTATCGGGCCGGGCACCGCCAGAACTTCTTTGCCCTGCTCAAGCGCCATCTTGGCCGTAATCAGCGCGCCCGATTTTATCTCGCCTTCCACCACTACCACCAATTGGGAGAACGCCGCTATAAGCCTGTTGCGCCGCGGGAAATGCTGCGCCAGCGGCGGAGCGTCGAACGGGAGCTCCGATATTATCGCGCCGCCTCTATCCAGTATCCCGCGCGCCAGCTCCCTGTTTTCCGCCGGATAACAGCGCCCTATGCCAGTACCTATTAAAGCTATAGTAGGCTTGTCGTTTCGCACCGCGCTGGCGTGAACTACGGTATCAATACCCCTTGCCAAACCGCTTACCAATACCGCGCCTGAAATAGCCAAATCCTCGCCAAGTCTTGACGCCGCTCTGCGGCCGTAAGGCGTTATCTTCCTTGTGCCCACCATACCGACATTGGCGGAAGAGTCCGAAGGCAAAATCCCTCTTACATACAAAGCCAAAGGCGGCTCTTTTATCGCCAAAAGCTCCCGAGGATAATCGGGCTCGCCTTTAAAATATATACGACCGTTCGCTTTTTCCGTTTTTTCGAGTTCCGCCTCGGCATTGAGCCTGCCCGCGGTCTCCAAAAACTTGCCGGCCGTTTCTATGCTTATCTTGCCCTCTTCGCTTAGGCGCTGAGGGCTTTGCTTTAATATCTCGCAAGGCGAGCCGAAAATATCCAAAAGCCGCCCAAGCCAATCGGCCCTTAAAAAGCTGAAAGCGTTTATCTTCAATAATGCCAATTTCTCTTCGTATGAAAGCGCCATAAATCCGCCTAAATATCGCTTACGCCCTTCCTGTCGAACGGGCGGTATTGCATTACTTCTATTATATGCTCTTTTTTAATGTCACTGCTGCCCTGCAAATCGGCTATCGTGCGGGCCGTCTTTAATATTTTATCCAAACTTCTGGCCGAAAGGCCCAGCTTTTTCATTGCAAGCTCAAGCACTTCACCGCCGCCCGCCGGCAAAGGACAATATTCCTTTATCTGCGCCGCGCTCATAAAAGCGTTGGCCGTAACCCCGCTGCCTTTAAAACGCTCTTTTTGTATTTCGCGCGCCGCACTTACTCTGGCCCTTATTTCCGCACTGCTTTCCCCTTCGCTTTTCTTGTTCCAGTCTTTATAATCAACGGGATTTAAATTGACGGTTAGATCAATTCTGTCAAGCAGAGGGCCGGATACTTTGGCTTTGTAGCGGTTTATCTGCAAAGGCGTACAATTGCAGGTCTTAACATTATGCCCGTGGTATCCGCACGGACAAGGATTCATAGCCGCTATTAAGGTAAACTTGGCGGGGAAAGTGAAAGTGTCTTTGGCTCTGGATATAGTAACTTTAAAAGTTTCCAAAGGTTCTCTTAACACTTCAAGTGAAGTTCTGGAAAACTCCGCAAATTCGTCAAGGAACAATACCCCGTTATGCGCCAAGCTGACTTCGCCGGGCCTGGGATTTTGCCCTCCGCCTATCAAAGCTATATTTGAAATCGTATGATGCGGATCCCTAAACGGCCGCCCCTCTATCCGCCCGCTCTTGCCCAAAAGTTTACAGACGGAATATATCTGCAAGATTTCCAATCTTTCCTCTTTGGTCAAAGGCGGCAATATACCAGCAAATCTTTTGGCCAGCATACTTTTGCCTGTGCCCGGAGGCCCGACCAGCAAAACATTATGCCCGCCCGCGGCCGCTATCTCCAAAGCGCGCTTGGCCAAAGCCTGCCCTTTAACTTCGCTGAAATCGCCAAGATTGCCTATATATCGCTCGGAACTTTCCTCCTGCAAAGCGACGCTTTCAAAAGGGGCTTTCCCCTCAAGCATATCTACCGTCTGCCTTAAGTTCTTTGCTCCAAAAGCCGCTATGCCAGCGTAAGAGGATTCCGCGCCGTTGTCAAAAGGAATAACCGCTTTGGCGCGCCCCATTTTCTTTAATGATATTAACATCGGCAATACTCCGCCGCAGGCGTGCGTCTTGCCGTTCAAACCCAAAGAACCTATAAACACGATATCGCCTGCTCTTGAATACGCCTCTTTGCTTATTTGCCCGCTGGCGGCGAGTATTCCCAAAGCTATGGGCAAGTCAAAATGAGCGCCGGCCTTCTTCAGCTCGGCCGGCGCAAGATTTACCGTTATCTTTTTTAAAGGGACTTCATATCCGCTGTTCCTTATCGCGGCAAGGACTCTGTCTTTGGCTTCTTTTACTTCTTGATCGGGCAATCCCACCAAAGAAAATGACGGCATACCCGCCGTTATATCCACCTCTACGGACACCAGAAACCCGTCCAAACCGTGAACGCAGCTAGATACTATACTGGCTAACATATCTTTTACAGGAAGCTCATCTCCACGACGTCAGGCGTTATCCTGTCTATAGAAAAATTGGAATAATACTTCCTTAGTATCTTGGCGGAAAACTCTTCCGCGTTGTTTATATTCGCCTGCACCTCAAACGTGGCGTTGGAATTGGTATACTTTATCAAATTGAAATCCTCCACCTCGCTTAACTGGCGCATTATGTTCTGCATTTCTTCCAAACGTTCTATCGTGTTGACGTCGTTTACTATAAACTTGAAAGTCTTGGCCGAATTTACCGCCCTGTTTATCGGATCCGCCGTCTGGACCGCAGCATTTTCGCACGCGCCCGTCAAAGCCTTTTGCTGCGCTATGCTTAATACGCCGTCCAATCCGCTGAAGCTGTCGGCCGTCTCCGCTATTACCTGATAGTTGCTGCTCGCTATTACTTTTATGTTGGCTTTCGCTCTTACCGGTTTAAAAGACGTCGTCAGCTGTGACGCGCTTTCCAATTCGCTCGCGCTCGCTTCCGCCAATATAACGTATCTGGCTCCTTCTTTCTTGGCCTTATCCACTATCTGCGTATAATCTTCCAAATTGCTTTGGCTCAAATTACCGCCGTCTATAAGAACATAAGGATAATCCTTCAAAGCCTTGTATATGCCCTGTCGGCAATACTGCTGCAGGGAAAGTTCCCCGTTGATAAGCTCTCTTGAAGCCACAAATATATTGGTCTTCTTTACATAGTCCGCGCTTTGAAGCTCCTTTATTTTGGCCGACAAATCGCTTACCAATACCATTACTCGCGCTTCACCGTAAAATTCTTCCCCTTTTCTGTAGGAAGTCGTAATATAGGATTTCCTTATATAAGCGTCCGGGTTATCCAATATCTGGCTCTTTATCTCCGGCGGGAACGCCACCGCGCTGTTTGAGGACAAAAACACCCTCGTCGCCCGCTCCAACGCGTTAAGTTCGGCCTGCTTCAAAACCCTCTTTTTCAGTTCGGATTTGGATATATCCTCATAAGGCACCGTAGCCGAAGCCATAACGTATTCGCCCGCGCCTTTCGGCCCGATGTTAAAACGTTGACAACCCGCAAAAAGCGCCAAGGCGCATATCAAAACAGAAAATTTCCTCATCTTCACCTCTTATTTTAAAACGTCGCCCAATACTCTTACGTAAGCGCTGGGTTTTTTGATATTCTCCGCGTCTATTATGCCGCAGCGTATCATCATAACTTCAAGCATATGCGTAAGAATGTCATAGAAGTTATCTCTTATCGAATCCTGGCATACGTTCAGCGACGGACCCAATATTATCGCGCCTTTCAAGTTCTTGTTGTCGCATATATTGGCTATCTTAAAAGCAGCCGAAATTATGTGATCCGTGGAATAAGAGCTCTTCAACGCGAAGTTAAATCCGCCTTTTATGCCCAGCTCCTTGGCTTTTTGCATTACGCCAAACGCAATCCATTTGAACTTGTCCGCCTGATCCTGCGGATAGAAAAACCCGAAATTGCCCCAATCGGTGTTTTCGCTCCTGTTTATGGTAACTATATCCGCAAAATCTTTTGAGGCTATCTCGCTGTTCTCGTTTTCCCCGTTTACCGCAAGCATCTCGTTCAAAATTTGGTCATAGGACATCTGTATCAAACCGCTGTTGTTTATTCTGCGGCTCAACACCTTGGCCCTCTTGATATTGCGCGCTATCGCGCCAAGATTGGCCTTGTCGAAAGTAAGAAAGCCCTGCGACTGATTATCGTTCAAACCAAGCTCCGCGTCCTCTATCATCTTGCCGTATATCTTGCTGAAATGCTGCTGGCGCGGCGGTTTAAGCTCCGATACCCAGCCCTGGTCCAAACGGAATCTTACCAACTCTTCAAACCTGGCCAAACTCTCAGGCGGATATTTTGACGATATCAAAATCTGTTTCTTTTCCTGCAGGAATCTGTTGAGCACTCTTGATATAAACTCCCTGTTATGCTCGTTTACCGCGGTAAGATGGATATCGTCTATTATCAACACTTCCACCGAGGAGAAGAAATCCTCCAAATGCTTTATATTGCCTTCCTCCACATATCTTTGTACGCCTCTGGAGAAACGCACCCCGTTGGTAAAAAATATCTTTTCCTGCCCGATTTTCATCGCCAGTTCATAGCCCATAGCGTTAAGAAAATGGGTCTTGCCCGTACCGCTGTCGCCGTACAACATAAAAGGATTATGCATAGTGCCGATATTGTCTATTACGCTCATCGCAGTAGCGTGGGCGAAACGATTTGAGGCCATATCCATTTTATCGAAAGTGAATAAAGGATTTAAAGGTATTTCCAATGGCCAATTGTTTCTCTTATAGACCTGCCCGGCCGAAACTAAAATCGTATGATCGACCGCAGTAGCGGCGCGCGGTTCGGGAGTAGGTTTCTGAACCGGTCTTTGGCCGGCAGGCGTTACGCCGGGCCTATGCGCCGGATTGACCGCAGGCCGCGCGGTTGCGTTGACATTAGGGGCAACGGAAGGCCTGGGGTGGGCATTGGGAACGGCCGGCCTCGGCGCCGCGGGATTTACTCTGCCCGCAGGAGAAATCGGAGCTGAAGGCGCCTTCGGCGCGCTTGGAATTCTTTGACCCGGTACCGCGGGTTTTTCTGTATTGTTATTGTTATTATACGGATCTTGTGTCATATCAGCTATTATCTCCCCTTTTGCTATTTTTTGTTCTATTATTTTTTTAAAATCTTTTCCGCCGGACTCTTCTCTTTTTATCGGCGGCGGCGTTTTAACTTCTTGCGGACGGACCGCCGGAGGAACCGGAGGGACCGCCTTAGGCTTGGGACTTGCCGGCGCGGACGGCTTTGCCGGAACTTTTACCGGCGCCGCCGGAGGGCGAGGCGCCGCGGGCTTAACCGCATTATATGCGGGCGCCGACGCTGCCATATCCTCAGCGGCAGGCAATGCTTCTATTGCAGGCTCGTCCGCCTCATAAGAAGAATATTCATCAGAGGCAGGCTGCACCTCCGAGGCCGCATTATCCATATCACCCCCGACGCCGCCTTCAAAAACGGCTTGCGCCGCCTCTTCGGCCGGGGAAATATGCTCCGCCGCCAGGTTGTCCTGCGCGGGCTTATCAAAATATTGTTCGTCGCCCAATTCGGTTATATTGGTTTCTATCTCTTCCGCAAATTCGGCTGCGTCTTCAAAAGCCGCACTCATATCAAAGGCTTGCGGCTTAATCTCAGTGACCCTGGTATAGCCTTTCTTCAAATCTATTATACCGTCATTATCGGCAGTTCCCTGCGCGTTATTCTCTTTCAAAGATTCGCAACGGGCTTGCTTTTCCTCTTCAACGGCTTGAGGCTCTTGCGCAAATACAGCTTGCGCATTTTCCTCGCGCGGCGCGGTATTTGCGTTATCAGCCGCTCTATCCCGCTGGGCCGCATTGTACACAGGCTCCGATGCAGGCTCCGCAGATGCTTGAGTATCTCGCTCCGCTTGCAAAGGAGCGGACGGCTTGGGCTTTATGCCCTGTTTATCGGTAACAAAAGCCGGTTTCGCTTTGACAAATTGCGCTTTAGGCTTCTCCGCCTGCGGCGTTTGAACCTCCCTCGTATTAGCTCCGTCATGCGAAGTAAATATTAAAGGCGTTTGGGTTTGAGTAACCTGCGCGGATTTACCTGCGGAGGCTACGTCTTGCGAAATATTCCCGTCATTTCCAGTTTGCGCAATTACATTTTCTTCCGCGGGAAATGATTCCTCTTGATATTCTTCTTTAGGAAATTCTTTTATCTCTGGCGCCGCCGGCGCGGGTTTCGGCGCGGGCTTCTCTTTTGCCAAGGGGACTGACACCTCGTTTTGTTCACTCTGAACTTTCTCTTCGGCCGAAGACTTGCCTTGCCCTACAGACGCTTGCTTTGCAATGACAGCTTCTCTTTCCGACAAAGCGGCCGCAGCCTGAGCGGTTTTATCCTCCGTTTGTTCTTGATCGGAAGAAGATAAAATGTTAGTCGGGACATCAAGCAAATCGTCAAAATTGCCCAAAGGCTTCTTTCCCACCGAAGCTATATTCGCCGTATTAACGGTAGAGCTCGGTTTTGTCTTGCCCGTAGTTGAAGGAGCGCTCTGTATCATCTCCTCTACTTTGTTCTGACCGCCGGTTTCTTCTGGATCGGCATAAAACTCGCATATCGTTTCCGCCGCGAAAATATCGTCGACCTGTATCTTGGCAGAAAGATTGTCGTCAACCACCGGCGACATTATTTCTTCTATCGGGACGGCCGCTTTACCGTCGGGTGCGATACTGTGGAACGTGCTTCTGCTTCTGGCCGACTTCAAAGTGCTGTTTAAAGAGGATTGTTCAAGCTCTTCCTCCGCTTTTTTGCTGCCCAAATTAGCAAAAGGATTATATTCTTCCTTTTTCGCCTGCGCGGGCGCGGCAACCGCCGCCGCGGCATCAGCGTTATTATCGGCTATCGCTCTATCCTCGGTATTCAAAACATTGTGCGCGGGGGCCTGCTGCTGAATGGGTGCTTCTTGCCGCTTCTCTTGTTTTTTTAAATGTTCGCCGGCCGCCGCCGCGAATTTGCCGAAAAGTTTCCCCAAAAAACCGCCCGCTTTTGCTATCTTCTCCTGTACGCCGCCTTGGTGATTGACTTCTGCGGAGCGTACTTGTCTATCGGCAGACAAAGTGCTGTCCGCGCCTACGGACGGCATATAATTGTTCTTGGGTGCTTCTTCCTTGCGAGGTTTGACAGTCTCAGGCGTTTGTACCTTCTTCTTATAAGGGTCTTCTATCAAAGTTTCCCTCTTGGCATCATTGGCAAGGCCGCCCATCAGCTTTAAAGATTGCTGCTGAGTCTTTACCGTATCTTCGGGATATTGTCCGCCGATTAAAGTCGCTATGCCCAATGTCGCCGTTTTTGTGTTTTTTTCCGGCGGGACCGTATTTTCTCCCATATCGTAATTCTTTATATGCGTACTCTCGGCCGAACTCAAATTGATGAAAGTCCCGTCACCTACTTCACAGTCATTATCCAATTCTATATTCAAAGAATCGACACTTCCGAAATCTTGCTTTATCGAAAAGTCGCCCTCGGAAAGATGTACTTTCCCTTCATTGCTGCGCTCCATCCCGAATATATCCTCGGCGGAAACTTTCGTTTCTTCTTTAGGTTTCCTTATTGAGAAAGGATCTCTTTTCTTCTCTGCAGGCTTGATAATATCCTCAGGCGCCGCCCGCCTTCCGCTTGGAACCGATTGCCGCGCCTCGCTGCGGTTCGGCTCAACCCGTTCGACCCCGCGCCCCAAAATCCCTGCCCCGCGGTCAGAAGCGGCATTTACCTCCGCATTAGACTGCTCCGGCCTGATTATGCGCGCCCTCGGCGCGGCAGAAGGCTTGGCTGGAATGGGCGACTCCGGCGTTTTGATTGAGGACGGCCTTTCCGGCACAACAGCCCTTGGCCGCTGGACGGCGTCCTCCTCCGACACGCCGCTAAAAGAATCTTGATCCTGGCGGCCTAATATTTCCGTGGCAGGCGATATGACGTCCAAATTGACGTGCTTAGTCCGCTCGTTTATATCGCCTTCAATGACAACCTGCTGGGAAATTTCCTCTATCTTTATGCGGATCTTTTCCAGCATACTGTCATCCGTTATATTGTACAGCTCAAAAACGTGGGTAAAGGGAGATACGTTCTCTTCTATAAGACGGCAAAAAGCCGACAGCTGATTGGATATCCGCTGGGCAGAGTCTTCGTCGCCTTGCACCAATAAGATGTATACCGAATTTTCGGTAAGGGTATTCTCCCTTATTTCCCATCGTTTTATCATATTCTAGTCCGTTACGATTTTAACGCCCGCGCTCGTACCCAATCGGCTGGCGCCGGCCTCTATCATTTTTAAAGCGTCTTCCTTACTCCTGATTCCGCCGGACGCCTTAACTTTCAATCCTGACGCCTTAGCCATAAGTTTGACGTCCTCAACTTTTGCGCCCGCGTCCGAAAATCCGGTCGACGTCTTTACAAAATCCACTCCGCATTCGGTGCAGATCTTGCACACCGTTTCCTTTTCCGCGTCGGTAAGATAAGAAGTTTCTATTATAACTTTCAGAACCTTCCCCTCGCTAGCTTCTCTTACGGCCGAAATATCGTTGCGCACCACGTCATACATTCCGCTCTTTAAAGCGCCGATATTGATAACCATATCGACTTCTTCCGCGCCTTGTTTGATCGCTAAATTCGCCTCAAACGCTTTTACCGCACTCTCATTGGCGCCCAAAGGAAAGCCTATTACGGTGCAAACCTTTACTCCGCTGCCTTTTAACAAGTCGCTGCACAGGCTTACCCAAAACGGATTTACGCACACAGACGCAAATCCGTGGCGCGCCGCTTCGTCGCACAGCTTCGCGACGTCTTCTTTCGTCGCCGTCGCTTTAAGTATCGTATGATCTATATATTTGGCCAAATTCATATTAATTATAGTCTATTATCCTGTTAAATTTCTCGGCAATCAAAGACTGGCCTCCTACCAACACGCCGTCTACGTCCTCTTTTGCCATTATCGCGTCTACGTTGTCGGCTTTTACGCTGCCGCCGTAGAGTATCCTTACACCGTCGGCAAATTCTTTGCCGAACTGCTCGGCCAGCATCGCTCTTATAGCCTTGTGAGTATCCTGGGCTTGTTCCGGAGTCGCAGTCTTGCCGGTGCCTATCGCCCATACCGGTTCATACGCGATTACAAGATCTTTCAGCTGCTGCGCGCTGAATCCTTTCAAACCGTTTACAAGTTGGTCTTTGATCACTTCTTCCGTCTTGCCGCCTTCGCGCTGTTCAAGAGTTTCGCCGACGCAAAATACTATCACCAATCCGTGGTTTAACGCCGCGGCCACTTTCTTGTTCAAAACTTCGTTCGTATCGCCGAAAAGGCTTCTCCTTTCGCTGTGTCCCAAAATAACGTGCGTCGCGCCCGTACCTTTAACCTGAACGGGTGATACCTGCGACGTAAACGCTCCCTTGTCTTCAAAATAGCAATCCTGCGCCGCCACTTTAAAACCCGTACCCGCGCTGGCCTTTACCACCGCGCTCAGGCTGGTAAAACTGGGCGCTACCATTATATCGGCGTTGTTTTTATTCTTCGCCGCTTTCAAACCCTCGATTAAATTTACGGATTCTTCCACCGTATTGTGCATTTTCCAGTTGCCCGCTATAAAAGGTTTCCTTGCCATTGTTAAAACTCCTATCCTAAAATTTGATACTGCCACCCATATATATTATATATATATTTCATTTTAGGAAATTTTGTACCTTTTGCAAATATTTTAAAAACCCCTTGCCCACGTCAAAGCCTAAAATACCCTTTTTTCCGCGCCAAATTATCACTGCAAATGTAAAAATATTCCCCAAATTACGACGATTAAAACAGGTTAAAACCCCAATCAAAAAGGCTTTGGCAAATATCTTCCGGAACAAATATCTGTTTATTCCATTAAAAAAGCGCCCGAAGGCGCTTTTTTATTGTTACGATTTTAAAACAATCATTTGCTCCAGTTCGGAGTAAAGGCATTGCCCCTTATATTCGCTATTAAATGCGGGGCGCTGCCGTCCGCGTCCATCACGTATATCTGCCTTTTGCCCGAACGGGTGGTGGTAAACGCTATAAAACGACCGTCCGGCGACCAGGTGGGATCTTCATTCCAACCGGCGTCCGCAGTCAGCTGCCTTACCTGCGAGCCGGTTATATCCGTGATAAAAATGTCTATCGGGTGATTGGCCGCCTCACGTCCGGCAAAAACTATCCAATCGCCGTTGGGCGACCACTGGGGGCTGTCCGTCCAGTTCATCTTCGTTATGCGCCTCGTTTCCTGGGTCGCCAAGTTCATTATGTATATCTGAGGATTGCCAGAACGATTCGATACAAAAGTTATATACTTCCCGTCAGGCGAAAAAGAAGGCGAACCGTCTACCCCGTATTTATCCGTCAAACGCCTAAGCGCGCCGCTTTCCAAATCCTTGATGTATATGTTCGGGTTTTCGCCTCTGGACAAGGTTAGAACCAAACTCTTGTCGTCGGGCGACACGCCGCCTATAAGATTCAGCCCGCGAGTTTTTATCAGAGGCTTTATCTTGCCTTCTTTTAAATCAATATAATAAACGTCCGGATTTTTCCTGCGGTACGTAGTGTAGAATATTTTGCTCGAATCCGCGCTCCAGCGAGGAAGCAAAGATATTGATTTATCCCTGGTAAGTTTCGTCAGATTATATCCGTCATAATCCACCATATATATCTCTTTCTTGCCGGTAGAGTCGTTAGCGAAAGCTATCCTCGTATCCGCTATGCCGCGTTTTCCCATAAGCAGTTTTACTATCTGGTCTGAAAGGATATGCGCGCTGCGCCTTAAACTCTTGCTGCTGCTTTTTAAGTTCTTGGCAAGTATGGCTTTCTGCGATTCCGTATCGTACAAAAACGCTTTAATGTCCCACTGCCCCTCTCCGCTCTGAGCGACTTCCGCAAAAAGGAAATAGTCCAAGCCGTCTTTGCGATACTTGGAAAACACTTCGCCCAAATTGTTTAAATCCGGCTTGGGCAGATTATCCTGAACGTCAAAATAACGCGAGCGCAGCAGGTCTGAGCGGACAACAGAAGACAATTGCGATGCGGTTTGCTTCTCCGCGGCGTTATTTTCGTTCTTTGCGAAGAAATGCGCTATGCCTATCTTGGGCAGAGCGTTGGGATCGTATTTCGACGATATACCTATGTATACGTCGCTTTCCCTGGCAAAACACAATACCGGCAGCAGCAATGTCACCACCGCCATATACTTTAGAAATTTCATCTTATTTTATTTCCCCGATAAGTTTCTTGGCCTCGGCAGCTTCGGTGCTGCCTTTATAGTCCTGAACCACCGACTGGAGATAGTTCTTGGCCTCCTCTTTCTTGTCAAGAGGTATTATGCTGCGCGCATATACTATACGCGCCGCCGCGGTATATTTGCTCTTGGGATATTTATCAAGCAAAGTAGCCGAAGACACCGCCGCTTTCTGATATTCTTCCAAATTATACAGCGCCTGCGCCAAATATAAATACGCCTCTTCTATATTTTGGCCTTCAGGAGCGTTCTGTATGTATAAAGCAAAGCCCTTCGCCGCAGTCGTATATTGTTTGGAATCAAACTGACTTTTGGCTTGCTCGTATATCTCGCCCGGCGGCATCTTGTACTCCGTTTTATCGCCGTCCAAAGCTGAAGTTATATTGTCCAGCTTAGTAGAGATATTGTCAAGTTTATAATCGAAATCTTTAAGGTTCTCGGAAGATTGTATAAGCTGATTCATCAGCTCTTCCATTTGCACGTCCAGACCGGCCTGATTCTTTTGTAAATTCTCAAGCGTCTTGTTCAACGCCGCAACTTGCGTCTTTAATATCCTTACGTCGTCTTGAGTCGCGAAACAACCACTCATAATCAAAGGGGAGCTGATCCCCAAAACAGACAATATTATTATCTTGTTTATTTTCATGGGAAAAGCTCCCCTCCAAATTAACTACTGTATTACTGTATCGGCTCTGCGGTTCTTGGCCCAGCACGCATTGGTGTTTTCCGTGCATACCGGTCTTTCCTTACCGTAAGAGATCGTGTAAATATCATCGGCGTTTAAACCGAGCTTTACATAGTAATCTTTTACTTCTTTGGCTCTCTTGTCGCCCAAAGCGATATTGTAAGCAATCGTGCCTCTGTCGTCGCAGTTGCCTTCAACCGTTATCGTCTTTACGCCTTTTACCTTCAAAATCTCGGCATTGGCTTCGAGTACGGCTCTGGCTTCTTTGGACAGCGTATACTGATTCAAAGCAAAGTATACAGGCGCCAAATTTACGGCCTCAGCTTCTACCACGATAGCGGCATCTTCTTCTTCGATGATTATGGTGTCATCGGCGGAAATCTCTTCCACCATTCCTACCGTGCCAACATTGTCGGCCGCGGCATCATCTTTTACGTTCTTGCTGCACGCGGTTAACCCCGCGGCTAAAGCAAAAACTAACATAAACTTAATCATGTTCTTCATTATGACTGTCTCCTGTTTGGTTTTCACCTTTTCGGTTTTCACCGTAATTCTTTTTGATAACATAAATAATATCAGACTTAGGGCCTAATAGTCAATCGGCTTTCCCGCAAAAATACCGCTGCTGTTCCCCACAAAAAAATAACACGTTTACTTCGGCAAACGGCCGGAAAGAATTTCAGCAAAAGCGCGGGTAGGCTCCAGCTTGCTGAGTATTATCCGCACCGCCGCCGTCATCGGCACCGCCAAAAACGCGCCCGGCACGCCCCATACCAACGCCCAAAAAACCAATGACCCTATTATCGTTACTGGATGCAAATCCATACCGCCGCCCAGAAGTTTAGGCTCCATTATGCTGCCTATAACAAACTGCATGCACGCAGGTATTATCAAAACCAGCCAAAAACTTGTCGTAGGACCAAATTGTATCAAAGCTATAGGCATAGGCAACAAAACCGCTATTATCGACCCGACATTTGGTATAAAATTCAATACTATCGTACATACTATAAACATCAGCGACAGTTCCAATCCCACCGAAAAATATACCACCCCTACGCATATGCCCGTAAATATCGATACTATTATATGTATGTACAAATAAGCGGAAATCTTATTCTGTATCTCCTTGATTACGGTATTGGTTATCTTCGCGCGGCCCGAGCCCAACAGCATAAAAAACACAAATATAACCACCATCGAAAAATACGATATTACCTTAACCGCATTGCTCCCCACTCCTTTTAAAAAATTGACAGAACTTGGCCCCGTAAGCATCGCCTGCAAACTCTTTAATTCCAACATCTCGTCGGGCAAAGGTATTTTGTAGCTCCTTATCAAATCCGCCAGCTTGTTAAAAGATTCCAACAGTTTGGCTTGATATATACTGAAGGTTTGTACAAAATTGCTTATCGAGTTGCTTATAAATATTACCGCCAAGACCAAAGGCACCAATACTATCGTTGCCGATATTATTATCGCCAGCCAACGCGGAAATTTCATTCTGAAACGCAGATACCTTATAAGCGGAGTTATCATCGTGTAAATAAAAATCGATATTACAAGCGGTATCAATATGCTTCTGGTGTATATCAGCGCGGTTACCAAACTTACCACCGCTATCAGTATAAGGCAGGCCGTATTTATCTTGCGGTAAATATCCACCCCTCCTTCGCGCGGAGCGGAAACAGTCTTGTTTTCCTCTGTCATAAATATTTCCCCATATCTCTTATAAGAAACAATATCCTGGTGACCGTTTTGTTAAGATCTTCGCAAGAGGCTTCCAAAAGCCACCAATTAAGCCTTAAAGGCACTTCTTTTGCCAAAGTCTGTATATTCTTAAAAACAGTATAAAGTTCATCCGCCTGTCTGTTAAACGCCAATGCGGTTATGTTAAGCTGCTTTATGTTTATGCGGTTATTCTCTATAATCTCGGATTTGTCTTCCAAAGTTCTGAAGTATGTACGCGTCTGCCGCCAAAATTCTCCGCTTTCATCTGCAATGGCCTTAAGTTCAAGCACCGTGGTTCTAAATTCGTTCTGAAACTCAGTGTCCTTTATGGGAGTTCTGCGCTTGAATTGTTTGTATATTACTTCCAGACGGTCATAGTATCCGCGCAATTTAACATTGATAGCGCGAAGGGCATCTTCGGAACGTTCTATCTCTTCCGCCATTCTTTTTATTTGTTGCTCTGCCGTCAAACTCATTTCTTAGGGAACCTTAGAGATATTATAGTGCCTATCCCGTACTGGGATCTTACGGAAATGGTGCCTTCGTGTATATTCATTATCATCTTTACCAAAGCCAATCCCAAACCCCAGCCTTCTATTTGGCCGGTAAAGAAATCGTCCACCTGATAAAATTTTTCGAAAATGAGGCTTATGTCCTCTTCTTTTATACCTACTCCGTTATCGGCGACGGCCAAAATATTTTTGTCGTCTTCTTCATAATAGAAAAGTTTTATCTTTTTTACCGTATTATTGTTGAACTTTATAGAATTGTCCAATAATTCTTCCAGCGCTATCGACACCAGCGCCTTATCGGCGTATATCGTCGCCTCGGGGGGGCATTTGATGTCTATGGAAGGGCCTTGCCGTCTTATCGTGGCGTCGGAGGACATTATGCTCAAGGAATCGTCTCTCAGCACGCAGGCCGCCGCCGCGGACGAAAACAAACCTTTCACGTTGACTTCCTGCTTCTTTATGTCCTCCTGCGTTAAATTGCTTACGCTGCTAAAACGCACCAGCTTGTCAATCAATATCGCCAGCTTCTCGCCCTGTTTGCTGATATCGCCAAGCGCTTTCGCGTTAAATGTTTCCTTTTCCTCCGGCTTCAGCTGAGACAGTATCGCCTCCGTATATCCGTTTATAATCGACAGCGGCGTCTTAAGTTTATGCGAAACAAGCGAAAGCACCCTGGAAGCCGGGTCCACTTTCTTTTCCTTATTAAAATCCTTAGGCATATATTCCCCCTTTACAGTCTTACGCTTAATCCTATGCCATAAATATCCGAATCCGTCTGA
Organism: uncultured bacterium; assembly: GCA_949291515.1. Taxonomy (GTDB): domain Bacteria; phylum Elusimicrobiota; class Elusimicrobia; order Elusimicrobiales; family Elusimicrobiaceae; genus Proelusimicrobium. Next base: position 72,706 of record CASEVY010000010.1, on the reverse strand, counting down.
TTGGGTATAAAAATGTGGTTATACGACAATCTTATCGTAGCGCGCGCGCTTACCATCATATTGGTGCTGATAAGCAAGGAATGCCTGGAGTCGTCGTCGTGCATATCTATGTATCGGTACGAGATAAAACTTTCGGCGCGGTTTTCCTCCGAACGCCAAGTCGCTTTTATTCCGCCCGAAGCTCTGGGCAGCCCCAACACATAGTCGATAGTCCCCAAATCGGCCAGCTCCGCCTGATTGAAAATTCCTCTCACTCCCTCCACGCCGTCCAAACCCGAAAGATACTGATACACGTTACCGGATATATTGAAAGCGTAAACCCCAAAGAAATTGGCCAATATGCCAAGTTCATATGCCGATTGAACGAAGGTGTCTTTTTCCGTAAGAACGCCGTTCTTTAACACGTCGGCTTTTTGGGAGACTATCCCCGCGCTCATATATCCTTCCGCGGCGGTGCCGTCAATCTCGTTGACCTTAAGGCCCGTGGAGAACATCAGCTTCCCGCCGTAAGCCGAAGCTCCGTTTGCGTTATCCGGCAGGGCAAAAGGGACAGCCCTCAAAGAAAACCCGTTGCCGTCAACGCCTATCGGCAGACGTACTTCGTAAATATGATTATCGAACGCTTTATGTTCGGTAATGTCAAATTCCGCGCCCACGATAATCGGATAAACCGGAGCAAAAGAAAGCATCGTACTGTTGCGCCAAAATTTGGAATTGTGAGTATAGTTATCCGCCAAGCTGAAAGAAAAAGCTGAGGATAAAGACAACATAAAAGTTAAAATTGTAATGATTTTTTTCATACCTAAAGAATACAAAAATCTTAAGCCAATATAAACTACTTTTTTGCGAAAAGCGAAGAGTATCCAAATTTAGTAGAATTATTTATATGAGAAAATTCCTTTTTATAACCCTTTTGTTTTTAGCTTCCGCGCTTAACGCGGCCGTAATACAAAGAGGCCCCTACGTTGAAGACCCCGCTCCCACTACTGCGGTAATCAAATGGGCGACAGATGTTCCTTCGCCCGCATGGATAGAATACGGCCCCGAAGGGAAATGTTCCCAGCTTATGGCCATATCCTCAAGGAAAATAAACCATTCCCTTACCTTGCACGGGCTGATACCCAACACCAAATTTTGCTATAAAATATACGTGGAAAACAATTCCGGTACGGGCGTGCAGGAAGCGAAAACGGGCACTTTCAGGACGCTGTTTACTCCGGAACGCAAGATAGTCAATTTCCTTGTAATGGGCAACAGCGCCGATCCGCAGGGCAGCTCCGAAGAGATTAAAAAGCGCATGGCCCAAAGTATGGCGGAATATCAGGCAGATTTCGTAGTTCATACCGGCGATATATCGTCGGGCGGAACAATTGAGGCCAGCGATAAAGAGTTCTTCGCCCCCTATAAGAAAGTGTTGGCCGACGCGCCCTTGCTCGCAGCTTTGGGCGAAGAAGAATATGGCGAGAACCGTTCCAATTCCGAAGGGAAAGGTTTCTTGGCCGCCAATTATAAAAGAATACATTCCATGCCGTGGAGCAAAGCCACGCCGAACTATTACTATATAGACACCGCCAACGCCAGAATACTTTTCATCGACACAAACAATATGTACGACGCATTGAATGCGCCTTCCATTAACAGGGATTCCGCTCAATACAAATGGCTGCGCGATTCTTTGGCAAAAGCCGGCAGCGGGAAATGGAAAATAGTGGTAATGCACCACCCGGTATATTCCAGCGGCAAAGAGGAAGACCGTTTAAGCCAAGTACTTGCTCCGCTGTTTGAAGCGCAGAAAGTCAATTTGGTAATACAAGGCCATCAGGGCGCATACGAAAGGACGGACCCCATATACCGAGCGCAATCCGCCAAAAGCGGGCCGATATATATAACGGTGGGCGGCAGCGGGAAGTTTTTTGAAGAGTCCTCATACAGCAATGAGTGGAGCAACAAATATTATGCTTTGCCGCATTTCGCGTATATAAGCATTATCGACAGGAAATTGTCTTTAAGGACTTTTACCCACGACAATAAAAGAATAGACGCCTTGGATATATACTTTTAGTTTGGTATAATATTTAGGTGCGGCAGGTTATGCCGCTAAGGATTTAAGCCCAGTTGGCGCAGCGGTAGCGCGTTCCCTTGACATGGGAAAGGTCACAGGTTCAATCCCTGTACTGGGCACCATTTAACACCCCGTTTAAAGACGGGGTTTTTTATTCCATTTCGCCCATTCATCAAAACAGCTTTTGAATATTAGGATTTCACTCCATTGCGCATTTAACAAGCCTAAAATAAAGATGTAAAATATAAGAAAGGAGTTCTTATATGAGTATTTTTGAAGCTTTAATGATGCTCGGATTCGGTATCGCTTGGCCCTTTAATATTTACCGCTCCGTAAAAACGAAAACAGCCGCGGGCAAGAGTTTTCTATTTATGATTACCATAGAGCTCGCATATATCTGCGGTATGATACACAAAGTGCTTTACAGCTTCGATTTGGTCTTTTGGCTGTATGTTCTTAACTTCCTTATGGTGCTTGTTGATATTATACTTATGATACGCAATTCCCGCATAGACGTATTCCGCAAACACAGAAGAGAAATACTGGAAAAGAGGGCCGCCGCGGTGCATAAATAAATCTCGCTCGGCATATCTCAATCGAACCAGGTAAATTTAAAACCCCGCTTTCGTATTAACCGAAGCGGGGTTATTATTATCGCGATCTGTTGCCTTAGGCTTTGGTAACCAAAAATTCCATTACCTTTTTGCGCCTGAATTTACGCGGCTCCACATACAAGCCGTCGCCTTTTATCTTGCCGTTGCCGGTTATCGGCGCGCCCGTCTTAAGCTCGGCCCATTTTTCCATAGTCATATCCGCGGGCTGATTTTCCGGGACGGACAAAGACAAGGCCTTATACACGTCCGGCATTTTTGAAGTCGAACTTACGACAAGGCCGTTGCCGAAAGTCCTTATGTATACCGGGAAGAAATCGTACTCGTCTTCTATTTCGCCGACCAGTTCTTCGAAGATGTCTTCCAGCGTTACTATGCCGGTTATTTGCCCGCGCGCGCATACAAGGCATATATGCTGGCGGCCTTTCATTATCTTTTCCAATGCCTGAGAGATAGTCATATCGGCCTCAAGGCGCATTATCGGACGCAGTATTGAACGGGCGGTAGCTTTACTTTCGGGCGCGGTTTTCGTCGCCATAAAAATATCCTTAAAATTCAGGTATCCTATAATGCTTTGGGGATCGTCTTTCTTTTCGTACACCGGGAAACGCGTATGCATATCCAAATGCGCTTTTATGAAGGTTTCGCCGATGCTGTCCTGCGCAAAAAGCATATAGACGTGGTCCAGCGGGATTTGTATTTCCCCTATTTTACGGCTGCAGAACATCGCGCTGGAAAGCACTATCTTTTCTTCCGTCTTGCCAAACAGTCTTGAAGACGACGCCACCGAAGCCGCCGCCCTCAAATCTTCCAAAGCCGCCGTTCTTGAAGCGTTTGGGTCGTCGGTGCTTTTAACCGATTTCCTGGTAAGGAAACAGACTATCGCCTCCATAATGGCGACTACGGGCGATAAAATCGCATAAAGCACCCTTATTATCGGGGAGAAAGTCAAAACGACGAACTCGTTATTTTTTATCGCGAAAGTTTTTGGAGTAAGTTCCGCAAACACTATTGTTATAAAACTAAGCGGCAAAACCACCAATACCACCGAAAGCGCGTCCGCCACTCTTTTGGAGATTGGCAGCAAGTTCTGTAAAATCGGGGACATTTTCTCGTCCGCGCCGGCGCCGCCCACTGCCGCGGCTACGGCACCCACAAGCGTTATGACGATTTGAACGACCGCCAAGGAACCTTCTATGTGTTCCTTCATAAAAAGGGCCGATTTGGCGCCCTTTTTCTTATCGGCGGCGAGTACGGAAAGCTTTGTCTTTGAGACTGAAGCCAGCGCCATTTCATAAGCGGCAAACAGCGCGTTTAGGACCAACATTAAAGCAATTATCAGTAGAACCATATAGTATATTATTGTAAATTTACGTCGTATTGACAAGGGCGCTCCCGCCAAACCCTCTTTTCCCCCGGGAACCGAAAGCTGATGATTTTTCTCTCTCTTTAAGCTATACTTTATTCAGCCGTATATACGGGGGTATAATATGGATATATTTTCTTTAAGCGCGGCGGGCGTCTTATATCTGCTGCTGCAATTATGCGTAACGATACACATTCTGCTTTTTAAAGATGACGTAAAAAGTTCCATCGGCTGGATAGGGCTTGTTTGGCTGACGCCTTTATTGGGCAGCGTCATTTATATTGTGTTTGGCATAAACAGGATAAAGCGCAAAGCCCTAAAACTGAAAGACCCTCGACAGGATCTCCTTAAAATAACGGGCAAAAGCCTTGAAGATATCCAAAAAGAAATACCGCCCGCCCTGCTGCAAATGCTGAGGCTTGGCCACAGCGTGCACCCCCAGCTTTTCGCTTTGGGCAATAATGTTACTCCTTTAATTAACGGCGACGAAGCCTATCCCCAAATGTGCGCCGCCATAGAGAAAGCGGAAAAAGAAGTCCTTATAGAAAGCTATATCTTCAACAATGACCAAGCTGGCAAAGCCATTTTACAAGCCGCCGCCAAAGCCGCGCAGAACGGCGCGAGCGTAAAAATAATAATAGACGGCGTCGGCTTAAATTACAGCCGCCCAAACATAATAGAGGAAATAAAGAAAGTCAAAGGAGCGGAATTTGCGGTATTCCTGCCTTCCAGAAAACCGGCCGCTTTGCCTTTCGTCAATCTAAGAAGCCACAGAAAAATAATGGTGATAGACGGGCATACCGCATTCTTCGGCGGAATGAATATCTCAAAAGAAAACCTGCTCAAAACAAATCCCAAAGAGCCGGTGCAAGATACCACTTTTAAGATAGAAGGCCCAGTAATATCGCAGATAGTGCGGATATTTATGGAGGATTGGATTTTCTCCCGCAAAAAGCCTTTCAAACCCGTCCTATTAAAAGACGAACATTACCTCCCCGGCAAAGCCTTCTGCCGCGCCATACCCGACGGCCCCGACGGAGATTACGGCAAAGTCGAACTTATGGTATTGGGCGCCATTAACTGCGCGACACAAAAGATAAAAATAGTTACGCCCTATTTCCTGCCGGAAGAAAATATCCTTACCGCATTAGAACTCGCCGCCATGCGCGGCGTCGATACGGAAATAATACTTCCCCAAAAGAGCAATATATTCGGTATGGATTGGGCTATGCAGGCCAATTTCAACCGCCTAATAAAAAAAGGCGTCAAAATATATCTGCAAAAGCCGCCTTTCGACCACAGTAAAATTATGGCTACGGATAATGCTTGGGCTTTTATAGGCTCTTCCAACTGGGACGTAAGAAGTTTCAAGCTGAATTTTGAAGCCAATATGGAAATAATAGATAAAGAATTCGTTGAGAAATTAGAAAAAATCATCAGCTCAAAGAAAAAGAAATCCGCCTTGGCGCGCGAAAAGAAATACCCCTTCGGCCCTCTGCTTATCAGAAATATCTTTAAACTTCTGACGCCATACTATTGATGTTTTTTGCGCCGACAAAAAGCCCCGTCCGATCAAGACGGGGCTTTTACTTTTGATCAAAATCTACGGCTTTCCCGCAATCCCGAAATCTAAGCGCCGAAAACGGCGTTCTTTAGTTTCTTAAGCGGCCGTTTGACAAACGACAATGCCGGCAAATTCACCGCCAGCCTTACAAAATACATCGGATTTACGCGCCAGCGCGAGTTAAGACGTTTCTTAAAACTCTTTGAGTAAGGATACTTGCACAGCCAACCGCAAAATTCCGGCCAGTCTTTGCGTTCGCTCCTGTTAAGCGCGAAAAGAGGCGGTATCGAAGAAGGCGCCATATATCTCTTAACCGCGCCCAAAAACGCGTTCTTTACCTTCGGCTGATTTCTGAAAAGTTCTTCCGCTATGATATAAAGCCCTTTCAATTCCGCCGTCAGCCTGTAAATTAAAGAGCGTTCCCTGATTAAAGTATCGTTTTGCGTCCTTAAATTTACCAGCGGTCTTTTAAGCACTTTGAACTTGGCGTTGAAATTTTTAAAAGACCACAAAAGATAGACGTGTATCCAATTAAGCCCGCTGACCCGCTGGCTGCCCTTAACCTTCAAAGCCAAAGACCGGTTGAAAATGCAGCTGCCTATATATCCGAACAATCCCCCGTTGCTGACTACCGCTTTAAGATAGCGCGTCAGTTCGGCGTCGCTGCCCATATGTACGATTTTGCCGTCTTTTACTCCGCGCGTCAAAGCCCAGTAATCCAAAAACCTCATTTTCCTGTCGCAGAGATTAAGGCCGCAGGTGTAAAAATCGTATCCGCTTTTTATATGGTGCTTAACAAACCCGATAGAACCGGGCAATAAGGCGTCGTCATCGCCGAGTATCCAGCAATATTTGCCTTTGGCGCGGCTTATACAGTTTAAAACATTCCTGTCAAAGCCGACGTTGATATCGTTCTTGTAATAAAACAAATTCTTATACAAAGCCTGATATTCTTTCACCACGCGGGCGGTGTCGTCGTAAGAGTTATTGTCGCTTACGACCACTTCCACTCCGTCGAATACGGCTTGTTTGAAGATACTGTCCAACATCACCGGCAGATATTCCGCGCGGTTGCAAGTGGGTATACAAATAGAAAGTTCCGTCATACTACATTACTGTTTCCAAAAGGTTGAAGTCTTTATCTATTATATTAAAATATGCGCGCTTGCCGCTTTGCAACATACCGAAATCCAGTTTGTGCAGACGGGCGGGATTTTCCGCCGCGGCCATAGCCGCGCCGCCAAAGCCCATACCCCATTTGCTCAAATTTTCCGCGCCTTTTAACATCGTCAACGCAGATCCCGCCACCACGCCGTCGCTTACGCGGCGGAAAACCCCGCCCCTTAGCGAAACTTCCTCATTATTGGCAAGCCCGCCCTGCGTACCGGCAGGCCTTAAAGCGTCGGTAACCAAAATGACTTTGCTCTTATCTTTTAAGCTAAGCGCCATTTTGACTATTTCAGGACAAACGTGTACGCCGTCGGCTATAATCTCAAAGCTGAAGCCGCCCTCAAGCAGCGCCGCGCCCGCCGCGCCCGGATCTCGGTGCCCTATCCCGCGCATAGCGTTAAACAGATGGGTAGCGTGGTTTAACTTGCCCGAGGCTAAAACTTCATTGTAACTCGCGTCGGTATGGCCGACCTGCGGGATTATGCCGCGCTCAAGGCAGAAATCTATTATTTTTTCTATACCGTCAAGTTCGGGCGCCAAAGTCATCGCGCATATTTTGCCGCCGGCCGCTTCATAAACGGCTTTCATTAAATTCAAATCGGGTTTGGCCGCCGCCTCGGGCTTCATTACGCCGAGCTTCTTCGGCGAAATAAAAGGGCCTTCTATATGAAGCCCCATAATCTTGGCGCCCTTTTTCCGCCCGATATATTCCGCCATCGCCTCTATATTTTTTATCATCGCTTTTGGCTCATTGGGATATATCGTAGGAGCGAATGCGCCCACGCCGTTTTTGGCCAGGAGTTCCGACATTTTTAAAAGCTCGCTTCCGTCCAAACAATCCGTACCGTATCCGCCAAAGCCGTGTATATGCGTGTCTATAAAGACGGGCATCAGATAATTGCCTTTAACGTCTTTTACTTCCCCCTCGGGCAAGACGCCGCCCGCGGGTATTATTTCGTCTATAAACCCGTCTTTTACCGCCAAAGAGCCCTCAATAATCTTCCCGCCTTGGCAAATTAAAGCGTTGGCATATATTTTATCCATAATTATTTGCAGCCGTTTTGGCAATCCCCTCCGAAAGAGCATACCGCAAAACGTTTTTTGCCGGCCGTGCTGACCTGGCTTAAAGCCTTGGGATCGGCCACTATATAGCTGTTATTATGCAGCCTTAGAGCGCTTATCGGCCATTGAGGAGATACCGGGCCCTCGACCGCGCGGTAAAGAGCTTCGGACTTCTTTTCTCCGCTGGCCAATATTATTATTTCCCTAGATTTCAATATCGTGCCCATACCCATCGTAAAAGCGTATTTGGGTACGGCGTTGATATCATTGTTGAAAAAGCGGGAATTGGCTTTGCGGGTGCTTTCGCTAAGCTCGACTTTATGAGTAGGCGCGTCAAAAGGAGTGCCCGCCTCGTTAAAAGCTATATGTCCGTTGCGGCCAACCCCGCCCAAAAAGATGTCTATGCCGCCGCAGCTCTCTATCTTTTTATCGTATTCCAAGCCCGCTTTTTCCAAATCTTCGGCGTAAACGTCTGGGAAGTGTATATTTGCCGGCTCTATATCAACCATATCGAAAAGGCGGCTGTTCATATAACTGCGGTAACTTTCCTTATCGCCGCGCGCAAGGCCGATATATTCGTCCAGATTAAAAGTTACCACGTCTTTAAAACTCAGCTCGCCCTTGGCGCAAAATTCAACAAGGTGTTTGTAAAAACTTTCCATAGTGCCGCCCGTAGGCAGGCCCAAAACCATTCTTCCGCCCGCTTCGTTTATGCGTTTTTTTACGTAAGCTGCGGTTATAAAACCTATATCGTTTTCGCTTTCTATAATCCTCATACCCTCACCTTAAAACACTTATTTGATTAAAGCCTTTATCTCATCGGATATAATATCCGCCTCGGGCCCGATAATAACCTGTACGTGCCCGCTCATCTTATTTAATACGCCGCGCGCGCCGGCCTTTTTAAGGATATCTTCCTTCACTAGAGCATTGTCGTTTATGTCCACCCTAAGTCTGGTAGCGCAGGCGCCCAAAACTTTTATATTGCCCGCGCCGCCAAGTCCTTCCAAATAGAGTTTCGCCCTTTCCGTACCTTCGTTTTGGGCGGGCGCGGATTGCGTTTCTTCTTTAGCGGAAGTTATTTCTTCTTTAGCGGCGGCAGGCGCGCTTTGCGCTTTAGCCGCTTCGCTTTCCTTTTTTTCTTCTCTGCCGGGCGTGGCCAAATTCCATTTCCTTATGACGAAACGGAACAGGAAGAAGTACACCACGCTGTAAGCCAAGCCTACGGGGATTAGTATAAGCGGATTGGTGCTTATGCCGTAATTTAAAAGATAGTCTATCAAGCCGGCCGAGAAAGTGAAACCGAGTTTCACGTCAAGTACATTCATTATTACCATACTCAAGCCCGTAAGCAAAGCGTGCAGAACGTAAAGCGGAAAAGCGAGGAACATAAAAGCGAATTCTATCGGTTCGGTTATACCCGTCAGGAAAGAAGTCAAAGCCAAAGAGAGCAAAATACCGCTTGCCGCCTTCCTGTTGGCTTTATACGATTCCACAATCATAGCCGCGGCCGCAGCCGGCAAGCCAAACATCATTATCGGGAAGAACCCCGCCATAAAAGCGCCCGCAGTCGGATCGCCGGCGAAGAACCTTGTCAAATCGCCGTGCTTGATTACCTGCAAACCGCTCTCTATTATCTGATAGTCGCCAAATTGGAACCACACCAGCGTATTGAGAATGTGATGCAAACCCAGCGGAATAAGCAATCTGTTTGCGGTACCGTAAGCGAACAGGCCGATATTGTCAGATCCTATTATCCAGTTGCCGAACCCTTTTATCACGCCTTGTATCGGCGGCCATATAAAGCTGAATACTACGGCCAAAACCAAAGCGGAAAAGCCGGTAACTATCGGGACGAAACGCCGCCCGCCGAAAAACGCCAAATAAGACGGCAGTTTTATATCCTTGTATTTATTGTAAAGCCCGCCTGCCAGTACGCCGATTATTATGCCGCCGAATACACCCATATCTATATTTTCGTCAAATTCCTTTAAGGTCGCCGTAAGAACGATATAGCCCACAAAAGCCGAAATCGCAGCCGCGCCGTGCGATTCTTTTGCGAAACCCACCGCCACGCCCAAAGCGAATATTAGCGACAAATTGTTAAACACCGCCTGACCCGCAGCCGACATAAACGCTATATCAAGCAGATCTGGCTGGCCGAGCCTAAGCAAAAGGCCCGCTATCGGCAAAACGGCTATCGGCAGCATTAAAGACTTGCCGAGTTTAACAAAAAACGATCCTGTTTCCAAACATATCCGCTTCAACATACACTCTCCTTATAAATTAAATTTTTCTTTCAGCAAAGCGCGTACCTGCTGCGCGTTTTGCATATTTAAAGCTCTTAAAGCAATATCTCTGCATACATTGATATCCAAGTCCCTGACAAGATATTTTATTTCCGCTATCAAACCTCCGGGTACGCTTAACTCCCTCACGCCAAGCCCGAGCAATACTCCCACTGCCTGCACGTCGCTGGCTAGCGCACCGCATACGCCTGCGTCTATTCCGGCCGCCTTACATGCTTCCGCCGTCATATATATCATCTTTAAAACTGCCGGGTTAAGAGGATCGGCTTTCGCGCTTAAAGAAGCGTTGCCCCTGTCTATGGCAAGCACATACTGCGTCAAATCGTTTGTTCCCAAAGACATAAAATCCACATACCCCGCAAACACATTGGCCATTACCGCCGCGGACGGGACCTCAACCATTATGCCGACGGACGCCTCTTTTATGCCCAAAGACTCCTGTTCGCGCCTTATTATAGCTTTATACTTTTCCACTTCATCTACAAAAGTAACCATCGGCAGCATTATTTTGGCAGAGCCGTAAGGCTTAACCCTCATTATCGCGCGGACTTGGTGTACGAAAAGTTCAGCCGCCAAATCATAATTCCTTATGCCCCGCAATCCCAATATGGGGTTGAGTTCCTTGGGCAAAGAAAGGAAAGGCAAAGGTTTGTCGCCGCCGATGTCGAAAGTGCGGATAATTACGTCTTTCCCTTTTTGGCTGTCGGCTATTTCCTGATAAACTTTATACTGTTCCTCTTCCGTAGGGGCAGTTCGCCAAGCGGAAAACAAAAATTCGCTCCTGACCAATCCCAGCCCGTCGGCACCGGCCGCGCCAGCTTTCAGCGCCTCTTCCAAATTGCCGACATTGCCCTTAACCTTAACCAAAACGCCGTCTTTACTTACCGCCGGCTGCGCGGAACACGCCGCCGCCTTGGCTTTAAAAGCCGCATCCGCCTGCTGTTTCTGTTTTACGGCTTCTATATTTACGGGATTTACCGTAACCGTACCTTTTACCGAATCCAAAATGATTTTGCACCCTTCCGGTATCGCAAGAACGGCTGGGCCCGCCGCTATAACGGAAGGCAAACTGATATTCTTAAGCATAATCGCTATGTGCGAAGTCTGCGAGCCGCCGGCCATTATCAATCCTTTTATGTTCCCGTTCAGCTTACCCAATTCTCCGGAAAGCAATTCGTCGGTTATCAGTACGGTGTCCGGCGGGAAAGAGAAAGGCTCTTCCTTATAGCCTAGCACCTCGTAGACGACCCTTTTCTCTATGTCTTTATAATCGGCTTTGCGCTCCCTGAGCAAATCGTTTTGGGAACCTTCCAATATCGCAACGCTCTTGCCTATCGCTTTTTGCCAGGCATAGGCCGCGCCGGCGCCTTCAGTAATATAGTTCTCCGAAACGGTAAAAAGGAAAGGATCCTCAAGCATCATAAGGTGGGCCTGCAATATTTCTTCCCTGTTGCAATTGCCTCCGCAGGCTGAAATCTCCTCTCGTATTTTGGCTTTTACGCAGTCAATCGCTTTGGAAAGTTTCTCGCTTTCCGCCTTTGCGTCTTCAGCCTTTTGAGGTATTTCCAATTCCTTCCTGTTAAGATGACGCGCCGTACCTATCACAAGCCCCGGATAAAGGCCTTGCGCGTTTAGTTTTACCTCGTTTTTGAAATCGGGTAAATCTCCGCCGCCTACATTTACGCTGCGCGCGGCCGGTTCGCCTTCCAAACCTTCGCCGCAGGCCGGCAATACGGCTTCTAAAGCGAGCTGGGCTTTATCGCCTTTGGCCAAAAATTCTATTTTATCGCCAAAATTTATGCCAAGTCCCAAAATCTCCACCATGCTCTTGGCATTGGCTTGCTTATCGCCTTTCCTTATATAAATGTGAGTATCGGCAAAGACATTCGCCGCTTTGGCTATTGCCGCGGCCGGCCGAGCGTGGAGCCCGTTCTTGGCGGTTATGGCGAGTTCTTTAACTATATAATCGCCGTTGCCGCAATCGCTCTTGGCGCAAGAGTTTTTACAAGGCTCATCGCTTCCGCCTTCAATATTTATCGAAAATAAACCGTCCCCCGCTTTTACGCAGCATTCTTCGCTTAAATTTATCTGCGCGTCCATCGGAGAAGCAACAAGCACTATCACCAAAGAGCTTGGCGCATACTTCTCTATGTATTCCTTATCAAATTCTATTAAAGCGTCGCCCTTTTTTACCTCGTCGCCCTGCGCACATAAAGCCTTAAAACCTTTGCCGTTCAAAGCGACGGTTTCCACCCCTATATGTATAAGTATTTCCACACCGCCGCTTTCCAGCACTACCGCGTGAAGAGCCTTATGCAAAGTTTTTACCTTGCCGTCAAAGGGTGCTCTTACTATATTGGAACTTGAATTTAAAGCTGCGCCCGGCCCCAAAAAACCTTGGGAAAAAGCCTCGTCGGGCACGGAAGAAAGATTTTGAATCTTGCCGTCTGTAGGACTGCTTACGATAAAACAATGTTTATCCTGCATTGGTTTCTCCTGTGATAGGCCTAAGACTATTAAACATTATTCCCCCAATATTGTAAAGCAAAGAATGATATACATATTTTTTGTATAATATAAATTGATATAAAAACGGGAATACTCCTCCCGCGGAAAACTTTATCTAAAGTATTAAGGAGAATGTTAATGACAGACAGCGAAGTTAAGCATAATCTTACCAAACACGGCCAGCCCAAAGCGTTATATATGCTTTTTATGGTCGAAATGTGGGAAAGATTCAACTACTACGGTATGAGAGCCTTGCTTTCCTTGTTTATGATCAGCACCGTAATAGGATACACCAAGGAAACGTCCAGCAAAATATACGGGATGTTTACGGCTATGGTATACCTTACGCCGGTACTCGGCGGTTATCTGGCGGACAGATATATAGGTAAAAGGCATTCCATTACCATCGGCGCTATTTTAATGGCTTTGGGCCAATTCACTTTGGCTTCTTATGAAATCATCAACCCTCATTTAGCGCTTGCTACGGGCTTAGTGCTTATTATTTTGGGAAACGGCTTCTTTAAACCGAACATTTCCACTATAGTCGGCGAACTCTATGAGCCCGGCGACCCCAGAAGAGACAGCGGCTTTACCATTTTCTATATGGGTATTAACTTGGGTGCTTTCTTTGCTCCGTTTATCTGCGGATTCTTGGGCGAGCCTCACGATCCGCTTAACGCTCTTGAAGCCTATAAATGGAAATACGGTTTTATGGCCGCGGGCGTAGGTATGATAATCGGTTTGATTTGGTACCTTGTTTCTCAAAATAAATACCTCGGCCATATCGGCCTCTACCCCGTGGGCAAGAATAAAGACGAGTCTGCTGAGCAAAACGCCGCGGCCGAAAAGCCGCTTACCCAGGAAGAGTGGGATAAAATCAAGGCGATTTTCACCTTCGTGTTCTTCGCGGTGTTCTTCTTCGCTTTCTTTGAGCAGGCGGGTACTTCGCTTAACTTCTTCGCGAAAGAATCCACAAATCTCAACCCGGTGCTTCCTTTCATAGGAGAGGTAACATTAAAAGCGTCTTACTTCCAAGCCATTAACCCGATATTCGTAGTCCTCTTGGCGCCGATGTTCGCCAGACTGTGGATTAAGATGGGCGACAAAGATCCCTCGATACCGAGCAAATTCGGCTGGGGTTTGTTCCTGCAGGGTTTGGGCTTTACCGTAGTGGCGATAGGCAGTATGTTTATCGCGCAAGGCCCGGTAAGCGCGCTGTGGCTGGTATTTACCTATCTGTTCTGCACGATGGGTGAATTGTGCCTCTCGCCCGTGGGTCTTTCTATGGTGACGAAACTCGCCCCGTTGAAATTTATGTCCCTGTTTATGGGCGTTTGGCTTATGGCCAGCTTCTTCGGCAACTTGCTTGCCGGTTGGCTCGCGAGCTTCTACGAATCTTGGAGCCTTACAACGTTGTTCTCAATACCCGCAGGCCTTTCGATACTCTTTGGTATAATAATGTGGATTATGACAAAGAAGGTAAAGTATTGGATGCACGGTGTAAAATAGAGGTTAGACAAACTTTAAAAAGCCCGCTTAAAAGCGGGCTTTTTTATTGGCTGCTGCGGGGATATCGGACGATATTATAACGCGCTTAACGCAAACTTGCCGCCTTGCAGACAATTTTCTTTAACCGCATTTCAATCAGCCTTAGAGAAAACCGAACGGCATAAAGATAATCGAAAAAACATCTTAATATAATCCAAGGCCAATATATTCAGCCCCAAATTCATAAAATTTAAAGATATCAGCCAAAAAAACGGGCAACAAAAAGCCCCGTAAAACGGGGCTTTAAAAAACAGGTTCAAGCCGGGAAATGCTCAGTCTTCAGATTCTTCCTCGCAGTCGTTTTCCACTTCCTGCGCTACTGCGCCCAAATGCTTTTGGCTTTGCAGCGCGAGCGCGTATTCCCGCTCTATTATATCCAGAAGCCTCAAATCGCTGGGGTATTCCACCATCTCCTTGGCTTTGCTTATGGATACCCAATTTATCGCCAGAATTTCGGAAGGATCATGTTTGCCTATGCGGCCCAGCTTCTTCATCAAATACCACTGAACGACTTTCTTAACGTATTTTCCTTTAAGCGTGAATGCATATCGCACCTTCAGCATCGGTTTTAATATGCTCGCTTTATAGCCTGTTTCTTCCAAGACCTCCCGCAGCGCGGCTTGACGCGGAGTTTCGCCCGGCTCTATATGGCCTTTTGGAAACGTCCATATTTTCCGGCCTTTCATACTCTTTACCTGAACAAGCAAAACCTTGCTGCCTTCAAGCATTACTCCGCCGCAGGAAAACTCCGGTACTACCATAATTATTTCTCCAAAAGTTCGGCCAAAGAGTATAATTTGGCCTCGTCAAAATAATTGCCGTAAAGCTGAAGCCCCACCGGCAGGCCTTTTTCATCTTTGCCGTAAGGGAAGCTCAAAGCGGGCAAACCCGCTATATTGGCCGGCGCCGTATACAAATCCGAAAGATACAGGGAAATCAAATCTTCCGTCTTTTCGCCGAGTTTAAAAGCCGTATTTGGCGTAGCGGGCATAAGTATCGCGTCGACCTGCTTGAACGCCTCTGCAAAATCGTTGGCTATAAGATTGCGCACTTTCTGCGCTTTTAAATAATAATCCTCCGCATGAGCGCTGCCTAAGGAAAATGTGCCAAGCATTATTCGGCGCTTGACTTCCGGACCGAATTTCGCGCGGTCCTTAAGGTAAGAATCTTCCAAATTCTGCGCGCTTTCGTCCTTATAGCCGTATCTTAGCCCATCGAAACGGGCCAAATTGCTGCTGGCTTCACTGCTGGTTAAAATATAGTAACAGGGCGAAGCATATTTGGCATAAGGCAGAGAAATATCCTTGAAGTTTACGCCTTTGCCCGATAAAATTTCCTTGGCTTTATCGAGGCATGCTCTTATTTCGGGATTAAGATTTTCCAGAAAATCGGAAGGAATGCCAACGGTAATACCTTTTGTTTCCGCCGGCGTCATTTTAAAGGCAGGCCTTTGCGCGCTTGTAGAGTCTTTCGGGTCATAGCCGGAAAGGACCTCCAGCAGCAGAGCATTATCCTGCAAGTCCGCCGTTAAAGGGCCTATTTGGTCCGCGCTGGAAGCAAAAGCCACCAGCCCGTATCTTGAAACGGACCCGTAAGTGGGTTTCATTCCGTAAATTCCGCAGAACGCCGCCGGCTGGCGGATAGAGCCGCCGGTATCGCTGCCAAGCGCCATAGTTACCATTCCCGCAGCCACTGCCGCGGCGCTGCCGCCGCTGCTGCCGCCAGGTACTCTTTCCAAATCCAAAGGATTTTTAACTGGGCCAAAGGCTGAATTTTCATTGGAAGAACCCATCGCGAACTCGTCCATATTCGTACGGCCGATTATTATTGCGTCTTCGGCAAGGAGCCTTTCCACCACAAAAGCGTTATATGGCGCCTTATAATTTTCCAACATCTTCGAAGCGCAGGAAGCGATATGGCCTTTGTAAAGGATATTATCCTTTATCGCGACGCACACACCCGCGAGCTTGCCTCTTTTGCAAGGCTCTTTGGCGTCCACTGCGCGCGCCTGAGCGAGAGCGGACTGCTCGAAAATCTCCAAGAAAGCATTGATCCCGGCATTGCTTTCCTTTATTTTGTTAATGCAATCTTTAGTAAGTTCTTCCGCCTTAAGTTCGCCCAAGCGCACTTTGGCGGCCGTTTGGCTGGCATTCATAATTATAAAACCTTTTTGACTTTTAAATTGTCGCCGTCTTTATCGTTGAAAGCGGCCCTTATTTCACGCGCGCAGACCTCATCGATACGAGGATTATCCTCTCTAAGAGGCGCGCTCGCCGCGCGGCGCACTTGGGCAGCGGGAATATCGGTTTTCACCTTTTGCAGCTGCGCCACCCAATCCAATACGGCCGACATTTGTTTGGTATAAAGTTCGGCCTCATCGGAAGTTATGTTAAATTTGGCCAATTTGGCGGTCTTTTTTATATCTTCTAAACTTATTTCCATATATTTATTTTACCAATTTTATAATATAAAATATATTCATATGCCAGGCCGTATTTTATGAGGATATTCAAATGGGTATAATATTTTCAATAATAGCTTTAATTTTATCGATAGTTGCATTGTCAAAAGCATCTTCCGCGGATTTGAAAATCCAAATGTTGGAAGATAAATTAAAACAGGCAGCTAAGCCCGAAACGGAAAAGCCCTTGCCTTCGCAAGCGTCCGCCGCGGAATCTAATCCGCAAGAAAATATGTCCGCTCCTACGGAAAATAAAACCGTATTGAGCGAGGTGCAAAATCAACTGACGCAACAGCAGCCCCCCGAGCAAACCGACGCTCCGCTTGCAGCGGCATCGGCGGAAGAAGGCCCTCAAGAGAACCCCAAGCCCGAAATCAGCACTGACAGCGAAAACGCCAAAACCGGTTTTAACATAGCCAAGCTGTTCTCTTGGGTAGGGGCGGTGCTGTTGGTACTGGGCGCTTTGTTTACCTTCTCCTATATGGCTCAAAAAGGCTTGATAACCATATCGATGATTTTATCTTTGGCGGCGGCTTTAGGCGCTTTGATGTGTGCGGCGGGCTTGGCCATCAAAGACAAGCAACTGCAAATCGTGGCATCTTCTTTATGCGCGGCCGGAATAAGCATATGTTTCGTATCGGCCTATTCGGCTTGCGCGTTTTTTGGAGTGCTGGACATAAGTTCCGCTTTCGTGTTTATGGCGGCAACGGCTTTAATTTCTTTTGCGGTATCCTACGTTAAAGACAAACAATTTATAGCTTTCTTGGCGGTGGCGGCGGCATTTCTGACGCCGATATTGCTCTCTTCCGGGCAAGAAAAATATCTGTTTTTCTTTTCTTATCTGCTGATAGTCAACATATCCGCGGCGGCAATAGCGATAAGGAAAAATTGGAAGCCGCTTGCCTGGTCCTCGCTGGCATTGACGCTCCTATGCCAAATCTCTTATTTTATACACGGGGTAAACGCCCCTTATCTGCATATAGTTTTCATCTGTTACGCTTTAATGGCTTTGGCGACAGCTCTGCTGCCTAAAGACAAAATCGACCGCGGCCTCTTTACGCCCTTTGGCATATTCGCCGTATTACAGATATTTACTTTAGCCGTATGCCTAAACGGCGAAACGAAAACCATCATCTTCTCGGCCGCCATACTTATAACATTGCTGGCGTTCCTGTTCGATTTGGTTTGCCGTACAAACAAAAATGCGTTTTTCGCATTGGGCTCTTGGATAGTTTTTTATATCGCATACGCCATAATATTCCGCGAAAACGCGGAGCTGGGCCTTTGCGCTTTGGGCGTATTTGCGCTTTACTACGCTTTCCCGATGATATTTAAGGGGAAGATAAAAGATTGTTCGGCCCAGTGGATCGCGGCCGTTTCGGCCGGCGCGGCGGTCTTTCTGCCGCTGTATCATAATATAGGCAAAATATATTTCGAAGACATTTTGGGAATTGTACCGCTCTTCTTGGCATTGTGCTATCTCTTCCCCGCGCTTTATCTGTTAAATAAGGAAGAATTTAAGAAAACGAAAGCGCTGTTTATAGCCGCGACGATAGCTTTCGCGACTCTCATTATACCGATACAATTTACCGAAAAATGGCTTACAGTATTCTTGGCGGTATACGCCGCGGCTTTATGTTGGCTTAACGGCAAAATCAACAATAAAATTATTATGCCTTTGGCCGGGATACTATTCGCGGTAGTATTTGTAAGGCTGGTGCTTAATCCGGCGCTTGCCCAATACTGCGCAAGCGAAGTAAAAATATTCAACTGGTATATGTTGGTCTTTGGTCTTTCTGCGGCGGCGATGTTCGCGGGGGCATCTTTCTCTACGGAGAAATATGTAAACTTCAAAGCTATGCTCAAAGCGGGCGGCGCGTTTTTGCTTTTCGCTTTGTTAAATATCGAGATAGCCGATTATTTCTCCGAAGGCGGAGCTTTGCGTTTTAATTTCTCCGGCAATCTCGCCGAGGCGGTAACTTATACGCTGGCTTGGGCGGCATACGGCGCGGCGGCTTATTTCTTTTCACTGTTCTTTAACAGGAGCAAGATACTTGCCAAATGCGGAATAATTATTATATGCGTCGCCGTAGTAAAACTCGCCCTCGTGGATTTATGGAAACTTGATACGCTTTACAGAATATTCGGAGTATTCGGTATGGCCGCCGTTTTGATAGCCGTGGCGTTTCTGTTCCAAAAGTTCAACAAAAATGTTGAGCAATGAAACTTGCGCTACGAGCATTTGCCTTTCTAAATGCGATTTCGCTAAGATAAAAAGGCCAATTTCAAAAAAGCCCCGCTTAAAAGCGGGGCTTTTTACGTCAGCCATAACTTACAAAACGCTTACCCGCCCACACGTGGGCGTTTCTTTTCCCTCGAACAAAAAAACGGGCGGTTTATAACCGCCCGCCAAACATATAGGTTTAAAGTATTTCCAAAGGAGCAAAGCGCAAAATGAATACGCGTTTTGTCCCGTTGGCGAATATTACCGTTATTTTGGTATTGTCGCCCGATCCGCTTATCGCGCTTACCCGCCCTTTGCCAAACACTCCGTGCTTTACCATACTGCCGACCCGCACAGAAGAGGCATTCTTCTCGCCCTGCTCGGCGCAGTCCGCATTTTGCGCGGCGGGCTCCGGCTTGGCGAAAGCGGGCGCGAATTGCTTAAACGTATCTTGGTAATTGTCGGAATTATCGTAAGAGGTGCTGTTGTTCAAAGTCCACCTGTTATAGCCCCCGTTTAAATAACGGGCGCGCGGATTGATTTCGGTGCGCTCCATAGGGCCGCTGTAAGAGGCCGGTTCCAAGAGTTCGCTGTCAAAGAGAAATCTGGAGGCCAAATTCTGATAAGTCTTGCCGAAGAGTCGTCTTGTGGAGGCGTAAGTCATATACAAATATTTTTTCGCTCTGGTCATAGCGACGTAACACAGGCGGCGTTCCTCTTCCATATCGTCGTCGTCCTTGCCGCTAAGCGGGAACAAGCCCTCTTCCAAACCCGTAACGAATACTACGGGGAACTCCAACCCTTTGGCGAGATGCACCGTCATTAAGGTTACCGCGCCGTTTAAAGACCCGCTGACTTCCTCCGCCCCGCTTATTAAAGAAACTTCCTGCAAATATCCCGAGAGAGAAGGCTCATTGCCCTCTTTGACGCAGCGTTCCTCATAATCTTTAATGGCGCCGCCAAGCTCGCCGATATTGCGCAGGCGGCTTTCCGCTTCGGGATCTTTTTCCAGCTCAGCCTGAAGCGCTTGCTCATAGCCCGAGCCTTCCAGCAATTTCGCGAACAAAGCGCTTGGCGTATTAAAAGTCATTTCCAGAGCCAAACTCTCAAACAGATCCATAAATTCCTTGGCGGCGCGGCGCGCGGTAGGTTTTAAAGTGTCGGTAAATTCCCTGTCTTTCAAAGCGGCGTAAAGTGATATGTTTTTCGCGCCGGCATAAGCCGTCAAAGCGTCCTGCGCGCTCTGCCCGAATCCGCGCTTTGGCGTATTTATCACGCGCAGCAGGCTTACGGTGTCGTTCGGATTGACCAAAAGGCGCGCGTAGGAAAGAACGTCTTTAATCTCCTTCCTGTCGTAGAATTTTACCGCGCCGATAAGTTTATACGGCATTTGATAGCGGCGGAAAGTGTCTTCAAAACTCCTTGACTGGGCATTGGTTCTGTAAAATACCGCCACGTCGTTTAAATTTATGCCGTCGTCCTCCACCATAGTCTGTATGCGGTTGCAGACCCAGCGGGCTTCCTCGCCTTCGCTGGCCAGCTCGCGTACGCAGATAGGCTCCCCGCTTTGCACTTCGCTGTATAAATTCTTTTCTCGTCTGTTTATATTCTTGCGTATCAGCTTATTGGAGGCGTCCAAAATAACTTGGGTGGAACGATAGTTTTGCTCAAGCGTGATTACTTTGGCGTCCTTAAAATCGCGCTCAAATTCCATAATGTTGCGGATATTTGCGCCGCGCCAAGAATATATTGATTGGTCCGGATCGCCCACCACGCATAAATTGCGGTGCTTGGCCGCCAAAGCCTTGGTCAAAGTGTATTGAGTATGGTTGGTATCTTGATACTCGTCCACAAGAATATAGCGGAAATAATCCTGATAATAGTCCAGCGTTTGGGGGCTCTCCTTAAAAAGGGCCACCACTTTCATCAGCAAATCGCCGAAATCCAAAGCGCCGGCCGCTTCCAATTTACGCTGATACCTTCTGTACACTTCCGCCGTCTGAATACGCCTTGGATTATTGGAAGCGTGCGCGTGGATAAGGAAAGAATCGGGGTCGAGCATATCGTCTTTGGCTCTGGATATGGCCGAGACATAATAGCCCGTTTCTTTTTTGCCTTCCTTTACGCCCATCTCTTCCAAAACGAGCGTTATCATTTTCTTTTGCTCACTTTCGTCGTAAATTACGAAATCTTTATTTAACTTCGCCGCGGCCGCGTTCTGCCTAAGAACCCTTACGGCAAAAGAGTGGAAAGTATGTATCCACACGCGCGAAGAATTGCCCGGAACAAGACTTTCAATCCTCTCCCGCATTTCCTGCGCCGCCTTATTGGTAAAAGTTACGGCCAAAATTCTGGAGGGCGAAACGCCGTCGTGTATCAGCTTGGCGACTTTGCAGGTAAGAGTCTTCGTCTTGCCCGTACCCGCGCCCGCTATTATCAGGCAAGGCCCGCCGTTATAGTTTACCGCTTCGAGCTGGCGGGGATTTAAAGTGGATAAAATTTCGTCTATATTGTTCATTTCAGTTCAAGTTCCGCTAAAGTTTCTATATGTTCGCTGTGCGGGAAAAAGTCAAAACATTCCGCGTGGGTTACTTTATACTTCGCGCTGAGCGTTTTTAGATTTTCCGCCAAAGTTACGGGGTTGCAGGATATATAAAATATTTTCGGCGCGCCGCTGTTTAATATCTTGGCGCAGGCCGCGGGGTGTACGCCGCTTCTGGGCGGGTCGAGCACTATCACGGAATTGTGAGAGCCTATTTTATTCTTGGCCAAAAAATCTTCCGTAGTGGCGCAGAAAAAATTGACATTGTCTATTTTATTGATTTTTGCGTTTCTTACGCCGTCGTTTACCGCGCTGGGCACGCTTTCCACGCACAAACTCTTGCCGACATAAGGCGCACAGCATAGGCTGAAACTGCCCGCCCCGCCGTAAAAATCGTACATAACGGCCGGTTTTAACTCCGCCATTTTTGAGGCCACCCTTTCATAAATCAAATTGGCCGCTTTCGTGTTCGTTTGGAAAAATGACTGCGGCGATATTTCAAATATTATTTCCCGTCCGCTTTCAAAGAGCTTTTCCCTTATGACGCTTTTGCCTTTTATTACCTTTATATCCTTTAAGCCCGAAGCGTCGCAAACGCCGTCGTTTACCGCCGTAAGGATATGATAAGAAGGATAAAAGGTTTCCGTCAGTTTGGCAAAATCCTCGTCGTATTCAAAAGGCGAAGCGGTTATCAGTACGGCCATACCTTCCCCCGTATTGACGCCGCGCCTTAAAATCAAATTCCTGAGTAAACCCTCGTGCGTGCGCTGGTCGTAGAAAGTAATTTCCTTTTCCTCAGCCCAGGCGCGCAAGGCTTTTGCGTAATCGGATAGATTGGGTTCATATAAAATGCAGTCTTCTATATTGACGCAGCGGTCCCAGCGGCCTTTTAGGCGGAAGCCGAAAGTATTTTCAAATTCCAAGGGTTTGGTTTTGTCGCGGACGACCTTTTTCTTTTTGCCGTAAGGCTCGTTCCAGACGACCTGGCGGCAGAAGCTAAGTTCTATTTTGTTTCTGAAATACTCGGTAAGCGGGGAAAGAGTTACCTCTATTTCTCCGCCGTAGAAAGGCACCAGCAGGGCTTTTACTTTGCCCTGCTTCAATTTGACTTGGGCGGGATAGTCGTCCTGCTTTAAAGAACAGCCCCCGCAAACGCCGAAACTCTTGCACGCCATTATACGTTAAACCTGAATACGCAGACGTCGCCGTCCTTCATTATATAGTCGCGCCCTTCCTGGCGGATAAGCCCTTTTTCTTTTAAGGCCTTTTCCGATTTATATTCTAAAATATCGTCTACGCTGTACACTTCCGCGCAGATAAAGCCGCGTTCTATGTCGGAATGGATTTTGCCCGCCGCTTTCGGCGCGGGGCAGCCGACGGGTATCAGCCAAGAGCGCACCTCCACTTCCGGCCCGGCCGTAAAGAAAGTGCACATATTTAAAAGTTTCATACCTTCTCTTACTATTTTTTCCAGACCCGTATACTCCGAGCCGACTTCCGCCAAGAAAAGATGTTTTTCTTCTTCGTCAAGTTCCGCTATTTCCGCCTCGAATTTTATGCACAGCTCCACAAAGCCCGCGCCCGTCTTTTGGGCGTGCTCGCGCAGCTTGCGGGAGTTTTCCTCGTTAGGTTTTTCGGAATTGTTGCCGACATACAGCATCGGTTTAAGCGTAAGGAGCTGGAGATCCTTCTTTTCCTCTTCTTCCAGTTCCACGCTTGAAGCGGGTTTCCCCTCGCTTAAAGCCTTTTGCAGTTTAAGCAGGGTTTCCAATCTGGCTTTGGCTTCTTTGCTGCCGCTTTTGGCATTGCTTTGCGCTTTGGGAAGCATCTTTTCCACACTTTCCAAATCGGCGAGCATAAGCTCGGTTTCTATAATTTCTATATCCCTCAAAGGGTCGACGCTGCCCGATACGTGCGTAATATTTTCGTCCTCAAAAAGGCGCACTACGTGTATTATCGCGTCGACTTCGCGTATATTGGCCAAGAACTTATTGCCCAAGCCTTCGCCTTTGCTCGCGCCTTCCACAATGCCGGCTATATCGACAAATCTGATAAAAGCGGCCGTTTTCTTTGGCGGTTTGAACAAATCAAATAAAGCGTCAAGCCTCTTATCGGGTATAGGCACTACGCCGACATTGGGCTCAATGGTGGTAAAAGGATAATTGGAAGCCTGCGCGCCGGCATTGGTAAGCGCATTGAAAAGGGACGATTTGCCGACATTGGGCAAACCCACTATTCCTATATCCATAAAAAGCTCCTTAAAAATAAAAATATCCGCACTGCGGCGGAGTAAAAATCCTACGGGGGAGTACGTCTCGTACGGGATTCGAACCCGTGATCTCCGCCTTGAGAGGGCGGCGTCCTAAACCGCTAGACGAACGAGACATAAACCTCTTATATATTGATATTTTACAATATTTTTCGCGCTTTCGCATTTTCAGGACGGGACTGCGCCGCTTGCGGGGCGGCGAAAAAGAACGAGAAGCGTTTCGCTTTTTAAGAATAAGCCCCTCCTTCGTCCCGCAAAGAGAGCAAAAAAGGACGAAAATATTTCTTATTTTTGTTGCCTTGCCCCTTTTCCAATTTATATACTAATATAAAGATTAAAAAGAAAAGGGAGTAATAATAGATGAAAATTCATTCTTTCAAAGTAACACCTAACCTGCCGGACAATATGAAATTTCTCGAGGAACTTTCCAACAATATGTGGTTTGCCTGGAACTGGCCGGCGATAATGCTCTTTTTAAGAATAGACGAACAGCTTTGGGAAAAATCCCAAAGAATGCCGAAATGGCTTATGGCGACGGTATCCCAGAAAAGGCTGGAAGAGCTAAGCAAAGACGAAGATTTTATAGCGCATCTTAACTTTGTGGAGAAACTCTACAGAAACTACCAAAACAACAAAGACACTTGGTACAACAAAGTAAAAGGCGAAGGGAAGGAGAACTTCCTTACGGCCTATTTCTCTATGGAGTACGGCATAGGCGAAGGCTTGCCGATATATTCGGGCGGCCTCGGTATGCTGGCGGGCGACCACATCAAAAGCACGAGCGACTTGGGCCTTCCTTTAATAGGCGTAGGCCTGTTCTACCAAAAAGGATACGTAAAGCAAGTGCTTAACAAAGACGGCTGGCAAGGCGAGGAATATCCGGAAAACGACTGGGCGCATATGTCGGTAGAAGCGGTGCGCAACAATAAAGGCAATAATCTTACGGTGGATATCCCGCTGGGCAGAGAAATAGTTAAAGCGATGATATGGCGCGTGCCCGTAGGCAGAACATCGCTCTACCTTTTGGATACAAATCTCCCCGAAAACCCGCCCGCTCACAGAACGATAACCGAACAGCTCTACGGCGGCGACAGGGAAAACAGAATCAAACAGGAAATAGTATTGGGCGTCGGCGGCGTAAAGGCTTTAAAGGCGATGGGTATGAACCCGACGGTCTACCACATAAACGAGGGGCACTCGGCCTTCCTGCTGTGCGAGCGCATAATAGAGATTATGCAGGAGAAAAAGATTTCCTTCAACGAAGCCAAGGAACTTGTATGGGCGACCTCGGTATTTACGACGCATACACCGGTAATAGCGGGCAACGAATACTTCGATTTCAATTTGGTAAAGAAATTTATGGAGCCTTATGTATCGCAGCTGGGCATAGGGTGGGACGCTTTCCTCGATCTGGGTAAAGAAACGCCTCAATCGCCGATGTTCTGCATGACGGTATTCGCGCTGAAACTTTCCGCCTATCTTAACGGCGTAGCCAAACTGCACGGCGTGGTATCAAGAGAAATGTGGAAGAATATCTGGAACGGGCTTAACACTTCCGAAGTGCCCATAACCAGCATAACCAACGGCATACACCCCGCCAGCTGGGTAAGCCACGAATACAGCGAACTTTACCGCAAATACCTTTTTGACGGCGACGACAGTTTAAACAATTTCAACCAGTCGGTATGGAATAAGGTGGAAAATATCCCCGCCGAAGAACTTTGGAAAACGCACGAGCTGAGAAAAAACAAACTCATAAAATATATCCGCAACAAGATGGCTCTGCAGGCCAACAGGCTTTCGGGCAATGTAATGCTGGCCAATCAGGCATCAAAAGTATTAAGGGATAAAATACTGACGATAGGTTTCGCGAGAAGATTTGCAACCTATAAGAGGGCGACTTTGCTTTTTAAAGACCTCGACAGGCTTTCTGCGATAGTCAACAATCCGCAAAGGCCGGTGCAGTTCGTCTTCGCGGGCAAAGCCCACCCGGCGGATACGGCGGGCAAAGAGTTCATAAAGCAGATATATAATATTATGCTAGATCCGCGCTTTAGAGGGAAAGTCGTCTTCGCGGAAGATTATAATATGAACTTGGCGCGCTATATGGTGCAGGGCGTAGACGTATGGCTCAATAACCCGGTAAGGCCGATGGAGGCTTCGGGCACAAGCGGTATGAAAGCCGCGCTTAACGGAGCTTTGGCCTTATCGATACTCGACGGCTGGTGGGACGAAGTGGGGCCTTGCGATTTCAGCTGGTCGATAATCGGGGCGCAGTCTTACCAAAGCGACGAACAGCGCGACGAGGTCGAATCACAGGCGCTTTACAATTTGATAGAAAACGAAATCGCGCCCGTATTCTACGACAGAGACCAAGACAATATCCCACAGCAGTGGGTATCGAAAATGAAGACGTCCATCAAAACGATAGTGCCGTTCTTCAACACCAACAGAATGGTGCAGGAATATTACGACAGATTCTACACCAAAGCCCATTACTACGGCAATATTTTAAGAAGCGAAGGACAAACAGCCGCTTTGGCGGCTTGGCGCGGCAGAATTGCGGCCAACTGGCCAAGAGTGTCGATAGTGGATATTACGGGCAATATATCACGCACCGTATTGGTGGGCGAGACTTTGAAATTCAGAGCGAAGGTGACTTTGGGCGATCTTAAACCCGAAGACGTAGTCGTACAGACCCAGCTGGGCCTGCGCGGCTTGGGCGGCGGATTTGAAAGCGTCAAAGACTATACTATGGATATGGTCGGAAGAGAAGGCGACGCCTTATTATACGAGGTGGAAATCCACCCCGAAACCAGCGGCCGCCAAGATTACGCCATGCGCATATTGCCGTTTAACAGCGCTATACCCCACCCCTTTACGCCGATATACGTAAGGTGGGAGATGTAAAAGGAGAATTGAACTAAGCAGTACGGCCTTGAATTAAAGGCCGGTAAAAATTTATCTGTTTTTGGGATCCGAAAGGAACTCTTTTGCAATCAAAAGACGAATCACCCCAAAAGCAGTCGTTCTAAACGCGAAATAAAAGGGAGTAATTAACCCGATTATTTCGCGTTAATGCTGGCTTTCTTACGGAAAGCCAGCTACGGCTGTTTTATTTTATGAGGGTGATTCGCCATAAAATACATACGGCCGTTTTTTGTCTGCAAAAAGTATTCTTCTCCCAAAACTCCGGAGAAGAAATGTCTGTTGAAATAAGCGTAATCATACCCGTATACAATTCAGAGAAGTTCCTGCGCCAAGCCCTGCAATCTGCCGCGGAACAAACATTTAAGAATATTGAAGTTTTGTGCGTGGACAATGCCTCCAAAGACGGCTCGCCCGAAATAATAAAGGAATTTGCGCGCAAATATCCCAACTTCCATTATCTTTACAAAGAGGGCGGAATGGCGGGCGGCGCCAGAAACGAGGGCCTTAAACACGCGAAAGGCAAATATGTTTTGTTCTTTGACAGCGACGATATCTTGGAAAAAACCGCCTGCGAAATCCTTTTTAAAAAAGCGGAAGAGAAAAAAGCCGATATAGCAACCTGCTCCTATATTTATTTTAAAGAAACAGGGGAGCCGATCGGAGCTTTTTCCTCAAAAGAAATGCTTCATTACTAATCGTTCCGCCGAACTCCCGTTCGCAGCTTTTATATGTGGGCGCTGGCATAATAGGCAGACCGTGGGGCAGCCTTATAAAAAGAAGCCTTATAGAAGACAACAATTTGCGTTTCCCCGAAGGGCGGGGAAGCGAAGACGTCCCTTTTATGGGCGCTTTGTTTTCTTGCGCAAACAAATTTGTTTTCTTAAAAGAAACTCTCGTCAAATTTAGGGATACGGTCGGTTCTTTGGGGAAAACAGGCAAGCGCGATTCCGCAAACGCGAATTTCGAAAATTATTCCCATATAAGGGAAACGCTGAAGAAGTCCAAAATATATCCCGAAGTACAAGAAGAATTTGAATATATCCTTTTAAAACAAATAATAGGCGGCGAATGTATAGGCAACGGCGCTTTAAAACAGTCCAATAAAGAGCAAATAAAAAGATTGTTCGGCAAATGCAAAGATTTTTATTTAAACTTGCCGCCGGATCTGTTTAAAGAAAGGAATATTATCTTTAAAGTAAAATTCGCTTTGTTCAAATTCGCGTTAAAACATAATCTTTACTTTATGCCGCGCTTTGCCCGCATTATAATCAATCCGCTGATTTTCTTTTACGGGATATTTTTTCCTTTGAGGGAAATTTCACTGCGCGGTTTGCCCGAAGAATAAAAGTTTCATAGAATTATTCTATGATGAACATAGTCTTAATCAATCCCGAAATTCCCTTCAATACGGGCAATATCGGCAGGACTTGCGTGGCCACCAACGCCCATCTGCATTTGGTGGGCAAACTCGGCTTTAAAATAGAGGACAAAGAAATCAGACGCAGCGGCCTGGATTACTGGCCCAAACTAAAATACACCAGATACGATACTTTCGCCGATTTCAAAAACACTCTGCCCGAGGGCGCGAGGTTGTTTTTCTTTTCCACGAAAGGCGAAAAATCGCTCTGGGACATCAAATTCCAAAAGAACGATTATTTGCTTTTCGGCAGCGAATCTTGCGGCCTGCCCAAGGCACTGTATAAAGAATATAAAGATTATTTGTATCAAATCCCGATGCCGGGCGAAGTAAGATCTTTAAATCTATCCACTTCCGCGGCGATATGCCTCTATGAGGCTCTGCGCCAAACAAAGGATTTTTAATGAACGCAAAAACGGTATTTGTATTGCTCTTTTCGCTCAATCTGCTAAATTACATAGACAGACAAATACTGTTTTCCGTCTTTCCGCTGATAAAAGAGGATTTGCTTTTATCCGACGCTAAACTTGGGATATTGGCCTCGGCTTTTATGTTCGTGTATATGTTCGCCGCGCCGGCAATAGGATACATCGCCGACAGAACGCCGCGTCAATACGCTATGGCGGTTTGCGCTTTTTTATGGAGCGGGGCGACTATGCTTTCTGGCGCGGCCAAAAATTACTTTCATTTATTCGCCGCGCGCAGTTTTATAGGGATAGGCGAGGCTGGCTTTACCAGCGTATCGCCCTCTTTTTTGGCGGAGAAATTCCCCGCCGCCAAACGAGCGGAAGTCTTGGCCTTATTCGGTATGGCCTTGCCCGCGGGCAGCGCCTTAGGGTATTTGCTGGGCGGTTTTTTGGGGTTTCACCTAGGTTGGAGGAGCGCATTTTTCCTAGTCGGTCTGCCAGGCGCTTTGATAGCGGTATTCATATTATTAAAACTAAAAGACGGAAGGGAAAAAAACCTCAAAACGGAAAAACCGAAACTCAAAAATTATTTTTCCCTGCTGAAAAACAAACCGTTTCTCTTCGTCTGCTTGGCGCAGGCTATGGGTACATTTACTTTGGGAGGACTGGCGGCCTGGATGCCAACTTTTATGCACCGTTATTACGATTTTTCCGTCGCGCAGGCGGGTACGGTCTTCGGCGCCTTAACGATAATATCGGGCGCGGCGGGCACTTTTTTGGGCGGCTTTTTGGCCGATAAGATGTTAAAAAGAACCAAGAAGGCGTATTATTTGGTTTCCGCGGTAAGTTTTACGGCCGCGCTTCCCTTCGCGGTGGCGGCGCTTTCTTTTGGCAATCCTATAGCCGCCCTTACTTTTTTGGGCATAGCGATAATGTTCGCTTTTTTGCAGACGGGCCCGCTGAACGCGGCGATAGTCAATTTGACGGATATAAAGATAAGGTCTATGGCTTTTGCGGTAAACATATTTATCATACACGCGCTGGGCGACGCGATATCGCCCGCTTTTGTCGGCGCGGTATCGGATACTTTGGGGCTGAGAACGGCGGTGCTTTCTACGATGTTATTCGTACTGCCCGCGGCTTTATTTTGTCTGGCGGCGGCTAAAGCCGATAAAAGCGGGCAAAGCCAAGCATAAGAACAAAAGGCTCTTAAGAACATTGAAATATGCGCCCTAATTTGATATCATAATAGGGTAGCAAAAAACAGATTTGTTGATTTGGCGGAGTGTAAACGACGCTGAAGCAAATGCCGAGGTAGCTCAGTGGTAGAGCACCGGTCTGAAAAACCGGGTGTCGACAGTTCGATCCTGTCCCTCGGCATATTTCATTTAAAGATGCTCGGAAGCGGCCTAAAAGGCCGCTTTTGTTTCGCCAATCAATTAAAACCGCAGCAGGCGCGCGTTAAAATATCGGCCAAAGTTTCAAACAATTCCCGCTCTTGCGGCCCGAAGCGCTCGGTTTTCGGCGAATCTATATCCATAACCGCGTAAAGCGTGCCGTCGGCTTTAAACAGAGGAACCACTATTTCGCTTTGGCTTGCGGCGTCGCAGGCGATATGGCCTGGGAATTTATGAACGTCGGGCACCAGAACCGTCTTTTTGCTTTTCGCGCACAGCCCGCAAACGCCTTTGCCGTTTTCTATTTCCACGCAGGCGGGCTTGCCCTGAAAAGGCCCCAATACCAATTTATCACCCTTAAGGATATAAAAACCCGCCCAGTTTATATCCGCCGTATTTTGATAAATCAATGCGGAAAGATTAGCCATATTGGCCGTAATGTCTTTAGTCGCGCCAAGCAAAGCGAGAGCCTGCCGGGCAATTTGAGAATTATTTCCGTTCATACAGAATTTATAATAAATTTTTGGCGGGATATCCAGCCCGCACTATATTTTAAACTGGGAAACGAAAAAATACTCTGTTTTTATCATTGCGCTTGGTCTTTAAAAAAATTTATACTAATATGTGAGGAACCCAAGGAGGTATTATGCCTAAAATAGAAGTCAACGATATGCGCTGCAAGGGCTGCAAGCTGTGCACGAAAGCGTGCCCGAAGCAATGCATAGAAATGTCTGATACTTTCAGCAAGACGGGATATTACCCCGCCAAACTTGCTAAACCCGAATCCTGCATAGGCTGCGGTATGTGTTATATGGTATGCCCGGATTTAGCTATAACCGTATATAGATAAGAGGTAAAAAATGGCAGAAAAAGTTTTAATGAAAGGCAATGAGGCTCTGGCCGAAGGCGCGATAAGAGCCGGATGCAGGTTTTTCGCGGGTTATCCGATAACGCCGCAAAACGAAGTGCCGGAATATATGTCCTGGCGTCAGGAGGAAGTCGGCGGAGCGTTCGTGCAGGCCGAAAGCGAAGTGGCGGCAATCAATATGATTTACGGCGCGGCTTCCACCGGTACGCGTGCGATGACGTCATCTTCCAGCCCCGGCGTAAGTTTGAAACAGGAAGGCATTTCCTATATGGCGGGTGCTGATTTGCCCTGCCTGATAGTAAACGTGATGAGGGGCGGCCCCGGCCTTGGCAATATAGCCGGCGCGCAGGGCGATTACATTCAGGCGACAAGAGGCGGCGGCAACGGCGATTACAGGCTTATAGTGTTGGCGCCCAACAGCGTAGAAGAGTTGGGCAATTTCCCCAAAACCGCTTTTGAGCTGGCGGAAAAGTACAGAATGCCCGCAATGATTTTGGCTGACGGCATATTGGGCCAAATGATGGAGGGTATGAGCTATAATTTCGATCCGATAGATCCCAAAACTCTGCCTGCGAAACCTTGGGCGCTTGGCATAAACGATGGCAGCAGAGGCAAGAATATGATATCTTCCTACGGTTTGGCCGAAGGCGAACTGGAGAAAATGATACTTAAAAGAGCTGAACGCTACGCCCTTATAGAACGCGACGAAGTCCGCTACGAAGAACGCTTTACCGAAGACGCCGACGTAATAATCGTCGCCTACGGCATAAGCTCCCGCGCCGGTATGGCCGCGGTAAACGCTTTAAGAAGCGAGGGCGTAAAAGCGGGCCTCTTCAGGCCGATAACGCTTTGGCCGTTCCCGAGCAAAAGGCTGGCCGAATTGGCAAACGGCTGCAAGGCAATGCTTTGCGCCGAGATGAGCCTCGGCCAAATGATTACCGACGTAAAATTGGCCACCGCGGGCAAAATACCCGTACACCTTTACGCCAAACCCGGCGCGTTCTTCCCCGTAGCGGAAGAAATCGCCGTAGCGGTAAAATCGATACTAAGCGGCAAGAAAGACTTCCTTTTCAATCTCGCCGATTTGGCCGAAAAGGCGGATAACACCTGCCATAAACCGGAAAATAAAATCTGCAAGGAGGGTACCTTATTATGAAACCCGTAACCAAAAGGCCTGAATCTTTGGTGGATATTCCCACCCATTACTGCCCCGGCTGCGGACACAGCGTCGTACACCGCCTTGTAGCCGAGGTTATGGACGAACTGGATATCCGCAAACGCACCATCTGCATAGCGCCTGTGGGCTGTGCGGTCTTCGCCGATAAATACTTCAACTGCGACGCCATTCAAGGCCCGCACGGCAGAGGCCCGGCCATAGCCACCGGCATTAAACGCTCCAGACCCGATACTGTCGTGTTCTCCTATCAGGGCGACGGCGATTTGGCCTCAATCGGTATGGCCGAAATCGTACACGCCGCCGCCAGAGGCGAAAACATTACCGTAATATTTATCAATAATACCATCTACGGTATGACCGGCGGACAAATGGCCCCTACGACATTGGTCGGACAAGTCGCCACCACCGCGCCTAAAGGCAGAAACGAAAAGCTGCAAGGCAACCCTATAAACGTATCGGAAATGCTAAGCCAGCTTAAAAGCGCGAAATATATCGAAAGAGTTTCCGTCGATACTCCGCAAAACGTGATGAACGCGAAGAAAGCCATAAAAAAGGCTTTCCAAAATCAAATAGACGGAGTAGGATTCTCCTTCGTGGAAGTGCTTTCCATCTGCCCGACAAACTGGGGAGTGGAACCTATCAAAGCGCTTGAGTTCCTAAGAGAAAAAATGATGCCTCAGTATCCCTTAGGCGTATTTAAAGATGAAGGCAAAAAACAGGAGGGCAAATAATATGTATCAAGGTGTAAGAATAGCCGGTTTCGGCGGGCAGGGCGTAGTCTCCGCCGGTGTATTATTGGCCCAAGCCGGACTTGTAGAAGGTAAAGCGGTAAGCTGGTTCCCTTCTTACGGGCCCGAAATGAGAGGAGGTACGGCAAATTGCTCGGTAGTTATTTCCGACACAGAAGTTGCCACGCCCGTAGTTTGCGCGCCGGATACCGCCATCGTGATGAACGAACCCTCTCTGCCTAAGTTTGAGCCTATGCTTAAAAGCGGAGGACTGTTGATCATTAACAGTTCGCTTATCAAGAGCAAACCGACCAGAACCGATATTAAAGTCATCTATGTGCCATGCAACGAAATAGCTGAAGAAGTCGGCTCTGCAAGGACTTCTACTATGGTTGCGCTGGGCGCTTTCGCGGGTAATACCGGCGCCGTGAGCCTTGACGCTATTGAAAACGCTATGAAGAAAGTTTTCAAACGCGCCAAGCCCGAAATGATCGCGCTCAACAGGAAAGCCTTGGAAGCGGGCGCTAAACTTAAGGCTGAATAAAACAATCTTTTAAAGATTGCGCTTTAAAACGCCCCGCTTTTAAGCGGGGCGTTTTTATTGTAAGGCCATTCTTCCAAAGATCTCATTTCTTTCGCCGGCAAGCAGGCCGCGCGGCAAATATATTTAAACGCCAAGCTATCTTTAGCCGAAATATCATCACGCACGATAATACTCTGTTTTTAGACGACAAATAAAAATCCCCCGCTTTTTCGGCGGGGGAACAAAATGACGGAAATTGTTTTTATTTTTCGTCTTTCTTTGCCGGAGATGCGTCTTTTTGGAATTTACCCAACAATTCTTTTGCTTTTTCATTGCCTTGCGCAGTATAAGTGCCCAGCCATTCCAAAAGCTCCTTTCTGTCAAGATCTTCGGTCTTCTCTCCGTTTAAGTAAAGTTCCGCCAGCTTTATGCGCGCGGACGTAAAACCTTTCAAGGCCGAAGCCCGTAAATATTTGTATGCCGTTTCGGCATTTTGGGCAACGTGTATGCCTTTATCGTACATTTCATAGAGGAAGAAGTCCGCCTCACCAGATCCGTTTTCCGAGGCTCTCTTAAACCACGTAAAAGCCGCCTCGTTATTGCGCCCTATAGTGCCGGTATAAAACAAAACGCCCAAATAAGCCTGCGCATTCGTATCGCCTGAGGAAGCCTTATCCAATGCTTCCTGTATGGCGGGCCTTTCTTCCGCCGGGACTCCGCTTAAAACATCGCCGCCGTCGTCCTGGCAGCAGCAGCCTGCCGCAAGAACCGCGAAAAACACCGCAAAAAATTTTAAAAATACTTTCATTATCCCTCCAAATTATCCCAACATATCATAAATATTAGCAAATTTGCTTATATCAAAATCAAGCCCGTTTTTATCGGACCTGCAACAATGCAAAATGCAGATACTCCGTTTCAGGCATACCCAAAAGCACAGGGTGGTCTTTAGCCTGACCGCGAAGCTCTATCATAGTCACTCGTTTGCCCGCTTTGGCCGAAGCCTGTTTTAATATGTCGACAAATATCTCCCTGCTTATATGGTGAGAGCACGTAGACGTCGCCAGCATACCGCCGCTTTCCAATCCTTCAAGCGCCATCTTGTTTAACTTCACGTACAAGCTAACCGCCTGCGCCAGGGCCTTTCTGTTCTTGACGAAAGCGGGCGGATCCAAGAGGACTATATCGGGCTTTTCCGGCAGTTCGCCCTTTTTCATCGCGGACAAAAGCCGCTCAGCGTCGTCTTTACGGTATTGGCATATATCGGCCACGCCGTTAAGTTCCGCGTTCCTGTTTGCGTATTCCACCGCAGGAGCCGAAGAGTCCGTACCCCATACGGCAGCCGCACCGTTTAAAGCCGCGGTTATCCCGAAAGAACCGGTATACGAATACAAATCCATAACTATTTTGTCTTTGAAGTAAGGCTTCATAAATTCGCGGTTATCGCGCTGATCGAAGTAAAAACCGGTCTTTTGGCCGCCGTGCAAAGCCACGAAATATTTTACGCCGTTTTCCTCTATTTGCGTTTCCTGAGGCACTTCGCCTTCAATCTCCGGCCCGCCGCTCAGGCCCTCCAAAACTCGGAAAGAAGAATCGTTCTTAAACACCATTCCTTTGGGTTTGAATATTTTGTTCGCAGCTTCTTTAACATCGCTTTTCAAAGATTCCATACCCGCAGTCAAAATATCTATAACAAGATAATCGCCGTAGCGGTCTATCACCAAACCGGGCAAGCCGTCGGCTTCGCCGTAAACCATTCTGCCAAAACGCCTGACGCCAAACTGCTTTCTGTAAGAATAGGCATTATCCATACGTTCGAAGAGAAAATCCTTTTCCAAAGGCTTCTCCCCCCTCGCTATTATCCTTGCAGATATCAAGCTGTGCGGATTGAAAAACGCCGTACCTATAACCTGCCCTTTGCTGTCCAGCACCCTGACGATACTGCCGGGAGTTATCGTCGTGTCCACTTTTTCAAGCTCATTTGAGAATATCCAACAATGCCCTTTGTTTATTCTGTGCTCTTCTTTGGCCTTTATTCTTATTTCTTTCATCTTTTGGCACCTTTCTTGGTTAAATTTACGCCCGCTTTGCACATCGGGCAATCTTCCGGCCTATAGGTATCCAACGGATAGCTCAAAAGCGACCTGAGCGCTATATTGCCTACCGCGCCGGTTGTGGATCTGTCCACTATTACCGCGGCGCCCACGACATTGGCTTTAAGCATTTTTATAAGGGAGGCGGCTTCCCGAACTTTGCGGCATGTCATTGTGACGTTATCGACTATAAGTATATTTTCGCCGGGGTTTATCTTCATTACGCCTTTAAGCTGCATGGCGCCGCCCGCGTCCGTCGCGAAAACGGCTCTGGCGTTCTTTACGCGCGCCACCTCCTGCGCCAATATGGAGTTTTCCGGAGTGGGAGAAAATACCGCGTCTACGCGGACGTCAAACAAATCTGCCAATGCCGCGCCTATCTTCGCGGCCAAATTGGGGTACTGCATCACCGCCGCGGTGTCGACATAGTTCTGTATGTGCAGACCGCCAGGCAATTCAAAATGGCCGTCTATAAAAGCCTCGTTCTCTTCCAAAACGCTGATTATGTCTATCTTCGGTTTCCTGAGCATCTATTTCTCCTTTATAAATTCCTGACCCGCGCTGAAATCGGTACGCAAGCCTTTGTCGCGCGCCGCTTTTATCGTGGCGCTTGTCTTTTTGGGGCTTTTCATCTGGACGGCGGGCTTTGTCATCTCGCCGTAAACTCTGAAGGCCAAGGCCGGTTCTCCGCTTTCGTCCGTCAAATTCTCCGAAAGAGCCCCGCGCTTGGAAGTGTTCTTAAACATCGTCACTATATCCAAATCCAAATTCTCTTTTACCCAGTCCACGTCGCCGCCCACCGTAGCCGCGATAACGTCCCCGTCCACGTAAAAATTGTTAATATCCATTTTACCATTATTAAAGTCGACCGAGGCCGTCATTACCTCAAAAGGCGTATCCTTTAGTATCTTGCCCATTTTAAAAGACCCAGCGCGCTCCATCTTGCTCATTATCACAAAGGGCTGGAAGGCTATGCCCAAAGCCTTTTGCCTGTCTGCCGCCTCCTGAAGTTTGTATATTACCCCCTGCTGGATTTTTGCGTCTATGCTGCCGCTTAATTTATCCATACCAGGCAGCATATTCTTTAAATTAAACTCCGCGTTAAAATCATAACCGGATATTATCGGCGTTTCGAATTTTTCGGCATAGACAAATCCGTTGAAGTTGGGCATAAACTTCGGTATCGCCGTACGGAAATTCCTAAGCCAGGCAAGACTGCTTTCGTCTTTCACCCGCCCTGAAGTCTTATGCTTTGACAAAGCCTGGACGAAATCTTCCGTAGTTTCAAAAATCTCTACGGGCTTAAGCAAATTAAGATAGATATTAGCTTTTATTACTCTGTCGGCGCGGCGTACCTTGGATATCGCAACGCTCATCGTAACGGTATTGGAGTTGAACATAGTATCTTTTATTTTGGCGTAAAAATTCTGTTTTTTATGCTCATACGCCGCGGTGCCTTTTATCTTGGATATCGTCTGCCGCCCCACCTTAAATACGCCGTCTTTGACGTCGGCGCTCATATCGTTAAAATTATTTTCGGCTTTATAAGTGCCTTTGACGCCTTCTATCGTAAAATTGCTTATGAAAGCCGATACGCCGTTCAAATCGGCGGTAATCTGCGGACTGCTGAATTTGCCGTCTTTATATATCAATTTGCCGCGCGCTTTTAAAGCGCCTTTTACCTGATAGGGTTTCAACAAGCCCAGATAGTCGGCATTCTCCGCCTTAAACTCGCCGGTAGAGAAGTCCGCCTCCGCCGATATCGGTTTGGCCGATAAATCCGCGGAACCTTTAATGTTAAGAGAAATATCCTTGTTCTTTAAGTCCAGCGAGGCGACTTTTACTTTGGAAAATTTTTCGCCAAAAGATATATCCGCCTTGACGGAAGCGGAAGGGACGGAAAAATCGAAGGGCTTTTCCACATACAAAGACACGTCGTCATAACTTAAATTAGGCAAGACGGAAGAAAATTTTATCGAAGGGTTAAGAAAATCCTTCGCGTTAAGCGTCAGCTTAAGAGGCTGGCGCGCGCCGCGGACTTCAAGGGAAGTGTCTTTCAAAACCATTTCGCCCAATTTGAAGTCGGCCAAGTCAACGCTGCCTTCGGCTACAATCTCGTTTTCCATAATTTTGTCCTTGATTTTATTTCTCAGCACAAAATTAAGTGCGAAATCGGTAAAGCCGTGGAATTTTAAATTATAAAAGCGTATAAATATTCCGTTTAGGGAATGGCTGGTTCTGGCTGCGATATCCCTATAGGCGAAGACGCCGTTTCTTATTACCCAGTCTTCAACTACGACCTGCCAATGCCGGCCCTCGCCCGAAGTGATGTTAAACTGCTGGCCCAAGGCGCTTTGCGTGTTGGATACGCTCGCTTTGGGGATATTGGTTCGGCCTTTTTCGTCTTTGATTATCGTCACTACGGGGTTATAAAGCATTACTTCCTTTATGTCTATGATATTATCCCTGAGCGGAAGCAAATCGAATTTTATTATCACTTTCTCGACCGACAAAAATTCATTATACTCGTCCAGCTCCGTATCTACTATCCTGAAATTGTTTATCGAAATGCTGTTTAACGATGTAAGCTCGAAATCTCCTATTATCACCGGGCGGTTAAGCGCACCCTGCAAAGCCAAAGCAAATTCCTTCCCGATATGTTCCGCGCTGACGTATTTAAGCGCGGTAAACCATACCGCGCCCGCCAATACCAACAGCAGCGTTATTATCAAAAACATTACTCTTACCAAACTCTTTAAGGCAAGTTTTATCGTTCTTAAAAAAAAGTTAGCAATTTTCTTCTTCATGACTCGACCGTACCGTCAAAAAACTTAATGCCAAACGAATATAAATTATCAAAAAACCATTTCCAAAATTGTATAGTGCGCTTTATTATCCCGCCGCTTAAAGACCCTATCGGAATAATCCCCGGAAAGTATATCTCCGCCAAAGCTAAAATTATGGCCATATTTATCAGTATTATCAGCGAAAAGGAAAATATCCCGCCGCCCGCTCTGCTTATGTCGCTCTGCTCCGTCTCCGTCAAAGCCTTGTACGTATGCGTCAAATGCAGCGCCGTACAAAAACCGAAAAGCGCCAAAAATATACTGCCGTATCGCTCCGCCCCATCTACAAATAAATTAATAAGCAAATAAACAAGCGTAACAATTAAACTGTAAAGCGGCACACAGTAAGGCGCCAGCAAAACGAAAGTGTTTATATCGCTTACTTTCACTTCCCCGCTGTCGCTTCTTACGCTCAATCCGCTTACTTTATATCCGCAGATCCAGGCCGCGACTGCGTGGCTGAACTCGTGCGCCATTACGTAAAACCTTGAAAAATTATAAAAGAACAAATGAATCAATACGTATAAAACCGCACCCAATATAAAATACAAAGTTATCTTATAGCCTTTGGCTATATACCATAAAACCTCAAAAACCGAAAGCAATATGCTAAAGGCCAGCGGCAACAGTACTATGCCCAAAAATAATTTGGCTATACGATTCATAACCATCAAAACTTGCCTATCCAGCTTTGCGTGCGGTACCTTCCCAAAGCCAAACTTTCGGCCTCCTTGACGATATCGGGCGGGAGATCCGTCTTCCGCAAATCGGCGCCGCCCAAAAACTCGGCAAATGCGCGCGCTATAATATCCTCGAAACCGCCATTGCCGCGTGCGTCTTTATACTGCAAACTGCCCTGATAAAGTATCCTTCCGCCGTAGCGGCGCATAGCGCCGCCCAAAATCTTGCGCCCGCCCGCCATCAGGTCCCCGCCGACGGGATTTGTAAAACAGCTAGCGCTTACCCCGCCCGGCGCGGGCCGATAATCGCTTTGCGCGCCGTAAGAATCAACCTTTATCCCGCTTCGCTCAAAGCCTTCCCTTATCAGGCCGTGCAGCTTATCGTATATCTGCCGAACGTTTAAGACCCCGCCATAGTTAAATATCAGACTGAAAGTCAAATCGTCCTTATGCAAAACTATACCGCCGCCCGTCGGACGTCGGGTGTATTCCGTTATGCCCAAAGCCTCAAACTGAGCCTTGCACGATTGATAAAACTGAGCATACCCGAAAGTTGCGCAAACTCCGCCGCTCCAATTAAAGAAACGGCATAAATCTTCCGTCTTTAAACTTTCTTCCCCGACCAAAACCTCGTCCAACGCCATTTGCGCGAAGACGTCAAATCGCGGCGAAGAAAGTATTTTTACCATCTCAAATTCGGCTCTCTTGCGGCGCTGACTTCGTCTATCCTCTTTACGGGGCAGTTCTTAGGCGCTTCGTGCAGAACCTCGGGATTGGTGCCCGCCTCCAAAAAGATGCTCGTCATCGCGCTTATAAATTTATCCAAAGTCTGCTTGCTTTCCGTTTCCGTAGGCTCCACCATAATGGCCTCCGGCACTATAAGCGGAAAGTATATCGTCGGCGCGTGAAAGCCCATATCAAGCAGCATTTTGGCTACGTCTATCGTTTTGGCATTGGGCAATACGCCTTTGTCTATCGTCAAAACGCATTCGTGCATACAGACTTCGTCAAAATAAGCGGGGAAATATTTAGACAATTTAACCCTTACGTAATTGGCGTTTAATACCGCGCCGCGCGCCACTTCCTTAAGGCTGTCCCCGTCAAATTGCCTTAAATAAC
Source organism: uncultured bacterium (assembly GCA_949291515.1). Lineage (GTDB taxonomy): Bacteria > Elusimicrobiota > Elusimicrobia > Elusimicrobiales > Elusimicrobiaceae > Proelusimicrobium. The sequence goes on along the minus strand of CASEVY010000010.1, from coordinate 32,824 downwards.
AATATGCCCTTATAAGCACCGATATATTGCCGTAAAAACTTTTTACTTTGCCGATGCTCTTTTTGGATTTGCTGTCCAATTTATACTTCTTGCCGTCACAAATGACGCGCGGAACGGGCAGAAAATCGGCCAGTTTCCCGCAGACGCCCACCGCACCCGCGCCGGGCCCGCCGCCGCCGTGCGGAGTAGCTATCGTCTTATGCAAATTGATGTGCATAATGTCTACGCCCATATCCGCGGGCTTTACTATGCCTATTAAGGCGTTTAAATTCGCGCCGTCCATATAAAGAAGCGCGCCCGCCTCATGCGTGAGGCGCGCGATTTCCTTTATGTCTTTCTCAAACAGCCCGACCGTATTGGGTATCGTAAGCATAACAAGCGCGGTTTTGGAACTTAGAACCTTTTTCAGTTCTTCCAAATCCACTCTGCCGTCCGGGCCGGACTTAATGTTCACCACCTTGCACCCGGCCATCGCCGCCGTAGCCGGATTGGTGCCGTGGGCGGTATCTGGTATGATAATCTCGCTGCGGTCAAAATCTTTGCGGTCCTTATGATAGGCGCGCGCTATTAAAGCGCCCGTAAACTCGCCGTGCGCACCCGCCGCAGGCTGAAGAGTAAAAGCCGCCAAGCCAGTTATCTCTTTTAATTGTTTTTCCAAGCCGTATATAATGCTTAAAGTGCCTTGCGCGCAATCTTCGGGGCAATACGGGTGCAAAGAGGAAAAACCGTCCAAGCCGCTTAAAACGTCATAGGCTTTGGGGTTATACTTCATCGTGCAGGACCCCAAAGGATAAAAATGAGTATCCAAACAGAAATTCAATCTGGACAGATTGGTGAAATGGCGTACGACGTCAAACTCGCTCATCGAAGGCAGCAAAGGCGGCTTTGAACGCAAAAATCTGCCGTCCAAATATTCGCCCGCGCGTTTGCCCGCTTTCCTTATTTGCACCCCGCGCCTTAAGGCTGAAGATTTCTCTATCGAAAGTAAATTGTGCGGATAATTGTTCATATTTATATCCCCCTCATTAAGGAAGCGAAATCTTCCAAATCCTTGCGGGTCTTGGTTTCCGTCGCGCAGATTAAAAGGCAGTTCTTGAGGTTTTTATCGACGCGCCCCAAGTCATAGCCCGCCAAAAAGCCTTTCTTGGCGGCCGCTTTAATTATCTTGCCCGCCGCGGCGGGGCATTCCAAAACAAATTCGTTAAAGAACGGCCTGTCAAATTTAAGTTTGTACTTGCCGTCCGCGCAGAGCATATCTTTTAGGATATGGGCGTTTTCTATATTCGCCTCGGCCACCTCGCGCATTCCCAGAGGCCCCATAAGCGTAAGATATATCGCCGCGTTAAGCGCGCATAAAGCCTGATTGGAACATATATTCGACGAAGCTCTTTCCCTTCTTATATGCTGTTCTCTGGCCTGCAAAGTAAGCACGAAAGCCCTTTTGCCCGCCGCGTCTTTTGCCATACCGCAAATGCGCCCCGGTACATATCTCACGTATTCTTTTTTGCAAGTGAAAATACCCAAAGTCGGCCCGCCGAAGTTCATCGCATTGCCCAGGCACTGCCCCTCGGCTACGGCAAAATCCGCGCCGTAAGAGCCGGGCGTCTGCAAAACGCCCAAACTTATCGGGTTGACCTGCGCTATCAAAAGAGCGCCGGCGCCGTGTACGATATCGGATATGTTTTGAGCTTCTTCCAAACAGCCGTAAAAATTCGGGTTTGAAAGCACGAAAGCGGCGTACTCTCCGCTTGCCAAAAGCTCTTTTAAGGCCGATTCGTCCAATGTGCCGCCTTTAAGCGGAACTTGCTCGAACTTAACCGCTTCGCCCGCCTTAAAATAAGTGTCCAATACCTGTTTATATTCGGGATTAAGCGCGGAAGAAAGCAAAATTTTATTCTTGTTCTTTATTCTCGCCGCCGCGCCGCAGGCCTCGGCCAAAGCGGTGGCGCCGTCATAATGCGACGCGTTAGATACGTCCATATCAAACAAAGCGCAAATACAGCTTTGATATTCGTAAATAGCCTGCAAAGTGCCTTGGCTCGCTTCCGCCTGATAGGGCGTATAGGCCGTCAGAAATTCGCCGCGCGAACTTATCGCGTTTACCGCCGCGGGTATGAAATGCTCGTATATCCCCGCGCCCGCAAAATTGATCAGCCCTTTATTTAAAGCCGCTTTCTTTTTCACTTCGGCGCTAAGCTCCCCTTCAGTCAGAGCGGCGGGCAGATTTATCTTATCCGCCAAAAGGCCGCTATCGATATCCCCAAACAAATCCTCTATAGACTTTACGCCTATCGCTTCCAGCATTTCCTGCTTTTCTTTTTCGGTATTGGATATAAACATTTCTTCCCCTCAAAAATACTGTCCCTTGCGCCTATTGCGGGCGCAAGGGTAAATTTAAAACGACAAACTACAAGGTGGCTTTATAATCTTCGAAAGTCAAAAGCGAGTCAAGCTCTTTAGCGTCGCTCATTTTAACTTTGAACAGCCAGCCCGCGCCGTGCGCCTCGCGGTTGACCAAAGAAGGATCCGCAGTTACAGATTCGTTTACTTCCACCACTTCCCCGCTGACGGGACTGAAAATATCAGAAGCGGATTTTACCGATTCTATCACGCAGCATCTTTCCCCCGCTTTTACCTGCGCGCCTTTCTGAGGAAGCTCCACAAATACTATGTCGCTTATCTCGTGCTGGGCGTGGTCGCTTATCCCGACCGTCGCCGTATCGCCATCGACAAAGGCCCATTCGTGCGTCTTGGCAAATTTGCATTTCTCTTGATCGTACATTTTTAACCTCTCTTAAATGTTTTTGTAAAAAGGCATCTTTACGGCTTGGGCCGCTACCAGCCTGCCGCGTATTTCTATTTCAACTGCGTCCCCGTCTTGTATGCCGCTGGGGACATACCCCGCCCCTATAGCTTTAAAAAGCGGAGAATAGGTGGCGCTGGTTAAAGAACCGATTTTCTTCCCGTCCTTATATACCGCGCAGCCTTCGCGCGCTATACCCGCGCCCTTTACTTTAAAACCCATTAGCCTTTCCTTTACGCCTTCGGCTTTGACCCTGGCCATTATATCCTTAGCCGTAAAATCCTGCTCTTTATTCAGCTTGACTACCCACCCGCAAGAAGCCTCGTACGGATTCCTGCTTTCGTCCATATCGCTGCCGGAAAGCAAATATCCCGCCTCCAATCTTAACACGTCGCGCGCGCCAAGCCCGCAAGGCTTAAAACCGTTGGAAAGACACCATTTAAAAAGCTCTTTTATGGTTTCGTGCGGCCCCATTATCTCCACGCCGTCTTCACCGGTATATCCGGTACGCGTAACATAACAGTCCGCCCCAAACAGCGAAACCTTCTTTATCCAAAAACGCTTTAGCTGTTTTATGCAAGGATCCAGCTGTTCCAAATAATCCAAAGCCTTAGGGCCCTGCAGCGCCAGCATGGAAAATTCGTCGGAAGCGTCCCTTACGGCCACGTCAAAGCCCTCCGCCTTTTTCTTAAACCAGGCATAATCTTTATCGCGTGCGGCGGAGTTGACCACCACCAAAAATTCCTCCTCGTTAAGACAGAATGCTATGATATCGTCTATAATGCCGCCCGCCTCGTTAAGAATATGTGCATAAGCGCCGCGGCCCGCTTCAAGTTTATAATCGTTGGTCGCCACGCTTTGTAAAAATTTATATGCGTCTTTACCGGTAAAATATATCTGCCCCATATGAGAAACGTCAAACATTCCGGCCGCTTCGCGTACGGCCTTGTGTTCCGCTATTATACCCTCATACTGCACGGGCAAAAGCCACCCGTGGAAATCCACCATTTTGCCGCCCGCCGCCAGACAGACGTCGTATAAAGCCGTTTTTTTAAGTTCTTTTTCCATATAGACCTCGGTCAAAATCATTATATAATATTACCGCCAGCCTTCCGCTTTGGCGTAGGATACTATCCCGTCGCGGATACTTTCCGCCATTTTCTGCTTTACGCTTTTGGTGTTAAGACGCTTCCTGTCGTTTGCGTTGCTCAAATAGCCCATCTCAACCAGAACCGCGGGCGCGTGTACGCCTCTAAGTACGTAAAAGTTGGCTTGCCTTATGGCGTTGTCCTGGCGGACTCTTATCCCCAAAGAGGAACTCTTCTTGCTGACGCTGTTTCTTATATGCCCGGCCAGCTTGGAACTTTGGTTGATATTCTCGTTGTTGGCAAGCGACTTAAGAAGCAAATCCGCAAAGGTTACCTTACCCCCCTCTTTGCCTTCATATTGCAAAGCCTCGTTTTCCAAAGCGGCCGTTTCCGCAGCTTCCGCGTCGGAGGCTTTATCCGACCTGAAATAAACCTCAAAACCGTTTGCCGAAGCGCGCTTGGCCGCATTGGCGTGTATCGATACGAATACGTCCGCCTTAAAATCGTTGCCCATCGTAGCGCGGTTGCCTAAAGTGATAAAGACATCTTTATCCCTGGTTATTTTTACCTCAAAACCGCGTTCCTTCTTTAACAGATTGTACAGACTCTTGGCAACTTCCAAATTGATGTCTTTTTCCTTCGCGCTGCCACGCTTTACCGCGCCGGGGTCCTTGCCGCCGTGGCCGGGATCTATAAGTATCCTAAACTTACGCTCGCCAGCCGAGGGATTCTTGCGTTCCTCATACTCCCTGGCAGTAACAAGTTTGTTTACCACCGTTACCTTAGTCGCCGAAGGCTTGGAAGAGGACCCCGTTGAAGAGGAAGACGCGAAAAACTCGTCCCCAAGTTCCGTAATATCCTCGTCCCCGCTCGTAAAAGGCGAGGCCACACCTTCACCCAAAACCGACGGCTTGCCCAAAACGCCCGTTCCTCCTGCGTTTGAGGCCCTACTCTGCTCGGAATAAGACGACGTGTTCGATGCGTATAAACCCAAAGGAGAAGACGGCGCTTTCTCCCCGCAGGAAAGAGCTATGTAATCACCTTCTTGGAACACTTCCCAATTGTTGCCCCGCCCCTTAAGCTGAACAGTCAAGGCGGTGCCTTCGTCGGTTTGGCGGATTTTTATCCTGTCTATAAACTCGTTTTTCGGGCGAATGGTTTCTTCCCGCTTTACAACCGCCTTGGGGAAAAATACTTCCGCAAAATATTTGCCCCTGTTGTCCTTGTTGAAAGAAACAGAACCTTTCGTCTTGAAAATTATATCGGCCTTATTGTCGTCGTTTTTTACTTCCAGCAATTCTATGTCGTAAAGTTTCTCTATAACTATTTTCCCGCCGGAAAACTCCGTCTGATATGTGGAATAATATCTAATCTTGTCGGAATTAAAAAAACTTAAAGGCGCGTAGAGGGTTCCGTCCTCTATGAAAACGGGCGCCTGCAGGGAGTATTTCTCCCCTTTTATCAAGGCGTAAGAATCGCCCTCCCTCAACACGCAGAAAAAGCCCGCTCCGCCCTTTAAATTCAACTGGCCTGATCTGCCAAACCAAGAAGTTTGAAATTTTAATATTTTAGACAGCCGCAAAGCCTCCACGAAATCCACGCCGTCCTTGTTTATTATCTTCACTTCGCCTTTGTTCTTGCCCAACATCTCTACCGGTACTTCCGTAGCCGCTTGGCAAAAAGAAAATCCCAAAAGCAAAAACAAAGGCAAAAAGAGTTTCTTAAGCATCGCTATGTCCTTCCTCTTTTAAAGGTTCGTATTTGATGTCCAACGGCGCCATAACGGCATACCTGTTTGCGTTCAGCCATTTGCGCTGCTCTTTGTAGGAAGGTATATACTTTTCCACCTCGCCCCAAAACTCCGCGCCGTGATTGAAATGCAACAAATGCGCCAACTCGTGCACTATAAGATAATCCTGCACTATCGAAGGCGTCTTTAAAATACGGTAAGAAAAATTTAAATTGTTCTTGGAAGAGCAGCTCGCCCACATCGTCTTTTGGTCTTTAATCACTATATTGTTGTAGCTTACGCCCATCTTCTGCGCCGTTTCGCGCACTTTTACGGGCAATATTTTTTTCGCTTGCTCTCTTATCCAATTTTCCACCAGGTCGGGCAGAGAAACGCTTTCATCGTTTATCGTTATTTTCAGTTCCTCTCCCTCCTGTATTATAAGCGGCTCTTTAAGGGCCCGCTCCAAAGACACTTGGCAATTAAGCAATTTGCCCTGATACAGTACCTTCCCGCAGACCGGCGCGACAGAAGCGTCCGCCGCACGCCCGTCCTTTTCGGACGCGCGCGGTTCGTCTTTGAAAACTTCCGGCAAGTCGCTTTTCAGTTTCTCTATAAAAAGTTTAACGTCGCTTATTGTGGTTTCTATGTCAAAATCAGCCATAGATACATTTTATAAAAATATATTTATCATTTTAATATTAATATTTACACGCGCTCGCGTATGGCGGAATAATACAGACAAATAAAAATCCCCCGGATAACCGGGGGAGCGATAAAAAACTCAAAAAACATAACAAATTAAACAATAATCCTTTTGCCTTTCCGAAGGCGTACGCACGCGGATTAAAAGCTAACGGTTAAAGCCGATATAGGCATTGCCGTCCGGCCCTATATATTTCAAATTGCCATGGCTATACTTCATGGCATTATCCCTTTTCTTTATCTGTTCCACCAGTTCTCTCTGCAGTTCTTTATCGTTGTCGAATACAAACTGGCGAAGTTGTCTCCCCATTTTAGCCCCAATCTTATCGGCGGAGATGGTTGCCTTTTCGGCGTTTGAACCTCTGCTGATTTTCCTATATACTCCGTATAAATCCGCAATGGCTTCGGCATGTTCGTTCGCATACCCCGCAAGCATAGTGCCGAACAGATGATACCAATCACCAAATTTATTAGGACTGCCGGCATACAAATCGGACAGTTTTCGGTTGACTGCCGTTTTTTCCCGATCCGCCTCAAAAGTCGAATCGGAAAGGACGTTTTCTATAGTCAAAACAGTCAAATAGACATTGCCTTTATTCAAATTATAGCTTTCTTCGAAAAGCTGCTCTATGGTAACGGAATTATCCTGGCGGGAAAGTATCCAGTCAATCAGCGGAACTTCCTGCCCGACATACATAAACCGCGCTGAAGTCGCCGTGGCAAGACACATCAATATTTTAGATGCCACAACTTTAGCCGAAAGAAAATCTTTTAACGCCCAGCGATGCATCGTACCGAGAGAAATTCTATACTCTCCGTTTTTCATTATGTTTTTCAAATTTTCCAAAGTAGCTTCCATATCGAACATCGCTTCCGCTTTGCTGTTGTCGACAACGCGATTGTCCTCTATATCCAAAACGGGATTTTCCGACGCGAAACGCGGAACCCGCAGCTGTGATTCGGCAGGTGGAACATTTGTAAAGGTTATGCATTTTTTAATGCCGGTCTTACACGTATCCGAAAAGAGCTTCAACAATACTTCGTCCCCGTCCGGGTCAATTAATTTCAGCTGCTCTTGCCGATATGTAATCGCTTGGGCGAAAACAGGCTGAGCCGCACCTATCAGTAAAACCGCCAGAAAAACCGCCGCCGTTTTATTAAGCAATATCCTCATGTTAATATTCTATACAACAAAATCAAATTTATCAAATGTGCCGCCTGCTCTTTAAAAATATGCCTAAGTTTATAAACAATAAAAAACCCCGGCCTAAGCCGGGGTTCTTTTACTCTAACACAATCTTATAATCTTCCCACGCTATTTGCGGGTCCGACTGCACTTTTAAACTGCGGTGTATGTTCTGTTCTATCACGCTCTGCTTCTGCTTGATATAATCGGCCAAAAGCGGGTGCAAAACAAGCCTCAAATTGCCGCCCGGACGACCTTGCGTAAGATCGTATATCTCGCGCTGGACTTTTATCCTCATGCTCTCGGCCGAAAGCACGCGCCCGCTGCCGTGGCACTGGGGGCATTCTTCAGTTATCAGACTGCCGGTGCTTTCCTTCTTGCGTTCGCGCGTCATTTCCACCAGGCCCAGCCTCGTAATCGGCAATATTCTTATCTTCGCCCTGTCGCGTTTTACCGCGTCGTTTAAGGCGTCCACCACTTTGTGGCGGTTGGAGGCTTTCTTCATATCGATAAAGTCTATAACTATAATGCCGCCGATATTCCTTAGCCTAAGCTGATGCGCTATAGCGTAGGCCGCTTCTATATTGGTCTGGGTTACAGTCTCTTCCTGAGATTTGCTCCCAGTAAATTTCCCGGTATTAACGTCTATCGCGCACAGCGATTCCGCTTCCTGTATGATAATACTGCCGCCGTTTTCCAAAGGCAGTTTGATGCGGCGCAGCTTTTCTATTTCGGGCTCGATATTAAAAGCCTCGAATATCGGCGTCTTGCCTTTGTACAGTTTTATCCTGTCTTTAAGTTCGGGCGATATTTTGGATACGAAATCCACTACCTTTTCATAATCCTTTTTATTGTCAAGCATATACACTTTCACGTCTTCGGAAAGTATATCCCGTGACACTTGCAAAACGCCGTCCATATCCTCGTGCAATATAGACGGGGAAGGCGCACGCTCAAATTTGGTTATTATCGTCTTCCACTGGCGGTATAGATATTTGATTTCTTTTTCCAACTCTTCCTCACTGGCTTCCTCGGCTTCAGTGCGAACTATACAGCCCATACCGTCCAAATATTTTTCCGCGAGTTTCTCCACCATCGAGTTAAGCCTTTCGCGCTGGGCTTCGTCCTCGATATTTTTCGACACTCCGACAAAACGCTGATTTGGCGTAAGCACCAAATATCGGCCCGGCAAAGTAACGTCCATAGTAACCTTCATTCCTTTAGTGCCGATGGCGTCTTTGACCACCTGGACCATTATCTCCTGGCCTTTGTAAAGTATCTTGTCTATGGGTCGTTTGTCGCCTTCTATCACATCGGAAATGTACAAATACGCGTTCTTTTCGTATCCGATATTTAAAAATGCGCTCGATATCCCCGGCAGCACGTTCTCCACCACCGCCTTATAGATATTGCCCACTATATTCAAAGAGCCGCGCCTTTCCCACATCAGTTCCGAAAGGACGCCGTCTTCAAGTATCGCTATTCTGGTCTCCTCGAAAGAGGTGTTTACCAGCACTTCTATTTTTGGATTATCCGAAAGTTTTTTCATCTTCTAATTTTTCTCCTGCCGCAACGGTTCCAAAGAACCCTGCGCGTTTAACCAATACAGTTCGCGCCGCAGCTTCTTTAGCCCGCTCACGCCGCCTTCCAGGCCGAGCAACGCCGTTAAAATCCGCTCTAAGCCAAAACTTCTTAGCGTGGCCAGCTTTATTATTATTTCCACTTCGTCGCGGCCAAGCTCTTTCATATCGTAAATTAAACGCCTGACCGACTTAAATTCCCTTATTCCGTTTTCGTGCGGGATTTCAATTTCCGCCTTACACCTGTCCATGGCCTTAAACTTAGCCCCGTCTATCGGGCTTATTATATACCCCGCATACTCGCATAAAGATTCCAGCGAGCACAAACCGTAAGGGATTTCATTTATTTCTTCAACGCTAAAACCGCCGCTTATATGGGGCGACAATTTCAGTCTTAACTCTTCAACGTCAATACTCTCCTTCAGGCATATGTCGGCATATTCGCTTATGCTCGCCTCGCCTTCCCCGCTGCACGGCCCCAATGCTATTTTGGGCCCGCTCTTGCCAAGCGCGTAGTTCACGCCGCTTTGTTTTATCGCTTCGCCAAGCATACTCCTGACTTGCGAACGGGGCAGAGATTCACTGCTCTTGCTCATTCTTATTCTGTATTTGAAATTCTTCTCTGTTTCTATCATACCATTTTTAGATTATCGATAATCTGCGCCTGTATACCGATTCCACTATCCCAAATGCCCACATACTGGCAACCAAGTTCGATCCGCCGTATGAAATAAACGGCAAAGGTATCCCGGCTACTGGCACCAAGCCTATCAGCATGCCGAAGTTAAATATCATATATACGAAGAATATCCCGAATATCCCGCAGCATACCAAATAGCCGTATCTGTCGCTAGAAAGCGCAGCTATATATGCCGTACGCCATAAAAGTATAATATACAAAGTCAAAACGAACAATGTACCCATAAGGCCCGTTTCCTCGCCAAGCACCGCCAAAATAAAGTCGGTATGGCGCTCAGGCACAAAGCCCAGCCTGGATTGCGTGCCGGAAAAGAACCCTTTCCCCAATACTCCGCCCGAACCCATCGCTATCTGCGCCTGCAATACATTATATCCCGCGCCCTTTGGATCGGAGTTGGGCGCCAAAAACGCCTCCACTCGTTTGCGCTGATAATTCTTCATCTGTTTGTTTACGAACAAGCCGGAGAAAAAACCCGCTATTATAACGCCGGACATTATCAACACGAATATCGGCGCGATATACACCCTAAACTGTCTTAAAATATACATTATCGCAAAACCAGCCGCCATTACCGCACCGCAAAAACCGGCGATATATGCCCAATCCGACGACATCTGCCCTATCGTGTAAAGCAATAGGCTGTCTTGGGTTATCTCGGGGTGTAAAGTGATAAAAGTCCATATTATCGGGAACAAAGCAGCCGATACCCCAAAAGCCACAAGCAAAACGAAATAAAAAGTATTCACGCCCGCCGCGTAAAGCAAAATAAGCAAAGCCGGCGCCGTTACCACTATGGAAGAGAAATCAGGCTGCTTCATTATAAGCGCGAAAATCGGCAGTATCAGCAAGGCCAGCCATACCAAAGTCTTGGCTTCCTTTACAGATTGATAGTTCCTGGTAAGAAACGCCGCAGCTATAAGTATAGTGGCTATGCGGCAAAGCTCAGCCGGCTGCAGCGATATAAAACCCAATCTGAACCAAGAATTAGACCCCCTCGACACCACCCCAAATATCAGCACCCCTATAAGCATAGCTATAATAAGCGCATAAAGAGTTTTGTATTGTTCGTTATATATTTGATAATTGAACAGCCAGCCAAATATAAATGCGCCCGCAGCCACGGGCAAAGCTATCAAATGCGTCCTTATAACGCCCGCACCGTAAGAAAGCCCGCTAACCGCGGAAAGCACTATAAAAAAACCAACCGCCGCCAGCAAAGATACGCAGGCCAGTATTACATAATCCAATTTCCGCCGCTTTATAGACTGCTCGGACGTATATAACTTACTTAACATTTTCCCGCCCTACCCCATAATATGTTTTTATAATCTCGCGCGCTATCGGCGCAGCCGCGCCCGCGCCACCTTTGCCGAACTCAACAAATACCGCAACGGCCAAATCGGGCTCCTCGCCGGGCCTATTGGCAAAAGCCATAAACCAACCGTGGTCGTCGCCGTGCGGATTTTGCGCCGTACCCGTCTTGCCGTGAACTTCTATCCCTTCCACCTTCGCCGCGCGCCCGGTGGCATTATCCACCACGCCCTTTAATGCCTTGGAGATAATATCAAATACGCCCGGCTTTAATTCAACTCGGCTTAACAAATCAGGCTCCGCTTTGAAAAGAGTTTCCCCTTCCGCGCTTACCACCTTATCTACATAATACGGACGCCATATATTCCCCTTATTGGCCAAAGTGGACGCAAATACCGCCATCTGTATCGGCGTCAAAAGCAATTCGCCCTGGCCTATAGATAAATTTAAAGTGTCTCCGCCGAACCAATATGTCTTATTGCGCGCGCGCTTGCTGGGCCCGTAAATATTGCCGGACTTCTCTCCAGGCAAATCTATACCCGTCTGCCGCCCAAAACGAAACAGCCTCTGTATCCGTTCTATGTGAGAAGCGCCCACTTTGCTGCCCAACTCATAAAAATACACGTCGCAGGACTGCGCCATTCCTTCCCAAAAATCGATGTGCGGGCCGTGCTTCTTCCAGCACTTAAACTCCCGCCCGTTCATATATACTTTACCGTCGCAGGTTGTTTCCTCTTCCACTTTTAAACGGCCCGTTTCCAAACCCGCTATCGCGGTGATGGATTTAAATGTCGAAGCGGGCGGATACAAGCCCTGTATCGCCAAATTATACTCCGGTATCGAGCGCTTGAGAACAGTACGTTCCTCGTCCGAAAAAGGCACAAATATATTTGGATCGAAATCCGGCGCAGATACCATCGCCAGCACCGCGCCGCTTCTTGGGTCCAAAGCCACTACCGCGCCGCGCCCAGTTATCGAATTTTTTATTCCCTCTTCAGCGGCTTTCTGTACGTCATAATTTATCGTAGTATAAACGTCTGCGCCGGCGCGGCCGTAATTGTCTTTTATCTTCTTCTTGACGCGCCCCATATAGTCGACTTCCAACAACAGCCCGCCGTCGCGCCCTTTTAGTTCGCTCTCATAACGTTTTTCTATACCGCTCTTGCCTATCTTGGAGTTTAAACGATAGTCCAAACTGTCGTCGCGCAAAGACCAAAATTTATTGTCCATCGTCCCCATATATCCCAATAAATGCGCCAAAAAAGCGCCCGAGGGATAATAGCGTTTACTTTCTTCAAGAAGATATAATCCGGAATAATAACTTTGCAGTTCCGCAAATGAAAATGCCGTTTTGGGAGATATATTCTGCGCCAAAGCTATTGCCTTGCCGCTTTTGTCGGCTTTCTTCAAAAGTCTAAGAAGTTTCTCTTTGTCCTCGCCCAGATAATTGGCAATGTCCGAGCTTAAACTCTCCAGATAGTCCTGGCTGTTCTGTTCGAATGCGGGTAAATAGTATAAGCTGAATGCCGGCTGGCTGCCCGCCAAGACCTCGCCGCCCGCCGCCAATATCCGCCCGCGAGGCGCCGTCTGATACAAAATCTGCGTGCGATTCTGCTCCGCCGCCTGCGTGTAGCGGCTGTGCGAAATAAATTGTATGTCTATCAGTCTTATCGCTATTACCGCTGCCGCCAAATACGCCAAAATCAACAAATGCTTAAGTCTTGATAAATTAAAAAAGGGTTTTGTTTTCATTGTTTTCTTTAAAAACTTTAAAAAGCAAATACTTCGTCACAAATATATATATAAACGGCATAAACAGACCGGTCAATACCGAACCGGCAATAAAGCTCTTAAGACCTTGCCACAAAAATCCGCCGGTAAATATTATGCCGCTTAATCCGTACAACACCACGCATAACAAATTAAGCGCGGTGGTTATGACTATCTGCGGCCCCATATCCTTAAAATCTATTTTGTCGTCTATGCGGTAAAATACAAACATTATCAAAGTGAAAACCAAAGCGTATCCGCCAAACAAAGTGTCGCTGAAAAAATCCAAGAACAGTCCGCTCATAAACGCGAAGGAATATCCGCCCGCTTCGCTCAGTATCCCGGCCATTATTATCGAAAATATCAACATTATCCCGATATTTATGTCCAGCGGCGCGAATAACTCTATCGCCGTCCAGTTTAATATCGTCGCTACTATAAAAATTAAAAAAGCGTTTAAAAATTTAAGCATTTTTACCCTCGCCGCCGCGCCTTAATGCAGGCATAACAAAAACCTCTTTTACGCTGCCGCCGTCTATTACCGGCCTAAGTTTTGAGGTGAGAGAAGTATCGTAACTCTTTTTGCTTTCATATCCGGTTTCACGAATCTCCCCAATCAAAATACCGTCGGGAAACAATGCTCCGGAAGATGACGTGTATACTTTATCGCCTTTCTCTACCGAGCTTTCCAAAGGCAGATATTTTAAATTAACGCCATTGTTCCCGTTGCCAGATATCAATCCTTCCGCCCCTTTGCTTTCGACTCTGGCTGCGGCGGAAAAATCCTCGTCGTTAAGAAGCATTACCTTCGCCGTCTTCGGCGTTACTTCCACCACGTTACCCGCCAAACCGGCTGCCCCATTTTGTATCGCTATAACCGGAGAACGGAGTTCCACCCCGTCGTCCGCGCCTTTGTCTATTATCACGCTGCCGCGCCTTGAAGGCTCCCTATACGCCACCTTAGCCCATACTCCGCGCCATCGCTCTTGCCTGCTAAGCTGCAAAGCGGAAGCCAAACGTTCATTCTCTTTTTCCAAACTCTCCATTTTAGAAGTCTGTATTTTTAACAAAGCTATTTCCTCTTTAAGTATGGCGTTTTCTTCCGCAACTTTTAGCAAATTGCCTACCGTTTCGTTAACTCCGCCCAAATACTGAGTTACCCCGTGCGAAGCCCTCAACTGAGGTATAAATATGTACGAAAGCAACATTCTGACAGAATTTATTGTCGTCTGTAAAGGCAACAGTATTATAAACAAAGATATTATCGCAAACACGCAAGGCAATATCTTTGAATACCCCCTTTCATACGCCGTTAAATTCTTCTTTTTCCTTTCCATAAATATTGCAATAAGCCCTAATCTTATATGAAATCAAAACGTTCTCGCGCCGTTCCTTCCCGTTTGCATAACACAAACGGCCAATTAAAACCGCCCGCCTTTTTCCGCAGTGCAAATATCGGCTTCGGCGCCTTATAAAGCGAAAGCGGGAACCTCCTTAAACCAAGGCGGCTCCCGCTTTATTGTACTAAAAACAATTACAGGAACTTTTTAAATTTCCCTTCTGCCAAAAATTCCAAATATTTCCCCGTCCCCAAAGCCACGCAGCTTAACGGATCCGCCGCTCTGTGTACCGGGATATCGGTCTCTTTGCGGATAAGTTCGGTAATGCCTCTTAAAAGAGAGCCGCCGCCCGCCACTACCAAGCCGCGGTCAACCAAATCCGCCGCCAGTTCCGGGGGAGTCTCTTCCAATGTGCTCTTTACCAGCTCCACTATCGCGCGGACCGGCTCAAGCAAGGCTTGCCTTATCTCTTCGGAAGTGACAGTCATCGTTCTGGGCAAACCCTGAGTTTGATCCCTTCCCTTTACTTCCATAGTCTTTTCCTCTTCCAGAGGATAGACCGAACCGATATTTATCTTTACGTCCTCGGCCGTAGTTTCGCCGATGATAAGATTGTATTTCTTCTTAAAATATTGGATAATGCAGTCGGTAATTTCGTCGCCCGCTATATCAATGGATTTGGCTACTACCATACCGCCCAATGATATTACCGCTATCTCCGTAGTGCCGCCGCCGATATCCACTATCATACTGGCGTGCGGCTCCGTTATAGGCAGGTCCGCGCCCATAGCCGAAGCCATAGGTTCCTCTATAAGATAAACCTCTCTGGCTCCAGCCTGTTTAGCGGCGTCTTCCACCGCTCTGCGCTCCACCCCCGTTATATCCGAAGGTATCCCTATAACTATTCTCGGCCTAAGCAGGCTCTTCCTGGTATGTACGCTCCTGATGAAGTATCTTATCATCTCCTGCGTTACTTCGAAATCGGCGATGACGCCGTTCTTCATCGGGCGTACTGCGACTATATTGGCAGGCGTTCTGCCAAGCATCTGCTTGGCTTTGCTGCCTACAGCCTTCACTTCTCCGCTGTCTCTGTCCAACGCTACTACCGAAGGCTCCCTAAGCACTATCCCTTTGTCCTTTACGTATATCAGACAGTTGGCCGTACCAAGGTCCATTCCCATATCGTTGGAAAGCAGTCCGCCTAAATAGTCTATCAGCATATTAGTCCACCAATTTGATTATCGCCACTTCGGCGTTGTCACCCTTTCTGATTCCGGCTCTGTATATGCGGGTGTAGCCGCCGTCTCTTTTGGCGTATCTCTCGGAAAGCACTTCCACCAATTTCTTATAAGCCAATTTGTCGTTTACCGCGTTCTTCAACGCCAATTTCTCGCCGTTCTTGGCCAAGGTTATAAGTCCCTCAACCTCGCGTCTTACTTCTTTGGCTTTGGGTAAGGTCGTCTTTACTTCCTCGTGTAATACTATGCTTACCGCCATATTGCTGAGCATCGCTTTCCTGTGGGAGGTCGTCTTGCCCAATTTACGGTATCCCGTATTCTTTATCATACCTGAATTACTCCTTAATATCTCTTAAAACTTCATACCAAGATGAAGGTTCATATCGGCAAGTTTTGCCTTCACTTCGTCAAGCGATCTCGCACCGAAGTTCTTTACCATTTTCAGCTGGCCTTCCGTCTTTGCCACCAAATCGCGCACCGTCTTGATGTCTTCCGATTTAAGGCAATTTAATGACCTGGAAGAAAGCTCTATCAAATCTACCGGCTGGTCCAATACTTCGTCAAGTTTATCATTGCCCGCCGCTGGCGCCGCCGCTTCCGCCTCTGCACTCTCTTGCACCGCGGGAATTTCTTCCCCCTCTATCGTGAAGATGTGCAAAGACTGCGATAAGCGCACCGCCGCTTTATGCAATGCCTTTCTCGGTTCCAATGTGCCGTCGGTCGTAATCTCCAAAATGAGCCTGTCATAGTCCGTCTTCTGGCCTACGCGCGCCGGCTCTACGTCATAGTGAACCTTCAAAATGGGCGAAAATATAGAGTCTATCGGCATAAAACCCGCAGGCCTCGTAGCCTTAGTGTCTTCCTCGCCGTAACCCTTGCCTCTGGATATTTCTATCTCCATCTTGATCGCGCCGCCCGCTTCCAAGGTGACTATCGGCAAATCTTTATTTACTATCTCTACGCCGCTGATCTCCTTGATGGCAGCCGCCGTCACTACGCCCGGCTTATCCGCTTCCAACGTCAAGTATTCTTTCTGGGAGCCTTCCATCTTTACTCTTAACTTCTTCAAGTTTAAAAGTATCTGTATAACATCTTCCCTTACGTTAGGGATAGTGCTGTACTCATGGGTGGTACCTTCCACTTTTACGGCCGTTACCGCCGCGCCTTCCAAGCCGGAAAGTAATATCCTCCTCAAAGAATTACCTACGGTGTGTCCCAAGCCAGATTCATAGGGTTCCGCTATGAATTTGCCGTATGTCGCGCTTTCCTGCTCTACTTTGATTTCCTTAGGTAATACTAAATTCTCAAAAGCCATTGTTCCTCCAAATTATTTGGAATAGTGTTCTACTATCAGCTGATCGTTTACCGGATAGCTGCTTTCGCTTCTGTCCGGAAATCTCAGCAACGTGGCTGTATTTTTGCTCGCATCAAACTCTATAAAGCTAGGCCTTAAAGCGCGTTTCTCGGCGTCTTCCAAGCCCTGCTTTACCATTACGTTCGCGGCCAATTTGGCGTCTAAGGTTATCTTGTCGCCAACCTTTACCTGATAGGAAGGAACATTGATCACTTTATCGTTTACCTTGATGTGCCCGTGCAATACTATCTGCCTGGCGCTCCTTAACGATGAGGCAAAACCCGCTCTCTTTACTACGTTGTCGAGCCTCGTCTCCAAATATTTAAGGAATTGCTCGCCCGTTTGTCCGGCCGATTTGGTAGCCTTCTCAAACAAGTTGGCAAACGGTACTTCCGTCATACCCGAAATAAATCTCGCTTTTTGTTTCTCGTGCAAACGTACCGCGTATTCCGATAATTTGGCTCTTCTCTGCATACCTTTGCCTTTCTTGGCGCTGGCCAATTTGTCCATTACGCAGTTGCTGTAGCACTTCGTTCCTTTTAAAAATAATTTACAACCTAATTTTCTGCATTTCTTGCAGCTCGGTCCTGTATATCTTGACATATTACTATACTCTCCTGGCTTTCGGTGGTCTGCAACCATTGTGCGGTATCGGCGTTACGTCCTTGATGGAGGTAACGATAAGCCCTGCCTGCTGCAAAGCTCTTACTGCGGTTTCTCTGCCCTGGCCGGGCCCGCATACCTTTACGGCTACTTCTCTCATGCCCAACGCTACCGCTTTCTCGCCTACTTTGTTGCAGGTTACCTGAGCGGCAAACGGTGTGCCTTTCTTGGTGCCTTTAAAACCGTGTGAGCCGGAGGTGGACCATACTATCGTCCCGCCTTTGTCGTCGGTTACGGTTACAATCGTGTTGTTAAACGAGCAGCTTATGTGCACTACTCCGTGCGCAGGCGCTTTAGCTGCTTTCTTCTTGCCCTTACCGGCCGCTGCCGGTACGGTCGTGCTGTTTGTTTCTTTCTTTATTTCTTCTGCCATGTTTCTACCTGACTTTTAAAATTTTTTATGCTGCCTTTACTTTTGCGCCCACCGTCTTTCTGCGGCCGCGTCTGGTTCTGCTGTTGGTCTTGGTTCTCTGCCCGCGCGCGGGAAGGTTCCTTCTGTGTCTGTTGCCTCTGTAAGAACCGGTCTCAATCAGTCTGTGTATATTCTGCGCTACCTCGCGCCTAAGTTCGCCTTCCACTTTGTATTCCTTCTGCAAAATGGTGTTAAGCAAACCGGCCTGCTGTTCCGTTAAGTCTTTAACTCTGGTAGAGGCCTCTATCTGCCCTTCTACTTTCCCTAAAATCTCTTTAGCGATCTTCGGGCCGATTCCGTAGACGTATTGCAAAGCAATGTCTATCCTCTTGTTCTTTGGTAAATCTATACCTGCAATTCTTGCCATATTGTTTTAAGACTCCTGTTTATTAACCTTGGCGCTGTTTATGCTTCGCTATTGGGCATACTACGCGCACTACACCGTTTCTTTTAACGATTTTGCACTTCTGACATATCTTCTTTACGCTTGCTCTGACTTTCATTTATTTCTCCCGGTAGATTATTCTGCCTTTGGTTAAGTCGTAAGGGGAAAGTTCCAGTTTTACCTTATCCCCGGGCAATATTCTGATATGGAACATCCTCATCTTGCCTGATATATGTCCCAATATCACTTTACCGCCCGCTATCTCTACCTTAAACATAGCGTTCGGCAAAGCTTCCAATATCTTTCCTTCAACTTCTATCTTGTCGCTCATACTTGCCCGTGGGCTTCAGTCCTCCCTTTCTCTCCTCTGGCATAGGGCCTTATTTGCCGGCATTAGGCCGTCAGTATAAGATGCCCGTTTTCCGTTACCGCCACCGTATGCTCAAAGTGGGCAGACAAACTGCCATCCTTTGTTACTACGGTCCAGTCATTGTCTAAAACTTCTACTTCATCTCCACCTAGATTAAGCATAGGCTCTATCGCGAGTACCATACCGGCCTTTAATATCGGCCCCGTCCCCTTCCTTCCAAAGTTAAGGACGCATGGATCCTCGTGTAATCTACGGCCTACTCCATGGCCGCAGTAGTCCCTGACTATACCCAGCTTACCTTCCGCAGCATAAGTTTCCACCGTATACGATACATCTCCTAAATGTATCCCCGGCTTTATTAGCTCTATTGCTTTGTGCAAGGCTTTCTTGGTCGTACCAAGAAGCCTCTTAGCCTCGCCTGAAACTTTCCCTACGGGTACGGTGAGAGCCGCATCAGCGTGAAAGCCGTTTAAATAGGCGCCTACATCTATCCCGATTATGTCGCCTTCTTTAAGTATTCTCTCCTTCGAAGGTATCCCGTGAACAACCTCTTCGTTTATCGAAGCGCATATGCTCGCAGGATAGCCCGCGTAGCCGAGAAATGACGGCACCGCTCCGGCAGACCTTATTATTTCCTCCGCAATCTGATCCAGCCGCCAAGTAGATACTCCGGCGACCGCCTCTTCTTGCATCGTTTTGAGAACTTTGGAAACAATTTTGCCTGACGCAAGCATTTTTTCTATTTCTTCGCTGCTCTTTAATTCTATCATTTTTATTCGCCTTTTGACAGTCCCAACACTGTTTCTATCTCTTCAAAGACTTCTTCTATGCTCTTGCTTCCGTCTACAGCTTTGCATTTGCCGCTTCTCTCATAATACTCGATAAGCGGCTGAGTTTCCTTATGAAATACCTCAAGCCTGTGCCGCGCGCTTTGCTCGTCATCATCGTGCCTTATATACAATTCGCCGCCGCATTTGCCGCATTTGCCGCTGTAGCCTTCGGCGTTGATGTTATATACGGCTCCGCAATCTCTGCATACTCTGCGAGATGTTATCCGCTTTAACACTTCCGCCTCGCTCAATTTTATAAGCACAGCCGCATCCACTCCGCCGCCGTGCCGCGCCAAATATACGTCCAATGCCTCGGCCTGAGCTATAGTTCTCGGGAAGCCGTCAAATATTACGCCGCGTTTCTCGTCCTTAATCGCTTTGATGAGTATGTTAATTATCATCTCGTCGGACGCCAAATTGCCGCTGTCTATCGTCGCTTCCACTTCTTTGCCTAAAGGTGTGCCTAAAGCTATTTCGTGACGGATAAGGTCACCCGTAGAAATATGCCTGAAATTATATTTTGCAACAAGTTTCTCCGCTTGCGTGCCTTTGCCCGCGCCCGGAAAACCAAGTAAAACTATATTCATCGTCACACCTTCGTCCTGCTTGCTTTACTGCTTTATTGCTCGGCCCCCGCACAAACGAAAGCCGAGCAATTTAAAATCTTTTAACGTCCGCTTATTCGCCTACGTTAAACCAGCGCCCTTTTATACCGCGCCCTTTCATCAACGGCTGATAGTTATGCGCCAACAAGTGCGCCTGTACCTGTCCAACCGTATCCAATGCAACGCCCACTACGATCAGCAAGGCCGTTCCGCCAAAGTAGAATGGAACATTGAACTTCGCCCTCAGAAAGTCGGGCAGCACCGCTATCAAAGAAACAAACACCGCTCCCGACAGCGTTATCCTGTTCATTACCCATTCTATATACTTCTGCGTCGGCTCGCCCGGACGTATGCCCGGTATAAAACCGCCCCATTTCTTCATATTCTCCGCCATATCTTTCGGGTTGAACGTCATCGAATTGTAGAAATAGCAGAAGAATATAATCAAAGCTACATATACGATCATATACGTTATATGACCGCGGCCCATCCAGTCCATTACCACCTGTGCCCAGCGCGATTCCGGCATAAACTGCGCTATTGTCAACGGCATCGAAAGTATCGACATCGCGAAGATTACCGCGATTACGCCAGACTGGTCTATTTTCAAAGGAAGATAGCTCGTCTTCCCGCCGTACATCTTGTTGCCTACCATTCTCTTTGCATACTGTACCGGTATCTGCCTTTGAGCGGTTTCCACCCAAACGACCAATCCCATTATCACCACTACCAAAGCTATTATGATAAGCGCCGTAACAAGCTGCATTTCCTCGCTTCTTACCAATTCCACCAAAGTGTAAATGGCAGAAGGCAAACGCTCAACTATGCCGGCAAAGATGATTAACGATATACCGTTGCCTATGCCTTTCTCCGTCATCTGCTCGCCCAGCCACATAAGGAACATTGTCCCCGCCGCAAGCGTGAGCGTAGTCGTCAATATGAACGACCAAGACGGATCTATTACTATCGCCAATCCGCCCGGAGCCGACATCTTCGTTATCGCAACCGTAAGACCAAAACCCTGCAGTAATGCCAAAACCAAACCGAACACTCTCGTGATTTGGTTTTCCTTTCTGCGGCCGTATTCCCCTTCCTTGCTAAGTTTGTCCAAAGCAGGGAAGATATGCGCGCCTTTTACCAAGCCCATAATGATGGACGCGTTGATATAAGGCATAATACCCAAAGCCAATATCGAGAACCTTCCCAAAGCGCCCCCGGAGAATATGTTGAGAAAACCCAACATACCACCCTCGTGCTGCTTAAAGAAGCTGGCTATGGCATCGGCGTTGATGCCGGGTATCGGAACTACAGCGGCCACCCGAAACACCGCCAGAGCTATTATTACAAATAATATCCTCTTCCTGAGTTCGGGTGACTGCAGAATATTCGCTAAAGGGTTGTTATCCATTATTTAGCCTTTTTTTCTATTACCGTTACGCTGCCGCCGGCTTTTTCTATCGCCGCTTTCGCGGACGCCGAAAAAGCGTGCGCGCTGATCTTGAGAGCCGTCTTTATTTCGCCGTTGCCCAAAACTTTTACCTTGCCCAATTTCTTGACAAGATTTTTCTTCTTCAAAATTTCGGGGGTTACTTCTTCGCCGGCTTTAAATACTTTGTCGAAAGAACCGATATTTACCAATTCGTATCTGTTCTCAAACATAGCGTTGGAAAAACCGCTCTTCGGGATTCTCCTTACCAAAGGCATCTGGCCGCCTTCTTTGGACTCCTTCCTGGTATTGCCTGAACGGGAAGTCTGACCTTTCATACCCTTTGTTGAGGAGCGCCCCATGCCCGAGCCTACGCCCAAGCCGATTCTTCTCTTCGGTTTTCTGGAACCGTGTTTCGGAAAAAGTGTGCTAAGATCTACCATTTTGTTCTCTCCTATGCCTTAAGCCGCGGCTTGCGTATTCTCTTCCGCCGCAACTTCCGGCGCGGCGGCAGGGGCCGAAGCCTCTACTGTCTTGCCGCGCTGAGCCAAAACGGCTTCTTTGCTTTTAAGCTGCTCAAGAGCGTTCATCGTGGCATAAGCCAAGTTGCACGCATTCGTGCTGCCCAAGCTCTTGGCCAATATGTTCTTTATACCGGCTGCTTCCAATACGAGCCTCACTCCAGCGCCCGCGATTACGCCGGTACCCGGCGCCGCCGGTTTCATCCACACCGACGCCGACCCGAATTTGCCTATAACTTCATGCGGGATAGTATCGTTTACGATCGGGAACTGTATCGTATGCCTCTTGGCGTGAAATTCTGCCTTAGATACGGCAAACTGCACTTGGTTCGCCTTACCTATTGATACGCCTACTTTGCCGTTGCCGTCGCCGACTACGACTAAAGCTCTGAACCCAAAGCGTTTTCCGCCTTTTACCACTTTGGCCGTTCTCGCCACTTGGATTACGGTGGTTACACCTTCCGCTTTCGGGCGCATCTGAAACTCGGTCCTCTGACCTTTCGCTTCTTTCTTGTTTTCGCTCTTTGGCGTTTCTTTATTTAACATTTATTCACCTTTGTTAAAATTTCAACCCGGCTTTGCGCGCCGCTTCCGCCAACGCTTTTATCCTGCCGTGATATATTCTGGCGCCTCTG
The DNA here is from genome assembly GCA_949291515.1 of uncultured bacterium. Taxonomy (GTDB): domain Bacteria; phylum Elusimicrobiota; class Elusimicrobia; order Elusimicrobiales; family Elusimicrobiaceae; genus Proelusimicrobium. Next base: position 10,173 of record CASEVY010000010.1, on the reverse strand, counting down.
TCAAAGCAGACTTCCTTGACGCCTTTCTCCATAGCTTTCTTGGCTATATACTCGCCAAGAACGCCGGCCGCTTCTATGCTCTTGCCAGACGCTTTAAACTTCCCTTCCAAATCCTTGCTGGAAGTAGCCGCGCTTACCACGACTTTACCGTTAGCGTCGTCTATCACCGAAGCGTATAAATAGTTAAGGCTTCTGTATACGGACAATCTGGGCCTCTTCAAGCCGGCCGCCGCCAATTTCCTTTTGGTTCTCTCTTTCCTGTATGTATATCTTTCCTGTTTAGTAGCCATAATTATTTACCTCCAGCAGCTTTACCGGCTTTTCTCGTGATATGCTCGCCTTGGTATTTGATTCCGCTGCCTTTATACGGTTCGGGCGGTCTTATCTTGCGGATTTTCGCCGCAAAATCGCCTACCAACACTTTGTCGCTGCCTTTAATCTCAACGATAGGGTTCTTGGCGTCTGCAGTTACCGTTATGCCTTGCGGTATATCCAATAATACCGGGTGCGAAAAACCCAACTCAAGATTAAGTTTGTTGCCCTGTACCGTCGCTTTATATCCCAAGCCGTTTACTTCCAACACCTTGGTAAAAGCGGTTTCCACGCCGTTTACTATATTGGCTACTCTGGCTCTCGTAGTCCCGTATAAAGCGTTAAGTTCTTCTTCTCTCTTCGGGTCTACGCTGAAAGTCAGCACCGCGCCTTCAAGTTTCGCGCTGATCCCTTCCGGAATATTGTAGGACAATGTCCCCAACGGGCCGGTGGCTTTCAAGGCGCTGCCGTTTATCTCTACCTTTACTTTAGACGGTATTTGTATCGGTTTCTTTCCTATTCTGCTCATATCTTTTCTCCTTTACAATTACCAGATCTGGCAAAGCACTTCGCCGCCGACTTTCTCTTCCCTGGCTTTGGCGTCCGTCATTATGCCTTTGGAAGTTGAGAGTATCGAGGTCCCAAAAGCGCCGCGAACCGTAGGTATATCGGTATAAGAGCTGTATACTCTTCTGCCCGGGCGGGAGACTCTCTTCAAACCTTGGATAACGCTTAAGTTATCATCGGTATATTTCAAAAATACTCTGACAAAACCGCCTTTCGTCTCGTTATGAATGGCTTTATAGTTTGATATATAGCCTTCCTCTTTAAGAACACGGGCGATCTCGGTTTTGATTTTGGAAAAAGGAATGTCTACTCTTTCCTTCTTCTTCATATTTGCGTTTCTTATTCTTGTTAAGAAATCTGCTATTGGATCCATATTCTAGTTTAGCTAAAACGAACTTACTTTCCGCCTATAATTTCATCGGGCATGGCCCGGCGCGGAGTTAAACCCGTTTAAAGCTTCCTCCTGTTACCAGCTTGATTTTTTTACACCAGGAATCAATCCCTGATGGGCCATTTTCCTGAAACAGATACGACAAAGACCGAAATCTCTGTAATATCCTCTCGCTCTTCCGCAGATCTGGCAGCGGTTATGATACCTTACTGCAAATTTTTGCGGTTTCGCCATTTTCGCAACCCATGCTTTTGTAGCCATAGTTCAGTCGCGCTCCTTTATTATTTTGTGCCTTTCTCTTTTCTGAAAGGAAAACCCATGAATTCCATCAATTTTTCGCCGTCGCTGTCTTTCTTGGCGGTCGTTACGAACGAGATGTTCATTCCATGTGCTTTGGGAGATTTTTCCACGTCTATCTCCGGAAATACGTAGTGCTCGCGAATGCCGATGTTGAGATTGCCTCTCCCGTCAAAGCATTTGCCAAAACCCTGAAAGTCCCTTATGCGCGGAGCTACTATGTTGACGAATCTGTCAAAAAATTCGTACATCTTGTCGCCGCGTAAGGTTACTCTCACGCCGATGGGCATACCTTCTCTCAGTTTGAAGTTGGAGATGGATTTCTTTGCCCTTCTGACTTGGGCGAGTTGGCCCGCTATATTGGTAAGGTCTTCCCTCGCGATATCCAAAAATTTGATATCTTCCTTAGCGTCCGCTACGCCGATATTGATTACTATCTTCTCAAGTTTCGGGGCGGCCATGGGGCTCTTTACTCCCAAATCTTTGAGAAGGGCCGGAAGAACGTTCTCTTTATAATACGTCTTAAGCCTGGGCTGATAGTTTTCAGCTTTTACCGTTTTCTTCGTTTCTTTTTTCTCAGTCATTTCTCTTCCCGCCTTATATCGCTTCGTTGCATTTGCGGCAAATTCTCGTTACCGTGCCGCTCTGCTCTACTTTGTTCTTGGGCGTCATATGCTTCTTGCATTTGGAGCACACCACCGCCACGTTTGAGGCGTCTATCGGCGCTTCCATCTTCTGTATGCCGCCTTTGTTGTTCTGGTTCGGTTTTACGTGCTTGGAAATCATATTTATTCCGGTTACCACAACTTTGTTCTTAGACGGCATTACTTCCCTTATTTCGCCCGTCTTCCCTTTGTCTTTGCCGGCCAGAATGATTACCTTATCGTTCTTCTTAAGATTCATAGCTATATTACCTCCGGGGCCAAGGAGATTATCTTAAGAAAATTCTTTTCCCTAAGTTCTCTCGCCACAGGCCCGAACACACGCGTTCCTTTCGGCTCGCCGTTCTCGTTGATTAAACATACGGCGTTGTCGTCAAAGCGGATATAGGATCCGTCTTTTCTGCGTTTCTCTCTGGCGACTCTTACCACTACCGCGCGAACTACGTCGCCTTTCTTTACGTTGGAGGTCGGGATTGCGTCCCTTACGGAACACATCACAACATCGCCAAGTGAGGCAAAGTCCCTGTGGTGCCCGCCTCTTACCTTAAAGCACTGCACCTTTCTCGCGCCGGAGTTGTCTGCCACATTAAGTATGCTTCTTAACTGAATCATATTCTCTCTTCTCCGTTACTTTTATCCAAGGGCCTTTTCCACTATCTTGGAAATGCGCCATCTTTTAAGTTTGGACAAGGGCCTCGTTGCCATTATCTCTACCTTGTCGCCAATTTTGCTCTCATTACCCTCGTCGTGGGCGTGATAGCATTTGGAAGTTCTGATTATCTTTCCGTAAAAAGAGTGCTTCTTCGTCGTCGTAACTTCCACAGTGCGAGTCTTGTTCATCTTGTCGGAGGTTACTACGCCCGTCATCACTTTCCTTTTTGCGCGATTTGTAATATTTTCCATTTATCAAATCCTCTTATTTGGACTGCGCCTTCTCTCTTATCAATGTGTTGAGCAAGGCGATTTCGCGTCTGACGACTCTAATTTCCATAGGGTTGGATAGCGGAGTCGTGCTGTGTTTAAAGAGAAGGTTAAACTGTTTCTCTTTTGCTTTGGCCAGCAGATCCTGAAGGTCCGCTAAGCTCTTCTGTTTTAAGGTTTCTTTTTCTTTGGCCTTCATAAATTACCTTCTTACCACAAGTTTCGTCTTTATAGGCAATTTGTCTGACGCAAGGCGAAAAGCTTGTTTCGTTTCCTCTAAAGCTGTACCTTCAATCTCAAACAAAATGCGGCCCGGCTTCACTACGCATACCCAATGGTCCGGTGCGCCTTTTCCCTTTCCCATCCTCGTTTCCGCAGGGTGCTTAGTGATGGCTTTGTCGGGGAAAATCCTCGTCCACATCTTCCCTTTCTTCCTTACGAATCTGGAAAGAGTGATACGAGCGGCCTCTATCTGTCTGGCGGTTATCCATTTCGGCTCCAAAGCCTTTAAGCCGTATTCGCCGAACGATACTTCCGCGCCTCTCTTGGCGTTCCCTTTTATGCGGGGAGCCGAATGAGGTTTGCGATATTTTACTCTTTTAGGCATTAACATATTCTATTCCTCTCCCCCTTATTTGTCCTGCGCCGCGGCTTTCTTAGCCGGCGCTTTGCTCTCTTCGGCGGGGGTTACCTTCTCCTCTACGCCGTGCGTAGCGCTGCCTTCCTGCATTTCTCTGTGCTTTCTAAGTTCGTTTAATATCTCTTTGGGAGTTTTGGCAAAGTGGATCTTCTTGAATATCCATACCTTTATGCCAATCTTTCCGCTGACCGTATTGGCTTCATATGTGCCATAGTCTATATCTGCGCAGAGAGTATGCAAAGGTACGCGGCCCTCTCTCTTCCACTCGGTCCTGGCGATTTCCGCGCCGCCGAGTCTGCCGCCTACCATTATCTTAATACCCAAAGCCTTGCCGGCTAAAGCCTTATCTATGGCTTTCTTCATAGCGGCGCCGTAATGAGCGCGTTTCTCTATTTGGAAAGCTATCGACTGGGCTACCAGTCTGGCGTCCGTTTCGGGGTTCTTTATCTCTATTACGTTGACAAAGGTCTTGCTGCCCGTGAGCTTTTCCAAGTCCTTTCTCAAAGCTTCAATATCGGCCCCTTTCTTGCCGATTACCACACCCGGCCTCGCCGTGTGTATGTTTACCCTTAAAAAGGATCCCGCCCTCTCTATTCCGACGGAACTTACCGCCGCGAGCTGGAACCTCGATTCCACTATCTGCCTTATTTGGTAATCTTCCATAATAAGAGCAGGCATATTCTTGGGGGCAAACCATCTTGACTGCCAATCTTGGGTATATCCAAGCCTTAATCCTTTGGGGTGTATCTTATGTCCCATTATTTAAGCCCTCCCTTTGCGGGGCGTGCGCCCTTCTTCTCGTCGCTTACGATTACCGTTAAGTGACATACGCTTTTCTTATAAGGCATAGCTCTGCCTTGCGGGCCGGGCTGTACTCTTTTTAAGTGCTTCATAGGGCCTATGTTCGCATAAGCCTCTTTGATGTATACTTTGGAAAAATCCAACTTCTTGCCGGATTTTACCTGCAGGTTCGAAGCCGCGGAATGTATTGTCTTTTGGACCAAATCGCTGCAGCGAAGACCGGTAAAAGGAATCATTCCTTCCGCCGCCTTTACGCTTTTGCCGCGTACCAAGTCCAACAACAAGCCTACCTTCCTGCTGCCGTACCTTTGAAATTTAGCTTTTGAACAAGCTTCCATATCAAATCCTCGTTATCTCTTATTTCAAGGCCTTGGACTCTTTGGTCATACCGCCGTGGCCTTTAAACGTCCTGGTGAAAGCGAATTCACCAAGTTTGTGCCCTATCATTCTTTCGCTTACATATACGGGCAAAAACTTCCTGCCGTTATGTACCAAGAACGTATGCCCCACAAACGCGGGAACTATAGTGCATGCTCTGGACCATGTCTTGATTTGCTTCTTATCTGTCGGAGACATAGCCTCTACAGCTTCAAGTAAGTTATGGTCTACATAAGGACCTTTCTTTGTGCTTCTTGACATAATTAGTTAGCTCCCGACGAGTTTTTACGTCTGTCTTTTATGATCATCCAATCCCAGGTCTTCGCGGGTCTGGTCTTCAAACCGCGAGAAATCTGGTTCCAAGGCGATCTGGGTATATTGCCGCCCTTTGAGTGGCCTCTACCGCCGCCCATAGGATGGTCTACCGCGTTCATCGCGTTACCGCGTACCGTCGGTTTAATGCCGCGATGTCTGTTCCTGCCGGCATTACCTATTACTACCGCGTTATGTTCCGTGTTGCCTACCTGGCCGATTGTGGCGCAGCAGTTCTCCGGAATGAGCCTGATCTCGCCTGAGGGCATCTTGATATGGACATAGCCGCCGTCTTTGGCCATGATTTGAGCCTGTGATCCGGCCGAACGCGCCAACTGCGCGCCCTTGCCTACTTTAAGCTCTATCGCGTGGATAAAAGTACCTTCGGGAATATTTTTTAACGGAAGGCAGTTACCCACTTTAATATCTGCTTTGGGCCCTGACATAACTGTATCGCCGACTTTTAAACCGATGGGATGTATCATATACTGCTTATCGCCATCAGCGTAATTTAAAAGGCAAATGCGCGCGGACCTGTTAGGATCGTATTCTATCGATACGACCTTGGCCGGTACGCCGTATTTGGCTCTCTTAAAATCTATTTTCCTGTAGGATTGTTTATGGCCGCCGCCGATATGGCGTACCATAATCATACCCGTATTGTTTCTGCCGCCGCTCTTCCTTAAACCTTTCGTAAGCCTCTTTTCGGGAGTCTTCTTGGTTATTTCGGAGAAGTCGGCAACCGTGATCGTTCTCCTCGACGGAGTATACGGTTTGAATGTCTTTATAGGCATATTTGTAACTTTTCTCCTTTTCTCTGTTACTTAGACGCGGCCTCTACCGTGTCTATTTTATCGCCTTTCTTTAATGTGACGAGGGCCTTCTTCAAATCGGGCCTCTTTCCTGCAAAGCGTCCCATTCTTTTTACCTTGCCGCGCAAAGCTATCGTGGCTACGTCTTCAACCGTTACGTTGAATATCTTTTCCACCGCTTCGCGGATCTCGTGCTTGTTGGCGGTCTTTTCGACCACGAAACAATAGCAGTTGTTTTTATCTCTTAAGATTAAGCTCTTTTCGGTTAAGAGAGGTTTCTTTATAGTTTCATATATCTTCGTCATTTTCCTTTCCTCCGCTTAAGCAGCCATCTTCTCAAGAGCTTCCTTGGTAAAAATTACTTTGCTGCAGTTTAAAACTACATAAGCGTTCAAGTCGGACGGTACCATCTGCGTCACGCCCGCGATGTTGCGGCCCGCTCTTTCCAATTTGGCGTCCGCCAAACTTACTATCAACGGCTTCTTGCCGGCATCTAAGGCCTTCAAGACTTCCGCTACCGCTTTGGTCTTGGCTTCTTTGATGTCAAAGTTGTCGAGAACTACCACACTGTCGGAATTCAACTTGGCAGTAAGCGCCTGCGCCAAGGCAAGTCTTCTCTTAGCCGCGGGCAAGTCCTGCCTGAAGGACCTCGGGGTCGGCCCGAACGCCACGCCGCCGTGTCTCCATATCGGGGTTCTCATGCTGCCGTGTCTGGCGCGGCCGGTGCCTTTCTGCTTCCAAGGCTTCTTTCCCGTACCGGATACTTCGCCGCGAGTCTTTACGTCCGCGGTGCCCGATCTCTGATTGGCCAAAAACGCCGTAATTACTTCATGAAGGAATGTGGGATTGGGTTTCTTGCCAAAGAGCGCTTCGGGCAAGGTTACCGTCCCTTGTTCTTTCCCTTGTATGTTTAAAAGTTTAGTTTCCATTGTCAACCTTCCTATTTCTTCTTGGTGTTAGCAGCTTTCGAGGCAGATATCTTCTGCACCTGCGCGGCTACTACGTGTTTCTTAGGTTTGGAGGTTTCCAAAACGGATACGATAGTTCCTTTCGCGCCCGGAACCGAACCTTTTAAGAATATTAAGTTGTTTGCCGTATCTACTTTCGCTACTTCTATCTTGGAAACTGTGGTGGTGGTAAAACCATAATGGCCCGCCATTCTCTGGCCGGACAATACTTTACCAAGTGATCTTCTTGAAGCTAAACCGCCCGGAGCTCTTTCCCTGTCCGAGGCGCCGTGTGAGGCAGGCTGTCCGGCAAAGCCGTGACGTTTCATCGCGCCGGCGAAACCGCGCCCTTTTATCTTGCCCTGTACGTCTACATAATCGCCCGGTTTAAATACGCTTCCCAAATCTATTACCTGACCTACTTCAAAACCGGTAACATCCGCCAAGCGGCATTCTTTAATGTGTTTTACAGGAGCCACGCCCAATTTCTTGAAATTGCCCATATCGGGTTTATTGAGCTTGCTTTCCTTTACATCGCCAAAACCCAAAGCTACGGCTGTGTAACCGTCTTTTTCCTGGGTTCTGACTCTTACAATTTTACAAGGTCCCGCTTTTACTACGGAAACCGCATGTAGATTGCCCTTATCGTCAAACAGCTGCGTCATTCCCAACTTCTCGCCTAATACGAAACGAAGCGTCGCCGGAGCTGTCTTTACTTCCGCTTTGGCTTCCTGCGCCGCCGCGGTCTGTGTGTTTGTTTCTTCTGACATTACTTGCTTTTCCTTTTTCTCGGCCGCATCATAAGCATCTTTCAATGTTTACTGCGTCACCTCATTTTTTACTAATGCAGAGTTCCTGTGTTTTCTGCACCCGCCTTCCCCTCTCGGGAAAGACGCTCTAGCACTTCTTAGTTGCTTTTGATTGCCACATCTACGCCCGCGGGTAAATCAAGCTTCATAAGCTCGTCTACGGTTTTAGGTGTGGGGCTCTTTAAATCGATTAACCTTTTGTGGATACGCATTTCGAACTGTTCTCTCGATTTCTTATCCGTATGCGGTGAGCGAAGCACCGTGTACTTCCTTATCTTTACGGGTAAAAGAACAGGGCCGGCTACAATAGCGCCGGTTTTTCTAGCAGTATCTACTATTCTGGCAACGGAGTTGTCCAGCATTCTGTAATCGTAAGAGCGAAGTTTTATGCGGATCCTTTCCTGTCCGCTTAACTTTGCCGTTTTCTTTTCTGTTTTCTCTGCCATTTTTATTTTCCTTAAATCATTTTTACTTAAACAATTATACGACAGAAACTCCTTCTCCGGGCCGTTCTCTTCGACGGACCGGTAAGGAATCTGCTGCCTATCCTACAACTTGGTATGTTCTATTATACCAAATTATCAGGCTTTTGCGCCAACGTTTTTTGCGTTTTTCACCTCTGCGCTTAAACTCCTGGCGCTTACTTCTTTCCTTATTATATTATACTATAATTCTAATTCCGTTTTGCAGTAATTGTCTTAAATAAAGAATCCGCCAAAAAATCATTTTGGCGGATTTAAACTTTGATTGCCTAAATTCCTTACAATATACCGGTGTCGGTTTGTATTTCTTCCACGCCCAACATCTTTTCGCACCGTCCGGAATTGACATAGCTCCTATACCCTATGCCCAAATAATCGTATGCCTTTAAACCTTTTTTGGAAACTACGTCTTCCGAAGGTTTAAGTTTAACTCTTATAAGACAAAAAGGCTCCAATCCTCTGCGCGCGGCTATCATATAAACGGTATAGCCCTCTTTTTTTGTTTTTTGCTTATCTATAAGGCATTCTCCTTTTTCCTTGCTGCAAGGAGGGATCATCTCCAAAAAATATTTTAAAAGTCTATAATTGGGATCGGTATTCCCACGTATGGACGCCATTAACGGAGTAACGCCGTCTTTATTCGTTTCCAACAACTGCTTATCCTGATTAAAACTGTCTTTCAGCAGCAAAGAAAATGGCGTCGAGGGCATCATATTCCACGAATACAACTCCGGGGCATATCTAAATACGGCATAATGCATAGGGATATTGCCTAACTCGTCTTTGGCAAACAAATCCGCTTTCTTTTCAATCAGAATTTTCGCCGCTTCCTCATACCAAGCAAAAACAGTTTCATTAGGTTTGGGATTGGTAAATATGGCTAAAGAAAGCAGGGGGTATCTTTCCTTATAACATCTTGAATCTGGGCTCACGCCCCTATCCAACAGTTTCTTGAACAAATCCAAACGGTTGTTCAAAACCAACTGCCACATATAACAGCCGATATTGGAAGAGTCATTGCTAGGCAACTTCAAATTGGCGCGCTGTACTGACATCGTCTTCCCTTCGCCCAAAGGTATTTTTTCTATACTTTCCGAACGAATCCCGGCAGGTTTCTTCAATAATACGCTGCCGTCCAACAAAAATTTAACTATTTTTGTATTGTCTTGATCCAATATATCAAACGCATAAGAAATCGCGGAACGTCCTTTCTTATCGACATAATTTATATCCGCGCCGGCCCATACCGCAGCGTATACGCCTTCTTCGTCGTTTTCCTTTACTGCCCGTATAAGACGTTCGCCCAAAACTTTGGAACGGTCAGATTTGCCCTTCTTTTCGGTTTTTGACAATTCCTCTTTTAAAGCCTCCGCATTCTCTTGAAAAGAAAGTGACACCTGTGCCTTTAAAATCAAAGGCGACAACAGTACCGCCGCCAAAGCGGTAATTATAATAAAAGTTTTTTTCATAGCGTACACCTTTTGGCGATATTTCGCCTTCTATATAATCTAATTTTAGCCCGAATAAGTATTCTTGTCAAATCTGTTTTTCAAAATAGAGGCAAATTCCGTTTATCAGCTTTCCCCTCTTATTTCGGGCTTTTATTACTATTTTTATATTATATCAATTTTAGACACTCGTTTTATAAAAGCAAAAAAGGGCCGGCTTTTATAGTCGGCCCTTTTCTTGTTTAATTTTAAATTACTCAAGGATTTTGGTAACGACGCCGGCGCCTACCGTCCTGCCGCCTTCCCTTATGGCGAATCTTACTCCCTCTTCCATCGCCACCGGCGTTATCAACGTTACTTCTATCTCCGCATTGTCGCCAGGCATTATCATGTC
>CASEVY010000009.1 GCA_949291515.1 uncultured bacterium | reverse complement strand
TAAATTGCCTGCTAGCACAGGCAATTTATTATAACAAAAGGAGTTTTTCTATTTTGGGCAACGGTAAAACCTTTACCGAACCCCCAGCCTAGCTGGGGGTTTTCACAACATACAAAAACCCCGCCGTTTTAGCGGCGGGGCTGTGAATTTAGAAAGGAATAGGCTTATCTGATATATTAAATATACAACAACCTTTTATCCCCCGCATACACAAGAGGCTTGTTCACATTGGCCGGCGCCTATATCTTCATAAGCGGTAGCTCTTTCGCCTTTATTATAACAGGTATAACCTCTAAGAGGGTTTTCCCCGCCATAAATTTTGCACCCGTCAACAGATACTATCGACCCGTGATCGCAAATCCAAGACCAGGATTGGTTAGGCTCACAATGTCCAGTCAAAGAGCCGCTGCCCGGAACCCAATAGTATCCGCTTTTGCAAGTGCAAGTACCCTTCCAATAACCATAAGACCAGCCATCGCCCTCTTTACAGCTGGCAGTCCTAGTTAAAGTTCCGCCCGTTGTATTCTGAGAAAACCCTACGCAAGAAATCGATGTCGAATCTTTAGCTTCGCATTTTGAACCGTTCCAACATTCGTTTGAGTTACAACTCGGGGTATCATTTTTGACACATTCGTGATTGCCAAGCTCATATCCGTTGGCGGTATCACACTCACAAACGCCGTTTACCTCTATGGCGCCTTCGGGACATATACACTTGCAATTTAAAGCATCAAAACTAGCATATATTTGCAGGCTGTCACAATCTGCGCCGTCTTTCTGACAAGTGCACGCCTTATCCCAATCGGACCACAATTTATTTGCGCAACACGTCCGCTTAGAGGTCCCGCAATCTCCGTTTTCACGGTATTGAATTGCTCCAGCAGAGTTACAATTTGTCGTAGATAAGTTCCCGGCATCAACTATAGTTCCCCCAGTGGCTAGCGTACCTCCAAGATTTGGAACAAGCTGAGCGTTAAGTACTTTTACGTTTGACAAACCGATAAGTACAAAAAGCAAAAAAGCCCCCATAATAATCGGGAACTTCCTTCTTATATTAGACATAGATATCTCATCCCTCCAAACTAACCTTAATTACGTTGAGAACACATTCCCAAGCTGCTTATATTCTAACATTTGAAGCCATTGCCCACAAGCCTACCCGTTAACTTTTATCCAATTTTTAGGCAATTATTTAATACTATCCCTTACGGACTGAAATGATTGTTAAAAAACTGAATATTAAAAACCAATTAAAATAAAACAATAAAAAGCCGCGTCAGCAAAGCTGACGCGGCGCCATGACAATTTGTATTACGATAAATTCTTTAATCCCTTCCAGTTCAACCGTCTTCAATTCGGCATTACGGTATGGCGTCCATCACTTTTTTTAGCGCTTCCTCGCTCTTGCCCCGCACTTCTACCGTTTTTTCCTTGCCTTTATTGCCTTTGATTATATTTATATCTTCCTCGTTAACGGAGAAAAAATCCGCCATAAAATACTTAAGAATATCATTGGCCTCGCTGTCCAACTTTTTCGTTTTAACTTTTACGCGAAGCACGCTGCCTATTCTGCTTACTACTTCATTATCTCCGGTAGTGGAAATTACCCGCACTTTTATTATCATGCCTTCCTCCTTCCCAAATCTATTCGAATATCGCACTGCCCACTCTCGGCAGATTGCTTCCTTCGGCCACAGCAGTCTCGTAATCCCCGCTCATTCCCAGCGAAAGATAATCGTCCTTACTAAAATATGCCTTAAAAACCGCGCCCGCGCTTTCAAAACACTTCCTCAACACGGATTTGTCTTCCGTATCGGGCGCTATCGCCATTATACCCCTAAGCGATATATGTTTAAAATCCTTGCGAACTTGCTCTATAAAGCCGCCCGCTTCTTCCAAATTCAAACCGCCCTGCGTTTCCCGCTCCGTCAATTTTAGCTGGACCAGGCAGTCGACGCCGCGCCCCAACTTTTCGCCTTCTTTGTCTATACAACGAGCCAAATGCAAAGAATCCAAAGAACAAATAAAATCAAAATTGTCGACTACTTTTGCGGCCTTGTTGGTTTGAAGATGCCCTATAAAAAATTTTTTTACTTTATACCCGCTAAGCAGCGGAGAACTCCACTTCTCCAAACTCTCCTGCAGGCGCGATTCCCCTATCATAGATACGCCGCCGTACTTTAGCAATTGCGCTATCTGCTCCGCACTCGCATATTTGGTTACCGCAAGTATATTAACCTTATCCGCGGCGAAACCGTTCTTCTCGGCGATGGCGCGAGCATTGCTCAAAATACGGCAATAATTGTCAAAATAGCTGGATTTATGGCCCATATCGTACCTGCCTCTTGACTATTTTATCAAAATTTTGTGAAATACGCAAAGTTTTAATTTTTAGCCTTCCCAAAGTTGTACAATATAAATATGACGGAAAAGACCAAAAGTTTAATAATAATCGCCGTAGCCAACGGGCTCATCGCCTTCGGCTATGCTTTAAGCATTCCGTTCCTTACCATCTACCTTACCACCCAAAAGCACGTAGAGCCGGGTATTATCGGCATTATGCTGGCGGCCGCGATGTTTACCACCGCCGCGGCTAGCGCAATCAGCGGGGAAGTATCGGATAATTTTGGAAGGAAAAGAGTTATGGTCGTATCACTTTTCTTAAGGTCGATGTCGATGTTGGCTATCGCCGCCTCCATTTTCTTCGACGCGCATTATGTCGTAACCATAGCGTTTCACTTCGCGGGCAGCTTTTTGGGCGCTTTTTTCCGCCCCGCCTCCAACGCCTGGATAGCGGATAACACCAATAACGCCGAAAGGGTAAAAGCGTTCGGATACATAAGAATAGGCATCAACCTCGGCTGGACGCTTGGCCCGGCTATGGGCGGTTTTTTGGCCAATATATCTTATTCTTTGGGTTTCTTCCTTACGGCGATAACGTTCTTTACCGCAATGCTCTACCTTAAACTTTACATTCAGGACGCGCTCAAAAAAACCTTGCGCCGCAAAAGCCATTTCATAAAAATGTTCGCAGAGCTTAAAGACGCCAATCTCTCAAGATTATGTTTCTATAACTTTCTCATTTCGATAGTTTCGGCGCAGTTGGTGGTAGGGCTTTCACTGCATGCCGTCAAATGCCTAAATCTGACGGAAAACGCCGTGGGATTATTGTTTTCCATTCAAGGAATGTCGGTTGTCCTGCTTCAATATCAAGCATCGAAATTCATAGCGAAAACCCGCCTGAGCGCGGCTTTGGCTTTGGGGTGTTTCCTTTACGCATTAGGATACGGATCGGTAGGTTTCGCGCTGGGATTTTATACGCTTATCGTAGGAATGGTATTCGCGGCTTTGGGCGAAATGCTGGTGCTGCCGGCGGGACACTCTTTGGCATCAAATATAGCGCCGGACAATAAAAGAGGACGCTTCTTGGGATTATATGTTCTTTCAAACCAGGCGGGCGTATCTACGGGCATATTGCTGGCCGGAATAATGATGCAGAATTTGAGCCCCATCTATCCTCCGCTGCCCTGGCTCGTTATCGCCGCCATAGCCTGCATAGCCGGTGCGGCTTTCCTAAGCCTTAAAAAATGGGTTAGCTGTGAACAGGACGGCCTAAAGCCCAGACGCGCAATGCCGATAACCAAACCAATGGCAAGATAAATTTTAAAGCCCCGCATTTTGGCGGGGCTTGTATTTTCAGAAAACTTTATTTTTGTTCGCTCTGCGAGTCTTCAGATGAAGTCGGTATTTCTATGGGAATAAATTCTTCCCCTCCGTTTTTCTCGGATCCGGCCTTATCTTTTTTATACTGGGAGTTCAGCCCAAATATCCCCAATATCCCGTTAAGACTTTTCTTTACCAGCCTGCTGCCTGGATTTTTAAATATCGTCTGACTGACCAAACTGGTCGCGCTGGAAAGCATACTCATCTTCCCGCTCGGCTCGTCTATAGTGCCGCCGACCTTTATTTTCAAAGGCATTATGCCGTTTTCGCTTATTCTGCCCGGCGCCGCGTTGACCGTCATATCAATCAGCCTGCTGTTGAAATTTATTTTCCCCGCCAAATTAAAAGATATAAGCGAAGAAATGAACGACCCTCTTTTAATATCGCTGATTCCGTCTTTAAAATCCAAATCCATATCAAAACCGTCGTAGTTAAGCGCGCCGGATATTTTCTCTGGCGACGCGTCCAAGGCCTGCGCTTGTTTGTCGGCCGGCAAAATAGCGGCCGACAAAGTGTTTAGAAGCGATAATACGTCCAAACTGTTTATCAGCTTGCTTACAACCCCCAAAGAAACGAACAGCACCTTTGTCAAAGCGTTTGCGTTGGTAAGGCGGTACAAATCTTTTATCACGCCGGAGTCCGTATCCAAAGACAAATGTCCGCTTATGCCCTTCAGCGAAGGCGTAAAATTCCGCACGTCCGCTTTGAAATTTACGTCATAAGCATTAAAATAGGGCGCTTCCAGCGCGGATACCTTTGCCGTTCCTCTTATATTCAAAGGAGGCAGGAACCAACTTCTATCACTCTGCGATGAAGCGGCCTCATCTTCCTGCAATACCGGCTCGGCATCCGGGTTATACTCCGAAGGTGCGTCAGAATTATTTGTTTGCCCGGCTGATTGCTTCAATAAAATTTTGTCCGCCTGCAAATTGAAGTTGACATCTGCGCTTTGCCCGTTGTCCAAATAAGTAAGAGCCGTTTTAAATACATTCCCGTTGAGACGCCCGCTTAGAGTATTGATCGTTATATTCTTCAGAGTTTTTATTTCCGCAACCGCATTAACGTCGCCGAATGTTCCCGCACCTTCATAGAAGAAACCGCCATTCTGTATAGACAGCTGTCCGCGAACATTGTCCTGCGCCAGCTTTAAAGATGCGCTTACGAAACCGTCAAGCAGATATTTCCCCAATGAACTTATCGCCTTGGAAAATCCGCCCAAAGCCAATGCTATTTTAACGTCCATGGAATAAGAGGACTTGTCCCCTAAAATTATCCCCCCCTTGCCGCTGATTGCCGAATTTAATGCGCTTATGTTAAAAGAACTGAAAATTATCTTTTTTAAAGAAGAATTGTACGAAGCGTTTAAATCAAGAGAGGCTTTCCCTAAATAGAAAGGCGAAGTGTTTACAATCCCTGTTAAAGCCTCGCTCGAGAAATTATCGGCCTGCACGCTTAGCTGTATATTAGGGCTTACGAAATCGGACACTGTTCCGTTTATCTTCAACAGGGCGTCGCCACGCTCCAGGACAAGCTGATCTATTTCGGCCAAAGCCTCGCGCCAATTCATCATCTTTAAATTGGATTTGACGGTAAAGCCCAAAGGCAGATTTTCCAGCTTGAACGAATTTTGTTCATAATTAAATAAAGTGTTTACGCTCAATCTGAACGGATCGGAAAAACTGAAATTATAAATATCCAAGAAGAGATTTTTTAAAGATGAATTAAGTTTTTTGGCCGAATCGGAGTAGTAAACCTCGGAATGACGAATCTGAAAACGTTTTACTCTCAGATCTTTCAAGAAAAACTCTTCACTTCCGCCGCTTGACTGCTTATCATTTGACCCGTCAGACGAGAAAAGCGCTTCAAAATTAAACTTTCCGTTTGAGTCTTTTACCAGATACAATTTAAGGCCGTCTATCGATATATCGTTAAAGTCGACGTCGCCCTGAAGCAATTTAAAGGGCAATATTTTTACGAGTACGCTCTTGGCCTGCAATATTTCCGCGCCGCCCGGTGCTTTTATCGAAACATTGTCCAAATGTATGCCGGCAATGCCGGCGGCTATATTTTTTATGCTGACCTCGCCATTGCTCTTCTGCGCGATAAAAAAAACAACTTTCTTTTGTACGCCTTCCGTAGGCAGCAAATAGCGCAACGCCAAGTCAGCCGCCAAAAGCAAAAGCGCGGCCGCGCCGACGCAATACAGTATCGTTCTTAACGATATGCGAATAAATTTCATCACAACCCCCGTAATCCTAAAAATTTCCCCGATACTCGCAGTATCGGGGAAATTAAATTTTATTTATCGGCCAGCGCGGCGATTTCTTTGGCTTTGTCGGTTTTCTCCCAAGGGAAGATAGTCCTCCCGAAGTGGCCGTAAGAAGCCGTCTTCTGATATATCGGTCTCTGAAGTTTAAACTGTTCTATTATCGCGCGCGGCGTCATCTTGAACACCTTTTTGCATACTGCGGTAAGTTTATCGTCCGCGACTTTGCCCGTACCTAAAGTATCAAGATAAAAACCCACCGGTTCGGCCTTGCCTATCGCGTATGCTATTTGGACCTCGCATTCGTCTGCCAAACCCGAGGCAACCACATTCTTGGCGATATACCTGGCCAAATACGCGGCGGATCTGTCCACTTTTGTAGGATCCTTCCCGCTGAACGCTCCGCCGCCGTGGGCGGTACGTCCGCCGTAAGTGTCTACTATAATCTTGCGGCCCGTCATACCGGTATCGCTCTGCGGCCCGCCTATAACAAATTTGCCCGTAGGATTGATAAGATATTTCGTCTTGCCGTCCGCCCATTTGCCTATTACGGGTTTTATTACTTTCTCTATCAATTCTTTTTTGGATTCTTCAGTTATTTTCTTGCCCGTTTTATCCAAAATATCTTCCGTATGCTGGGTGGAAAGAACTACGGTGTCTATTCTCTGCGCGACGCCGTCCTTATACTCTACGGTAACCTGGGATTTGGAATCCGGACCGACGTAAGGGAGCTTCCCGCTCTTTCTCATATCGGCAAGTTTAATCAAAATCTCATGCGCCAGCTGCAAAGGAAGCGGCATATATTCCTTAGTCTCCCTGCAGGCATAGCCGACCATAAAACCTTGGTCGCCCGCTCCGCCCACATTAACGCCCTGGCTGATATCGGGCGATTGCTTGCCTATAACGTTTACTACTGAACATGTTTCGTAGTTAAAACCGTATTTGGCATCGGTATATCCGATGTTCTTTATGGTATCGCGCGCTATCTTATCCACGTCTACCCAAGTTGAAGTGGTAATTTCCCCGCCGACAACAACCAATCCTCTGGTTATATAAGTTTCGCAAGCGACGCGAGCCGTCTTATCCTTAGCCAATATGGCGTCGAGAACTCCGTCGGAAATCTGATCGCACACCTTATCGGGATGCCCTTCCGAAACGGATTCGGAAGTTAAAAAATATCTGCCTTTTCTCATAATTATCGTCCTTAAAATGATATTATATCAATTATGAAGAGAATTTTCCTTTCGTGGAACGTCAACGGACTGAGGGCCGTGGAAAAAAAGGGATTTAAAGACTGGCTGTTAAAAACTAACCCCGATATAATCGGCCTGCAGGAAACGAAAGCCTGGCCGGAACAACTGTCGGACGATATAAAAAATATCAAAGGCTATTATTCCTACTTTTCAACCCCTCAGCGTAAAGGGTACAGCGGCGTCGGCGTGTACGCCAAAGAAGAGCCGCTGTCGGTCTCGGCTTCTTTGGGAAGCGAGGAATTCGACGCGGAAGGAAGACTGCTGTGTTTGGAATATGAAAAATTCTATTTCATAACGGTCTACTTTCCCAACGGCGGGCAGGGCGAACACAGAGTGGACTATAAACTGCGTTTCTACTCGGCCTTCCTAAAAATGTGCAAGGAGCTTTCAAAAAAGAAATACGTAATTACTTGCGGAGACGTAAATACCGCGCATAAGGAAATCGATTTGGAACACCCGAAAGAAAATCAAAATACTACGGGCTTCCTTCCGCAGGAGCGCGCTTGGCTTGATAAATTTTTCAGCGAAGGTTTGGTGGATACTTTCAGAATGTTCAATACTCAAGGCAAGCAGTATACGTGGTGGGATTATAAAACCGCCGCCAGAAGCAGAAACGTAGGCTGGCGGCTGGATTATTTTATGGTTGACGAGAAGGCCTCAAAACTTATAAAAAATGCTTATATACTAAGTGACGTGCCCGGATCGGACCATGCGCCCGTAGGCATAGATATAGAAATATAATAAGGAGTCATAAATGAAAAACATAAAGTCAGCAATAATAATTTTAGCGGCTTTGGCCGTAATAGTGGTGGCGTGGAAAGCCATGAGTAAACCTCAGGACAAAATATCCGCGGGAGAAAACGCCGCCAACGGCGAGGTAGTGGCCGAGGAAGTTATAGTCGAAGAAACCATTCTTCCCCAAGATCAGGAAGCGGCCCAACCCGAAAAAGAAATCATCGGTTACGAAGCCACTGAAGAAGACGCCGCCAAAAGCAACAGTATGAGCGATATACAGGATTTGTTCTCCGGTTGCGAAACGGATGAGGACTGCGTAGCGGTATACCCCAGCTGCTGCAAAGAAGCCTATGCCCCCTACTTCGTAAACAAACAGTACGAGCAGGAATTGATAAAAGAATATAAGAGAGTATCCGGCGAGCCTGAACAATGCCCAGAAGTTTCCAAATGCCCCAGAAGCTATTTTGGCGGAGCAAAAGCGGCCTGCGTAAGCGGCAGATGCTTACAAAGCATATTTGATACTCCCGAATTCCAAGAGTAATCGGTTTGTATATAGTCATTAAACGCTTGCGCCCGATAAGGCCGCAAGCGTTTTTTCGCGTTCGCTTTTTAAGACACCCTTAAAAATTACGCTATAAGAATTTCCACCTTAATATATTTTTGTAATAAAAATAGGAAGCGCGGCGGAAATATTTATTCAATAAAGGTGATTTTCCCTTATGAAGGCAAATTTTTCCGCGTTTATTCCGCCCAGTCAGACGGCAATGTATATATGCCGCTTATTTCAATCTTCAAGAAGATAAAACGTTCACCTTTTTAAATCGGCGACGGTTTTATTTTCACAAGAAGATATTTAAAACTTTTATGAGCAGCAATATCAGCCCACTTTAATGAATAAGAGCCTCCCAAACGAACTTCTTTATCTTTATAAGCAAGTTTGCCCTTACGGAGTTCTTTATCCAAACGGAAATCTTTGCCTAAAGTCTTTCTCTGAGTAGATTTCCAATAGAGTTGATCATTAGTCAGCAAAATGCAAAAATTAAACGGGTTTTTTAATCCTTTTGGCGCGGCAATTTTTTCCATACGTTCTATGTCTTCTACAAAACCGATCCTACCTAAATTTTGGGCAGCTTGATCCTTGAGTCCCAGCTTGATGCCGTAACGCTCAATAAGCGCCCGTTTCGTCTTGTATTTCAATTCGATAAAATAAATTTTTCGTCCGTCTTTTACCGCTATATCAATATATTGTCTAGCGCTATTGTCCGATTCGATCATCGGATATTCCAAAATAACTTCATATCCTCGTCTTCTTAATTGCTCGGCCAAATAAAACTGGAAATCAGCCTCTGAAACAAAAGGCTCCTCCGTTTTGTTCATTATGTCTTTTAAAATTTGGGTATTCATTTCCCTCCCTATAAGTTTATTTATACATTATTTTTACTCTATACGATACTCTCCAACCTGCAAGACTTTCTTTTTATATCGCGACAAATAGTTGTCGCTCGACTTTCCTACACTATATTAAACAGGAGGTTTATATGGCGTATACTTACGAAGATTGCCGCAGTTTTTTTTATATCAACCGGCTATTGGATAATATGGAAGTTTCAAACAATTTAGAGAAAACAGATGTAATTCGTTGGGCAAAGTATTACGGAATAGGAAAAGGAAACAAACTTGATATTGTACCGGAAGCAGCCAGAAAACAGTCTTATAAAACGTTGCGCAATTTACTGCAGAAATATGCAACGGCGGAGGCACTTCGCCCGGAAAGCACCTTGGGAAAAAATATTATTTTTGCTAAGCAACTGTTTCATTTGACCTCTACGGAGGCCTTGCTGCTGGAAGGAGTGATACTAGGGCATAAAAACAATTATTTACGGCATTTTATGCAGAGCAATAGGAATACACGGGATTTTTCCATCGAGAACATGGCGGCTTTGGCCAATATCTCAGAAGAAGATGTTATCTCGTTCCTGGCTCCCGGGGCGCCTTTAATACGTTTCGGTTTAATGGTGGAGCGCAGAACCTTTTCAACGGAATATATCGTACCGCCATATGTGCGGGAACTTTTTAAATATAAGCACAATACGCTGGAGGAGCTAAAAGCCTCTTTTTTGGGGAAACCGTTTCAAATTTCTTGCCGGGCCCATAATTTTAGCTATATTGAAGAGAAGGATTTCGCCATAAAATTAATGCGGCAGGCCGGCATCGAGCGAGGATTTAACATTTTGCTTTACGGCGCCCCCGGCACCGGCAAAACGACATTTGCACAAATGCTTGCGGCCAGCGCCAAAAGGCTGATTTACCCGATAGGGGAAAGTGCCAGCCGCGAACGGGAAAGCAATTACCGCCTGCGGGAGCTGCACCAAAAGACGGAACTGCTGGCCGGGGACACCAAGGCTTGCTTGCTTTTTGACGAGGCCGAGGATATTTTTTCCAGTCGTATGACACAGTGCAATAAGGTGGAAATAAACCGCTTGCTTGAAAACAATCCCACTCCGGTCATATGGACGACAAACCACATCGAGCGTATGGATCCGGCATTTATCCGCCGTTTTACTTTGGCTGTGCATTTTGAGGAACCCCCGATAAATATTCGGCAAAAGATATGGCGCGGGCAATTAAAATCCTATCAACTGCCTTGTTCTTATAATGCGGCCTTATCATTAGCGAAAGATTTTTCGGTTCCGCCCGCTATGATAGCTAATGCCGCTCGGGCGGCTTCTATGGTAAATGGAGATTTGGACACGGTACGTCAACACCTGGAAATTATGATGAGAGCTATGCGCGGCGGCCATAAACTGCACTCAGAAGAAAAAAGAAAGCGAACTTTTAACATTTCTCTTATCAATGCCGATATGGATTTGGCCGTACTTGCCCAAAAAATCAAAAAATTGGGCAAATTAAATTTTTCGCTTTGCTTGTATGGCGCGTCCGGTACAGGGAAATCGGCCTATGCTCGGTATTTAGCGGACGAATTAGGCCTGGAGGTTAAACAAGAAAAGGCTTCAGATTTAATCAGCCCATATGTAGGCGTAACGGAAGAAAATATTGCCGAGGCTTTTGCCCGAGCACGACAAGAAAAATATTTGCTGGTGTTTGACGAAGCCGACAGTTTCTTGCAGGACCGTTCCAGGGCGCGTCATTCGTGGGAAATTACGGCAGTTAATGAAATGCTTACCTGGATGGAAAACCACCCCTATCCTTTTGTGTGTACCACCAATCTGATGGATAGCCTGGACCCGGCCAGCCTGCGGCGTTTTAGTTTTAAGGTTAAATACAGCTTTTTAACGATAGCGCAGGTAATGGAGGCTTTTAGGTATTTTTACAAATTGAAAATATCCCCGGAACAAGTGGGGCATTTAACCGCTCTCACTCCCGGCGATTTTGAATTGGTAAAGAATAAAGCGGAAATTCTAGACAATATAAAAGAGGCGTCCGCCATTATTAAACTACTGGAGGAAGAACAACGCTTAAAACAGCAAAATACTACGTCAAAAATTGGATTTTGTATATAGAGAATCATATTAAGGAACAGATATTTATATTTACGGCTTTATTGTTGGAGCAGAGACTTAATTGGTGTTATATTCATAACTACAAAAACTATCCTATTATATGAGAAAAGTCCCTACAATCACAAATAAACCGTAAAACTATATAGCAAGCATTTTGCAATTATTTATCCGGACTTGATCTTCTTTGTTTTAGTATATAGCTGAAAAAGCAAACTGAATCAGATTGAAAACGTTCCGCATATATATTATTTTGGGGGAGAAATATCTCCCATGACAAAAGTTTATTGCTATAATAAAAAATAGTTATTTAAATTACTGCCGCGAACAGCTTTTAGTCCGCTATCCGCAATGGCGGCGCTGCCATTGTTTAGACAAAGAGTAAGAGGGAAAAGTATGACACTAAATCAACACTTTAATAAACTGTTAAGAGATAATAGAAATGATGAGCAAACGGCCATTGAAGAAATGGCCAAGTATGTACTTAATAATTATTGCCTACGGGTTGGAAATAAACGGTATTGGTTTACGGAAATAGAGTTTTACTATTATACACCTGATCACAGAGATCCTTTTTCTAAGCGTAATCCCATAAAGCCGCAAGATACTAAATTCCCGGAAGTAGACAGCGATAAACTGTTTTTCCATTATTCCGGGGTAGATATCAGTTTTGATAGTGATGAATCTGATAAAATGAAACGCCAATACGGCGGCATCTTAATTCGCGGGATAAAAAGCCCGGACGATGAAGAATCTGTCAACGGGCCCTTAAAAGTTTTGTGTCATTTACTCAATACGGCCCAACGATTGGGAGAAAGCCTTTTCACGCTTACAGCAAACAAGAGCCCTTATACGGCAGAAATACTATCCACCACTCGATATGGCTTATCCAATCATGGAAATGATGGAGAAAAACTTAAATATATAGATAAACTCTACCGTTTTTATGTGAAAGGTACAAAAGGTATAAAACACAATAAAACAATTAAAAAATAAAATATATGTTATCCAAATCCCAACACAGCAAATATAAAGGTTGCTCAAAACGTTTGTGTCGGTAGAGAAATAAAAAAGACGTCTTCTCCCCGCCGGACGAGGACACCCGAAAGAAGCTGGCCCGCGTGCAATAGAACGGATTATTCCCCCCAAGCAGTTCCTAAGCGGGGGGACGCTTCAGGACGAATGGAAAAATCCGTTCTCCGCAATAGCACAAACGCGGGAGTTAACGTTCAGTGGCGCGTCGGCCGTTTATTAAGCGTTTTTCTGTACAACGATATTTTTATGGCGGATATTTGGGGGAACGATCACAGCCGGGATATTGATAAAGTAAAAACGACGACAAAACATAAACGACATTTATTCCGAAGATATTTATCTTCATAATTATCTGGTCTCTTGTTGCGGGAAGAGAAGATGAACATTGTCATTTAATGCACATCAATGGGGCAAAATCGCCTGGATTATTCCCTGTATTATTTTGTTTTTGAAAGCTGCCAGTCTGTTATTACGGCGTCCTCTATCAAGAGATGCTCTT
The DNA here is from genome assembly GCA_949291515.1 of uncultured bacterium. Lineage (GTDB taxonomy): Bacteria > Elusimicrobiota > Elusimicrobia > Elusimicrobiales > Elusimicrobiaceae > Proelusimicrobium. The sequence goes on along the minus strand of CASEVY010000009.1, from coordinate 2,032 downwards.
TCAAATTTTCCCGCATATCCAGCGTAATTCCAACGGACCTTTTGACGAGCATTATGATATTTGTTGGGAGGCAAGCAGGCCCTGCGCTATGGCGGTGTGGAAGCAATGCTTAAATACATCGGCGATAACGGAACATTAATAGCCCACCACGCCGCTTTTGAAAAAACGCGCATACGGGAAATGGCTAAAGACTTACATATCCCGCAGGAGCAAAAAGACGCTCTTTTGCGTATGAGTGAGCGGTTTATGGACACGGGAACTCCGTTTAAGCAGAACTACCTGCACCCCTATATGCACGGCAGTTCGTCTATTAAAAAGGTATTGCCGTCACTGGTGCCGGAAATGACCTATGAAGGTATGCCCGTAGCCAACGGCGGGGATGCAATGAACGCATTTGACGAACTGTACTTTGGTAATTTACCCGAACAGGAAGCCAAGCAACTACGCCAGGATTTGCTGGCCTATTGCAAGCAGGATACTTGGGCAATGGTAAAACTGGTGGACGCATTGCGGGATACTGTGTCGGACTAGGCGTAATTTTTTTCTTGAGGAATAAAGATGTTGTTGTATAATGTAATCTAAATTTAATGTTATTTATAATAAATTTCAGGAGAATGAACAATGTTATTTAAAAATACAGGAGAAGTGGTTTCTCATTTATCACCATTTAATTTATTGGGTGATGATGAAGAGGCCCTCGCAAAAATATTAGCTTTTGTTTTAAGCAAAGATAAAGAAATTTTTTCAGATTTTCTAAAAATTTGTGGAGTTAAAACCGTTATTACACAGACTTTATACACCAATTCATCTATTAAGTCAGAAATAAAATACGAGATCGGACGCACAGATATAGAAATTGATTTGGGGAGCAAAGAACATATTATTATAGAAACAAAAGTTAGAAATAATAAGGCAAAAGAAGAACAATTAGACAGATATCAAAGTATCAACGAGAAAGACCAAGTCATCTTAATATCTTCTAGAAAAGAGTATTCTAAGTATAAAAATGTTACCTGGGATGAAATCCTTTCTAAATTAAATAGTAAAGGACACGGAAACAAAGAGTTGTTTAAAGAATTTTATAATTTTTATCAATATAATTATTATGGGAGAACACAATATATGCAAGAAATTTTAACACAAGATTTGGCTATTCCAAGTGAGATACAAAGATATTTAGAAGGCTGTATTTACAAAGGTCATGCCAGTGCTTCTTGGCCTCTTTACTTCGCTCCTTATTTCACTCGTAAATCTGGGCAACAAGAAGGTGTTTCTTATATTTCTAAAGTTTTATTTGTTATGCAATCTACTCCAATGGAATTAAATCAAGCATTACAAGATACAGCCTTTTGCGAAAAATTAAAAAAATATGCCAGCGATGCCTTAAATTCAAGTAAAAGCAATGAGTTAGTCGAAAAATGGATTGCTGGAATTAAAATAGAGAGCGATAATACAAATGAGAAATGTACTTATTATTTCTTGGATTTTCCACAACAGTTCCCATTTCCTTTGCGTAAAGGAAAAGGCGGGGCTAAAGGTTGGATTTCATTAATGACTCCTAAACACAGGATGTTATCGTTTGATCAAATATTTTATCAAATGGCCAAACAAAAATTGCAGTAATCATATACTGATCTAAGTATACCTCTTTGATAAATTATCAAAGAGGTTTTTTGTACTTCTCGTGGTTTGTAAATATATTCCACAAAAAATACCTTATCAGTTAAGCTGTCTATGATCCTTTTAAAAATAGAAAATAAAATGTTTCATTCGTGGCTATGCGCAAAGATATTCATTCGCTCACAATTTGGCGGTTTATATAGGGAAAAGAGGTGTCCAAAAAGTGTCCATTTTTGGTCAAAATGCGTTAAAATCCATTAAACTGCATTAAAAAAAGACCTCCTAGTTTTAGGAGGTCTTTTTATATCTTTTTGGTTCTTTTGTCATCGGAGAATTAAACATTGTTAAACTCCGTTTAGAACCATTTTAAATGGCGCGCCCAAGGCCGTATTGTAGGGGAACGGCGGACAAG
>CASEVY010000008.1 GCA_949291515.1 uncultured bacterium | reverse complement strand
GAGGTGCAAATGGGACCGGACGAACAATCACGGGAGGAAGGTAGCGAGAGGATTGTATTATGCGATAATGGAGCTGAGTCCAACGAGGGGCAATGCGGTAAAATCGCAGAAAGTGATAAAAATCCTTATACCATAATATAGGAATGACAGATTTATGAAAAACAATAAATATATTAAGGTTTTAACGATAGTAACAATATTTTCCCTGCTTGGCGTCTGGGTAGAAGCTGCGGGCCCTTATAAAAGAGCAGGTACCAGTGCCAGTGCATTTTTGAAACTTGGCACCGGCGCTCCTGAAGCGCAGGCTTTGGGTAATGCCTATACGGCTCTTTCAAGCGGGGCGCAAGCGTTGTTTTGGAACCCTGCCGGTATCGCTACCAGCACTACAAGAGAAATACAGGTTTCTCATATGCAATGGTTTGAAGGCGTCGGCGACAGCGCCGTAGGTTATATACAGCCGATAGGGAAAACCATTTTGGGCGTCAGTTTGAGATATATGCGCTTGTCAGGCGACGATCTTAATGCCAGAGATCCTGAAGGTATACCCTATAATATTACCGGCGATGCGATAAGGGACTTTGTCGCGACGGTATCTTTGGGCAGAACATTCTTCGGCGTATTGGATATCGGCGGTACGGCCAAGTATATTAATGAAGACAACGTCGGCACTAAGCACATCAACCCCGCATTTGATATCGGCGGAAAGCTGAGGATTTCAAATAACAGGTTCGTAATAGGCGTTATGGGGCAAAACCTTGGCGATCCTGATGAAGTACCCTCTGCTATAAGAGGCGGTGCGGCGATAAATACGAAATATTTTACCGTATCGGGCGAAATCGTAGATTATGTGGACGATAAATTAAGATACGGCGTAGGCCTTGCCATACATATTCCCGAAGACTTGGTACAAGTTGCTTCTTTCGACATAAGGGTAGGTTACTATAACCGTGAGAATACGGGCTGGGCGGAAGACGGCGACATAGCCGAAAAGATCGGCTTGGAAACGACTTCGAAAGTGACTTTGGGTTTTGGTTTTTACAGCAGCGAAGTTTTTGGATACGGATTGGGGCTTGATTACGCGATGATGCCTTCCGGCGCATTGGGCACAGCCCATCAATTGGCGGTAAGATTACAGTTCTAGGGCTGTAAGTCCGCGGGACGGCTGGTATGAAAAGAAACAGAAAAGGACAGGCTGCGGTTGAATATATATTAACGACGGCGGCATTATTTGTGGCGTTTGTTCTTTTTTACAAGTATTACAGCTGGGTGGTACCGCAACAATTTGAGCAGGGGGCGAAGATAATACTCTCTGTTTATGAGCTTGACAATTAAAAGATGTTTTTATATTTTCGGAGGAGTTGTTTATGATGAGAATGATTGCTAAAATGCATTTGGCTTATGCCAATGCGATTGAGACGGTCAAAAATAAAAAAGGCCAGAATACCATAGAATATTTGTTTATGCTTGGTATTATCGTAGTGGTGGTAGGTATAGTCGGCGGTTTGATTAAGACCTTTATGCCTGAGCTTTTCGACAGCGTAAAAGCGAAGATTATGGGAGAAGCTGGCAACTTGTAATTTGACGATGATAAAGAAACGTGATGGCCAAACGGTAATAGAGTTGATATTAATTCTGCCGGTATTCCTGATGATAATATTTGTCGTTTTGGAGCTGGGGAATATGGCCTATCGCATGATTTTGGCGCATCACGTTTCTTATGAGCTTGCCAGGGTGGGCTCTTTGGTTGGCGTGAAGAAGCACAGCGGCAACACCGACAGCCAGAGGATAAACAGCAAGATGAAGGAAGCCTTGGACAAGATGTTTGGGCAGCGTGGGGCGCAGAGTATGCAATTTTCTGCGGTTTTGCAGAAGACCAGCAATGATCCCCAGTTAAAGAATCACGCTAACGAAGATTTGGTAGTAACGTTTGTATATAAGGTGCAGTTATTGTTTCCTCTGACGAGTTATATTTTTGCCGATGAGCCTAAACGGCTAGGCATAAAGAGGATAAAAGCGACGGTAAGGATGCCGGTGGAGCGGCCCTTGCTGAACTAGGCGGGAAGTGAAAGCCGCGTTAAGCGGTATTAAGGCAAGAAGTTGAAGAAGTAAAAACGGATTTTTATTATATAGGCAGTTTTTTAAAGGAGCTTTACATGAACAAAAAGAATATTATGCTTCCGGTAGTGATAGCTATAGCGGCGGCTTTAATATATTACTTTGTGTTGTATATGGCGCAGGGTAAGATAAAAGAAACTTCCAAAATGGAAAAGGTGGCTGTGGCTGCCGTAGATTTGCCCGAGGGAAAGATGATAGTACGAGGCAACATAAAAGAGATAGATATTCCCACTGCCTATATACAGAAGGACGCGTATGTAATATCCAGAGGGGCTAACTTGAGCGATATAGAGAATTTGGTTACGAAAGTAGCCATAGCGCGCGGCAATCAAATAACGAAGCCGTCCGTTACCAGCCTGAGCCCCGAGTCCGGAATAAGTTTGAAGGTAATGCCTTCGTACAGGGCTTTCATATTGCCGGTAGACAGCAGCGTTTCGAGTTTGATAAAGCCTGAAGACAAGGTGGACGTTTTGCTTACTTTTGACGCTATGATAAAAAACGGCGGGAAGGAAAAGATGACGGCCACGATTTTGCAGGATATACCTGTTCTTGGCGTAGGAGGGAATCTGGGGCAGGGTATGGATTCCGCTTCCAGGGCGGCCAATGCGGAGCGGGAAGCGAACAATGCGGCGTTTTCTGACAGGTCGGTATTAAGTTTATCCGTATCGCCTGTAGAAGCGCAGTATTTGGCCTTGGCACAGGAAGAAGGCGTGATTACGGTTATCGTAAGGTCTAACGGCGACAGGAAGGTATTGCCGATAGAGATATCCAGCTTCTCCAAACTGTTCAGTTAAAGGAATTTAAAATTATTTAAGGGATTATACAATATGAAAAATCAGAAATATGTTTTAAAAGCTTTAACAATGATCTTAGCCTTAATGGCGCTGGGAGTTAGCGCGAATGCTAAGAAGACGGAGCTGGTAGCCGTCAGCGCCGATATCGTTGAGATCAGCGGTTCTTTGACGACCTCTAAGGGTTTTGCCTGGAATCAGTTGCTGGATTTCAGCGAGAAGGAAATTCCCGGGATATTCTCGATAGGCGAATTTGAGAGAAAATCCTTGCTTACTACTCGTTTGAAACTTATGGAGAACGAGGGTAAAGCTCAGATACTTTCGAATCCGAAGGTAATAGCGCGTTCCAATACAAGTGCGAACTTCTCGGCCGGCGGGCAGATACCTTACCCTGTAGTAAGCGACAGGAATGTCGGAACGGAGATGAAAGAGTACGGCGTCAAATTGGACGTAATGCCTACGATAATACCGGAAAGGAACAATATCATAATAGTGCAGTTGGAAATAGAGCTTTCCAATCCGGACTATTCCAGAAGTTTGACGATTAACGGTTCCACGGTTCCGTCAATGACGAAAAGATTTTTGAGGTCCGAGGTTGAACTTAGCAGCGGCGAGACTTTGGTTATCGGCGGCTTAAAGAGCAGCACAAGAAGCGTTGCCGAAGACAGGGTTCCAATACTCGGCAAGATACCTTTGATAGGTTTACTTTTTAAGAACAAAGACATAACTGAAGAACAAAGATCTTTATTCTTGTTCATAACGGTAGAAATCGTGGAGTAATAATATGGAAGAAACGCAGGGGATATCCGGCTCACCGAGAGTAATAGCGTTTACCGGCCCGAAAGAGGGCGTGGGTAAGACGACGCTTGTATTAAATTTGGCCATAGCCTGGGCGGAGATGCAGAAGAGGCCGGTACTTATTGTGCCTTTGGATCCGTTGGCCAGGCAGGAACACGGTTTTTATTTGGGGATAAGGAAACCGGTTACGGTGGCGGATCTTGTGCGTGCCTTGGGATCGGGCGCTATAGCGATAGCGGGCGGTCTTTTAAGAGGCAAGGTATCGATGACGCAGGTGGGCGTGGGCGTATTGCCTTTGGGGTCCACCAGGCAGGAAGTTTCTTTAATATCGCCCAAGATATTGCTTCCTATGCTTTCAAGGCTGCAGCAGACTTTTGACATATTTCTTGATGTCGATTCCAGTTTTCCGATGGAGTCGTTTGCTTTTGATATAGCAGATAAGATTTTTTGGGTTACAAATTGCACCCGCTCGCACTTGAATACGGCTGTATCGATGTTTACCGATTTTAAGGAAATGCATTTTCCTATTGATCGTATAGACATAATTTGTAATCAATACAATTTGCCCGGTGCGATAGACCATGAAGAAGTAAACCAATTTTTTATAAAACTGGGGCGAGAGCCGATAGTATATCTCACTTGGGAGGAAAGCGTTTTCGAATCTTCCAACAAGAGGGAAATAGAGATTTTGGTCAACCGCAGTTCTCTTTGGGTTCAGGAAGGTCTTAAACCTATTTTAAAAGTAATAGAGGACACCCCTACAATAGACAAGAACTGGTCCACGGTGGTTCCGGACAGCGAGTTCGTATCCGCCGCCAAGAATATATGGGAAGCGGCTACGATATTGACAGGGAACGCGAAAGGGCCGAACCATTTTGACGCGGGTGATACGGAGCTGTCGTATTGGGACTCTTTGAAACAGCAGGTCCATAAAGACGTAATTAAGACTTTGGAAGTAGAGCGTATCGTTATAAGCGAGGAGGGCTCTCAGAACGAGCAGACGAGAAAGCGCGTTTCTGTAATTATAGACGAAGTTTTGCGCAAGAAAGCTAATGTACAGCTTTCGCGCGACCAAAAGATAAGATTTATCAACGAGTTGCTGGACGAAATTTTGGGTTTGGGGCCTTTAGAGGCTTTGATGAGGGACCCGTCCGTAACAGAAATTATGGTAAACGCTTATGACAAGATTTTTATCGAACAGAAAGGCAAGCTGACGCTTACCCGCTATAAATTCCGCAACAATGACCAGGTGGTGCAAGTTATAAAGAGGATAGTGGCGCCATTGGGCAGGCGTATAGACGAATCGGTTCCTTTGGTGGACGCGAGGCTTAAAGACGGTTCTCGTGTAAACGCTATAATTGCGCCTTTGGCGGTATCAGGTCCGTCATTGACGATAAGGCGTTTCTCCCAGAAGCCGTTCGGGCCGGAAGATTATTATCGCTTCGGTACGATTGACAGGGACACGATGTACTTTTTGGAGAGCTGCGTTAAACTTAGAAAGAACATCATTATATGCGGCGGTACCGGTACCGGTAAAACCACGTTTTTAAACGCTTTATCAAGTTATATTCCGGAGAATGAACGTATTGTAACCGTAGAGGATACGGCGGAGTTGAGGCTTCAGCAGGAGCACTGGGTTTCTTTGGAAAGCAGGCCGGCGAACATCGAGGGCAAGGGTGAAATAACCATTAAGGACCTTGTAAAGAACTGCCTGCGTATGAGGCCTGACCGCATAGTAGTCGGTGAGTGCCGCGGTTCGGAGGCTTTGGACATGTTGCAGGCCATGAACACCGGTCACGAAGGTTCTTTGGCTACAATTCACGCCAACACTCCGCGCGACGGATTAACTCGTCTTGAGGCTATGTGTATGATGGCGAGCGCGGATTTGCCGATATGGGCTATTAGGGAAATGATTTCCTCCGCCGTAAACTTGATAGTTCAGCTTTCAAGGTTCTCGGACGGAAGCAGAAAGGTTACCTATGTAACAGAGATCTGCGGGCAGAAAGACGGGGTAATACAAAGTAAAGATTTATTCCGCTATATACAGACTGGCGTTAATCAAGAGGGGAAAGTGGAAGGCACATTTGCGCCTACGGGCGATTTGCCGACATTCTTCCCCGAGTTTAAGGCAAAGGGTATAGATGTTCCTCAGGAGACGTTTGAGAGGAAGGAATCGGCGGCCAAGACGGAAGAGGCGGCCGCGTAAAAAGGACAATCAATGAAATTGCTAAAAAGGTTTCTAACAATAATTTTGATAAGCGGGGCTTGCGGCGCGGCTTTGAATGCGCAGGGAATATTTACCTCAAATCAAAGCGACAGGATAGCATGCGCCAAGGAGCGTTTATACGCGATATATAACTTTTTGGACGCTTCTAAGCCTACCGATCAAAAGACATTTGAACCTGTAGCTTGCGGCAGCGGCGCGAAAGCCGTTCCCATGCCGAAATACTTGGACAAGCTGCTGCCGGAAATGGATATGAAGAGATTATGGCAGGTAGCGGCGGGCGAAGGCGGGGGAATGGAGTATTACAGCGAGGCCGAGATGTGGCGTCAGCCGATAGGATTGGTATTTAACTTTTTGGAGTTGATGGAGCAGATAAACAGCGGCGGTGCGTATACTACGGCCGACACTATAGAACGCATTACCAAATTTAAGACGCAGATGATAGTATATATCGACAGATTGAAGAGCCGTCCCTCTAACTATGAACTGCGCGACAGTATGGAGGGGCGCGGCCGTTCTATGATAGCGACATTGGATTTGATAGATGCGGAAATGGGCAGCGTATTGGAATCTTTTAAAGTATCGCCGTGGCTGTGGCGCAGCAGATTCAGAAAAGCGGTAATGGGCATAGTTACTTTGTCGAACAGTCTTTACGGCGATATGGTAACGACGAAACCTTTGGTAATGCCCGATCCTAAGAGCAAACACAGCACAAACGATGTAGCGATAACTATATTTATGTTGTTAGGCACGATAGCTGTATTCATAAGCGGATATATGCTGGTTTCTGACAGGAACGATCAGATATCGAAGGCGATAGGCCAATATATGCAGAAGAGTTCCGTCTGGGCAGACGACTACAGCAGGCAGTTTTTGGACATAAACGTTAAGTACATTGTATTGGGGACATTATTTTTCTTCTGCGTATTGGGCGCGTTGTTCGGCATGGGCGCGGGCGGTTTTACGGGCGTATTGATGTTTGCGGTATTTTTTGCGATGGGCTTAACTTTCGGTTTAAAGATGCCGGGGATAATATTGGGCGTATTGAAGAAGCGCCGCGGCGAGAAAGTAAACGCACAGCTGATGGACGCTTTGATATTGCTTTCAAACTCATTAAAATCAGGTATGGATATCGTTCAAGGTTTTGATATGGTATCGAGGGACTTAAAGCCGCCGATATCGGACGAATTTTCATTGGTAATCAAGAACTACAAGCTGGGTTCGCCGTTTGAGAAGGCTTTGGAAGGTATGGAAGACAGGATAGAGTCGAGATTGCTTTCATATATGGTAAAGGCAATAGTGTTGCAGAGGCAAGTCGGCGGAAACTTGACGAAGATTTTTGAAAGGATAGTGGAAAACATCAGGGAAGAGAGCAAACTGGAAGAGAAACTTCAAGCGATGACGGCGCAGCAGAGGATACAGGCTATAGTGGTCGGCGTAATGCCATGGGTAATGGTAGGCGTAATGTTTATGTTCCAGCCCGACACGATGATAAATTTTTACACTTCCACGATAGGTATAGTGGTGCTGTTCATGTGTATAGTATGGATAGGCATAGGTATAAAGCTGGTAAACAAATTAGGGGAAATAAAGGTATAGAATATGAACTTGGGCGCGTATACTGTAATAATGTTGGTGGTGGCGGTGTTCGGTTCGGTAGCGGTAATGGTAGCGGTGCTGAGGATATTGTCGCCCTCAGACGAGAAGACCGACATTGCGGACTTGGAAGCGAAGCAGATAAAATCGACTTCGAGTTTTGCCAGGCTGCGCCCGCAGGAACGCTTTTTGGATCGTGTGGCGTTATTTGTATTAAACACGTTTAAACTGCAGAAACCGCTGGAAGAGATGTATATGTTGATGGGCAGTCCGGCCAAGCCGCAGCCTGTGGATATACTGTATTATAAGATATATTGCGCCATCGGTTTGCCGATACTCTTGATGTTGGTGTTTAAAACGCCGATACTTATAATAACGCTGCCTTTAGGGTTTTATTTGCCCGATTTGAAATATAAAGGCGAGATACAGAAGCGCCAACAGGAGATGTTGGGCAATTTTGCTACTACGGTAGATTTGACGGCGTTGATAATAGAGTCCGGTTTGGACTATATGACGGCTTTTGAAAGGATAATAAAGATAGCGAAGCAAAAGACATTGCTTGAAGTGGAAATAGAGAAGACGTTAAACGAAACGAAATTGGGATATTCAAGGCGCGAGGCTTTGGAGCGTTTGGCGGCGAGGACCGGCGTACAGGATATACGGTCGTTTGTAGGGTTGATAGTACAATCTGACGAATTGGGAACGAGCTTGGTCGATTTGCTTAGGAATTTTTCTACGGACTTAAGATTCAGGAGATTAAATAAGGCCGAGAAATTGGCGGCGCAGGCGTCTACGAAGATGTTAATACCGTTATTCATATTCATATTTCCGGTAGTCTTCATATTGATAATTGCGCCGATGGTGGCAGATTTTACGAGGGGCGGTATGCCCTTTTAAGAGGAACCGTTTATGAAAAGAATATTATTTATATTACCGATATTGGCGATTATGACGCTTAGCGTCAACGCGGCGGACAGGCCGTTAAGGGAGCGCGGGAAAGAGGCCGGTATGCTTTTGGATTTGCAGAAGATATCTTTGGGCACGATTTCCAACGTGGAACAAAAGAAGCAGTACCTTTCTACGGTGCAGCTTGAGAAGCAGCGCATACAAAACTATACTCTTAGAATGGTGTACGAGAACGCCTATGCATTGTATAAACGCGGCGATTATCAAAGGGCCCATGAGCTTGCCAACGTCATTTTGAGCATAGATCCCAGTTTGACCAAAGCGCAGACCTTATCTAAAGAGGCCGGGCGTATGGCTACTTACGGGACTTTATCGGAAGACGAAATAGTGAATATGAAGTATGAAGAAGGCATCAATCTGTACAAACACGGCAGATTGGTAAGCGCGCAGAGCAAATTTGAAGAGATATTGGTATTGCGGCCCGGCGAATCCAAAGCCAAAGACTGGATAACCAGAATAGAAAACGAGATTGCCGAGGAACATACCCGCCGCGGATATTACGCTTACAAGAACGGCGACTATAACGAGGCTTTAAATCAGTGGTACAGCGTGCTTATTATAAAGAAAGAAGATCCCGGTTTGACCGCAAAAATAGCGGAAGTCGAAGCGGAGATGAAACGCGAGGAGAATGAAAAAACGCTTAACAAAGCATTTAGTTTGTATTCTCAGGGCAAGCTGATACCGGCATATAGGGAGTTTGAAAAATCTTTGGAGATACAGCCCGGCGAGCAGCAGACTCAGAAGTTCACTATGCAGTTAAAGGAAGAAATAGCAAAAGGCTATTTTGAAGCCGGCAATAAGGCGTATCGAAACAAAAAGTACAATACCGCGGTAGCTAACTGGAAAGAGGCGAAGAATTGGGGCTATAATCAAAATGACGTAGCAATGAACATCAAGACTGCCGAAGCCGCCAAATTAAGAGCCGCGGCGCAGGCAAACAAGGTGGAGACAAAAACTCAGCCCGAGCCGGTAAATCCGCCGGTAGTAGAGCCGCAAGAAGTGCCGATACCGATGCCGGAGGTTATCCCTACGAATAATTTGACCGGCGAAGACACTTCAAAACCGATAACGCCGGCTCAGCCTACGACGCCGCAGGATGTCGGCGCCAGCGAGTTCCCCACGGCTACTTTGACGCAGCAGCCCGGTATGATATCGGAAGACGCAAGGCAGGCTTCCAATGAGAGATATCTTGTCGGATTAAAATACTATTCCGACGGCGATTACGAGAAAGCCAAATCAGAATTCCAGGCGGCGCTTCAGCTTAACCCGGAAAACTCCGACGCGGCTTGGGGTTTAAAAAATATAGAAGCTAAGCTGAGCAGCAGGTAAAGATATGATAAAGAAGATAAGCATACGATGGTTCTTGTGGTTTTCGCTAGTGGCGGGCTATGCGCTTATTTTGGGTGCTCTTTTATATTTCAATTTATTTAAAAGAGTTTTTGACACCAATTTGCAAAATCATATAATCAACATTGTAAGGACTAATGCCAATGTTTTGATAGAAGGTTTGGTCGGGCGCGATTTAATTACCATACCGGAGGTCGATTTGATATCCTCATGGCCGCGCCACGACAACAGAATATCGAATATAGTTTATTTCAACGGCAACGGTACGATAAGATGGCATAAGGATGCGGGCAAGATAAGAATGTCCTTATCGGAATATCATCGCGGTGGCAACTTGGATACCGACGCCGTGTTGGAAGCCTTAAAAATGGGCATTCCGCGGGTAATACTCAAAAATGACGGATACTCTTACGAAATAGCGATACCGTTGAAGGCTAAAGACGGCAAAGTTGCTGGCGTGATAAGTTTTGATGTATCCAGGGAGCAGGTTAAATCCGAGATAAACAGAGCTTTAATGAATTATTTGGCTGGCTCCATATTGATTTTTATATTGATGGGAGTGGTTCTTTACATATTCGTAATAAAGAACGTTACCAAACCCATATTGGCGCTTACCGACAGCATAGAGAATATTTCTACAAAGAGTTTCCAACTGGACTTTATGGAGCGCAATGACGAAGTTGGAGAATTGGCCAGAGCGGTTCAAGGCTTTTTGAGCAAGGTCAAGAAGGAACTTGAGGAACGCGAGATATTGGACAAGAGCCGCCATCATTATGAGCAGGAATGGTGGTCTTCGGTATTGGCGATAACGATACCTAAAGGCAGCAGGGCTTTGGTCGTAGATGAGAACAACAACGTAATGCATGCGAACTTTGAACTTGCGATAAAGAAAGAAGGGCCTATACACCTTTTGGATATTTTTGGCGGGACGCAGCAGGATATAGTACATATAGTCGGGCAGGCGATGGACAATCCCGGCAAGATATTCCGCGCGAAGACGCAAAGCGGCGGACGCGCGTTTGGCATAAAGACTTTGCAACTTTCTTCTAAAGGCGGTATAGTCAGGACCATAATCGTATTGGAGCCGCTGTCCGCGGTAAAGAAGTAAGAGAAATTTAAGGAGAATATATGAAGCTTGAAATAAAGAATATAAACTTGGGTACGGTAGTGTTCTCGGTCTATCCGCTGGTACTTTTTGTACTGAGCTTTTTAAACGCCATATTTGCGGTTGGCGATTTAAGCGACTATACAATGATGCAGAAGATAATGCAGGTTGTGTTGTGGACCTTGGCGCAAACCTTAACGTTGGTTGTAATATCGTTGGCTTTGGCGTTTGTGTATAATCTTCTTTGCGCGTTTGGCATAAGGGGAATAAGATTTGATATAGAGGAAGCCGGCGTATCTTCCGAAGGAACGGGAGAGGGCGAGGCTCAGTAATTATCAGGAGGAGTAAATTAAATGAAAATCAGCAGAATAATGACTTTCGTTTTGTCTTTAGGATTGCTTAGCGTCGGCGTTGCGAATGCGGCTCCGGCAAAGAAAGCCGCCAAGAGCAAACCCGTAACGATAACGGTTATAGAGATGACGGGCGACGCCAACGGCGGAGCGGACGAAAGTTTAAACGAGGGGCTTAAACAATTTATCGGCGGGGAAGTCGAGATTGTTAAGGTTGACAGGGAGGCCGCTCTTAAGGACGCTAAATATAAAGGTTTAAATTTGGATTATATGCCTTTGTATTTGGTTGAGAAAACAAAAGTTACGGAAGAAAAATTCGCCGAGGCGATAAAATACGGCCAATTGGCGACGACCGATGACTTTATCGTTTTCGAAAAGCAGACCAGGAACGGCGTATACGCCAATAAAGAGGCCATACCCAATCAGCTTGAGATTTTTGTAATGTCACAATGCCCGTATGGCGTTCTGGCCGAAAACAGAATAATCGACGCTATGAAACTTGAAAGGCTTCCCAAAGACGTAAACGTAAATATCAGATACATCGTCAGCGAAGGCAGAAACGGCGAGCAGTTCAGCAGCTTGCACGGTTCCGCCGAGTGGGAAGAGAACGTAAGACAGCTGATAATCAAGAAGAGATATCCCAAGAAATTCTGGAAATATCTTGAGATAAGAAACAAGAATTATCAATCCAGCTTGTGGGATCAGGCTGCCGAACAGGCCGGAATCAATCCGAAAGTATTCAGAAAATACTGGGACGAAGGCGTTGAGATGCTTAAGGAAGAAATCAAGCACAGCAACGAGTATAACGTAAACGCTTCTCCGACCGTGATTTGGGAAGGCAGAGTCGTAACCGATATGAACAGCTTGGCTTCAATGCCTGGTTTTGAAGGCTTGGCGCAGACTTATGGATCAGCGCCGCAAGGAGCCCCTGCCGGACAGTGCTAAATTGTCAATAATTTAAAAACGGATTGGGGCATAAGAATATTATGCCCCAATTTTTATAGAAGAGAGCATATTTTGCGAATATAGGGCTTATATGAAGAGCGGACATTTAAGAAATACCGTTTTGGCCGTAGTGATACTTGCGGCTTTGCTGCCTGCGCTGCTGATAATATTTTATATGGCGCAGGTCGGCGGTATTATGCTTAGAAACGAGCAGCAGGAACGTTTTGAGATGTTTAACAACCGCTTTTCAAACGAAGTATCCTCATACATTTCCCAAAACGAGAAACTTATAGAAACCTTCCTGGAGATACGCGCCGCGGGATATGTGGACGACGAAAACTATGCCAAACTGGTGGAAGTGTTTTTGGCGAAAAACAAATCCGTAATCGGGATATCTTTTTTGGACAATAACGGGCGAGAAAGTTCCTATTACGGTATGCGCCCGAAGATAAACTACAACGATATATTATCAGATATATTGACAAAAACCATAGACGGAAAGAGAGTGTATATAGGCTCTCTGAACAAGAATCCTTCGCGGGGGCTGTTGTCTTTGGCGATGTCTTTTCCGGACGGATATAAAGGACAAAACAGGGCGGTGGTGGTTCAGTTTAATCTTGAGGTTTTGGCCCAGATGATAGAACCTTCCGTGTCAAAGGAAGATTTGACTTTGATATTTACCAAAAACGGTTTTTTGATATATTCCAGCACCGGCGGTTTGAGCACCGAACTGGACGATGCCTATGATTTGCAGATAGGCCAGCTGGTAAATTTTGCCAAGAACGACAATTACGGTTTCGTCGATATTAGGGATTACAGCGGCGTGTTGAGCAAATTGCCTACGGACGATTGGCTGGTATTTACTGGGAAGCTAAACAGCGAGTTAAGTTTGCCCGTAATGGCGTATTTGGAGAGTTATCCCTTACTGCTTGCGGGCGTAATAGTGGTGGCTTTTTTAGTTTTGTTGATTTTGAGTTTACACTTGACCAATTTAATACTGCGTCCCATTAAAGATATGACAAAGGCTGTTGTAATAGTGGAGCAGGGCGATACAGAACTGCCGGTATTGCCGGCGCCGGATAATGAGATAGGCACCCTGTCCAAAGCGTTTGCGAGAATGCTGGATACCATCAAAATACAGTTTGACGAAATGCGTCAGGAACGTAAGGATTTGGAAGAATTAAATCAATCTTTGGAATTGCGTGTCGGCAGCAGGACGAAAGAACTTAGGACGGCCCTGAACGAACTTATAAAGAAAGAGCGTTTGGCGGCGATAGGTCAAATGGCGTCGATAGTAAGCCACGAGATAAAAAATCCTTTGGCGGTAATAAAGAATGCCGTATATCTTATAAAAGCGCGTTTGGGGGAAAACGCGGAACCAAAAATATTGAAGAATATTTCCGTAATAGATCAGGAAATACAGCAGGCTAACGGCATAATCGAGGAAATTTTGGGCTATGCCAGAAGCCGCGAACAGATACTGACCGTAATAGATTTAAGCCTGTACACAAAAGAGATAATGGCTTCGTATCCTATGCCAAGCAACATAAAGGTGGTGGCGGAGTACAGTCCTCTGCCGTTGCCGATAAGAATAGATACAGAGGAAATGAAGCAGGCGATTCGCAACATTATAGGCAATGCGGTAGAGGTTATGCCCGACGGCGGGCAACTGATAATAAAGACGTTTTTGGGGGAGAATTACACTTGCGTTTTAAGCATAAGGGACAGCGGGCCCGGCATTCCTAAGGATATAAGAGAAAATATTTTTGCCCCGTTCTTTACCACCAAGGCGCGGGGTACGGGTCTTGGTTTGGCGGTGGTAAAGAAAGTCGCCGGACGCAATAACGTGCAAATAGAGCTTGTAAGCGAGGAAGGAAAAGGTACAAAGATAAGTATGATATTTAAGACTCACAGGGAAGAAGGGAAATAGGGCTATGGAAGAAAAACAGGAAAAGATACTTGTAGTCGACGACGACGATAATTTGCGCGGAACGTTAAGCGAACTGCTGGAGATAGAAGGTTATGACGTGTATCAGGCCGGCAGCGCTAAGGAATGTATGAGTCTTGTCAGCAATGATTTTTTTAACGTAATACTGATGGACTACAACTTGGTGGACGGAACGGGTTTGGACGTCGTCAAGCAGATAAGGCAGTTTAATACTCAGTCCCAAATAATAATGATAACGGCGCATGCCTCGCTTAACGCGGTTGTAAAAGCGATACAGGAATCCGTATACGACTTTTTGATAAAACCGGTTGATTTCGACTATTTAAAGCGCACGATAAAGATGGCGCTTGAGAAATTCTATTTGGAACAGAGCAACAGGAAATTGGTCGAGCAGCTAAAAGCGACTAATGCGGATTTGAGCAATCTCAACAGTATGAAGAGCAAGTTTTTCTCGATAGTGTCGCATGATTTGTCCAATTCTCTTATGGCGCTGAAGATGAGTTATGATATGCTGCAAAAGACTATAAAAGAGCCCGATGACAATCAGAAGAAAAAGATGCAGTATATGAACGAGAGTTTGGGGCAGATATTTCTGTTGGTAAAGGATTTGGTGGATTGGGCCGCAATAGAGAAAGGCAAGCTGCGTTTGGAGAAAGCCGAATTTGATTTGACCTCTTCCATAAGAAGCGCATTTGAAGTCTTTAAGGAGAAGGCGAAACTTAAGGATATTTATATGAGTTTCGATGGAGAGGAAGGGATACGTGTCTACGGCGACGCGAAAAGGATAAGGCAGGTAATATCCAATATAACGGAGAACGCCATAAGACATACTCCTGAAAACGGGGTAATAAAGATAAGCGTAGTGAAAATTGACGCCAAAAATGCTAAAGTGTCTGTTAAGGACAGCGGCGCGGGCATCAATCCGGCCGAGACTAAGGAGCTGTTTAAAAGTTTTTATCAGAAGGGTACGGGCGGCCGTTTGGGGCTTGGCCTTTCGATAGCTCAGGATATAGTTTTAAATCACGAAGGGAAGATATGGGCCGAAAGTGAAGGCGAGGGATGCGGCGCTACTTTCAATTTTACGTTGCCCGTCATCAACTAGGAGAAAGATATGCCAGCCAAGAAAAAAACAGTAAAAGTTCTTATAGCTGACGACCAAACTCTGTTTCGGGAAGGAATAAAAGACGTTCTTACCGGGGAGAAATGGATAGAGGTCGTCGGCGAAGCGGCTGACGGAGAGGAAGCCGTTTCTCTTACCAAGAAGTTAAAACCGGAAGTCGTTTTGATGGATATAAAACTTCCGAAACTTGACGGGATATCAGCAACCAGACAGATAAAGAAAAATCAACCGGAAGTAAACGTATTGATGTTGTCGAGTTTTGAGGACGAGGCTCATGTAATGGAAGCGATACAAGCCGGCGCAAACGGATATTTGTCAAAGATGCTGCCCGCGGCGGAATTGGTAAATTCCATACGGACATTTACCTCGGAGGGCTTGATGATTCCTCAGCAGCTGATGGGCAAATTGCTGCAAGGATTAAGGAAGATGGGCGACAGCAATGCTCCCGCGCAAGCGACATTGACGAAGACGGAAATAAGAGTATTGGACTTGCTGGGCCACGGAATGAGCAATAAAGAATTGGCATTGGAACTGGGCTGCAGCGTAAAGACGATAAAAAATCATTTAAACAGCGCGTTCCACAAGCTGGACGTTACTAGCAGGACGGAAGCAGTGGTAAAAGCCATAAAGCTGGGGATAATATCCTCCGACAGGTAGCCTTGGAATGATAAAGACCGCGATAAGAACAGTAAACAATAACAGAGGGCAGCAGACGGTGGAGTTTTTGCTGATGCTGGGCTCCGTAATTACTTTCGTATTGGCGTTCATAGTCACTTTCCATAAAGAAATAGCGGGCGGATTTTTTACGATAATAGGCAGTATATTGGGAGGCTGAATGCCTTTTTGTTTTTATCCGATAAAGAACAAAAGAGCGCAGATAGTATTGCCGGCGATATTGTTGATACCGACGATATTGCTTGTAATATATTTATTGTTTGAAACGGCAAAACTCTCAAGGGAAAAGATTCGCCATCAATTCGCGTTGGATACTGCGGCGTTTACCGAGCTTACTTCTGCTTCTCAATATTTAAACGCTACGGCATATGTAAACGGGGCATTTCCTTTCAGGCTTTTCAGAGAGAATTTGGAACCTACCGAACCGGCCTTTCCGTTAAAAGGGACGGAAAATAAAGAGCTGACCATATACGAATTGTTTTACAGGGGCGGCGCGTTCCCCGCTTTGGGCGACGCGGGCGAATGGAACAGCGAGCCAAAGGACAGCGATACCGAATGGGAGCTGAAGTTTTATACCGAAGATTCTCCCGAAAGGGCCTCTTGGAACAATCCCAATCCTCCCAGTATAAATGAGGAAACTTATTTTCCAATAATGTCAAAGTCTTACGCGGACGAATATTTTATCGGTTGGAACCCGGACGCGGTAAAATTGTATGTGCTGATATATTATTTTTTAAGCCAGATATACGAAGATCAGAAGAATGTTTATATGCGCTTGAGCAAGGAGGGGGAATTCTTCCGCAAGGGTTATTATCTCAACTCAGGCGATTGCAGAATGAGCGAATGCGGCCGCGAAGGTGCCAAGAATTTTAAGGGTTATATAGCGGATACTGAACCGGTATACATTAAGAGGATAAAATTTTTCTATGTGAACCCGGACGATTCTACGGAAGACACAAAGGAAATCCTTTTGGATTTGGAAGAGCAGGATATGTTTGACGGGAAGCTGTTTCAATATGCGTATGTCGGGCGCGGATATATGAGCAAACTAAGACGTTTGTACAAAGGAATAGACATAACACAAACGTTTAAAGCACCCAGCAACTATTTTAACGTAAATCTAAATCGTTTTAATCCGCGCAATCATGTGCGGGTGGCATTGCAATGCACGAAGGAAGACAATAACTGCGTATGGCCCAATCCTACTCCTAAATATCAAGTGAGGATATTCCCGTGAGTATATTTGACAGGATAATAAACAGAAGGGGGCAGGCCACTACGGAGGTGGTATTGCTGTTTCCGATATTTTTCATATTGACTTTATTTATCATAAAGATATACGGTTTGCTGATAATAGTTCAGAAGACGGAAATAGCCTCTTTTTATGCGGCGAAGCGCTGGCAGTTGGAAAGCCACCGTGCGGTTAAATATGCGGACGGCTGGGACAATATATTCTTAAAGAAGGATATCGAAAAGAAAGTGATGGATTATATAGGTTTTAACAACAGCGCGATGCGTAAGTTTCTATCTTTGAAGAAGGTAGAACTGGAAATAGAGCGCACAAACGTATGGAATAACGTTACTTTAAAGGTCAGCACGTATCCGCCGAACATACCGTTTTTATGTTCGTATGATATTAGGCAGGTATGCAAGAAGCCTTACGGTCTTGCATGCGAGCGCGGCTATAATTTTATATGTAAGCGCGGTGGCTCGATAGAGGTAATAAAGAGGGTTCCCAACAGGGACAGGCCCATATCGTTCAGGTTGCCGATGTCAAAGGCCAGTTAATATCGGGCGAAGTTTTGCGGTTGACAAAATAAGGGTTTGTTTGTAAACTTATATTGAGTACCTCGGTACTTGGAAGAGCTCCGTGTTTGAGGACGCAGTCTAAGATATGGCTGGGTCGGTCATCAGGGGCTAAGTTTTTTGTATGAATTTGAATTTTTAGAGGGTATGAATATGGCGGTGGTATTAAAAAGCAAAAATGGCGGTATGAAAAAGAGTCCTCTCAGCGCCTGGCTGGGCTACGGTGCGGTGGCTGTGTTTGGGTTGGCGATAATATCTACGGCGTTTATGGGCGGCGGCAAAGCGCCGGATCCAATGGATTCGGCATACAGCTATTCCGATTTTAAGGATTTGGCGGATATGCCTTTTTCAAATGAAGAGGCGGAAGCGCAGTTGCTCTCAAGCGTAAGATACGGCGATATAGCTAAGAACGATTTGATAAACGCTTTATTCTCCGAGGAAGACAAAGCGGAGCGCCAGGCGGAAGACGCAAAGAACGGCGTACCGGAACCGCCAGATGAGGAATATGCCGAGGCGGCCAAAGCTAAAGAGAATGTAGAAAAGGCTAAGGCTCGCTACCGCAGAAGCAGACAGGCGGCACAAACGGCAATAGCTCAGAGGACGTCTAAAGGGTCATTATCATCTTCCAGCGGAGTAAGCGTAAGCGGCGGCGGCAGCGGAGTAAGTTCCACGATTTGGCGTGCGGACGATAAGAACAACAAGTCTTCTGGCGCTTCTTCGTCCGCCAATAGCAGAGGCGGTGGCAGTCTAAGCAATCAATTGGCGCAGGAATTAAAGAAAGGCGGACGCGGCGGCGGCTTTATGGCGGCATATGAAAAGAGCCGCGCGGCTGCTAACGCGCAGGATTTGGAAGCGGCTCATGCATTGGCGGCCGATGCGTTTCAGAATGCCGGAGATTTGGACGACAGTCTAAAAGGCGATTTGGAAGAGATGGCGGCAGGTTTGGATTTAAATAAAGCTATAGGGGCGGTAGATAAGGAGAAAGGTACGGCCAATACACTGGACGAGAAACTGTCCGAGGCGAAAGACGAGGCGGATAATAAGGATAAGAAGAAGGATCATAAATGCGACGGGTCTATGAAGAACGGGAAGTTCGACGGCGGCTGTATGGCGAATGAGTTTATGAGCGTTCTTATGGATTTGGGGAAACAGGCTCTTACTTCTTTATTGAATAAAAACGGCAAATTGACTCCTGAAGAGGAGGCAATGAAGAATGCCACAATAGAACAAAATAAACAACAAATACAATCTTTGGAATCAAAGGGTGAGTTGAATTCATATGATAAGGCTTTATTATCTCAATTGAAATCTGATAATGCTTATCTTACCACTCAAGGGGTGTCTGGATTTTCGGACGAATATGCGAAATTAAGAGCTGATAATCTTAGAAAAGCATACGCGGATCAACAAAGAATCACAATGAACGAAAATATACAAAAGGACCTGGACAGAAGAAGAAAAGAGCAAATGGATCAATTGAACAAGAGTTTGCTCAATAATTTGATGAAAAACGACTGAAAATATATGGTTTTCGGTATTGACAAATAGAGGGTTTATTGGTAGACTTTAGGTAGGTACTTGGTGTACCAGTAAATTAGCTCCGTGTTTGAGGATATCCCGGCAGTGATGGGGTATCGGTCATCAGGAGCCGGTTTTATTGTATATATAGGATTTGATTTTTAAAGAGGTAAAGTTATGTCAATAATCATTAGAAATGCCGGTATGAAAAGAGGCAAAGACAAGAATCAGATATATACCTGGGCGGCATGTATAATGGTATTGGTGTTTGCTATATCGATAGGGGTGGCGGTAAAAGGCGCCGGGAAGCAAACTCCTTCGGAAGAGGCGTACCGCAAACAGGCGTTTGATTTGGGGAATATGCCTTTTGACGATGACAGCGCCGAGGCGTATTTATTGGCTTCTAACAAATATAATGATATAGCCAAAAACGATTTAATCAACGGTTTGTTTTCCAAGAAGCAGAAGCAAGAGCGTCAGGCTGATGATGCTTTAAACGGAGTGCCAGTCGCTCCTGATGACGAATATAAAGCCGCTCAGGACGAAAAAGAGGCTAAGAAAATAAGGGCTGCTCTTACGGAAAAAAGAAAACGTGAAGTTCAGTCTCGTCCGGCTCGTATCGCTACGGCTAAAGGTTCTTTAAGCAGCGGTTCTATGGCCGGCGTATCCGGCGGTGGCGGCGGCGCAAGGGGAACGGTTTCTTCTGTCGGGTCGACAGCGGGCAATGTAAACAGCGGTTCTAAGATGTCGCAGAATCAGGCGGCTTTGATAAAGCAAATAAAGGGCGGCAAAGCGATGGGTTTTCAACATGCGGCAATGGCCAGCGCGCAGGCGGCAAACAGCAGAGATTTGGAAACTGCGGCGGGCGGATCGGTAGACGCTTTTCAGAAAGGGGCCGCTGCGGTTGGTAAAGACGTTTTGGAGGGTGAATTGGAAGCGGATTCCGGCGCTTTAAATATAGATGAGGAGGATTTGCGGGATAAGTTGGAGCGTGCCGGCAACAGTGACGAATTGGAAGGATTGGATAATAAGTTGGAGAAACTAAAGAAAGAAAAAGAGGAAGAAGAGGCTGAAACTTGTGAGCAAAATCCTATTCAAGGAGCATGTCTTATAAGTTGGGGAATGGATTTAGCTAAAATGGCATTAGGCGCATGGCTGGGCGGAATATTTTAGTTTTAAATAGCATTAAGGAGTCTTATTATGAAAAATATATTAAATAAAATAGGAGCGGTGTCAAAGCCTGTAATATTCGGCGCGGCTTTGGGCGTTGCCACCGTTGCGGTTGGTATAGGAGTGGCAACCAACTTGATGAGTGACGGGCCTAAGGGAGTATCCGGCAGAGTATTGGGACAATACAACGCGGATACCGCTTCAGTAGGTTCAGGCGGCGGATATGACGCTTTTTCCAAAGAGGCTTTAGAGCAGCAAATGGCGGCTGCGCAGGCTGCGCGTGAAGGCGGGACAGCTTTAGATTATTTGGGAGCTGCCGGCAAGAATAGATTTGCTTATGGGAACAATGCTTCTTCTTATGAAGGCGGTGTGGTAGATCCTATGGCAATGAACAATGCCGCTTATGATGCGCAGGAAGGCGCGGCGGTTTCTGGTATGTCTGCCGATATAGGTGCGGCTATGAGCCAATTTAACGCTACTGCTGCGGCCGTGAGCGCGAAGGCCGGTAAAGGCGGCGTCGCGGCGGCGGAAGAAGAGGGGGCCGGTACTCAAAAAGGTGCATTGGAGAAGGCTGAGGCATCAGCCACTCAGTTAAACAAGTTGAACAGAAGCAATATGTTTGGCGGCGGAGTTTCCGGTTCTTCAGCCGGCGGCGGAGCTTCTCGCAATATGGGTAATATAATGGGCGCTTTAGGTTCCGACAGGGCGGCACAGCAGGCGGTCCCGTCCGTAAATATACCCCAAGCCGAACAAGGCAATATAAGCGGTATTGAAGGTTCCAAACACGGACGTTTGGGCGCCATGGGCGGCAGTAATTCCAGAGGCGGTACCAGCGGCAACGGCGGGAGCGGTCAAGCGTACTTTACCAGCACAATGGGCGAGTTGGTCTCCGCGCAAAGATATTCGGCTTTGGCTAAAGGAACTGTATACGGCGATTCTGAGAAAGGTTTTGTGGAGGCCGGCGCGGCGTTTGACGGCAGCGGCGAAGTTACGGAAGGTACGCAGATAGACGGCAGTACTCCTATGATAGAAAAAGCGGCTACGCTTGACAGGGAAGCCAGCAATATTAACAAGAATGGCGGGAAGACTTCTGTCGGCGGAATTGATAATTTTACCAAGGCTAGCGATGAGTATCGCAATGCAGTTTCTAAGATATGGACGACCGTAATTACAATGATAGGTATGGCTATAGGCGGTATTATAGCGGTTATGGCCGCGCATAAAGCTACGGCATGGCTGGGCGGTGTCGGCGGTTATATAGTTGCCGCAGTTATGATGGCCGTAATTATGGGTTTTGGTATGGGTATGATGGGTCTCTATGTAAACAAAATAAATCATTTGGATTTTGGTTTATCCGCAGGTCCTTGGAACCATATGCGATATTGGCTGCCAATAGCGTTCGGTGCTTTGCCTTGGTTGGGTTTATTAACTTCTACAGGAACAAAGATGTCAGCTTTCTTGGGAACTTTAGGAGGCAAACTGTTGGCGGGAGTGGGAGCTATGGCTCTTTTAAAAGGCGCTTCAGGCTATTTGGGTATATAATAAGATCTAAATACTTAAGGGGTGCTTATGTATAAAAAAAAGGACTATTTGATTATATTGTCGGCGTTTGTCGGAAGTTGGATATTGACTTCAATCGTAAGCGGGTATATAGACTCCAGGACAAGGAAAGAGATTGAAGCTTTGAAAACCAATTATGAAGCCGAACTTAGGGCGCAGGGGCTTTTGCCGCAGGAGGAGCGTCAGCGTCCTAGAAGAGAGATATATATCCCCGTAGACAGGACGGGGCAAGCCAATAGGGTTGACAGTACGGCGATGTTTTTGAAGTCGGCACAAGATACTTTTGGCTATAAAGGTGAGGGCGGTTTGGAGACTGTGGATTATGGCTCTCAGGTTGACGAGTATCAACAAAAGGTTAATGCCATAAAGAAAGCCGAGTCCCAAAGGCTGCAGCAGCAGAGGGCTCAGCAAGAAGCTCTTAACCGCAAGATTAATAGGAATCCGCAGCCTAATAATGTCGGCGCCAGTGGTACTGGCGGAACAACGCGGATTAACAAACTGAGGACTTCCAACCGGTAAAAGTCTTCAAGCGTGATATAAAAATGCCGCGAAAGAACGAAAGAAAAAGGGTAATGGTATGAAAAACAAAAACATAGTTAGAGATAGAAATAAAAAGACTCCTTTCTATAAGAATAAGAAGGGCGTATTGGCGGTAATTTTACTGCTTTTACTGTTCTTTCTTACGGCCATAACTATGCCCATGTCGGAAATACCTTTGCTTGGGCGCATGGGCATAATGTTTGGCCTTACCGACGAATCCATGCGGGCTTTGACTTTGTCTGATTTCGCGGCATATACTTTTGGTATAGAGGGCGGGGGAAGGTTGGCCTCCGTACGCAACGGGCAGTATTCGGTATATGAGAGCAGCGGCGGTTTGTCTCCGTTCACGCTGCAAAGTTCCGATCGTCTTTTGGACGCGCAAGAAGCGTACAGAAAGGAATTTGAGAAGACCGGCCGCTACAGCGCCATAGCCGGTTCGGCGTCGGGTTTAAATATTGATGATCCCGAAGGAATAGCCTATCAAATGGGCATGAACGGGATAAGCCCGTATATAGACGGCGCTACCGGCGCAGCCGCCGCGGGAGAATACGGCCAGCCTTTTGTGAAACCTTTTGACGAAATGGCTTTGAATCAGGCTTACGCCGAGAGTTCAACCACAAAGAGAGACGCAAAAGGTAATATGATTTTGTCCGGAAGCGACAGAACGAAGGTTTTGAAACCTTCCGAATCGCCTACTAAGATAATGTCGGCCAGAAGCGATGAAAACAATATATATTTTCAATCTTTGGATAATAGGGCCAAGAAGCTGAACGGTGGCAGATTGGGCGCGTTTGGAGGCATAAACGCGATGACAAACAGAGTGCGGACCAGCATATCCTCAGGGCAGCAGATGAGGGCTTTCGGCAATTCCGGCCGAGATATGGGGCGCGTATACTACTTAAGCGCTACTGCCAAAGGCCAAAAATATAACGATGTGGCGAAGAATGTGGCCGAGGCCGCTTGGGACGGCGGGGAAGTAGAGGAAGAAGATTTATTGGCGGTAGGTGAAGAGACGGAAAAAGTGGTAGACTCTTTGGAACCGCCATCAACGATAATAAATAAAGCTACCGGTTCGCGCAGCGCCTGTGCTGCGGCTAGAGCCGCTTTTGATCAGGCTTTGAACGAGGCCGGCAAATCATATAGGGATTTGGAAGCGAAACTTATTCAGGCGGGTAAGGATTCCGGCTCTAATACCGGAGTTCCGGGCTCATGCAGTGCGAATTGGCCGAAAGGTTCTGCGACCTCCAAGGCGAAACGAAAAGAATGGAACGCATATATAGACGCAATGAAGACTGCATGCAATGAGCTTCGCAATATCGGCGGCGATTATGCGGGCCAGTGCGGCCTTAACTATGAGACTACGGTATCCTGCGGCAAGCTCGACGAAGCCAAGGCTAAAGGCAAGACTTGGGGCGGCAATATTTGGACATTGCTTACCAAATTTAAGAAGTGCAAGAATAATTCCATAGATACTAACGGGCACAGCTTAAAGATAGATAAAGTCAACACGATACTTAAAGATGTCCGCGAAGGTGCGGGATTGGACGGGACTGTTGCAGATAATTTCTTTTAATCGACGGCGGTCCAGTTAACGGGATTTGATTTTTTATATACATTACAAACGGATTGACAGGGGTATAAAATTGTAGTGTAATGGTGGAAAGGACGTCCTAAACAGATTTGCAGTTGCAGTAAAATAAATGTAAAGAGGAGGCACTATGCCAAATAAGGATAGCTTTACGTTTAGCGATAAGTTAAAGAAGAGTAAATCTCTTCCATTATCCAAACGTATTCCCTCCCGTGTAGGAGGAGACGGCAAAGCCAAGCGGACTCTAATCCAAAGAGCCCAACGGGATTTGCCATTTATAATAGTGGCCGCGGCGGCCTTATTGCTGCTGCCATTATTGAGCCGCAACAGCGGCACCGACGCGACCGGTTTTGAGAACTCGGGCTATGACGATTTTGTAGGCGAATCCATGTATGACTATCCGTCTATGGGCGACGGCGAAATAGTTCCCAGCACGGGTTATAGAGATCCGATGGATTACATTATAACCAATCGCAGCGGAATGGATACTCCTAGCTTAAGCGACAGTTTCGATTCCGAAGATACATCTTCCTATATATCGCATGCGCAGGATTCTTATTCCGAATCCAAACCGCAAAGGGATATATATAAGAATGTAGCCAAACCCAGTATCCGCAATGCTGTTCAGCGCAAGGCTACGGCGATAGGTGCTTTTAGGAATCGCGCTATGAGCTTTGGCGGCGCCAGTTCCGGCTTAAGCCGCAATTTGGCGATAGGCGGAGCTCCTACGACGACGGGCAGTGCTGCTGCCAGGGTAGGCGTGAGGCCTGTAGCTTTGCAGCCTCTTACTTCAGCGGGTAAGGGCAGAGTGCTCACCGGCGAAGGTTTATATGCCGAGGCTGCGCGCTCTTTGGGCGCTTTGAACCAGGGTTCAGCCAAACAGGCTTTGTTTGAAGCTCAACTCCGTGATGTCGACGGTACGCCGTTAGGTGCGGCCGGCGATCCGAGAAGAGCTGCCGCCAGGATAGGTTCTCAGGGCGGAGTTCCCGATCACAAGTTCGGCTACACCAATCAGAAACCTTGGTGGTGGGATATGATGAATGAGCGTTCTCAGAAGATGTGGGAACTTTGGAACTATAATTGGCAGAAGGCTTTGTCCGATTCGCTCATAAAAGTATCCACGAACTTGGCGATGTGTCTTTTGACCGGTTCTGAAGACGGATCGGTAAAGAACTTCCTGGGTGTAAAAGGCGGATCTAAAGACATTTGCTGCTTGGTCGACGGAAAGGAACTTTGCGCAGGCGATATCGGCGATTATACTTCTTCTACCAGCGGCTCTGGCGACAGTAAAGAAACGACGAATAATTCTTTCTCCTCGATACAAGCGTTCTGTTCTTCTCACGGGGCCGAGACGTATGTTTCCGAATCCGGCGCGAAGAACGCTTTGCAGGCGAGGCTTGAATGTATGGGCTTGAAAGCCGGCAAACTTGCTTGGGCTTCCGGTACGCAATATTCCGGTTCTTGCGAAGGCGTAAACAAGACTCCTATGGTATACAAAGCGAAAGCGACTCGCAAAGCAGACGGTAAGGTGCGCTCCGGCAAACAGGAGAAGATTGTAGTATACGTAAAAGCTAAACCCAGAGATTCTAAAGTTGATACCGGCAAAAGCAACAATGAGTTTGTTATAGCTTTGGAGAAAACGAATGACTTCTCTTTGAGTGCAGATGAACTTAAAGCTATTAATACAAACTGCGAAATTACCAGAGTAGGTTCTTTCGTTTCCAAGAATACGAAGAGAAGAATCGGCAAGAAAGTCGGCCAGTATAATGACCTTAACGAAGACAGCGATTCCGCTGAAGTTAAGAAAGCCAGCGAGGTGGAAGCAAGAATAGCCGATATTGATAAAGAGTTGGACAATTTGCCTTCGCCGGAGGAAAGAACCTCGGCCCAAAAAGAAAGATATGAAAAACTTGTTGCCGAGAGAAAGGACTTAAAGAGCGGCAGATATATATTCGATGATAAAGGCACTGCCGCGGGAGATGAAGAATCCGAAGGAGAAGATATAGCCTTCTCGGATTATATAAGAGGAAAAGTAAACGCGCAGTACAACTATTGTACCGGCAAGAATGCCAAACCGGCTCAATTCATTGATGAAGACGACATCATGAAAGACATCAAGGCTAAGACGGAGATCAAAGAAGTCTGCCCTATATGGTATTCCGAAGGACAGATTAATAATCAACAGACGAACAGCATATCGTGCGTATCGGAGGACCCTGTAGAGATTAATGCTTTGGCGGAATCATCTTTCTCGGTAGATGTCGTCAACCCGAAAGACAATATATTCGCCATATTTGTTGAATACGTACAAACCGGTGCTGTAAAAGACGGTAAATTGGGCGCGATAGTAAAGGAAAAGAAAAATGCCGGCGGAATGGTAAAGACTACAATTAGCGATACTGTAAAAGACGGTAAAAAGGAAACGGTAGTAAGATATACTGTCCCAGGGTTTAGGCCCGGTAAATCTTTATCCGGCTCCACCGAAGAGGCTACCGGCAAATCCAGGCCCGGCAACGGTAAAGTGTTCTGGTTGATGACCAATAAGGAAACCCCGCTGGTCGAAATAGGACATGTATTCGAAGGCAAGAGCCTTGACGATATTACGGCGGAAGATCTTATCGGTCCTACCGCGGGATATAAGCAGGCGCAGTGTTTCTATAAATGGGGTTGCAACGGCGACGAATGTCCGCCTGAGCCGGTTACCGGTACTTTCTGTAAAGAAGACGGCAAGCTCTATAAAGCGGTACAAGTTGAAGGTTATTTCTTCAGAGCTACCGACAAGAGCCAAGACGTCAGAGGCGAAGATCTTAGGAATTATGCCAAGAGTGATGCGGAATGTGGAGAAGATACCAATAAGTTTATTTCCAAACAGCCGCAGTGCGCTAGATTGTGCAAACATACGGATACAGATACTTATGGCGTATCTCCGGATCGTAAAGATCTGAACTTGAAGAAAGAAGTCTTGCAGAATGTGGCAAATGACGTGTTGACCGACTGCGAAGAATGCTACCCTAAGGACGAAGGCGAACAAAGAGAAGTAGAAAAACCTGGCGAATGTGTGTTTAATGTCTCTTCGACCTTCTGTACTTATCAGTTTACGAGATTCGGTTCTGGTAACAGCGCCAGTTGTAAAGATATGGATTCCGACGGAGTTGCTAAGGTTCAATCTCAGACCGAAGATTTACTCAAATGCTTAAAAGGAAAGGAGATGAAAGTCGGTCTCTACGGATGGACTTCCGCCTCCGGAGGAGAGAAGAACAAGGGATTGTCTCAAGCCAGAGCGCTAAAAGTGGCAAAGATTGTATACGAATATATACAGCGGAAAGATCCCAACTTGTATATTGAGTTCGCATTCCCTTCGGACTTTACGGGTGTTCCCGGGTTCAACAGAAATAATAAAGACGGATATACTTCCGAGGCTGACTATATAGCTAACGTGAAACAGAATTATCCTGTTGATACCGGCGAAAATCCTCATAAAGCGAAAATAGAGGAGATCCAGGATACATATCTTTCCAAGACGGATGCTACCGACGCGGCCAGAACTGCCTTGAACAATTATAGCAGCAATACGGTAAACGGTGCGGCTATACTTAGAAAACTTGACAACAATGAAATAGCTACGATTGAGGCTGAGATCCGCGATCTGGAAACTAAATTTGATGGTGCGGCATTTGACGAACAACTAACAATTAAACGCCAGATTAATGAGAAAAACAGCCTCTTGGATGCAACAAGGGCTAAGGTAAAATTAACGCCTGAAGAGGAAGCCTTGCCGGAATATCAAGCTTATAAGAAAGCCAAAGAAGAAGAACTTGATTATAAGAATAACGAATTGGCGGAAGCCCGCAGATTATCAAGAAGATTGGTAATTTACGTAAGCGGACAAGGCGCTTCGGCAGGCTCTAAAGCCGATGAACATTGGGCTAAGTGTATTGCGGGTAAGGTAATAAACAACAACGATTATACTCCTCAAGCTTGCAGACAATAGCATCAATTAAACATCTTGAAATCCCCCGGCTTAAACCGGGGGATTTTTGTATGTTATTAAAACCCCCAGCTAGGCCGGGCAGGAAAGGTTTTACCCTTACTCCAAATAGGGAACTCCTTTTGTTGCCAAAAAACAGCTGGGACGGGGGATGTTCGTATATTAAAATCGCAGTTTTAATAGGGTGGGAAACAAATGTTAAAAAAGTATTTGTGTATTGCTTATAAAAACTTAAGGATTTAATGCCTTATTAGGCAATTATGATTTTTTGCCGTGATATTTGCGGGTATTTACAATTTTATTTTTCTTTAAAGAGGCGCTGTTAAAAAGAGAAAAATGCGATACAATGCGTTTATAATTAGATACTTGCTAAATGATATAATTTATCTATGCTTAAGACGCGTACCTGTTGCGGATACATATTATTTTTTGCCCTAGTTTTTACCGCGGGCCAGCTTAATGCCGCCCTGCCGAAATTTTTGGGCGGCAGCGGTATCGGAGTAAGCGGCAATAAAGCCAATTTGGACGGGAAGTATCCCACTTTTTGGGATAATCTGATGATAAATCAATCATATACGAATATGTACCAGGGCATAAGGGAATTGAGCGTATCTAAATATAAAGAGGCTTCCCAGTCTTTTGCAAAGGCGGTAATAAAAAATCCGGATGATCCTTATCCTCATATATTTTTGGGGGTAGCGCTTTATTGGCAGGGGCAGGTAGCTCAGGCGATGTCGGAATATCGGGCGGCTTTAAAACTGGATCCGGAAAACGCCCACGCTCATCAGCTTATGGGCATAGCCTATGCCTGGAAAGGCGACATCGATTCCGCATTGGAAAGTTTTAAGAAAACCATTGATATCGATCCCGATCGTCCCGACAGCCAAATGAATTTGGGTTCTACATATGCCGCTTTGGGCAATTACGACGAGGCTCTTTTCCACTTCCGAAACGCCGTACGTTTGGATAAAAGCCATCCTCTTTATCATTATCAGCTCGGCTCGCTTTACGAAGTGATGGGTCGGGATAATTTGGCGGAAGATTCTTTTAAAAAGGCTTTGCGTCTTTATCCCGATTATGAAGAAGCTCTTTTGGCTTTAGCCGTACTCAGCGAGAAACAGGGCTCTTCCACCAAGGCCGAACTAAATTACAGAAAGGCGCTTAAAATAAAGCCGGGCGACAGTGTGGCCCGGTTCCGTTTGGCTAATCTTTTGGCGCGCGAGAATAGGAAAAACGAAGCGGTGGAGTTTATCAGCCGCGCGTTTTTAATATCGCCGCTTTCGGACGAAGGATTGGCGCTTTCCATTTCATATTCCGGCGGGGGGGAAGGACTCCCGGATTATTTATCTGAAAAGTCAAAGGGGGAAGAAGTCGAAGAACCTTCATCTTCAAACGGCGGCGCGAATAGCGTACCGGCCTCGCCTCTGGCGGATTACGAAGGAAAGAACATTGACGATTTAAAAATGCCCTCGCCCGATAAACAGCTTGAGAGTTTTAAAAAACGTTTGGAGCGCATACCTGCGGACAAGCCGCTAAATATAGATTTAGAAATACAGCTTGAGCCAAAACTTAAACCCTCCGACTTGTTTGACGCTCCCCCTAAAGAAGGCGGCGTTCCTATAGCGCCGCCATCAATGCTGCAAGCCTCTTGGGAGGCGGCCGACAAGCAGGCATTGACGCGTTCATTCAGCCGTTCTTTTGCGCTCAGGCCCTCAAGCGAGGAAGAGCGTAAAGAATACATTGACAGGATTTTCAGCGGGCTTAACGAGGTATTAAACAATGCCGCCAAAGAATATAACGTAAAGATGTCTATACGCGGCGGCGCGGCGGTAAACGACAGTTCCACCCTAAAAAATCAGTCCAAATCGAACTCCAAAGCGACTTATAATCCATATATGGTCGGCAACGATATGGGGCTTTGGGTCGCGGGCAAGGGCTGGATAAAATACGTTAAAGAGGTCGGGCCGGAAGTTTCCGCCAGATTAAGCGGCGGCGACGGGCGCGACTATATGATAGCGGGCCTTTCGGCTTTAACTTTGGGTGAGGGGAAGGAAGCTCTGATTTCTTTTAGCTCCGCTTATGAAATCGCCCAAAAAAGCGGAGATAAAACTTTAATGGAAATGGCCCTTTTGGGCCGCGGTACGGCCTATATAATACTTGGCGGGGAAGAAGAAGCACTTAAAGAGTATGAAGCCGTCTTAAAACTTAATCCCGAAAATAAAATAGCTTTGGAAAATAAAAATATACTATTGAGCGAAAAGTAACTACTATGCGTAAATACGGACAACATTTTTTGGTAAATAAAGGAATAATAGATAAAATAGCCGATACGGTAATAGATAATATGGAAGGTTCTCTTACGGAAATCGGACCGGGCAAAGGAGCGCTAACGCAGGCCTTGCTCGAGCGCGGCGTTAACGATTTTACTTTGGTGGAAATAGATCCCGAAATGGTAAATTACCTAAAGGCTAATTTGCCCTCTTACGCGCAAGTGAGCATAAAGAGCAGCGATTTTTTAAAAGACGATCTTTCCTGGCTGCCAAACGGACCAGCTACTTTTGTCAGCAATTTGCCGTATATAGACGCGGCCGAAATTCTGCTTAAAGTATTAAGTTTGCCAAATTTCCACGCCGCCGTTTTTATGTTTCAGCGTGAACAGGCGCAACGTTTAAGCGCGAAAGCGGAAAGCAAGCATTACGGCCCGTTGTCCGTTCTGTTCCAGGCGTCGGCTTCTTGCCGGAGCGTTTGCAGGGTAAGCCCCGGCAGTTTTAATCCGCCGCCGAAAGTCGACAGCGAAGTGCTTTTGATAAGCCCCGAAGGCCAAATAAATTTCAAAAACCAAAAACATAAAGATGATTTTACGGTTTTGGTGAGAGCAGTGTTCGCCTACAGAAGAAAGACCGTCCTCAACGCTTTATGCGAGGTTTACAAAAAAGACAAAGAACTGCTGGCTAAAACTTTGCAGAAAGCGGGCGTTAAAATATCGGCCCGCGCAGAAGAGCTTACCCCGCGCAAATACGCGGACTTGGCCGCCGCTTTGGACGGTGTTATCTTTTAGATTTTTTAAGTTCTTTGCAGATGAAATCCAGCGTCAGGCAGAGCTTTTCGAACTGCCCCGTCCCGTTCGGGTCTATGAAAGGGAAACACCCTATCCTTAAAGAGTTTTCTTTTATCGAAGAATATTTTTCCACTCCGTCAACAAGGTTTGGGAGTTTCGTCTGCGCGAGCGCGCGGTTGATTTGTTCGTCTTTGATGTCCTTATCGGTTACTTTAAGCGTAAGAGTGGTATAGGAGCGATATTTGGCGTCTTTTATTAGAGGCTCAAGCCAAGCGCTTCTTTTAACGTAGTTTAAAATGGTGTCGGCGTGGGCTTGAGCAAGCATCTGCATATTTTTTATCCCGCCGCATTTTAACATATATTGGCACGCTTTGCCTATAGCCCAAATCGTTGTGTTGCAAGGAGTGTTGAAGGGTTGATATATTTGCGCTTTTCTTACTGCGTGCGCGAGATTCAAGAAATACGGGATAGTATTATCTTCCTCTTTGGATAAAGCTCTCTTTACGGCGGCGGGGCTTAAAAAGATTACGCACGTGCCGCCCGGCGAGCCGAAGGCTTTTTGTCCGCCGAAGAGCATTATGTCAAAGCATTTGGGCAGGACTCTCGCGCCAGCGCATGAGGTCGCGTCCCAAGCGATAAGAGTATTTGCGCCTTTCTCTTTATAAATTGATTTAAGCAAAGAATCTGGCAGGGCTATTCCGTTGGAAGTTTCGTTCGGGGTAAGCAAAACCAGAGATGTTTTCGAGTTAAGGCGCTTTGCCGAAGAGGGATTCTTATAATCGAAATCTACAAATTCTTTCTTTACTTTTTGGGGGAGAGATCGGCATATTTTATCGTTCCACAGCTTTGAAAAGGCGCCCAAGTTAAGCCCGGCCACTTGCCCTTCGTTCAAGGTCCAAGCGACGGCGTCCATCGCCGCGGTAGCGCCGCCGGGGAAAAATATAACCAAATAATTTTGCGGCAAATTAAATAATTTTTTTAGGTTAAGAGCCGTTTTTTTGTAAAGATTTTCCGTTATGAAAGCGGTGCGGTGCCTTCTTTCGAACATCGTGTCTTTAAGATTGGTTTTGCGCACGGCCTCAAGCCCTTGCGCGGGGCCGGCCGCGAAGGTGGAAGAAGGCAAAATCTTTTTGGGTATCTTCATATTAAGAATTCATTGATTTAAGTTTAAATTCCAATATGCGCTCGTTCATATTAAAGGGGGAAATCTCGTTCAAGCCGAGGTTTTCCACAGCCTCGTTTATGATGTCTTTCATCGGCATGCCGAGCGTTATTTTGCCCTTTTTGTTCAAATAGAATTTGGCGGTATCGAGCATAAGATCTTTGGGGACAAGCCCTATAATCTCGCTGCCCGTAACTTTTACGCCGCGCTTTTTGGCTTCGGCCACGCAGGTTTCGTACACGACGTAGAGCGGCGTTCTTTTGTAGTCTTCCAAATTCATAGATACTTGGCATTTGCCGTATTCTTCTATATACCAGCCTATGGCTTTTACGGCTTTTAGTATCCCCATACCGCTGTGGTTTTTGCCGCTTTCCCTGATTACGGCGGCGATTTCTTTTGCGATATTTACGTCTTTGGTGTCGAGGTTGACGTTATAGGCTATAAGACAATTCCTGGCGCCGATGCATATAGCGCCGGATTTTTTTACCACCGCGTCATAAGTATCCGTACCGAAGTCCGGCGGCGTGTTTTGCAGTTTGATGGCCAAGTGTTCATATTCGCCGCTGCGAATATAGGCGAGATCTTTCCTCGCCAAAGTGCTGGCGGCGTAACCGTAGAGATATACCGGTATTCCCAGTTCCCCGCCGACCTGCGCGCCAAGCTCCTGCGCTATTTCCACGCAGTCTTGAATATCGGCTTTGGCTATCGGTATGAAAGGGCATACGTCAACGCAGCCTAGGCGCATATGCTTGCCGTGGTGATTGGACATATCAATAAGTTCATAGCTTTTCTTTATGCAGGCAAAGGCGGCTTTTTTGACTTCCTCGGGCGTTCCCGCGAAAGTTATTACCGTACGGTTTACATCATAACCGCTTTCGGCGCCCAAAAGTTGTATTTTGGCGCTTTTCTTTACCGTATCTATTATCGCTTTGATTATTTTTTTGTCCCGTCCCTCCGATATGTTGGGGACGCATGCTATCGTTGACATCTTTCTACCTCTTCAAATATCTTAATCCATAAATTATATATAATTTGGAGTTATTGCTAAATAGGGGGCTAGCCCTCAAGAAAACGGCTTGGATTTTTTATTCTTTGACAATCCAAAATCCGCTTTCAAGACCTCTGGGGTGGCATGGCGCGAAGATGTTTTGCAGGGTTTCGGGGTAGTATTTCCTTAAATAGGCGCTGGGGAATACGGGTCTGTATCCGCCGCCGTTAAGCAATATGGCCAGGCAGGCCTGCTCGTTGAAGGACCACCAATCCCAATCTTCGTCGTTGGGATATGAGTCCGGGAGGAATATGTCGTGAAAGTGTATGTACACGCCTTTGGGCAAGGCCGGCAGCACTTGCAGAAAAATGGTTTCAAGATCGGTACCTGGCATAAATAAGTGCGAGGCGTCGATAAAGAGTATATCGTTGACTTTCAAATCGCAGAGCAGGGAAAGGGGCACTTTATCCAAAGTGCAGTTGAAGAATTTTGAGCACAGTTTCGCTTCGCCGTGCAATTCCTTGGGGTTGACGGAATAAATCAATGTGGGGAGATTCTCGTCTTGAACGGCGCGGGCCAAAAAACGGGTGGAAAACCCTGTTCCGACCTCAACTATTTTTGAAGGTTTTAAAATACGCGTTAAAACATATGCGGCCGCGCCGTCGATGCCGCAGAACCAATCCTGATTAAAACGCGGAGCGAGAGGAGTCAGCTTGGAGCTTTTTTTGAAAGTTTGCAGCACGTCATTATATTTTTCGATTTCGGCGCACAAGTTTTTAAAATTTTGGAGGTTCTCCTCCAACATTTTTTTTATATTCTTTAAAGGATACAAATCTTTTTTCGTGCAGTCGTCATTTGCGTATGGATAGGGAATATAATAGCCGTATTTTTTACCCGGAAGGCCGAGTCGTTTTAAGACGGTGGCAAAGCCTTGCAGACAGCGTTTTATGAGTTTGGTTTTTTTCATAATAAAATCCCGATTGGCACAAAATAATATTATTTATTGTATAATTTAAGTGAGGAGAAAATCCTCTACGTCTCTTTGAGACTTAAAGTTAATTAACAAGGAAGTAAATGTAATGGCAAACGGAAAAGTAAAGTGGTTTAATGATCAAAAAGGTTATGGTTTCATAACCCCTGAAGATGGTTCAAAAGATCTTTTTGTACACTATCAGGAAATACAAGGCGATGGTTTCAAAACCTTAGCCGAAGGTCAGGAAGTAACCTTTGAAGTCGTAGAATCCGAAAAGGGTCCTAAGGCTGTAAAAGTCTCAAAGAAATAAAACGCTTTTATGACTAAAACCTCAGCGCCCTTGGGTTGCTGAGGTTTTTTTGCGCGGTGTAAAAGGTATGAAAGACGTATTGAAAATAGTAAAAAGCGATAAACCCGGTTCCGTCGGTCTTCTTTTAAGGATAGCCATACCGCTTATAATAACAACTTCGTCTGCCAGCATAATGCAGTTTACGGACAGGATGTTTCTTTCGTGGTATTCGGCCGATGCTTTGGCGGCGTGTTTGCCCGCGGGTTTGATTTCTTTTTCTATGGTGTCCTTTTTTATGGGGACTTGCGGATATACCAGCGTTTTCGTCGCCAACTACTACGGGCAGCGCCGTTATGCGCGTTTGAGCGTTGCGCTGTGGCAGGGTGTATTGGTGGGGGCGTTTTTCGGTTTGATTATAGCGGCTTTGGTGCCGCTGGGCTTGTTTTTTATAGATTTATCCTCGCATGCGCCCGAAGTTAAAGAATTGGAAAAACAATACTTTACGATACTTACTCTGTTTGGCGGATTTACGATTATAAACAATGCTTTGGCGGGTTTTTTCAGCGGTCAGGGCAAGACCGGCGTTACTATGTTGGTCAATTTGGCGGGCAATGTGCTTAATATCGCACTGTCTTACGCTATGATATTCGGCAAATGGGGATTTCCCCAAATGGGGATAAAAGGCGCGGCCTGGTCTACGGTAATAAGCGGGCTGAGCGTAACGATTATATTTTTTGCCATTCTTTTCAATCCTAAGATAAACAACAAGTTTAAGCTGGGCAGATTATTCGGTTTTAACAAACAGGCGGCGTGGCGGCTTATAAAGTACGGAATGCCGAACGGGTTCGGATTCTTTATGGATATATTTTCCTTTTCGGTGTTTGCGTTTTTCGTCGGGAATATAGACAAAATATCTTTGGCGGCGAGCAATATCGTAATGACGCTTCAGTCGATAGTTTTTATGCCGCTTATGGGCCTTGCCATAGCCACGCAGATACTCATGGGGCAGTATGTGGGGCGCAAACAGCCGGACTTGGGCGTCAAGACTACTCTTACCGCGCTTAAGACGGGCACGTTTTACGTTATATGCATAACGGCCGGTTTTTATTTTTTTCCGCATTTCTTTACCGGTTTTTTTGAGGGCAATGTTTTGACGGAAGATATGATTCTTATCCAAAAGCAGACGGTTCCGCTTCTGCATCTTTTGTGCGTATTTACCTGGGGCGATTTGACTTATCTTTGCTTTGGCGACGCCATAAGGGGTGCAGGCGACACCAAATTCCATATGAAAGCGATGATATTCTGCGCAATTATGCTGGTATTTGGCAGCTGGTTTATAGTCGGAATTCTTGGCATGGGGATAGTAGCGGCTTGGAGCTGGATAACTTCTTACGCTTGGCTGACGGGCATAATAATGGGCTGGCGGTTTTTCAGCGGCAGGTGGCGCAATATCGATATTACAAAGTGAACAAATTTTTATCAAGGCGAAAAAGAACCCGCCCTTTCGAGCGGGTTCTTTATTTTGAAATGGATAAAGTCTACCAGCGTTTTACTTTTTTTGCTATGTAAGTGGCCAAGCAAACTTTGAACAATCCGCCCAGCAGGAAGGGGAAGAACCCTAGCGCGAAAGCATGTTCTACGAATATTGACAGCCAAAGGCTTCCCATTGTAAGTATAAGGAGTTCGCCCGCGCTAAAAGCCAAGAAGGCGGAAAAAACGTTTTTTACTATTTTCGTCTCAAACAAATATCCTATCAAATATGCCGCCACGGCAAAGCCGAGCAAATAACCCGCGGTGAACATTCCCACGTTAAGCACCGGCAGGCCCATAACGCCAAGCGCTATATAGGTAATTACGGAAAGCGCGCCTTTCTTGCCCAAAGCCGCCCCGACGAGCATACAGGCCAAAGTCTGCAGAGTTACCGGTACCGGAGTAAAAGGCAGGTATAAAGCTATTTTCGCCAGCAAAGCTATAAATAAAGCTCCGCCGATAATGGCGGCGATTTCTTTGGAAATTACGTTTTTAATTGTCTTTACGAGTTCCATTTTAACTTTCCTCTTGATAAATGATCTTTAGGATATTATATAATAAATATACATATGAAGACTAGGCGCATTTTCCAATCGATTATTTGCGCGGCGCTGTTGCTTGGCTTGTTTCCTGTTGAGGGGAACGCGGCTTTGTTTTCCGCGCCCGATAAAGCGTTTACGATAGATTTGCCTTCCGGCTGGAAGACCTCTTCCAAAAAAGGCGCGGTTGTCTACGCACAGCGCGGAAAGGCCAGCTTCGAGATAAATGCTCTTGAAAAATGTTCCGACGTCAAGTGCCTGGAAGACGCAATAAATAAAGACATCGCGGCTACAAAGAAGAAGAAATACAAAATAATCGTAAACACCTATACGGGCGAAACGATAAAAAAGACGGAGTTTTCGACTTCCGATCCTTTGCTTTCGTTTAATTTTACGGGCGGAGGTTCGGAGTTTACGCACGGATATTTCCTGGCCGATTCAAAAGGATATAAAGTAGATATCAAGGGCTTGCCTTACGTGGAGGCGGATTTAATACTTTCTTTTATTTCGCCCGCTCCAAAACCGGTTGAATTGGCCGGCGCCGATACCGCCGCGGAACTTACGGACTTGCAAATGGGTGATATATCCATAGACGAGCAGCCTATAGTAGACGAGGATATGTCCGCACTGCTAAACGAGGAATCGTTGGATGACGCGCCCGAAGATCTTAAACCTACGCCGAAACTTCAGGCCGGCGAGGCTAAAGTAAAGTTCAGCCTTAATACGGGCGGTTGGTCCGGGATATTGCTTATCGCGGTGATGGTTTATGCGCTGCTTCTGGTATGTATTTTTGCGCTGAGGCTGTTCTTCCCTGCGAAATCTATACGCGCCCATTCCAATCCGCGTTCGGTATACCCGATTCGCGGGAAACGTTTTTACGGCTCGCCGGATTTGTTTTTTAGATTTTACGATAACCAAGGCAATAATTTTATAGCGACGGCGCCTAGGTGGGGCGGAATATTTACGGGTCTGGGTTTTTTGTGCGCTTTATTTTTCTTTCTGCTTAGAGTGTTGTTCATATTTATAATTACGGGCAATTATATGGATTTGCATCCCGTTGTAATAAATACGGCGCTGTCTTTGTGTTCGCTGTTTTCCGTTTTCGGTTTGTTGATATTCTGCGCGGGTTTGCTGACTTCGTTTCTTTTCGGCTCTAAATTTTATTTCTACGGGGACAGCGGCAAGCTGGCGTTTCGCTGTGTTCAGCAGGGTTTGTCTTTGCTTAAGGAGGAATACGCGGTCGCGGACAAAACCAATGCCGTAATATTCCGCGTAAGCAGGGATCGTTTCCGCCTGAGCAGGAAGTGGACTGT
The DNA here is from genome assembly GCA_949291515.1 of uncultured bacterium. GTDB lineage: Bacteria > Elusimicrobiota > Elusimicrobia > Elusimicrobiales > Elusimicrobiaceae > Proelusimicrobium. Next base: position 71,111 of record CASEVY010000008.1, on the reverse strand, counting down.
ATATAACGGGGACGAGATAATAGCGCTCATACAAGAATCTTCGCTTTGGCGCTCCGTCCTGCGCAAATGTTTTGGGCATTTGAGCGGCCTTTTGAGGGCCGATTATGTCGTGCAGGGGCGCGTGGATTCTAAAGGGACGATAAAATACGAGAAAAACATTTTCTCCAGGCTGACCTGCGAAATCGATAAGCCCGAAGCGATAAACAGCAAAACGCTTATAATCGTCTGCGCCGTCATAGCTATGCGCGACAGGGATAAATGGTATCCTTGGGTAAATTGAAGTTTTAGGGGGCGCTGTATGAAGTTCGCCTTTCTGTTCTTAAGTTTTTTCGTTCTGTTCACATACGCTTTCGCCGATTGCGACGGGTGCGGAGAACTTTATTCCGTATTTGACGAAAGGCCCGCCTTAAAAGACGCGCAGTTTTCCGCCTATGCCAAATACATAGGCGGGGAAGAGATAGTAAGCATAAACCCCACTATGCGTTTGGCGCCGGCCAGCGTTTTAAAACTTTTTACCACTGCGGCCGCCTTGGATTTGCTGGGGCCGGACTTCACTTTTGAAACCAAAATATATTATGACGGCGAGATAAAAGGCAAAAAACTTTTGGGCGATATATACATCAAAGGGGCAGGCGATCCCACTTTGGGTTCAACGCGGTTGTCTTTGGTGCCGGATTTGCCCACCTTGACTGATAGTTGGGTGCAACAGTTTAAAGAGGCGGGAATAAGCAAAATACAAGGCAATATCTACGCGGACAACAGCATATTCAGCGGAGTTATGCTTCCTTGGCGTACCAGCTATCAGAACATAGGCAACTATTATGCGGCCCCCAGCGACGGGCTGAGCGTGAGGGACAATTCATACGAGATATACTTCGCGCCCGTATCGGAGGACGGCGCGCCGGCTCAAATACTTAAGACCGAGCCGGAAATGTCAAACTTGAGCTTACAAAGCAGAGTAAAGGGTTTGGCCTCTTTAAGGTCGGAAGATACTTTCGTCAATTTCGTTCCGGCAAGTTCTGAGGCAAGGATATTCGGGGCGATACCTCTTACAAAAAATCCGGTTAGAATATCTGCTGCTATGCCCAGCCCCGCGGCGTTTATGGCAGATTATTTAAGACGCGCTTTGGAAAAGAACGATATCCAGGTAAAAGGCACTGCTTTGTTGAAAACGCCCGAAAGTTACGACGATAAAAAACTGCTTTTAAGTTATTTTTCTCCTCCGCTTAAGGATATAGTATCCTATACCAATAAACGCAGCTTCAATTTGTATGCGGACACTCTTATAAGGGTTATAAGCGCGTACAATGAAGGGAGCGGAAGTTCCGGGGAAGGGGTTAGGAAAGTTAGGGAATTTCTTGAGCGTTTGGGAATAGATACGTCCAATTTCGACGTATTTGACGGCAGTGGCTTGGCGCGCGACAATATTATAGACTGCAAAATGACGGTGGAGATGTTGGAAAAGGTTTTGGATAAACCTTACGGCGACGTGTTTTTGAACAGTTTGCCTGTGGCGGGCGATCCTGAGGACAACGGGACGATGTCAAGGCGCCTCAGATACAGCAGCGCCGCTTTTGAGGCTTTTGTAAAGACGGGCTCTTTGGACAGGGTCCGCGCTGTTGCGGGCTATACCAAAGACCATAAAGGCAGGCGCATAGCGTTCTGTTCAATAGTAAACAACTACTCTGGCCGTATGCGCGGCGTAGACGAAGTGCACGACGATTTTATCGGAGGCCTTTCTGATATCGGCCTTAACAAAAAGCCGCAGGCGCGCCGCGCGGGCAAATAATGCTATAATAAAATATTGAGGAGGCCGCTGATGAAAAATAAAAAGTATGACAGTATCTTGGTTATCGGCAAAAAAGCGTTGGCCTCTTTATTTTTATAATCCGCAGCTTTTACAGGGCGGTTTTTTTATTTTTGAGGGAGATTTGTTATGCAGAAAGATATAGTAAGCGAAGCGTTAATGAGCAGGATTTTGGACAGGATAGCCAATGAGATACTAGAAAGATACGAAGACACCAAAGACTTGTGCCTCGTCGGTATAAAGACGCGCGGCGTACATATTGCGAAAAGGCTTCAAGATAAGATAGAAAAATTTTCGGGCATCAAACTGCCTTTGGGCGAGCTTGACATTACGCTCTACCGCGACGATTTGACGACAGTAGCAGAAGACCCTCAAATGAAAGCGGCCAATATCGGCTTTGACATTAACGGCAAGAACGTGGTTATAGTCGACGACGTTCTCTATACCGGGCGTACCGTCCGCTGCGCGCTGGACGCGATAATGGACTGCGGGCGTCCTCGCAAGGTGGAACTTATGGTATTGGTGGACAGGGGCCACAGGGAAATCCCGGTAATGGCTGATTACGTGGGCAAATACGTGGTAACCGCCGACGACGATATCATACACGTACACATAAAAGAGCACGACGGTGACGACAGAATAGTGCACAATATCGGCGGGCAGAAGAAATAAAAACGCCGCTTTGCCGTCAAAATAAGACGAGCGGATTTAAATCGGAAATAAAAGGGAATCGCCATTTCTGGGCGGTTCCCTTTATTTCCAGAACACTTAACGCACGCGACTTTAAATTGATAGAATATTAATATATGGAAAATAATGCCGAACAAAAATTCAAAAGCGGTTTTGCCGTAATGGCGGGTTTGGCCAATGCGGGTAAATCCACGCTGCTTAATCAGTTTGCCGGGGTGGCGCTTTCGCCCGTTACGCATAAGCCGCAGACTACCAGGCAAAATATTTTGGCGATATGCGAAGGCGACGATTACCAAATAGTATTTGTCGATACGCCTGGGTTTCTTCACGCGGAATACAAATTGCAGCAGATAATGCTCAATTCGCTCAATCAGGCGATAAACGAGGACGCCGATTTGGTTATTTTCGTCTATGATCCCACGGCGCCTATGGCTCGGCATACTCCGCTGATAAAGAAACTTAAAGGACTGTACTGCCCGCTGTTTTTGGTGGTAAACAAGGTGGATTTGATAAAGGACAAAGACGAGCTGGACAGAATAATAAAGGCTTTGTCCTGCGAGCTTAAATTTAAGAAAGTGTTTTTGGTAAACGCTAAAAAAGGCGAAGGCGTAAAAGATTTGGAACGCGCGGTGGTGGATTATATACCTTACGGCCCCGCGTATTTCCCCAAAGGCCAGCTGACCGACCGGTGGGAACGTTTTTACATAGGGGAGTTTATAAGAGAGCAAATTTTTCTGCAGTATGGTGAAGAAATACCATACAGCACTTATGTCGAGGTGGAGAAGTTTACCGAAGACTTGGGCGACAAGAACTATATCAGCGCGGTAATACACGTTGAACGGGAACGGCAGAAACCTATTATAATAGGCAAAGGCGGCAGCGCGATAGCAAAACTCAGGGAGGCCGCCCAGCGCAGAATAAACGACTTTTTGGGAATGAAATATCGTCTACAGCTGCACGTCGCCGTTACGCCGAACTGGCGGCAAAGCGTAAAATATTTGAAACGGTTTGGGTACATAAATGATTAACAGAAACAAGATAAAAGCGCTTATTGATTTGATGGATAAGGAGCCTTCTTTGAAACCGCGCCTTCAGGCGACATTGGCGCAGTTCATAAGGCAGGATCCATTAAAGTTCAAAAACGTGCTTGAAGAGAGCTACGGCGCGAATATACCTGGTTATATAAAGGACATACTGGTAAACATAAAACGGGAGGAGCGCGCGGCGGGCTTTAAGAATTATTTTAAGGCGGATAATCCCTCATTGCTGAAAGGAATGCTTCTTATATCGGGGATAATAAACCCGTATTTGAGCGAGAGGCAGGCTTTGTCCAAATTTGAACTTTTGAGGAAGGAATTGTCGGCCGAAATGGATTGCGGGTTTGACATATTTCATAAGGCGGAAGTATTGTCGCAATACTTTTTTGTTCGGGGGAAGTATCGTCTTGAGAGTTTAAACTCCGGCGTAAAGGTTTTAAGCCTGCCCGACATAATATCAAACGGCGGGGCGAGCAGCTTCGCTATGGCGGCTTTATATTGCTGCGCGGCGGAATGTTTTGACGTAAAGGCCGATATTTTCGACGCGGGCGGAAAAGTTATGGTAAGGCTGCGCGACAAATACTCTTACGAGCCAGTATACGTAGACGTTTTTGCGGGGGGAAGATTTGTCGGTGAGGACGAGTGTAATATTTACGCTTCGGCGCATGGATTTTCCTGGAGCGGCGCTCTGATTACTCCTTTGACCGGCAGGCAAATAACGCGGCGTTTCTTGGCAAATTTGATATACGTCTACTCCAAAAACGGGGAGAACGGAGCTTTGTCGATTGTACGCAAGTGTCTTAGCTTTGCGGAGTAGGGAGGTTTTGTGAAGGACATAACTTTTGCGATAGGGCATACGCCTCTTATCAAAATAAACAAAGCCTTGCCAGCGAACATTTATATAAAAGCGGAAAAATTCAATCCATTCTCAAGCATAAAAGATCGTGCCGCGTTTTATATGATAAATTCCGCTTTAAAACAAGGCTTGCTGAAATCGGGCGGAGTAATAGTAGAGCCGACCAGCGGCAATACAGGCATAGCTTTGGCCGCGCTTGGCCGTTTGAAAGGATTTAGGGTAATTTTGTGTATGCCCGAGAGTATGAGCGAAGAGCGGCGCAAACTTCTTAAACTGCTGGGGGCGGAGCTTGTACTTACGCCCGCGTCGCAGGGAATGGGAGGCTCGATATCGAAAGCCAAAGCTATCTTAAAGGAAATTCCAGACGCATATATGCCCGATCAATTTTCAAACGAGTCCAATGCTCTTTCTCATTACGAAACCACTGGCCCGGAAATATATAATGATTTGAACGGCAAAGCGGATATATTGGTCGCGGGAGTAGGCACTGGCGGCACGATAAGCGGTGCGGCCAGATACCTTAAGGAAAAAAATCCCAAGATAAAAGCCGTTGCCGTTGAACCTTTGGAAAGCGCGGTTCTCTCCGGCGGGAAGAGCGGTCCTCACGAAATACAAGGCATAGGTGCGGGTTTTGTGCCCGCCTTGTTTGACGCTAGTCTTATCGACGAGATTTTACCCGTCGCTGGCAAATCAGCCTTTAGCGCCGCGCGTGAATTGCGCCTTGAGCAGGGTTTGTTTTGCGGGATATCTTCCGGCGCGGCGTATTTCGCCGCTTTGGAACTGGCGCTCAGGCCGGAGAATAAAGGCTTAAACATCGTAGCGATAGCGCCTGACGGCGGTGACAGATATTTAAGCGTACTTTAAGGAGGAGTAATGAAAAGCATTTTAGCGTTGTTGTTTATGACTGTTTCTTTGTCAGTTTTTGCGCAGGATTATTATCTTACCAAAGAGCGCAACAAGCTGCCTTTGACGGTTTCTTCCGTGCAAGACATCGGCAATGTCTTGAAGGAACAGGGCAAAGCTGATAAATATCAGCCGGTAATTTTGACTCAGAATGCCAGCGAGGCTGTATATCTTTTGGTACCGGCTGGGCTCAGCGTAAGGAGCGAGGACGAAGGTTTTTTGGTCAGCAATTACGATATTGAGAAAAATGTAGATGAGGTTAAAAACGGTTTTGACATCAATATAACTTTGCGCGACGAGGCGGAAGACATAAAAGCCAGAATTGCGGAGTATTCACTAGAGAGCGGGGAGGAAGTAAAGCCTCTGTTTTCCAAGAAGATGTACGGCAGGATAATGTATGAAGTCTGTACTTTTGATATGGGGGAGTTAAGCTCAATAGTTTTGACCGCGCCGTTTAACGGCAAATTCGTCGAACTTAATTATATGACGCCTAAAGAAACTCAAAAAGACCTTTTGGAAGGCCAAAAAAAGGGAACGGACAACAAAAAAGGCGAAGCTGCATTGGGCATAGCCGCGTCGAGTTTAAACAAAGCTCTGTTCGGAAAAAGAAATGCCGATGTCGTAACGGCATCTGCCGACGCGGAAAAACCGCAAAGCGGCAGGGCGGAGCGGCCCGAGCCCGAACTCACAAATTGGACGCTAAAGAAGTTGTCTGCGCGCAATATGCAAGCCTCGTTTAACATAGAAGAAGGCGAAAATGTTTATTCTTATGTCTTAAATCTGCCCGGCGATGTTTCTCCCAAAGCGCAGGATAAGAAAGACGGCCGCGTAATAATAAAAGAGGAGGCAGACGCCATTATGTGGCTTGAGCCTGTTTACAAAAACAGCAAGAATTTCAACGATGAAATGACGGAAAAATACGCGCCCGAAAAGAAGTTTACCGCAAATCCGAGCCGAAAGGTAAAGATGGGCGGCAAGGATATAAGTTTTTCAAAGAAGACAGCGCTTAACGTCAATTCATACAGTTATTTCTTTAACGAAGGAGGGCGCAAATTCGTACTTTCTTTCATAGCGCCGTCTTCCAAGTTGAAGGATTATGAACTTTTGTCGGGTCAAGCTCTAAACGGGTTTAAGAGCGTAAAGCCCCTATAGTTTTAAACTGCCGATAAAACGGCCCGCACCGTAAAGGTGCGGGCCGTCTTTGTTTTATAATTTTAATTACTGAGGTTTGACGGCGGTATTGGACACTATTTCCTTAACAGCGCCTACGGCGCCCAATATGCCGGTGGCTTCGTATGGCATATAGACGAGTTTATTGTCTTTGCCGTCGACCATTTTCTGCAGCGCTTCTATATATTTTATAGAGATTAAATAGTTCGCCGGGTTAGCGATATTGTTTAAATTGTCGCGGACTATTTTGATCGCCTCTGCTTCGGCCTGCGCCACCTTTACTTTAGCTTCAGCTTCACCTTCGGCGGAAAGTATTTTGGCTTGTTTTAAACCTTCCGCTTTGTTTATAGCGGCCTCTTTTTCGCCTTCGGCCTGCAGGATTTGCGCGCGTTTGGTTCCTTCCGCTTCCAAGATTACGGCGCGGCGCTCCCTTTCTGCCCGCATTTGTTTTTCCATTGCGTCGCGTATGGCGGGCGGTGGGGTAATATCTTGCAGTTCCACGCGGTTGACTTTAACGCCCCATTTATTGGAGGCTTCGTCAAGAATGGTTCTTAATTTGGCGTTTATCGTTTCGCGCGATATCAAAGTTTGGTCCAATTCCAATTCGCCTATGACGTTCCTCAAAGTCGTTTGCGTGAGTTTTTCTATCGCGGTAGGCAGCGAAGTGACTTCATAAACGGCTTTAAGCGGGTCGGTAATTTGGAAGTATATCAAAGCGTTTATTTGTATGCTTACGTTGTCTTTGGTTATAACGTCTTGGCGGGGGAAATCGTAAACTGTTTCCCTAAGGTCTATGCGGTCTATCATAACCAAATAAGACACCAGCCTTCCTGCGGTATCGCGAGAGTATTTCCACTCTATTTTTCTGGGTTTGTCCAGCAGCGGTATAATGAAGTTCGGCCCCGAGGTCAGAGTGGTATGATATTTGCCCAATCTTTCCACGATCATTACTTCCGCCTGTTGGACTATTCTTATGCCGAATATGAAAAATATAACGGCCAGTACTACAAGTGCTATAAGTACGCTTTCCATTATTTACGCTCCTTTTTTACGAAAAGTTTTATTCCGTCTACTTTATAAACCTTGACTATATCGCCCTGCGATAGTTTTTCTTCGCAGGCGAGCTCCCATAAATCGCCGTCGTTTTTTGCATAGCATTTGCCGGTTTGGGCATTGCTTTGCGTTACGGTAAGTTCTTTGCCGAGCAAGGCTTCCATATTGCTTTTGAAAGACTGCCCTTTTTTGTTGAGGTATTTAAGCGCCAGCGGCCTAAGAGTAAACAGCAGGATAAATATCGTCGCCGCCACTGCCGCGAGCTGCCAATATGTCCCCAACCCTATCCAGCTTAAAATAGCGGCTACGAAACAGGCCGCGGCGAAACAAGTCAGTGAAAAGTCCATAGTAAATATCTCGCCTATAAGCAGGATAATGCCCAAAATTATCCAATAATGAGCTGTCATAATCCCTCCGAGAAACGAAAAAAATATGAAAAATTATACAAATATTTAATCTTATGCTACAATAAAAATATATTTTTGTATTTTATCCTTGCAGGAGGACTGTTGATGCTTTTATCCAAAAAGCAGTTATGTGCGTTTTTAGCCGCAGTTTTTTTAATGCAGCAAAGCGCTTTTGCATCGCCGTTGGACATGGCACGGGCTTTGGATGCGCGTCGTTTCCCCGTAGTAAAAACGGATTCCGAAGAGCCCGTTAAACTTGAAAGTTCCGAATTGGAGAAACTGGAGAAGTTTAACAAAAAGACGGACTCCTCTTGGCAAATAAGAATGAATGCCAAGACGAAGAAACCGCGTTCGTTGGTAGGCGGGCGGAGCGTAAAGGTCGGCTCTACGGAGAAGAACGCCTTAAAATTTATAAAGAGCAATAAAGATTTTTTGGGCGTTGACGAAGACGACCTTAAACTTTTGAGGGCTCCCTTGAAGTCCGAGGTGGGCACGCACTATTATTTTAGGCAATACTACAAGAATTTGCCCGTAGAAAACGCTTATGTAAAAGTAAACGTGGACAAGAGCGGGGCATTGCTTAACTATCAGTCTACGTACATTCCTAATTTGGACATAGATACCAAGGAAGGAATCTCCGCGGCAAATGCGGCGGGCGTAGCGGCGCAGGACGCTGGCGGAAAGGCTTTATCCGCGGCGGAAAAGGTCGTTTACGTCAACCCCAATACGAGTGAAGCCAGGCTTGCCTGGAAGGTGCTTGTACAGGGCGGTGAAAACGCGCCTGCCAAATGGGATTATTATGTAGACGCGCAAAACGGAGCCGTATTAAACAGAATAAGCAAGCTGTTATACGCGGCGAGAAACGCACAGTTCTCTATCAATATCAACCCCGTATATCCCAAGGCGCCGGGCATATCGACGCAGACTTTGCCTTTGGAAAATATGTACGTTTATTCTTTCGACGGGTCTGGCAGTCCTCAGTCTCCGCAGCTTACGGACGAGAACGGACAGGTAACCACCAGCGGCAGAATGTGGGCTACTTTTTCCGGGCCGTATTTTACGGTTACCAATGAGGCTTCCCTGACGAAGTATTATGTAGAAAAAGGCGCGGGCGAAACTTTCAGCGATAATTTGTGGACGGAATTTTTCAAAGGCCCCACCTGGCAGACTTACAGCGACTGCGACGCGGCGGGATATTATCCGGTATTTTCATATCCTTTGATAACCAATCTTAATATCGGTTCGATGAATACTTCCGGCGACATAACGGACAAGAAATTCCTTTTCTTGGGCAGCAATCTGCCCGAGAGCAGAATTTTAGGCGCCTATATCGGCAGATTTAATTCTCTAAACGGGCCGCTTATATCAAACTACACGCCAAGCCAAATTATGACTATAGGCGCGTATCCGGCGAATTATACGCCTGGCGTAAACGATTATTCCATAACGACGTTCAAGAAATTGTGCGTACCGACGAGTACTCCTTCCAGGTATACCTCTACCAATACGGCAACGCTGTCGGTATCTTTGGCTAATGACTACATTCAAACGCCGGAAGCGGTCGCGTTTTACAATTTAAACGCGATGCGTTCCTACTTTGTGGATTTGGCCGGCGGCAATTTTAATTTGAACGAACATATCCCGGTAATGGTAAACGCGTCGGGTTCCAAGTACAGCAGCCACGACGACGGTTTGCAAAACGCGTTTTATGATTTGGATGCCAATGTAATTCTGATAGGGCAGGGGCGTTATGACGTCAGCAAGGGGCAATACGTAAACTTCGCGCTTGAAAGCGCGATAGTCCGTCACGAATATGTCCACGCGGTCGTAAACAAGATTTGGCCGATAATATACTTTGACGAAGGCGCGGCGATATCCGAAGCTATATCGGATTACTTTGCTTTGTCTTCTTTGAAGAACGCTTCTGGCCAGCCGTATACCTCCATAATCGGCGCTTATGTCAACGGCGCGGGCGAGGGTATGGCACGTGATTTGGACGGTACGGATTCCTATACGGCCGAGAAATGGGTGGCCAACGGCGCGCCTATGGGCCAGCATACAAACAGTTTATTCTTGAGCCAGGCTTTGTGGGATTTGAGGAAGACCGGTTCTTCCGTATCCAATCAAGCCGACAGCCTGGTATGGAACGCTTTGATGTTCTTCCCCGACAGCTTGCTTGAGTTTAGGGACGCTATGATAGCCGTAGCTACGGTAAAAGGCGGCGCGGGCAGCGCTTTGGTAAGCGCGGTTGAGGCGGCGTTTGACGCGCACGGCTTGACTTATGACAATATCATAACCGCCAACGGCGACATATACGAGCCCAATAACGGGCCCGGTTCTGCGGCGGACGTGGATATAGCTTCTATCGCGAGGAAGGAACTTCAGGCAAAGATAAATCCCGCCAGCGATATGGACTATTACAGCATATCGTTGCCGGAAGGCGAATTTAAAGCAGTTCTTACCATGCCCAAGATAAAGGAAAATATGTATATGCCTTTGGGTATGCTCTTGTTGGACGCGGATATGCAAACGGCGGTGGATTTGATACTCCCGCCCGACGTACCGGACGATCAACAGGGTCTTACCGGCATAACGACAACTTACGAGACCACTACATTGACGTTTAACGCGCCTTCTTTGCTTAACGGCAATACTGGCCGCTATGTATTGGGCGTGTACAAAATGGTTAACGGGTACTATCCTTCGACGGTAACGGAAGATACAGGCGCGTATAAACTTAATTTCACGTTTGCTTCCGGCAGCAATATCGGAGGAGTACAGACTCAGGTAGACAGTTTTGACAATGGGCAGAAGATAAGTTTCACAGCTCCGTTTGCCACAACCGTAGACAGCGGACTCGGCACCACTTTGGACGGTTTGGGCCTGGGGGACTGGTCGCCTTCTTCTTACGAATTCTTCCATTCCGCCAGATTGTTGGATTCCGATATGAACCCGATACCAGGAGCAAGCACCGTGGACGCCACTTATTTGGATATTCCCAGGAATTTGTCGGTAAACAATAATACTTTAAGCGGCGAAGTAACGATACAGAACGGGTTTTCGGCGCTGGGATACAACTTGGTGTATTTGCAGATATTCGGCAAGCTGCGTTCGAATAAGGCCAATCAGGACGCGCCCAATGCGGAATACCGCGACGACTACGGAGTGGTATCACTTGGCATATCAAATCCGATAGTTACGAAATCGACCAGCGGACAGGAAGTGTTTATAAGGGATTCCGTATTCAATCCGATGACCGGCGGCAAGGTAAAGATGGAGGTCGTCCCCAAATCCGACGGTAACATAAAGGTGCAGATCTTTACCATAGACGGCTTGCTTGTTAAAACGATAAAGGACGGAGATGTCCAAAACGGTATAACGCAAGTGATCGAATGGGACGGCCGAAACGGCAGCGGCAATATAGTTGCCAGCGGAGTCTATCTGCTTCGCGTAGACGGAGCGGGTATAGACCGGAAGCTGAAGAAAATAGTGGTGGTGAAATAATATGAGAAATATAAAGATATATTTGGTTTCCTTGGTTTTTACCGCCGTTTTGGCGGCTTCCGCATACGCACAGGAGGCTGGCCGTACGGCTTTGCCTTTCCTTAAAATGGATATGGGCGCGCGCTACTATGGTATGGCGGGTGCGGCTACGGCGTATGCCGACGACGTTACCGGTATGACTTTCTATAACCCTGCGGCTTTGGGTATGGTTGAATCCTTCCAGCTTGCGGGTACGGTGTCTGAAGCGCAGCTGGATATGAAATATCATTACGGCGGTTTGGCTTTCCCCGTAGGGTTTTTGAGCATATTCGGCAACAATCCTTTAAATATCGCTGTTTCCGGCTATATGTTCGATAAAGGAAATACGGACGACATTTACAGCAGATCCATCGGTGACGACTGGTCGTTCACGTTCAGCATCGGCGAACATATCGGTACGACGCCTTGGGAAGTATTCGGCTCTTCGGCCGATTTGGAACATTACTTCGGTATTACCGGTAAATATTTGCGTTCGGAACTTGCCAAACCGGTCGAGGGCAATGTTACCGGCGACGCTTTCGCGTTCGACGCGGGCTATACGGCGGTGCTTGATAAACATTTCGGCGTCGGCGTAGCGCTTAAGAACATAGGTACGGATATAAAATATATAGAAGAATCCGATCCTCTGCCGGCGACATTATCGGCCGGTATGTTCTTTGTGCCGGTAGACGTGGAAAATATTTATTGGGCCGTCAGCGGCGATTTTATCGCTTACTTAAAAGAGAAAGAGAACAGAGTCCGCATCGGTACGGAGATGTATCTGTTCGATTTATTGGCGGTTCGCGGCGGCGTAAAGCTGATGGAGGAAATACGTGAAGAATGGAGCCTAGGTTTCGGCCTTAAGCTGTTCGGTTTTGAAATTGACGTGGGCACCATATTGAACCCTCAGCTTAACGACGATAAAGTCTATCAGGTGAGTTTGGCCTATAAGTTCCCCGTTAAGAAAGAGGATTCTTACAGCGCGAAGGAAGACAATCGCAACGATTATAAAGAGTACAAAAAGAAGCAGGAGGAAAGCGCTTTTGAAAGAGCTCAGCGCAACTCCAATCCTTTGATATACCAATAATCTATTGCAATAAAAAATATTAAAATCCCTCGGATGAAATCCGAGGGATTTTTTTGTTTGCGAAAATTTAGGCAGAAAATTATATTAACTATTTTAAACTTTTTCTATAACTCGTTTCGTCCGCCGATGACGGATAACCTTTTGCGGCGACGGCCTGTAGTAGCGTGGGGTATATGCGGATATAGTCTGTTTTTTGTATCTTTCATGAGTTTAAAAAACGCTTGACTGTTTTTTTTTTTTTTGATAGATTTTATCCATCTTCTTGGCAGGCGTTTCTATGGTTGCCGTAAAATGCTCAAAAATGTTTTTTCTAGACGTTTGACGGGAGAAAGGAGGAAAAAATGGTTGGTTTAAGAAGAATCGCTATATGCTTTTTATTTGTTTTGGCATTATTAGTTATTCCGGCAGCAGAAGCTATGTCTTTATTCTGTCGTATCGGCTATAAACAATGCTGTGTTAACGGCGTGGAAAAGTGCGTAAAAGATACTGGACAATTGTGCATAGTTAGTTGTTCCGGATTTATATTGCCCGGGGTTGATAATTGTACGGTGGGAGATATCCAGTACAAACCTTCAGGAACTTGCGGCACTACAAGCAGAACATGTTGCAGCGGCAAAACCTGGAGCGGGTGGGGGGAATCTTGCCCGAAGACTTGCGACGGCGTAAAGCCGGCAACTGCGCAGAGCTGTACAGCTTCCAACGGGAAGAAGGGGACGCAAACTCGCAGCGTAACTTGTGACGGCGATACCGGAGAATGGGTAACCGGAGACTGGGGAACTTGTGTTGCACCCGATTGCACAGCCGGGGAGACTAGAACTTGCCCCAGTAATTCAAAACAAGTTCAGGTATGTACTTCTTCAGGTAAGTGGAGCACATCTTGCCAGTGTGCCAATGAAGGCAACGGAATGGTTTATTGTCAGGGTATGAGATTGACGACTTCACAAGCTAATAGTTGTATGCACGGCATATGGTCTACGAAAACATGCAGCGGTATTTGTTGTTGCCCGCAGGATACCCCTAAACTGATGAACAACGGTTATCCCGGTTGTTGGGGAACTAGGACCACATCGAAAATTACAACTACCGGCTGGCAATATGCCTGTTCATGTCAAAGGCCCGGATCCTCAGGCGGACTGTTGCCGATGTTATAAATAAAGTGCGTAAATAAGTTTTATAGAGAGTAAACTCTCTCTAACTAACCGCCCCGCCGTTAAAAAAACGGCGGGGTTTTTTTGAGTAATAAGGATAATGACTTTTCCATTTAAAGATAAGGCGGGTCTTTGGGTACGGGTTTAGAAATCCTTTAAGGAGTGTATAAGCAGTTTTTCAAATGGAAGACGATAAATGTCAAGCAAGAGTGTGGCAAGTATTGGAAAAGAAAAAAGCGCCGCGAAAGCGGCGCGCTGAACTATACCCCGGATTCTGTACGCTTGCGCGCGCAGACCATTTATCTATGCGGCCTACTCTGCCTTAACATACGGGCCGTATATCGGCATATTTGGCCTTGCTCCGAGCGGGGTTTGCCTTGCCGCAGGCGTTGCCGTCTGCGCGGTAAGCTCTTGCCTTACCATTTCACCCTTACCCTTGCGGGCGGTATTTTTTCTGTTGCACTTTCCGTCGAACGGGGATATGGCCCCGCCCTCCCGCGCTTTCGCGCGGCGCCCTGCCCTGGGAGTCCGGAAGTTCCTCCGCTTTTATGCGGCGGTCTGCCGTTCAGTACTTATATTTTATAAATTATTTAAGTCGAAAAGTTCAAGCTGTATCGGGTCTTGTCTTTTTTTCTTTTCGGGTTTGTTCTTTTTGAGCGGAATTGCTTGCGCTTTCTTTCCCTCTTGTTCTGGCGCGGAAGACAAGTGGTTGTATAAGGGCCGTATCGGCGCGGCGGGTTTTTTTAAGGCTTTATCCATCGTCTGATTGCAGATAAGATCGGGCTCTTTGTTTTGTTCGCGCGGAATATGCTGGATATTTATTTTTTTAAAGGCGGAGCAAAGCTGTTTTATTTCCGCCATCAAATCTTTTAGCTGCTGATTTTTTATTTTGTATTCGCCCAAAAATTGTTTTACCAACAGTTGAGAATCCGCTCTTATGTAAAGTTCCGTTCCGCCGAGTTCCCGCGCTCTTTGCAAAGCCAGTTTAAGAGCGTTAAATTCCGCCTGATTATTTGTGCACTGCGGCCAAAAAAGGCCTTCTCCTTTAAGCAGAGTTCCTTTCTTGTCTTTTATTACGCACGCGCTTGCCCCTGGGCCGGGATTGCCGCGGCTTCCGCCGTCTATGTTGATGAACAATTGCATATTTTAAAGTATATAAAGTTTGAGGGCGGATTGTCTTTAAAAAACTTGTTTATTCTATTGCTTGAAGTTTAAAAACTATATTTGCGCATTATTAGCCGCAGTTTTATCGCTCGGGAGATAAGGTCGGGCTCTTTTGCTGTTAATTTGCAAGAACGAGAAAATATTTTCTAAAGAAAGTATTTTTCTATTTATCCGTTTCCGTAAAATATTTCTGTAATTATATGATAAATCCAGTATGCGGAGTTGTTTTTGCGCTTAATAAAAAACCCGCTTGTTTAAGGCGGGTTTTTATTTTCGGATTTGTTGTTTTGCACTGCTATATTACGCCTTGCGCTATCATTGCGTCGGCCACTTTTTTAAAGCCGGCAACATTCGCGCCGAGTACATAATCGCCCGGTCTGTTGTAGATGGAGGCTTCATTGACACATGCGGAGTGTATGTTCTGCATAATTTTTTTAAGCTGTATCTCCACTTCTTCGCGCGTCCACGAAAGGCGAATGGTGTTTTGAGTCATTTCAAGGCCCGATACCGCCACGCCGCCCGCATTTGCCGCTTTGCCCGGGGCATATAATACGCCAGAATTTTGGAACAGGTCGACGGCTTCCGGTGTGCATGGCATATTGGCGCCTTCGCAAACTATTTTTACGCCGTTTTTTACCAAAGTTTTCGCGTCTTCAAGCTGCAGTTCGTTTTCGCAAGCGGTCGGGAAAGCCGCGTAACACGGTATGAACCACGATTTTTTGCCTTCGTGGAATTCCGCCGTTTTAAACTTTTTTGCGTACTCTTTAATGCTGCCTCTTTTTACAAAGACCAAATCTTTCAGGAATGCCAGCTTCTCGGCGTTTAGTCCTTCTTTATCGTAAACGGCGCCGTCGTAATCGTTAAAACCGACGACTTTGCCGCCCATCTGCAATATCTTTTCCGCGGTGTGTATGCCGACATTGCCCGTACCCGATATTATGCAGGTCTTGCCGCGTATGCCTTCGCTCTTGCATTTGAGCATTTCTTCCGCGAAGAAAACAACTCCGTATCCCGTCGCTTCCGGCCTTATCAGACTGCCGCCGAAAGACGGCCCCTTGCCGGTAAATACTCCGACGAATTTGTTTGTTATCTTTTTATAGTGCCCGAACATAAAACCCACTTCTCTCGCCCCTACGCCAAGATCGCCGGCCGGCACGTCGGTCCTTTCGCCGATATGGCGGTAAAGTTCGTCCATAAAGGCTTGGCAAAAGCGCATCACTTCGCCTTCGCTTTTTCCTCTGGGGTCGAAGTCCGATCCGCCTTTCGCGCCGCCCAAAGGCAGGCCGGTAAGACTGTTTTTAAAAGTCTGTTCGAAAGCCAAAAACTTTAAGGAGCTTAAAGTGACGCTCTCGTGAAACCTTATTCCGCCTTTAAACGGCCCTATAGCGCTGTTAAATTGTATGCGAAAACCGCGGTTGACGTGCGTAAGGCCTTTGTCGTCGTTCCACGGAACTCTGAAGTATATTACGCGCTCGGGCTCTACCAATCTGTCAAGCACAGCGTATTTTATGTATTTGGGTTCCGCGTCCAATATGGGTTCCAAAGAAGTAAGAACTTCGCTTGCCGCTTGATGAAACAACTTCTCGGCGGGATCTTTTTTAATGATGCTCTGCATAAGATTATGCAGGTATTCTTTTGTTTGCATTGTCAGGCTCCCCTTAAAGTGATAAACTTCTTTATTCTGAGAATAACATTAACCCACTGTAAAAGTCAATAATCTTATACTATAATATAACAATCAAGGGGGGCGTATGCAGATAAAACATTATATTGAAGTTGACGGCGAGGTAAAAAGGATAAAGGACCGCATAGCCGCGGGTATTCTCGCCATTATGGGCGGTTGGTTCGGCCTGCACAAATTTTATAACGGCAGGATACTTGCCGGTATTATATATTTGTTGTTTTCTTGGACTATTATTCCCGCTATAGTGGGTTTTATAGAAGGAATACTTTATTTGTTGATGACCGACCAGGAGTTCGACGCCAAATATAACAGCTGAAAACAATTCTCGGCGGCAGTGTGGCGATCGGGCCTTGCCCGTTCGATAAATTATTGCCCGCGCATTAAAAACCGAACATTTAAAAGGCCCCGTTTACGCGGGGCCTTTCGTCGGATTAAAATTTATTTCTGCTGAGGATTTTCCTTGGTGTGTTTGTTGACGAATTCCATAAGTTTAAGGAAGGTTTCTTTGCTCAGAACATGTTCTATCTTGCAGGCGTCAATTTCCGCCGTGGCGGGCCTTACGCCGACTATATCCCTTAAAAATTCCGATATTATATAGTGCCGTTTCTTTACTTCGCGCGCTATGGCTTGGCCGTCTTTGGTCAGTTTGACGCGGCCGTATTTTTCGTGGGTTATCAATCCGCGTGCCTCAAGCGATTTTAATGCCCCGCTTACGCTGGGCGTTTTGACGTTCATAAGTATTTTTATGTCGGTAACGCGCGCGCCCTTGTCGCCGTCGTAAGCGATTGATATGGCTTCAAGATAATCTTCCATACTGCTTGTTATGCCGTTCATAATATTAGTTTGCCTAACTTTAGGGCCGCTGTCAAGAGTTTTTGCGTTTGGAAGGGGCGCGCGCATATTATATAATAATATATATACTTAAACGCAGGATTGTAACGATGAAAGATAATAAGAATAAATACTCAGCTACGGTTTTACTTCCTAAAACTGATTTTCCTATGAGGGCGGGCCTCCCCAAGAAGGAACCCGTTCTCCTCAAGTTCTGGCAGGATATGGAACTCTACAAAAAAATGATGGCAAAAGCCAGCGGCAAAGAAAAATTCATTTTGGCCGACGGCCCCCCTTACGCCAACGGACGTATACATATGGGCCATGCCTTAAACAAGGTTTTGAAAGATATTGTCAATAAATCTCATTCTATGATGGGTTATTATTCGCCTTATGTGCCGGGGTGGGACTGCCACGGCCTGCCGATAGAACAGGCGCTTATCAAGGAAATGAAAATCGACAAGAAGGAAATAAAAGATATTCCCGCCTTCAGGAAGAAGGCTCGCGCTTTCGCGCAGAATTTTGTCGAAATTCAGAAAGAGGGTTTTAAAAGGCTGGGCATTACCGGCGACTGGGATAATCCGTATCTTACGATGTCAAACGTATATGAAGGCCTTACCGTAGGGGCTTTCTTCGAGGCTTTGGAAAAGGGCTATGTCTACAAAGGCAAGAAGGCCATTTATTGGTGCCCCAATTGCGAGACGGCTCTTGCCGATGCGGAAACGGAATACCACGATAAGACTTCCACCTCCATTTACCTGCGTTTTAAAATAAAGGAGCATAAGGCCGGTCTTTTTGATGGTTTGGATAAATCCAAAGACATTTATTTAGCCGTTTGGACGACTACCCCTTGGACGATACCGGCCAATATGGCCGCGGCGGTCAACTTCGACGAGGATTACCGCGTGATGACTCTAAACGACGGCAGCTATATAATAGCGGCCGACAAACTTGCCGACGCTTTCGCTTCGGAATGCGGCTTTGATTCAAAAGCCGCAGCCAAAGTGAAAGGGGAAGAATTGGTCGGCATAAAATACGAACACCCGTTAAACGGGCGGCTTAATCCCGTAATATATACGGATTTCGTTACGATGGACGCGGGCGTCGGCATAGTTCATATAGCGCCGGGCCACGGCGAGGAGGACTTTCACGCCGGCCTTAAATGGGATATCCCCGCTTTCTGCCCCGTCAACGAAAAAGGCGTTTTTACCAAAGAGGCGGGCGAATTTGAAGGGCAAAGTATATTTAAGGCCAATCCCGTAATCATAGAAAGGTTGAAGGAATTGGGTTCTTTGATAAAACAGGCCGACATAAGCCACAGCTATCCGCATTGCTGGAGATGCAAGAAGCCGATTATTTTCCGCGCGACGGAACAGTGGTTTTTGGGCGTGGATAAATTCGATTTGAGGAAACGCCTCGTCGAACAAATAGAGCAAACAAAATGGTATCCTGCGATAGGCGAAAACAGGATAAAATCTATGGTGGAGCAGCGCCCGGACTGGTGTTTGAGCCGCCAGCGCTTCTGGGGCGTTCCGCTGATGGTGTTTTATTGCAAGAAATGCGGTAAAGTGCAGATAAACCACGATCTTTTCGAGCATGTCAAGGCGCGCGCTATGAAAGAAGGCAGCGATTTCTGGTTCGAATGCGACGCCAAAGACATTTTGCCGCAAGGCTACAAATGCGAATGCGGCGGCGAAGAATTCGAAAAGGAAAAAGACATCTTGGACGTTTGGTTCGATTCTGGCGTATCGTGGGAGGAAGTCTTGCAGTACAGAGGATTGGGCTTCCCCGCCGAAGTTTATTTGGAAGGATCCGACCAGCACAGAGGCTGGTTCCAAACCTCTCTGATAGCGGCCACGGTATTGGAAGGCAAAGCCCCGTTTAAGAACGTAATCACGCACGGTATGATATTGGATCAACAGGGCAAAGCGATGCACAAATCCGCGGGCAACAGCGTGGAGCCGGAAGACATTACCGAAAAATTCGGCGCCGATATTTTAAGGCTGTGGGTGAGTTTTACCGACTATTCCGAAGACGTCAGATTGTCTTCGGAGATATTGGAAGGCCCGATAGACTCTTACCGCAAGATAAGAAATACGGTAAGATACGCTTTGGGCAATTTGTCGGATTATATCCCGCAGGAACATAAAGTTGCCGGCCCGGATATGACGGAACTTGACCAATATATGCTCAAAAGGCTGGACGAGCTTATAAAAGGGGTAAGGGAAGATTACAAGAATTTCCGTTTCAGAAAAGCGGCCAGAGCGATAACCGATTTTTGTATTTTGGATTTATCGTCTTTAATGCTGGACGCTTCAAAAGACCGGCTTTATACGCTTGGCGCGTCTTCGCACGCCAGAAGGTCCGCCCAGACGGCTTTGTTTGAGATAGTTACGGCCTTGCTTAGGCTTTTGGCCCCGATACTATGTTTTACCTGTGAAGAGGCGTGGCAGGAGATAAAGAAACTGCCTTGCGGCAAAGGTTTGGAAGAGAGCATATTCCTCTCCGATATGCCGCAGGGTGCAAGTTTTGCCGCTTCCAAAGAGGTTGAGGAGAAGTGGGACCGTATCCGCGGGATAAGGGCCGCGGTGCTTAAATCCTTGGAAGAAGCTCGTCAGCAGGGTTTGATAGGAGCGCCTTTGGAGGCGAAGATAATCTTCAACTCAAGTGACGCCGAGACCAAGTCATTTCTAAAGGAAACCTTGCCGCTGTGGCCGGAGGTTGCGATAGTGTCGCAGGCCGAAGTAAGCGAAGGCGAATGTTCTGATAAATTGGAAGTTAAGGTTGAACACGCCGAGGGCCAAAAATGCCCGCGCTGCTGGCAGTGGCGCAAAGACATCGGCCAAAATGGGAAGTATGCCGATTTGTGCGGCCGCTGCGCGAAAGTGCTGGAAGAAGAAAAGATAAATGTCGACGTCGCGGCTTAAGAATTTCCTCGCGCGAAATAAGAGCCTTTTTATAATAACGGCTCTTATTTTCGCGGCGGACAGGATAAGCAAACTTCTTGCGCTTAAATATTTGACTTCTGTGGGATCTGTCGAAGTGACGCCCTTTTTCCGTCTGACTTATGTGGAGAATACGGGCGCGGCTTTCGGCAGTTTTAGGAACGGCAATTTGTATTTGGCGTTGATTTCCGTCGCCGTTTTGTTTATGATGTTTAAGTGGAAGGCCGAAGTAGACAGATTGGGGCGCTGCGCTTCTTTGGGTTTTATTTTCATAGTAGCGGGCGCGCTGGGCAATATGTATGATCGGCTGGCTTTGGGGTTTGTGGTTGACTATTTTGATTTTATCGTATGGCCGGTCTTTAACGTGGCCGATTCTTTTATATGTATAGGGGCGGGCCTGATAATGCTGGACATTTTTAAAGACTGGAGAAGAAAGAAATCGGAGGCAAAATGAAAAAATATCTTTTATTTGCACTGGCTTTAAGTTTTATTTTCGCCGGCTGCAGCAGGAACGACAGACTGTTTAAAAAGGGCGTAGCATACGCCAAAGCTGGCAAGACGGAAGCGGCTTTAAACGCGTACAACAAAATTTTGAAAGACGATCCCGATTATCTTTCGGCTTTGATTAACCGCGCCATACTGTTGGAGAAGCTGGGCGATACTTCCAGGGCGGAAGCCGATTACAGAAGAGCGGCTGAGTTAAATCCGTATCATCCCAATGTTCTTACCAATTTGGGTTCTTTTTATCTTAATCAAAATAATCCTTTGGACGCTTTAAGCAATTTCAACGTGGCATTGGAAATCGATCCCAATAATTTTTTGGCTTTGGTAAACCGCGCGGCCGCTTATCAATCCTTGGGTTACAATCAGCGCGCTTTGGAAGATTTGGAAGCGGCGTTGGTTTTGGCGCCTGACAATCAGTTGGCGATAGTTAACAAAGCCATTTTGGATTACAATATGTTCCATTACGACGATGCTATCGAGGGCTATACCCACGCTTTGTATAACGACCCTAAGAACGCCCAGAACTTTTACAGACGCGGCAAGGCGTTTCAGTATTCCGGCAGATACGGGAACGCTTTGGCGGACTTCAATATGGCGGTAAATTTAAAGCCTTCGTATATACCTGCGCTGTACGCGCGGGCGCAGCTGCAGTTTAAGAGCGGGGATTATCAATCCGCTTTGGCCGATTTGAATAAGATAAAGACGATAGACAACAAATATGTGCCTGCATATGAATTTACCGGCGACATTATGGCGATAGAGGATCCTGTAACCGCGACTTCCAACTATATGGTGGCCAAGAGGTTGGATCCGGAAAATTATCGCCGTTATAACGCCAAAATAGCTTTAATGCGCACCGATGCCGGCCGCAGGAAGGTAATAACAAGAGCGGTGGACGATATCTAAGAGGCTTGCGCGATGCAAAAGAGGAAGATAATTCTTTTTGCGCCTTCTTCGTATTTGGTTCGCGGGTGGGTAAGCGTATTTGCGGCCGCGCTGCTCTTTATGGCATATATGGCAGGCTTTTCCGATACGAGCAAATTCCTGATAATACTGCTTGCGTTTTTTTGGGGCGGCGAACTGTTCTTAAGAGGGGCTATCCTGGAACTGAAACAATTTTATATCGGTTTTAACGCTTATGCCGTAGCCAGCGGCGGGGCGGCTTTTCTGTTTGCCGTACTTAACCATTTGCACGAGGAGCCGATATTGCCGATATCGGGCGCGGGCGCACTGCTGCCGTTTATTTTTATCGCGGCGAATTTTATCAAATATTTTGAACTTAAACAGATAGGCAACAGCAGAAAATTTATAGAGAGTTTGGACGGTTTTATATCCAAGTCCGTTTTCAAGGTTCGGGACAACGGCGAGACAAAAAAGATTTTCGTGTCGGAAGCGGAAATGGGCGATATACTGCTTATAAAGAACGGGGAGCGCGTCGCACTGGACTGTAAGATAGTCAAAGGTTCTACGATAGTTGACGAGAGCCTGCTTACCGGCAACGTGACTTTGGCGGCTAAGCAGAGCGGCGATATGCTTTTTGCCGGCAGCGTCAATAAGGGTTCGGCCGTACAGGCGGAAGCGGTGAGCCTCAAGAACAGCTCCAGAATAGCGCGCATTTTGGAAGAGGTAAAGAAGAGCGAAAACAAGAAAATGATTTTTCCCAGCCTGTTGGAGACTTACGCTTTGAATGTGTTTCTTTTCTTTCTGATATTGGCTCTGATACAATTTGGCGCTGGTGCGGTTTTGGAACGGGAAAATATTTTATATTGGCTGTTGGTTTCTTTATTCATAATAGTATTAAGCGGGCCCGTAACGTATATGGCGGCGGTATTGATACCGGTGTGGTTTTGCGTGCGCAACGGCAAGAAAAGCGGAATTTATATACAGAATGTACCTGCGCTGGAACTGTTGCGCGAGAGCGGCATAATCTATATAGACAAGACCGGCACATTGACTACCGGCCGTCTTGAAGTGGCCGGCGCCGCTGCGGCGGAAGGCGTGAAGGAAGAGGACGTACTAAAGGCGGCGTATACGGCTCAAAGCGGAGCGGATAATATTTTTGCCTGCGCTTTAAAAGAATACGGCAGGAAACATAAGTTCACCGCGCACAAATTAAGTTCTGTGGAACTGCATCCCAGTTTCGGTACGGTGGTGAAAGAAGGCAAAAACACGATAATAGCGGGGCGCAAAGTATGGCTGGAAGGCAAGGGTATTGAAGGACTGCCCTCTTGCGAAGACACAAAAAGAACGGTGTTTTATGTAGCCAAGAACGGCAAATATATCGGTGCGGTTTATTTTAAGGACAGGCTTAGAGCCAATGCCAAGGCTACAGTCTCTTTTTTAAAAGGGTTGGGCAAAAAGATATGTCTGCTTTCGGGCGATAATGAAGGCGCGGTAAGCGCGGCGGCCAAAGCCGCGGGGATAGAAGATTTTTGCGCGGCGATGTACCCGCAGGATAAAGCGGCGAAGATAGCGGCCTCCTGCAATATCGGCGAAAAGACTATAATGCTTGGCGACGGTTTTAACGATATATTGGCTTTGCTGCAGGCTGGCGCGGGCGTGGCGTTCAGTTCGGCAAGTAATATATTTTCCAGCTGGGTGGATATTATAATCAAGGACAGGGATTTCGCCGCTTTTAAAAGAGTTTTTGAACTGGAGCAAAGCCGCCGCGAAGTTATAAGGCAAAACATATACGTTTCGGTTTTTTCGGGCGTATTTATGTTTTGGCGGATTTTTACGGAATGCGACATATTGTCGTGGTACGATTTGATATTAATTATGTTTTTGACGATACTTGTAATAGTCGTTAATTCAGCGAGGATAAAACATGGATAAGGATATAGATTTCGGATACACCAAAGATCACGCGCGCAAAGGCGCAAATACTAAACTCCCGGCGATACAATGCTGGGAAAATCAGTACAAAAGGGATTATCTTGTAAAGATAAGTTTGCCCGAGTTTACTTCGGTATGTCCTAAGACAGGCCTTCCCGATTTCGGGGTTATAACGATAGAATATATCCCTGCGAAGCTGTGCTTGGAGCTTAAATCTTTAAAATATTATTTGCTTGAATACCGCGATATGGGTATTTTTATGGAGAATATAGCAAACAAGATATTAGACGATGTCGTTAAGGCTTGCAAGCCGAAAGCGGCGCGAATAACCGGCGAGTTTACGCCGCGCGGGGGGCTTAAATCCGTGATAGTGGCCGAATATGGTAAGTGGACGGTAAAATGAAATATAGGAATATAACTGCCCTTTTATTGGGTATTTTCGTCGCGGGGCTTTTGTGGGAATACTATTTGAAGCCGAAATATCAGATAAAGATGGGCGACGAGGAAGTAATGTCGGCAATAGCGCGGGCGGATATAGCCGCGCTTAACGAGGCTACAGCGGAAATAGAAGGGGAGGTGTTGTTTAAAGACTACGGGCAGGGTGCTGAATTTAAGAACGACATCATCAATAATTCTTCCGGCGAGGAAGAGGAGTTTGATTTCCACAGTACCGCGAACCGTCAGCCAGATTTTTTCGAGCAGGCCTCGCGCCCCGCGCCTAAGACGACGAAGATAATTTTGGATAATGACAGTCCTGTTATGAATCCCGAAGACATATCTTCCGAGCAGGGCCTTGCCCAGGCCGATTCTACGGACCTGCCCAACAGAATTACAATGATAAGAGCGCCGGCAAGATTTACCGTTGTATCTTCCGCTGCGGATTATAAAAAATATAAAGCTGAGAATAAAGGCGAATATCCGTCGGTCGATTTTAAGAAGGAACGGATAGTTTTCGTGGAGTCTGACAGCGCGCTTTCAAACGGTTTTTTCGAGGTGTCGGATTATGAGGACGGTCCCGAGAAACTAACCGTAAAATATCGCGTAAACATATTCGGAGCGGATAAGCGCGACGGTCGTGCGCCGTATATTATAATACCGGCCGGCGATAAGGAAGTGGCAATAGAGCAGATAAAGTAATTTTTATTTAAGGATTTGTATTGTCTGCCATATTGCAGGAATACTTTTGATTAACCGTAT
Organism: uncultured bacterium; assembly: GCA_949291515.1. GTDB lineage: Bacteria > Elusimicrobiota > Elusimicrobia > Elusimicrobiales > Elusimicrobiaceae > Proelusimicrobium. The sequence continues at coordinate 46,271 of CASEVY010000008.1, read as the reverse complement.
TTAAATAGCGCAACAAACAAATAACCCGCGGCTTTTGCCGCGGGTTATTTGTGTGAGAGATTTAATTTTACTCCGCGCCGAAAATATTGTTCAGCTGTCTGTTTACTCGGTAGAAAGTGGCGCATTTGGGCATATCTTTGATGCGTTTTGCTCCGATGTAAGTCATTGCGCTTCTTATCCCGCCCAAAATGGCCAAGACGGTATGTTCTATATTGCCGCGGAAGGGGATTTCGACGACTTTGCCTTCGCTGGCGCGGTAATTTTTCATTCCGCCGTAGAATTTTTCCTGGGCGTAATCCGAACTCATACCGTAGAATTTTTTGAACATTTTTTCCTGCACTATGCGCGATAATTCGCCGTTATCTCCGGCAATGAGTTCGTCGGTTTCGTATAGTTTTTTGGAAATTTCGCCGCCGCTTTCTTCATGGCCTGCGAGCATTCCTCCCAGCATTACGAAGTCCGCCCCCGCACACAGGCTTTTGCATACGTCGCCGGGAACGGTACAGCCGCCGTCGGCGCAGATCATTCCGCCGACTCCGTGTGCGGCGTCGGCGCATTCTATTACGGTCGAAAACTGCGGCCTGCCTACGCCGGTCAATTTACGTGTGGTGCATACGGAACCGGGCCCGATTCCGACTTTTACCACGTCCACTCCGTTAAGGATAAGGTCCTCCGTCATATCGCCCGTAACGACATTGCCGGCCATTATCAGCGCTTTTGGGAATTGTTTTCTTACTTTCTGCACATATTGGATCAAATATGGGGAATAGCCGTTGGCGACGTCTATACAGATATTGTTTGCTAATTTCGAGGCCATAACTTCGGTAAGTTTGTCGTAGTCGTTTTGCCCCACGCCGCTGCTGATGAAAATAAGGTCATTGTTCTTAAATTGTCTTTTGTTCTCTTTCAGAAAGGCTATAAGCTCTTTTGCGTCATAATGTTTGTGAAGAGCACAGAAGAGATTGTGCTTTTGGAGTGACTTCGCCATTTCGAAAGTTCCAGTCGTAGCCATATTGGCGGCAATAATACCCGTCCCCTTTATCGATGAAGGCGCCCATTTGAAATTATATTCTCTTATAATGTCCACCTGCGAGCGCGAGGCCAAAGTGGAACGTTTAGGCCTAAGCAAAACGTCCTGATAATCCAATTGGATATCGTCGTAAATTCTCATAAAAACTCCGTTAAATAAAGAAAGTGGGGTAATCAGCCCTTTGATATGATATAAAATTTTGTGATTTAAAAGCTAAGGCTTGAAAAGCAAGATTTCTCGTTTATAATTTACGTGGGATATAGGTAGTGGACATAAGCGGCAAAATTCTATAAGATATACGAAACGGAGGATTATATGAAACAGATTATAGTTTTGTTGTTGATTATAGGAGGGGGCTACTATTTATATACGCACGGTTTGGCGGATGTTATGAAGAAAGCCAATTTGGATCCCAAAGATTTTGTGGAGGAAGTAAAAGAGGCTACAGGCGGCACTATTGCCGGCGTGACTAAGACGTCGAGCGAGTTGCCGGAAATCGCGCCCGAACGCGAGAGCGGCCTTAAAATGAATGCGGCTAATATGAGATTGGTGGAAACAACCGTTTTTAACACTTATGATACCGACGTCTGCTTTGCCTATACGGAGATGATTTACGCGTCCGGTTCCGCCTCCGCTCCGAAGGTTATAAACAAATACTTGTCGACGTTTACCTTGCCGGAGGACAAGAATAAAATTCTTCCCTTGGTAACTAAGTATAAAGACAAGCAAAGCCTTAAAATATTGGAGGATTTTTTGAAGAGGGGCGTATTTTCCAGAAGTATGCTTCTTAAAAAGATATCCGAGTATCGAAATAAGGAGGCTTTGGCGGTTATAAAGAGTATAGCCGACAATCCGTCTTCGCCGGTGCGCGACGAGGCGCAGAATATCTATTCGGAAATGATAACGCAGTCGTGGTACACCGGCGCGCAGCCGTCGGCGGGTAAAATAGGTACGGGCGATAAACAGTTGGCTTCGCACAGAATAGCCACTTTAATGAATAATCCTAATCAAAGCAATAAGGGGGAGCTGTAAGGTGAATATAAGCGAGATAAACAAGAAGGTCCAAGATGAGAGTCTTTTCCTTCAGGATTTGCGGCACGAAATATCAAAAGTGATAGTCGGGCAGGAAGATCTTATCGAGAAGATGCTCGTCGCTTTAATAGCAGACGGACATATATTGATAGAGGGCGTTCCCGGTTTGGCTAAGACATTGACGGTAAAAACTTTGGCTCAAGCGTTAAGCGCCAGCTTCCAGCGCATACAATTTACGCCGGATTTGCTGCCGGCCGATATTACCGGTACGCTGATATTTAATCCCAAAGAAGGCACTTTTACTCCTCGCCAAGGCCCGGTGTTCGCCAACCTGGTGTTGGCCGACGAAATTAACCGCTCGCCCGCCAAGGTCCAAAGCGCTCTGTTGGAAGCTATGCAGGAGCGGCAGGTAACTATAGGCGCGGAAACTTATAAACTGCCCGAACCTTTTATGGTGCTGGCGACGCAGAATCCTGTCGAACAGGAGGGGACTTATCCTCTGCCCGAGGCGCAGGTGGACAGATTTATGCTGAAACTGAAGGTGGATTATCCTAGCAAAGAGGAAGAGAAAATAATACTCGAGAGAATGAGCTTGTCGCATAAACCTCAGGTCAACTCAAGCGTAAAGGTGGAGCAGATACTGAAAGCGCGCGAAGCGGCCGATTCCATATATGTAGACGACAAAGTGAAGAATTATATAGTGGATTTGGTTTTTGCGACGAGGCGTCCTCAGGAGTACAAACTTGAGGATTTATCCTCCTATATAATGTACGGTGCGAGCCCTAGGGCGTCGATATATCTTACGCAGGCGGTAAAGGCATACGCGTTTTTGGACGGACGCGGATATGTAACGCCGGAAGACGTAAAGGAAATGGGGCCCGATGTGCTTCGCCACAGGATATTGCTGACTTACGAAGCGGAAGCGGAAAACGTAAGTACGGAAGATATAATAAAGAAAATTTTCGCTACGGTTGAAGTACCATAATGCAGACCTCAGACATATTGAAACGTGTTCGCCGGATAGAAATAGAAACCGGCAAGTTGGTCAGCGAAACTTTCGCCGGCGAATACTTAAGCGTTTTCAAAGGGCAGGGTATAGAATTTGCGGAAGTTAGGCAATATATACCCGGCGATGACGTGCGCTCTATAGACTGGAACGTATCGGCCAGAACTGGCGGCACGTTCGTAAAGAAATTTAACGAAGAACGCGAACTGAGCTTGATAATAGCGTGCGACGTATCCGGTTCGCAGTATTTCGGCTCTACTGGCAAGTTTAAGAGCGATGTGGTGGCGGAATTGGGGGCGATATTCGCTTTTTCCGCTATAAAGAACAATGATAAGGTCGGGCTGCTTCTTTTTTCCGATCAAATCGAGTTGTATATCCCGCCTAAGAAGGGCAAGAGGCATGTCCTTAGGATAATAAGGGAGCTTTTGGCGTTTAAACCTAAGAGCAAGGGCACGAATATATCTTTGTGTTTAGACAGCTTAAACCGAATGATAAAACGCAAAGGCATATTGTTGCTGCTTTCGGATTTTTTTGCTTCAGATTACGAGAAATCTTTCAAATTGGCGGCGCGCAAGTTCGACTTGATACCGGTAGTTGTACGCGACCGGCTGGAGGACGAATTTCCGTCCCTGCCCGGATTTATAGAGCTTGAAGCCTTGGAAAACGGGAGCAGGGCGATGGTGTATTTGTCGTCTAGACAGGCGGGCTATATAACTGCCGACAAACAGTATAAGAACGATGCCGCGCTGAGACTGTTTTATCTTACGGGGTGCCAGTATATACAGGTAGAGGCGGAAGGCGACGTAATAGAACCCGTAATCAAATTTTTCAAACAGCGCGCGAAGAAGTTGAGGCGATAATGAGGAAAATTATTAATACTGCCGCAATAATTTTGTTAATGGGGGCATTGCCTCTTTTTGCGCAGGAATCAGTTCCAGAAGGCGTTTCCGGCGAGGAGCTTCCGGTTGAAGCGGCTGTCGTTACAGACAGCGCCGAAAATGGCGGCGCCGTTCAAGACGAAGCGCCTGGCGAGGAGCTGGCCGATAAAGGTTCCGAAGAGGCTGAAATCGAAGAGATTGAATTTAGTTCTTTCCCCAAGGAATTGTCGCTGGCGGGGGATTTTTCGGCCTATATCACTTTGCCGCAGCGCGCGGTTTTGGATAAAGAGTCTTACAGCCAAAAAGATTTTGAGATACTTTCTGCTGATTCGGACGAGAGCGGGCTTAATATAGAAATAAAGGCCGTACCGTTTTCTTTGGGGATATCTACTTTTACGGCGCTTACTTTTACCGCTCAAGACGGTACTCGTTATGTAAGCAAGGCGGTAAACGCGGAAGTTAAAGCGGTGGATACGGGAATAAAAGACAAGAAATTGTTGGACATTCGCTCGCCGTATCGTCCTTTTAACTATTGGAATATTTTTTGGTTTTTGACTATAGCCGCGCTTTTGGCTGGCGGATATATGGCATATATGCGCCGCCGCCCTTACGACAAGGCCGCGCTTTTGAAAGCCTTTGAGGAAGACAAACGTCCTTTGGATATAATCGCGCTGGACAGATTGGATCATCTTCTTGCCGGCAATTTGTGGAATGAGGGTGAATATAAGGCTTTTTACGTTAATATGATAGATATACTCCGCGATTATCTTACGCTTAGGTTCGACGTGCAGGCGCACAATTATACCAGCAGGGATTTGCTTAGGATATTAAAGAAAACGCCCGAGTTTAAAGGCGATATCAGGCAGCTTGACGAATTGCAGCGTTCGGCCGACTACGTAAAATTTGCCAAAGTCGAACCCACGCAAGCGCAGCGCGACTGCGACATAAGCAATATGCGCAGCATAATAATAGATACGCGTCCGCCCAGGTTGGAGGGCGGCTCCAAAGACGAAATAAAAGAGGTTGAACTGTAAATATGCGCAAAGATAATTTAATGCCTGTTATCTATAACGTGCTGGCCGCCATAGGCGGGGTGGTGGCGTTATTGCTTTTGGCGTTGATATTTATAGGCGGCAGCAGTTTGGGCAGTCCGTATTTTATGTTGCTTATGATAATACTGTTGTGCGCGGGCATATCGGCGGTGCTGGTGCGGAAATTTTTTGCGCCTGCGGTAAAATATCCTTTGGGCAAAGGCGTAAAATTTGAAGATTCGCCATTGGTCAAATTGGCCAAATGGCTGCCTTTGGGTTTATGTATAACCGCATTATTTTTGAGCGTATTGGCTTTAAGCCGCCCCCGAAAAGAGGGAAAGAGCGTTCTTCCTCCTGCCAAAGGTGTGGATATAATGTTGACGATAGATACCTCAGGCAGTATGGCGGCATTGGATTTCAAGCCCGACAGAATGGCCGCAGCCAAGAGTACTGCGTCCGAATTCGTGGATAAGAGGGCTACTGACCGCATAGGCGTGGTAGTATTTGCGGGTTCGGCGATGCTGCAGTGCCCGTTGACATTGGATTATTTCGCGGTTAAGGAATATATAGATCTGATCAATATAGATATGCTTTCCGATCAACTGGGTACGGCGATAGGCGATGCGATAGCCGTCTCGGCCAAGCACTTAAAGGACAGTATCGCAAAAAGCAAGACCATAATACTTCTTACCGACGGAGAGAATAATACGGGAATGGTCGATCCTATAGCGGCGGCGAAAGCGGCGGCCGCGCACGGTATAAAGATATATACTATTTCTATAGCCAGCGGCGATCCGGCCGATATGAAGGTAAATACGCAGAGTATATTCGGGCCGGTATCTACGATGACGCAGCTTCCTCCGCCTTCGCCCGAATCAGAGGCTGCTTTAATGCAGATAGCCAAGGAAACTGGCGGGGATTTCTTTAGGGCCAAGAACAATGCGGAACTGCAGAATATATATACGCGGATAAACGAGTTGGAAAAGACGGAGTTCGATGCATCTTTACAGCTTAACTATACGGATAATTACAAGCCCGCTTTAGTCGCTGCCATATTGTTGTTGATAGCGGCTTTCATAGCGGATAAGTTTATATTTATAAAGATACCTTAATAATATGGAACTGTTTAATAGTCCTTCAATATTCATCTATATGGTATTCACGGCGGCGCTGTTGGGCGCGCTGTGGTATTTGGGCGCGGTACGAGGGGAAAAGATAAAACGCGCGCTTTTCAGTGCGGAGAATTACTCCAAATTGATACCGCAGGAATTGAAATTCCGCAGGAAATTGAAAGACATATTGTTTTTGAGCGGATTGTTTTTCTTTTTTCTTGCTTTGGCCGGTCCGCAGTGGGGGCGTCAGAAGATAGACGTGGAGGCCAGCTATTCCCAGGCGGTAATAGCGGTAGACGTGTCGCTTTCTATGTTGGCCGAGGACGTCAAACCCAACAGAATGGACGGCGCAAAGACTATGCTTTCTATGTTAATAGACAACTTGGCGCGCGAGCGTGTGGGGATAGTGGCGTTTACGTCCAAGGCTTTTATGCAAAGCCCGGTTACGAGCGATGTCGGCGCTTTAAAGGTTCTGGCGCAGGGGTTAAGCGTCAATATGCTGCCTATGCCAGGTACGGAGCTCTCGCCCGCTGTAAATTTGGCGGCTAAAATGCTTTCTCCGTATCCCGGCAGCAAGGCGCTTGTGCTTGTGACTGACGGAGAAGATCATAACCCCAAGGATTTGCAGGCGGCCTTAAAAACGGCGCGCGACAACGATATAAAGATAATAGCCGTGGGTATAGGCAGTACGGACGGCGAACTTATCCCCATAAAAGAGAACGGCGTCAAAGGCTACAAGAAGGATAAGAACGGCAAAACCGTCCTTACCAAGCTAGACGAGCAAAGTTTGATAAACTTGGCTTCGTCCACCGGCGGGGCGTATATAAAGTTTAACGGCCCTCAGCAGACGGCGGAAGAGGTTTACCGCCAAATGCTGATGTTGGATAAAAGCTCTTCTTTGGTAAATGGCAGCATACTGTACAAGAACAGGTATCAGATCCCGCTTTTTATAGGTTTTGTATTGGTGTTGAGCTCTATACTTATTGCTTTAAGAAAGGTAAAATAAGGATATATGCGTAAATTGTTTGTTTTGATATGCTTTTTGGCAGTTTCGGCCGCCGCGGCAAATGCGGGCGGCAGCAGCGATTTGCGCAAAGGCAACAAAGCCTACGATAAGGAAAAGTACGGCGAGGCGTTCGAATATTACAATAAAGCGGTGGAGAACGGCGAGCCGGAAAAAGGTTTTTATAACTCCGGCGCTGCGCTTTACCGCTTGCAGGATTACGACGGCGCTTTGCAGGCCTATGACGCTTTAAAAGACAGCGAAGAATTTAAGCAGGACGCCTATTACAATGCGGCTAACGCGTACTATAACCGCGGCGACAGCGAAGCGGCGGTTAAAAGTTTGAGGTCGGCTTTGCTTCTCAACAGGGACGACAAAGAGGCTTTGCACAATTTACAGTTTATTTTGCAGGAACAGCAAAACCAAAAGGATCAACAGGACAAGAACGACAATCAGGGCGATAACAAGCAGCAGCAGGATAAACAGGACAATTCCGACAATAACGATAAAAGCGGCAATAAAGAAGAACAGGACCAAAGCCAAGAAGGCGAGAACGATTCCGAACGGAAACTATCTCAGTCCGAAGCCGATAATATCCTTCAAATGAGCAAGGAGCACGTGAATCAGGATAAGAGAAATATGTCCGCGGCGGGCGGCGCGAGCGAAGTGGAAAAGGATTGGTAGTATGCTAAAGAGATTTTTTATAATTTGTGTTTTTCTGTTGACGGCGGCGATGGGCTTCGGCCAGGTGGATATAGACGTCTATGCCGATAAGACCAATATAGACCTTTCTGAGGAGATACAGCTTACCATAACGGTAAAGTCTTCTTCTACGGAAGTGGAAGTGTCACAGATGCCGTCTTTGCCGAATTTTAATATATATTCTTCGGGGCAGAGCCGTAATATCAGTATGATAAACGGCAAGATAAACGCCACTCAGCAGTTTAATTATATATTGATACCGCGTTTTGCGGGCAAATCGGAAATAGACGCTTTTACGGTAACGGTAGACGGGAAGAATTATCTTACCGAGCCTATAACGGTAGAGGTGTCGCGCACGCAGACGGGTAATGCAGAAGCCTCTTTGATGAAGAAGAACGATTCCTCAAAGAGCACCAAGGAAATTAAATTAAAGCCCAGTTCGCCGGCTTCCAAAGACGATAAACCCGCGTTTTTTATGACGGCTTCCGTAGATAAGAACAGCGCCTATATAAACGAACAAATAAATCTTAAAGTACGGTTTTACCAATCTCAGAGCACAACCGGCAGCCCGATGTACGACAGGCCGAAGATGGAAGGCTTGGTTTTTGAGGAGTTGGGATCCAAGCAGGAGTTTGAAGTTATAAACGGCAGGCAGTATGTATATACCCAGTTTGATTTGGCGGTATTCGGCATATTGCCCGGCAAGGCGACGATAGGGCCGGCCACAGTAGAATACAGGACTGTGGGCGATATATTTGATCCGTTCTATTCTTTCTTTTCGTCTTCCAAGAGCGAGGTGAAGAAAGTAAGCAGCAAACCTATAGGGATAAACATATTGCCTTTACCTATGGAGGGCAGGCCGAAGTCTTTTTATAATGCCGTAGGCAGCGATTATAGCATAAAGGCGTCGGTGGACAATCAAACTCCGCAGGCAGGCGAGCCGATAACTCTTACTATAACGGTGAAAGGGCAGGGCAATATGCGTGCTGTTGGCGATGTTCCGGTCCCGGATTTGGGCAAGAGTTTCAGGGTTTATGATACCACGTCTTCTTTCACCAGCAAGGTAACGGGCAATATATTGGGCGGGACCAAAGTATATAAGACGGTAATAGTTCCACGCGCTTCGGGCGTATTTGCGATACCGCCTATAGAGTTCAGCTATTTTGACGTTAAGGATAAGCGTTACAAAACGATAAAATCAAACGCAATAGATTTGGAAGTGAGCCCTTCGTCCAATGCGTCCGCTTCGCCGATATCTTTTTCCAGCGCTTCGGCGCAGAGCCCCAACGGCGGAGTAGAGCAGATACTTCAAGACATAAGATATATAAAAGAGGGCGATATATCGCTTTTCAGCGCATTTGCGAGCGGTTTCGGCGCATTGGGCAAATGGCACTATTTGATATTCGTATTGCTTGCGGCTAGCGGGTTGGTTTACGTTTTATTAAACAGCGAAATACCGCTGTTTTCCAAGAAGAAGGCGTTTCTTACGGCGAAGAAAGCCTTGCTTAAAGCCAAGACGGTGGCGGAAGTATCGCAGATTTTGACGAAATATATAGAGATGAAATTGGGCAAGCCGATAGGTATAAGGTCGATATCGGAATGTGCGCGTCAGCTTAAATTGGAGAGTCAGACGGCGTACTCTTTGGAGACGCTTTGGCAGGAATTTGAAATGTTGAAATACGCTCCTTCCAGTTCGCTCAACAGTACGGTAGCCGCGGAAGAGGCGGCGGGCAAGACTTTGAGCCTGATACAGGAAATGGAAAAGGAGGTAAAATAATGCGCGGATTTATAATGGCGGTGTTGTTATTTTTTGCGATGCCGCTTACGGCTGGTGACAATGGCGGCGCGCAGACTGCGGCGGAAAAATATAATTCCGGCGATTATTTGGGCGCGGTAGAGCTTTATCAGCGGGAGGCTGAAGCCGAGCCGGACAATCCTTATGTTTTGTACAATTTGGCAAACAGTTATTTTAAAGCAGGCGACGGCGATAAGGCATTGGTTTATTACTTCCGCGCTTTTAAGATATTGCCGCGCGACGGCGATATAAGGCATAATTTGGCGTTTGCTTTGCAGTCTACTGGTCAGAAACTTGTTCCCGACGGCATACCGGATATGGTTTTTAACTTATATCATTACTATTCGGTATCGGAACTGAAAGGGCTTTGCGCGTTTTTCGCTTGGTTGGGCGCGATATTGTTGGCGGTCTATCTTTTTGGCGGGAAGAACGGGAAAATCAAGACTGCGGCTTTGATATGCGGGGGAATATTTGTTTTATCGGGAGTATGGTTTGCGGCGAGATATCCGTCCGATACGCAAAGGGTGGCGGTAGTTACGGTTCCCAGGGCGGAGCTTAGAAGCGGCCCCGGCGATAATTTTCCCGTAAGCGTAACCGTTCCGCGCGCGCACTTGCTTTTGATTGAAGACGGAAAAGGCGAATGGGATAAAGTAAGTATAAAAGACACCAATTCTTCGGGTTGGGTGTTAAGCAAGTCTATAGAGGAGATTTGATTTATGTTCACTAAGAACGAGAGCAACGAGCTGATAGAAGTATTGAGATATGTAGGCGACAATTTGGGTCCTCAGATAAATGAATTGGCGGTCAAGATAGTGGAGAGTTTCCGCAACGGCGGCAAAGTAATTTTAATGGGCAACGGCGGCAGTGCGGGCGATGCTCAGCATATAGCGGCTGAATTTGTGGGGCGATACAAAAAGGAAAGGCGTTCTTATCCGGCATTGGCTTTAAATACTAATACTTCTACGATTACGGCGATAGGCAACGATTACGGTTACGACGTAACGTTTTCTCGCCAGGTAGAAGGTTTTGCCAAGAAGGAAGACGTTGTAATAGGCATATCGACGTCAGGCAACAGCGAGAACGTGCACAAGGCTTTGGAAGTGGCGAAACTAAAAGGCTGCTATACTGCGGCTTTTTTGGGTAAGGACGGCGGTACGATTAAGAATGTGGCGGACTTGCCGATTATAGTAAAGAGCAACAATACTCCGCGCATACAGGAATGCCATATATTTATAGGGCACACTTTATGCGAGTTGGTGGAAAAGGAAATATAACTTATGATAGTGTCTTTGGGTTGCGATCACGCTGGTTTTGAAATAAAAGATTTGGTGCTTGAAACTCTAAAGAGTTTGGGGCACGAAGTATTAGACGAGGGGACTTTTTCCCGCGAAAGTACGGACTATCCCGATTATGCAAAGAAGGTCGCGTTGGACATTGAGCAAGGCAAAGCTCAAAGAGGCATACTTATTTGCGGCAGCGGGATAGGGATATGTATAGCTGCGAGCAAGTTTAAAGGGATAAGGGCGTCTATCGCGCATGACGTATACAGCGCGGCGCAGGGCGTAGAGCACGATGATATGAACGTATTATGCCTTGGCGCGCGGGTTTTGGGCGCGTCTGCCAAAGAGCTTGTTCCGCAGTTGGTAAAGGCTTTTGTAGGGGCGCATTTCTGCAAAGGCGAGCAACGCCACGAGCGGCGTATCGGCAAGGTGAAGGCGTTCGAGAGCGAAAATTTTAAATAAATTATTTTAAAGAGGGAAAATATGCAAGTCAGTTACAATAAATCGGCTGAGGAAATAATAAATAAAGGTTTGGCAAAATTGGAAAGCGCGGATTTTACTGCGCGTTTGTATAATCATGACGCTTCTTTATGGAAGAGCGAAGAAGCGCATACAAAGATAATAAACAATTCTCTCGGCTGGACGGAAGTTTACGACTGGACTTTACAAAGACTTCCTGAGATAAAGAACTTCGCCGAAGATGCAAAAAAGGAATTTAATCACGTAGTTTTAATGGGTATGGGCGGCAGCAGTTTGGCGCCTGAAGTCTTAAGGGTAATTTTCGGCAAGAGCGAAGGCTGGCCCGAACTTTTGGTATTGGACAGCACCAACCCCGACTGGGTATCGTCCGTAAGAAACAAAATTGATCCCGCCAAGACTTTATTCATTTTTGCCAGCAAATCCGGCGGTACGGTGGAGCCTTCTTCTCAATTTGCGTATTTCTATGACGAAGTAAGCAAATTGAAGCAAAATGCCGGCGATAATTTTATCGCGATAACCGATCCCGGCACCGGGCTTGAAACTTTGGCGACGGAGAAGAAATTCAGAAAAATATTTATCAACAAATCCGACATCGGCGGCAGATTTTCGGCCTTGTCGTTTTTCGGTATGGTGCCTGCGGCTTTAAGCGGCATTGATGTAGAAAAGATTTTGCTTTCCGCCAAACAAGCGGGCGAGGAGTTTAAAAACGACAAAGCCGGCGCGGCGGTAAAATTGGGCGCCTTGATGGGCGGCGCTTACGCCGAGGGCAAGGATAAACTTACTTTGGTAATGCCCTCTTCTATAGAAGTTTTTGGTCTGTGGGTAGAGCAGCTGGTGGCGGAATCGACCGGCAAGGAAGACAAGGGCGTAGTGCCGGTGGCGGGCGAGAAGCTGCATAAAGGTTTTGATTATAAATCCGACAGAATATTTGCCTGTGTATCTTGCGACTGCGCTTGTTCTAAGGCAATAGCGGAAGAGAAGGAAGAACTTAAGAAATCCGCCCATCCTTTCTTTGAAGTTCAAATGAAAGACAAATACGCCATAGGTTCAATGTTCCTGTTGTGGGAAGTGGCTACCGCGGCTTGCGGCGCGCTTATGGGTATAGACCCGTTCGACCAGCCCAATGTGCAGGCGGCCAAGACCATAGCGAAGAATTTGTTAAACGATTTGTCGGCCGGAAAAACTTCCGAGGAAACTTATTTGGATATAATCGTATCTGATAATTTAAAAGGCAAAATCAATTTGTCTACTTTGGGTGCGGACATAAAGAAAGTTTTAAGCGGCAATGATTATTTGGCGATACTGCCTTATGTCCACAACAGCAAGGCGGCAGACGAGCTTTTCGCCTCGGTAAGAGACGGCTTTTTGACGCAGAGCAAACACGCGGTATTGTTCGGATACGGGCCCAGGTATTTACATTCAACTGGCCAGCTGCACAAAGGCGACGGCAACAACGGTGTGTTTTTGATAATCTCTGCCGACGCTGACAACGACGTAAAGATACCGGGCGCGGCCTATGGTTTTAAAGATTTGGTAAACGCGCAGGCGTTGGGTGATTTCAAAGCGCTCGCGGAGAAGGGCAGAAGAGTGATAAAAGTACACGTAAAGAAGCCGGTACTCGCGGGGCTTGAGAAGTTAAAAGAAGTGTTGTAAGGGGAGTAAGATGGTAATGGCAAAGACGAAGAAAATAATAAAAGAGACTATCGGCAAGGGCAAAACTCTTCTGAAAAAGAAAACGACAAGTGCAAGTAAGAAGAGCTGCGCGAGCGATAAGTCTAACTCGACCAAAGCGGTAAAGGCGGCGGCCGAAGAGAAAGTAAAAACAAGCAAGGATATTTGCATAGATTATCCTATGAGCAACGATACCGTATTCTGCGGGCATTATTGCTTTAGGCTTGGCAGTTTAAGAGATGTACCTTATATGCGCATATCAATAAACGGCGGTCCGTGGCAGGAATGCAGAAGGGCCAACGGATATTGGTGGTTCGACTGGTGGAATTTCCAGACAGGCAGCTTTACGGCGGAGGCCTGCTCCGAGATAGACGGCAAGACTGTAAAGACGGCCAAACGGAAATTCAAAGTTACTTTATAGGACATAACTTGAAACTCGTATACATACAAACCTTTGGCTGCCAGATGAATACGGCCGACTCCGAAGAGATGATGCTGGCTCTGGCGGCCAGAGGTTGTATTATTTGCGACAATTTAAATAAGGCGGATATAGTCCTTATCAATACCTGCACGATAAGGGAGCATGCTGAGCATAAGGCATTATCGTTGCTGGGGCGGCTTCGCAAGTGGAAAGACGCTAAAGCGGGGCGGATAATAATATTTGCCGGCTGCGCGGCCCAGCGTTTGGGCGCGGGTGTGCGCGGGAAATTCCCGCATGTGGATATTGTTTGCGGGGCAAAAAGTATAGACGATTTTGATAAAATTCTGGACGGATCGGGCCTTTTCGGGCCGGCCGGCGGCGACTGCGGGTCTGCGGGTTTAAATTCCCCGATAGCTTTGGTAAACATAATGAGGGGCTGCAGCTGCAAATGTTCTTATTGCATAGTTCCCTACGTAAGAGGAGAGGCTTTTTCACTGGATTTTGACGCAGTGCTTAAAGAAATAGAAACAAAACTTGCCTTAGGGGCAAAAGAAATCGTCTTATTGGGACAGACGGTAAACGCATATAATTATAAGGGCAAGAATTTTGCGGACTTGTTAAGAGCGGCTTTGAAGCTGAACGGATTGGACAGACTGCGCTATTTGAGTCCCCACCCTCTTTTTATAACGGAGGAAGTGGCGGAAATAATGGCCTCGGAGCCGAAGATGTCAAAGCATTTGCATTTGCCGGTCCAAAGCGGAAGCGACAAAGTCTTAAAAGATATGAGGCGCGGTTACGGGCGCGGCGAGTTTTTGGGGAAAATAGCTCTGTTGAGGAGCGGTGGGATAAACGTCACTACGGATATAATAGTGGGTTATCCTACGGAAACTGAAGAGGATTTCAAACTGACATTGAGTCTTGTAGAGGAATGTAAATTCGGCGGGGCGTATTGTTTTAAATTCTCGCCCAGGCTCGGCACTCCGGCTTTTGCGCTTAAGGAACTGCCTAAAGATGAAGTGGAAAAACGGCTTGATATTTTGTTAAATAAGGTAAAGGAAAGCGCCAAATCCGCCTATAAAGCGCAGGAAGGGCGGGTTGAGCGGGTTCTTATGGAAGATCCGCACAACGGGCGTACTTTAAGCAATTTTTGGGTTAAGACGGAAGCCGCATATAAAGCGGGCGATGTCGTAACTTTAACCGTAAAGAAGGCGCAGGAAAGTATATTATTGGCGTAAGGGGGCGCTATGGCAGAAGATAAGAAATTTGTGGAACGCAGGAAACACCAAAGAGTTCCCGTAATCAACAATATAGTGGAACCGATAGATTTGATATATACCGACGACGCCACCGGCGAAAAGGTGGAAGTGGCGGCGGTATTGGCGGATTTATCCTCGAGCGGTATGAGGATAGTCTCTTTTTTAAAGGCGCCGGTATCGGGCAATATGCAAATAAGAATGCAGCTGCCGTTTATCGGGAAGTTTGAGGTGGAGGCGAAAACTTCTTGGATAAGGCAGAAAGGGCCCGTATATACCATAGGCATACAATTTATAAAGATAGCGCCGGCGGTGGCGGCCAAGATAGAAGCCATGGCCAACGATTATGCCGATTGCAATACCAGAATTTTGCTTAAGCTGCCGGAGGTGTGCGTGCCGAATTGCAAATGCGCGCTGGTGTGCAGTAAATTGCATAAGGATCTAACTTTGCATAATTAGCTTTTAAAGCGCGTAATGTATTTGCAAAACACCGTTTTTAAAACGGTGTTTTGTTTGATAAGGGATAGTTTATGGATAAGAAAAATCTGCCGATAATAATAGCGGGCCCGACGGCAAGCGGTAAAACCGGCGCGGCTTTGGCGCTGGCGAAGCTGTGCGGAGGGGAGATAATATCGGTAGATTCCAGGCAGGTATATAAATTTATTAATGCGGGCACCGCCGCGCCGGAAGGCGAGTGGCAAGACGGGTTTTATAAAGTAGAAGGAATAAATTATCATTTGGTGGATTTTTTGGATTTAAACGAGAATTTTGACGTTTCCAGGTTTTGCCGCGCGGCCGAAGGGATAACAAAGTATAAAGAAAACACTCAATTTATTTTTGCCGGCGGTACGGGAATGTATATGCAGGGCTATTTTTCGGGTATGGACAAATTGCCCGAAGGAGATCCTGCAATTAGGGCGGAACTTTCCGCTTTGGCGCGGGAAAAAGGGCGGGAGTATCTGCATAAGATATTGTCCTCTTTCGACGAGGCAAGCGCGTCGGCCATACCAGCGGGCAACATACACCGCGTTATAAGGGCGATAGAGATTTACAGGCTTACGGGCAAGCCCGCTTCCGTTTTGAGGACTGGCAGATATAAAGCCGAATTCCCGAAAGAAAAGGTTTTGTCTTTTTATCTGGATTGGGATAAGGAAGACCTGGATAAACGCATAGCAACAAGAACGGAAGCTATTTTTGGCCCTATGGTAGAGGAAACGCAATCCGTTTTGAAGATGGGCTATAAGCGGGATTGCCCCGGCCTTAGAAGTTTGGGATACCGAGAGGCTTTGGAATATATGGACGGCAATATAAGCAAGGACGAAGCCGTTGCCAGAATAATTACGCTTACCAGGCAATACGCTAAGCGTCAGCGTACTTGGTTCAGGCGTTATAATGATATGATAAGGATAAAATGTTCGTACGAGAAAAGCGGTATTGATGTCGCCAAAGAAATTTTATTATGGAAAGAGCGGTAACTGTAAGCGTAAGATTGAAAAGCGATTTCGGGAAGGACAGTTCTCTTGAAGAACTGATAAGGCTTTGCGATACTGCGGGGTGCGAGGTATCGGAATGTTTTAACGTGCGTATGGAAAACTATAATCCCGCGATGTGCATCGGCAGCGGCAAAGCCGAGGAGATCGGCCAATACGTGGCGGAAAACGGGATAGACGCCGTAGTCTTCAACGAGGATATAACGCCCGCCCAGCAGAAAAATTTGGAAGATGCCATACCTTGCAAAATCATAGACAGAACCCGCTTAATATTGGATATATTCGCCCAGCGTGCACGTACAAAGGAAGGGCGTTTGCAGGTGGAATTGGCTCAGCTCAATTACATATTGCCGCGCCTTAGCGGACGCGGCGCGGCGATGATGCAGCAGAAGGGCGGTATCGGTATGCGCGGGCCGGGTGAACGTAAATTGGAATATGATCGACGCAAAATCCGCAAGAGAATAGCCAAATTGGAACAAGATATAGAAGCCGTCCAGCGCGAGCGCGGCGTAAGGCGCTCTCAGCGGACGGCCGTACCCGTACCCCAGGTGGCTTTGGCGGGATATACGAATGCCGGCAAAAGCACTTTGCTTAATGCTCTTACCAAAAAGGAAGCCGCTTATGCCGACGATAAACTGTTTGCCACTTTGGATCCGACAAGCCGAAAAGTACGCTTCCCAAGCGGAATAAATATGGTGTTTACAGATACTGTCGGTTTTATCCAAAAACTGCCCCATGGGCTGGTGTCGGCGTTCAGGGCGACTTTGGAGGAAACTAAATTCGCCGATTTGGTGCTGCATGTGGCCGATGCTTCATCAGACGAAATTGAGGAACACTCCGCTACCGTAATGAGTATTTTGAACGAAATAAACCCCGAAGGCGGCGAGATATTGCGAGTTTTCAACAAATGCGATGAGCTTACTCCGTTTAAATTGAACGCTCTAAAAAAACGCTTTCCCGGCGCGGTGTTTATATCCGCAAAGACGGGTGAAGGCTTTGGAGAACTCTTCGAGCGGGTGGGGGATATAATCGCACGCAAGTGGAAGAAACGCCTCGTGAAAATACCTTATGACAAAAATTATCTGATAAAAGAAGTATATGCCCGCGGATTAGTGCTTTCGCGTAAAGATTTGCACGAGGGTACCGAGCTTTGTTTTATGGCGACCGAAGGCAATTGGCAATCCGTAAGGAAGAAACTACTTCTTGCCTAAATTGACCGTATCCAAAAGATTTAGCAATTCTTTTTGTTTGGAGTTGAGCGGCGCCCAATATTCCGGCGTAGCTTCTATATATCCGAAGCTGCCGACATGCTCGTGTATGAAGTCTACGACTTCTTGATCAAAGGCGCTTAGGTAAACTATGCCGACAGGGTCATACTTCTTTGTCTTTTTGTTGTATATCCCTACGGATCCTATCGCCGACACTATCGCGACCAATTCGCCGGTATTGGTCATTACGCCAGAGCCTGAAATCCCTTTGATTATGCCGAAGTTCTCCGTAAAGAAAAGTTTCTGCCGCGGAGAGTAGATCAACGAGTCTTTTGCATCAAGCACTTTTCGTTTCCCGTCCCATATCGAAATGACGGAGATATCTCTATCTAGCTTTTTGCCTTCTTTTTCGTTTGCGATTAGCAAATTGGGGATATTGGTACCCTTTACCGCTTTATAGTAAAGCGATTCGTTTGGTATTCTTTGCAAGAACTGATCTTCCGTAAGGGCTCTTCTTATGGACATATCTTTATAAACCACTTTCGTTTCCGAAGGTTTAAAGTAAAGCAAAGCCAAGTCATAGGAAGAAGAACGTTTGTCAAGTTTGGCTTTTTTGTGCTTGAATATTTTCGGCGATTGCGGCGTATGGGTTACGGTCATATCGGCTTCATAGTTTGGGCCTACTATGAGACGAGCTTGGAAACTGCAGTTGTCCCTACAGGCATTTTCCACACAATGCGCTGCGGTAAGAAACCAGTATTCGTCTAAGCGTACCGCTTGGCATTTGTTGATGTTCTTCTCGCCGTGGCGGTTAAAATTGATCTCATAAGTATTGCTGAAATCTTCCACTTCGTTGTAGGAGGATTCGTCGCTTACGGTAATGAAACTTACGTCCGCCGCCGCCTGCTGCGAAAATAAGAACAGCCCTGCAAAAAAGAGAAAAAACGGTTTCATAAATCCATTTCCTCCATATTCTGGGTTAAAGCTCTGTACTCGTCGGGTACGACGGCGAAATAGTTAAAACCCGCTTGTTTAATTTCCAATCCCGGCACATGGCTTTTTAAGAAAGACAATACGGAATTGTCGAAGGTGGAAAACATTGAAAAATCTATATTTTTTATCTTGGAGCCGCCGTCTGTAGTTAAAGTCCTGCGGGTATGCGCAACTGCTGAAACTACGGCGACGAGTTCGCCGCTACTCGTTATTACGCCCGAACCCGATATCCCTTGCCTTATGCCGAAGTTGGAGGTGTAAAGGAAGTTGTGTTTCGGAGAGAAAAACACATAATCTTCCGAGCTTAAAATTTCCTTGTCGTAATCCCATACCGATGCTACAGCCAATGCTCGGTTAAGAATTTTCGGCGTCTGTGTTTTTAAAGCCAGTACTACCGGGAAGTTTACGCCTTCTATCGCCTGGTTAAATTCCGCTTTTTGGGATGCGTTTAACTGCTTGAACAGCTCGTCTTTTTCCATAAGGCGCATATTCTTTTTGTCTTTGAATATATAAGAAGTGTTTGCGGGGCTAAATCTTATCAGGGCGATATCGTAGGATACTTGGTCTTCCTTAGATTTAGTGTGGAGATAGGCCGCCTTTGAAATACCGTTGTGCGTGGTGTTCATTTCCATTTCATAATCTTTCGTATTGGCCAGTTTGGCTTTTATAGTGCATTCCGCATTGCATACCGGTACCAAACAATGCGCAGCGGTGATAAACCATTCCTTGTTCAGCCTTACCGCCTGACATTTGGATTCCTGATTGTCGCCCGGTTTATGAACGTTTATTTCGTAGGTATTGTTATACTGGCGGACGTCCATATACTTCTGCGCTTGGGCCGGCGCGGCCGCGCAGATAGATAGGGATAAATATAAAATTGCGATTAAGAGTACTCTCATAAAAATATAATAACAAAAAGAACCCGTTTTTAGAAGTGTTCTTTTATTGTTTATACGGCACGAGGATTACCCCCAAAAGATGGGCGATATCAGCCGCTTGAAAAGGATTTATTTTACAGCCTAGGAGTTCCCGGTGCGAATCGGATAAAATTATCCCGCTTATTACGCTTGATGACATATCAACATCTTTCAGCATAGTTTTAAAGAAATCCGCTCTTGAAAAGTCGACTTTATCGAAAATCGTTTTCTTGAAAGACACTTCACTCAGGGACGCTTCTTTAAAAGAGGAGTTTTCCGCTTTGCAGTTCTGCCAAAGAGACTGAGAAAAATTGGCGTAGTCGAACAAAGAGTCCGATATGACGCTGTCCTTAAATACTCCTTTTGAGAAGTCGGCTCCCGTCCCTTTGCAGTTTGTAAATTTTATTTTTTTGAAATAGCCGTCTGTAAAATTACAATTTGAGAAATCACATTCTTCAAAGCCGCAGTTTAGGAAATTGGCTTTTGTAAAGTCGCAGTCGGAGAACTTACAGCTGCGGAAATGGATTTTGGTAAACTCCAATCGTGAGAGATCGATTCCTGGCAATTCTTCATCGTGAAATGTTTCCCGCTCGATAGCCCATTCTTTTTCTTTTGATTCTTTAACAATGTCTCTCAGCATAGAAATATTATAGCCGATAAATACGTTTCGGCAAAGCGTTGACTGGAAAACGCCGCGGGTTGAAGAAGCAAACATTTGTCCCATATTTAAGTTTAGCCTGTTGATTGCCTAAGATATCGGCGTATTTCATAATAGCAAAATCCCTAAAATATGAGCCTTAAGGCACTGATGAGTTTGGTGGAGTAAAAAAGGAATTTGAGCACTGGGAAAGCAAATTGCCAAATGAAAACGACAATATGTTGTCGCAGTATTATTTATAATAATTATAATGACTCTAGGAGGATTTATGCCACAAGAGATAAAAGATACGCCGCTAAAAATAAAATACAAATTGAATACTGTTACTCAAAATATTAAATTGTATTTTTCTCAAGGGAAAGAGAATTGTGCGGTATTTTGGGACGATAAGAAAAATTCATGGACATCGATTCGTTACGCTTGTAAAAATATGAATGGAAATTTAAGTTATACTGATACCAGCAGTATCAGCATTTATGGAACCAAGAGGAGTGCGCGGGAAATTATTATACAATCCAATGTGGATAAAAAAGATACAAGAGAAGATATCTTTATCACCGAATTCGGCTGGCGTACGGAGTTTCAAAAAGAAGAATGGATATCACGAAAGAAGATTTATGCCCATTTTAAAGCGGATTATTTAGAATTTATTAAAGAATTGTATGGTGTAATTTCCGATTTGGCTTGTAATCCTAAGTATGTCGGTGCCAATAAAGAATTTTCCCAAAAATCGAAATATCCGTTTCTATCTGTTTATTTAGAAAAAATAGTATCAGGTGAAGATAAATGGATCGAGGCGCACAGTAAGAAAGTGCTAGTGTGTTTGAAGAAAAGAGCAATTGACGCTGAGGATTTTTATAATCGGGGATTTGCTTTATATAACCTTAGAAAATACAAGGCGGCTTTAAAAGACTTTAATATAGCGTTGCGTAAAAAGAAGCAACTGGAGGAAAACGTGCTTACTTGGTGTTACAGGGAGCGCGGGCGGACTTATTGTGCCCTGAAACGTTACAAACAAGCTGAGAAGGATTTGTTAACGGCGTTAAAAAGAAATCCCGATTATATTTCAGCATATAGCTCGTTGGCTCAATTATACAACAATATGAAGCAGTATGATAAAACCCTGCGGATAGAACTTAAAGAATTGAAAAAGAATCCATATGATAGGGATCTTTTGTACAATATCGGGTTTTCCTATAAGCGTAAGAAACAATGGAAAAAAGCATTGGACTTTTTTAAGCGAGCGCAACAAAGAAATGAAACAGAAGCGGCATCGTTTCTTCAGACGGGACTTTGTAACCATCAATTACATCATCTAAAGAAGGCTTTTGAGATATACGAACAAGTTTTGGCAAAGTTGAATGATAAAACGATATCGTTTGCATATAGCACAGATCAAGGGCTTTTAGGCAAAGCTGCTGAGTTGTGCCTGACAGATAAAAATTATGATTTGGCTAAGCGTTTAGCTCTTGCCGGCAAGAATCTCGGTTTTGCTCCCAAACAGTATGCTAAATTGCTTGCTAGTATAGAGAAGAGTCAAAAAACTAACTCTTAACGTTGTCATAGCCGGTTGGTGGTTATAGAAAAAGTTCTGTTTGGGGCATTCAGTATATTTTCAGAATCTCTCTAGCACGAAGATAAATAACAATAACGGGAAGCCTCCAGCGGGGTCTAGAGTACTAAAATAATAAAAAACATCTTTCGCAAGGTATTTTTTAAATGGTTGGGCTAGGCCTGCGTAGTTTCACGCCCTGTACTCTTAAAATATTTTACAAAGCATATTATCTATTGGCGGCATAATATACATATGACGCTTGAACAGATAAAGAAGTATGCGCGAATTTTTATGCGCTAAGTTTACTGCATTATTGAGAATTTCCGAGTAATTGATTGTCTGCGCTCTGCGAGCCGTCAAAGGACGCTTAAACTTAATAAAGTCTTACTCTTCTTCCTCTGTACTTAAAGCCTTAATGGTATGCTGTACATAAGTTTGTAAATAAGAGCTGTAAGACACTAAGAGAGGTTTTCGGAGAGTTATCTTGTATAATCCATTTTCGTAAATATAAACCCCCCACATATTTGGCTAAACTTTAGAAATATTTTCCCTTTGTTGGAATATGAGTATATTATTTTTTGGGGGGCAATTGGGGGAGGAATTGTTTCTTTGTCAAAAAAGAAATTTTAGCGGTAATTTGCCTGCCGCTTTTATTTTGCATAGAGTGAGTTGAAAATAGAGCTGCTACTTTGAAGTAAATGTTGCGATTTCCGTTCTTTGGGAGAATAAAAGATTTAAATATTGAATAGCTTGTTTCAGAGATAAAGCGTCCTGCGGCTAGATATGAGCCAATGTTATCAAATCTTGAGGTTTCTTTAGGAAGAAAAAAGAAAGCCGCTTAGTTTAAAGCGGCTTTCTAAATGTTTGTGGCTTTATAAATTATATATTGGAACCGCTTACATCTGCGTCGTTCCAATCATCTACGCTTGGGTCAAAGGTTATTACTTCTAAACCCAAGGCCGCAGCCAGCGCGTTTTCCATTTTCCTAGATTGCGTCTGAGGATCCTCCGTTAAATTCCAAGAATAGACTTTTCTGGTTCTTGTAATATTATGAGTATCTACCACGTAAATAGTCGCGGTTGAAGGGTTGGCCCCCTTCGGGAGAAAAACATCCTGACAGGCATTATCCGAGCATACGGTAGCGGCGTTCATAAAAAAATCTATATTGGACAGATCGCTTATCCAGGGTACATTTTTATTTTGAGAATCTTGATAAATATCCAAAAATATCGGTACATAATTCATAGCGTGCGCTTTGGGGATAATACGAGTCGCCATTTCATTAAGATACGGCGCCATTGATTTAGACTTTTCACAATTTGTTTCAAGCAATACGACTGCCAAAAAGTCTTGATTATAGTCGGGCGTTAAAATATTTATACCGTCTCTGTTTTGGAAATCGCGGCTGATAATCAAATTTTCGTTTCCTGTAAGGCTTTTAAAGGTAATATCTTTCCATTCGTCATACATTTGCGTATTAGTTTCAGAAAGTTCGGGGAAGTTTTCTTCAACTATGACGCAGCCTGTTAAGGTCAATAAAAAACACAACATAAAGAAAAATAGTTTCTTCATAGTAGTCTCCTTTGTATAATATCAACACAATCTGTTTGTTTTAATGGTATTAAATTTATCCGCCAATGTCTATGTGTTTTGTATTGAAATTCTCTGTCAAAATAGCGGGGGCGTATAATAAATGGGATAATCCATTATAGAGGTGCTTTTGGGTTTGATAGGAGAATAAATATAGCCTCATAATCTAGTATTTCATAATTGTCCAAACAAATTGGCGGTAATAAGGCAATAAAAAAGGCACTTCTTAAGAAGTACCTATAACAAATATTTTTCTAAATGGTCGGGGCGGCGGGATTTGAACCCACGACCTCACGGTCCCGAACCGTGCGCGCTACCAGCTGCGCTACGCCCCGTTTATTGTCTGTATTTAAATATTTTAAATGGTCGGGGAGCCGAGAATCGAACTCGGGACCTCTCGCACCCCAAGCGAGCGCTATACCACTAAGCCACTCCCCGATTGTTTTACTCTTTTATAGGTAAAAACTGGTGCTCATTTTACCTTACCCTTATATTTTATCATTCTTTAATGATTTGTGAAAGGGTTTCTTTTATTTCCTTTAAAAATTTAACGTCTTTTACAGTATAAGAGCTCCTGTTTTCCTTAGATTTGGCGCCCAAAGCCATATACTTGCTTAGATGCTTCTTCGCACCCTCCAAAGTCATTTTATGGCGCTGGGTAAGCTCCTTTATTTTCGATATCGTATTGATATCGCTCCTGGTATAACGGCGATGTCTGCTTTCTTTGCGTATCGGCCGTATCAAGTTGAAGCTCTTTTCCCAATATCTTATGGTATATTCGGGGATACCGCAAAGTTTGGATACTTCGCCTATGGTAAAATATTCCTTATTCTGCAGTTCCTCGATATTCATATTTCTACTTTAGGATATTTTCTGACGCTTTAAATCTTATGCGCGTCTTGGCCGGAACGGGTATTTCTTTGCCCGTTTTGGGGTTCTTTAAACTTATAGGTTTGCTTTCCTTAGTTTTAAAAGTGCCGAAATTAGACAAAACCACTTTGTCGCCTTTTTTTAGGGCGTCTTTCATTATTTTTATGGTGCTTTCTACCGCCGCTTTGGCCTGTTTTTTGTCAAAAAGGTGTTTTGAGAGTTCCTGTATAATATCTTCCTTGTTCATGTGAGTTTCCTCCCTATATGTAAAATTCGTTTAAAAACCCAACGCGTGTATCAGTACTGACGGCTTTTCGCCTTTTATTACAATTTTCCAAATAGCCGTTATTACCGGACAGTTGAGTTTGTTTTTATGTATTAAATCGTATACGCTTTGTACGGAATTGGCGCCTTCTGCTATTGTTCCCACTTGTTCTTTGGCCTGTTCCAAAGTCAAGCCTTGTCCCAGCTTTTCGCCTAGTCTTCTGTTTCTGGATATGGCCGACATACCGGTCAGCACCGCGTCGCCCAGGCCGCATAAGCCGTACACCGCTTCCGTGGTGCAGCCTTGGCTTAGCATTATCGCATTAAGCTCCTGCATAGCTTGCGTAAGAAGCGCGGCTTTTGTATTGGCCCCGTCGCCTATACCGTCAAGAAGCCCGCAGCCTATCGCCACCACGTTTTTGATTGCGCCGCCATATTCCGCGCCGCGCCTGTCAAAAGAGGTTTCGAGTATAACGGGCGGAGCGCTTAATTTCTCTTTAAGTTCGCTCATCAATAGGCCGTTATGGCCCGCCAAAATTATTTTGGTGGGTATATTCCTTGCCACTTCCAAGGCGAAGCTCGGCCCGCTGAAGGCAAAAACATAGTCTTTAAGCTGGGGCAATTCTTCCTCTATAATTTCGCACATCGTCTTGAAGGTTTTGTCTTCCAACCCTTTCGACGCGCTTATTACGGGAATAACCCGTCCGTTTAAAATCGGTTTGATTTTGGCGCAGAAAGATCTTATCGCTTTTGATGATATTACAAATACCAGCATATCGCTGTCTTTTACCGCTTCTTCCTCGCTGCCGGTAAGCGTTATATTCTCGTGAAATTTAAAATCAGGTATATTGGGGTGGCGTCCGCCGCTGTTTTTTATGTCGCCCAACAGCTTTTCGGAATATTCCCACACCGTTACTTTATAGCCTATATTGGCTATGTGCTGGGCTATAACGCTGCCCCAGACGCCCGCGCCTAAAACCGTTATTTTATTTATTTGCATTTTTTTTGGCCCCGTCTTCAAAAGCGAGTTCGCTTTTGTTAAGCATACGCTTAATGTTGGGTATATGTTTGTAGATTACTATTATACCGACTACGGTGCATACTATGCTGTAGCCTAAAGGGTAATCCCCTATAAAAAAGCTGGTAAGCGGCAATATCACCGCCGCCAAAATGGATCCGGGCGAAATCCTGCCCGTCTTCCATACCACTATGACGAACGAGGCGAAAGCTATGGCCGTAGGTATCGGCAACAATGCCCCGAATACTCCGGCTGAAGTCGCCACGCCTTTGCCTCCGCGGAATTTTAGATATATCGTCCACATATGTCCGCATATCGCCACAAAACCGCATATTAGGGGCATATATTCGGAGGAAGGGGCGAAGTATTTCGCCATTTCGACCGCCAATGCACCTTTAAAAGCGTCGCATAAAAACGTGCTTACGCCGGCCCATTTGCCTACCGTTCTGTAGACATTTGCCGCGCCGGGATTGCCGGATCCGTAGTTCCTGATGTCAAACCCTTTAAGTTTCTTTGTTATAAGATAGCCCGAGGGTATGCCACCTATCAAATAACTTGCAAGCAAAAGTATTAAATTCGTCATATTCTTATTATATTAAATTTTACCTGCTTTCAATATCCTATTTGTGCGACTGCGCTTTGCTTTTAATTTTATATTTTTGAGGGGGATATTTTCCGTTTTGTCGGAACATAAGTTCCCACCGGAGTAAAGAAGTTTTTTCTCTCTCGCTCTCTTTTTTTGGGGGGCAGTCAGGCAGCGGGCTTTCGGATAGGAAACAAAAAAACCGCCCGTATTGGATACGGGCGGTTTCGTTTGGATTTATAAGACTATTTTACTTTTACTTTAAAACCCGCGCTGTGCGCCGTTATTTCCGGCATATACATACTTTGCATTTGGGCCGCGCCCGATGTAAATGTTCCGCCGTCGGTCGGACGCATCGTGTATTTAAGTTCGTAAGTGCCTTTGGGCAGTTCTTGCAGGAAGAAGTTTGTTACATTGTCTTTCAATTCTTCATACCTGGCAAGCTGTCCGTCGTATTTCCAGCCGGATAAAAGCTCGTCGGTTTCGAAAGCTGCGGGTTTGGGATCGCTTAACACCACGAAATCGAATGCCGACTGACTCTTGACGGTAAGGCGCACTTCGACTTCGTCGCCTTGCTGAAGCTCATCGCCCTCCTTAAGTTTGGAAGCCTTGCCGTCTTTTATCAGATAGTATTCTTTTTCGACGCTGACAAGCCCGTCTTTGGAGGCTTGAATCGGCGCTGAGGTGGTAAACAGCGCGCTTATCGTAGCGTAGTCGTCAAAGTCGGCGGCGGGTTTTTCCATAGTGAGCACGGCTTTGTTTATCGCCGCCTTGAAGACATCGGGCGTTATTTCGTCACCGTAGACGCTTGTCGTTAAGGAAGAAGAATCCAAGTCATAAGGTTCTACGGTAATTTTTGTCGTTTTGCCGTTCCACTCGGTGGTAAATATCTTGGTTTGGTCAAGGATATTGTCTTTTAGCATTATGCCCATAAGCGCGTAAACGGCTTTAGCGGCGCTTTGCGGGCTGCCCCAGGCTTGCGCTTTCTCGTTGAAGATAAGCCATTTTACAAGCCCGTCTATTCTGTCGTCTTCGGGCGCGACTTCGCTTAAAGCCTGTATGGCCGCCGCGTGCAGGGTTACGCCGTCTTCAAACCACTGCCAAGAGCGATCTTCCATCGTCCAGGATATGCCCGTAACGTCTGAGGCATTTGAAGTATCAAACAATCTCTCTATTTGCAGCTTCGCCTTATCCATATCGCCCAAGCGTTTGTATATTGAGGCGGCATAAGCATAGGCGAGCGGAGTTTGAAGAGGATTTTTCTCAAACTCGGCCATCGCTTTCGAAGCCAAAGCATAACTCTTTGTGTTCCATTCTTTGGGGAAAGCCGTCAAAATATAAGCGGTATATACGCCTACATTTATGTCCTTGTCGGAATAATTCTTCACCAGGTAGTTCAGGGCTTTTTTGGCCGTTGTTTCGTCTATTTTCACGCCGTGGGCATAGGCTTGGGCGAAGTCGTTAAGGACGCTGAGCGTTATGAACATATTGCTCGTTCCGCCTTTTACCCAAGGATAACCGCCGTCCGGATTTTGGAATTTGGCCAAGTCTTGTTCCGCTTCCTGTTTTTGTTTTTCCACAAGTTGAGCGTCAAACAGATCTATAACCGCCTGTTGCTGATTATAACCTTTAGACAACAGATACCACGGGCTTTGAGCGACATCATTTAAGAGGAGTTCCTCATTTGCGCTCCAAGCGGGCGATACGCTGCCGCGTTTTGGCAGTTTGGCTGCGGCTTCCTTTAATTGGGGATAGTCGTTATAAAGTTTATTGAATATCGCCAAAGTAAAGTAAGCGTTTGCCGCTGAAGTGGCCGAAGTCCTGCTGGTTTTCGTCAGCAGCGGCATTGCATTGAGTACCGGCATTAACAAAGAGGGGGAAATCGTGATATGGGCCGCCTCTATTTTGGCGTCTTTGTCGACCCCGCCCAAGAACAACTTGTTTGTGCCTTTCTTCAATACCACCGTCCTGCTGGAACTTAACTGCTGCACGCTGGGCAGCAACGGAACGGTTTTTATTTCGCCGTCGCTTAAGGAAGCGTTCTTGGCGGAAGCCGAGAACATTACCTCGCTTCCTTCCTGCGGAGCCTTAAAGGACCACGTTACCAAGTTTTGCCCTTTAGCGGCAATCAATATGTTTTTGGCTTCATATTCCAAAGTTTTACAGCTGTCGAGCTGCTGCGAACAATCGTAATTTACGGTTAAATTTACCTCAGCCGGCATGGCCTCGTTGGTAGTGTTGCTTACCATTGCCTGCAGTTGTATTTCGTCTCCGTTTCTTAAGAAACGGGGGGCTTCCAAGTTTATCATAAGGTCTTTTCTTGTGATAAAGCTGAAGTCCGTTTTGCCGGTTTTTACGTCTTTGGTAAACGCCGCGGCAAGAACTTTCCACTCGCTGGCGCTCTGCGGCAGTTTAAAGGTAAATTCCGAGAATCCGTCCTTTACGTTCAAGTTCGGCAGCCATAAAGCATTGGTCGCGAAATCCGTTCTGAAACTTACGCTGTCGCTTCCTCCTTGGGCTTGCTCTGCCTCGGCTACTGTGTCCGCGCTGAAAGCGGCTCCCTCTGCGGATTTAAGGGCGCCGGCGCTTCTCATTGTAGCCATTGCCATTTTTGGCATGGCGGAATTGAACATCAGCGGCATCGGGTAGGGCTGAGAATAGTCCAAAGAGGAGTCAAAACCGTTAAAACTCCTGTCTTCATCTTCCGCGTAAGGCGCTAAAGTGGTGAAGGAGTGTTCCCTGTAATAATCCAATGCTTTGTTGTATACCGTTACCAAAGCTCTGGCGTTTACTTTTGCTTTATTTTCGTCCAGAACTGTCAGGCTGAGGGTTTTGTTGGCGCCCGGCAAAGAGAACTCCGTTCCGGAAAGTTCCAAACTGAGTTTGGAGTTTACGTAAGGCACTTTTATATTTGTCGTGCCGGAGTATATATTGTAGTCGTATACGGAGAACCATCTGAGAGCAATTCCGCCTTGATAATCCTTAGTTATCGGGAGTTGCAATATCGCGGGGCCTTTCTTAGTCAAAGTTTTGGAGCTAAGCAAGAAAGCGTCCTTGTAAATCTCGATATATTTATTACTCTGTGCTTTTGGCGAGGACACAAGCACATAGGCGGTTTCTCCCGGATAATAAGTGTCGTTTTCCGGCAGAGTCGTGTTTTCCGGCAGCGATATGGAGGGATTATCCATATTAACCACCAGGAATGTTATCGTATCGTTTTGCGATACATTGTCCTCGCTGCCTTGCGGCGTAAATTCAAGGATGTAGAAGCCTTCTTTTAAAGGCGGAACCATATATTGTACCGGATTGCCGTCTTTAAATTCGACCTTGTCTATTTTTATAATTTCGCCTTTTTTAACCTGATTGTCAAAGTCGGCAGAGTATTTGTTCCACTTTTCCGGCGCTTGCGCTTCAAAGAGTCTCGCGGTTGCTGTTCCTTTTAAAGGTTCGCCGTTTACATTGGTCATCTTTACCGTTATCGGATTTTGCGTCGCGCTGCGTAAGAAGTTCTTGCTTAATTGAATGTCAAAGAATTTCTCTTTTGCGCTGGCTATATATGACTTTTCGCTATGTATAGTATTACCCGCTTTGTCGGTAACGTATACGCTTACGGTATATCTTACCGGTATTGCTTGGTTTAAAGCCGCGGTATCGTCTTTTTGCGGCGTAAATGTTATTTTAAATTCACCGTTTTTGTCGGTGGTTGTTGTGCCTTCCTTTATCTCTTCCCTTGGACTGAACGGTTTTGAAGCGCGCCAGAATATAGGAAAGAAGTTTTCCTTCGTTACGGTATAAGAGACTTTAGCGTCGGCCGTATAAAGCCCGTAATAATATACCGCATTACCCTTTACTTCGAAAGAATTGCCGAATTTGACGGCTTCTTTATTGTCCAGCAAGTTGACTTCAAAAGTCGGCGTTTTGAAAGCCTCCACGCTGACGCCCTTTGAGGCATAAGCGTTTTCCATTTGCGCTTGGATATTATAATTGCCCAGCATTGCGTCTTTGGGCAGGCGGTAGGTGTAGGAGGCCGATCCCATATCGTCCAACTTTAATGTTTTTTCTTCCAACAGGGTATAATTGGGGCTTCTTAAAGATATCTTTACGTTTTTGTCCGAGGCCAAAAGATAGCCCGAAGCGCCTTTCAATTCCGCCGCGGTTATTTGGGCTTTTATGGTATCGCCTGCTTTATAGATGGACATGCTGGTATTCAAAGCCAAATAATTCTTTTGGGGCTCTGGCTTTTCGAACCATAAGCTGTCGAGCATCGCGTAATTGCCGTTTTTGCTGGCAAAAATCGATAAAGGATTATAATCTTTTACTTTATTGTTTTGGGCAAAAGTTCTTAAACCGTCTTTGCCGGTATATACCGCTTTGCCCGTGTTAGGTTCCAGTTTGACGCCTTGTTTGGGCAAGCCTGTTTTTGCGTCTAAAGCGTAAATATTGTAGAAGTTGCCCAAGCTGGTTTGAGCCTTAAGGTTTTTGGCTTTGGCGTAGCTTGTGCTGGCAAGGGCCAAATCGGTATAGTTGACAAGCATAAAATCAGTAATGTTTGCCTCTTTTTTCGATTTGTCCACGGAATATTGCTTTTCATCGCTGAGAGTTATGACGTAAAAGCCGCTTTTTTCTTTTGGCAGCACGATGTTGCTGGCATGTATGGCGTATTTTTTGTCATATGATACGGATATGCCAAGCGTGCGCAGCGGTTTGCTGGAGAGCAATTCGTTAAAAACGGCTGCTTTGATATAGACTTTTTCTTTGCCGCTGATAAGTTTTTTTATTCTTGTCGGATTAATTTGGAATATGTGAATATAGAATTTTTCCAAATTTCTGGTATAGACTTGAAGGTCGTATTCTTGATTGGGCGCGGCGTTGATTTTATTTTCCCCGAAGTCTAAGCGCGGGGCTGCAATTTCTTCTTTAAGGCTTTTACAAGCGTCCGTAATGATATTGAGAGGCAAAGTTGTGCAGTAGTCCAAGGTCTTTACCGCGTCTTCGTACATTTCCAAATTATTGAAGGCTTGCGCCGCGGCATAGGCGGCTTTGGTTTTAGGCAAAGTCTCCTGCGCTTGGAAAATATACTTCTTTACGCCGTAAGCGTCGGTATAGGTTTTTGTCATACCGGATATATATTGCATCCAGTTGGCTTTTAAAGTGATGAATTCGCTTGAGTCTACGGGTATCATTTCCACGCGTTCCAAACGCCATAACTCGGCGGCGGTGGCGCGGTCTTTGCCTTTTATTTTATAGGCTTGCTCGTAGATTTCTTCCAGCGGTTTTGTTTCGTATTGCTTCCATATATTGACCAGATAATCAAACAAAGTGGGGGAAATCGCCGTCTGAGGTATATTGCCGTAAGAGTAGTATCTGAATGAATTCAATACATAATCTTTACTGTCTTCGTAAGACATATCGGCGAGTTTTTTGCGCATATCCCACAGTTTGGAAAGAATATTTGTTTTCTCGTTTTCTTTCTGAGCCAAAGTGAATTTGGTCGGGTCGTTGGTGGTTTCTTGGTTTTCCGGCGCCTCATAGATATTGTTGTTGAGAATCGCAAGTTTTACCAAATAATATCTTGCCTTCCACAGATTGTCCGTCGGCACTTTATAGGAATATATTTGTTTAAGTGCAGTATCGTATTTATTTTGGTACTCATAGGCTATTGCCGTCTTTAGTTCGGCCTCGTATTTGAGGTCCTTGTCTTTAGACTGCAGAAACGGCTTATAAGCCTCGATCGCTTTGGAATACAAGCGGTCTTCGAAGTATTTATTGGCTATTTCGATCCCCTTCGGCTCTCCTTCCTGAGCTTGCGCTCTTAGAGCTGGAGCCGTTGCAAAAACAGCCAAAACCGCCGTTATCAAGGCGGTAAAAAGAATTAGATGTTTTCTCATTATCTCTCCTATAATTTTAAACACTAACAAAACACTTACAAATTAACTGCTTATCGTTTGCGCTTTTTACATATGTTTCGGCGCGCTTACCCCGATAAGTTCAAGCCCTTTAGCTATGCGTTCCTGTACCAGTTGGCAGGTAAACAGACGAGAACGAGAAGTTTTTTCGTCGGCTTCGTCTATTACTCTGCTGGAGTCGTAGAATGCGTGGAACAGCGATGCCAGCTCAGTAAGATAAGAAGTAAGATGATGCGGGCTTAAATCTTTTACGCAGGTTTCCAGAGTCTTTTTGAACCACAGCATTTTGCTTAACAGAGCTCTTTCCTGCTTGGATATATGTTCCGGCTCGGTCATTGCGAGGGGTTCAAAGCCCTTTTCTTTGGCTGTATTGAATATGGAACATATTCTCGCGTGTACGTATTGTACGTAAAATACCGGGTTTTCGTTGGTACGTTTCTTTGCTATGTTCAGATCAAAGTTAAGGTGCGCGTTTGGGGTTCTGCCCGCAAAGAAAAACCTGCACGCGTCGCGTCCTACGTCTTGCGTTAAATCCCTTAAAGTGATGAAAGTCCCGGCCCTTTTGGACATTTTCACCTTCTCGCCGTTTTCTATAAGGTGTACCAGCTGATGTATTATCGCCTTAAAAGACTGCGGCTCTTTGCCCAAGGCTTTTACCGCCGCCTCCATTCTGGGTACGTAACCGTGATGGTCCGCGCCCAAGATGTCTATCAGTTTTGTGTAGCCTCTGTCGTATTTGTTTTTATGGTAGGCTATATCCGCCAGGAAATAAGTCGGTCTGCCGTCGGCGCGTACCAAGACGCGGTCTTTATCGTCGTGGTCGGCGCTGGTGCCGAGCCATACCGCTCCGTCTTTTTCGTAGACTTTGTTTTGTTTTTTTAGCAAATCCAAAATTTTGTCGAGGGCTTTCTCTTTATGCAGTTCGCTTTCCCTGAACCAGCGTGTAAATTCGACGTCGAAGGCTTTCATATCCTCCTGCTGGGTTTTGATTATTTCTTCCATCGCGAAACGGCCGTATTCGCTTTCGGGCAGGCCTTCGGGTATTCGTTTTGCAAGGTCGATAAGATATTCTCCGTGATATCCGTTTTCGGGAGGCTCTTTGCCTTGGGCTCTGGCTTTCAAAGATTCGCCCAGCAGCTGAGCCTGATTGCCGGCGTCGTTAATGTAATACTCCGCGTCGCAGGCTATGCCCAATGCGCGGTGTATTTTTACCAAACTGTCGCCTAAGCTGGCGCCGCGCCCGCTGGCTACGTGCAGCGGCCCGGTAGGATTGGCGGAAACGAATTCTATAAGTATTTTTTCTTTGCTTTGCGTTCCTGCCGCTTCCCTGTTTTTAAGGCGTCTGTCGCGTGCGGCTTCCACCAAGAAAGCGTCGCTTAGTTTTATATTGATAAAACCCGGCGCCAAAAAATCGCACTGCGCCACTTCTTCGAGTTGCTCAATAACCTTTACCGCTTTTTTGGCGATGTCCAAAGGGTTTTTTTTCATTTGTTTGGCGCAGGCCATCGCCCAAACAAGGGAGATGTCCGCATCGATATGGCTGGGAGGGGGGGCGAATTCCACTTGCGGCAAAATTTCAAATTCCGCAAAGTAAGGATCTTTCGTCAATCTGTCTTGTATTTTGTTTCTTAAATTGCTGAGCATTCTCTTTCCCTTCTACTTAGTGGATTTTTTTGCGGTTTTCTTTACTGCCTTTTTCGCCGCTGTTTTTGCAGTTTTCTTTACAGCCGTTTTTGAGGCCTTTTTTACTGTTTTGGCGGCCGCTTTCTTTACTGTTTTCTTAGCCGTCTTTTTGGCCGCGGTTTTTACGGTTTTTTGGGCTTCGGCTTTTTTTGCGCTTTTTTTGGCCGTTTTCTTTGCGGATTTTTCGGCTGTCTTTTTCGGCTTTTGCCATTTTACTTCCTTGCCGAAGCTGAAGATTTTGTCAAGCGCGTAAAATTCCCTTGCCGCCCTCGTCATTATATGCATCATAAAAGCGCCGTAGTCCGACACCCGCCAAGTAGTGGTTTGTCCGCCGTCGCGGTTGTTTTTGTAAAGGCCGTCTTTCTTCAGTTCTGTACCCGCGTCCATATCCAAAGCGTCCAGATGCGGCGTAGAGGTAGCCGTACCTATTATCATATAGTCGCACAGGCTCGAAAGCCCGCATAAATCGTATACTTTTACTTCTTCCGCTTTTTTGTCGTCTATAAAACGGGCGGTTTTTATTACCAGTTCTTTGGCTTGTTTTTTATCCATACTCGCTTTCCTTATTATTTTCTAATACACACCATAGAGTTTAGCATTTATTTATATCGTTTTGGCAATACGAAATCTTTTCCCAACACTATTTTTACATCGGATATCGAGTTTTTGTCCCGATGTGTAAATATTTCGTGGTTTTCCAGCCCCAACTGATAGGCCGTTTGCTGTATGTCCAACAGGCGGGAACTGTTGTCCAAGATTTGGCTTCTTTCCAACAGTTCGGGATAATTGCCATAATTTATTACGTCGACGTTCAATATCCCGCCGTTATTTTTTTCTCTTAGGAACTTTGTAACTTCACCGGCCAGACCGTTTTTACCGGAGGCGTTTAAAACCTCTATTATCAGCGGGCCTTTCGCCGTTTGGTTGGGCTTGATGTCGGTAGTTATGTTTATTGTCGTTTCCTGTTGTTTGCGGCCTTTTATTATTTTGTCGACCAAAGGATTTTGAACGGCGAAGTCTGAAGGCTGCAAGGTCGAAAGTTCAGTGCTGATGAGAACAAAATCCCCAAAAGACAAATCCGTCTTTGCCTTGCATTTCAGCTTAACGTATGCGTAAATATATTGGAATATTATATACGGCTTCTTCTGCCAGGATTGCAGATTGTTTTTAAATTTATCCCAAAATTCTATTCTTTTTTGCGGGCGGATATCTACGATAATGACTTTATCTTGATTTATTTTCGCTTGCCGCAGTATTTCCTCCGCGCTTAGCGTTTTTTTTGTATTGGGCAGATTGTTTACCACCGCTTTTTTGAATTTGGGGTTATATGCTATAAATATCGGCGGGGAAGACAAAAGCAGTACTTTGACAGGTTCGTCGCTTCTCGTTATTAGCCCGCCAGCTGAGGTGTTGAATTGCGCCGCCGCGCCGTATAACAATATGGCGAAGGCGCAGTATATTACGAGCCTTAACTTCAGTTGCTTTTTGAGATAATCTCGTTCCATAATTTAATACCCGCGCCCGCAAGCCATTTGTCCGTACCTATGGTAAAAAGCAATTTTACCCGCAAAGCCTCTTTTAGGCCTTCGTCCAAAGATTTTTGCGCTTCCTGATAAACTTTTCTGGCTTCGGCGTATCTTCTGTCCTTGCTGGACATATCGGCTATAAAAAGTATTTTTTCTTCCAAGCTCATATTAAGGCGGCCCAGAGTATGGAATTTTATGGCGTTTAGCACTTCCGCCTTTCTTATTTTGAATATTTTTTTAGCCAAATCGGCCGAAACGTCTGCGTGGAGCAAGGCCGGGCTGTATTTGACAATGTCCTTAAGCCCCTCGACCTTCAGTCTGTTTTTTACGGCATAATCGGCCAGTTCTTGATTGCTCATACATTTTGCCGAATCGTGCAGTATCGCCGCCAGCGCCATATCTTCGGCTTTTGCGCCGTATATTTTTGAAAGTTCCACCGCGCCCTGCGCCACCATCTTTACGTGTAAATATCTGTTGGGGCGCAGATTTTCCTGCAGCCATTTGTGTATCTTTAGGCCGTATAGGTTTTGATCCTCTATAGCTTTGGCCGTCTGCGGCAATATATTGTTGGGCAGAAGGCCGTTGCAAAGTATGGCTATTCTTATCTGTGTGGAAGAAACCAGCGGGAATGTACCGTCCAAAAGTATATAATCGAATTTTTTCGTGTCAAATTGTACGCCTTTGCGCTTGCCCGCGGCTATTATTGCATTGTCGAAAATATAGGCGCTGTTCTTCCAGTTGTGCAAATCGTTTAGGCAGTCCGTCCCGACAAGCAAATAAATTTTTGCCCCGGGATAGAGTTCTTTTACTCGTTTTATCGTTTCCCAAGTATAGGTTACCCGGCCGTTCCGATTTTCGAAATCGTCGAAAATTATATTCTCGTCCAAACCGCCCAAGGCCTCGCGCGCCATCTTCGTCCTTAGTTTGAACGGCAGTGCCGGCGCCGCCTTGAACGGCGATTGATAGGCCGTAAATATATGCGTCTTATCTGGCTGTATCTGTTTTATGGCCGCCTTTAAAATCGCGTAATGCCCTTTGTGGACGGGGTCGAAACTGCCGCCGTATATAAGAATCTTCATTTTGATACCTTCGCTATCGTTTTGGCTAATGCGGCGGCGTCAAGCAGGGATTTCTCCATAAACGAATACTCCCAAGCGCCGTACCTGCCAAGTAAGTATATATCTTGTTTAGCCAGATAATCAAGGATAATAGCCCTGGCTTTGGCGTATTTGCCGTCGTATATCGGGTAGCCGTAACGGATATGGTGCCATTTTTCGGTTATAATTTCGGTCTTATCATTTATGAAGGCAAGCTCTTTCAAGCGCGATAAAGTCTGTTTTTTAAGTTCCGCCAAATCGGCCTTGCCGTTTTGCTTTAGGGAAAATTCCACATAAAGGCTGAAGCAGCCTTTTGGCGCGGAGTTTTTTGAAAAAGAGGATTGTACGCCCACCCTGTAAAACGGATATTTGTCTTCGGGAAAATAGAACCAATGTCCTTTCGGCGCTTTGCCTTTAAAAGCTATATTAAGCACGTAAAGGCTGTTGTGTTTAAGTTCTTTGAAAGCCTTTTTTATATCGGTGGGCAATCCTTTTAGCGCTTTGCCCAAAGCGGGCAGCGGCATTGTGCTTATAAGTGTGTCGTATTTTACGTTTTTGCCGCCCGCCTTGAAAGTTTTATTTTTAAAATCTATGGCTGTTACGGCGGAATTTAAATTGATGTTGTCCAATCCTTGCGCCAAGGCCGAGCATATCGCGCCGCAGCCGCCGCTCTTTGGATAATAAAAAGTACTGTTATAGCCGGTTCTTTTGTTTCTTTTTAAGTAGGCGCCTTTGATAATATCCTCAAGAGTGTAAGCTGGGATAAACTTGCCGCACCATTGGGAAGTTAACTTTTCAAGCGGGAACTTCCACAATTTTGAGTTGTAGGGGAACATAAAATATCCGCAAATTCCTTTGCCGTATAAAGCCAAAGCCCAATCCTTGAATGAATTTTTAGCTGCGGCTTTCGCGCCGTAGGCTTTTATCGCCTCGCTTACGCAAAAAGTAATATCATTTTTATCCAGGCGAAACAGATTGTTTTGGAACGGAAATTCTATCTTCTTATCTTTGAAAAACACGAAAGCGTTTCTCTTGATTTGCGTTTGGTTTTGCCCCAGCAGTTTCCGCGCCAAAGTTTTGCCGTTCCTTGTCGAAAGGTGCAGCAAATGTCCGCTGTAATCGAAAGTGAAGCCTTTTTCCGCGTAAGAGCCGCAGAGCCCGCCTATTTTCTCTTCGGCCTCGTATATGGCCGTTTCGGCTTTGGAACGGTATTTTTTCAGGTAATAGGCGCAGGCCAGTCCGCTGATGCCCGCACCGATAATCTTTATTTTAACAGGCATTTTTTATCCTCGCCAGAAATATCGCCGCGCCCGCGAGCAAAAGCGCCGCCGCCGCATATATTGTTAAAGATGCTTGAGCCCCGCTTTTTGTTACATACAAAGCGGCGGCGTCCAGTAACAGAGCCGCGCCCGCCGATATTAGAAGTATGCTTCCACCGTTTAGCCCGATGCTTTTTAAACGCAGCGGGAAGTGGTCCGGCGTGGCGCTTAGCGGATTTATACCTTTTGATATTCTTATAACGGAAACAAACGCGGTGTTAAATACAGGTACGGCAAGTATCAAGAGCGGTGCGTAAACGGCGAGCGGATTATGGGCTGAGTAGCTCGTCCCCAGAGAAAGCGCGGCAAGCAAAAAGCCCAGCAAAGTGCTGCCGCTGTCGCCCAAAAAAGTCTTTAGCCGCTTTGAATGGTTATACGGCCAAAACGCCGCCGCCGCGCCCAATAAAGCGCAGGCCGCGAAGTTTACGTAAATATATTCCGACGGCAATGAAATTACCGTAAAAGCCAAAGCCGCCAATAAGGCTTGGCTTATCGCAAGGCCGTCCATAATGTCTATAAGGTTAAAAGCGTTGGTTACCCCGACCACCCAAAGAACCGTCAAAATATATCCCAAGGGCTGGGCGGTAAATTGTACCGATATGCCGTAATGTATCAGTGCGGCGGCCGCTAAGGCCTGTATAACAAGGCGGATATACGGACTTAGACCGAGCGGTTTTTTGACGTCGTCGATTAAGCCAAGCAGATAAATTATCGTTCCGCCTATAAATATGCCCCTTAAATTGCGTAAGGTCCCGCTTGGGAAATCCGTAGTAAATCTTACCGCCGCCAAAGCGGAAAAGAACCCCAAAGCCAAAGCGGTGCCCCCTGCCGTGGATATTACGCCCTTATGCGTTTTTATCGCAGTGGGTTTGTCCTTAAGATATTTGGCGGTAAGTTTTCTTAAAAACGGCAAAGAAAACGCCGTTATCAAAGCGGCGCACAGAAAATCCAACAAATACGGCTTTAAACTTTGCATAATAATATAATATAAAATAAGGAACAAAAATATGAGCAAAATAAAATTACTGATTTTACCGATTTTGTTTTTTCTCTGCGCGTGCGCAGCAAAGCCGGTCTTGAATAAAGGCGAAGAACCCGTACGCAGCTATCCGGTTTTCCTTACGGGGTGGGAAACTTCCGCTGTGTTCAAGGCAGAATTTAAGGCGGGCGATTATCAAAACAATTTCTTGCTTGTTATAAACAAACGCAAATACGCGGACTTCCAAATAAAAATATTGGGCGATTATTCAGCCGTACTGCTCAACGCCGACTACGTCAAAGATAATTTCAGCTATAATTATACGCTTAAGGAGCTTTTCAACAAAACCTCCAAGGCTGTTTTTGAGGATATTATAAGAATACTTCTGCTAAAACCGGCTGATTATCAGGGCTATACCTCCGACGGTGAAGCGGGGGTAATCGTTTTTAAAAGCGGCTCCTTTCTTAATTCCTACTACTTTAAGCGGGGTTTAAGCTATCCTTACGCGATGAAGCAGAGCAAAGGCCGCATAAACAAAACGGTTGAATTTAACGATTACAGAGTGTTTGGCGACAGGCCTCTGCCTTACCAAGTGGTTTTTAAGGACCAAAAAGAACGCGCCGAAATCGTTTTGACTTTACTCAGCATAAAGTAATTTCATCATTTGTCTGTTTGCGATCTTGCCGAGCGGGCGTTTTGGCGTCGCAAGCTATGCCGGCAGTTCCGTTCTCGTTTTCACTTTCAATATTATCAACAGCGCCAAAACTGGATAGATGCACAGCATTATAATCCTTAAAATCAAGGCGTGTATTTGCGGCATTTGCGCGGCAAACATATTTCCCATAAGCACCAGCAATACGGCGCAGGCCATAAGACTGAGCTTCTTGTAGTGGTAATTTATAGGATAATTCCTCTGTAAAAAAACGAACAGCGCCAATGCCATTACTGCGTAGCTTACGAATATCGCCCAGCCCGCGCCCACTATCCCGATAATCGGCACGAGAATGATATTCGTTGCCACGCTCGCCGCCGCGCCCGCTAAAGTTATAAACATCAGCACTTTCGTTTTTTTTGTAAGTACGGGCGCGACCATAAAATTGATGTAAAACCCGTAGAATAAATAGCCCGCCAACACCAGCGGAATTATGTTCAGGCCGGACCAGTAACTTTCGTGTATCAGATTAAAGCCGAGAAATTTGGTTTGTATTATCGTGGGGATAAGCAGGGAAAGCCCCAAAAACAGCCAGCTGGCCGCGGCGGCGAAATAGGTAAAAATCTCGGCGAACAGTTCCTTGCAGTCGGGTTTTGCCGAAGCCTGTATGAAAAACGGCCGCCAGGCTTGGTCAAACATCGATACCGCCAACATCATAAATACGCCGATTTTGAAATTGGCTTGGTATATGCCCACTTCGCTAAGCCCCGCCAAATGCGACAGAAGCGGCTTGTCTATCACGTTTACCATAATGCTCGCCATACCCGCTGGTATAAACGGCCAGGAAAAGGCGAACATCGCTTTAAAGAGTTTTGTGTCAAAGACGAGTTTGAAATCTTCCCTTATCACCGGCAGCAATAATATCAGCGAAGCCAAAGACGCCGCTATCCCCGCCATAAAAATACCGTCTACGCCCGTCTTAAAATAAGCCAAAGCCAAAAGATTGCCCGCCACGTTCACCATTATGGAAACCGTCCTTATGATGACAAAATGCCAAGAGCGGTGTTCAAAACGCAGCTTTGCGAATGGAATAATATTCAAAGCGTCCAAAGCCAGGATAAAACAGCAGTATTTTATAAGGTAAGCGTTTTCTTGGCCTATGCCCAACCCCACCGCTATATATGGGCTTAAGGCGTATATCAGCAGGGAAAGCGCTATCGAGGTCATTACTACTGCGTTGAATGGAGTGGAGAAAACGTTTTTGTTTTTATGGTCCTGCGCGAAGCGCAAGTATGCCTGATCCATACCGTATTGATACAGAATATTAAACAGCGCCATAAACGCGAATACGGTCGCTATCACGCCGTATTGCGATGTCGCCAAATAATAAGTGTATACCGGCACCAGAAAAAAGTTAAAAAGGCGGGCAACTATGGTTGAAGTGCCATAGATTAAAGTCTCTTTGCCCAGCCTTTTAACTTTATCAATCATTTTTGCCGTTAATTATATTTTTGTAAGCAAGTCCTGCAGTATTTTTGCGAATTTGCCTTCAATCTTTTTTGTTTCTTCCAAAGTTTCTTTATGGCTTAGCGGAGTTTTGGATATTCCGCTCGCCAGGTTCGTTACCCAGCTGAGCCCGCATATTTTAAGGCCGAGCTGCCTTGCCGTTATTACCTCCGGCACGGTAGACATACCGACGACGTCCGCGCCCAGTTTCTTAAAAGCCTGTATTTCTGCCGGCGTTTCGAAATTGGGGCCCGTAACCGCCAAATATACGCCCGGCAAAGCGTTGATTTTATGCTTCTTTGCGATGGCGAGGGTTTTCTTGGCGATGTCTTTATCGTAGGTGTCGGTCATATCGCAGAACATCGGGCCGAAGGCGGGATCGTAATTGCCGATAAGCGGATTATTGGCCATAAGGTTGATATGATCTTTAAGTACGCATAGGCTGCCCGGTTTTAGCTTGGCGTTGATGGAGCCGACCGCCGCCGATACCAATAAAGTTTTTACGCCCAGCATCCATAATGTGCGTATGGCGATGGCGATATCTTTCATCGGGTGGCCTTCGTAATAATGGAAGCGCCCCTGCATTACTGCTATCTTTTTGCCTTTATACTCGCCGAAAATCAGATTGCCGCTGTGCCCCGCGACGGTACTCCTCAAAAAGCCGGGTATTTGGGAGTATGGAATAACTATCTTTTTATCCAGCGGCGGCACTGAATTGGCCAGCCCGCTGCCCGTTATGAGGGCCGTTTCGGGTTTGAAGTTTTTTGTTTTTTTGTTTATGTATGCTGCCGCTTTCTTTACTGTTTGAAGTTGTGTCATGGCTTTCTCCTTATAAAAACAATCCGCTTGGCGTAAAAGCGTTTTTTATATGTTCAAGTCTGTCGCCCGTTATGGCTATTATATCAAACAAAAGCGCGTTGTAAGACGGATTTTCTTGCTTGAGATAGGCTACGGCGGCTTTGGCTATTTTTTGCTGTTTGCTTTTTGTCACCGCGGCGATCGGGCCTCCGAAAGCGTCCGAAGATCGCTGCTTAACCTCGACAAAAACGATAGTTTCGTCTTTTTGGGCTATTATATCGACTTCGCCCAAAGGGCAGAGATAATTCCTGCATAAAATCTTATAGCCGTTGTCTTGGAGATATTTCGCGGCGCGATCTTCGGCTTTATTGCCCTGCCTTCGCAAAAAACTAAACATTTTTGCCGACCGCGCCAAACAGCCCGCCGTACATCGACAGCAAGGGTTCAAAAGTCATTCTGTGCTGGGGGCAGGGGCCGTATTCCCTTATGGAAGCTATATGGCTTTTTGTGCCGTAGCCTTTATGGCCCGCAAAATCGTAGAGGGGGAATTTGTCGTCCAAAATATCCATAAATCTGTCGCGCGAAACTTTGGCTATTATACTGGCTGCCGCTACCGCGAGAGATTTGGCGTCGCCGCCTATTATGCTGCGCTGTTGATGATGAACAAAGGGGATAAGACGATTCCCGTCCACTAGAACGACGGCGTTCTCCTCCTCGAAAAATGCCAAAGCGCGGCGCATAGCCATAAAAGTAGCCTGAAGGATATTGTGTTTGTCGATTTCTGCGGCAGAGGCATAACCGGTACGCCATAATATCGGAAGGGTTATAAGTTCCTCAAATATTTTTTCGCGTTTGGCGGGGGAGAGCTTTTTACTGTCATTTATCTTTTCCATTACTGGGTGGCCGTAAAGCTCGGGCGGTATATAACACGCCGCCGCTGTAACCGGGCCGGCCAAAGGGCCGCGGCCGGCTTCGTCGACGCCGATTATCTTGGAAAATGGAAATTCTTGCGATATTTGAATGTCAAATTCGGTTAAACTCATTAAATAATTCTACTAAATAAAATCGTACTCATATAATACGGCTGCAGCTTCATAATGGAAAAGTAAAGAAAAATCTTATCCAAAAAACCCGTTATTATGGATATTTTTAGTAAAATAAAAATAATCTATTTTATTTATAGTATAATTAAAAAAGATTACAAATAATTTAAAAAACGGTTAGAAATACAATTTTGTAATATGTCAAACGATAAGCGAAAGGTTCTTAAACGAAAAATAGATAATTTGACGCCGGCCTTCAAAGCGCTTTTGGACGATTTGGACGAGGAGGAATGGCAGATAGTTACCTTTGAGCTGTATGACGAAAGCGATTGATTTGGGGTAAGGGCAGGACCGCGGTTATCATTAACCGCATAAAGAATTGGCTTTTGTGTATCGGGTTGTTTGCAGACGAAGTATATCGTCGGGGATAGCTCGGAACGCAAAAGCCAATCTTATTGTAAAAGGAAAAGAAGGTGCTTGATTTTTTGCTTTATGTTATATTAGATATTAGAATACTTTGGGAGGAAATAAAAATGAAAAGGAAACTGGTCTTTATAAGTATGATTTTGGGGTGTATGATAAT
Source organism: uncultured bacterium (assembly GCA_949291515.1). GTDB lineage: Bacteria > Elusimicrobiota > Elusimicrobia > Elusimicrobiales > Elusimicrobiaceae > Proelusimicrobium. The sequence goes on along the minus strand of CASEVY010000008.1, from coordinate 3,339 downwards.
TGCGGCGGGCTGTGCCTCTTCGGGCGAAAAGAAAGCGGAAAAGTTAGCCGCCCTGACTTTGGATAATGCGGAAATTTACAAATGTTCGTCCGATTCCGATTGCGTATCCGTACTAAAAGATTGTTGTTTATGCGACGGGAAAGTGGCGATAAACAAGAAATATGCCAAAGCGTTTAATCAATCCAAGAGCGAACGCTGCGCTTTTGTTCCGTGTACTTTGCAGATGTGCTATGTAGAAATAACGCCCAAATGCGAGCAGGGCAAATGCACCGGAGAACTGATTGATCCTCCTTCGGTATTGCCTTAGTCATAGGATAAACAGTTTTGGGCAAAACGATATAAAAAATTAACGCGGAGTTGTATTGGCTCCGCGTTATTTGTTTACAAGGGTTTACTTTTTTGCTTTTCAAAATTTTTGCCGTCTAGGCGTGTATCAGTGATGTATCCATTATGTTGTTTCTTATTTTAGTATTGGCGCCAAGTATGATTAAAGCTCTTTTGATTTCGGGATTGGGGTTAAAATAGATAGCCAGCATCAGCGGCGTCCAGCCAAAAGAGTTCTTGGCGTTAACATCGGAGCCGTGTTCGATCAAAGTTACAATTATTTCGGGATTTCTGTTTTTGTAAGCTGCCAGCATCAGCGGCGTCCAGCCGTTTTTGTCTTTTTTGTTAACGTCGGCGCCGTATTTGATTAAAGTGTCAATTATTTTTGGATTTCTGTTTTTGTAAGCTGCCAGCATCAGAGGTGTCATGCCGTTTTTGTCTGTTTTGCTTATGTCTGCCCCGTGTTTTATTAAGGTTTCAACTACCTCGTGGCTGTCATTGTTTGAGGCGGCATATAGCAGCGGTGTCAAACCGTCTTTGTCTTCCAGATTAACATCGCCGCCGTGTTCGATTAAGGTTTCAATTATCCCTTTATTGCTGTTTTGATAAGCTGCGAATATTATCGGGCTCCAGCCGTTTTTGTCTTTTGCGTTAACATCGGCGCCGTATTTGATTAAGGCTTTAATTACCTCAGGATTTGAGTTGTGTCTTGCAGCCCAAGTTAGTAAAGTTGAATCTGAAGCCGCGTTTTCGTTAATATCGGCGCCGTATTTGATTAAAGTGTTAATCATTTCGGGATTGGTGTTGAATCCGACCGTGTGTTTCAGCAGCGTTCTGCCGTATTCCCCTTCCAAGTTAAGATCAGTGCTGTATTTGATTAAAGTTTCAACCACCTTGGGATTTGAATTATATCGTGTGGCTAACACCAGAGGCGTAAAATCAGCAGAATCTTTTGCGCGAATATCGGCGCCGTATTTGATTAAAAGTTCAATTGTTTCGGGATTTGGGCTATATCGTGCGGCGTACATCAGGGGTGTCCAATTGTTAAAGTCTGTAGTGTTAATATGCGCACCGTGTTTGATTAAAGTTTCAATTATTTTTATATTTATGCTAAATGAGACTACCGCATACATTAGAGGTGTCCAACCGTAACTTAGATAAGTATCTTCAAGTGTTTGTTCTACGTCAGCGTTGACGTCAGCCCCGTTTTTGATTAGTTTTTGTATTTCGGATAAGGTAACGTTTTCCCAATTTACGGAATTGAAATTAGCTTGTTTTTTCGCTTCACCTGCGAAACATAATGGCGTCGTAACCAAAGAAAAGAATAAAACAAATACGGCTAAAAGCAGATTTTCTTTCATTTCGCAGCTCCTTTTTGCCTTGGGTTTGCAGGCTGGTTGCTATATATTGCTCATTTAAGAAATAGTGCCGTAAATAGTTTAGCAAAGAAGTTCTGTAAAAACAATGATAGAAATAAGTTCAGAAAAAGTGGGGGGAGAAGGTTTTAAGGAGAGTGCAAAAAGTCTGTTTTACACTTTTTAAATAGCTTAAATATAAAGTTTTGCTTTGTTTAGGCCTTTTAAGGATTTTTATTTAAGCTATTTCCCAAGGAGGGGTGCAGATAGGCGGAGTGGGTTTTATAGAGTTTTTTATGCATTGTCTTAGTGCAATAAAGAATATTTTAAATATAAGAAAACGCGGCGGCCTAATATTTAGGCGCCGCGTTGTTTATTCCTTATATGTTTTATTTTTGTTTTCTTGCTTTTTTCAAGATTTTTACCGCCGCCTTGTTTTTATTCTTTTTGGCATAATCGAGGGCGGTATTTTCGGCGGAGTCTTTGGCGTTGATATCTGCTCCGCTTTCAATCAGCAGAGCGATGACTTCGGGATTTTTGTTGTTGCCCGCCGCCAGTATCAGCGGCGTCCAACCCAAAGAGTTTTTGGCGTTGACGTCAGCCCCGTTTTTAATTAAGGCGGAGATCACTTCTTTATTTTGACTAGAAGAGGCCGTCATTAACGGGGTGGTGCCGTCTTCCTCCGTTTGATTAACATTGGCGCCGTTTTTGACTAAGGTGTTTATAATCTCGGGGTTGGGATTATTCCAAGCGGCCCAAGTCAAAGCAGTCCAGCCTTCATTGGATTTGGCGTTAATGTCCGCTCCGTTTCGCAGCAAGGCGGAGAGTATTTTTTCGGAGATATTGAACCCCGCCGCCAACATAAGAGGTGTAGAACCGTCGGTATATTTTTCATTGACGTTGGCTCCGTTTTGAATTAAGACGTCAATTGTTTGGGGGGCCAAGCTGTTTCTTGCCGCGCTTGCCAAAGCTGTCCATCCGGCGGCGTCTTTTGCGTTGATGTCGGCACCGTTTTTGATTAGTTCTTGTATTTCGGCTACGGTAACGGTCTTCCAATTTACGGAATTGAAGTCGGCCGCGTTTTCTGTTTCAGCTGCAAAAGATGATGCTGGCGAAAACAAAAAAAAGGATGAAAAATATATTACAAGAAATAAAAGTTTTCTCATTTACTATCTCCTGTTTGATATTGAGGCATTATGTCTATAAACTGGTTGTAATGTATTGCCTCGCAAATAGTTTAGCAAAGAAGTCCTGTAAAAACAATGATAGAAATAAGATTGGAAAAGTGGCGGGGAGAAGGTTTTAAGGTGAAGCGAGGTGCTTTTAGGTTTTTAGCTTTACCAGGCAGCCGCGCCGTTGGCAGAGGGACGTAATTAGTCTTGATTTCCACAATATTGCCGTTTTTGGGAAATTCAAGAAAAATAGAGTATAAAAATATAAAAACTCTGGCGAAAGTTGATGTGAATATAGTAAAATATATAAAGATTTGAAAGCGCCCATAGCTCAATGGATAGAGCACCAGCCTGCGGAGCTGGGGATACAAGTTCGATTCCTGTTGGGCGCACCATTTAAAACCACGCAAAAGCGTGGTTTTTTATTGGAACGCATAAGGCGTTCCCCGTCGGGGAATCCCACATTTGCCCTGCGATAGAGCGAACTT
>CASEVY010000007.1 GCA_949291515.1 uncultured bacterium | reverse complement strand
TTGGTCCTTTCCCGGATATACTATCGTGTGCGATAAATCTATCTCGGGCGTGCTGATGCCGTCTCCGGGCCAGTTGCTCGATATCGTCGTCCTGTATCCAAAATCGCCGTTGCTCTGCCCGAACTCGCCGTCTATCTCATACATTCCGTCCCACGCGGCGCAGAATTTGAGCCTTGTGGTACCGGAATTGCAATCGGCTTTGCTGATGAAATTTTTTGCGGTCGCCTGACATGCCGTCTGATTTGTGGTGTTCGCAGTATCGCTCCACTCACAGTTGCTGTCGCTTGAGCAGGTGCCTTTTACCAAGAAGTTCGCGCAAGGCGAATCGGTTTTTTTATTACAATTCCAGGTACAGCCCGAAGCCATACAGTTTGTTCTGCTGTAATTGTATGTTGAGCAGGAATAATTGTTTTGAATGCAAGAATCGGTGACGGTGCTCCAATAACACTGCGGATATGCATTGCATGTTGTTTGGTTTGATATAGTAGAACAATAGCGTATCGAACCGCCGCATGAAGCCGTACAATAAGTGGAGTTGCAAGTAGCCGAAGCGGCGCTGCACTGCGGCTGGCAGCCTTTATTCCACGTTATTGCGTCACAGCAAGATTTGGCCTTCGTCGGATCAGAACCGGTATCGTCATAAACGCCGACGCCGTAGCAAATATTGTTGCCGTCGGTCGGATATAAAGCTATCGTCCTTATGGGAGGAGTGGAATCCGGATTATACGGATTGGCGTTCTGCTGATATTTAAATATCTCGAACAATACGCTTTGGATAGGGAAATCACCGCTCTTTACGGGATATATTTTGGTATTGTCGTTGCCGTCTGAGCCCTCCACCAATCTGTTGGGATTGCTGCATGATATATCCGAGCAAAAGGCAAGGCAATTGTTTGGATAAGCCACTATTTTATTGCCGCTATTGTCTACCTTCTGCTGAGAATACTCTATTAGGGCCGAATTTACCCACGGATCGCTTGAATTTACCGGGGCAATCGGCGTTTTGTAATATGACACATTGTTTTGCGTCATTTCGGCTCTTTCCGGACTTATCTGACAATCGCCAAAACTTTCGCCGGTAACACCCGCTATCGCGTTGGTATTTATCGGATAGGCCACAAAATTTTGAGTTATTGTCGCCGTCTGAGCCATAAGCTCAGCTCCAAAAAACGACATTATCGCAGCTATTGTTAAAAATTTTATAGTTTTACTCATAACATTTCCCGTATTAGACATAATGAGTTCCCTCAATATATATTCATAATAAATAAAAAAACGGCATAATTCAAATATGCTTTTAATCCTTACAAATTTTATGCCATATTTTAACTTATCTATATTGTACTTAAGATTTTATTTTTTTTGTAACTTTTTTCAAATTTTTCTTTGCCGTTTTATTTTTCGGATCCAATTCCAAAACCTTATTGTAATAATCGGCTGAGTCGCTCCAAAGCTCCAAACGCTGAGCCGTCTGAGCCAAATGCAGGTATATTTCCACGTCTTGCAAAGCTGCCACATCTTCAGCCGATATGCTGCCCAGCAATTCGTAGGCCTTTTCGTATTCCTTCTTCTTATAATAATACCAGGCCATTGAATCTATGAAAGCGGCATCATCTGGGTTCGCCGCAAGAGCTTTCTTGATATACTCCCCGCCTTCTTCCACGCGGCGGGTCTTGTCGACCAAATAGTATCCGTAAAAATTTAAGACATCGGCGTTTTCAGGATTTATTTCCAAAATTTTTTTTAGTGCCTTTTCCATTTCCTTATATTCGCCCAACCTTTCCAAAACATACGAATAGTGAAATAATACGCTTTCATTGTCGGAATTCTTCTCCGAAAGAGAGGAAAGAATTTCCTTCGCCTGTTTATAATCTTTCAAGTCTATAAGGGAGAGAGCATAGTAAAATGCTATTTCGTTGTCCTGCGGAAATTTGGAATAGGCGTCGCGAAGAACTTCCATCGATTTGTCATTTTGGCCTGCCTTCGACAGAAAATAACTCGCCCTTATATGGAAAGACGGTTCCGAAACATAGGCGGAACTCTCCGTCAAAAGTTGGAACGCCGTTTCATAATCGCCGCGAGACTGCGCGTCCAATACCAAAAACTCAGCCGCAGACGCCTGTCCTTTGTCCAAAGCCTTCGCTCGCCTAAAATATTGCATCGCGACGTCTTTATTCTCTTCTAAAACGTAATACGCCCCTATCTTTACCAGTATGTCGGCAGACGCCAATCCGTACTTTTCCATATCAAGATACACCTTTAGCGCTTTGGAGGGAGAACCCTGCACTTCGTAAATATTGGCCAATAGCGTATAAGGTTCAACCTCATAAGGATTGGCGGATATATACTTCTTGAGATATGCCTCCGCCGAAGCGCTGTCGCCTTGTTTCAAATATATTTCGACTATGTTCATAGCCAACATAGAGCCGATGGAGGGATATTGTTTCGCAAGCAACTCCAAATATTCCACCGCCTCGTCGCTGTCCAAAGCGCTGATAAGCGTTACGTATCTGGTTATAGTGTCGGGATCTTCAGGATCTTTGGATAAAGCGGCCCGATATAACTGCGCCGCGCCTTTCAAATCCCCGCGGCTCCACAACAGCCCCGCGCGCAAAGATATCGCCTTTGCATCTTGCGGCGCCAAAGCATAGTAAGCCGATATGTATTTATCCATGGCTTTTGAGTCCTTAAGAACCATAGAAATCGACGCCAGCGAAGAAAGTATAGTCTTATCGTTATTCGCGCTGTTATACAAGCGTTCGTATATTTCGAACGCTTCTTTATATCGGCCCTTTTCTTCCAGATATGCGGCTTCGATAAAATCAGAATAAAATTCGCTGCCGTAGGCCTCGGGAACTATCGACGCCGCCTTCTCAGAAGAAGAAGTGCCGGCTTCGCCGGATTTTGCCGCCTCGGACAAATCCGCGCCGTTTAAAGCCAGCGGCGCGGCAAGAACAAACAAACTTAAAATTATTTTCCCCTTTATATTCATATCTCCCTCAACATTAAAAGAGCGTCGTCCGAATTATTATAAAATTTTTTCCTTACGCTTACGGTCTTAAATTTAAATTTTTCGTATAAAGCTATCGCGGCGGAATTTTTCTCGCTTACTTCCAAAGTTATATTCTTTACGCCCTCCGACAAGGCGCTTTCTATGCCTTTGGCAAGAAGCATACTTCCTATGCCGCTCCTTCGATATCGCCCTCTAACGGCGAAATTGGTCAGTTCCGCGTCTTCCCGACAGAATCGAAAAGCGGCAAAACCAGCCATTTCCCCGCCGTAAAACGCCGCGTATATCCTGGCAAATTTGTTGCTTGCCTCGCTTTCAAAATCCGAAGCGCTCCACTTGGCGCAGAAATCTGACGAGGCCGCTATCGCTGACATTTCCCCGGCTGAGGAACTATCCGCGCGCGACAAAACTATTTCCCGCATAACTCAAAACGGGCGGGTTTTAAATAGAGCGGCTTCAATACTTCTTCCAAACTCTGTCTGCCGGCAAGTTCGCGGCAAAGAGAAAACATCGTCTCCGCATTTACAGCATTTAACTTCCCGCCGGCATATACGCAGCCTTTCGGCAACTTGCCTTCAAGGCTTGAACCGTCTTTGTCCCAACCGCAGACAAATATAGGACGGCCGCAAGCGCAAAGCGCACTTTGAAGTTCTTCCCAAGATGACCATTTAGGCAAAGAACCATCATCGCAAAAGCAATAGAAATATTCGTCCCTAAAAGCGTGTATTATAATACACAATGCGCCGTCAGCATTTGCAGCGAGCCATTTCTTGTATTCCCTCGATTTTTCCGCCTGAGTTTTTAAAATCTCGAACAAATCCGCCGACGAAGATTTTACGCCGTTTATCTCGCTTAACACCGAAGCCAAAGTTATCCCTATCCTTATACCCGTAAAACGACCCGGCCCCTTTACGTAAAAAAAGTGGGTAATGTCTTTAAGTTTTACCCCCGCCTTAGCAAAAAGCCTGTTTAACGCGGGGAACAAAAGTTCCTCCTGTTTTATACCAGCCTTATGCGCGCGATACGCCTTGCCGCCGCGCCAAAGCGCAATATGAAGCGGCGAAGAAGTACTGTCTAAAGCCAAAATTATTTCTTCTCTTTCTCTATCAGTTTGCATAAATCGTCCAATAACGCGCCGCTCCTTTTGCCGCAAGCGCGGAATTTTATTTCGCGGTCATTGCCGCTTTTCAAAACCACTTCCGTCTCCAATCTGTCTTTTGAGAAAAAACCTTCCGCGGCTGCTGGCCATTCTATAAGAAGGATTCCGTCTTCGTCCTCAAGCATTTCCTCAAAACCCAAATTGTACATTTCCCCGCTTTCTAGCCGGAACAAATCAGCGTGGTACAATGTTACATATTTGTTCTTGTACCTCTTCATCAGGCTGAAACTCGCGCTGGCGGGCTCTTTCTTGAAACCAAAATGCCTGGCAATCGCCTTTACCATCACCGTCTTGCCGGCCCCGATAGGCCCTTTGAAAAACAATATCTCCCCGCCCCTCAGCAAGGACGCCAACTTTTGCGCAAGAAAAGATGTTTCCTCAACACCGCCGGAATTGTAAACGTAAAATTCCCTCATATTATAAAACCGTCCTTAAATTTACCTTCTTGCCGTTATAGTCTACGGTATCGGTGTTGGCGGGATCCGTCTCGGCTTGGCCGTCGACCTCAAAGTAATACTTGTATTCGCCCTGCGGCAATACTATCAAATTGCTGAAAGAACCGTTGCTCTGTCTATCCAGTTTAATTTTATGTTCTTCCCAAAGGCTGAAATTGGCTACGACATACACCTCTTTAGCTTCGGGTTTGTTTAACGTAAAACGAACCTTACGCAAAGCTATGCTGTCTATTTTGTGCTCTCTGCTCTTGATTGCGGCTTCGGCGGTTTTACTCTTCTCCTCTCTCAAAAGGGAAGAATAATCGTAATAGGCAAAAAAAACGTTAAGCAGCAGCACCACCCCCAAACATAAGGCGGAACTGAAAAGCAAAACGGTCAAAGCAGACGGCCTTTCATTCATGCGATAAACTCCCTTACCCTGAACTTGGCGCCCAGCTCTTGCGCGAGGCGGCGGGTTTCTTCAACGTCAATGCCGAGCCTGTCGACTATCGTTACAGTTACGTCAGGCATTTTGGAGGCGAGCAATCTTATAAAATCCAAGACGCTTTCATACCCCTTATCCCTATACTGAGCCTGCGGACGGACTATCTCCAGCCACTGCTCCTTTTTGGGGGAATTTATACTGATGCTGACGCTGTCCAACACCTTTGCTAAATCGCCCGTTATGTCCCTGCCGTATACCAAATTGCCAAGCCCCAAAGTGTTAAGCCTTATAGGCGTCTTGGGATATTTGCCTGAAGCCATATCCGCCTTTAATGCCGAGGCGACCTCCAGCAACACGGCAAGGCGCATTGTAGGCTCGCCGTATCCGCAGAAAACTATTTGGCCGACGGGGCCTTCCTTGCTTTGGCGGCGGATTTCCGACAATACTTCTTCGGCGCAAGGCTCCTTTCCTTCCAAATTAAGGTTATAGCCTTCAAACACCATGGAGAATTTCGTCTTAATGCAAAACGAACACGCGTTTGGGCATCTGTTTGTAAGATTTATGTATAAATTATCTTTAAATCTGTATACTATTTTGGCTTTTTCTCGCATAAGATTATTATACCATTGTTACCCGCACTATTGCGGAGCCGGAAAAACACGCCCCATACAAAGACGAATTGTAAAACAATACAAATAATTGATAAAATAATTAAATAAGGCTTTATGGAGAGGTGGCCGAGTGGTTTAAGGCGCTTGTCTTGAAAACAAGTGTGCGGGAAACCGTACCGTGGGTTCGAATCCCTCCCTCTCCGTGCTCTAGTGTAAATTAATTAGATATAATCCACGATGAACTTTTTTCTCGTCGTGGATTTTTTATTTTACTTAAATCTTAAATGCTCGTTTTCCGTTTACTCTTTTATTTCAAGAATTTCTTCCGCCCATGCTCAAAATTTCGTTTTCGCAGTTCCGAAACTTAAAGGCTACCGCATGTTGGCAGTAGCCTTTTACCTAGAGCTGATACTGTATCTATTTATGTTGACTGGCCTGTTCAAATAACTGTTTAGCTGTTATCTCTCGTCCTTGTGTACCATCTAAAATACTCAGGATTACCTTGGCAGGTAAAAATCTAAGGGTCAAAATCTTTCTCATATACCTATCTGTCAGTTGATATTTCTCACATAGATCTTTAACTTGTTTCCCCTGCAGTATATCATGGCTAATATTAAATGCTTGGATGAGCAATTGGATCAAGGTTTTATTGGTGTTCTTTTCTATCCTTTCACCTACAATAGCCTTGGCTCCGTTATCTATGACTGCTATGCGATATTTAACATCAAACACAAGAGATGTTTTGAGTGATGCCTTAGACAGTTCTTTAATAGGTCTATTTTCGTAGAGTGAACGGATATATTCGCATAACTGGTCCTGATAGAGGGTAAGCCTAATTTCATCGGACAATAAATCCACTCGTCCTAGTAATATCCTTTGTGTTTCTTGGTCTATGGTTTTGTTTTGTATGCTGTTTAATATCTGCTTGGTGTCATTCACACTATAACTCATCAATAACTCGGCAAACGCCGATTTGTCCTCTTTAAATTGCTTATTAAACCAATTATCTATAAATGTTTCTATCTCCGGTAAGGATATTTTACTTATCTGCCCTATTTTGTCACTCTTGCCCTTAATAACTGCCTGGCTCACGTAATATCGGTACTTCTTACCCTTACTGCCAGTACTCCAACAAGGGCTCATTCTATTACCCTTATCATCATATAGCTTGCCGCATAATAAACTCTTTTGTGGTTCATATCGTTGTCTGTCAACTCGATTCTCTTGTAGGGTATCTTGGGCTTTATGAAATACCCCTATTTCAACAATCCCTCTGTGTTCACCCTTATACCATACCCCCTTGTGTTGCACTTCCCCTATATAAGCCCTATTTTGCAAAATGCGGTATAAATTCCCTACAGAAAGCGGTCTATCATGCTGGCTGTAGATGTGTTGGCTATCTAAGTATTTTTTTAGCCGTTGTACACTTTTTAATTCGTTGTATTTATCAAATATAAGCTGTATTTTAGCCGACTGGGGTTCATCCGGATAAAGTTTCTTATCTTTGCGCTTATAACCCATAGGTGGGGTCCCTCCCATCCACATCCCCTTCTTCTTACTCGCTGCTATCTTATCCCTTAATCGTTCCCCTGTTATCTCCCGTTCAAATTGGGCAAAGGATAATAACATATTTAGGGTTAATCGCCCCATACTGCTACTCGTATTAAAATGTTGTGTAATAGACACAAAAGATGCGTTCCGTTCCTCTAATACATCTACTATCTTGCTAAAATCATGTAAACTACGGGTCAATCTGTCTATCTTATATACCACAATGATATCTATCAACCCATCTGCTATATCTTTAAGTAAACGTTGTAAAGCCGGCCGATTTAAAGTTCCACCAGAATACCCCCCATCATCATATTCAGTTGCTACCAATTTCCAACCTTCATGCTTTTGACTTTTTATATATGCCTCACAGGCCTCCCTTTGGGCCTGTAAACTGTTAAATTGCAACTCTAAGCCCTCTTCTGTGGATTTGCGGGTATAGATGGCACAACGCAATATCTTATCTTCCTCGTCCATATTTATTGCCTCCAAAGAACACTTTACCATTCCAATGAGCGCCGGTAATTAGTCGGGCTATCGCTGACAGACTCTTGTAGATATCCCCTTTGTAAAGGAACCCCTCATCAACTACTAAAACCACATATTTCGTCCCTTTATATGAACGTATGAGCTTTGTACCTACTTTGAAATAGAGTTTTCGGTGGGGCTGATTAAAACCCTTTTGAGCCTGTTCTATGCGCTTTAACACATATTTGGGAGATATACCACTTTCTCGGGTTTGCTTATACCAAGCAATATACTTGTTAAGTAAAACCTTGCGTATAGTTGGAATAGGCAATTTTACATACCTATCCCATGCGCCTGTTATAGATGTTTCAAGATGACAAGCCATAACCTATTTCACCTTAAAGAATGCCGGGCCACTTACCGGATAACCGGTAATACATACAGCCACTGCCGTTAAACTCTTATACTCCTTGCCGGCATATAAAAACCCATCCTCTAATACCTTAACCTCAATATCGGCCCCTTTAAAGTGTCTTGTAAGTAGCTCTCCAGGTTGGAAGAGTAAATGTCCTTGACGGGTAGCTTTGCCGGCAGTAGGTTGTTCACTCTGAAGAACTAGCGCGGATTCTTTGGTTACTGCTGGGCTGGAAACTTCTAATGTCTTTACGGGTTTTCTTTGGACGGGTTTAGGTTGTTTCTTTACAACAGATTTTTTGGTTTGTTTTTTCATTTTGACTTCTCCGTATTTGTGATGTACGGGTTATTGCCCGTAACACATTACTGCTTACTATCGGGAGAGAAGTCAAGTCAATTAATTTAATAGTTCGATTCCTGTTGGGCGCACTTTTCAAAATATACCCGTTCTCCGTCGAGAGCGGGTTTTTTCTTATACTTCCTCGACGGTGTTTTTTAGGCAAAATGAGCAAAATTACGCAAATCTTGTATATTGTTAGTGGACCCTGTATGGTACACAGTTAGTGCCGTTATCTTTTACTATTCCTCGTCGGTAAAATAGCAAATATACTGTTAAAAATAATTGCTACCCACCGCAAACCCCAAAGTTCCGTTAAATTCCCTTATACTATAATTTCTTGTTCTCGTAGGAGCAAGTAGATAAGTAATAAAAAATCTTGCGGAAACTATAAATATACTGGTCACAGTTTGGACACTATAAACTCGAGCTGTTCGTTGTTGCTCCCCAAGCTTTTCGGGCTTTCTTATAGTGCCCTTTTTACATACTTTTGGCACAGTATATTTTCGCAAAGTTCGCAAAGGTCTGTACGCTAAACTGGTTTAAGAATGGACAGAGTTGGAATTCGAAGTAATAATAAAACCACGCTCACGTTTAGAAAATATTTTCCAAATCTGTAAGGTTTTCTATGTCAACTTGAGTGCCATCCGTAAAAACAAGCAAATGGCGGTAGAGATCTATTTTCTTTACTTGTCCTGTCTTGGTTTGGTATTCGCCGCCTTCTTTTAACTCATCTTCCACAAAGTATTTAACCGTTACTTCCGGTGGAAACTCAGATACAGTTAGCTCTTGGGACAGTTGCGTTAGTTTGTCGTTTATAATATTCTTTTCACTTTCGTCCAATTCTTTCTTGCACGTGGTCTTGCGTGCGGTTTCTTGTATCCCCTCTTCAAACCCACTAAGTGCCGCAAATGGCGCAAACTGAGCGGCCCTATCTAGCAGAGACATAGGTGCGTGCCGTTTAGATACCGGACGTGACAAGTTAATAATATCTTTGTATTGTGTATCGCTCATGCTTTGTGTCCGCCTATTTGTTTATTGCGCTCCATGGTTTTTGCACCTTTTTGTAGGTTCATTCCACGTACAATGGCATTCTTGCCAAACTGTTCTTTAATCTCTAAAATCGTTTCTTGCAGGTCATGTTCCCGTTGGAGTTCTTTCTTTTCTTCGGCTTTCTGCCTCTCTAGGGCTTCATAATCCGTACATAAATCCAACTGCTCCGCCGTAGGCTTTTCTTCCGCTTGGTGCTCTGATACTACCCTACCTGCAGTAACATAAATCTTCCGAACGGTTAGATGCTCATCCACGATTTTCTCATACAGCTGGCTCATAGCGTCCATGATAATCTTGGTAGAAGATGTGAATGCGTCTAGCGTAACGCTTCCGTGCGCGGGTTTGGGCATCTTACGGCCATATCTATCCATTACTATCGGTCCTTTATAGCCACGTGCGATAGATGGATTCGTAAGGTTTTCCGTATCATAGTCCACAGTTAAAACAAGCTGATCCGTTACCAGTCCTTTTTCTACGAGGTCTAGCACAAGCGAATCTGTCATTTCCCGAGTGATTAAATGTCCTTCCTCGTATTTGTATGGTCTATCCAATACCTGACCGGAACCTAAACTGTGGCCCGAGGGTTTGTAGGCCTTTATTTCTTTCATGGTACATGGCTCAATGCCCCAAGCGTGGTCTATTAAAAGCTCGGCATTTATCCCAAAAGTTTTATAGATCAATTCTTCATTATAGTATTCGTCGTCTTTTCCCAAGGAGCATCTCGCCACGTCTCCCATGGTATAGAGACCTATCTTCTCTAACCTCTCGGCTATCCCATGTCCTACACGCCAAAAATCCGTAATCGGGGTATGCGACCATAATTGTTACTTATAGGTTTGTTCCGTTAGTTCTGCTATCCGCACTCCGTCTTTGTCAGCAGGTATGTGTTTGGCCACAATATCCATTGCCACCTTTGCCAAGTACATATTCGTACCAATTCCAGCGGTAGTGGTTATCCCCGTGGTTTGCAGTACCTCGCGTATTAACTTAAAGGCAAACTCGTGTGTGGTTAACTTGTAGTGCTTTAGGTAATCCGTAGCGTCTATAAATACCTCATCTACCGAGTAGTTATGGATATCTTCCGGTGCGACATACTTGAGGTAAATATCATAAATCCAATTACTAATCTCCATGTACTTTGCCATTTGGGGTGGTGCGGCTATGTAATCCACCGCAAGGCTAGGGTTGGCTACTAGTTCCTCAAAGTTATGGGATTTGCCTGTAAGACGACGATTTGGGGCATTTAATTGGCGTTTACGGTTGACTTCCTTGACCTTTTGCACAACCTCAAATAGTCTTGCCCTTCCGCCAATACCAAAGGTTTTTAGAGACGGAGATACAGCAAGTCAGATAGTCTTTTCCGTACGGCTTGTATCCGCCACTACCAAGTTCGTAGTAAGTGGGTTTAGCTTACGTTGGACACACTCCACAGATGCGTAAAAGGACTTGAGGTCTATTGCAATGTAGGATTTTTGCTTTGCCATTACATAAATTTTAACAAATCCGCAGAATGTCCCACATACTTTTGGGCAGAATAAAACAGCCCCATTAAGAGGCGGTACTTGGGTTATTTCTTGCAGGATTCTAGTAACCGTTTGTGATAATAAATTTTAGCATGAACGTTAGGCGTGTGAATGAGCACATATGCCCAATCCAAAGGCGTGAATTTATCTCGTACAGCATTGCCTTTTTTACCTAATCGATCGTATTCTTCCATATCCCCACGAACAATAACCGCCTCGCTCCATTTGCCTTGTAGATCTAAATACTGTTTTACCAGTTCACTTTTATCTTCTTCGGAAATCGATTGGAACATCCGCACGTTATATCCGCATTTAGTACCCGGGTGGTAAGTGTAATACAGCAACTCTTCCCAGTCCGCTTTTGAGAATTTTTCTAGGATTTTGTTTACTTGTTTTATTTCTTCTTTCGTTGTTTCTTTGGTCCACGCCTGTTGCGCTTCCAAATATTTCTTTACTAGTTTTCGCATAAAAATACCTCTCCGTCTAGGTTGTATTTACTCCCCACAGAGAGGCAAAAAGAAAACCCCATCGACAGATAGGGCCGTATATTCTACCCCATCTTCCAAGCTTTAGCACCTTGCCTATCGGTAGGTTGCTGTGTAGTCATCGGGCTTGTCCCTCGTACACTCTCTATGGTAAGTATATTGTAATAAATAATGAGAATTTAAACCAAATTTTAAATTACAATGGGGACAATAACATGATATACGGATATATTCGTGTAAGTAGTGATAAACAAACAGTAGAGAATCAACGTTTCGAAATTTTAAATTTTTGTAAAAAACGCTCACTTCATATTGATGGCTGGATAGAAGAAACTATTAGTGGAACTAAAAATTATAATAAAAGAGAATTAGGGAAATTGTTACAAATTGTTAAAAATGAAGATTTGATTATTTGTGCAGAATTAAGCCGTTTAGGACGAAATTTATTTATGATTATGGAAATACTTAATATTTGTATGAACAAAGGATGTAAAGTCTGGACCATAAAGGATAATTATCGTCTCGGAGAAGATATCCAAAGCAAGGTTTTGGCTTTTGCTTTTGGTCTGAGTGCAGAAATTGAACGAAATCTAATCAGTCAGCGGACAAAAGAAGCGTTGGCTAGGTTAAAAAATGAAGGAAAAAAACTTGGCAGGAAACTGGGTTCTAGGAATACACACCTAAATCAAGTTTGTTCACGCAAAAAGAAATATATTGTGCAAATGTTACATTTTGGGCACAGTATACCGACAATCGCTACAAAAATTGGAGTTTCAAAAGGAACTTTGTATCGTTACTTAGCATATACAGAGATTCGAGTTCCAAACAAGACAGGAAATTCTTCTTGGAAGAGAGGTATTTATTAGTTTTATTTTATTGTCCATTTTTTAAAGACGGATCCCAAGGCCCGCTATCAAGGATATTTGTTCTTTTTTAAAGAGGGATTTTGTTGGAACAATATTTTAAATCCAAGCGCACGTCTTCTAAAATGCAAACTTAAACTCCCGACAGTAAATGATGTTGGCTCTATGTCTTTAATGTCAATAATTGATTCAGTACCGAATTTCTATTTTGTAACACTTCTTAATTCCAATATTATCTTCGATTATTATCGTGAGTTTATTAACTGCACGGTTAATATTCAGATTAATGATATTAGACAAATACCCATAATTATCCCCACAAAGGAAGATTTGTCAATATGTAAGAAATATTTTGACAATATTGTTGAACAAAAGCATTGTTCAGATACAAATTCTAATATCGCAAAGCTAGAAAAAGAATTGGACTTATTTGTTTGTCGGTTGTACTCCATATATTATTCGGACGATAGTATCTAAGTCCTCTTGTACGCGCTGCAATTCGGCTTCAACAATGTCTTTTTTTAGTTGTTTGTTCGTTTTTAGCATGATGGCTTTATCATAGATTGCCTTGATCGCTTGTTTGTTCACTTCATTTGGTATGACTATCGGTAATTGGCGAGCATCATTGATTTGAAATGTTTGAGTATTGTTAACGAAATTATCTACATATAAACTCATAAATTCAGAATTTATAAGTGAAATAATATAGTATTCGGGAATGTTTTCTGTCATCGTATACATACTCATACTTTTTACATCATTAATGCTTTTTTCCTTTTTGCGGCATTTGAGGAATGTGGTATTTATATCAGACCAACAAAATCCCTCTTTAAAGGAGAACTCGGTACAATACGTAGAGTTGGGCGGAGTAAAGCCCAATCCTCGTCTTTCTTTAATTAAAGAGGGCATAAAAATATGCCGCGACAACGGCATCAAATTTATTCTGGCGGTAGGCGGCGGCAGCGTAATAGACAGCGCCAAAGCGATATCGATGGGAGTAGAGTACGAAGGCGACGTATGGGATTTTTTCGAAAGGAAAGCCCCCTGACAAAAACCATTCCCGTCGCGGCAGTGCTTACCATTCCCGCCGCCGGCAGCGAAAGCAGCCCCAGCGTTGTGGTAACCAACGACTACGCACAACTTAAAATAGGTTTCGCCTCGCCTCTTGTAAGGCCAGTATTCAGCATATTAAACCCCGAATTTTGTTATACTCTGCCAAAAGTGCAGGCGGCAAACGGGCTTTGCGATATGACGGCCCATATATTCGAACGATATTTTTCCGATACGAAAAACACCGAACTTTCCAACAGACTATGCGAAGGCACCCTAAAAACCATAATCGACAATGCCCCCAAAGTACTTAAGGACAATAAAGACTATGACGCTTGGGCCGAAATAATGTTCTGCGGCAACTTGGCCCATAACGGCCTTGTGGGCATGGGACGACTGGAGGACTGGGCGTCGCACGCCATAGAACACGCCATAAGCGCCGTATACGACATAGCACACGGCACAGGGCTGAGCATAGTATTCCCCGCGTGGATGAAATACGTCCATAAACATAACCCGCAGGTATTTGCGCGCTTTGCTCTGAACGTATGGGGCTTAAACGGAGAGAAAGACCAAGAAACCTTGGCTCTGCAAGCTATCGCCAAAACGGAAGACTTCTTTAAAAGTCTGGGCCTGCCTACCCGCCTAAGCGAAATACTTTCCCCCTCCGATCAAGACCTTAAAATTATGGCCCAAAAAGCCACCCATTTGGGACCTGTGGGGAACTTCGTCAAACTGCAGGCGCAGGACGTATACAATATATATAAATTGGCCCTGTAAGTCTTTGACGGTTCAAAACGTCTTAAACCAATAAAAAAGGGCCGATTCAAACGGCCCTTTTTACTCTTCCAATATGCTTAGCCAAAGACGTATTTTGTTCCTGACGATATCGGCGTATTTTGGCGGGAGGTCGTAAAAATACTCGCCTTCAAGTATCTTGGCGTTTTTCGCTTTCTTTTCGAAATCCTCAAAAAAAGTCCCGTAATCGCTGCCCATAGTGCAAAAAGGAATAACCCTCTTGCCGCGGAAATCAGCCATATCCAAATAGGCCAACACCGGCCAAGCAGCAGTATGCCACCATATCGGCGCGCCTACGAAAACCGTATCGTAATAATCCGGATTGGGCAAATCGGCCGCGATAAAAGGATATTTGCCGCTCTTTAAATATTTGCGCGAGGAAAAATATAGCAGAGGACTTTTCCTTATTTCGCGCTCCGGCGCTATTTCATAAAGTTCTCCGCCAGTTATTGCCGCTATTTCCTGCGCCAAAGCGCGCGTTTTGCCGCCAAGCGAATAATACACTATAAGCACTTTGCCCAAATCGGGCTGAGGCCAGTCTTCTTCCCCCTCGTGGAGACTTATATCTTTCTTTTTCTTAACGTACACATCGATAATATTCCAAGCGACCAGCACCGCAAAACCGACAGCAACCAATGAAAGCCAAGCGGAAAATTCACTATACATTTTTGCACCCCCTCGCCAAAACGGATTTTGTCAATGCGCCCAGAGCCGCGAAAAAACAAACCGCGGCAAAATAATTGCCCGTCGCCGCAAACAAAGAAGATCCGCCCCTTTTGGCGGAAAATGTCGCCTGCAAAAACAGTTTAGACCATATATCCAGCTCAAAACATACCGCAAGGCCGTATACCGCCAAGGCAGCGAAAAAAATACTCAAAACCAGGCGCCAAATTCTCGCCATTGCGCCCAACGCCGCTTTCAATCTATCCCAATGAAACCCCAAATGCAAAGCCGCCAATACCAAAGACCAATTCGCCGCAAATACGTGTATCTTGTGAGCCGTTAATCCGCCTCCCAAATCCAAAAAATCGAACAAATGACGCGATATCATTATTCCGCTTATTATAAGCGTCAAAAACATCACGCAAAGAGCTATATTCAAAAAGGTCCACGCCAAACGCATTATATTGTATTTACCCGCAAACAAACCGCCGTACCAACGGCGATTTACGATATTGTGCATCGCAAACAATACAAATAAAATAATCCCGAAGACTTCATGCCCCAAAATCCCCGTCCCTTTAGGCGAGAAGAGAAAGACAAAAAGTATTATCATCGCCGCATCCGTTGAAATTCTAAATATGCTATTTTTGTTCATTAGAATTTGCTCCGATATTATATTGATACAAAATTTTTATGGAGATGTCTTTCCATATTATATATACTATTTATTTATGAATTTTTAATATCTTAAAAGGAAAAGGAAAAATTATGACGGATATTATAAATCAAACGGTATCGTTGATTAACGATAAATTCTTAGGTTATATCCTAATGTCGGCGCTTATTGCGGCGGGAGTTTATTTTACCTTCGCTACGCGCCTTGTGCAGTTCATAAGCCCCAAAAAAATGATTAATCTTATGAAAACGGGCATAAAAAGCGGGGACGGGAAAGGACACATATCTTCGTTTCAGGCTTTTTCGATAAGTACGGCGTCGAGAGTGGGTACAGGCAATATCGCGGGAATCGCCATCGCAATTACCGTGGGCGGACCGGGCGCTATTTTCTGGATGTGGCTTATCGCGGTAATAAGCGCGGCTTCCGCCTTTGTGGAAAGCACGCTGGCGCAAGTATATAAAGTAAAACAAGGCAAACATTTCCGCGGCGGGCCCGCATATTATATGCAGACGGCCTTGGGAAAAAGGTGGCTGGGCTGCATATTCGCCGTGATAATAACGCTGACTTTCGCTTTCGTATTCAATTCGGTGCAATCCAATACCATCGCGCAGTCGATGTACAAATCTTTCGATATAAGCCCGCTTATAAGCGGCATAATAATAGCGGCGCTTACGGCAATCATCATCTTCGGAGGATTAAAAAGAATTGCCACTTTCTCTGCGGTGATAGTACCATTCTTCGCGCTTAGCTATATAGCCATAACGCTTATAGTTATGATAATTAACATTGAGAAAATACCCGAAATACTGGCCCTTATATTCAAAGACGCTTTCAGCCTTAGAAATATCGCGGGCGGCACCTTGGGCGCCACCATTATGACGGGCGCGCGCAGAGGATTATTCTCAAACGAAGCTGGTATGGGCAGTGCGCCAAATGCCGCGGCTACGGCCAATATCGCGCACCCGGTAACGCAAGGATACGTACAGGCGATAAGCGTTTTCGTCGATACTTTGATAATTTGCAGTTGTACGGCTTTTATCGTATTGCTTTCAAATTATGCAGACCTCAATCTTGAAGGCATAGCTCTCACGCAAGCGGCATTGAGCCAAACTATGGGAAGTTTCGGAGAATATTTCATATCGGCAAGCGTACTGCTCTTCGCTTTTACTTCCATTATAGGCAATTATTATTACGGTCAGGCAAATATAGAATTCCTTACGGATAAAAAATGGATTATGCCTTTGTTTAGAATTTTGGTTACCGCAATGGTGCTTTTGGGCGCGGTGGCCCAGCTTCATCTTGTTTGGAATATGGCGGACCTGTTTATGACAGTAATGGCATTAATGAATATCACCGTACTGTTCCTGTTAAGAAAACAGGCATTGGACGTGCTTGCCGATTACAGACGCCAGAAAAAAGCCGGCGTTCAGGAACCTGTCTTTGACCCGGCCAATGTACCTTCCGTACAAAAAGCCTATGCTTGGCAAAAACAATAAAAACAATATATTAACTAAACAAAAGCGCGGCCGAAAGCCGCGCTTTTTTGCGTCACCTTTCCGAAAAACGGATTTTATTTGCAATAGCCCAAATCCTCAAGCCAGGATTTTATATCCTCGCCGGAAGAACGCACTTTGGAACCTCTTACAGGCTTGCCTTTAACAATTTCAGATGAAGGTAAAAGCGCCTTTATGTCGCTTTCGCTGCGCCCCATTGCGCTGCCTTCGTGCGTACAAAAAGGAACTATCGTTTTCCCTTCAAAGTCATAAGACTCCAAGAAGTTAAATACAGCCATAGGCATCGTGCCCCACCAGTTGGGATATCCGACAAAAACGACATCATAATCGTTCATATCATCTACTGTTGAGGCTAAAGCCGGACGAGCGTCCTCGTTTTGTTCCTTTTTGGCCTGCTCGACGCAGTCTCCGTAATCGGAAGGATACGGAGATACCGTTTTAATTTCAAAGATATCGCCTCCGCAATAAGCGTTTATTTGTTCGGCCATATTCCTTGTATTGCCGGAGTGGGAAAAATAGGCCACCAATATTTTTTTGTTTTCTTTATTCAACACTCCGCCGCTCTCACCGCTTTGCGATTTTAATCCGATATCAGAGTTTCCCCCTCCGCTTGACGCCGTTTCGTCGGCGCTCTGCGCGGCATACTCCGCCGCGCCGCTTCTGTCGCTTCCGCACGAAGCCGCCATAAATACCGCAGCAAAAAACAACACCGCATATATATAATTCATAATTACCGCCTTTCCTTATTATTTAGCCCTTCCCCAAACGAATTAAAGAGGACCATAACAAAAGTATATCCCCTGGAGTCAGCTCCAAGTCAAGCATTCTTTTAAAAATGGCAATAAAAAACTCCCCCTTTGCAAGCGGAGAGTTATATTTTAAATTTGCGGCCCGGCAAAAAACATACAAAATCTTAATTCTGGCAGACTAACATTTCCGCCCCATTTCATATGCCTCTTTATAGACCGGCAAAGTTTTAACTTCGCCCATTTTCCATACGCCAAGCCCGTAAATTACGCCTTTCTCTTTCGTGCCTTCAAGGCACAGCACTGTAAAAGCGCGAAGACAGTCAACCGTAGTCTTTATATTATTCTTGTCGGTATCGGCCGCGGTAACTATATAATAAAACTCTTTGCCTGATATTTCGCTATAACGTGCGACGCATCTGTCTATGAACGCTTTCATCTGCGCGTTAATCGAGTAAAAATATACCGGACTGGCCAAAACTATTACGTCGGCAGCTATCATTTTGCCCAAAATTTCCGTCATATCGTCTCTGCGAAGGCAATCCCCGCTGTGAGAGGCGCAATAATTGCAGCCGGAACACATACCGACTTCCTTATCTCTTAAAAATATCTTCTCCGCTTTATGCCCCGCGTCGAGCGCTCCCAACAAAAATTGGTCGCATAGCAAGTCAGAATTGCCGCCCTTTCTGGGGCTGGCGGATATTACGAGAACATTCTTAGCCATTTTTTACTCCTTTCTCGCGAGAAGATCCTTCTCGCAAGATAAAATCTTGGTGTCGTATACCTTGATTTTATAGTTTAATCTCTCAAGAGTTTTGCCCATCTCCTCCAGCTTAGCTTTCAAGCGGTCGCGTTCCGCCACCAGTAAATCGCGGCGTTTTCGCTCCGTACGTTTCCCCTTTTGGTAAAGGCTTACGTATTCCACCAATGTTTCTATGGAGAGGCCCGCGCCCCTCATACATTTTATGAATTCCACCCAGCCGCAATCGGCCTTGCTGTAATCGCGGATTCCGCTTTCCTTGCGGCGCACTTGCGGGATAAGACCCGCTTTTTCGTAATAACGCAATGTATCGGCGCTGAGGCCGTATTTCTCGCTAACTTCAGAAATGGTCATATTCTTTCTCCGATAATATACATTATATTACCTTGAGTTAAATCCAAGTCAAGTAAAAATAAAAAAGCCCTTGATATTATTATAATACCAAAGGCTTCCGTTTTAAAGTGCTTGCCTAAATCTTAATTTCCTCCGTATCGCTTAACCGCGCTTTTGCGCGAAACCCTATTTGCCAAAACCGCAAAAAACGAAGAACCCGCCGCACATACGATAAACGCCATTCCCGAAGAAATCATTATGTTGCCCAGCCCGACAATCGGCGATACTATGCTCCCGAACAAAAAGCCGACCGCACCAAGCAAAGCCGAAGCCGCGCCGGCCTGAGAACCTGCGCAGCTCATCGCCAAAGCCACCGCCGCAGTAAAAGTAAGACCAAGCATAAAAAGCAATACAAGCAACAGCGCTTCAAAAACAGCCATCGGCGCGTTTAATGCCAAAGCGCAAGCCAGCAATATGCTGCATATTACCATTCCGCGGCAGCTTACAGATACGCAATGTTCCTGGCTCCCAAAGCGGACCGAAAACGCGGAACCTCCAACTATCGCCACCGAATTAAGAGCAAACAACAGGCCAAACGCGAAAGAACTGAAGCCGTAATGTTCCTGAATAATAAAAGGAGACGCCGATATATATGCAAAAAGCAAACCCTGAGCAAACGACATCTGCAAAACATAATACATATATTTCTTGTTTGCAAAAAGCGGTTTAAACAAAGACAAAGTCTTGCTTATCTTCTGTTTCGAGCGCTTCGGCCTTGAAAGCGATTCATTAAAACGCAGACAAGCAACAAGCAGCAGCAAGCCCAGTACGAACAATATCCAAAATACGCCTTGCCAAGACATAACCTTCAAAACTGTTCCGCCTATTACCGGCGCCGCCACCGGGGCTATGCCGTTTATCGCGCCGACTACCGCCAAAGCCTTGGCCAAATTACGGCCCTTAAACTTATCGGCCGCAACCGATCGGGAAATTACTATTCCGCCGGCGCCCGCTATGCCTTGCAGAAGTCTGAGAAGAACAAATATCTCTATCGTAGGCGCGAATATACAGCCCACTGTCGAAAGCAAAAATAATATCATCGCCCATATCAGAGGTTTTCTCCTGCCGTATTTGTCGCTTAGCGGACCGAAAAGAATTTGCCCCGCAGCCAACCCGAGCATTGAAAAAGTCAAACCAAGCTGAACCATCGAAGCGCTGGCCGAAAAATAATCAGCCATCGCAGGCAAACTGGGCAAATACATATCCGTGACAAACGGACCGAATGCCGTCAACATTCCCATAAAAACAAATAAAAAAAAGGCCGAATTACGCCTTTTTACGGAGTTTCCCTGCCAGGTTATTTTTCTGTCGAACATATTAATATTGTATCTTTTTGCGAATTATTCTTTAAAAGCGACGCGATAGAAAACATTTTGCCAAAATGTTAATATATAGGACATGACCAACAATCTCTTTGACGCTCTCGGCCTTAAAAAAAGTGTAATTAAAGCAATAAAAAATCTGGGCTATTGCGCGCCTACGCCCGTACAGGCGGAATTTATTCCCGTAGCGCTGCAAGGCCGCGACGCTTTGGCTTCGGCCAAGACCGGCAGCGGGAAAACCTCAGCTTATACCATACCGGTTTTAAACTTCCTTTTGGATAATGAGGAAAAAACCGCCCTCTTCGTCGCCCCCACCAGAGAATTGGCCCAACAAATACAGAGCGTATTTAGAGAATTGGCAAAAGACACAGACATAAATACCGCCCTAATCACCGGCGGCAAAAATATGCAGGGCCAACTTAGAAAACTTAAAACAAACCCCAGAGTAATAATCGGCACGCCGGGCCGCCTCAACGACCACCTTAAAAGAAAAAGCCTAAAACTAGATAATGCCGCCATTGTCGTTTGGGACGAAACCGACAGAATGTTGGATTTGGGCTTTGCCGAACAAATCGAAGAAATTATTTCTTTCCTCCCAGAACAAAAGCAGACTTTAATGCTCTCGGCCACCTTCCCGCCAAGAGTTTTAAAACTTGCCGAAAAGTATCTCAACAATCCGCAAAAAGTGATTATAGGGGAACTTAACAATCCTTCCGACAATGTAACCCAAAAAAATATAAAAATAGAAGGCAACGATAAGTTAAAAAAACTTACCGCCCTTTTGAGAGAAACTAAAGGACAGATTTTGGTCTTTGTGCAAACACAGCGCGCCGCGGCAGAAATTACCAGATACCTGAAAAAGAATCTCTTCGACGCGGCCGCCCTGCACGGCGGTTTAAAACAGAAAGACCGCGACGCCGCAATAAAAGGATTTAGAGAGCATTCCTTTAAAATACTCATCGCTACGGACGTCGCCGCCAGAGGCTTGGATATACCCGATATATCCGCCGTAATAAACTATGAGCCGCCCCAAGTGCCGGAAGAATATATCCACCGGCTGGGCCGAACGGGCCGATATGACCGAACGGGCATTTGTTTTAACCTTATCGCCAGGGCAGACCGTACGCTATGGAAACAAGTTCGTGCTTTTTTGGATAAAAAATATACGCTTTCGGACAACACCGAAAGCATATCCCCCCGCTGCCCGAACAAATCTGAAGCCGCTCATTCCGCCCCCGGAAAAAACTCTCCCATTTGCAAACTTTATCAAGAACAAAAAGACATAAGCAATACGGCAAAAAAGACCTTAATCGAATCTACTCATCCCCCCCGCCGCGCCGCGGAGAAGAAAACTGCGGACAAAAAAACCGGGAACGAACCTCTTTCATTAAACGGGAACGAGGAAAAGTCGACCATTCCGCCCAAACAGGAAGAATATATCTTTACCCCTTTCAGGAAAGTATATGTCGGGAAGCCAAAAAAAGATATCCCCGCCCCCCAAAAAACAATTAAGGCAAAACGCCCGCCTATGCGCGCTAATCAAAAAAAGAAAAAACGTTGATATATCTCCAGCCAAACATATCCTTTATTGCAAGCTCATATCCCTTCAATTAAAAAAACGCCGAACCAACTTTTATTTTCCCCCAGACCAGCGCCCCGCAATGCTTTATTGAATAACGGGAGTTAAAACTTAAAGTTATTTCCCTAATTTGATATACTAAGGTATGCTTAGTCTGATTTTTAGAGTATTTATAGTTTTCACTGTTTTTATAGCGGGCGCTTTTGTAGGCAATATATATATGCCCCAAAAAACGCTGGAGCAAAGCTATATAGTAGCTTTGGACGAACCGGAAACTTCTTTTGATATAAACAATACGCAGGGCCTTCAAAACGCGATAAACGCTTTAACTCAAATGAGCGACGCCTTGGCCCAAACCGATATGGACAAGGAAACTATATTCCGCCTTGAAGACGCAATAAAAAAACAGCTTTATGCAAAGACTTTCAAAGCGGCAAAAGCGGAATATGAAATCGAACTTCTAAAAGTGCAGAAACACCCGGAAAATCACGATTCATTCCTTAGGGCAAAAGATGTCTATTACTCCGTATCGGATATGATCGAAGCGGCATATCCTCCGCATCAGCGCCAGGAGATCCTGGTTTTGGATTCGTCCGCCACCGATCAGTTGAACATACATATTTCCACGGCGGCCGCAAAAGGCCAAACTATGCCCGCAGCCGCCGATAGCGCTTCGGCCCCGGGCCAAATGCCCCAAACCGAAGACAAAACAAAATAAGATAAGGGGGTTTTATGGTCATTGCAAAATTCGCGGGAAACAAAAAAATCAATGTGGAGGCTGATGGCTTTACGATAAACGTAGACTTGCCAAAAAACAACGGCGGCGACGCCACGGCGCCAAATCCGTTCGTGCTTATGCTGTCTTCTCTCTTGGCTTGTTCGGCTTACCATCTGCTGTTCTTTGTGGAGAAGCTCGGCCTAAACAGAGAGGACTTCCATATGGAACTTGTACCCGAGCTCGACGCCAACGGCGATATGCAAAAAGCCTTGATAAAAATATTCGTACCCGACACCTTCCCCAAAGAAAGAGAAGCCGCTTTAATAGGCTCAGTATCGGCCTGCAAGGTGGGCAAACACCTAAAAGCGGAAAGAACTATCGAAGTGGTTAGAAAATAATTTTTTTATCCGCATTTGTACGGCTATGCCCTTTTTAAAAGGCATAGCCGTTTTTTTGTTCCAATAAAACATAAATATCGGCCGCCATTCGCAATAGCCGCAAGTACCTATGATAATATAGGACTTTCTGCCCTTGCATACTAACAAGCTATTGATTAAAATTTAGATTAAGGAGTATTATTATGAAAAAAATATCTTTTATCTTTCTTTTCACTTTAATCGCTTCCCTTTCTTTAAACGCCGCGGATTTCAAAGAGGGATTGGCAGATGCCCTCGCCCCCTCTGCAGACAAATATCTTATGCTGACAAAAGGATTTTTGCCTTCCTATGAACTGCAAAAAGGACCTTCCGTTTGGGAAATTTTCGTATCTTTTTTCAGTCCGCAGGAAAAAGACGCCAATCAACAAGCAATAGCGGAATATATATATAATATGTTCATTATTGACGCGGCGAAAGGAGAAACGACCCGGCAAGCCATATTGGACACCTCCTATACCGGCGCATTGGACCCTATATATCGTTCCGGATTCAAAAGCGGGGAGGAAATAAAAAAATTCTACGGCAAATACGGCGAACAGATAAACTGGAAAATTAAAGATATGTTCGACAAAACGCGTTTCTTAAACTATAATCCCAAAGATAAAAACATTTTAAACCAGCAGGCGCAATACATCAATATGCTTGCCGCGACATACCAAAAAAACGGAGCCTTTTCCTACAATTACGGGGAAGCCGCACTCAGCAAGGAAAAACTTACATCAACAAGAGTCTTCCTGTTAAAAAAATATATATCCGACACCGACAAACAGAATAAAAATATGTCTGTAATATACAAACAGGCGGACCCAGTAAAAATGCTGGACAACTCCACCAGATTGGGCGGAGGATCTTCCTCGGCTATAAACTATACTTACAGGCCCCTCAGCCAGGAATGCGCCGCATGTTCATATTCCTTTTGCAAACACGTGTGCAAATTTACCCAGGACAGATATTCGCTGTATAAATTGCTGAGAGTTTACGAAGTTTACGCCAAGCCTTCAAACGGCTTTCTTAAAAACGCGAAAGGAAAACCCGACTTCTTTTCCCCGCAAGGCGACAAATATCCCGCTTGGGATTATCACGCCGCGGCATTGTTGGTTTTTGAAGTGGAAGACGGCTTAAGTTTTACCGTAGTCGACACTTTCCTGAGCAAAGAGCCTATATCCTATGATAATTGGCTTGCTTTCTTCGACAAAACCGATACTTACTTTACAATAACTCCTTTTATAAGAAGGGAAAACGTGGAAAAAACATTTATGCCTACCGATAAGCTGCCGGCCTCTTATAAGCCGCATCCGGTACGCAAATAATCAGTTGATCATTTTGAAGGCGGCGAAACCCGCAAAAACCGAAAGCAGACACAAACATAAAGTGCACGTTATATACATAATGGCTTTAAACGTTTCGCCGTCTTTAAACAGAAGCAAAGCGTCTAGGCCGAACGCCGAAAAAGTGGTAAATCCGCCCAAAAGACCCGCTATCAAAAAATATTTTACCGGCTGAATATTCCTAAATTCAAAACCCGCCAAAAATCCTATTACAAAGCAACCTATCATATTGACGGAAAAAGTGGCGAAAGCGTTGTGCAGCCCCAACTTGGAAACAAAAGCCGCAGATACTCCATAACGCAAAACCGCGCCCACAAATCCGCCCGCGCCTACCGCCAATATGTTTATCATTTCATTTTTCCTTCTTTAATATCGCCGTATAAAGCCCAAAACCCGCGGCCGTGCTGTTTTACGTAATATAAAGCCTCGTCGGCACGTTTAATCAAATCGTTTTGGTCGTCGGTATCATAAGGAAACACCGATATACCTTGGCTGATAGACAGCTTTATGTCCGCTCCGCCTGTATATTTCGGGTTAAGCTCTATGGCGGATACTTTCTCCGAAAGACGCTTGGCTATGTTTTTGGCTTCTTCACCGGTAGTTCTGGGCAGCATTATCACAATTTCATCGCCGCCGTATCTGCAGGGCAAATCGGTCTGTCTAAGACTGCCGGATATTACGCTGCTTACCGCTTTTAATGCTTCGTCGCCCAACAGATGGCCGTAAGTGTCGTTTATCGTTTTAAAGAAATCTATGTCCATTATTATAAGAGAAAGCGTAAGATTAAAACGTTTGGAACGGTATATTTCCTGCGCCAAATTTTCATTAAAGAACCGTCTTAACGCCAGTTTGGTAAGCTCGTCATAATTGGAGAGCTCCTGCACCTTCTCGAACAGGCGGGCATTGTCTATCGCCAAAGCTATCTGTGCGGAAAACTGTTTTAAACTTAAAATGTCTTCGGTAGCTATCGGCATGCGCGAAAGCATATTGTCAAACACCATCCACCCCAAATTCTTGCCCTGCAAAGTCAGGGGAAGAGTCAAGACTATATCGGAACTCCTTACCGCGGGGCAAATATTTGTCGTGCCGTCGCAGTTGGGCGTAAAGTTCTTTGACAATGCCTCGTTTATGTCTATCTGTTTGACTTCGCCGGACAAATCGGCGCTGTAGGCCTCCTGCAGATGATTGGTTTTGGGATCGACCAAATAAAGAGAAGTCCTGTCGAAATAAAAGCTCTTCTGTATGCTCTTCAATATTTCTATTAAACTGTCGCTTAGGCGAATGGAGGTGGCAAATACTTTCGCCAAATCATTCAAAGCCTGCGCCCTTTGCAGCTGGGACGTGTTGTAATGGTCTATTTCCGTCATATTAATCTTTGAAGACAGTTCCCGGCATAAAGCTATTAAAGATTCTATCTCGTTCTGGGTAAAAGGTTTGTTTTCCTTAAAGCGTTCCACCCTTATTACACCGTATGCGCTCCTTGCCCTTTGGCCGCTGGCCAAGGCCTCAAAACTGCCTTGCGGACTGCGCCATTGAACCAATACGTATACCGCCGGATAATCCAAACTGGGCGACATCATATACCCGTCTTGCAGAAGTTTCACGACCTCTGGCGAGTATCTGTCCACGAAAATATCTTCCTGCAAGTCATAACACTTCCCTTTTTGGCACATCGTCCTTAAGGAAATAATCGATTTTTCTTCTTTCCAATCGAAGAACAACACCCTGTCGGCCGACAAATATTCCGCCAATACCGGCAGAGCATGGCGCAGCAGTCTGTCTATATTTGTAAATCTGTCCGACAGGCCCTGATAAAAATTGTATAAAAGCAAACTTCTTTTATTCTGCATAACTCTACTCGTTATAAAGATGGAGAATATTATTTACTTCCTCGTCGCCCTTTTTCAGCTCGCTTTCCAATATCGCCGGAGAATACTGATTCATTACTATCGCGCTGGCCGCCTTCGACATTATATTCCCCAAAACTTCCATAACAGTACCGGAAGCTATATGATTGCGCATAGTACGCGCGCCCGCTATTATATGCGCGTAATTGCGTATACGCTGAGGCGAAGCCAAGAGGAAACTCTCGAAACTGCCTTCCAACGCGGGAAATACCTCCGTCATAGAAGCGTACTCTATTTGCTTCTCCGGCCTGGTAAGCCATTTTATCAAATCCAAAGCTGGCTGAACGTTGGCGCTGCCTCTGACTATACCCAAATTTACGCCGCTCATATAATTTATATGCTCCGCGCCAGTTTTTGGTATCGGCAAAGTACGCACCTTGAAATCCGCTTCCTTGCCTTCAAACATCGTGATGCCTTGGCGCCTAGTCAGCATAATGCTAGATTTGCCGCAGGATATCGCCCCGTTGGAACTGCGCTCCCTGAGTATAGGCATATATCCTTTTACGGCCAGCTCTATAAAATCTTCTATGCCGGCCAGAAACTGCTCCGTCCCCAAACCGGAAACAGAACCGTCCTCATTATAAATATCGGCCCCGCGCCCCCATACGCATGGCAGAGCCGAACGGTAGGAAAGCGAACCTCGCCAATCATTATTCTGCACTGGATAATAATCTTCCTGCCCGCTGAAATATTCTTTAAGCCGGGCACAAGCCTCCAAAAAGCCGGGCCAAGTATTAAGAAGTTCCTCCGGCTTGGACGTTATCAGCTTTAAATGGTCTTCCCTGTAGTGCAGCGCGGTTATGTCCATCCACCACGGATAGGAATATATGTCGCCGGTATCTTTTTTATAACAGAACGGCTTTAGCGGATCAAGACAATTATCCACCCGCAGCAGTTTATCCAATTCGGTAAGATTTTGAAGTATGTTGGCTTTGACAAGCAAATTTGTCCAATAATGCGGGAAAGCTATTATATCCGGACAGCCCGCGCGGCCGATCTCGTGCTTTAACGTGAACATCTTCGTCCACAAAGTACGCCGGTTTATTACCCTTATGTTTATGCTAAGGCCCGGATTGTGTTTTTTGAAATCGGTCAAAAACTTTTCTATCATACGCTGGGTAAGCGTACTGTTGTCGGGCATCATCCAAAAGATCATTTCTTAGGCCAACTCCTCACAACCATATTGGGATTTATTTTTATATTTCCCGTATCTTTGCAATATTCAAGTTTCTTTGCCGCGCACAAAGCAATCATCGCGGCATTGTCGGAGGAAAGGCCTTTCGCCACAAAACGCGCTTTTATTCCTTTTTTCTCCGCCTCTTCGCTTAACATCTCTCTTAGAAGTCCGTTCGCCGCCACGCCGCCGCCAACGGCTATATTCTTGACTTTATAGCGCTTGGCCGCGTCTATCGCTTTCTTGACCAAAGTTTCCGCCACCGCCTGCTCAAACGAGGCGCAAATATCGGGCACGCTTATATCTTTATGGTCGCGCAGATAATAACTTACAGCCGTCTTTATGCCGCTAAACGAAAATTCGCACCCGCCGCCTATCATCGGGCGCGGGAATTTTACAGCATTTCTGTTGCCCTTCAAGGCTTGTTTCGATACTTCCGGCCCGCCCGGATATCCCAACCCGAGCAATTTCGCCACCTTATCGAAAGCCTCGCCCGCGGCGTCGTCTCTCGTCTTGCCGAGAATCTTATATTCGCCGTAATTTTTTACAAGCCACAGTTCGCTGTGCCCTCCTGATACTATAAGGGAAATCAGCGGAAATTCAAGAGGATTTAATTCCGGCCCGCCCGTAAACTCACAAGCCAAGAGATGCCCCTCCAAGTGATTTACGCCTATCACTGGCCTGTCAAAAAGATTGCCCAAAGTTTCCGCCGCCACTCGCCCGACTAAAAGACCGCCCGGCAAACCTGGCCCGTTGGCAAAGGCTATATAATCGGGCACGATATCGCCCAACGCCGCTTTAATTACGCTCGCTATTTTGGCCGCGTGCGCGCGGCTGGCCAGTTCCGGAACAACGCCGGCGTACTTTTTATGAATATCTATCTGGGTATATACGACATTGCTTACCACTTCCCGCCCGTTCTTAAGCAAGGCCGAGGAAGTCTCGTCGCAGGTGCTTTCTATGCCAAGGATATAAGTATCTTTCACCGTCGGACCGCCTTGCGCTATTTATCCTTTTTTGTCGACGCATTCAAATTGCCGAGCACGTCGCGCGCTTTTAATATTTCAATTGCTCTTTCCAAGACCGGGTCTTCCGCGTTTTCTTTTTCCGGCTTGACGGTCTTCTTAGAAGGCGAGTAGATTAAATTGGTCGTATAAAAAGTTGCCGCGCGCGCTTTGGCCGGATCAAAATCCACCACTATATCCGGCACTATTCCGCCCGTCTCTCTTGCGTTCTTGGCCTTAAAATCTTTATGTATCATACGGCCCAGCGGAGTATAATATTTTGCCACCGTTATTCTTAAGCCGGAAGTGTCCGGCAGATTTATTACCTGCTGCACGCTGCCTTTGCCGAAAGTACGAGAACCTATAAGCAATGCTCTCTTATGGTCTTGCAGCGCGCCCGCGACGATCTCGCTGCCGGAGGCCGATCCCTCATTTACCAACAATACCATAGGTATATCGGGATATTTTGCCTGCGCATTACTCTTATATTCCTTAAAAAATTCTTCCTTTCTCCCTTTGGTATATACTATCAGTTTGTTTTCACCTATAAACAGTTTGCTCATATTTACCGCGCTGTCCAAAAGTCCGCCGGGATTAAAACGCAAATCTACTATCAACGCTTTCATTCCTTTTTTCTGCAGGCTTTCCATAGCCTTTTCAAACCCTTCGATCGTATGGCCCGAAAAATCGGTAACGTAAATATAGCCTATATCGTCGCCCAGCATTTTGGAGAACACAACTTCCGGCACTATTTTATCGCGTTTTAAAGTGAAGCTCTTTCTCAAAATATTGCCGCTCTTCTCGTCTTTGCGGTCAATATCAACCTTTACCTTGGTGCCGACCTCGCCCCTTAACGCGGCGACGGCTTCGTCGTTCTTCATTCCGGAAACCAGCTTCCCGTCTATCTTTATTACCTTGTCGCCGGGTTCCACTCCAGCCTTATACGCGGGACTGCCCGGCAAAGGCGTAACAACCGTCAGTTCGCCTTCCTTTGCCGAATTAAGGCGCATGCCGACGCCTCCAAATTCCCCTTTTGTTTCCTCGCGCATGGCTTTCATATCTTCCACGCTTATATATTCCGAAAATTCGTCCAGCTGCGATGCCATACCGTACAAGGCCCCGACAATCAACTCTTTAGGCTCCTTTTCCTCTACGTAACTATCCTGTATTTTACCCATTACGTCCACAAGTATCTTAAGCTGGTCAAGCCCCGTATCCACGCCCGAATAGGCAAATGGAAACATCGTCCCCATAAAAAAAGCGGCTATCATAAAAATTACGTATATGTTTATTTTCTTTTTCATAAATTTTTCCTTTTTTATTTCTTTTCAAGCCAAAGTTCGGGATCTACAGCGGAAGTGCCTGAACGAACTTCGAAGTACAAAGCGCTCTGGCCGCTGCCCATCGCCGAACCTTGAGTATCCGTCCCGCAAAGCCCTATTATTTGGCCCTTGTTTACCTGCTGGCCCAATCTGGCGCGGATCTCGCTCAAAAATCCGTATATCGTAAAGAATCCGCCGCCGTGATCTACTATTACCACATTGCCGTAAGAGCGGAACTCTCCTGCAAATATCACACTTCCTTCCGCTACGCTCACTATAGGCGTACCTTTATTGGCGGCTATCTTTATGCCGTCGCGGAATATCCAGGTCTTTAACTGAGATTGATATTCCTTGCCGAACTTACTTATTATTTTACCACTTACCGGCCAAGGAAGAGTATTTCGCCCTATGGTCAAAGCAGCGCCCGTCTGCTTTTGGCCCGTCCTCTTCTGTTCGGCCTTGCGCCGCGCCTCAGCTTCTTTAAGTATCTTTTGAAGCTGCGCCGCGGACGCTTTCAACTCCTTCAAATCTTTACTCGCTTTTTCATATAAGGCATGGGCTTGCTGCAGATCTTCCTTCTTTTTGTTGTAATTGCCCTGTATGGCGCTTTTTTCCTCTTCCAATTTGTCTCGGCGCGCCAATAAACTTTCCTGTTTTGCCCTGTAGCCGTCTATTTCCTTTTGAGTGGTTTCTATCTCGTCGGAAAGTTTCTGCATAAAAACGGCGTGCGTTTTCAAAGTGGAAGAAAGCGCCAAAGCGCGAGTAAGCTCGGAAGAATTATAATATTTCTCGCTTAATATTCCCTCGACGGCGTAATTGGAAAACTCCTGCTTCATTATATTCTGCCACAGCGGCAGATTGCTCTGCACCACTTCCCTATGTTGGCGCATTAAACTGCTTTTTGTCTGCATACCTTCTATATCGTTGCTTATTTTTACGGCCAGCTGTTCGGTCTGCTTTTGTTTTTGCGTCAGGTCTTTAAGCTCTTTGGACAAGGCCGCCTCGCGCGCCTTGTATTTTTTTAGCTGGGCCTCTTTTTCCTTGGCTTGACGCTCTATGGAGGCAAGCTCCTCCTTGGACGCTGCGTTCAACGGCGCGGCCATAAGCATAAACAAAGCCAAAAACGATATTAAAACTTTTTCCATTTAGACAAAGTCCACCCCAACATCATCATAAGCGCCAAACAAGCGGCTTGCGCCCAAATATCCCAAATAAAACCCTGTTCCCCAGCCAGTTTTAAAGGCGAAGCCAATATATAACTCAGCGCCAAAGCCAAAGCATAGCTTAAAACCCCGCACATTACTCCGCCCATACGTACGGGCAGAGATGTTATCCTTATATAATAAGCCTCCACAAAAAAGCAAAAGGTCAGAAAGAAAAATACGCTTAAGCCCAGTATTATATTGATATATTTGACTATCCCGCCCAAATATACCGCCGCCTGCGCCTGACTCTCTTTATAGTAAGCCTGCGCGTCCTGCGACATTGAAGAAAAATTTTCCGATATCCACGCCGCCGGATTCATCATTACCCATTGGCTAGTCCTTATTTCAAAAAAGGCAGGCAAAAAATCTTCTTTCGGCAAAAACACCTCAAAACCGTTCTGCTCCGGCAATGCACCAGGCAAAGCCAAGGCTTCCTTGGCGTTTAAATAGCGCACCTCGCTCACACCGTCCAAAGAGTTGAGCTTCTTCGTAAACTCTTCAGTCTCGGCGGAACTGGCATTGTTCAGCACAACCGCTATTTTAAAATCGCTCATTAAAGCGTCAAAGGAATGGCAGGCCTGGCTCCTTAAAAATAATGCTCCCTGCGCCAAAAGCGCAAAGGCCAGCAATATGAACATTATTCTGCTTTGGCCGGTAAATATAGCTTTATTTTCCGTCATATAAAAATCCTTCTATAATCTTGTTTATGTCGGTATTGTGCAATACGCCGGGCTTTTCCGGCGCGCCTGCGCCGTAAAAACTTACGAAAAGCGGACTGCCGGTATGATTCCCGGTGCTCCATACAACACCAAGACGTTTATTGACTTCTTTTAAACTGTCTTCAAAATCGCCCTTATCTTCTATCACGTCCAAAGGCAGTTCATACCCCATATTGGCCTTAAGATAATCTTGTATAGCCTTAGGAGTTTGACGTTTCTCGCCCAAAGCCTCAAACTCCGCACGCATATCGCGCTGCATTTTTGTCTGTTTGGCTATTATGTCCAAATTGCTTTTTACCGAATAATCTTTCTTATCGTATAAGGGATAGCCTTGTTCCTGTTTTAAATTAAGTTCTTCCCCCTTCACTTTCCTGTATTGAAAACCAAATCCGCCCGTATCGTGGTCCGCCGTT
Organism: uncultured bacterium; assembly: GCA_949291515.1. GTDB lineage: Bacteria > Elusimicrobiota > Elusimicrobia > Elusimicrobiales > Elusimicrobiaceae > Proelusimicrobium. The sequence continues at coordinate 420,860 of CASEVY010000007.1, read as the reverse complement.
ACGATTACCATAGTGCCAGGATTAGCGTCCGCCCATTGTTTTATATAGCCCAAAGTTTCGTCCAATTCCAAAAGTTCCGCCAAAGCTGCGCCTTGGTCATTGTCATGCAGCATCCAATCCAAAGCGCCGGCTTCCACCATAAGGAAGAAACCTTTTTCATTCTCGGAAAGAATCGCTATGGCCTTTTCCGTCATTTCCTTAAGATTGGGGGCATACTCTGCCGGGTTGACGCTGTATTGTATCGCGCTCGCGCCGAATAATCCTATCAGCTTCTTATTCTTCGCTTTTTGCAAGCCTTTCTTGTCAAAAACCAAAGGATATCCGCTGGTTATAAGTTTATGGAACAGTCCGTTTTCCAAAGCCGGCGCAAGCTCTTTGCGGTAAGGAACCTTCTTGAAAATGCCAGAATATCTGTCGTCTTTCAAATCCCCGTCCGAAATAAAATAGTTTAGCCCGCCGCCCAAAAGCACATCAGCCCCGCTGTTAAGAAGCGAAAGAGATATTTCCTCATACTTTCTGCGGCTGTCAGTAGCGGCCGTATATGCAGCGGGAGTCGCGTCGCTCAAAAAGACGTCGGTAACCAAACCGGTAGCCATTCCCAGCTTCTGCGCTTTTTTCATCAGGCTCTCTCCGGCTTGCCCGTCCGCGCCCATACCTAAATATTCAGGATAAGTAAGCGTGCCTTTTGCCATATGAGTGCCCGCCGCGGCAGAATCTGTGACTATTGTTTCTTTTGTGGCATTGAGCACTATGCCCAAATTAGAGGAGGAAAACAGTTTCTCCATATTTGATGTTCTGTCTGCGTAAGGTGAATTGTTTGCATAACGCGCGTATTGCAGCAATAGGCCCATAGCCGCCGGCCCGCCGCCGTCCGCCACCACAAAAATTACGTTCTTCTTTTCACCCGCGAATACGGATGAAAATAAAAATAAAGCTACAAAAAGGGAAAATATTTTCCTCATTTAAAATCTCCTTTTCAATATCTCGTTAAAGCATTTCATATACTGCCTTGACGAACTCTCCCACGAAAAATCTTCCGCCATTGCATTTGCCAACATAGCCTTCCATACCCGCTTCTTACCGTATACGCTCAACGCGGTATTCAAAGCGTTTATAAGGCCGTTTACGCTTAACTCGTCTATAAAAAAGCCCGTTTTAAGCTCCGCCGTCATATCGCCCTCATATCCTTTTACCGTATCGGCAAGACCGCCTACTTTTGATACTACCGGCAATGTGCCGTAACGCATTGAAATCATTTGGCTCAGCCCGCACGGCTCAAATCGTGAAGGCATCAGAAACATATCTCCGCCAGCGTATATCTTATGCGCCAAAATCTCGTCCACCACTGCCCTAAAAGCGAAAGAAGACGGATATCGCGCGGCAAGTTCGCCCAAAACATATTCAGCGTTAGGATCGCCCTTTCCCTCTACTATAAATTGCATTTTCCCTTCCATAGCCCTTATCAAGTCAGGCAGGAGGTCGACTCCTTTCTGATATGCCAGACGGCTGACCATAACGCACAGCGGGACATCGGGATTCTGCGGCAGAGCGCAAAGTTTCTGCAGTTCGGCTTTGCACAATGCTTTGCCTTTTAAACTTTCGTCATCATAGCCCATAGGTATCATAGTATCCGTTTGAGGATCCCACACTTCGCCGTCTATACCGTTGATTATGCCCAGAAAGTCCGCGCCTTTATGCCTTAATACTCCCTCCAAACCGAAGCTGTTTTGGCCTCTCAAAAGCTCTTGGGCGTAAGTCGGGCTGACCGTATTGACCTTATCGGCAAACACTATACCCGTCTTAAGATAGCTTATTCCGCCCCAATACTCAAACTTATCCGGCGTGAAGTCCGGCTCAAAGAATCCCGCCTTGACAAAACTGTCACGTCCGAAATATCCCTGATACGCAATATTGTGTATCGTGAACATACAGCGCGTGCGGGTAAAGAAGGCGTCGGTCTTGTATACCGTCTTAAGATAAGCCGGCAAAAGCCCCGCCTGCCAATCGTGCGCGTGGATAATATCGGGCCTAAAGCCTATAAATTTGCACGCCTCCAGCACCGCGCGCGAAAAGAACATAAATCTTTCGTCGTTATCTGCATAATCGCCGTGTTTGGTAAAGTAGAGTTCCGGCCTGTCGAAGTATTTGTTGGATTCCACAAAAAACACCAAAGCGTTGCCCCACTTTAAATATGATATCTGAGCAGGCTCCAAACGCGAACCTACCGGTATGTAAAATACGCCCGGCACCGTCCTTAAAGAAGACGCGTTCTTAATGTTCCTGTAACGCGGCAAAAACAATAATACCTTGGTGCCCCTCGTCCTGGAAAAATCCTGCGTAAGCGCGCCTACCACGTCGGCCAGTCCGCCCGTTTTGCAAAAAGGGAACGCTTCGCTAGCGGCTAAAACTATATTCATAAATCTCTCCTCTTATAGGCTTCTATTTTAATTCGTCAAATCCTTCTTTAAGCATATCTTCTTCAAGACCGCTTTCCTGCTTAAAACCCTCTTCGGGCAAAACGTCGTCTTCCTCTTCGTATGCCGGGCCCTGCGGAGCTGAAGGCTCTTGCGGCTTTTCGATTTGCCCTTCCAAATGTTCGGCCGGAGTTTCTCCGCGTATGGCGGATCCTTCCTCCGCCGATTTATCGCCGTTTTCTCGCGCTTCGGCGTTTTGCTCTTGCAAAGGCTCGTTCAAATTATCTTTAGGTTCGGCTATGTTCTCAGGCTCCGCCTGCGAAAACCCGCCAAAACCTTGCTCCGCGTCGGGGCTTTCTGATATATTTCTGGTATAAATATCCGCTTCTTCTTCCAGCGGGAGTATAGCCTCCTTGACTTGCGGAAGACTGGGCCCGAAAGGCAAATCGCTCTGTATCTCCCGCGGGCCTTTGCTCTCAAAAGTCTTAAGTTCGGGCAGCTGCGAAATGTGATTTAACCCGAACAGTCTTAAAAATTCGTCCGTGGTGCCGTAAACCATAGGCTTGCCCGGCGCGTCCTTTCTGCCTACCACGCGCACCAATCCTCGTTCCATAATTTTTTCGAGCGGGCCGACTATATCCACACCCCTTATCGCCTCTATCTCCGCTCTGGTAACGGGCTGTTTGTAGGCAATTATAGCCAAAGTTTCCAATGCCGCGGGCGAAAGTTTGTCGGAGCTTTTCTCGTTAAACAAAGCGCGCACCCACCGCCCGTATTCCGGCTTTGTCGACATCTGAAACCCGCCGCCAAGTTCCACTATCTGTATCGCGCGGCCGCTTTGCGCGTATTCCTGCGCCAAAGAGTTTACTATATCCTTCGTCAGCTGGATATTGTTTATCTGCGCCACTTGCGAAAGTTTCGCCGCGCTTAAAGGGCGGTCCGTTATAAAAAGCAGATTTTCCACTATCCTTTTATAATCTTCCCTGCTGAATACTTCCTCTTTGCCCTCTGCGGCAATATTGGCTTTCTCTTCCATTTGTTCTACCGCGCTCCTTGCTCAGACTCCGTTTCGTCCTTTTGCATAAGTTTATGATAATCTTCCCCGCGTTTATCCGGGTTCATATAAAGGCGTATTTCCAAGCCTTCGCCGTCTTGTCTGGCCAGTATTTTGCCTATTTTCAAAAGTTCCAAAACCGCCATAAAACACGTTATTACGCCGCGTTTTTTGGTCTCGCCCACAAATATTTCGTCCACCAATATCCAAGGGCGCTTTTCCAACAGGTACAATACTTTGTCTATCTTCTTGTCTATCGGGAACTCTTCTATCTTCAAAAGATCGGCGTGTTCCCTGCTTTCCAAATTCTCGAAAGCGCGTCTTACCGCGGCAAGCAAGTCGAACAGCTGGACGTTTAAAACCCGCTCTCCGCCGTCAAATACCGGCGCGCTTTTATAAAAATTGTCCTTATACTTCTCGAAATTGCCCTGCAAATACGCCGCCGCCTGCTTGAACTTTTGGTATTCTACTATCTTTTCTATAAGTTCTTTGGCGGGATCGGGCCCGTCTTCCTCCGAAGTCGGAACCTGCGATGGCAGAAGCTGGCGCGCCTTTATCTGCATAAGAGTGCTGGCCATTACCAAAAACTCGCCCGCCAACTCCAAATTAAGCTGCTTCATAATATCAAGATACTCAAGATACTGCGAGGTTATCTCCGATATGTTTATATCGTAAATATCCAAATTGTCTTTCTTGATAAGGTGTAAAAGAAGGTCCATCGGGCCTTCAAATACGTCCAAGTGTATCCTGATACTCTCGTTTATCATAACAGCTTCATCACTTTCTTTACTTCTTTTAAAGTAACCTCAGCGCTTTCGCGGGCTTGCTGGGCGCCGCGTTCCAAAATATTGTTCAAAAGGGCCTTGTCGCTTTCATAAAATGCCCTGCGTTTGTTAAATTCCGTTATTTCCTTTTCCATAAGTTCGAACAAGTGCTTCTTGCACGCCACACAGCCCAAAGCGCCGGCCTTGCACTCCTCACACCGTTTTTGGTATTCGGGATTGTAAATCTTATGGAAAGCATATACCGTACAGCCTTCCGGATTGGCGGGATCATTGGCTCTTTGCTTGTTGGGATCGGTAAACATAGACATAACTTTCTTGCGCACCGCCGCGGGCTCCTCGCCTAAATCTATAGTGTTGCCGTAGGATTTGGACATCTTCCGCCCGTCCAAGCCCGGCACCTTCGGAACCGAGGTAAACAGCGGCTTGGGTTCAAGCAGGGTATCGGTACCATAGATATCGTTAAAGCGCCTTGCTATGTCGCGCGCTATTTCCATATGCGCCGTCTGGTCCTGCCCGACGGGTACATAGGCAGCCTTATGGATAAGTATGTCCGTCGCCATCAGTACGGGATAGCCCAAGAAGCCGAAAGACGACATTTCCGAAAGTTCAGCCTCGCTGAGCATTGCCATCTTCTCCGCCGCCACTTTATCTTCCTGCCCCGCGTATTTCTTGCGGAACAGCTCATTAAGCTGTTCTTTATAGGTGGGGTTTCTCAAAAGCCAGCCCAGCGGGGTTATCATACCCAAAAGCGTGGTCAGCTCGCTTACCTGCGGCACGTGCGACTGAATGAATATAGCGCATTTCTCCGGATCTACGCCCGCCGCCAGCCAGTCTATTACCATCTGCTCGCTGTTGGCGGCCAAATCGTCCGTGTTTTCCGCCGCCGTAGTCAAAGCGTGCAAATCCGCCACGAAGAAATAGCATTTGTACTTATTTTGCAAATCCACGAAATTTCTTAAAGCGCCGAAATAATTGCCCAGATGCAATCTGCCCGTGGGCCTCATTCCGGAAACTACAATCTTCTCTTTAGTATGATCCATACGGAACTCCGATAAAACTTAATATTAAAGTCAAAGCCACGTTGAAAACAGGCGTAATTACCTTGCTGAACACGCCAGTAACTATCAAAACCGCCAGTATGATGAAGCCGTAACGCTCCCAGCTTAAATAGCGCGCCGCGGTCTGAGGAGGCATAAAATAAGATACTATCTTGCTCCCGTCCAAAGGCGGAACGGGTATCAAGTTAAATATCGCCAAAACCATATTGATTATTACCGTATAAAGCAGCAGTTTAAGCGCTATAGCAGAATAAGGCGCGGCCGCGGCCACAAGTTTAAACAGTATCGCCGCCGCCAGCATCAACCCTATATTCGTCAGCGGGCCCGCCAAAGAAACCAAAGCTATATCTTTCTTCCCGCCCCTTAACCTAAAATAATTTACGGGCACAGGTTTCGCCCAGCCGAACATCGGCGCGTTTATCATAAACAGCACCAAAGGCACTATTATCGTGCCCATCATATCGATATGCTTTAGGGGATTAAAATTAAGCCGCCCCAGTAAATAGGCGGTATCGTCGCCGCAGCGATAGGCGACGTAACCGTGGGCGAACTCGTGCGCTATCACGGAAAATATCAATACCGGTAAATATAAAATAAAATCCATATAAGACCATTCTACTAATTTTAGAGCCGATATTGTTTATATCTCGCGCGAATGGATATACTAACCCCCGCCTTTGATATTATTCAGCCGCAAAAGAGAAGCCCCGCCTAGCCGCGCAGGCCAAATTGTTTAATAGATTTTAGAAAAGAAACCGCCGCTTTCTTATTTTTGACTTTGCCTTGGTATTGCGCTTTTGCCAGTTTTTTAAGCGCCCCGCTTATCGCCCCGCCTTTAAAACCCAAGTTGACGGCGTCTTCGGCCTTAAGCAAAAGCGGCCGCAGTTTAAATGGAGGTATGGAAGGTTTATAAAGTTTGATAATTTTAACGGCTTGCGCGCTTAGCGCCCTTGAAGGAGCCGATTTGGCTTTCCGCCATTTAAGGAGTTCAAAACATAGCGCCGTAGTTTCCTTAGGCAACAAAAGAGAAGAGGCAAAATCTCCCCCCCTTTCCCCCTGCAAAAGAGTAAGCCAAGCGAGTTTTTCCTCAACGCTCTTAAAAATATCCAGCTTGGCATTGTATTTTAAATTTTTAAAGACGAAATCCAATAGGCCGTATTTATCGGCCAATTTCAATGTTTTATAGGGGGATTTCTCCTGAAGCATTTTGACAAATTCGTTCACTATTCTTTGGCGAGATAAGAAATCAACGTATCTTTCCCTAACCGCTTCCTTAAACAGTTTTTCGGTATTTTTGCCTAAAGGCCAGCCGAACCTCGCCGCAAAACGCAGTGCGCGGAACAGGCGGGTAGGATCGTCGAGAAAACTTTTATCGTGCAGTATTTCTATACAACCTTCGGATATGGCTTGGCGGGAATTGAACAAATCGTACTCTTTAAAAAATTCGTCCGGCATTATACTCAGGGCCAAAGCGTTGCAGGTAAAATCACGGCGCATTAAATCGTCTTTTAAATCGCTCGGACTTACCTGCGGCAAAGCGGCCGGCTTAGCGTAGACTTCCGCGCGGCAGCGCACAAAATCCAGCTTAAGCCCGCAGGCCAAATTGACGCGCGCAGTGCCGAAAGCCTTAAAATATTTTGCCTGTGCGCCGTATTCCCTTACGCAAAAATCTATAATGGCGCGGGGCTCGCCTTCCACGCAAATATCAATATCTTTCGTGCTTTTGCCTATAAACCTATCCCGCGCGAAACCGCCCACGGCCCAAGCCTTAACCCCGACGCGCCGAGCCTCTTGGCCGATTTCCTCCAAGATAAGTCTATATTCTTTCTTCATATTTTGGGCGGCAGTTCTTTGCCCTCCCGCAAATCCTTAAGCAGAGCCGCCAATAAGGTAAGCGCGGGATTTTCGGCCAATACGGCCTGGGCCGCTTCCTTTACATGTTCGGCGTCGTATTTATCCTGCGCTGCGGGAATATACAAAGGATACCCCTTTACCCTCGCGTAAGAAGGCGGAAGCGCCGCCAGCTTAAAACCCTTTTGGGCGGCAACAGCCGCGATAACTTCGCTCTGACAGGCGCAGTGTTCGTCATAATCCAAAAGCGCTTTAAGTTCTTCCAAGCCGGCAAGATAAAAAGGACTGTAGCTGATGTTCATTTCGGAAAGGTTTTTGCGCAGGAATTCAAAGTCCTTCTGCATTTTTTTCTTTACTTCGTCAAACTTGTCTTTTTCAGCCTTAGGCGACACGAAAACCAAAAGTTCCTTCGGCGGATCGAAGTAGACTATATCTCTGTCGTGGTAGAACATCTCCCCGCAGGTGGGGCAGGAGACCAAATTAAGCTCCCCGCCGAGCAGAGCCTCTTTAAGTTCGCAGTCTTTATCGCCGCGCACCAGCGTCCAGTATTCGGCGTCAAACGCTTCGCAGCCGTTGGGGCAGTTTACGCTGCCCTCGCCTTTGATAGATTTCATATATACCTTCCCGACCGTAAAAATCAGATATGCCCCGTGCGGGACTTGAACCCACACCCTCGGTTCCGAAGACCGGTACTCTATCCAATTGAGCTAACGGGGCGTTTTAATATTTTACCATTTAAGAAACTAAAATAGCCCGCCGTTTATTTTACCGCGCCAAATTTGCTAGAATTAGCTTATAAACTTTTCTAAAGAGGAGTATTTTTATGGGTGGACATTCACACTGGGCAGGTATCAAACACAAAAAGGCATTGGTAGACGCCAAAAAAGGCAAGGTCTTTACCAAACTTATCCGCGAAATTACCATAGCCGCCAAAATCGGCGGTGCGGATTTGGGAAGCAATGCCAGGCTTAGAAAGGCCGTAGACGACGCCAAAGCCGCCAATATGCCTGCAGATAACGTCAAAAGAGCTATTATGAAGGGTACGGGCCAGCTCCCCGGAACCGTATACGAAGAAATAACTTACGAAGGTTATGGGCCGGGTTCGGTAGCGGTTATAGTGGAATGTACAACCGACAACAAGAATAGAACTTTCTCCGAGATAAGAAAAATCTTTTCCGATAAAGGCGGCAGCATAGGCACCAGCGGCTGCGTATCTTATATGTTCGCCAAGAAAGGCTTGATACTGATAGACAAAGAAGCCACAACGGAAGAAGAACTTATGAATATCGCGCTTGAGGCCGGCGCCGAAGATATAAAAACCGAAGCCGACGGCTTTGAGGTCATTACCGCGATGGAAGATTTGGACGCGGTCAAAACAGCCTTGGAAGCTAAAGGCCTGAAACTGGAATCGGCTGAACTTACGATGATACCCTCCAACGAGGTTTCCATTACCGACTTGGAAACGGCTTCTAAAATAGAGCGTATGATTGAAGCCTTGGACGATCACGACGATACAAAAAACGTTTATTCCAACTACAATATCGCCGATGATATTTTAGCCCAACTTGACAAATAGAACTTTGGGCATAGACCCCGGTTTGGACAGGACCGGCTGGGCCGTTGTGCAAGACAACGGAGCGGCCGGTCCCGCTTTAGTGGCCTGCGGGCTTATCCACACCGCGGCGGATACTCCTCTGCCGCAAAGACTTTGCGAAATATACGAAGAAATAAAAAAAGTGGCGCAAGAGTTCAAACCAGACCAAGCCGCTATGGAAGAGATGTTCTTCCTTAAAAGAGCTTTGACTATGTCGCACACCATACAGACCCGCGGCGTAATTATGCTGGCTTTGCATCAGGCTGGGCTCTCAATTTCCGCCTATCCGCCAAAACGGGTTAAACTTACCATAAGCGGCAGCGGCTCCGCCGATAAAAAACAAATGCAGCGTATGGTGCAGCTGACGCTTAAATTGCAAAAACAGCTCTCACCCGATGATGTCGCCGACGCCGCCGCCATCGCCCTGTGCCATATAAAATGCGCTCCTTTAATGGCGCAGATAAAGCAACAGCAAAAGTTTCTGGAAAAAATCAAACAGGCCAAAAAAGAACAATTAAACGCTTTTAAAAAGAAACTGGCCAAATAAGCCGCCAACGCGGCCGCGCAATTCCATACGGCTTTATCGCCGCGCCTTTCCCCCGCTTTCTTAAACAAACGCCCAAAACATAAATTCGGACATATTGCCCGCATACCTTTTTAGTAAAAGCAAAATAAAGTAAAATGTAAATATGATAGCTTTCTTAAAGGGAGAAGTACTGGAAATAAGGGAAAGTTCCGCAATAGTTCTGGCGGGCGCAGTGGGCTATGAAGTCAATATGCCGCAGGCCTCGCTGAGTTCTTTGGAAGAAGGGCGGGAAACTTCGCTTTACATAACGGAGTCGCTCTCCCCTTACGACGGCACGAGCTTATACGGATTTCTAAGCAAAGACGATCAAACTTTATTTTTGCTCTTTAAAGAAAGCATACCCAATACCGGCCCCAAAAAGGCTTTGGAATTTTTAAGCAAAGCGCTTAGAAGCCTGCCCGATTTCCATAGGGCGATAATCAATCAAGACGCCAAAATACTTACGGGCATTTTCGGTTTTACGGCCAAGACGGCGCAAAAAATAATAGACGCTTTGAAAGGGAAAATGGATACTTTCACCGTACAGGGCGAGGCCAAAATCAAAACTTTGGATACGCCTTATATGTCGGAGCTTTTGGCAGCCCTCAGCGCGCTGGGTTACAGTATGGCGGAGGCCAGACGATCAATAGAAAAATTGCATAATGAGGGCGTTCTTTCCAATAATATGGAAGAAAATATTAAATCCGCTTTGAGGATACTTCGCAAATGACGGCTCATAACGAATATTTGAATGTGGAAGCTACAGTGGAGGAAAAGAACTCCTCGCTGGAGCATGCCCTCAGGCCCGCGACTTTGGCGGAATTTGTCGGGCAGGATAAACTTAAAGAGAATTTGGAAATTTTTATCTCCGCCGCCAAAGCCAGAGGCGAAGCGCTGGACCATTGTCTTTTCTATTCGCCGCCGGGCTTGGGTAAAACCACTTTGTCCAATATCTTGGCCAAGGAGATGGGCGTAAACATAAAAAGCACATCGGGCCCCGTTTTGGCGCGCCCGGGCGATTTGGCCGCAATGCTCACCACGGAACTTAACGAGGGAGATATCCTTTTCATAGACGAAATACACCGCCTGAACCCCGCGGTGGAAGAAGCCCTCTACCCCGCGATGGAAGATTTTACCTTCTTTATAAATACGGGCAAAGGCGCTGGTTCTACCACGCTGAAATTGGCGGTGCCGAAGTTTACTTTGGTCGGCGCGACGACGCGCTCCGGCCTTTTGACCGGCCCGCTTAGGGACCGCTTCGGCATAGTGTTCAATTTGGGCTTTTACGAAATTAAGGAAATTACCGATATTTTGGAACGCTCGGCAAGGCTGCTTAAAATAGAGGCCGACCGGCCCGGCCTTACGGAAATAGCGCGCCGTTCGCGCGGTACGCCCCGTATAGCCAACCGCCTGCTGAGAAGGGCGCGCGACTTCGCGCAAGTTAAAGGCGACGGCGTCATTACCGAAGAAATCGCCGTTATGGCTATGGAAGCCTTGGATATAGACAAAGAGGGACTCGACAGCGTAGATAAAAAAATACTCGGCGCGCTAATAGAAAAATTCGGCGGCGGACCCGTAGGTATGGAAAACCTCGCCATAGCCGTATCGCAGGAAACCGATACCCTGACCGACGCCATAGAGCCCTACCTGATAAAAGCGGGTTTTATTACCCGCACGCCCAGAGGCCGCGTCGCCACGCAAAAAGCATATGACCATTTGGGCCGCAAAAACCCCAACGGACTTTTCTGATGAAATACATATCGCGTCTTTTTATCTTGTTTGCCTTTGTCGCCTTGCCGTTTCAAACGCTTGGCGCCAAAGAGGTTAAAATATTGATAGCGGAAAATAAACCTTCAATATCGGCAGCGGCCTCTTCCTCTTTCAAAATAACGGATTTGGCAAGCGGGAAAAAATATTTGGTAAAAAAGGGCGGCGAATTTTCAGTGTCGGGCGATAAAAAAGGCGTCAAGGCGGGCAGCGTAAAGTCCTCAAAAGGATTGCTTTTGGCTTTGACTTCAACGAAAGAGAATTTTACGCTAGGCGGCAATAAATACAACGGCAAACTTTTGATAAAGCCGTCAAGTTCCGGCGTAAACATAATCGAGCAAACTGATTTGGAAAATTATCTTCTTGGCGTTCTGCCCTATGAGATGAGCGCCTCTTGGCCGCTTGAAGCCCTTAAAGCGCAAGCCGTCGCCGCCAGAACCTACACTTTAAAAAGCATAGAGGACAAGAAAACGCAGGACTTCGACCTTTACAGCGACGTGCGAAGCCAAATGTATAAAGGTTCCGTAAAAGTATACGACAATGTCCAAAAAGCGGTCGCCCAAACCAAAGGCGAGACGCTTACTTACAAAGGTAAATTGTTCTATACCTATTATCATGCCAATTGCGGCGGACATACCGACCCTATGCCCTGGCTTAAAGATACGATAAAACCTTTAAGCGGAGCCAAATGCGGATATTGTAAAAACAGCAAAAGCGCGAATTGGCAGGCAACGATAAGTTTAAACTCGATAAACAATTTCCTAAAGCAGAACAAAATACCCGGCACTTTCAAGAGCGTATCAGTAGCAAAGAAGGAATCTTCCGGCAGAGCCAAAACCCTTACCATAAGAACAAGCAAAACCAAAAGAGAGGTAAACTGCAATACCTTCCGAGTAGCGGTAGGCTCCACAAAGATGAAGAGCTGCTTCCTGACCAAAATCAAAGGCCGAACTTTTACCGGCAAAGGCTACGGCCACGGCGGCGGAATGTGCCAAGACGGAGCCAAAGGTATGGCAGAAGCGGGCAAAGATTACAAGGATATTTTGGACAGATATTACCCCTCTTCAAAAATAACAAGGATTTAATATGGCATTTGAAAGATTTAAAAAATTTAACGTAGACGACTTAATAGCCAAAAACCCCGCCGATCCGCGCGACTCCAGCAGATTAATGGTGTTAAACAGACAAACGGGCGAGATACGGCATCAAATATTCAGGGATCTGCCTCAGTTCATAAACGCGGGCGATACTGTAGTTATAAACGATTCCAAAGTATTTCCCGCGAAACTTTTCGCCCATAAGGAAACTGGCGGCAAAATGGAAGTACTGCTTGTAAGGCAGCTGCAGGACAAATACTCCTGGGCTGTTTTGTTAAGGCAATATAAACCGGGTACGAAATTGAATTTCGGCCACGATTTGCGGGGTGAGGTAATTTCCAATACCGAAAACGGCGAAGCCGTAGTAAAATTCAACAAAGAAGACATTATGCCCTATTGCCGCGAATACGGTCTTATGCCTCTGCCCCCTTATATAGAGAAAGCCAGAAAGCACGCGGGTATGCCCCTTTCGATAGGAAGCGACAAACAGCGCTACCAAACGGTATACGCGCATAATGAAGGCTCCATAGCCGCGCCGACGGCGGGCTTCCATTTTACGCCGCAGCTGCTTGACGCGCTCAGAGAAAAAGGCGTCAATATCGCTTACGTTACTTTACACGTAGGCTGGGGCACTTTTAAGCCCCTTCGCACCGAGCCAGAAGAACATACAATGCTTGCGGAGTTTGCCGTTATGCCTAAAGAAACCGCCGAGATAATCAATAAAACCAAACAAAACGGCGGGAAACTCTTTTCGGTCGGCACGACAAGTACCCGCACGATAGAAAGTTTCGCAGACGATAATGGTTTTGTATCGCCCGGCGGCAAGTGGACGGATTTATTTATTTATCAAGGCTATAAATTTAAAGCGGTTGACGCTTTGATAACAAATTTCCACTTCCCCGATTCCACGCCTTTATGTATGGTTTCTGCTTTCGCCACCGAAGATTTTATATATAAAGCCTACAGCCAGGCGGTGGAGCTTAAATACCGTTTTTATTCTTTCGGAGATTCAATGCTGATATTATGAACGAACTTAAAGACATCAAAATAACCTCGCCTTTTACCGTAGACGCGCAAGACGGCGCCTGTAAAGCCAGAACGGCGCGCCTTTATACCAAACACGGGCTCGTGCAAACGCCCGTATTTATGCCCGTAGCGACACAGGCCTGCGTCAAAGCCTTGACGGAAGAAGACTTGCACCACGTAAAAGCGCAATGCATACTTTCAAACACTTATCACCTTTATTTAAGGCCCGGCACCGACCTGCTGGAAAAGATGGGCGGCCTGCATAAATTTATGCGCTGGAACTCCAGCATACTTACCGATTCGGGCGGATTTCAGGTGCACAGTCTTTCGCATTTAAGAAAAATAACGGAAGAAGGCGTATGGTTCAAATCACACCACGACGGCAGCAAGCATTTCTTTTCGCCGGAAAACGTAATCGAGGCGGAAAGCAAAATCGGATCTGACATTTGGACTTGTCTTGACGTTCTAATACCCGCAACCGCCAAAGAAAACGAAGCCAAAAGAGCGTTGGAAATTACCAAGCGCTGGGCCAGACGCGCGGCGGCGAAATACCACTCTATGGTGCCGCAGAATATAACAAGAAACGAAGACGGCTCCTTTTTTGTCCCGCACTCGATTTTGTTCGGGATAATACAGGGCGCCATCTACCCGCGCCTTAGGGAAGAGGCCGCCAAAGATATGGCAACTTTGCCAGTACACGGCTTTTGCATAGGCGGACTATCCGTCGGCGAAACCAGGGAGGAAATGAACCTTGCCCTGCGCCATACCGTCCCGCATTTGCCCGACGGCAAGCCGCGCTACCTTATGGGCCTTGGCACTCCGCAGGAAATTTTGGACTGCATAGAACAGGGCGTAGATATGTTTGACTGCGTTTGGCCGACCAGAGTCGCCAGAAACGGCCAGGTAATGACCAGCGGCGGGAAAGTAAACATCAAAAATCTCGTATACAGAACACAGGATAAACCGCTTGACGATAAATGCGATTGCTTCGTCTGCAAGAATTACTCAAGGGCTTATCTCTCGCACCTGTTCAGGGCAGGCGAACTTACCAGCCACAGGCTGCTATCTATTCACAATATCCGCTTCCTTACCAGAATGATGGAGCAGGTAAGAGCTTCAATAAAAGAAGGAACTTTCCTTAAATTCAAAGCGGAAATGGAAGAAGCCTACAAATAAAAACAAGACATTTAAAAAGCCCCGATTTGATTCGGGGCTTTTTTATCGACGTGCCCAAAAATCAGGTATAACTTTCCATATAGGTATATAAGCCTTCTTGTTTGCAGCGCTTTAAAGCGGCGTCGTAAATACTTTCCGCCGTCTTGGCGTCGCCCAAAGCGTAGATAAGCTGAGCCAAAGAAAACTCCGTAAGGAGCTGTCCTCTTATTTCGTCGGAAGAGCCAAAAAGCTCTTTAGCTTCCTTAAGCTCCGCCAAAGCCTCTTTAAGTTTATTTTTCCTTTTCAGCACATCGGCCTTGCCCCATTTCACAAATCCCAAATCCACAGTATCGTTTATACTGGTGTATAAAGCGTCGGCTCGTTTATAGCGTTTTAACGCCTCGTCATAATTGCCGAGCTGTCTTAACCCGTTGGCCATACCGCAATTAGTGTAGGCTTTGCCAAATATGTCTTCGCTGTTTTTAAATATGGCTTCAGCCTTTTTGTAATTATCGACGCAGCCTTTTATGTCGCCCGCTATTCTGCTGATACCAGCAAGCCCGCAGTAGCCGTAAGCCTCAGACATTTTATCCTTAGCGCGTTTTGCCAGTTTTATCGCGAGTTTAAAATAATTTATCCCTTCCTTAAACTGACCTTTCAAACGGCATATCCCGCCCAAAGCCCAGTATATAAACGATATGCCGGCAAGGTCCTTTTCGCTCTCGTAATAGCTTAAAACTTCTTTTAACAGGCCGGCGGCTTCGTCCAAACGGCCAAGCGCCCTTAATGACATTCCCATCTCCTGCAAAGCCGTCATCGCGTAGTCCAAGAATTGCTGTTTCTCGGCAAAGTCAAACGCCTGAGAAGCCACGTCGTAAGCCGTTTGCGCTATACCCAAAGTCCTGTAACACTTAGACATCGCCAAAGCTATATCCATCTTGAACAATAAAAATTCTTCGCTATCCTCCGCACTCGCCTTAGCGGGAACTTTATTGTAACTATCGGCTTTAGAATACAACACTATCGCCTCTTCAAAATGGCCGAGCATACGCCGCGCTTCCGCCATTAAATAATATATCTTCGCGTCGCGCCCTTTATAAGAAGCCAAATCCTCCAATACTTCCAAAGGCTTATTGGCGTCCAAAAGCTCTTCATAAAAATTTACGTCTCGCATAAAGCCCTCCGCTTTTTAATTTTTATATATTCTAACAAAAAAATAACTATCCCCTTTAGGAGGATAGTTATTTTTCAAAAACTTTTTTACTAACGCCTCATACGTTGTTCCAAATACGCCTTTAAATCGTTGACGTCGTTGGAGTGGAATACCGCTTCCTGATAAGTTATCTTATTGGCCAAATACAAATCGCCAAGGCACTGGTTCATCGTCTGCATACCCTGCTGCTGGCTGGTCTGCATTACGTGCACAAGCTGTTCTACCTTCTTATCTCTTATCAAAGCCCTTACCGCAGGCGTCGCCAACAATACTTCCGGCGCCAATATGCGGCCTTTGCCGTCGGCCGTCTGCAATAATTGCTGCGATATAATGCCTTCCAATACGAAGGAAAGCTGCGTTCTGGCCTGCTCCTGCTGGTTCGGCGGGAACATATCCAAGATACGGTTTATCGTCTGCATAGCGTCGCTGGTGTGCAAAGTGCCGAACACCAAGTGGCCCGTTTCCGCCGCGTTTAAGGCCTGCTGGGTCGTTTCCAAATCGCGCATTTCGCCTATCAATATAACGTCAGGGTCCTGCCTAAGCACATACCTTAACGCCGTAGCGAAATCTTTCGTATCCTGCCCGACTTCCCTTTGGTTTACTATACTTCTTTTATGCTCGTGAATAAATTCTATAGGGTCTTCCACCGTCATTATGTGGTAGCCGTAATGCTCGTTTATAAAGTTTATAATGCTTGCCAAAGTAGTCGATTTTCCAGAACCCGTAGGACCGGTTACCAACACCAAACCTTTGGTCATATGCACCAAAGAGTCCACAGCAGCGGGCAAGCCCAACTCCCTAAAAGTTTTAAAATCAAACGGAATGGCCCTTATCGCCACACCTATACTACCGCGCTGTCTGTAAAGGTTCACCCTCATTCTGCCGAAATTCTTTAATGAAATGGCAAAGTCCAGTTCATTAGTGGATTCGAAACGGCCTTTTTGGTCTTCGCTCATTACCGCATATATAAGATTTTGTATCCGCTCGGAAGTCAAAACCTCATACGGCGTTTGGAACAGCTTGCCGTCTATGCGCAAAATGGGCGGAACGCCTACCGTCAAATGCAAATCCGACGCGTTCTTGCTCTTCATCAACTGAAATAATACGTCTAACGTCAACAAATCTTTTCCGGTCCCGTTTCCCATAATTGCTCCTATAAATTTTTATTTGCCTACCAAATCCACCGCGGCATTGTTCATACCGCCTATATTCCCGTTGCCCGCGTTTACAGAGAACATATATCTTATCGGCTCCGAACGCACTTTGGAAGCGAAGAACTCAACCACATAAGTGTTGCCGTGCAATAAATTGCTCCCCCACCTCGTCTGATAATCCCCGCCGTATATCTTGCCGAATCGTTCGTCTATCGTACTGCCGTCGGAAAGTTTATAATTCCTAACCAAATCCTCGCAGTAGCGCGCCATATCTTGCGCAGTATCTTTAACGCTGCCGCTGTTTTGTGTCAGATTTTCGTTCTTTAACGGAGCGCCCGCAAACTGAATTTCGGGCGAAGCCATTCCCTCGTCTATCCCCTGTATTACAGAGCGAGACACTTGGTCTTCCATATCCAACGGGGCGCCGCTCGTCTGCTGAGCTCGCCCGTCCTTTTGGCTTAAATCTTCTTTACTCTGTTCCGAGGTAAACATCATCATCAATGCCACTATTACCAAAACGACCATAAACATTACCATCAGGTATATCAAGTCGTTTCGTTTGCCCTTGGAATTGCGGACTCTGCCGTCGCTCGAACTTATTATATTGCCGGTAGTCGTCGGAGCTGGCTTCACAAATTGGCTGTTTACGGAATCTTGAACAGATAACAAACCGGTATCCGCTTCGTGTTTCTCCTCTATTATTCCGTGATTGGGGGAAGAGTGTTCGCCGTATTCTTTATCGTCGTCTATGGACAATATATCTTCAGCGCGGGAATCTTCGTCATAAGAATCTTCTTCGCCGTCTTCGTTTTCGGGTTTATCCTCAGTTATCGTACCGCGCGGAAGAATTCTGCCGGCGAAAGGCTGCTCGCTTTCAGGATCTATATGCACTACCGGAGCCGAGGAAGTGAAAGTTTCCAAAGAGTCGTCGTTGTCTTCTCTTTCGGTTTCCGCCTCGTCAATGTCAAAATCGTCGCCGTCTTCCTCTTCCTTAATTGAGGCTATTTTGGCTTGCTCTTCCTTCAGGATTTGCCTTCCTGGATTCTCGCCCGATTTAACGGCCCGATCTTCTTTCTTCTCGATAACAGCGGAAGGTTCTTTGTCAGGCTCGACCAAAACCGCACCGCCCGATTCGGCCGCATCTTCCTTAAAAACCTTTTCCGGAGAAGATGCTTTTTCCTTAAGCAAGGCCTCTTCCTCATTGAAAACGACTTCGGCCTCTTCCTCTTTAACTCTGTCGGAAGGTTCGCTTAACGCTTGCTCGACATGCTCGTCCTTGCTGCCCAAAACGGCGGAAGCCGGTATTTCGTCCAGCAGATTATCGTCCATAGCCGCATTAAGGGGCGAACGAGCGTGTATCGTTTCCTCCATAGAGGCTTCGCTCTCCGCGGGCAAGTCGTCAGGGTTGACGCGTTCTGTATATATGTTGTATTCAGAGGGAGCCTTGTCCTCTGGCAAAGATATTTCTTCCTCTTTTGCCGGGGCGTCATTTTTCGGCGGCTGCTCTTCTTTTATAGGTTTCGGCTCGAACAGAGGTTCCTGTTGCTGCAAATCGTCTTGCAAAGCAAGGCCCTGCGAGGCAGCATCTTCTTGCGCCGATGGTGCGGCGTCGGCATCTTGCGACAAGCCGGTTTGCTTATGCTGGAAATCTTGTGAAAGGGTGTTGGATTGTTCGGGCGAAGAGCTCGACTGCGAAGCTCCCTCTTCTATGACGTCGTTTGGCTTTTCGGCCGGAGTATCGTCCGAAGGTTTGGCGTAATGCGACGGATCCAAAAAGTAGCCGAAGTCCTGCATATACTGCTCGGCCGGTTTCCAAGCATCGCTGTTTTCGCTCTCGTGCTCCGGACAGACAAAAGTATCCGCAGAAAACTCCGCGTCGTTTACTATCTCCCCAACAGGAAGCGGCCCTACAACGTCCGCCCCCTTAAGATACCAATATTTCATCCTCGCCCCTTTCCTTTGTTTAGCAATATTGCAAAGCAACCCTCATTCTCTTTAATACCATATCTTTACCCATATATTCAAGCATTTTAAATAAGGTGGGCCCGTTCGTTCTGCCCGATACCGCCACTCTTACCGGGTGGAATATCTGGCCCGCTTTCAAGCCAGCTTCCTTCGCGGCGGCGCGGGCGGTCTGCTCCAACGCCTGTTCGGTAAAGTCTTGCAAAGCGCCGTATTTATCTATCATCAGTTCAAGCGCTTTCTTTGCGGTTTCTGCCTTGAAAACCTTGTTTATCGCAGCTTCGTCGAATTTGACTTCGTCGCTGAAAAAGAAACTTATCAGATCGGGTATCTCCCTTAAAGTCTTATATTTCTCCTGTTCCAACGCGACTATCTGTTCAAGACGATCGTCCGCCACGCCTTTTGCTATGCCTGCTTCCTCTATGAACGGTTTGGCCCTGTTTAGCAGTTCCTTCGAGCTAAGCTGCCTTATATAATCGCCGTTCATCCACATAAGTTTTACGGTATCGAATACGGCGGGGCTTTTTTGACAGCCTTTAATGTCAAATTTCTCTTCCAATTCGCCGGGCGCGAAAAGCTGCTGAGAATCGGGAGTGCTCCAGCCCAAAAGAGCAAGATAGTTTATCATAGCTTCAGGCAAAAAGCCTTGGCGTTTATATTCCATTACGCTGGTGTCGCCATGCCGTTTGGAAAGTTTTGTACCGTCGGGGCCGTGTATCATTGAAAGATGCGCGAAGATAGGTTCCTTCCAGCCCAAAGCCCTGTACATCTGTATTTGCGCGGGCGTATTGGAAATATGGTCGTCGCCGCGAATGATATGCGTCATTTCCATAAGATGATCGTCTATGACGCAGGCGAAGTTATACGTCGGATATCCGCTGGTCTTTTGGATTACCAAGTCATATAAATCCCTGTTGGCGAAGCGTACTTCTCCGCGGATTAAATCGTTAAACACCGTTTCGCCTTCGCTCGGCATTTTGAAACGTATTACGTATTTGCGGCCCTGCGCTTCAAGCTCGGCCTGTTGTTCTTTGGTAAGATTGCGGCACTTGCCCGGATATCTGGGGGGACGATGCTCGGCATGCGCTTTTTGGCGCATATCTTCAAGCTCTTCCGGAGTGCAATAGCATTTATACGCTTTGCCTTCAGCCAAAAGCTGATCTATATATTTTTTGTATATCCCAATATCCGCCCGCTGCGCCTGATAATACGGAGGGAAATTCCCTTTAACGCTGCCATCGGGCATCGGGCCTTCGTCCCAAGTCAAACCGGCCCACATCAAACCTTGGTATATGGCGTCCACCGATTCCTGCGTGGACCTTTCTTCGTCGGTATCTTCTATCCTCAAGATAAATGTACCGCCTTCTTTTTTAGCGAAAAGATAATTGAAAAGCGCCGTCCTCAATCCGCCGATATGGAGGTGTCCTGTCGGCGAGGGGGCAAATCTTACTCTTATAGTCATATTATAAAAACCTCTTGTTTATTCTATAAATATATTATACTTTTTATTGAGGAACTTTCTATCAGTACTCAAGGAGATTTCAATGTCAGTAAGGATTATAGCGACAGGCGGTACTTTCGATAAGGAATACAATGAACTTACGGGCGAATTGTTCTTTACCCGAACACACCTTAAAGAGGTCCTTAAAATGGGACGCTGCCGACTGCCCGTTGCAATAACGCAGCTGATGCTTAAAGACAGTTTGTTTATGTCCGACAAAGACAGAGCCGAAATAGCCAAAGCCTGCAAAAACGCCAAAGAAAACAGTATCGTAATAACACACGGCACAGACACGATGGAACAGACGGCGCGCTATTTGGGCGCAAAAGTGAAAGATAAAACCATAGTTCTCACCGGCGCGATGATACCTTACAAGTTCGGCACTTCAGACGGAATTTTTAACTTGGCGACCGCTATGGCGTTTTCCCAATCGCTGCCAAACGGGGTATACGTCGCAATGAACGGGAAATTGTTCTCCTTTGACAATGTTACCAAAAACAAAAAGAAAGGAATTTTCGTTTCTAAAGTGTAAAAGGTGCAATCTGTATGTTTCTTATATTTCTGCTTATAACAGTTTTATTGATGAGTTATGTCAGCATAGCGTGGAC
Source organism: uncultured bacterium (assembly GCA_949291515.1). Lineage (GTDB taxonomy): Bacteria > Elusimicrobiota > Elusimicrobia > Elusimicrobiales > Elusimicrobiaceae > Proelusimicrobium. Next base: position 400,056 of record CASEVY010000007.1, on the reverse strand, counting down.
ATGTCTTAATACGCCGTTCCTTTCGTTTAACCTTACGGCAAAAATACTGCCCGTCCTGTTGACCATATTTTTCGCGGCTGCATTCATAATACCGCATCAGGTTTACAACGATATTTCCTATGCGTTGCAAATATCGGGCCATATTCTGCTGGGCATACTGTTTTTGTATTTCGTTACGGTAATGATTGCGATGGCCCTGCAGCTGATTTTCAAACTGGCGGGACACCCGATAAAAATGCCGTTGGGAATATTCGTAATGCTGGCCGCCTTTATACTTGCGGCTAAAGGAGCATACAACGCTTTCAGCCAGCCGACGGTGGTAAATATTACCCTCACTACTGACGTACCCGGCACCGACGGAATAAAAATAGTTCAGGTGTCAGACACCCATTTCGGCGGAACGGTAACCCCTTCCAGAGCGGCAAAACTCGCAAAACAAATAAACGAATTGGAACCCGATTTCATCTTTTTCACAGGCGACATTTTTGAATATGTGGGAAGATACGCCCCGCTTTTCATAGAAAACGTAAAAGAAATGCGGGCAAAACTCGGCAAATACGGAGTACCCGGCAACCACGAATATTACAGCGGCGTCAACGCCAATATGGACCTATACAGAGCGGCGGGCATAACTCCGCTGCAGAACAAAACGGTACAGGTCGGCAAAATAAATATCGTGGGAGTAAACGATATTTCGGCCTCAGGTATAAAACCGCACTATTTTGAACAAATCATCAGAAACGGCACGGTTTTTAACAACAATTATAATATTCTGCTTTCGCATACGCCTTTGTATTTGGAAGAAGCCGCCAACAACAAAGTGGGCTTAATGCTGAGCGGACACACTCATAACGGCCAAATTTGGCCTTTTAAATACCTTACGGCGCTGAGATTTCCCAAAATAAACGGCTTGTATACAAAGGACAAAACCAACTTATACGTAAGTTCAGGCACTTTTTATTGGGGCCCCCCCTTTAGGCTGGGTACATTTAACGAGCTGACGCTAATCACTTTGAAAGAGGAAAAGAAATGAAATGGCCGAGCGTATTTTTGGCTCTGCTTTTCGCTCTCCCGCTTAATGCGCAAGATACGGGCAAAAACACCCCGATCACGCAGAAACCAAAGGCGATAAAAGTCGAATCTCAGAGCGAAGCGGTAAAAGAAAATTTCCCGGTTAAAGCGGCAAATCTTGAAATACCGAACGAGCCGCAAACCCTTTTTGACACCTTAACCATGCAGGAAAAGCTCGCCCAAACGATATTCATCGCTACGGATATCGATAATGCCGACAAATACAAAGACGCCATACAAAAGGGGCTTGTGGGAGGGGTGTTAATACAATGGGGCAATTACTCGCTTTCTCAGACAAAAAAACTAATCGACAAACTGCAAAGCTGGGCGCAAAAAAGCCCTCATAAAATACCGCTGTTGATTTCCATAGACTATGAGGGCGGGACGGTATATACTCCGGTAACTTTGGGGTTCCCATACCTGCCTACAAATATGATGCTCGCCGCTTCCCAAAATACGGAAGATACCGCAACCTTGTTCTATATAGTGGCAAGCGAGCTGAAAAATGTGGGAGTACATATCAACTTCGCCCCCGTAGTGGACGTAAATATCAATCCGGCCAACCCCATTATAGGGGTAAGGTCCTTCGGCTCTGACGCCAAAGTAGTGGGCGATATGGGCAGCGCGCTTATCGACGGGCTTCAAAAGGGCGGAATTATGGCCGTAGCCAAACATTTCCCCGGCCACGGAGAAACCGTAATCGATTCACACCTGGACCTTCCGCGCCTCAATATGACAAAAGAAGAATTTTATACCACCCATATCCCCCCTTTCAAACAGGCCATAGATAACGGCGTAATGGGCGTAATGACGGCACACATAGTTTATGACTTTATCGACCCGGATAATCCCGCCACATTTTCCAAGAAGATACTTAACGACCTTCTAAAAGAGGAATTGGGCTTCAAAGGAATAATAATATCCGACAGCCTTGATATGGCCGGCGCGACCAAGGGCAGCAGCCTGATAGAAGCCGCGTCAAAAGCGTTAAACGCCGGCGTGGATATGATATTAACCAGTAAAAGAGACCCGAAACTTACCCATAAACAGCTCATGCAGAAAGTTGGCGAGGAAATCCCGGAAGAAAGAATAAACGACGCGGCCAAAAAGATTTTCGATTTAAAGTTTGAACTCGGACTCTTTGACAAGGACGCCTACCACGGAGATATCTTCGACTCAATAAAAGCCTTTGATATTTACGCCGGCAAAATAGCGGAAGAGGCTGTAACCGTAGTCCGCGCCCAACCCGGAGTATTGCCCTATACAAAGAATCTTACTCAGGCGGCTTCGGAACAGCTTCAGCTCACGCAGACGGCGACAAAATCCGCCGAAACCAAGAAAAAGGATAAAACAAAATTATGCTCCGTTTTCTTTTCCCCTTCTCGCTTCGCCGACCAGCTGCCGATAATAAACGCCCCGTTCTTGGAAAAAGGTTGGGAAGTGGAACATTATAACGCGCATATGCGCCCTAAAGATGTGGATATACGCCGCGCAAAAAAATGTATGAAAGACGCGGACTTGGTTATACTCGGCAGTCTTCAATGGGCCGATAAACCCATTGTCAGCCAAAAAAGGGCCATAGAACAGCTTTTGAAGGAAGATAAGGACATTATTTTACTTTCTTTGATGAGCCCTTACGATATTAAATTCTATCCTCAGGCAAAAAACGTAATAGCAATTTACGGCGTAAACAAACTAAGCGCCCACGCTACGGCCGAGATTATTTTGGGCAATAAGGCGGCAAAAGGGAAGCTGCCGATAAAACTCTAAATCCAACGCAGCCAAACAAATAATTTTTTACGCGCGCGCTTTGCCGAAGCGATATTTGCTCTTTCATCTTTATATCTCTTTTGATTTCATAATAAATGCAAAGGCGGCATAACCGTATAAGTTATGCCGCCTTGCCATCAACCTGCCATCGAAAAGATTTTTATTTGTTTTCTTTTTTCGCGTCCAGCTTGGCTTTCACGAACTCGTAAACCGCCGGCATTACCGATATTATTATAATCGCCACTATCACGTAATGAAAATGATTTTGCACCAGAGGAGTGGCCGCGAAATAATATCCGCTTAACGCAAACAAAAGCACCCATATCACCGCACCGATTACGTTATAAACGGCAAAATGCAAATAGGTCATTTTGCCTATACCCGCCACAAACGGGGCGAAAGTCCTTATAATCGGGATAAAACGCGCCAAAATAATCGTCTTGCCGCCGTATTTCTCGTAGAAGTTATGCGCCGAAATCAAATGCTTTTTGTTAAGCCAAAAGCCAGTATCTTTGCTGAATATTTTAGGCCCGATATATTTGCCTATCTCAAAGTTCACTCCGTCGCCCAATACCGCCGCGACAACCAAAATGATTATCGCGTAGGGCAGCTCTATCACCGAGCCTTCCACACTGGCCAAAGCGCCCACCGCAAAGATAAGCGAATCGCCGGGCAAAAACGGCGTTACCACAAGGCCCGTCTCGCAAAACACCACCGCGAAAAGCAGTACGTAAAGCCATACTCCCATATACGCGGCCAAAGCGTTTAGATGCACGTCCAAATGCAGAAAAATATCTATTATCTGCCCAATAAGTTCCATCGCTTAAGCCTCTATTCTGGGGAACAGCGGCGGATATTTTTCTATTACGCCCGCTTTCAAGCGCCTTGCCATTTCTTCCGATGTCTGCGGCATAAAAGGGCTTATCCATTTGCAAACGTATCTTAAAGCGAAAACAAGTTCAAGCAATATGGCTTTGGCTTTTTCCGGCTCGCTCTTAGCCAAGGACCACGGTTTGGTTTCGTCGATATATTTGTTCATTCCGCCTATTATAAGCCAAGCGGTATCCAAGGCTTTGTCAAATTCCAAATTATTCATATGGGCGTCATATTCCGTATCGGCGGCGGCACATTTTTCAAGCATACTGCCGCTTACGGCGCAGTCCTGAGGAATCTCCTTTAAATTTTTCGCGGCCATATTGAGAGTGCGTGAAAGCAGATTGCCCAAATCATTGGCCAAATCGGCGTTAAAACGCTTTTTGAAAGCCTCCATATTAAAATCGCCGTCGCCGCCAAAGGGCACTTCCCTAAAAATGAAATACCTGAGCGGATCGACGCCGTATTTATCGGTAATGTCGCGCGGGTCTATAAAATTGCCCAAAGATTTGGACATCTTTTCCCCTTCTACAGTCCACCAGCCGTGCGCGAAAACTTTCTTTGGCAAAGGCAAACCCAAAGCCATTAAAACCGCGGGCCAAATAACGGCGTGGAAGCGGAAAATTTCTTTCCCGATAAGGTGTGTGTCCGCCGGCCAATATTGTTCAAAATCGCATTTATAGTCGGCCAATTCTTTTATTCCCAAAACTTTGCCGTAGCCTACGGCCGATATATAGTTGATTAAAGCGTCGAACCAAACATATATCGTATGGGCCGGATCGGATTTTACGGGTATGCCCCATTTGACTTTCGTCCTGGTTACGGATAAATCCCTAAGGCCGTTTTTGACGAAATTCACTATTTCCGCCGCGCGGAAATGCGGGCTCAAGAAATCTTTGTTCTGCTCATAAAAATTAAGCAAAGGCTCCTGATAGGCCGAGAGTTTAAAGAAATAAGTTTCTTCCTCAATAAGCTGCGGTTCCTTTTTATGAATGGGACATTTGCCGTCGACAAGTTCGCTTTCGTCCAAATACGCCTCGCAGGAAAGGCAATATTTGCCGCTGTATTTGCCCTTGTAAATATCGCCTTTTTTAAGCAGTATCTCAAATATTTCCTGTACGGTAAGTTCGTGTCTTTTTTGGGTGGTGCGGATAAAATCGTCGTAACTTATGTTAAGCACTTTCCACAAATCGATAAATTTTTCAGCCATATTATCAACCCATTTCTGAGGAGTAATCCCGGCATTGTTGGCCGCCTTCTCTATATTCGCGCCGTGTTCGTCCGTACCGGTAAGGAAATAGACGTCTTCCCCTTTAGATTTTTTGTATCTGGCCAGTATATCGGCCGCCAAAGTGGTATAAGCGTGGCCGATATGCGGCGCCGAATTCAAATAGTATATGGGTGTTGTTACGTAAAACTTCTTTGTCATATAAAGACTCCTTAATATATAAAACCTTCAATCTTTAAGGCTTATGCCCGAATCATACGCGCTTATCAATGCCGCTTCCGCCACCATTGAAGGAGAAACGTTTCGCGCTATCGCTTTCTTATAGAATACCAATTTTGAAAGCAAATTTTTAAGTTCTTGAGCTTGGGCCGCTTCTCCGTTTTTAATCCAATTTTCGTAAGCCGACACCGCAAGCATATCCAAAGTGAAGGAAACCTGCGCGCGGCTTTGCGCCAAAGTTCTGGGCAAATTTAAGGCGAAAGCCGTCGGGAAAGCCGCGCCGCCCGGCAGGGAAGATATTTCGCCCAAAATCTCGGCCGCGCGAAATGCGTTTACGCCTGAGCCCTGCGCGTATTTTACCGCGCGGCGGGCAAGGCTCTCTTCAACAAAATTATCTTTCAATATATTTATCAGGACATCTTCTTCCAAAGGAGAAAACGCTATCGCCTGACAACGCGATTTTATCGTGTTTAACATAGCCTCTTTTTTGGAGGAAATCAATATCCACACCGTATTTTCGGGCGGCTCTTCTATAAATTTCAGCAAAGCGTTTGCCGCTTCCGTCTGCAGAGTTTCCGCGCTGTCTATTATATACACCTTCCACCTGCCCGCAACCGCTTTCTGCTGAGAAGCGGCTGTAAGCGCGCGTACGGTATCCACTTTTATACTTTGTTGTTTTTCAGGCTCTTCCTTCTTCAGCATAGCCTGATACGCGAAATCGGCGAAGATAACGTCGGGGTGAGTACCCGCCTCTATGTGTTTGCAGTTGGCACACAGCGAGCAGTTGTCGCCTTTTACGGAACAATCCTCATCTAGGCAGTTAAGCGTTTTGGCAAATTCCAAAGCGGCCGCGGCTTTACCTACGCCCGCGGGCCCGTAAAATATCATCGCGCCCGGAATTCTTTTTGAAGATATAAAACCTTTAAGCGTTTCAAGCGCTTTGGCCTGGCCCAAGATTTTCCTAAAGCTCATTAAGCGTCTTCGCTCCCTTCCAAAATATTATGGCGTTTGATTTCCTTGAGAACGGATTGTTCTATTTCCGCTATAGGTCTGTCGGCGTTGATTATTACGGCGTTTTCCGTTTTTGCGGCAAGCTCCTTATAGCCGCGGCGCATTTTATGGCGGAAGGCTTCGTCCTCAAGCTCCAGCCTGTCGGAAAACAAATATTCGCCTCGCTCGGTAAAGTATTTGTCCGACATTAAAAAAACCAAAGTCAAATCGGGTTTGACGCCGCGGGTGGCGATATCGTTAAGTTTATTTATTATTTCCATATCTATCCCCCTGCCGTATCCCTGATACGCGCAGGAAGACATAGTGTATCTTTCGCAAATTACCACCTGCCCCGCCTCCAGCGCGGGAATAATCTTCTGTTCGGTGTGCTGAGCTCGCGAAGCTTCATACAAAAGCAATTCGGCCATGGGGCTGACGGTATTGGTGGGATCGAGCAAAATTCTGCGGATTTCCTCAGAAACATTGTCGCCGCCCGGCTCGCGCGTTATTATTACGTCTAAACCGCGCGCGCTGAGATATTTGTTAAGCATATTTGCCTGCGTGGATTTGCCGCATCTGTCCGGACCTTCAAAAACTATAAATTTTCCCTTATATTTCATTATATCCTCCGCAGGCTGTATTTAGTTAATTTTATCAATTTTGGACCCTTTTTGCCATTTTGCCGATAAGGCGCTCCACCACGACGACAAAAGGAAAAAGGACGTTTAATTATATATAATAAAGGAAATATCTTTTCGGAAGGGGTAATATGCCTTTACGTTTCAGCGCGGGCGCGCAAAAAGTGGTGCTTATCGCACAAGAAGAAGCAAAAAAATTTAATCACGATTATATAGGGACCGAGCATCTGTTGCTTGGCCTGGCTTACGCGGAGGGCGAATTTTCCGCAAAAATACTGGCGGCCATGGGCGCCACTCCGGCCAAGATACGGCTGGAGATAGAACAGCTTGTCGGGATAGGCGACAATCTGGTAATGCTCTCCGAGGCGCCGCTGACGCCTAGAGTTAAAAAAGTTTTGGAACACGCCTCGGAAGAGGCGCAGGCCTCAGGCAGCGAGTTTATAAATACGGAACATATACTCTTGGGCATAACCGCGGAAGAAGAAGGCGTCGCCGCGAAAATACTCTCAAACCTGGGCCTTAACGGCGAGATAATAAAAGCCGTAATATTTAAAGCTCTGAAAGAAAACGCCTCTCAGCAAGGCAAAGACAACAGACAGGAAAGCAGTCAATTCCAGCCCGGCAGGCCGGATTTCAGCCAAAAGAGCAAAACCCCCACTTTAGACGAACATTCACGCGACTTGACGGAACTGGCCGTTCAGGGCAAACTCGACCCGGTAATCGGCCGCGACGACGAAATAGAACGCCTTACACAAATACTCGCCAGAAGAACGAAAAACAATCCCGTTTTGATTGGCGAGCCCGGCGTAGGCAAAACCGCCATAGTGGAAGGTTTGGCACAACGTATGGCAAGCGGGGAAATATCCGATATCCTGCACAATAAAAGACTGATAACCTTGGATTTGGGTTCTTTGGTCGCGGGAACAAAGTACCGCGGCGAATTTGAACAGCGCCTTAAAGACATTATAGAAGAAGTGGAAAAAGCGGGCGACATAATACTGTTTATAGACGAATTCCATACTATAGTCGGCGCAGGCGCGGCGGAAGGCTCGATGGACGCTTCCAATATGCTGAAACCCGCCCTTGCCAGGGGGCAGCTGCAGGTAATAGGCGCGACAACCTTTGACGAATACAGAAAGTACGTCGAGGCCGACCCGGCCTTGGAACGCCGTTTCCAGCCCGTAACGGCAGAGCCTAACAGCGTGGAAGAAACAATAGAAATACTTAAAGGGCTAAAATCCAATTACGAAAAACATCATAATGTCATCTTTACGCAGGAAGCGTTGGAAGCGGCCGCCAATATCGCCGACCGCTATATTACCGACAGGGCCATGCCGGATAAAGCAATAGACCTCGTGGACGAAGCCGGCTCCAGAGCGCGCCTTAAGGCCGCTATGCTCCCGCCAGAAATCAAGGAAAAAGAAAAACAATTAAAGGCCGCCGCCTTACAAAAGGAGGAGGCAATAAACAAACAGGAATACGAGCAGGCCTCATCTTTAAAGGAAGAAGAAGAAAAACTTAAAAACGAACTTTCGCAAATGCGCGACGCTTGGAACAAAAAACGCGCCGAAAACAAAACTACCGTCACGGAAGAGGACATCGCAGTAGTGGCTTCCAAGTGGACAGGCATACCGGTAACAAAACTTACGCAAAGCGAAACGGACAAGATTTTGAAGATGGAAGAATATCTTCATGAACGCATAGTCGGGCAAGACGAGGGCGTAAAAGCCATATCTCAAGCCATAAGAAGAAGCCGCACCGGCCTTGGCAACCCCAAGCGTCCTATCGGCGGATTTCTGTTCCTGGGCCCTACGGGCGTGGGTAAAACGGCTTTGGCAAAAACTTTGGCCGCATTCCTATTCGGCGACGAAAACGCAATGATACGTATAGATATGTCGGAATATATGGAAAAGTTCGCCGTTTCCAGGCTTATAGGCGCGCCGCCGGGATATGTAGGCTATGAAGAAGGCGGCCAGCTTACCGAAGCGGTGAGAAGGCGCCCCTACAGCGTCGTCGTCTTGGACGAAATAGAAAAGGCACACCCAGATATTTACAATATCCTTCTGCAAGTTTTGGACGAGGGCCAGCTTACCGATAATTTGGGACATAAGGTAAACTTCAAAAATACCGTAATAATAATGACGTCCAACGTGGGCGCGCGTGAAATAACCAACAAAGGCAGCCGTTTGGGCTTTACGCCGCAGGAGTCGGAAGAAGAGCAATACGGCGAGATAAAAAACAATGTTATGGAAGAAGTCAAAAAGACTTTCAATCCAGAGTTCATCAACAGGATCGACGAACTTATAGTCTTCCACCCCCTTAACAAGGACCATATGCTTAAAATACTGGAACTTAATCTCGCCGACATACAAGCCAAATTGGCCGAACAGCAGCTGAAGATAAAATTCACCGTGAACGCAAAACAACATCTTCTAGACAGCGGCTTCGACCCGAAATACGGCGCCAGGCCCCTGCTCAGGACTTTACAGCGCGAGCTGGAAGACCCGCTAGCAGAATTCATTTTGAAAAACCAGTATCCGCCAAAAACGGAAATAACGGCCGACTTCGATAAGGAAAAGAACAAAATTTCCTTTAAGGCGGCCAAAGCCCGCGCGGCCAGACAGACGGCGGCGGTACATTAGGATTTTTAGTTTTAAGGAGGAGTACATGAGCGAAGCGAATTTAGACAAAGCCAAAGCATTGCAGCTGGCTTTAAGCCAAATAGAGAAATCTTTCGGCAAAGAGGCTATCTGCAAATTGGGCGACAATACCATAAAGAAAGTGGAGGCCATTCCTACCGGCGCATTATCATTGGATTTGGCGCTGGGCATAGGCGGAATACCGCGCGGAAGGGTAATAGAGATTTTCGGCCCGGAGGCGGGCGGCAAAACCACTTTAAGTTTACATATAGCCGCGCAAGCCCAAAAATCTGGCGGTACCGTAGCTTTTATAGACGCGGAACACGCTCTTGACCCCGTTTACGCCGCCGCAATAGGAGTAAATATTGACGAGCTTCTAATATCCCAGCCGGACAGCGGCGAACAGGCTTTGGAAATAGCGGAAAAACTTGTGCGTTCCGGCGCCTTGGATTTGATTATTATAGACTCCGTCGCCGCATTGGTACCGAAGGCGGAAATAGAGGGCGATATGGGCGATGCGCACGTCGGCCTGCAAGCCAGATTGATGAGCCAAGCCTTAAGAAAACTTACCAGCCTGCTTTCAAAAACCAAGACGAGCATTATTTTCATCAATCAATTAAGACAGAAAATAGGCGTTATGTTCGGCAACCCGGAAACTACGCCGGGCGGCTTGGCGCTTAAATTTTATTCTTCGGTCCGTTTGGACGTACGCAAAATAGAGAACCTTAAAGCGGGCGAACATATAATAGGCACGAGAGTAAGGGTAAAAGTAGTAAAAAATAAAGTCGCCCCTCCGTACAGACAGGCCGAATTTACCATGCTGCACGGCGAAGGTATCTCCAGAGAAGCCTGCCTTATTTCTATGGGCGTGGAAAGCAATGTCGTGGAAAAAAGCGGCAGCTGGTTCATTTACAACGGCGAAAAGCTGGGCCAAGGCGCCGAAAACGCCAGGCAATACCTTAAGGATAATCCCGAAGTCGCTTCCCAAATAGAAGAGAAACTGAAGGAAATATACTTGGGCGTAGGGCCTGCACCCAAAAAAGAAGACAAAAAGAAGAAATAAATAAAAACCGCATTTTAACCCCCGCTAACCCGGGGGTTATTTTTTGTAGGAGCAAGCCGCTTTGCGGAACTGATGTTTTTATTGGCTATTTTCTACTCAGCCGTCCGGCGAGGAATTATCAAATCCTTTTAATACAGCAGACGAAAAAACTCAGCTTTGACAAATATCCGCTTTTGCTCCCACGCCACTATCCAGCCTCTGATACTTAAAAGAAATACATTGCATACAAATATCGCCCAAGTTTCACGTAAGAAAAAACGCGGAACGCGGAAGCGCTTAAATAAAAAACAAATTTTATAGAATATTTTTATGCCGATAGAAGAATTTAAAAACCACCTCACGTTTGAGCGACAACTCTCGCCAAATACAATCGCGGCCTATATGCGCGATTTAAAACAATATTTGGATTTCTGCTCCTTGAACCGTATTGAGGCTCCAAACGCCTCCCCCGAATTTCTGGACACTTATATTTACCACTTAAAATCGGAAGCCAATTTGGCACCTTCCAGCGTGTTCAGAAAAACCGAAGCGGTAAAAAGTTTCTATAAATTCTTAATGGTGGAAGGCATAATAAAAGAGGACCCGACAAGATTTCTCCTCTCGCCGAGGCTTATACGTAAAATACCGCAGCAGCTTTCGATTGAAGAAGTTCATAAAATCCTCGCCTTTAAGCCGGAAAACTTCTCACAATGGCGCACTTTATGCATAATTACGCTGTTTTACGCCAGCGGAATACGCGTATCGGAGCTGACCAATCTCCATACGGAAAACGTAAATACTAAAGAAGGCTGGGTTCTAGCTTTCGGGAAAGGCCGCAAACAACGTTTCGTACCCATACACGAACACGCCTGCAGAGTGGTTGAAGATTATCTCGCGCAAAGGCAGGCCCATTTCGCCGGCAAAGATACTGACAGCGAATTGTTCCTAAACAAAAACGGCAAAAAGATAAGCAGAATATCGGTTTGGAAAGACATCGACGCCTTGGCTAAAGCGGCCGGTATAACAAGACGGGTATATCCCCACCTTTTCCGACACACCTTCGCCTCGCACCTGCTCAAGGGCGGAGCGGACCTGCGAAGCCTGCAGGAAATGCTCGGCCACGAAAGCCTGAACACCACCCAAATCTACACGCACGTAAACGTTAAGGATATAAAAGAAAAGCACCGGAAACTGCATCCGCGCGGCTAAAACCCGAAATCGAAAGACACCGGCAATTTAAAATCGGACGAATTTACCACTATCTCCGATATCATATCGGCCTCTTTGGATATATTTTCGTTAAGGAATTGCAAAGACTCGGATTGTTTCGCCAAAATAGGTATATACTCCTGATTCTCGTAAATAATGTCCGCGACAAGATCGCCGCCGTACATATCCTGTAAAGCTATCGTGTTTGCAAGCATAAGCTCAGGCGTTTCTTTATAAGAATAATTCAAAGCTCTAGCAGCAGCTATCCTCCTATTGGAAACGGAAGAAGCCTGCGCGCTCTGCGCCGAAAGCATATACAACACCACCCCGCCCGCGGCTATCATAGGAATGGAGGATTTAAAACTAAGACGTTTGGATAAATTCTTAAAAAATCTGTTTAAGCTCTCTTTATAAAATTTAATTTCCCTGCTGCCAACCCCGGCGGACAACCCGCCGAATTTATCCAAAGACTGCCTTAGCGTACGGCGCGCGAAAGCTATATCTTCCTTGCTGGCAGCTCTCTCAAATCGGAGCAGATCCGTATCCATTCTCCTGACAAATTTATCAAGTTCCTCCGGCAAAAACAGGCCCGCCTTCGCCCTTAATTTCATCATAAGGGAAGAATACTCTTCCTTAAACACTTTATATTGGGCATCGGCGAAAATATCGTTCTTCGCCGTCAGACTTCTCTTCAAAGCCGATATTTCCTTCTTCAAAGCAGTTTCATCTGCGGGAACCGCCGCTTTCAAAAGAGCGTTGCGGGCCGAATTCCATTGCCGCTCCAAAGCCTTAAACTTTTTTTCTACGGCGGCGAATTCTTTCTCCGCCGCTTGCCATCTGCTTTGTATCTCAGGAGATTTATAATATTCCAAATACGCCAAACGGTGCTTCTTCACTTCTTCAAAAGCCGGCTCGTAAACATTTGCCTTCTGCCATTTATAATGATCGTCAAGCGCGGGGAAACTCATTGAAAAGCCTTTCTCAACTTCTATCATCATATTCTTGCCCGCTTTTAATATCCTTGCGTTTTGTTTATTGGCGAGCAATGCTTCTTTTGAGGCTATCTCCTCTTCCAAAGCGATATATTCCCGTATTATCCTGTCGTACTGCGGCATACCCGCCAAAACAGACATCGCCAACAACGCTTCAGGCTCTTTGCCGTAGCTCTTCGGCTTGGATATCATTATCTTTATTTCTTCCAAAGACGCAGCGCCGCCGGCATTGACGAACCCGCCGCATACCAAAAGAAAAGATAATGTTAAAGACAAAAACTTTTTTATCATTCGCTTATCCGCGCAATAAGATAATTAAATTTTAATATATCCCCCACGCCGCCGCAAGGGAACTTGGACCCAATGCCCCATAGGCCTTTTATCCCATTTAATCAGATTTTTCCCATTATTACAAAAGAAAAATCTATAATTATACTATGCCTTCAATAACCAATCTAAAAGGTATAGGACCGGCAAAAGCGAAATTATTCGCCCAGCTTGATTTAAGCTCGGCAAGCGATTTGCTGCATTATTACCCAAGAACATATCAGGACAGACGTCTGAATGCGAAATTGTCGCAGTTTAAAAGGCCGGAAAACGTCGCGGGCATATACACCGTCATAAGGACGCAAACCATTCCTGCCAGAGCTTTGCTGATATTTAAAGCCTTTATGCGCGACGATACAGGCAATATGATAGAGGCCGTATGGTTCAAAAAGAAAATGCGCCGCTTCGACCCTTTTATGCAAATGCGCAGAGATTTTAAAGTGGACGCCAAACTTTGGATTATAGGCAAACGGGAAGACAAAAATTCCTTTTTCTCCAACAAAATAACCGTCGACGAATATTATCCTGTCGGCTCGCCAGAAGCCGCAATCAATGCCGGCGCCATTATTCCCATTTACGCGCTGACGCAAGGGCTGAGCAATAAGTTTTTTCGAGCGGCGCAATTTGACGCCTTAACCAAATATTTAAACGAGGAACAAGAAGCTCTGCCGCAGCAGCTTATACAAAAACGCAATTTGCTGAATGTCCGCCAAGCGCTGTACGCGATACATTTCCCCAAATCTTTTGCGGAGCTGGAAAGCGCAAGAAGACGTATGGTGTATGAAGAATTCTTGCTGATGACTATGGCTTGGTCAATAAAAAAACGCCAGAGCGCGCGGCAGAAGAAAGAACATTCCTATCAAATAAAAAGGACTTTGCTTACCCCTTTCAAAAACAATCTTGACTATGCTTTTACCAAAGCGCAGACGCGGGTAATAAACGAAATTTTCGCCGATATGCAAAATCCGTTCCCAATGACGCGCCTGGTACAGGGCGACGTAGGATCCGGCAAGACCGTAGTCGCGCTTTGCGCTATGCTTTTGGCCGCGGAAAACAAATATCAATGCGCCTTTATGGCCCCGACCGAAATATTGGCCACACAACATTTTATAACTCTAAAACGATATCTTAAAGGGCTGGACGTCAAGATAGAACTGCTGACTTCCAAAACTCCAAAAAAAGAAAAAGAGAAAATACTCTCAGCGCTATTACAAGGCGGGTTGGACATAATTATCGGGACGCACTCGCTGATAGAAGACAACGTTAAATTTAAGAATTTAAAACTTATAGTTATAGACGAGCAGCACCGCTTCGGAGTAAAACAGCGCGCAAAACTTAGGGCTAAAGCGCGCGATATAGATATGCTCTCGATGACCGCCACCCCCATACCCAGAACTTTCGCTCTGGCTTTTTACGGGGACTTGGACGTTTCCACCATAGATCAGCTCCCGCCGGGAAGGCAGCCCGTACATACCTCCCATTTAAGCGAAGCCCGCGCACTGGATATGGTAAGGGAAGAAGTATCAAAAGGCAGACAGGCATATATCGTATATCCGTTGATAGACGAAAGCGATAAGCTGCAGCTTAAAGCGGCTACGCAGGAGTTTGAAAGAATAAAAACTCTTATGCCGCAATATAAAGTCGCAATGATACACGGAGCGATGAAAAGCGCGGAAAAACAAAAAATAATGGAGGATTTCCTCAACAAAAGAACCGATATTTTGGTAGCCACGCCTGTAATAGAAGTCGGTATCGACGTAAAAAACGCCACCGTAATGGTAATACAAAACGCGGAGCGCTTCGGTTTGGCAAGCCTTCACCAATTAAGAGGGCGCGTCGGGAGAGGCAGCGATAAATCATATTGCGTATTGGTGACGCAGAATACCTCCTCCGTTTCTTCCGAAAGAATAAACGCCATTTGCCAAACCAATGACGGCTTTAAAATAGGGGAAAAGGATTTGGAATTACGAGGGCCGGGCGAAATACTGGGCACCCGCCAATCCGGCGAATTGGAATTCAAAGCGGGCGACATAATAAAGGACAAAGACGTCCTGCGCTGGGCCGTGGAAGACCGAGATTTTTTAATCTCTTCGGACCCGACCCTGCAAAAACCCGAAAACGCCCCCTTTAAACAGCGTCTTGTAGACTTGTATCAAAAATATTGGGATATTATAGATTTGGGTTGAAATACATCTTAAAACATTATAATATTAGTTATTGTTAATTTATTAAAGGATTTCCTAATTATGTTAAGAAAAATACTTTGCAATTACGAATTTATTTATAACGGACACAGTTTCAAATCCTTCGGAGCCTATTTGGGCGATACGGCTAATCCGAAAGTAGCAAAACAAAAAGATTATACCTCCGATATCGTATGCTTGGCCTTAAAGCTGGGCAAGGAAGAGCTTGCTCAAATGGTAAATACAAAGTATTGGGATATAACTCAAGCAAAACTCGAAGCTGCCGGAATACATTTCAGAACTTTGGAAATTTATTTCTATCCCGATAAGTAGCTTCTTTCCATTTTAAAACAAACCCCGATTTTAATCGGGGTTTATTTTTCTTTATAATCTACGATAATCTACTTCAGTTTTCAACACATTTTGTTTTATCCGCCAAAGCCTTGATTTTTTAAAATACGTAAAAACCATTTCTCGAATTAAAAAAGAAGGGAGCTTTCGACGCTCCCTTCTTTAAATCAAAAGACTTGATTTTTTATGCGACTTTCGTCCTCTCGACCGCTTGCGCGTCCTCGGAGCAATAGGCGCGGTAATCTATATTCGGGAAAATATTGTCCTTCTGTTCCAAATCCCAAATAAAGCCCTCGTCTATGCGATTGCCCATAATCATATCGTAAATGGCGATAAAACGCTTTACGTGATCTTTGGTGCGCTTGGTGGAATATTCCTTGGCCGTACCTACCGTCATAAGGAAAGCCCAGTCGGAAGACTGCATAAGAACCAATTCGCGCGCCGCTTGATTTAAAGCTCTTCTCAAAACGCCCTCAGCATTGGGGAATCTGTTGGCTAATTCCACCATGCGCTCGGCCGCTTTGATAAGATGTCTGTATATCCAGTCGTTGCCGCTGTTGAGCCATACGTCGTGATAGCCCTTATCGCCCCAAGAGGACATTGAAGGCTGCACAACCTGATTGACGGGATATTTTTCTAGATATTCAAGCGGAGTTATTAGTTTTATGTCTTTCTGGTCATAGTGGATTTTCTTGAAAAGGAAATAGAGGAAGTCTATACCTTCATACCACCAGTGTCCGTAAAGTTCGGCGTCGTACATGGAAACTATCAAAGGTTTCCTGTCGGTAATTACGGAGGAAAGATATTCCAGCTGTTTCTGGCGGTTGAACATAAAGTTGCCCGCGTGGGTCGCCGCGACTTCCCTGGCGTCATTGGGATAATACGGCTGCTTCTGATTTAATGAAACTTTACCGGTAATCTTATGATACTTCATTCCTATATTACGCCTTACTCCGTCGGAATGCAGATACGGCTTTATATAGTCGTAATCCAAATCGTATCCCAAATCGCGGTAGAATTCCCTGTAGTTCGGATCGCCCGGATATCCGCTTTCCGCGCTCCACACCTGTTGGGCCGACTCCATATCTCTGGAAAAAGCCGCCACGCCGTTAGGCGTATACACCGGCGCATATATGCCGTATTTCGGCCTGGGGGTGCCGTGCATAATGCCGTGCGATTCCATAAAGAAAAAGCGAATACCCTGCTCCTTAAGGAATATGTCGTCGCCCGGATTATACGCGCATTCCGCCAGCCAAATGCCGCGCGGATTTCTGTCAAATCTTCTTCTGTAATCTTCCGCCGCTATCTTGATTTGCGCGCGGACGCTTTCCCTGTGCACCTGTAAAGGCAAATAGCCGTGCGTGGCGCAGCAGGTGATAATTTCCAGCTTGCCCATATCCTGGAATTTTTTAAAGCCCTGCAAAATCTGGCCGTGATAATAATCTTCGAAAAGCTCGCGATAGCGTTTAAATTTCTGATTATACATCAGCGCAACGTGATAGAACTCCGTATTGGCCGTACGGTTGAGTTCCTTTTCCGAAAGCTCTATCCTCTGGTTTAAATAATGTCTGAATCTGCTTATCAAAAGTTCGTCGGACATCATCGCGCACAAAGGCGGAGTAAGGGACATCGTTATCCTAAAGTCCACGCCTTCGGCTATCAGCCTTTCGTAAACGTCCAAAAGCGGCAAGTATGTTTCCACCATCGCTTCATAGAACCAATCTTCCTCAAGAAAGTCCGGATATTCCGGGTGCCTTATAAAAGGCAAATGGGCGTGTAATACTAAAGAAAGGTATCCTTTTTCCTGCTGCATTATTAGGCCTCCTTTTGTCTTTCGGCTTTAATGGTTATCGCTCTTCTCTTTTCCGTCTTGGTATGATGATGCGCTTTTATCGGTATTACGACTTGTCCGTCCTGAAGCGAATATCTCAAGGAGAATGTCCCGTCCGGGCCAAGCTGTATTTCCTTGTCGCCTATCAAAACTTTCGCGTTTTTGCTGGCCTGTCCGTATACGATAAGTTCGCAATCGGCTTTAAGCCAAATATCTTCGTCGGTTTCCTGCGTCGGAGCGGGTACCGCCAAACGGGCAGAACCCCAAGAGGACATATTGGAAGTCGGCATCGTGTTGACGTCCAAACCGAACATTTTCCAGCGCTGCTGCAAGATGTTCTGCAGCTTTTCGCTTGCGCCGCTAAGAGAACCGAACATCTCCACCCCGGACATTTTTACCAATTTCTCGTACTCGCCTTCAACCATCATCCATTTGTCGTCTATCACGTCCGACATTTTACCCGGAGGCGTCGTCGTGCTGTTGCTTCTCGTAAGCAGTACGAATTCCCCTTCCGGCGTTATGATGCCGATATCGCATATGTATTTGCGCGCGCCGGCGGGTATATTTATATACCAGCTTCTCGCGTCCAAAACCACAGGTATATCGAAGTAAGAGTTCGAATTGCTGCCGTTAAATCCGTTTACACCGGTAATATCGTGTACGCGGATTACGCTTCTGGATTTATCAAAGATATCGCGGCCGCGTTCGCCCATAATATATTCGTACGTATCCTTTACTATATCCCAAAAAAGGAATATCCAGCCCGGGTCCTTGGGCAAAAGGAACGATTCCGTCTTTCCGTAACTCTGCGGCAAATCGTATTGCGCTTCTTTTACGGAGTTATGATCTATTTTTATTGCTGCTGTTGATGAAAGTTTCTCTTCCATACTTCTTTCTCCCCTTAATTTTCCGGTTTTAAAATCCCTAGTTTTATTAATTCTTCCAATGACGGCTTAACAAATTCGTGAGAAATCTCTATCGATTTGGCCGCCGTGCTTATGTCTTTCAGCCCGTTCCCGCCTACCACTATGGCGACTGACTCGTCCTTTTGTATCATACCTTGCGCCACCATTTTCTTTAAGCCGGCATATGTAGCCGCACCGCCCGGTTCGGCAAATACGCCTGTTTCACGGGCCAATTCCGGTATCGCCGTAAGTATTTCCGCGTCGCTCACCGTTATGGCCATACCGTTTGACTCTTTTAAAGCCTGCAATGCCAAGTAGCCGTCCCTGGGATAGTTTACCGATATGCTGTCGGCTATAGTATTGGCTTGCACTGCCGTTAAATCCGTTGCATTCTTCCAGGCATTTGTCAGCGCAGCGCTGCCTTCCGCCTGAACAGCTATCATTTGAGGCATCTTCTCTATAATGCCCAATTTATTAAAATCTTTAAAACCGCGCCACATTCCCGCGACTATCGTCCCGTCGCCCGCGGCCACTATTACCTTGTCCGGCGCCTCCCACTGCAGCTGCTCGCATATTTCAAATGCGCAGGTCTTTTTTCCTTCCCTGGCATACGGATTATAGCCCGCCGCACGGTTATACCAGCCGAATTTCTCGCTCGCGCTTCGGCACAACTCGAAGGCTTCGTCATAACTGCCGTCAACCCTGATTACTTCCGCCCCGTAAATATAGAGCTGTACCAATTTAGGCTCAGGCGTATTTTTGGGCGCGAATATTACCGTCTTTATCTTTAAGTTTGAAGTCAAACACGCCAAAGAATCGCTCGCGTTCCCGCTTGAAGCGTCAGTAATCACCTTGGCGCCCACTTCCAATGCTCTGGCTACGGCTACCGCACTGCCCCTGTCTTTTATGGAACCCGTAGGATTGCGCCCTTCGTCTTTTATAAAAAGCTGAGATATCCCCAAACGTTCGGCGAGTTCGTCAGCCTTGTAAAGCGGGGTCCACCCCAGCTGCACCGGCGGGATATCGTCGTGATCGTCTATCGGCAAAAGATCTATATACCGCCACATATTATACGAAGTATTATTTTCCAAAACTTCGTAATCCAAACGTTTGTTTATCAATTTATAATCGTAATTTACTTCCAGCGTGCCGCCGCAGGAATTGCAAACATAATCAGAATCCCTCGTCTTATATTCCTTTCCGCAGTTGACGCACTGTAAGTTTAATATCTTTTTCATATCTATAAAATGATAGCATTTTTGGAGATATTTTTATATCAAAACCCCCGTTTTTTTAGGAGTTTTCTTTAAACGACCGATCTTCTTCCCCATTTTCAGCAGGCACTGCGGAAAACTTTTACCATTTTTAATATGCCCTAAATAAAAAGGCCCCCGTTTCCACGGGGGCCAAAAGCGTCAAAAACAAACTTTTATTTCCCCAGCATCGCAAGCAATATACCGGCTACTACCGCCGATCCTATTACGCCGGCTACGTTGGGGCCCATCGCGTGCATCAACAGATAGTTGCTAGGGTTGTATTCCTGCCCGACTTTGTTGGACACGCGCGCCGCCATAGGCACCGCCGATACGCCGGCCGAACCGATAAGCGGATTGATTTTGTTCTTGGAGAACAAATTCATTATCTTGGCCAAAATCACGCCCGAAGCCGTACCCACGCAGAAAGCTATCAAGCCCAAAATCACTATCGCGATAGTTTTAAACTGCAGGAACTTTTCCGAAGCCAATTTCGAACCTACAGCCAAACCCAAAAGGATTGTCACGATATTGATAAGCTCGTTCTGCGCCGTCTTGCTCAGTCTTTCCGCCACGCCGCACTCTTTTATCAGATTGCCGAACATCAACATACCGATTAAAGGAGTGGCATCGGGGATCAGACATACGCAGAGCAAAAGCACCACTATCGGGAAGAGTATCTTTTCCCTCTTGGATACGTGGCGAAGCTGCTTCATCTCGATCTTTCTTTCCTTCTCGGTGGTAAGGAGCTTCATTATAGGCGGCTGGATTATAGGAACCAAAGCCATATACGAATAAGCCGCCACAGCTATCGCGCCCAAAAGCTCGGGCGCCAATTTGGAGGTCAGGAATATGGCCGTAGGGCCGTCGGCTCCGCCGATTATGCCGATTGAGGCCGCCTCTTTTACGGAGAAGGTCAAATCCGGTATAAAATTACCCAGCATCAAAGCGCCGAATATCGTAAAGAATATGCCGAACTGCGCTGCTGCGCCCAAAAGAGCGGTCCTCGGGTTGGCGATAAGCGGCCCGAAGTCCGTCATCGCGCCCACGCCCATAAATATCAGCAGCGGGAAAAGCCCGGATTCTATACCGAACCCGTATACCTGCCCCAAAAAGCCGCCGAAAGCCGTCGTCACGACGCCGCTCGGGTCAACCGTACTTACCGATAATGCCGCTATGCCCGCTACCGGTATATTGGACAAAAGTCCGCCAAAACCGATAGGTATCAAAAGCAAAGGCTCAAACTGCTTCACAATACCAAGCCAAAGTATAAACAGACATATTACTATCATTATGCCTTGGCCTAATGTTATATTGTAAAGGCCTGTCGTCAGCCATAAGTTCGAAAAAGACTGTATTATCTCTGCCATTGTCTTCTCCTTAACCTAAAACCGCCAGCAAGGTGCCGGTTTGAACTTGATCGCCCGTTTTTACCTTATAGGATATTTTACCGTCCGCGGGCGCTTTGATTTCGGTTTCCATCTTCATGGCTTCCATAACCAATATGGTCTGCCCTTTCTTTACGGCTGCGCCTTCTTGGGCGGTAAATCTCATCACCGCGCCCGGAAGCGGAGCTTTAACCTCTACGCTCGCACCGGAAGATGCCGCCGCTTTAGTTTCGCTCTTGGCGGAAGCGTCAATGCCTTCTTTGATGTCGACATCATAAGCGGTGCCGTTAACTATCGCCTTGCCGCCGGAAAGTTCTACGGCGAATTTCTCCCCGCCTACGCTTACCGTATAAGCACCGACCGAAGAACCTTCTTTCTTGGGAGCCACTTTCCTGATGCCGAGTTTAGCCTCGCCTTTAAGGAAGGTTATACCCTTCTGTCCGCAGGCCGCCGCGATAAATATATTCTCGTCGGTAATAGGCAAATTGTTCTGCTCGAGCAGCGCCTTCGCGGGGGCAACGCCTTTCTTGGGGTTGGCGTCATTGATTTCGAGAACGGTTTTAGTCGTGGGTTCAAGACCGAGCTGCTCGCTGGCCAGTTTTACCACTTCCGGATCCGCCGGTTCCGGCGTCTTGCCGAAATAACCAAGCACCATCTTGCCGTATCCTTCCGCGAATTTCTTCCACGGCCCGAACATTACATTGTTGAAAGCCTGCTGGAAGTAGAATTGGCTTACCGGCGTTACAGATGTGCCAAAACCGCCTTTTCTGACGGCCTCGCCCATCGCTTGGAAAATCTCGTCATATTTATCCATTATGCCGTTGTCTCTGAGCATTTGCGTATTGGCCGTAAGTGCGCCGCCCGGCAAAGGCGAGAACGGTATCGTCGGCTCAACTTTCATAGCCTCGGGCGGTAAGAAATAGTCTTTCATACAATCTTTAAAGACGTCTTCCACTTTCTTTATCTTTTCTATATCGATATCCAAAGTATAGTCGGACCCTCTAAGCGCGTGCCACATCGTTATAATATCGGTTTGGCAGGTCCCGCCCGATACCGGCGCCATAGAAAGATCCAGCCTGTCCGCACCGCCGTCCAAGGCCGCCAAACAGCAGGTCGCGCCGTTGCCGCCGGTTTCGTGCGTGTGGAAACAGACTTCAACTTCGGGCGGTAAAATCTTTTTGGCCAGTTTTATCGTTTCCCTTACAGTGGAAGGAGTGGAAGTGCCGGAAGCGTCTTTAAAGGCTACGCTGTCAAAGGGAATGCCGGAATCGATAATCTTCTGCAAAGTCTTGGCGTAAAATTCCGGAGTATGGACATTGCCGTGTTTGTCCCAGCCCGGCGCCAAAGACATCATCGTTACCGTAACTTCGTGTTTAAGGCCGGCTTCTTTTATGCATTTGCCGCTGTATATAAGGTTGTTTACGTCGTTTAAGGCGTCAAAGTTCCTTATCGTGGTTACGCCGTGTTTCTTGAAAGTTTCCGCATGCAGCTTGATTATGTCGCTGGGTTGTGAATCCAAACCCACTACGTTCACGCCGCGCGCTAAAGTCTGAAGATTGGCTTCCGGGCCGGCCGCTTTGCGAAAAGCGTCCATTACGTCGTAAGCGTTCTCGTTATTGTAGAAAAAAGCGGATTGGAACGTCGCGCCGCCGCCCGATTCTATATGCCTTATTCCCGCTTCCCTCGCGGCTTCAACCGCGGGTAAAAAATCTTTTGAGAGAACTCTCGCCCCGTATACCGACTGAAAACCGTCCCTAAAGGCGGTAATCATAAACTTTATTTTCTTCATACTTTGTTTTTTCTCCTTTATCCTTTAAATCTTTTATTTCGCCATGCTCTTGGCTACGGCCAAGGCTATCGCTATCTTTACCTTCTCGTCCGAAGCGCTTACAACCGCGGGCGCCGACGATGACGCCTCCTTCGGAGGGAACCACTTGTTCAAACAGCCCTCTACCGCAAATTCCAGTATCCTCATTATAAATACCAGAATTATCAGGAACGCGAAGGTCATTCCCATTCCCACCACCATAAGCTCTATGCTTTTGGCAAATACGCTTCCTTCCATAAATATTCTCCTTTACTCCTAAAAATCCATATCGCCGATTTCTATCAGGCGGCGCTTACCGCCTTCGTTTAACACCAATCGGCCAGATTCGTCTATATCTTCCGCTACGCCGTGCAGTTCTTCGTCAAACACTCTCATGGTTACAGGCTTGCCCAAATATAAAAAATTTTTCTTGTACCGAGTTCTTAAAGGCTCAAAACCCGACGCCCGCAAAAGAGCAAAATCCGCCGTAAAATTTGCGATAATCTCTCCAAGCAGTTCTTCGGCGCTTTTTTCCACCCCCAGGCTCTTAAGCGTAATAAAAGGCTTTTCGGATTTTATCTTCTCCTGGCTTATGTTCACCCCAGTGCCGATAATTACCGCTTTTAATCTGTCGCCGTCAAATATAGCCTCGCTCAATATCCCGCAGAACTTGCCGCCCTGCGCCAAAACGTCATTTGGCCATTTGATATAGGCTTCCACCCCGGAATCCCGCGCGGTTTTGCATACCGCCAAAGCCATAAGCTGCGTCAACAAGCCAAGCGTTTTTATGCCGCTTAAACCGTCTTTCAGAACAAGGGAAAAATACAAACCGCCTTCTTCCGAAGACCACTCCCTTTGTTTGCGCCCGCGCCCCTCGCTTTGGCGGCGCGCGCGAACTATGTCGGCGTGGTTAAGATTGTCAATATTCTGCCTGCAATACGTATTTGTAGACGTAACGCTGTCTAAAAAAATTATCGCCATCTCTTAAATATTTTATCAAATTGCGCGCCTTTTGCACACTTGCCCAGCCGATAGAAAGGCAAACGCCTTATTTTATATAATTGTTTATATGGATATTCATTTTATAATGTGGATCGTATTCTGGGTGGTAATCGCTATCGCCCTGTTCATAGATCTTGTCGTGGTAAAACATCATCACGGCAAGGTTACCATTAAAGAGGCTTCCTTTATGGTCGCGGCTTGGATCGCGCTCGCCGCTTTGTTCGGCGGAGCCGTATGGCTTACACTCGGCCAGACAAAAGCATTGGAATTTTTTACCGGTTACGTGATAGAATATTCCCTCTCCATCGATAATATGTTCGTATTTATTATGATCTTCGCCTATTTCGCCGTACCCCCTGAAAATCAGCCTAAAGTACTGATTTGGGGTATTTTGGGCGCCGTTCTTATGAGGTTTATATTTATTTTCATAGGAGTACAGCTCATAACCAAATTCAAATTTATGATTTACATTTTCGGCGCGCTCCTTATATATACCGCCATTAAAATGTTGACCCATAAGGAAGAAGAATTCGACCCTTCAAAAATGCCGGTGCTTAAAGCGCTTAAAAAAATTATGCCGCTGAAAGATAGCTATCACGGCGAAAATTTCTTTATCAAAGAGGCGGGAAAAATTTTCGCTACGCCGCTCTTCGCAACCGTATTGGTTATCGAAACGTCGGACTTGATCTTCGCCATAGATTCCATTCCGGCCGTACTTTCCATAACCCACGATACTTTTATCGTCTATACGTCAAACATCTTCGCCATAATAGGCTTAAGATCGCTCTATTTCCTGCTGGCGGGTATGGCGGGCAAATTCGAATATCTTAAATACGGCATTGCCGCGGTGTTGGTATTTGTGGGCGTCAAAATGCTGATTTCGCACTTCTACCACTTCCCGACGGCTTTGTCGCTTTTGGTCATAGTAATAATCTTGGCAAT
Organism: uncultured bacterium; assembly: GCA_949291515.1. Classification (GTDB taxonomy): domain Bacteria; phylum Elusimicrobiota; class Elusimicrobia; order Elusimicrobiales; family Elusimicrobiaceae; genus Proelusimicrobium. The sequence continues at coordinate 375,396 of CASEVY010000007.1, read as the reverse complement.
AGCCATAATAACCTCAATCGTTCATAAAAAACGGCTGGAAGCCAAACAGAATTAAACAAAAGCCCCGCAAAAACGGGGCTTTTTAATTAAACGACAACAAAAATACACCGCTGCGACACAAATCCCAGGATACCGCCCAAAATAACAACTCAAAATGCAAAATCCTTATACGCGAGTGTATATCCTTTAAGCATATTGCAAGCGGGTAAGCAAATTTGCTATCCTTGTTAAACAATCGGCTTTAGGGGGCGACTAGTTTCGACAGATATCTCTGAGGTTCGGTTGCAGGTACCGGTTGGCCAGGCCGGTTAAAATAGGGCCAAAATAATTAGTTGGCAACAACTACAACAACAACGTTTGGGCTACCGCCTAAACCCGTTTGCTCCTCTTCGCCGGCGGGCGGAGTGTAACGGTCAAATCAGCCGGATGCGGACGGAAAGGTTCGTTTAGCCTAATCCGCCTTAAGACAAACTAAACAAGCGCGCAAGCAGCGGCTTCGGGCAAGCGGGCGCGTTCTTATGCCGAAGCTAAACCTGTAGGAACCGTGCTGTATGGATGTTTGGACGCGGGTGCGAATCCCGCCGCCTCCACTTGATATCAGGGCGTTTTAAATTGAATAAAAGCCCGTATTGGCGGCAGTTAAAACCGATTGCTCAATATCGTTTCGTTACAGGAGCATTGTATGGCAATATCAGACATAAAATTCGGAACCGACGGTTGGCGCGGTATCATCGCTTGGGATTTTACCTTCGAAAACGTTAGGAGAATGGCCCAGGCCTTGGCCGATTTTATCAATCTAAACGCACCTTCCGACTTGGGCGAAAAAACAAATATAGCCGCAGTAGGTTACGACAGAAGATTCTTATCCGATAAATTCGCCGCGGATATAGCCAGTATACTCAAACTCAATAAAGTCGACGTAACGCTCCTGGATAAACCCGTAACCACGCCGGTAATGAGCTCGCTTTCATATACCAAATTTTGGATTACAATAATGGTAACCGCCAGCCATAATCCCCCGCAATACAACGGAATAAAAATCAAGGTGGACGGCGGCTCTATTTCCGGCAGACTGACTAAAGAAATAGAGGAAATGCTGGATCAGAAGTCAATTCTCTATATTCCCGGCCATCAGGTGGAAACGACCTCCGGCCTGGAAAAACTGTATTTTAAATATATCGCCTCAAAGGTAAACACAAAAAAAGCCGCATCTTTGAAAGGAAAAGTAGCGGTAGATTATATGCACGGCAGCGCCGCAGGCTATATGGAACAGCTGCTTGGCGAAAAGCGCGTCGTAGCCTTAAACGACAGCCACGACCCCTGCTTCGGCGGGATTAAACCCGAACCAAAAGAAAGCAGCTTAAGCGAGCTTAAAAAAGCCGTAGTTAAAAACAAATGCATATTGGGAGCCGCATTCGACGGCGACGGCGACAGAACCGCCCTCATTGATGAAAAGGGCAAATATCTAAGCCCTTGCATGGTATCGGCCATAGTGTTAAACCATTTGGTAAAAACAAAAAAAGCAAAAGGAAAAGTGCTTCAATGCATTTCAATGGGATATCTTAACAAAAGGGTGGCAAGAGCCGCAGCCCTCGATTTTGAGGAAGTTCCCGTTGGTTTTAAGCACATAGCCGAACGTACCGCCCTGGAAGAAATAGCCTTCGGCGCGGAAGAATCCGGCGGATACTGCTGGAACGGCCTTATGCCGGAACGCGACGGACTGACTTTGATAATGTTTATTATGGAAATTATGGCTTCCAAAAAAATGTCCTTAAGCGAATTGGTAAAAGAAATAGAAAAAGAATACGGCGCAAGCCATTATCAGAGAAGAGATTTCAAACTCTCCAAATCGATAGACAAAACGGCAATGGCCGAAAAACTCAAAAAGAAACTGCCAAAGAAGATCTTGGGCCGCCACATCGCGGAAACATATACATTCGACGGCCTTAAAATAATTTTGGACAATGACGAATGGCTGCTTATTCGCCCGTCAGGTACGGAACCCGTCCTCAGGCTATACAGCGAAACGGGCGACAAAAAACAGACCGAGGCTTTCTTGGACTTCGGAGAAAAATTGGCTTCAGCCTTCAAATAATCGATTATGAATCGCATACAAAAAATAATAATAGTCGATGATTCCGCAGTGCTCAGAACAACCATACAAAACGCTCTTAACAGCGAAGGTTACGACGTGATAGCTACGGCGCAGGGCTCGCAGGAGCTGTTTAACTCCTTAAACAACGGCTTTATACCGGATTTGATTCTGCTGGATATGTTCTTCCCGGAGGAATCCGGTATGGATATTCTTAAAAGTTTAAAAGAAACTTATCCCGACATAAAAGTTCTTGTAATAACGGCAATGCACAGGGAAAGTTTAAACAAAGAGGTCAAAGCCGCCGGCGCCGACGATATTCTGTATAAACCTTTCGATATGGACGATTTAACTTTGGCCATACAAAAACTGGCGATATAGGCTTTTGCCCAAATCTCCTTAATGCCAGCTATAAAGAGCAGAAACACTTAGCGGCGGTGGCGATATATACAAAGACATTTCGCGGCAAAATAAAAAAATCCCTCGCAAAAGCGAGGGATTTTTATCGATAATAAAAACTTATTTGTCGCCGTCTTCTTTTTTAAGGGTCTCCCTCAAAAAATCCGCCACGATATCGCGCGCGCCAAGCCCGAAAGCTATCGCCAGCCCCAAGCCCATCGACGCAAGCAATATCAATATTACATCGTTAATTAAAGCGAAGTTGATATTTACCTGTTCCAAAGCCAAAAGAATGGCGAATATTACAACCACCACATTTATTATCTTGGAGAAGAATACCCCCCCCTTTATATTGTTTGCTTTAGCCGAATTATGAACTACGTTCTCCACAAACCGTCCAAAAATCAGACCCGCGAACAGTATCACTATACAAGCAAACAATTTGGGTATGAAGGCCAGCAGATTATAAAGCAAAGTCTTTATCGTACCCAAACCCAAAGAATCGGCCGCTATCATAATGAAGGTTATCATTACCGCCCAAGAAAGTACAAACGCTATAACGTAAGTTGGGCTTTTGCCGAATCCTATTCTGGTAAGAATTTCGTTGACGCCGATTTTGGAAGTCCAAGTGTCAAGTTTTATCGCATTTAGGAGTTTGCGTACTATAGTGCTTGTCCACCTGGATAAAAACAAACCCAAAAACAACATCACAAGCGCCACTATTATGCCGGGTATCAATTCCACCGACTTGTTAAAAAGAACCACAAACGGTTCAATCGTACGGTTGGCTATAGTTTCCAATTCAGAACTCATCTTAAATCTCCTTATTTATATTCTAACTTTACCAATTTGTATTTGCGCTTGCTCTTGGGCAGAGAAACCTCAAAAGTATCACCCTCTTTGCAGCCCAATATGCCTGACGCCAACGGCGTCTTAACGGAAAGACGCCCCTCATCCGGGTTCGACTCCATTGAACCTACCAAAGTATATGTAGTTTGCTCGCCGTCGGATAAATCCTCTATCGTAACGGTGGCGCCTATTCTCGCCTCGGTGCGGTCTACGTCCAAATCGTCGGTAATCTGCGTATTGCGCAGCCGTATCTCCAAATCGTTTATTTTTGACAAGGTTTCCGCCTGCTTCTCCTTAGCCGCGACATACTCCGCGTTTTCTTTAAGATCGCCCTGTCTTGCCGCTTCGCCGATTTCTTCGGAGAGTTGGGCTTTTATCTTTTTCAGTTCGTCAAGCTCCTCTCTCATTTTCTCATAATTCTTGCGGCTTAAATAAAAAATTTCGCTCACTGTCTGTCCTCCCACGCTTTAAACCATAAGGCTTAAAGCTATCTTTTATTATAACATTATTATTGCCTTGGCAACATAATCACCGATAATTGGCATAAATGATATAATTGATTGAAGTCTTTAAAAGGGGAGCGCTATGAAAAAATTACTGACGATTTTTTTGTCGTTGTTTCTGTTTTCTAATCTCTTTGCCGGAGAGGACGTAAAAGCACTGGGCAAAGACCCGATAATAAAAGCTATGGATACCGAGCTTAAACGCTCGATGAAAAAATTGTCCAAATTGGATCCGCCGATTTATTTTCTCTCGTACCAGATCAATTTGGAACGGAACGTATCCATATCCTCGACGCTGGGCGAAAACGCCTACTCCTACACAAATAACCTATATACAGTCGACATCGACGCCAGAGCCGGCAGCAGAGAACTGGACAATACCCGCAAACTTAAATCCATAGACTACGGACAGCGCAATCCTAATATTCTTACAAACGGTTATATGCCGTCGCAAAAACAAATAAGAAATATGCTCTGGATTTTAACCGAAGACGCGGTAACGGACGCCCAGGAAGATTATCTTAAGGTAAAAACCAATACTCTTACTTCCTCCCAGCGGGAAGACGATTCCGACGATTTTTCCAAAAAAGGCAAAGCCGCTTCATATTACGCGCCGATAGAGGATTCGCCATTAATCTCTCAGCAAACCATTGACGAGATGATAAAACGCACGGACGAATATTCCGCCATATTTAAAGATCAGGATTTTATTCTTTCCTCGGAAGTTTCCTATTCCGCGACTTTGGAAAACAAATATTTCGTCAATTCCGAAGGCACGAAAATAGTTCAGGGGCAAATTTTGGCCAGGCTGGCCTACAACATAACCTCCCGCAACAAAGACGGAATGATTCTCGAAAGAGGCAACTATTACGATTTTACAACTCCGGAAGAAATACCCTCCTCAGAGAAAGTACTCAGCGACATAAAACAATCGATAGCGGAACTGAAAACGCTGCAAAACGCACCCGCGGCCGAACCTTTCCACGGGCCGGTAATACTGAAAAATAAAGCTACGGGCGTGTTCTTCCACGAAATTTTGGGCCACAGGATTGAAGGCCACCGCCAAAAAGACGACGACTTCGGACAAACCTTTACCAATAAGATCAATGAGCAGGTGATATCACCTTTGATTAGCGTATACGACAATCCCACAATGAAATATTTCAACACCGTTCCGCTGCGCGGCTATTACGCTTATGACGACGAGGGCGTCGCCTCCCAGAACGTAACGGTAATAGAAAACGGCGTTTTAAAGAACTTCCTTATGAGCCGTTCCCCGATAAAAGGTTTTGATTTTTCCAACGGACACGGCAGAAAACAATCAAGATTCCGCCCAGTATCCAGAATGGGCGTAACCATAGTTGAAGCCGCCCAGACCGTACCGTTTGACACTCTAAAGCAAATGCTCAAAGAGGAAATAAAGAAACAAAATAAACCCTACGGTTTGATAATAGACGATATTTCCGGCGGATTTACGATGATAGACACCTCCAACCCGCAGGCCTTTAAAGTAAATCCCCTGCTGGTATACAAAGTTTACCCGGACGACAGACCCGATGAAATAATCCGCGGCGCCGACATAGTGGGTACGCCATTGACCAGCTTTAACAAAATAATAGCGGCCGCAGACGACTATGCCGTTTTCAACGGATCTTGCGGCGCGGAATCGGGTTGGGTGCCGGTATCGGCGATAGCGCCAAGCGTATTAATATCGGAACTTGAAGTGGAAAAGGTACAGCGCTCTTATGACAATCTCCCGATACTTACTCCGCCGCCGGCCGAAGAAAACAAGAAAGGAGGCAAATAAAATGAAGAAGATTTTGATTTTGGCAGCGACATTATTTTTTATCGCCCCTTTGAACGCGATAGAATTTAAATCCGCGCAGGAAACGATATTTAAAGCTATGCGCGAGGAAATGTCCCGCACGATGAAAAGCCTTAAAACAAAAGGAATGCCGAAACCTTATTACGCGGCTTACAAAGTTAAGATACAGGACTTTTTCTCGGTCAACACGTTTATGGGTGACGAGCTCTTTTCCGCGTCATCAGAAGGCGACGTAAGCGTAAGCGTGATGATGCGCGTCGGAAACGAAAAAACGGACAGCAGCTTCTTTGAAAACACCGTACTAACCACGGCAGGAGGGCAGCTGCCCAGTCTTTCTTACGGCAGTCTGAGAAGAGCCTTATGGCTAAAAAGCGATCAGGCATATAAGCAGGCATTGGATCAATATACAAAAAAGCTGGCCTATTTAAAGAAAAAAGAGCTTAAGCAGGAAAACCCCGACTTTTCGAAAGCGGAAATATCCTCCGATAAGCCCCAGCTGGACTTTAAACCCTTAGATAAGGACTATATAATTTCCTTGGCGAAAGAAATGTCGGCCCAAGGCAATGTTAAGGAAATAAAGAGATTTTACGCCAGAATCTTTATCTCGCATACCCCGATATTCTATCTGTCAAGCGAAGGGGCGCAATACATAAAAGACGATTCCAATATCATCATTTCTTTAAGCGCGCAAGCCGATACGCCCAATGGATTTCCTCTGAACGCGTCAAAACTGATGACTTTCAAAGAGATATCCGAATTGCCTTCAAAAGAAGATCTGATAGCTATGGCTAAAGATTTATCTTTGGAAATGCAAAAAGCGGTCAATTCGCCAAAAGGCGAGGCTTATATAGGGCCCGTCTTGCTGGAAGAGGAGGCCGCGGCGACTTTGTTTGACAAAGTTTTCGTACAAAACGCCCAAAAAACAAAGAAAGTGCTTTCCCTCAACAGCGATATGGACTACAATATGGGCGATTTCGCCAGGAAAAAGGGCCTTAGAATTATGCCCGCAGATTTCAATGTGACCGATGACCCGCAAATAGAATCTTTCAACGGCAGGAAACTTATGGGCGCTTACAAAGTTGACGATGAAGGCGTAGCTTCCCAAAAGCTGCAAATAGTCAAAGACGGCAAACTTACGGATCTGCCCGCGACAAGAAGCTCGGGCGAAACAAACGGCCATGCGAGGCTCGGTTTTTACGATGGGAAGCTCTTTGCGCAAGCGGCGGTAAGCAATTTATTCTTTCTTCCGCAAAAAACATTCTCGAAAAAGGAACTGAAAGAAGAACTGATGAAAAACTGCCGCAAAGAGAATTTGGATTATTGCTATATAATCCGCCGTTTTGACGGTTCCAATATAATGGCATACAAAGTAGACGCCAAAACAGGAGAAGAAACCTTAACCCACGGTTTGGAAATGCCCGCAATTTCCACAAGAACCCTAAGGGACATAATCTCCGCCGGGGACGATTTAACGGTTTTTAACTTCAGTTCCACCATGTTCCCGCACTACTCCATAATATCGCCTTCCGTAATTTTAAGCGAAATGGAACTTAAAGAAAGCCAGGTGGAAAACAAAAAACCGCCCAAGTTGGAAAAGCCGCCCCTGGACTGACCAATTCTTAAAGGCCGCCTTTTAGAAGGCGGCCTTTATTATGAGCAATGCAACTTTTGCGGACAAAAAAGCAATGAAACATTTTTGGGCGGGCGCTTGACTCCTTGACTATGTGATATCCTTTTGTTACTATATATTTTTAAGTATGGATAATCAAAATAACAATATCCCTTTGATACTTAACGAGAACAGAATATTTATCATAAGGGAAAATATAACTAAGGCGGACTTGGTTTCCAAGTTGGTACATTCCATATGTTCCGATCTGCCTAATTTAAACGAAGAGGAAGTACTCTCTTCCGTATTGAAGAGGGAGCAAGGTATCAGCACGACGCTGGATACCGGATTAAGCATTCCCCACGCCAGAGTGGAAGATTTGGACGCGTTTCAAGCCGCTTTGGCGGTATTGCCAGCCCCGATAAAAGACGATTACGGGCTTGACGTAAAGGCGATGTTTCTGTTCTTTTCACCTGCGGGGCAGGCCTACTTTTCCGGTCATTTGAAACTTTTGGCCGCTTTGGCGGAGAAGTTCAACTCCGATTTTATAAAAGAGCTGTCGGAAACAAACGATAAGGGCCTTCTTTTAAAGAAAGTTTCACTCTAACCCACTATGAATTCAGATCCCTCCGCGGAAAAAACAAGCAGATTTAAACTAAAAGGCGTAGTAGTAATGACTACCGCCATGCTGACTTTCATAACATTTTGGAAAGCGGCCGCGATAGTTCTGTGCGATTTCGGATCAAGCGCGTTCTATGCCGGCAGCATAGCGATGAAAGCCATCGGGCCGGCCTTTCCCTGGTATATATTGGCGATAATGATTTTCGCCGGTCCTATTTTACTTATGTATATGGAAGCCTGCTCAATGTTTACGCGCGGCGGGATATTCCCCGTAGTCAAAGCCGGCCTTGGCGAAAACGCGGCGAAATTGGCTACCGCGGCCATATTGTTCGATTTTCTTCTTACCGGGCCTATCAGCGGAATATCCGCGGGCCAGTACATAGTGGGGTTCATAAATTCGATACTGGAATTTTTAAACATAGAAACGGCTTTGACCGGGGACGGTTTTTCCATATTGTTCGCGATAGCGGTAACAATATACTTTTGGTATCAAAACATAAAGGGGATAGAAGATTCCAGCGAAAAGAGTTCGCGCATAATAAAATTTTCCGTTATGGTATGCGCGATAGTAGTGGTATGGGCGATTATCACATTGTTTATAAAAGACGACATATCCGTCCCGCCCATAGCGCCGCATTTCAACGAGCACTCTTTGGGCTGGGCAGCTGATATACCGTTTTTACAGCATATAGGGATCTTCGGCGTACTGATGGCGCTTGGCCATTCCGTATTGGCCTTAAGCGGGATAGAAACATTGGCCCAAGTATTTAGGGAAATAGAGTATCCGAAGATAGAAAATCTAAAGAAAGCGGCTTTTATCATATTTGTGTTCGCTTTGGTATTTACCGGCGGTTTGACTTTTTTGGCCGCGCTTATTATTCCGCCGGATCTTATAGCCACTAAATATCAAGATAATTTGTTGGCCGGCTTGGCAATGAACTTAAGCGGGCCGACAGTTTTTAAACTGATATTGCAGGCTTGTATAGTGGCGGCGGGCGCGGTAATGCTTTCAGGCGCCGTAAACACCTCTATAATCGGGGCCAACGGCATTATGAGCAGAATGGCAGAAACCGGCATATTAACCGATTGGTTCCGCAAAATACACCCCAAATACGGCACTACCTATCATATGATAAATATGATATGCGTAATGCAGATTATAGTGATATTGTTTTCAAGAGGGAATCTATACTTGATAGGGCAGGCGTATGCGTTCGGCGTGCTTTGGAGTTTCGTATTTGAACTCGCCTCAATAGTGGTATTGCGTTTTAAAGAGCGGGAAAGGAAACGTCTGTTTCTTATGCCTTTCAACGTAAAATTCGATCATTATTTAATACCGGTAGGCGGTATTTTAGTGGTAATAGTGGTAATATTGCTGGCGCTTACTAATTTGATTACCAAACAGGTAGCGGCGGTTACGGGCATATCTTTTGCGGCGTTTTTCTTTTTGATATTCAGCGTATCGGAAAGGTTAAACGCGCAAAAAGCCAATGACATTTTTGAAGAAGGACACCGCGAGAAACTAAACCACATCAAGGCAGACACGCTGGAAAAGGCTTTATCGACGTTAAGCAAGGAAAATAGGCTTCTCGTGGCGATGCGCGATCCGGATAATATGTATCCGCTCGACGCGGTGCTCAAGGATTTAAAGGACGATGATACGGACGTAATAGTGCTATACGTCAAACCCGTCGAACACTGGCGCATAGGGAAGCGGGAAATGGCCAAAAGCGTTGACGAGAATGAACTTTTCACCAATATTATTCTAACGGCGGAGAAATACGGGCACGAAGTATTCCCCATAGAAATAAACAGCAACGAGGTTTTCTACGCGATAAGCCAAGTGGCTATAGCGGCCAAAGCCAAGGAAATTATTATGGGTGTTTCCGGCTCTTACGGCGCGCATGACCAAATGGAGAGATTGGTAATGGCTTGGGGCGTACTGCAAAACGGCCAGCCGCATATCCCCATGACGGCCAGAATACTTTGGGAGGGAAGGGAAGTTTCCTATAAATTTTAACTATGGCTATAATGAAAATATATAAATACGGCGAAGAAATTTTAAACAAAAAGACGCGGCGCGTAAACTTTAACCTTATGGAAAAGAAGCTGCCCAAAATAATCAATGATATGACGCAGACCTGCCTGGCGATGAACGGGGTTGGGTTGGCCGCGCCGCAAGTAGGGTTGGACCTGTCCATAGCGGTGGTGATGTATCCGCTGGACGACGAAGGAGAGAAATACAAAAGATACGTTTTAATCAATCCGGAAATATCCCGCCGAGAAGGCACCGTTCAGAGCAATGAAGGTTGTTTATCTTTCCCAGGTTTGGACATAAAGGTAAACAGAGCCCAAAAAATAAACGTCAAATGCATTAATGAAAAAGGAATGCCGGTAGAAATAAAAGCCGAAGGCTTTTTGGCAATCATAATGCAGCACGAAATAGACCACTTAAACGGAAGAGTGTTTATAGATTTGCTCCCGCCCGCGGAAAAGGCCGAGGCGAAGAAGAAACTTGCCATCTTGGCCGAGAAGTGGTAACAGTACCAGTTAATGACGATATTGCAAAAAAAGAAGCGCTTTCCAAGCGCTTCTTTTATTTTAACGCAAAATCGATTTTATTCCGACTTGGTCCGCGGAATATTTTCCAGTTCGTTGATAAGGCTGTATAATGTCGGCTGGAGCTTGTTGACATATTCGTTTTCAAAAGTATTTATGCGCTGCTCGATTTTGGCAAGCGCCTTGGAAAATTCCAAATTGCGTTTTTCTTCTATAAGTTTTATTTCTTCTATACGATAATGCAGTTCTTTAAGTTTTTCCTTAATATCCGCCGCTTCGCGCGCATTTACCGCACCGCCTTTGGCGAAAAGGCGTCTGGCGTCCAAAGCCGCGGTCGTCGCCGCGGAAGGAGCATCTTCCAAAAGGTCAAAATCGTTTTCCTGTTCTTTAGGGCCGCAAGCTCTGTATTTGGCTATAAAATAAAACAGCAATACCAAACACAGAAGGAACCCAGCTAAGCTAATAATTATTGTAGGCATATAGATATATTAGCATATTCTCAAATATTTTTACTTTACTTTTTTCCGTTTAAAACGGTTTTATCCTCTTCGGGCGAGAATTCTTTCTCCAACACTTTAAGGGCCTTGTCTATATCGTCAACAACCAAATATATCCTGCTGGGCGATCCGGAAAAAGCGCTGCCGAATATGGTATTTATATTTATATTGTTGCGGCTTAGGACTCCTCCCAATTCCGCCATTATGCCCGGGCGGCTGTCGACTTCCACGCTGATGGCTTCCGTCCTTACGGCTGTATATCCGCCGCGCGTCATCAGGTTAAGGACCTCGTGTTTGTCGCGTTCGCTGTCGCTCAAGACGAATTTGACCACCGCCGCCTCATAACGGACTTCCGAAGAGAGCCCCGATATATCCAACCCGGCCGAACACAACAAATTGGCAAATTTCTCCAAAGCGCCCGGCTCGTTTATCAAAAATACGCTGTATTGATTTACCTTTGATACTTTCATAAACACCCCAGAGTTTTATTTATTATTTTTAGCATTTCTTTATGGATTTTGCCGTTGCTGCCCAAAAATTCGGCGCCGTATTGTTCCAGTTTGGCAAACTCCTTTCCGTTAAAGTCGGTAACTTTGCCGCCGGCCTCTTTTATTATCAATGCGCCAGCGCAGCAATCCCACGGATTTATGGAGAACTCCCAATATCCGTCGGCGCGTCCGCAGGCTATCCAACAACAGTCCAAAGCGGCCGAGCCGCTTCTCCTGACATCGTGGCTTTCAAACAGAAAATCGGCAAATATCGGTATGTGTACTTTCCTTATCGGCCCGCGGTCATAAGGGAAACCGGTTATCAAAAGGCTGTCTCTCAACTTTCCTACGGAAGACACTTTTATTTTTTTGCCGTTAAGTTTTGCGCCCTTGCCTTTAACCGCGGTAAACAGTTCTCCTTTGAAAATATCCATAACCGCGCCCATAATAGGTTCGCCGTTATCGGTCAGCGCGACGGATACCGCGCTGTGCGCGAAAGTGTGGGCATAATTGGTTGTGCCGTCTATCGGGTCTATTACCCATACCCAGCGCCCCTCCTTCCTTAGGCCGGATTGCTTCTCTTCCGCCAGAAAAGCATGATCCGGAAAAGCCTTCGATATTGTTTGCACGATCTCTTTTTGGCAAGCTATATCGGCGGCAGTCACAAGATTGCTCCTGCCCTTTAGTTCATAGCCGACCTTGCCTATACGCCGCTTGGCCAATGCGGCAGCGCGTTTAACTGCTTTTATCATTATTTCATATTCTTTCTTCATAGCGAAAGAGCCTCGTTATCGTTTAAATAGTTTTCGACAAACAACATCGCTTTGCAGTCGTCCTCATTGTACATCAGAACTTTTTCAAGCTGGTCTTTATCGCCCGTTTTAAGCCAGTTGGTAAAATACACCATACTGTCCATCGCGCCGCAATCGTCTTGCCGCCAGCTGAAGCCGAAAGCCGGCGCCGCCGCCTTTAACGACAGGCTGGGCGCAGGCAGATAAAACGCTTTTTCCACCGCTATCTTCAAATCCACGCAGAGCGATACAAGTTTTTCCAAATCAGATTTGATATCGGGATATTTCTCGCACAAGGAACGCATTTTTTTAACTTCGTATTCCGTCCAATGATACAACGCCGCCTCGTCCCGCCCGACATAGTCGGCAAATTGTTTGAATATCAATTTCTCCTCGCTCTCATTCCTGGCTACGAAGTATACGAATTTGTCCGCCTCCTTATCCCATACCCCTATGAGATAAACAAAGGATATGCTGTGCGCGGTAAAAGTTTCCGTCGCCTCAAAATCGAAATACAAATTGCGTTTTTTTGCAGGAACAGGCCAATGCGACAAATCCCTCTTAACAGGCATATTCCTGTGATAAGCCAAAGCATGGGCGTAAGTTTCCACGGCCAAGGCCTCGTCGGCGACAGGTTCCTTTAAAATCTCTTTTATTCTATCCGGGCCAGCCGCATATACATCTTCGCAGGTTTTAAGGCCGTTTTCCCTTAAAACCCTGCGCATTTGCGCGTTTAAATGCGGGAAGAGAACCAAATCCTTGTTTTTAAAAACATATTCGTTGGCGTATATGCGCCAAGGCGGGAGCGCCGCCTTCGGCGGTTTTTTGGCTTCCGGCATAAGTTTGTTTTCCCTGATGTCGTGCCATTGAGCCACATATTCCAGCGCGCGCGGCAAAACTTTTACGCAATCCAAAATTTGTTCTTTTTCCTTAAGTATAAAAAGGGCCGAACCGTGATTGTAATTTTGTATTTCGGAAAGGATATTGTTCATCAAGGCTGTCTGCATGGAATAATGTTCCTTCAACTCGCCCGCACGTTTAAGCTGTACTATCTTGTAGTGATACGCGCCGAAAACGCTTTGCCCCTCATTGACCCTAAAAAGCAAATTAACGCTGCCGTAGACGCCTCTTGTCTGTCTTAAATCCCAAAGCACTCCGCCGATAATTCCGTCGTCGCCTCTGGCCATTGCCTCAAGAGTTTTTTTGAATTTTTCGCCCTCGTTTGAGCCGCTTATAACCGTAACCGTCCGGCAATGGGCATATATCCACGCGTCGCGGTTGCTCTTGTCCGTTTTGCCGCGCAGATGCTCATATAAATTAGGTTCGTCTACCGCCGCGTCTTTGGGCGCGTGGAAATTACACCATAATCCAAACGGATCCTGCAAAAGAATAAACATTTTACCCGCGGGGAAATCTTGCGGGCAGGGCGTTCTGGAAGCGGAAAATTTGGAGAATAGTTCCTCTGTCATTTAATATATTTTATATTTTTAATATTATTTAGCCAAATGCCAAACATATTTTAATTTAAACTGTGGCGGCGAGAGTGAAACAATAGCCCTTAATTCCACCACGGATATTGCTTTCAAGCAGAAACAAATTAAGTACGCAAAAAATCGGGCAAGTTCAAAACTTGCCCGAATATTTTAATCTCAGCAATCTTATCTTACTGCGCTATCGGCATCTCCTGGCGAAGCTGTTGGGAGTCGGGCTGCCGACCTTGTTGGGCGACTGCCTCTTCCAACATCTTCTGATATTTGGCGACTTCGTTTAAAAGAGGCTGATTGCCCTGTTCCGCCGCCAAGGCATTGGCATTGGCGAAATCCTCTCTCGCTTTATCAAAGTTCCCCTGTTGGGCATAGCTCAAAGCTCTGGAGAAGTAACTCGCCCCGTCTTTGGAGTCCAATTCTATCGCCTTGGACAAATCCTCCACCGCCTTTTGCGCGTCGCCTTTCTGGAGGCTCTGCATACCTCTCATTCTGTAGGCCGACGGGATATTGGGATTGATTTCAAGCGCGGCGTTTATTTCTTTAACAGCTTCCTCGCCCTTACCCTGCTCCATAAGTATCGAAGCGGCGCCGATGCGCGCGTCAGGCAAATTCGGATTCATTGCGGAGGCCTGCCTGTAATCTTTTAATGCCGCGTCTTTATTGCCCGCCGCGGCGTTGACTATGGCCCTATTGTAATATACTTCCGGCACATCGGGCTGGCGCTGGGCAAGTTCATTGAATTTGTTTAAAGATTCCTGATAGTTCCCGCTGGCATAGGCATTGGAAGCGTCTTTAAAAAGAGCTTCGGATATGCCGTCTCTGACGCTCTTTTTCTGGGTGCTTATCCCGCGCGCCAAATTGGAAATGTTTTCAGCCTGTATGGCGCCCTCTTTATTGCCCTGCTGTTCATATAAGGCTTTTGCCGCGTCCGCATCCGCCGCGGCGGCTTTGCTGTTGCCCATAGAAGAAAGCAATCTCGCCCTGTTTAACAAAGCCGAGGCATTATTTTTGTCTGACGATATGGCCTTTGAGTAATCTTCATAAGCGGCTTTGTAGTTTTTATCCCTGATATTCAGCGCCGCGCGCTGTGCGTACAAGTCGGACGGGTTGGAAGATAATTCTATCGCTTTGTCCAAATCTGCCAGCGCACCTTGATAATCGCCTTGCGCCATTTTGGCTTTGGCGTCGGAAGTATAATCTAAAAGGCTTTTCTTCACGCCGGCTTGTTTTTGAGCCGTCTTCTGTGATGCGGAATTAAGGAAAGAATTAAAGTCGCCAAGATCTGTTTCGCCGGAGTTCAACCCAGCAGAAACTTGTTTGAATTTTTCCAGCATATTTTTATTATCCCCGTTTTTAAGGCCATCGGATATTCCGCTTAAACTTCTGGTAAGTTCGCTTTTCAGTTTAGCCTCCGTATTAGGGTCGGCCGCAGGGGAGGAAGAGACACGCAGCTCTTGCGCCGCTTTAGCCATATCAGCCTTTGCCGCGGCGGGATTGGTCTTTAAAGCCGCGCTTTGGTTCTTGATTATGTTCAGAGCTTGGGCGGCCTGCATATAATTTGCTCTGTCGCCCGCGGAAGCGAACAGTTTTTGAGCCTGAGTAAAATCCATCATCGCGGGTTGTATTCTAGCCAAATTGATATTGCTTACGCCGCGGTTATAGTATGCCTGGGCCAAATTGGGATTTATTTTTAAAGCGGCGCTCAAATCCATATTGGCGCGTTCATATTCGCCGTTCATCATCAAAGCCGTAGCCCGGCCCAAATACAGTTCGGCCGAATCGGGGCTTAAAGACAATGCCTTGTTATAATTGTTAAGCGCGCCTTGATAGTCGCCTTGGCTCATCAGCAAAGAAGCCTTAGCCGCATATGCTTGCGGCTCATTGGGGCGAAGACTTATAATTTTATCCAGGCTCGCAATCATATCTTGCGGATCGGAGGAAGCATTAAAAGATTCCAAAGCCTGTCTAAGCGCTTCATCAGAAGGATTCGCCGCGAAATTGCTGTGCGCATAATTTCGATTATCCGCATTCTGCATTTGGCTCATATTCTTTAATTCGCCAAGCAGATAATATCCGCCAAAGCCGGCCAAAGCGACGCAAAGCAATACTCCGATAACAAGACCCGCAAAAAATTTCATTGTTTTTCCTCCCCTTTGTCCGCGCTGTAAGGACAGCGGTTGTTCATAAGACAATATTTACAATGGCGGGTATCGGGCTCGAATTCGCCCGCCTCTATGCTTTGCCCCGCCAAAATAAAAGTATCAAGTATAAATTTCTCATCGAAAATTGAAAAATCCGCCGATATTTTTTTATCCAAAGCGACAAAATATATCGTCGCCTTCCCCCTTTGCATATTCCACGCGCGCCGCGCGCCTATGCTGTATATGCCCAGCTGCAGAGAATCTTTTATGTCAAAGCGCTCGTCCATCGCCGCGTCGGTTTTATAATCTATCACCTCCCAGCTGCCGTCGGGCAAACGGTCAACTCTGTCTATCTTTCCGCGGAAATGCCAGCCTTCATATTCAAAAATAAATTCCCGTTCCGTACTGTCTACCGTAGTGTCGCGCGAATATTCGTTCTGTTCATACACTTCAAGCATTCGCTTTCCCTTGAGATAATATTCCATCTGCTCGCCAGCGCTGGCGTAACCCGCGCCAAGCCAATAACGGTTATAATATCTAAGCAGTTCGCTCGGATCATTGCTTTGGGCGTGGTACGCCTCCAAAGTGCGGTGTATGGAAACGCCAAGCGAAGTCGCCGGGATAAGGCCCTCCCTCTTGCCTTCTATGTATTTTAGCTTAAAAAGGTAAGGGCAGTCCCTGTATGTTTTTACTTTGGAATAATTTAATTCCTTAGGGTTGTTGGGTATCATTTTTGTTTCTCAAAAAGTGCACCAAAGTATCGCCGTATTTCTCTTCCCTGTATACTTCCAGCGAAGGCGGCACGGCGAATTCTTCCGTCTTGTGATGCTGCAAAATTATTATGCCGTTTTCGGCCAGGAGTTTTGCCTGCGCCACCTTTTCCAAAACCGGGCCGGAAAATTTAAGCGGTTTGTTGTTTATATCTCTGTAAGGCGGGCCCATAAAGATAATGTCATATCCTTCGCCTTCGCTGTAAGCGTAAAGCCAAGCCAAATCTTTGGCAAGCAAATCGCCTTTTAGGGATTTGCCCCTGTCTTCAAAGCCCAAATGTTCCAAATTGCGCTTTTGCGCTTTGAGGCATGCGGGTTCTTTATCCACCATTACCGCCTTTAACGCGCCGCGCGACAGCGCCTCCAACGACACGTTACCCGTCCCGGCAAACAAATCCAGCATAATGGCCCCCGTTATGCGCGGGCGGATTATGTCAAATACCGATTGTTTTATCCTGTCAGATATCGGTTTGACGGGCAGATTCTTAGATACCGAAAATATCTTGCGGCCCCTGGCCGTACCGGCAATTATCCTCATATTATATGTGCGCTATCCCCTCTTTTATGGCGTATCTTATAAGATCGGCCTGTTTGTGAATGTTGAGCTTCCTCATTATATTGTTGCGGTGAACGTGTATTGTGTTAACCGAGAGGCCATACTCGTCGGCCATACGCTTGCTGCTGTATCCTTCCGCTATAAGCTGCAAAATCTCTTTTTCCTTGGGGGTAAGCTGTTTCTTGCGGCGCGCCCTGCTTATTTTGCCGCCGGGAAGGCCGTTTTCAAAATAACCCTTTACCGAAGACGATAAAAACACCTTATCCTCAGCTGCCGCTTTTACCGCTTCCAAAATCTCGTCGGCTTCGCTTACTTTTACCACAAAACCTTTGGCTCCGGCCTTTAGAGATTTTTCCACAGTAATTCTGTCGTCGTACATACTCAACATTATGACCTTGGCCGAAGGCTGCGCCTTTTGTAGCTTGTAAGCCGTTTCTATCCCGTTTAAAATCGGCATCGAAACGTCTACCAAATAAACGTCCGCGCCTTCCTTCTTCGCGAATTCAAGCAAGTTCTTCCCATTCGAAAAATCGCCCACAAGACGCATATCCTTGCCCTTGCGCTCGATTACGGCTTTTATGCCGTCGCGTACTATTACGTGATCATCAGCCATCGCTATTCTTATCATAGAAACCTCTTATATGAAATTATCGGGCAAACAACCTTTATTTTCGTTCCCTTTCCGCGTTTGCCTTCTATAACCATACTGCCGCCGATATAGGATATATTCTCTTTCATTCCGAGTATCCCCAGTTTGTCGGCGGATTTACTCTGTTCTTCCTCGTATCCTATGCCGTTGTCTTCAACTAAAAGCAGAATTTTGTCCTCTTCCCGGCGAAGACTTATTTTTACTTTGTCGGCTTTGGAATGTTTTACCACATTATTCAAAGCCTCTTGAACCGTTCTGAACAATACGGTTTTAACGCCGTCGGAAAGTTTAACGCCGTCTCCTATCTTATACTTGTAATCTATTTTCAGAGAAGAGCTATCCACAAAACCGTCCACCATATGTCTGATGGCGGCGTCCAAACCGACGTCGTCAAGCTGCGGCGGCCTTAAATTGATTATGGCTTTTTTCATTCTCTCCATAGAACTGGCCACCGCTTTCTGCAGCTTGCCCGCATCTTTGAGAGCCTGCGCCTTCTTGCCTTCTTTTATATCCTCTTTAAGTATCGAAAGAAGTGAATTTATCGCCACGGCAGCCGACCCGATTTCATCGTGTAGAAGAGAAGCTATTTTCTTCTTTTCCGCTTCCCGGCTGTTCATTAAAAGACGCACCATACTCGGCGACTCTCCTTCCGCAACCGAAAAAGACAATTGTTGCCCTTCCGGCTTGTCGCCCACTTTACGCACTATGCCCAAAACTTTATCGACTTCACCGTTCTCTTCCGCAAAAGGGACCAGCATCGTTCTGTACAACTCTGGCTTCTTGTCCGAACCGTCAAGAAACCATTCATAAGATATTTTTTGATTTTCAAACGCCTTTTTGTGGGAGTTGACGTGAAGGGCGCTTTTCTTTACCTGTTCTTTAAAACTTTTGGGAAATTCATTGCCGCAGCCGTAAATGAAGGCGCATTTGTTGCTTCTGTCCAAAAGATACAGACAGGTATACTTGGAAGCGGAGGACGGCTTATCCCCCGACAGACCTTTTTGCGGCACACAGGAAAAATCCAGCTCTTTTTTGCCCACGCGGCAGCAGAGTGAATTCTTTTTCTTGCAAATATCCATAATTTCATTGTACTAATTTTCGGTTATGTTTTATACTTACATAAATTGATATAATTAAGTAATGAATATATTTAAGTCTAAATTTTTTATACTTTCTTTCGTCTGCGCGGCAATGTTTGTAATATTTGTTTCCGCAGCGATAACATACTATATAGTATCGGGAATTCCGCCCGTTTACGAACTTGAGGAATATTCCCCTTCCTTAACCACAAAAGTTTTTGACCGAAACAATAATCTTATCTACGAGTTTTCCGTTGAAAAGCGCCAGCTTGTCCCGCTTGACGAGATACCAGTAGACATACAAAACGCCGTAATAGCGATGGAAGACAGAAATTTCTTTAAACACGCGGGGTTCTCGTTAAAAGGTATTTTAAGAGCTTTAATAAACGACCTTTTGATAGGAAAAGCGGCCCAAGGCGGATCTACCGTTACGCAGCAGCTTTCAAGAGGCGTGTTCTTAACCAAAGAGAAGAAAATTATAAGAAAAATAAGGGAAATTTTCCTTTCCGTACAAATAGAACGCGCTTTCAGCAAGCAGGAAATCCTGCAAATGTACCTTAATGAAATTTATTTGGGAGAAGGAGCCTACGGCGTTAAAGCCGCGGCCAAAAAATATTTCAACAAGGAACTAAGCGAACTTACTTTGGGCGAAAGCGCAATGATGGTGGGCGTAATACCGCTGCCAAGCAGATATAACCCCTTCGCGCACCCGGAAATGGCGAAACAAAGAAGAGCCTTAGTGTTAAATTCCATGTTGGAAATGGGTTTTATAACCGAAGAAGAAGCAAAAGCCGCAAAAGAAGAGCCTCTGCCGGAAAAGAAACAGGCGGACGAAAAGCCCGGCCTTTACTTTATCGAATACGTAAGACGCATACTCGAACCCAAATACGGTATGGATACCTTCTGGAAAGGCGGTCTTAACATTTATACCACTATAGATATAGAAAAACAGGCCGTTGCCGAACAAATAATGAACGAGCGCCTTCATGAATACGACGTAAAAATCGCCAAGAACTTGGGCATAGAAATTATAGACGAAGATATACCCTCAGAAGAAAATCTTGAAAACGAGGACGAACAAACCGCTGAAGAGAAACCCGAGCAGGAAGAATATCCTCAGCTTCAGGGCGCGTTTTTCGCCAGGGACGTCAAAACCGGCGCCATCAGAATAATGGTGGGCGGCAGGAATTACGAAGAATCCCGCTTTAACAGAGCTACGCAAGCCAAAAGGCAGCCCGGTTCTTCCTTTAAGCCATTTGTCTGGATGGCAGCTTTGGAGAAGGGCTATACTCCATCTTCAATGGTAAAAGATTTGGAAATGGTATTTTACTACGACGGCGCCAACTGGCGCGTATTTGACGAAGCAAAAGACCAATATTCTCTGCAGTTGGCGGCGCAGCCTTTTATGTACAGCAAGGATTTTGACGTTTGGGCGCCGAGGAATTTCGGCGGCGGATCCTCCGGATTTTCGACTTTAAGAAGGGCTTTGGAACTTTCCAAAAACCTGGTGGCCGTGAACTTGATCGACGCGGTAGGCGTAAGAAATACGATAAACGTGGCAAGACGGGCTGGCGTAAAATCTGCCCTGCCAAATGCGCCGGCTTTGGCTTTGGGCGTATCGGTAATGAGCCTTGACGAGCTTGTCAGCGCGCTAAGCACCTTCGCCAACAATGGCATTTACGTGGAAGAATACGCCATAGAACGCGTAGAAGATCAAAACGGACGCGTACTGGAACAGCATATTCCCAACGAACGGGAAGCGTTTTCTCCGCAAGATTCTTTTATACTTATAAATATGATGAAAGGCGTAGTACAACGCGGCACCGGCGGCGCGGCCAGAGTACTAAAGAAGCCTTTGGCCGGCAAGACGGGCACTTCTCAAAGCCACAGGGATACCTGGTTTATAGGAATGACGCCCAATATAGCCGCGGGCGCTTGGATGGGGTATGACGACGATACCTCCCAAGAAAGCGGACGGTGGACCGGCGGCGGCGCAGTGGCGCCGTGGTGGACGGCGATAATGCAGGAAGTATTGAAAGACGAACCGGCAGACGACTTTCCGGTGCCGGACGGCATATCCTTCGCTTTCATTAACCCTGAAACGGGCAAGCTGGCTTTGCCGGGCGACAAAAACAAATTTTTGGAAGCGTTTAAGAAAGGGACGGAACCGAGTTCCTTCTAAGTTTAAATTTTGAGAAGCGCCCTTATCCTGAGAGAAAGGGCGCTTTTTTATCTTTATAAATATATGTCGATAAGCAATATATTGCTGCCAAATATCTCGGCTGCGGCTTTTTTGATAGCCGACAAACTCAAAAAAGAGGGCGTCGCCAATACTCTTTTCGTCTGCCGCGACGAACAGGAAATGGAAGATTTCATCTTCGCGTTAAAAACCTTCGCGCCGGAAAAAGATTTTATCTTTCCATTAATAGGCGAAGACAAATATTCCATAAGCGCGGGCCTCTATGATATTTACACCTCAAATAAACCTATAGCCGCCGCCGCTTTATATTCCGCCTGCGCCAAAGAACTGCCGGGCAAAAAAGATTTTTCCGCCGGCATAATAAACTTAAGCATAGCACAAACCATAGCCAGGGGCGATCTGCTTTTTAAACTGGAAAAATACGGATATGAACGCGCCGATTTTACCGAAAAATCAGGCCAATACGCCGTAAGAGGTTCCGTAGTCGATATTTTCAGCCCCAATTACGAAAGCCCTTGCAGAATATACTTCAGCGGCAATATGATAAGCACGCTCTCCTTGTTCGACATAGAAACCCAAAACACCAAAGAAAACTTGGAAAGATATTCCGTTTCACCTCTCGCTTTTGAGGCAGTCACGTCCAATTTGTCAAACTGGACAAAAGATTTTGAGGTCTTTCTCTATAATCCCGCGCAAGCCGCCATAACTTTAATGCCGCAAGCTCAAACGGCTTTTTACAATTTGCCGGTAGAGGGCTTCCAAGACGGCGGCCTTAAACAAAATACTTCTCTCAACGCCGATTTTAAACTTTTCGACTCCTTGGCGGGTGAACGCCTAAAGGAAGGCTACAACCTTAAATTATATTGCCTTAATATGGGTGAACTGAGAAGACTGCAGGAAGTTTTCGCCGACTATGAAAATCTGCGCAGAATCCCCCTGCTTATAGGCCCGTTAAGAGAAGGCTTTTACAGCCCTAAAGAAAAATTCGTCATCTATACTTCCACTCAGGTTTTGAACAGAACTTACAGGGGTTCTTCCCTGATAAAGAAATTCGACAGCAATCAGGCCAAGCATATCCGCTTCAAGGAATTGGAAACGGGCGATTATATCGTACATCAGGAACACGGCATAGGGCGATACCAGGGAATGAAAACCCTTATGAACGACGGCTTGCCCGTAGACTGCCTTATAATAGAATACAAACGGGGCGAAAAACTTTACATACCGGTAAGCGATTTTAGGAAAATACAGAAATATATCGGTTTGAAGGGTAAAGCGCCGCGAATTTCCTCTCTCAGCGGGAACGCCTGGCGCGAGGTAAAGAAAAGAGTAAAAGAAGACGCCCAAAAAACCGCCAAAGAAATTTTGAGGCTTGAAGCTCTGCGCAGAGCCAATAAAGCGCAGGAGCTTTTCGGCGATGACAGACTAGAGCGGGAATTCGCCGATTCTTTCCCCTACGAACAAACGCCGGACCAAACCAAAGCTATAGAAGAGATTATGGCCGATTTGATACAGTCCCGCCCGATGGACAGGGTTCTTATAGGTGACGTAGGCTTCGGCAAAACGGAAGTGGCGATGCGCGCGGCTTTGCGCGCGGCCTTAAGCGGAACGCAAGTGCTGGTATTGGTGCCAACCACCGTTCTGGCCGCCCAGCATTACAAAACTTTCACGCAGAGAATGGCCGCCTTCCCCGTAACGATAGAAATGCTCTGCCGCTTCCAAACGAAAAAGGAGCAAAAAGACATAGTCGGCAGGATAAAGAAGGGGCTTGTCGATATCGCCATAGGCACGCACAGACTGCTTTCTAAAGACGTGGATTTTAAAAATCTCGGGCTTTGCATTATAGACGAGGAACACCGCTTCGGCGTAAAACAGAAAGAGAAAATAAAAGCTAAATCCTTGGGCGTGCATACTTTAATGCTTTCCGCCACGCCGATACCAAGGACTTTAAACCAATCTCTTTCCAGCCTAAGGGAAATGTCGATAATACAAACGCCGCCGCAAGGCAGAATGTCGATAAAAACCAGAGTCCTGCCTTACAGCGATGAACTGGTAACCACAGCCATACGAGAAGAAATCGCCCGCGGCGGACAAGTGTTCTACCTTTACAATAAAGTAGAAACTATGCAGGAAAAACTGGCCTATCTACAAAGGCTGCTGCCGGAAATCCGCATATGCGCCGCGCACGGACAAATGGACGAACGCTCCCTGGAAAATACCCTCTGGGATTTTTACAATAAACGCTATGACGTACTTTTGGCCTCCACGATAATAGAATCGGGTTTGGACGTAACAAACGCTAACACTTTGATAATAGAAAACGCGCAGGATTTCGGCTTGGCGCAGCTATATCAGCTGCGCGGCAGAATAGGACGCTCTTCCAACAAAGCGTTTTGCTACCTTCTGCACCCTCAATGGCTTTTAAAACGCAAAGAGGAGGAAGTGGAGTACTCGGTAGACAGCTTCTTTGGCAAAATAGCCAAGAAGAAAAAAGACGTCAACGACGAAGCGCGCAAGCGTTTAAACGCGATAATGGAATTTAGCGAACTGGGCAGCGGGTTTAAATTGGCCCTGCGCGACTTGGAAATAAGGGGCGGCGGCGAACTGCTGGGCGTACGCCAGCACGGATACGTAAACGAGGTCGGCCTTTCTTTATACTGCGATTTGGTAGCCAACGAAGTCAAAAGGCTAAAAGGCATACCCGTAGCAAGAACCTTATACGCCACCACAAACTTTAAAGTGCCGGCCTATATCCCGCCTGATTATATGCCCAATGACAGCGAACGCTTAAGATATTATAAAGAATTGATGTCCTCTGATTATGAAGCCAAGAAACTTATTTTGGCCAAACTGGAAAATATGGCCGGCAAAGCTCCTAAAGAACTGCTTAACCTTATCGAGATTATGCAGCTTTCAATGGACGCTGGCAAAATAAATATCCGACATATCGAAAGCGGAGAAAATTTTACCGAGTTCTTTTTTACCCGCACTTTTAAAATACCGGAAGAATCAATCGGCAAACTGCTCGAGGCCTTCCGCCAAAATCTTAAATTCCTGCCCGCTCCCAACGGCGACGGCCTCAGAATATACCATAAAAATACCGAGCCTATAGCCCAAGCAAAAAAACTAATGGCCATACTAAGCCGTTTAATCGCAACGGAGCGAGACGATCACTCCGCCCAAGCCGCGCGGCAAAACAAATAGATACCGAGTTCATAGCAACGCACTCCGCCGCCGCGCGAAAGAAAAGCCCGCAGGCATACTTTATTGTCTTATCGGCTTTAAAACTGCTAAACTGTATGTATGAGGAAATTAACTCTTTTGGCTGCGGCCCTGCTTATAACGTGCGCCTGCGAGAAAATGCCGCTAAGCGACAACTCTCAAAACGACGAAATGCTGGCGACGGTGGCGGGCGAGCCGATAACAAAAGCATATTTCGAAGCGGAAGCCTCTTCACTGGACGATTCGTTCAGAAAATATTTGGATACCGATATAGGGAAGGAAAATTTCCTTAATTACCTTATTAACGAGAAACTCATCATAAAAGCCGCCAAAGACAACGGCTTGGAAAAAAATCCTCAATACATTAAGGAAATAAAAGATATAGAGGACCAACAAAAGCGAAGCCTGGCGAAAGCCAAAGAGTATTCGCTTTCCAGATTGATGGCCCAAAAACTCCATGACGACGGCACCATCGCCGTAAGCGAAGAGGAAATAAAAGCCTATCACGATAAGTATCCATATCAGATTTATCTTATGGAAATAGTACTTCAGGACCCCAAAGAAGCGGCCGACGTTACCCGCGCGATACGCAACGCAAAAACGAAACAGACATTCCAAGACGCGGTAAAAAGATTTTCGAAAGATCCCGTCTCCAAAGAGAATAAAGGAGAACTGCCGCCTTTTATTCCGGGCGAATATCTGCCGCAAATAGAAGTGGCGGCGGCCAATACGCCGGCCTATCAGGTGCAGGGCTTTATAAAAACGCCGCGCGGATTTCATATAATAATGAAAACGGGCGAAGAAAGACTTAGCTATAATAAAGCTAAGGACCGTATAAAAGAAATTTTGGAAAGACAAAAAATGGACGCCTACTTAAATTCACTAAAAGGCAAGTACGGCGTGGAGGTAACAGATAATGAAAGCAAATAAAATAACCGTAGTTATGGCAGCCTTGTTTTTAGGGGCGGCTCTGCTTAACGCGAAAGTGGTGGATTCCACCGTAGCGACGGTAAACGGAACTCCGATTCTAAATTCCGAATATCAAAAGATAATAGATACCACTATGGAAGTCTACAAAAAGCAGAACCCGGCCTTGCTGGAAAATCAAGACAATGTAACGGCCATAAAAGAAGAAGTTTTAAACCAAATGATAATAGAACAGCTTCTTTTACAAGCGGCGAAAGAACAGAACATAAAAGTAAAAGACAGCGAAGTCAACGAGAACGTAATAGAAATCAAAAAACGTTTTGAAAAAGACGAAAACGGCAAAACCCTTTCAGAAAAAGAAGCGCAAAAAGCATTTAATGCGGAACTCAAAAAAGAGGGCCTTACCTACAAACAATTTGAGAACCGCATAAAAGAACAACTTGCCGTAAAGAAAATGATTGACGCCGTCGCCAGGGAAAAAGCGAAAGCCCCTACCAAAGAGCAAACGGAACAGCTCTACGACGATATACGCGTTTTAATGAAAGGCAATGAAGCGGAAATAAAGAAACTTTCGAGAGAAAGACTAACCCTGGCCGCACCTTTGGCCGCGAAACTTACGCAGCTTACGGCGGAACAAATCAAATTGTCGCCCATATTTGTAAAGGTGGATAAAAACGCGACGCAGGCCAACTGGAAACTTAAGGAAAAGGAAGCCAAAGACATTAAAAAGAAAATCACTTCCGGCAAAGTTACGTTTTTGGAGGCGATAGAAAAGTATTCCGACGATAAAGCCTCCCTGGCCAGCGGCGGCGAAATGATTTTGATTAAAGGTTTGATGCCCAAAGAGTTCGACGAGAAAGTCTTTAACATCAAAGTAGGCGACATAAGCGACCCCATCAAAACCGACGACGGATACTACATAATCAAAGTTAACGAAAAAAAGGCCCAGAAAGACTTTACCTACAAAGATATAGAGCCCGAACTGGCGCAGTTCCTGGCCGCGACCGAAATGCAGAAGGCGAATATCGATTATTTGGCCTCGCTCAAAGATAAGGCGGAGATAAAAGTAATGGTTAAATTTGAATATTCGCAGCCGGCAAACGCTCAAGGCCAAGCGCAAGCCGCAAAAAGCGAGGAGAAAGCCTCTGACGACAAAGCCAAGGCCGAACCCGCCGCCAAAGCGGAAGAGAAGAAATAATTTTTGTTTTACTTCAAAGGGCGGGTATAATCCCGCCCTTTTTTAATCTATGAAAAAAATAATAATAACCTTGGGCGATCCTTACGGAATAGGGCCCGAAACCGTTTTTAAGGCTTTAAAAAAGATTAAGCCGGGCGCGGCCGGCTTTACGCTGATAGGCGATATTGAAAACTTCAGAAAATTCGGCCCGCTTAAAGGCGACATTAACTATATTGAGATAAAATCCCCTTTCCGCGCTCCGCAGGGGTTTAAACCTTCAAAGCGCGGCGGCGACATCTCCTTTAAAGCGCTTAAAAAGGCGGTGGATTTAATGCTCGCAAAACAAGCCGATGCCCTTGTTACCGCGCCAATATCCAAAGAAGCCTGGCAGAAGGCGGGCGTAAAATATATGGGGCATACCGAATTTCTTAGAGACAAAGCCGCCAAACAAGGCGCGCTTATGATGTTTAAAAGCGGCCCGCTGGTCTGTGCATTAATAACCGAGCATTACGCCGTAAAAGATTTAAGCGAAGCCATCGATAAAAACCGAATTAAAAAGGCCGCGAGAATATTGGCGCAAACCGTTGGCAAAAATACTCTCCTTGAAGTTTCCGCCCTTAACCCGCATAGCGGCGACGGCGGGAAAATAGGCAAAGAGGAAATCAAAACCATAATGCCCGCAGTAAAAGAATTAAAAAAAGAAGGTCTTAACATATCCGGCCCATATCCGATAGACACCATATGGCAGCGCCATAAAAAAGGACTCAGCGGAGCGATTTTGATGACATATCACGACGCGGCGCTGCTCGGCCTTAAACTGGCCGCCAAAGAGCCCGTCGTGCACATAACCGCAGGCCTTAAATTCTTAAGGGTATCGCCGACGCACGGCACCGCTTTTGACATCGCCGGCAAAAACCTTGCAGACGAATCTTCAATGCTGGCAGCCATAAAATACGTCTTGTCGAAATAAAACGCAAAGGCCGCAAAACACAATTATTGTTATTCTCTAAGCGCGGTTAAAGCCAAAACTTCCCGCGCGCCGTACCGCTTTAATACGCGGGCGCATTCTTCCAAAGTCGCGCCGGTTGTGCAGACATCGTCTATCAAAATAAAGGCCCGCCCTTTTACTTCCGCTCCGGCTTTTAAGGCGAAAGCGTCTTTTATATTTTCTTTGCGAGCATTGCGCCCGAGCGAAGTTTGGCTTTTTGTCTTGCGCGTTCTTATCAATATGTCCTTGACTTCAAGCCCGTTATGAACGGAGAGTTCCTTCGCCAAAAGCAGCGCCTGATTGAAACCTCTTTTCCTCAGGCGGCGGAAGTGTATGGGTACGGGCGTCATAAACTCCGCTTCAAAATAAGGCGGATTTTCCTTATATGTTTTATACATCAAAGCGGCGAAGAATTTGGCTATATCGGTATATTTTTCGTATTTAAACGAGTGGATCAAAGCCCTTGAAGGCGCGTTAAACACCAGCGAAGAACGTATAAACGAACATTTGTATTTGGCGGCTTTTCCGCCTCGGCAATTAAAGCAATAGGCCCCGCCGTTTTTCAGCGGCAGTCCGCATCTGCGGCAGACAAGCCCGTCGCCTGGTTCGAGTTTCTTGGAACAATCCCGACACAGCAAAGCCGGGTTTGACCTCGGAATATCCCGCCCGCAGCAAAAGCAGGTGCGCGGGAAGAGTATATGCAAAAACAAATCGCGGGCTTTTATAAAAAATTCCCAATTCATAAACAATGCCGCTAGAACTGTATCGTAAGTACCGTACCGATATTGTAAGCGGTGTAGGAATCCTCCGCTATATAAAGATGTTTGAAATTCTGGAAAGCGCCGGAAAGAGTTATGCGCATATTTTTGGATATTTCGTAGTCCAAACTTGTGGTTATGTCCAAAAGGTCGCGGTTCTCCTCAACGGTAAAGGACCGCCTGCGCGAATAGCTGGCGGTGGTATTCCAAATTACGCGGTTGGTCATAAGATACTGCGCGCCCAAAAGCGGAAGGCGGAAACTGAAAGGCAAATTGAAATCCACACGGACATTAAGGCTAGGCACAATTTCCTCCACGCTGTCTACCAGCACGTCGCCCACTTCCTCGCTGCGGTCATAGATATATGTTATCTTCGGAGTGAAACGGAAAGCGCGGTGCGAGAAAGAAGTCTGCGCGGAAAAATCTTTCCTAAGATAACTCGCCAAAGGCTGATTGACCAGCAGGTCCGTCTGATCTTGCTTCTGTTGGGTATAACTTAAAGTTGTGTCAAAGTAATTAAAAAGCACAAAGCGCAGATCGCCGCCGTAGGCTATATCTTCTTTATAGCTTGTGCCCAGTGTTTCGTTTGTCGATAAGGCATATTTAAGTTTTAAATTGGTGCCGGAAAGTATCTTATCGGACGCACCGAACAGTTTTTCCAATTCGTCTATATAGAAAACGACGTCCGGCAAAGTGGAAGTTACCGTCTCGTATTGCGAGCCCAAATCCTCGCTGGTCTGATAGCTTTGAGAGAAGTTGTTGATAATAGAAATAGTCTTTATCGGCGCGGCCATTCCGCTAAAGCCGTACTCCTTAAAAGGCGACCATCGCATAGCCGCGCTGTAAGTGTCGCGCAGAGTCATACTGCTTCTGTAACTGTAAGGCGAATTTAAGCCCATGGAACTTCTAAGCCACAGCTTGTCTAAAGTCTCGAAGGAATCTGGAACATTTTCCCAAGCGTCGCCGTCCTGCATTCTGTAGGAACCGGATATCGTAAGCGCGGAAAATAATTTCGATTTGGGCAGCATATCGCGTCCGTTTAAAGAGAGAGACACGTTCCCCTCAGAGCTTCTGTTAATGCTTTTTACGTCGCCGATATCGAAGTTATAAGTGCTGTCGTTTACTTTATATGACGTCGGAGTAAGATTATTATTCTCGTTAATGCTGACGCTGTAACTGGCCGTAGGCGTAAGCCACGGGGCTATCCTGAAAGCCGTACTGATAGAAGCCGTCTCCGCGGCAGATTTGCTGTATTTTTTGTTTCTAAATTCTTCTATGCCTACGGAAGCATCATAGTATCTCCGTTTTTCGTCGGCGGTGCTTAAGGTATAGCTTGGCACGATGGAAGTACCCTGCCACGGCGAAAGCGTCATCTTGAAATTATAATTCTGCGTGGTCGTATCGCTGTTATAGCTGGTGCCCTGCGCGGCGATAAGCTGATTATCGCTGTAGTCTATCTTGCTCTTTACCAGAGAAGTGCCCGCCGAAAGGCTTTTTATTATATTATCCTTGCTCTTGGCAGTGTGATTGAGCGTAAGGCTGTAAGTATCGCTGTCGTCGTTTCTTTCCAGCATTTGATAATCGGCGTTTTCAAAAGAGTAATTTACGCCTATCTGCGGGAAGTTGGAATTTATATACTCGGCGTTGATGCTTCCGCTGTCGCGGTTTACCTCGCCTTTATCCAAAAGGCTTACGGTATTGCTGCTGTCGTATCCCAAAACGTCAGGCGTTACGGTATTTGAACGGTTATATTTTGCGTTGATGGGCAAATTCTTAAATCTCTTAAACTTAAAGTAATAATCTTCCTGAGTATTTTTCTGATTGGCGGCCACCGCTACAGGCGTTTGGAAGTTCTCATCGACATAAGTTATTTTTCCGCCCGCGTCGAACCAGTTATCTACGCTTACCTGCGCCTGCGCCATGTAGGCGTTGCCTACGGTCACTATAGATTCCGCAAGGAAAATATCGTCCAGCCACACCTCGCCCTTGGGTGTGGCGCCACTGCTCTTCATAATGCCCGAGGTTACTATACCTACCCTCTTATAATTTAACATACCCTCATTGGTAACCGTAGCGTCGTACTTGGAAACATTTTCCCACCTGTCGGGTATATTGTCGCCGTTGGTGTCGATAAGCTCCAAACTGTATAAATGCCAGGCGTCTTTAAAGTCGAGCGGAATTCGTACTTCGCTGTAGTTGTTTTCGTCGGCCGCTATACGCAGGAAGAAGTATGTATCTTCATCTATATCGCCGTTATTGTAAAGCAGGAACCTGAATTGTTTGTGCTTGGAAAAGTCCATCGCGCTGAAGTTCCTCTGCACCGAAACTTTATCAAGCAATGGGTTTTTGCTGAAGTCGTATTGCAGGGCCAAAGATTGTTCTTCAATATTATTAGTGCCGTCGTCTTTCTTCAAATCGTTTACCGAACCGTACAAGGTGCGGAATACTTCTCCGCCGTCGCCGTTATCGCTGAAGATAGGCTTATAGTTCATATTGTCGACATTGTTTATGCCGTAGCTTAAAAGGACTTCCTCGTCGGTGTCTAAAGGCTGCCACACGCTGCCCGATACGCCCAAAGAAGCTATTTTTATTTGTCCTTTAAGTTTGCCGCCATTGGGGTTTCTCTTAAGAGTAATACGCATTTGCTGTATGGAAGTCCAGTCCGTACCCCAAACATTCGTCGCGGATCCGAAATCCACTTCCTGATTAAAAGTCTTCCACCCGCTGAAATTTATCTCCCCGCCCGGAAGACCGTTAATTTCCTGCCCCGCGAAACCAAAATTCCCGCCCGAAGTCAAATCTTCCGAATCCAATAAACCGTTGCCGTTCAAATCCTGCGTTTCTATCACGCCCGTAGGCTGAGGCCAAGGATTGTATACGTTGTGCGCGAAAGGATTGTATCTTTGATAGGATCCGTCCGGGTTGATATAAAGCCAGCCCATATCTTCCGAATTGGTCAGTTTGCCGGTACATCTTAAATCTTCCGTTTTGGGGACCGTATTCATTCCCGCGACATAATATTTGCTGCACACGGGGAAGATCTGATCCAGCGAGAATCCGTCGGCCAACAGTGCGCTGTAATCCGTGTAATTGTCCGACATTTCGTTTATCGTACCGAACGATATATTTATAAGCGGGCCGTTTTCCTCGCCTTGCATAGTCAGTTCGAACAATGTCTTATTGGAGAAATCCACTCCGGAACTGCTTATCGGATAGACGATGGATACTTCGTCTCTGTCGCCAAAGCCCTTCTCCTGCGCTATGCTGAAGTCATAATCTATCAACAACACATTTTGCTTGTCGTCGCCGTTGGCTATCGCCGACGGATTGATCTGAAGCATTGGAATATCCTGCGAATCCCACCTGATGGCGTCAAAGAAGTTGGTGCCCGCGGTGGGGTTGGAGGCTATCTTCCAATCGCTGTATATGGTGGAGGCTTTTACGTATTCTTTTGTTTCCTCCATACTGTCTATCATCGCATAACCGAAAAGGTTTTCGTCTTTTCTGCTTTGGGCAGCCTCCGCGCCCAATGTTACGTGTACGCCGTCTACAACTTCGACATTGTCGACTTTAAAATCCGCCTCCATAGCCATCAAACTGCTTGTCGTCGCGCCGACATTGGGTACTCGTTTGGGCTCGCTGCCGGATTCGTTCAATAAGCTGGCGCCGACGGATATTTTATCGGTAAAATCATAATTGAACCGCCCGCCCATAAGCGCGGTATCCTCACTTCCGCCCGCTACATCATAAGTAACGTCCACCACGCTGTTTGACCCTATCAAATCGGAATTGTAAAAAGTTATAAAACCAGAAGCGTAATCGACATAATAATCTTTGTTGCGCTCCATAGTCGCGCCGTTTACTTTAACCGTTTCGGATTGGACTACGACATCGGGTTCCAAAAAGTAAGTTTTTACCGTAGAGGTATACTGCACAAAGAAATATCTGTTTGTGGAAGAGGCCGGCGTGGCGTTATATAAGCTGACGTCGCTGAATCTGCCGCCTATTTTAAATATACCCTTATCATAATCTACGGTAAACTGACAAAAAGGCCTGCTGTCATTTGCGGCGCAGACTTCGGTGCCGTCGGATTCAAGCAATTTTAAAATGAAATTCCCGCTCCCGTCATCTCGCGTAATTTGAGTAGTACCGATGCTGTAATAGCGCTTTATTTCCAACTGATAATCCAGCTCGTCGTTTGAAACCAAGGGACGTTCGTTATTTGTCTTTATTAGTATGGGATAGCCGTCCGGCTGGGCAGAGCTGGCCCAAACGCCCTGCGAGTTTTGATAATCTATAGCCACCACGTCCGTCGCGCTTAGCCCGTTATTAAAAATAAGAATATTTTGATTGTAGTCTATCGTATAATCCACGCCGCGCGTCAGCAACTTAAACGCCGCCGTTCCGCCGTTGGTGGGGTAGACAGCGCCGGTTTTTATGTCTACCGCCTTGCTGGCTACCTGGTAGCCGCCGTTGGTGTGATCGTCTATATAGACCTTTTCCGTACCCTGTTTTATGGCGTAAGTCCATTGGGTATCGGTGCTGGCGCCGGTTTGATAGCCGAAAGTCAAATCGTAATATTTGCGTCTGATATATTGCAAGTCTTTGATGTTTACCGTTTCGAAGACGCTGTCCCCTTTAAATTGCTTGCTTTTATTCTCGCCTTTGTTTTGGCTGCCGATAAGCCTTAAATGCGCGTCGCCGTACTGCAAATGCATCTTCGCGCCGAACACCTGCTTGCTGTAAGATATAAACTCCGTACCCGGAAGCGAAAGCTCTATATCGCCGAAATCCGCGCTTTGAACAATTTCGCCAGGCTTGCCTCTGTAAGATACCCCTATATTTTGGGCGTCTTCGCGCTGATCGTCATAATCGATGTCGACAAAGATTCTGTCGCTTATTTTGCCCTGCACCTTAAGCTGCATTTCCTGCTCAAATTCCACGCTGCTGGTATCGCGGTCGGTTACGGTGCTTTTGCTCTCTTTATATTTCTTGGCGTCGTATTTGATGCCGAAAGTCTTGCGGCCGGTCATCGATATCGTGGTGCCGTATATCGGCAACAGCAGAGACGGGTTTAATATCTCGATATACTCCGTGGCTTGTTCTCTAAGTTGGACGCCGCCGTCCATATCCTTTATCACTTTTTCCAAATAGGCGCGGTTATATTTATAGTATTCGTCTTCGTCTTCGGAAGAATCTTCCTCGTAAGGCAAGAGGAGAGGTTTATCCTCGGCCAAAAAGCCGTATTTGGAAGGCTCAAAAAGTTTTATCCCGTCGCCGAAGCGATTGGGATCTTTAAAGACCGAGTTCTCAAATCCCTGGTCGCGCTCCTGCGCGGCGGAAGGGGCTGCCGCCTGCGCGCCGTAAGCGTTTAGGCCCAGCCCTTCCGTCATCAAACAAAAGCTAAGAAACAGCCTTAATATCTTTTTAAGCACAAAATCCTCTATTTTAGATTTTATAAAAAATAATAAGCAAGCGTATCATTTATATGCTTGCTTATTTATATGTTTAGACTTTATGTTTAATGTTAAATGATTATATTCTCAGAATTTTAAACTCCACATAAGCCACTATCGCAAATAAACCTACCGGCAGCCAACCGGCAACTATCGGATTTATCATTCCGCTTTGGCCTGCGGAAGTAAGCATTGAAACTATCCACCAAAAAGTAAAGCCTATAGCTATAGCCGCCACTATGTTTAGCAATTTGCTGGAGCGTTTTAAAGCTATCGCAAAAGGCATACCCAAAAGACACATTATCACTGTTGCAAAAGGCGCGGCGAGTTTGGCATTTAGGAAAGTTTCTTCCTGATAGCTGGTCAGCCCGCTGGCTTTTAAAAATTTTATGCGTCTTAGCAAATCGCTTATGCTGAGATAAGAAGCCTTCGCGCTGCCTACAGCTATTTGATCGGGCGGAACGGAAAAATCGGAATCCATAACCTCGAAACTTTCTTCCTCTATGCTTGCATTCTTGCCGAAATGCCTGATAAAACCGTCTTCAAACACCCATACGCCCTTGCCTTCGTCCCACACAAAACGCCGCGCGCTTATCTGTGAACTTATGGCCCAGTTATCGTTATATACGTCGATAAACATACCTTCCATAAGCCCTTCGTCGGCTTTGACCGTCTTGGCAAAAAGAACACGCTTGCCGTCCAGCCTTAAAGTGACGTCGTTTTGGACGTTAAAATACCAATCTTTCTCGCCCCTTATCTTGCGCTGGCGGGTAAGCTCCGCTTTCTTGCTCATATCCGGCACAAAAAATTCCTGCACGCAAAAGCCCGCCGCCGCTATTATGAAAATACATAAAATCAAAGGCTTGAATATCTGCCTTACCGAGAATCCACCCGCCAAACACGCCGTCCATTCCCCGCCGGAAATCATATCCGATATCACAAAAAGCGCGCTAAGCAGGCACGCCACCGGCAATACCTGTATCAGCCAGGAAGGCATCGTCAGAAAACTGTATTTAAGCACCAAAGCCAAGGTAGTGCCGTATGTGTTTATCCAGCGCATCTTTTCCAAACTGTCGCCCAAAAATATCAGCACGGCAAATATGCTTATTATGAATATAAACGGGCCCCAAAATTTCTTGGCTATGTATCTGTCTATAATCTTCATCAATCCGAAAGCCTCTTCTTCCACAAATAAATGCCCGCCGCAATACCCGCTATCACGGGCAAGAACGGCGCTCCGTACACCAAAAACGTGATATCGGTCTTTTCCGCGACGCTGTTGCCTATGGTTATCAAACCGAAATAAGCGAAGATAAACGCCAAACTGTATATCATCGCGCCGGCGCGTCCGGCTTTCTTTGTCGTAATAAAAGCTACCGGGCAGCTTAAAAGGAAAAATATCAGCGGGCAGAGCGCCATAGACATACGATATGTAATTGCGGGGCGGTATTCCCGCCATTCCTTTTCCCCCATTGTCCCTTCCCCAGCCCTAACCGCTTTGATGAGCGCAGGCGTGGTAAGCTCCGCCGCTTTCATACGGCGGTCATCGGTGTTTTTCTGGCTCAGCGGGATATAGACTTCATATTTGTTAAATTCCGAAGTTATTATCTTCCTGCTGTCCAAAGAATACACCCTCTGCATCTGCCCTTTAAACAAAGTAAGCGTTATGCCCTGGGAACCTATATCCACTTTGCCGCTGGACGCATTTACTTTAGTGCTTAGGGCGGTGTCGTCGTTCTTGCGGGAAAGATGCACCTGATAAATAATATTACTGTCTTTATCTACGTCCTCGGCGAACAAATCCCAGTCGCCCAAATCTATAAAAGTGCGCGGTTCTATATTTACTTTCGATATTTTGGAGGCTATATCCTCCTTGCTTTGCTCAACGTGATGCCTGCCCAAAGGGCTGAGCCAGCCGTTAAGCGCCGTCATAACGGCCACTAGCAGCAGCGCGAAAATCAGAACCGGGCGCGCTATTTCCATAAAAGAGAATCCGGCGGCGCGCAGAGCCATAATCTCGCCCGTTTGACCCATAGAAGTAAGCGTCATCAAAATTGCGATTTGCAAAGCCATAGGCACGCTAAGCACCAATATATCCGGGACCATATACATCATAGTGGCAAAGACCCAAAAGACATCGGCGCCATAGTTCATTGCATAGGTAAAAATTTGGGAAAACTGTCCCATAAAAACAACAAAAACGAATACGAACAATATCCCCAAAAAGAATATCGCCAAATTTTTGGATATATATTTAAATATTATTCCAGGCACAGAATTATTTTAGCAAATATATACAAGCCCCGTTGCGGCAGGTGCAAAAGCCTGGCAAAACGAAGCGCCGCTACAAACCGTTTAGCGACGCGTCTTTCCTTTTGGCTTAAATTTTTGTATATTGCTTTAACAGATTTATATATTATTGAGGTATTTATGGCTAATGATATCAAATTTTCTACCGCCGGGTTCAGAGGCACCATTGCGGAAAATGTCACCGCTCAAACCATTTACAGACTCTCCGTTGCCATAGCCGAACACATATTTACGGACGAGTATTACGGATTTGAAGGCGAAGGATACCAAAAACACATACGCGAAAGAGGTTTTAAATTCAGAAGGCCGCTTGTCATAGTGGGTACGGACACCAGGTTTATGTCGGATAAATTCGCAGATATAGTCTGCGACGTTTTGGCGTCCAAAGGCATAAGCGTCAAAAGAGCTTTATACCCTTTGCCTACGCCTGTGGCGGAATGGGCCGTCCTTAAGGAAGGAGCCGTAGGCGCGGTTGTAATTACAGCCAGCGAGGCCGACTATTTCCAAAACGGTCTTAAATGGATTTCATATTACGGCGGCATCGCCAATAATGAGGTTATATCCGATATTGAAGCCAATACGCCCGCAGCCGGATCCGTAAAGGAACTGCCGGAATTCGGATACAAAAATTCCGCAGTAAGCGAATTTAATTTCAGGGACGAATACATTAAACATCTGGCCACCCTGATAAACGTAAAAGCTATAAAGAAAGCGAAACTGAAGGTTGGCATAGATCCGCTTTTCGGCACTGCCGACAATTACTTCCGGGAGTTTCTGGAGCTTTGCGGCTGCGAGGTAGAAGGGCTGCACGAGGGTACTGACGTGCTATTCGGCGGGAAGGTGCCCAATGCCGGGCCGATCGCGCTTGCGGAATTGAGCAAATTGGTAGTCAAAAAGAAGCTCGACATCGGCATAGCCTGCAACAGCGACTGCGACAAATTCGGCATAATCGGGCCCGACGGATATTGGATTTCGCCGAACCAAATCGCACCTATACTCCTGGAGCATATAATAGAGTACCGCGGCCAAAAAGGCAGAGTGTGCAGGAGCTTAATAACAACAAATTTGATAGACGAAGTGGCAAAAGCGCACGGCTTGGCGATAAGAGAAACGCCCGTAGGCTTCAAATACATAAACGAACTTATGATGACCGGTCAATACATCTTCGGGGCGGAAGAATCTGGCGGCATAGCCATATCCAATCATATGCCCGATAAAGACGGCCTGGCGGCTTGTATGCTTACTTTGGAAATGCTGGCGGTAAGCGGGAAAACGCTGAAGCAGCTTTTCAAGGATTTTTATAAGAAATACAATATGTACTACGATAAGAAAGTGAGTATCCCCAAGCGCGAGATAGAGATAAACCAAATTATGGAAAAACTCAACCTGCGGCCGCCGCTGTCAATAAATAAAACTTCCGTTTGGAGGATAGACCAAACCGACGGTTTCAAATTTATTTTAAGGAACGGCAGCTGGCTGGCTTTAAGGCCGTCCGGCACTGAACATCTGATAAGGATTTACGCGGAAGCCAAGGAAGAAGAATCTCCCGCAAAACTTATAGCGGAAGCCCAAAAAATAATACAATCCTTATCGGAAAACTAAAGGCGTTAATCAAGGGGGTAGCAGTATGAAAATAACGGCAATAAAAGC
Source organism: uncultured bacterium (assembly GCA_949291515.1). GTDB lineage: Bacteria > Elusimicrobiota > Elusimicrobia > Elusimicrobiales > Elusimicrobiaceae > Proelusimicrobium. The sequence continues at coordinate 337,793 of CASEVY010000007.1, read as the reverse complement.
TAGGGAAGTTTTGGACTCGCGCGGATTTCCCACCGTAGAGGCAGACGTAATTTTGCAAAACGGGGCATCAGGCTCGGCGGCGGTGCCGAGCGGGGCCTCTACGGGCAGCCACGAGGCTTTGGAACTGCGCGACAATGACGCGCGCTACAACGGCAAAGGCGTACTAAAAGCGGTAAAGAATGTTTCCAAGATAGAAAAAGCTCTTAAAGGAAAAGACGCCGATAATATCCGCGCGCTGGACCAAATAATGCTGGATTTAGACGGGACGGAAAATAAATCCCGCCTTGGCGCAAACGCGATATTGGCGGTATCTATGGCCGCGTTGAGAGCTGGCGCCGCGTCAAACAAAAAGCCGCTCTACCGCCATATCAGAGAGGTTTATTCTCTTAAGGAAAAGACGTGGCTTATGCCTACGCCGATGTTAAATATTATCAACGGCGGCAAACACGCCGACAGCGGCTTGGACGTGCAGGAATTTATGATAGTGCCCGCTTTCGCTTCTTCTTTTAAGGAGGCTCTGCGCGCGGCGGCGGAAACATATCACGTTTTAAAAAAGGATTTGGCCAAAAAAGGAATGGTAACCGCGGTCGGCGACGAAGGCGGTTTCGCGCCCAAGATAAGCAAACATTCCGCGGTGCTCAAAACGATTATTGAAGCGGCAAAAAAAGCGGGATATCCTGAAATGAGCCTCGCGCTGGACGCCGCGGCAAGCGAGTTTTATCAGGACGGTCTTTATAAATTTGAAGGGAAGAAAAGGACCTCCGCCCAGATGACGGAAATTTACGGCGATTGGATTAAACGATATCCTTTAGTGTCGATAGAAGATCCCCTTCAGGAAGACGATTGGGAAGGCTGGCGCCATTTCACGGCCAAGCTTGGCGGGAAGATAAATATAGTGGGCGACGATTTATTCGTAACGAACAGGAAACGTCTTGAGCGCGGCATAGCGGAAAAAGCGGCCAATTCAATTTTGATAAAATTAAATCAGATAGGCAGCGTAAGCGAAACGATAGACGTAATATATTCGGCCAAGGCGGCGGGATATTCCTGCATAATATCGCATCGCTCCGGCGAAACGGAAGACAGCTTTATAGCCGATTTGGCGGCAGCCGTAAATGCTGGCGCCATAAAAACCGGCGCGCCGGCCAGAAGCGAGCGCTTGGCAAAATACAACCGTCTTTTGGTAATAGAAGAGGAACTCGGCAAGAAAGCGCTTTACGCGAAAGATACGGTATTTAGGAAATGAGTTTTATAAAGAAAGCGAAAACATTTTTGATAATAGCGGCGGCAATGGCGGCGATACTGTTGTTTAACGGTAATTTTTTCAGCCTGATGCATAATATCTTCGAGCTGAAAAAACTTAACGCCCATTCCGCCGCGCTTGACGAGGAATATAAAGAACTTACCGCGGAATATCAAAAGATATTGGACGGCGACACTTCCTACCTGCAAAGAACGGCGCGCGTCAAATACCATATGGTAAAACCCGGCGAAATTGAATTTAGGATAGAAAAATGAAAGTATACATTCTCCAACTTGGCGAAATGGCCAACTGCACCTATATCGTTGAACACAAAGGCAAGGCTTTGATAATAGACCCGACTTGGGATATGAAAGCCATCTATAAACTTATCGAGGAAGAAAAACTGAAGCCAGAAGCCGTACTGTTTACGCACGGCCATTACGACCACGTTACCGGCTCGCACGAACTGATGAGCAAATACCAAATCAAAGGATACATCAACGCGGCCGACGCCTATAACAGTTCTCTGCCGGAAGAGGACCTTATTACTTACGAAGGCGATTTCAAGACTAAAATAGCGGGCTTGAACGTGGAATTTTTAAGTACGCCCGGCCATACGAAAGGCTCGGTATGCATTAAAATAGGCGATATACTTTTTACGGGCGATACGCTGTTCCCCAATGCCTGCGGCAGAACCGATTTGCCGGGTTCCAATCCGAGGGAAATGTCAAAAAGCCTCCAGCGTCTGGCTACGCTGCCGGGCAAAACGATAGTTTATGCTGGCCACTCCTACGGCGCGGACGGGACAGGCATTACCACCATAGAAAAAGAAGTAAAAAACAATCCTTTCATAAAAATGGCCTTAAGGGAGCCAGACAACTTCGAAGACATTATATGACGAAATACGCTCTCATCACCGATTTTGACGGAACCATCACTACCGAGGACATAGGCAATGCCCTGTGCCTGCATTACGGGCTTACCACTCCTCAGAAAATAGAACACGCCTATAACAGCAAAGCGGACGCGCGCGAGTGGATGCGAAGCCATTTCGGTTCGGTAAAAACGACCAAGGAAGATTTTGAAGCGATAATATTACAAAAAGCTTTGGTGCGCCCCGGCTTTAAAGAACTGTGCCGCTACGCCGAAGAAAACAATATCCCCTTTGAAATCGCCTCGGGCGGCCTTGACATTTACATCAAACCCGTACTTAAAGCCTTTGACTGCGGGCCGATACGCATCGGCAGCGTAACTGGTGTAATAAAGCCCGAAGGGATAGAAGTATCTTTCCCGAACTATAACGGGCTTAGTATGGAAGAGTTTAAAGAGTCCAGAGTAAGGCATTATAAGGAGCAGGGCTGCAAAGTGATATTTTTCGGTGACGGACCCGGCGACTTCAACGCGGCCAAAGCGGCCGATATAGTATTTGCCACTTCAAGGCTTGAGGCTCTGTTAAAAAAGAACCATATACCGCATAATACTTTTAGTGATTATACCGCCGCTTTGGCTTTATTAAGGAGGGAAAATGTATCCTTATCTGCTGCCTGAAATTTTCGGCAAAGCCATACCGATGTACGGCGTAATGACGGCGCTGGGCTATTTGGCGGCTATATTTTATTGCCTTCAATACAGAGAGCGTTTGGGCTTAAACAAAGATAAACTGCTGGATATAATTTTCTATCTTATTTTAGGCGCGCTGATAGGCGGGAAATTATTTTTCATACTGTTTAACTACGACGCTTTTTCCGCCTCCGGCCTTATTGAAAAACTGCGCTACGGCTTTGTCTTTTTCGGCGGGCTTATCGGCGCGGGCGCGGCGGGCTTATGGGCCGTAAGGAAGAATAAAATACCGTTTTTTAAAGCGGCGGATTTCTTCGCGCCGGCGGTGGCGCTGGGCCACGCTATAGGCAGAGTGGGCTGTTTTCTGGCGGGCTGTTGCTACGGTAAAGAAGCTCCGCAGTATTTGGGCGTCCGCTTTACCAGCCCCGATTCCCTTGTGCCCGAACATTTGCACAATCACACGCTTTACCCAATACAAATTATAGAGGCTGGATTGGTTTTTCTGCTTTTTCTGGCGCTTAACAAAATGGCGAAGAAACCCCAAAAAGAAGGCAATATGACTGCCGCTTACGTATTGGGCTATTCGCTGATAAGATTTCTTACGGAATTTATGCGCGCCGACGACAGAGGCGGATTTTTTCTCGGTCTTTCGCCTTCGCAGATAATAGCCCTGATTTTGGCGGCGGCGACGGCGGTCTTTTTGGCAAAGAGGAACTATGCAAAAAAAACAAACGATAATATTTGAGGGGAAAAGCAAACGTTTGGATATTTTCGTTACGGAGTATTGCGAAAATTATCCCCGAAATTTTATACAGAACCTGATAAAAAGCGGGGCGGTGTCGGTCAACGGAAAAGAGAGGAAACCCTCTTGGCCGCTGGAAGACGGCGACATTGTTGAAATAAGCTGGCCGCAAAGCTCCGTAAGTTTGGACCTTAAAGAAATAACCGTCGCGGAAACGAAAGACTTTCTGGTAATAAACAAACCTGCGGGCCTGTTGGTGCACCCGCAAAGCTCCGTATGGGAAGAAAACCCGGAAGTCTTGGAAAATATGGAAGAAACCTTGGTAAGCGTACTGTTAAAAAGCAAGATAAAAAACTTTGAAAATCCGCCCCGAGCGGGCCTTGTGCACCGCTTGGACAGGGAAACCAGCGGCATTATGCTTATAGCGAAAAACGAAGATTTCCAACAGGCGGCAAGCGCTATGTTCGCCGACAGGGAAATGTCAAAGACTTACAATGCCATTTGCTGCGGGAACCTGCCGCAGGACGAAGGAATAATAAACGTACCCATCGGCAGGGTAAGCGGCGGCAAGATAAAAGCCTCGCCGCTCGGCCGGGAAGCCATAACCGAATACAAAGTTAAAGAACGCGCCAACGGCTTTTGCTTTATGGAACTGCACCCGAAAACGGGGCGGACGAATCAACTGCGCGTGCATATGAGCTGGCTGGGATACCCCGTATTGGGCGATTGGCTTTACAAAGGCGCGCAGGCGCCGCGGCTGATGCTTCACGCCGCGAAGCTGGAGTTTCTCCATCCTTTTAACGGGGAAAAGCTTTCCTTTAAAGCCGCGCCGCCCAAAGATTTTAAGGACGTGTGGAAAAAAATAAAAGAAGGGAAAATATAAATCTCCCGACGTTTCCCCTATTAAAATCAAACGGGGCGCATACGAGCACCCCGTTTTCGCGTTTTAAATATATGGCCAAATTCCAAACGAGCTTCCGAAAGGCCCAGCAAAAAGCCGCGCGAAACTAAGTGAAACAGATTATAAACAGGGTCTAGGGATACTCCTTAAAACTTTCAATATCGATCCATAAATGGTAATATGTATATACAAGGAGATTTTATGGATACAAAAACCCTTTCGGATTTTATAGCGTGGTCCAAAACCACCGATTTACAGGAAGTAGTTTTTAAGAAAGACGGCGTCAGCGTGGAAATATCAACCGCGGCGAAAAACCCAAAAGCGTCCGATTTCTCTTGCAAACTCACGGCGGTAAAAGCGCCGGCGGTAGGCATATACGGCTTGGGCAAAAAAGGCAAAGCGGTAACCGTTAAAGAAAATATGTCCGTAAAACAGGGCGATATTTTGGGCTATGTCGAAATGAACAAAACCGTAAAAGAAGTTTCCTCGCCCGTCAAAGGTACTTTAAAAATCATTTTAGCATCGGAAGGCGCGGCCGTAGAATATGGCCAGCCTCTTTTCTTTATAGAGCCATAGACTATGACGAAAGAAACTGTAAAACCCTTCACTAAAGTTCTGATCGCCAACAGGGGCGAAATAGCGCTGCGCATAATACGCACATTAAAAGAAATGGGCATAAAGTCCGTAGCGATATATTCCGAAGCGGACAAATATTCCGCGCACGTAAGCCAAGCCGACGAAGCCGTCTGCATAGGCGCGGGGCCGTCCTCCTCCAGCTATTTGGACATAGACGCGGTAATAGCTGCGTGCAAAATAAGCGGAGCGGAAGCGGTACACCCCGGTTATGGATTTTTATCTGAAAACGCGCGTTTCGCGCAGGCCGTCATAGACAACGGTATGACTTTTATCGGCCCTACGCCACAGGCAATTTTAAAACTGGGCGAGAAAGCCCACGCCCGAGCTTTGGCCATTTCCGCCAAAGTGCCGGTAATACCCGGTTCCGACGGCATAGTTGAGAAAGATTTCCTTAAAGCGGCAAAGAAAGTCGGCTTTCCGATAATGATTAAAGCTACTATGGGCGGCGGCGGCAGAGGCATGCGCCCCGCTTTCGGGGAAGAGGACTTCCAAAAAGCGCTAGACACCGCGCAGGGCGAGGCAAAAGCCGCGTTCGGCGACGGCAGAGTATATTTTGAAAGACTGGTTTTAAACCCGCGCCATATAGAAGTGCAAATGGCGGCCGACAATTACGGCAATGTGGTGGCTTTCCCCGAAAGGGATTGCTCAATGCAGCGCAAGAACCAGAAACTTATCGAGGAATCGCCTTCTCCTTTTGTCACCGACGAAGTAAGAAAAGAACTCTGCTCCGCGGCGATACGCTTGGCCAAAGCGGCCAACTACAGCGGGGTAGGCACCGTGGAATTTTTGATGGACGAAAATCATAACTTCTACTTTATGGAAGTGAATACCCGTTTGCAGGTAGAGCACCCGGTAACGGAACTTGTCAGCGGGACGGACTTGGTAAAACTGCAAATAGATATAGCGCAAGGCAAGAAACTTGACATCAGCGCCCAGCGCGCGCTTGAAGTGCGCTGCCACGCCATAGAACACCGCATCAACGCCGAAGATTACAAAATGAATTTTATGCCCTGTCCAGGCACGATAGAAGAATGGATACCCGCGGGAGGACTGGGAGTCAGGCTTGACAGCCACGTACACGCCGGCTATACCATACCCTCTTTTTACGACAGCTTGATAGCCAAGCTGATAGTCTTCGCGCCCGACAGAGAAACCGCTTTAAAACGCAGCAGAAGAGCCTTAAACGAATTTTACGTCAAAGGCGTAAAAACCACATTGGACTTCCATAAAATAATGGTAAACGACGAGGACTTCGCAAGCGGCAATATGAATACCGGTTTGGTCGAAAGGATTATAAAAAAAGATGAAAGCAAAAAGTAAAATCCTTACTTGGCCCCAACTTGAGGACTATCTTAAAGAACAAAGAGCGCAAGGCAAAAGCATCGCTTTTACCAACGGTTGTTTTGATATATTGCACGCGGGGCACGTCAGCATATTGGAATTTTCAAAAGAGCAGGCGGACATACTTGTTTTGGGCATCAACAGCGATGCGTCGGTAAAACGTTTAAAAGGCCCTTCCCGCCCCATCAACAATGAGCAGGACAGGGCTTTGGTATGCGCGTCCCTTCAGGCGGTTGACGCGGTGGTGATTTTCGAGCAGGATACCCCTTACGAGCTTATCAAAATGATAAAGCCAGACGTACTGATAAAAGGAGCCGACTACAAAGAAGATCAGGTGGTCGGACGGGAATTTGCCAAGAAAGTGGCGCTTTTCCCGCTGCTCAAAGGCCGCTCCACAACCAATACCATAAAAAAAGCGGCGCAAAAATAGATTTAAGTTTATCTTAAAAACGATAAAACTATATATTAAATAAATTGAAGGTAAAAGACTATGGCAGATATTTTTGAGAAATGCAGGAACTTTAAAGACGCTAAGGCTTTAATGCGTTTGGGTATTTACGGTTACTTCCAGCCGATATCTTCGGCACAGGCCCCGGAGATAGAACTAAACGGTAAAAAATATATTATGGCCGGCTCAAACAATTACCTAGGTTTGGCCAATGACCCGGAAATGAAAAAAGCCGCAGCGGAAGCCGCTTTGTCCAGAGGTACAGGCTCTGCAGGATCCAGATTTTTGAACGGCAATACCAAATATGCAGATGAACTGGAAGCCAAATTGGCCAAATTTAAAGGCAAACAAGCGGGGCTGATATTCTCCGCGGGCTACCAGATGAATTTAGGCGTAATATCCAGCTTGCTCAAGAAAGGCGACGTAGCCATAGTCGACAAACTGGATCACGCGAGCATACTTGACGGCGTGAAATTATCCGAAGCGGAAATGGTGCGCTTTAAACACAACGATATGGAAGATTTGGAGCGCGTACTCTCAAAAATAGACGACAGCAAAGGCAAACTTATCATAGTTGACGGCGTATTCAGTATGGAAGGCGACATTTGCAATCTGCCGGAAATAGTCAAGCTGGCAAAGAAATACGGCGCCAGAATTATAGTAGACGACGCCCACGCTACCGGTATACTCGGCGCGAAAGGACGCGGAACCTGCGAATACTTCGGCCTTGAAAACGGCGAGGTGGATTTGGTCGTAGGAACCTGCTCAAAAACTTTTGCGACGGTAGGCGGCTTTGTAGTCGGCGATGAGGACGTTATCCACTATATAAGGCACAATGCCAGGAGCCAAATATTCTCCGCGGCTTTGCCGCCCGCGTCGATAGCTTCCATCAGCAAGGCCTTGGATTTGATCTGGGACGATATGTCACGCAAAGACAAACTTTGGGCCAATACAAAACGTTTGAAGGAAGGGTTTTTAAAACTAGGTTTTAACATTGGGGCGACTCAGACGCCTATTGTGCCAATATTTATCGGCACAATGGAAAATTGTTTTAAGATGTGGCGCACCACTTTAGACGGCGGAATATTCACCACGCCGGTCATTCCCCCCGCCGTCCCGCCAAACAAGTGTATGATGAGGGTTACTCTCATGGCTACCCATACCGACGAACAAATCGATAAAATTATAGAAGTTTTCGGCAATGCGGGAAAGGCTTTGGGCATAATAAAATAAAATGTGCAAAGTTGAAAAGGCAGAACTTAAAGAGTTTATCGACTTCCCTTTTGAATTATATAAAGGGAATAAGTTCTACGTGCCGGAACTTAAAAGCGAAACAAAGCACCTTTTGACAAAAGATCCCTTTTGGCTCCATGCTGAAAGGGAACTCTTTTTGGCTAAACGAGAAGGCAAAACCGTAGGCAGAATAGCCGCCATCACTAATGAAAACCACAATAAACACGTAGGCGACAATATAGGGTTTTTCGGGTTTTTCGAATGTGAGAATAATCCCGAAACCGCAAAAGCCCTAATACAAGCCGCGGCCGATTGGCTTAAAGCAAAAGGCAAAGACGCAATACGAGGGCCGGTTAACCCGAGCACCAACCATACCTGCGGGATATTGACGGACAATTTCGACTCTATGCCCTGCATAATGATGCCTTATAATTTCCCCTATTACGACGAACTTCTTAAAAACGCGGGCCTTGAAAAAGCCAAAGACCTTCTGGCTTTCGAAAGGACGGATAAAGACTGCTTCTCGCCGCGTATGGAAAAGATTATCCTTCGTATATTGAGAAATCCGGAGCTTACCGTACGTTCAATCAATATGAACGACTTTGACAATGAAGTCAAATATGTGCGCGAAATATACAATGCCGCCTGGAGCCAAAACTACGGCTTTGTCCCCATAACCGAAGCAGAAATAAACGATACCGCCAAACAATTAAAAATGATTGTTAAAACGGAACTTACCTGTATGATAGAAATTAAAGGCGAGGTAGCCGGTTTTGCAATTTCGATACCCAATATGAACCACGTATTGAAAATCCTCAACGGCAGCCTAAATCCGCTAAAATTGCCCAAGGCGCTATTGGCCTGGCGCAAAATAAGGGACTGCCGTATGATAATGCTTGGCGTACATCCCGACCATCGCGGACGAGGCCTGGAACTATTGCTGGTAAAACACGTCGTAGACAACGGAATAGCCAAAGGCTGGAACAAAGCCGAACTTTCCTGGATGCTAGAGGACAATAAAGCGATAATATCGGTAATAGAAGAAGCCGGCTGTAAAAAAACCAAAACTTACCGCTTATATCAAAAAAGCATATAAAATACCCCGATTAAAAAATATTCAGCCCGCATTAATGCGGGCTTTTTTATTGATATTAAATTATGCGCTTAATTATAAAAAAAGGCACCTTGCCGACTAATTAAAACCTCGATTAAAATTAAAAACCCGCCTTTGGATTTTATCCATATTGCGCCTTCACCAAAACAGCTCCTTATCGGGAAACTATCCTCCCGGATGCAATCGGATAATACAGATTAAAAATCCTCCCGCAAAAAGGATAATTTTCCTTCCCGCAAAACTTTAAGCATATTTGATTCCCCCCCAAAAAACAAATACTAGAAGAACTTCTCTTTAGGCTTTTCCCTTTATCTCCTTGTATTTAATTATCTTTCCAATTAAAAAGCCCCGACTTAAAAGTCGAGGCTTTTTAGAATATACAAAAATATTAAAACTTGACCGACGGCGCTTTCTGGGCTTGGGCGGCTTCCTCTTCGTCCAGTTTAAAAAGCTCCGCTTTTTCAAATTTAAATTGCTTAGCAATTATATTTGACGGGAAGGATTCTATCTCTATATTAAGCTGATTTACGTTGGTATTATAGAATTTACGGGCTGCCTGAAGCCTGTCTTCCGTTTCCGTTAGTTCTTGCTGAAGCTTCAAAAAATTCTGGTTGGCCTTTAAATCGGGATAATTTTCCGATACGGCAAACAAACTTTTAAGCGTGGAAGTAAGCATATTTTCCGCCTGGGCCTGCTGCGCCATATCGCTTTTGGAATTAATAGCCATATTGCGGGCTTCTATCACTTTCTGCAAAGTGGAACTTTCGTGCGCGGCATAACCTTTTACTACTTCAACAAGGTTAGGTATAAGATCGTAGCGCCTTTTCAGCTGGACTTGTATATCGCTCCAAGCCTCCTTTACCCTGTTCTTTAAAGTAATAAGCCCGTTATATATGCTTATAACGTAAAAGCCCAACGCAAGAAATACAATTATTAAAAACAAAATTATTCCCGTCAACATAAAATCCTCCCGTTTAACACTTATATATTATACAAAAACGGGAGCCGACGGACTAATGCTCTATCTTAAGAACATCTTTCTTCTTTACCGGAAGACATTCCTGCAGCTTAAATTTACTTTGATCCGGCACCATCGCCTTAATGGCCTCAATGTCGCCGTCGTTTAGCACTTCTTTATAGTAGGTGGTTCTGAATTGGTAGTCTATACCCGAGGATATAATCATGGCCATACTTTCCTTTACCGCGTCAAGATTGGCCTTTCCGCAGACGGCCTCGTACTTTTCAAACGGGGCTTTTATGTCCATGGCTATAAAATCAAGCAGTTTTTTGTCGATTAGTCTTCTTAATACGGCCGGATTAGTGCCGTTGGTATCCAGTTTTATAAGGTATCCCATAGCTTTGACTTTCTCGGCGAATTGTTCCAAATCAGGCTGAAGAGTAGGTTCTCCGCCTGTTATTACAAGGCCGTCCAAAGCCTTCCTGCGCAAATTGAGATAATCCAAAATATCTTCTTCCGCTATGGCATTATTTTCATCCTGGGCAGGCGGTATAAGTTCCGGATTATGACAATATGCACAATGCAGATTACAACCTTGCGTAAATACTATAGCCGAAATACTGCCCGGAAAATCTATCATTGAAAACTTCAAAAGTCCGCTAATCTTCACTACTACACACCTGCCTTAGGATAAAAATATAAAGTTAAATACCTAGCACCCGCACGAAAGTTTTATATTCTTGCGAAGAGCAAACTCTTCCTTCTTGCCTTTATTCCAGTTTTGTACCGGCCTCAAATAGCCAACTACCCTGGAATATACTTCGCAGTTCGTACCCTTAACCGCTTCTTTAGCGGCTTTAAGTTCGGAAATCTTTGCTTCTATATTGTGTCTTTCTTGTGCTGTCATAACCCTTTTCCTCCTGCGCGGCTTTTTTGGCCGCCTTTATTATTCTTGCAAATTATTGCTATACTAACAAGACCCATTTTTTTGTAGGTCCTTTGCTCTATTTACAAAGCAAATCTTTTATTTACTATACAGCTGTTCCTCGAGCAGAGCTATCTGCTTTTCTATGTTCTCTATCTTCTCGGCCTTGCATTTGGGGCATTCAAAATGTTCGCCCTCTATATACCCGCATTTGGGGCATACGCTGAAAGTCGGCGTTATAGAGAAGTACGGCAGCTGATATCCTTCGCATACCTTCCTGATAAACTTCTTCAAGGCTTCCGTATCCTTTATCCTCTCGCCCATAAAGATATGCAGTACCGTTCCGCCGGTATATTTCGCCTGGATTTCGTCCTGCAAGTCCAACAGTTCGAAGATATCATCGGTATAGTTTACCGGCAGCTGGCTGGAATTGGTGTAGAACGGAGGCCTGCCCTGCGCCGCCTGCTCATTATCGGCAACGATAATATCGGGATATTTTTCCCTGTCCAATTTGGCCAATCTGTAAGAAGTTCCTTCCGCCGGAGTAGCTTCCAAATTGTAATTGTTGCCGGTCTCTTTTTGATATTCGATCAGCTTGGCGCGCATAAAATCCATTACCTTTACGCCGAACTTTCTGCCTTTCTCGCTGCCGACGCTTTCGCCCAAAAGATTTAAACACGCCTCGTTCAACCCCACAAGCCCTATCGTCGAAAAATGGTTTTTCCAATATTCATTAAAACGCTGCTTGACGCTTCTTAAATAAAAACTCATATAAGGATATAAGTTGGCATTGGTAAAGCGCTCGATAACTTTTCTCTTTATCTCAAGGCTCAGCTTGGCGACGTCCATTCTCTCTTCCAAAAGTTTGAAAAATTCTTCTTCCGTGGAAGCCAAATATCCTATCCTGGGCATATTTATCGTCACTACGCCGATTGAACCCGTAAGCGGAGCCGAGCCGAACAATCCTCCGCCGCGGCGATTAAGTTCGCGGTTGTCTATTCTCAAACGGCAGCACATGGAACGCGCGTCTTCCGGATTCATATCGGAATTTACGAAGTTAGCGAAATACGGTATGCCGTACTTGGCCGTTATGTCCCACAAAGGTTTATATGCAGGATTATCCCAATCGAAATCCTTGGTTATATTGTAAGTGGGGATAGGGAAAGTAAACACGCGGCCTTTTGCGTCCCCCTCAAGCATAAGCTCCAAAAACGCTTTATTGAAAATATCCATTTCTTTTTGGAACTCTCCGTATTTCTTATCCTGTATCTTTCCGCCTATAATCACGCCCTGATTCTTATAATAAGAAGGCACCACAAAATCCATCGTGACATTGGTAAACGGCGTTTGGAAGCCTACCCTGGTAGGCACGTTTACGTTGAACAAGAACTCCTGCAAAGCCTGTTTTACTTCCTGATAGCTCAAATTGTCATAGTAAATGAAAGGGGCCAGCAATGTGTCGAAGTTGGAAAAAGCCTGTGCGCCCGCGCTCTCGCCCTGCAACGTGTAAAAGAAGTTAACCACCTGGCCCAAAGCCGTCCTCAAGTGCTTTGCCGGTCTTGATTCCGCTTTGCCGGCCACGCCTTTAAAACCGCTTATTAAAAGGTCCTGCAAGTCCCAGCCGACGCAATAGGCGCCCAAAAGGCCCAAATCGTGCAAATGGAAATCGCCGGAAGTGTGCATCTTCTTCACGTTCTCGGGATAAATCTTGTTAAGCCAATAGATTTTGGTAATCTCGGAGGAGACATAATTGTTAAGCCCCTGCAGAGAATATCCCATATTGCTGTTCTCGTTTACCTGCCAGTCCAGCTTCTGCAAATATTGATCCACCAGCTCCACGTTGAATTTGGAAGATATTTCCCTCACCTTGGCGCGCTGGTCTCTGTACAATATATAGGCCTTAGCCGTTTTATGGAAATTGGAAGTCAAAAGGACGTCTTCCACCACGTCCTGCACATTTTCCACGCTCGGGGTTATTTCAGAATAAAGCTGCTGAAGTATGTTTACCACTCTTATAGTAAGTTTCTTGGCCGTATCCAAATCGATTTCATTGGTCGATTGTCCGGCTTTATATATGGCGTCGGTTATTTTCTTGGAATCAAAGAGCTGGGTTGTCCCGTCTCTTTTTATGATTTTCAGCAGAATATCGTTATTGGGCATGGCATTATCCTCTTAAAAGTTTTAAACAACGGCTTATGTTGTGGATAAAAGTTGACAGTTTCATCTTTAAAAACATAAAAAACAGGCCGTTTTTGGCTTGTCGCCTTTAAAATTCTACATAAGTTGTGCAAAGATTTCAAATACCGTCTGAGAAAAGATTTCCCGACACTTATCAACAAGGATTTTTACGTCGGAGAAATAAAATTTGTCCACAGTTGATAGCACTGTGGACAAATGTCTTTTTTTTAATATTTTTAAACTATTTTTTTAGGCAATTTTTTCTCAATCAGACCAAAAAACGGCCATTTTCATAAATGGTCATATGTTTCCCGTTTTTCAGTATTGCGCTGACCAATTTATTTTGCGTATTAACCAAGTCCCAATGCAGAGCGGACTCGTTAAAACCCAGCTCTTTTTTCATTTTTTTGTCGAGTTTGGCGATATTGCCGCTGAAGGTATCGCTGTAGCTTGAACCTAAAGCGATATGGCTGTTGCCGTATTTGCCGCCGAAATTCTCATCATAAAGGGTATCGGCCATAAAGCGGTCTATCTTGGAAAATCTGGTATCGGTCAAAGAGTATTCGCCGATTTGGCAGGCGCCTCTGTCTAAAGAGAGCATTTTTTTAAGGAAATCTTCCCCCTGCTCCGCGGTCGCCTTGACGACTCGCCCTGCTTTAAATTCCAGACGAATATTTTTCACGTAGTTGCCGTTTCTGAAGCTCATCAGATCGCTGTAATAGACGCCTCTGGTTCCACGCCAATCTGGGGAAGTGAAAATCTCGAAAGAAGGCACATTGCAGCCGCCGCCGCTGATGAAACGGCGTTTCTCGCCAAGAAGTATCTCCAAATCCATACTTTCCGACTGAGTGCGCAGTTTGGCTATCGGCAAAGAGGACAGCCTCTTGCTGACTTCGTTTATGGCTTGGGTAACTTCGGCGAATTTTTTGGCCGGGTCTTTCTCGTTTAAAAAGCAGGCTTTGCTTATTTGCGCTTCATACTCTTTTATGCTAAGCCCGGCCTGTTTCGCGAGCCCTTCGGTAGGGAAATTGGCTAAAGTCCAAGAGAACAGCCCGCGCTCTTCCCTGTCGTCCATAATTTCCCGAAGCGGTTTCCTGGCGATAGTAGCCAAGGCTATTTTTTTGTGGTCGACGTTCTTCAGGTTTGACAAATCCTGCGGCGCCCGTAAAGCGATAAGGCCGTTAAGATTTTCGGTAAAGAGCTTTTCCCAAGACGGCATAAATTTTATTTGCTTGTCGCTGCCTTTGGTATACAGGATTTTTGACATTCTCTCCGTAGCATACGGCCTTAAAACGACATTAAATCTTTGTTCTATCAATTTGGCGTAAATCTCTTCGGCCAGGGGCAGAGCGGGCATATCGTAGCTTACGAGTATATTTTCCCCCTGTTTAAACTTGCCGCCTTTCCTTGCGGATTTCAAGGCGAAAATCATTATATCGGCGTATTTTTTGAGGTCCATTTTTCTCTCCTTTTATATATAATATTTATGATACAAAAAATATGAGGCGGCTAATATGAGAAAACTTCTTTTTACCCTTACTGCAATTATGGCTATGTCCTTATCGGCCTTTGCCGATATCGCTCCGGCCGAACAAATAAGCTATACTTTCCTTTTCGACGGAATCGCACCGATAAAAATAGTTCCGGAACAAAGCGAACAGCTGCAATGCCAAGATAATCAGTGCCTAGAACCGAAACCTTTGGGCAAATTCGGCATACAGTCGTTAAACTGCGACGAAGTTTCTTGTTACGCCGTATCTTACGATTTCGGCCCGTACCAAAAACTTATAGTTAAATTTGAAGACGGCACCGTACGCGAATCGGAAGTGTTCAAGAAACCCGACGGCAGAAAAAACGCCATGATTGTAACAGTAACGCCGGACACTTTAAAAGTGGAGAAAGAAGAAGTCGCCCTTGCGCCGGAGCATCTGACAAAAAGTTATATAATCAGCGCCCTGCTGTTTGTATTTTTATCCGAAGTCCTTACCGCAGCTTTATTTGTCTTTATGAGCAAACTGCCGATAAGCATACTTCTTTGTTTTACCGGGATTAATTTATTCACTATTCCTTTGAATTGGTGGGTTCTTTCCAATTACATACAGAAAGACGGGATATTATGGTGCGCCGCCTTTTTGGCGGAATTTCTATTGCTTTACCTGTTTTTCGGCAAAAGAAGATTGGGTAAGGAGATTTTCGGGCTAACCCTTTTCGCCAATGTGGCGGGTTATTCTTTCGGGCTGGTCCTTTCCTTTTTGGTTACTTTCTTTTAAGCTCTTTCTCTTTATATAAGACAGAGCCTCTTCTTAAGAAGAGGCTCTGTCTCGTATATTTTCTTTCCTATTTGTTAAATCTTTCCAAATATGGCTTATAATCGGGCAGGACATTTTCGTATTCGCTGTCAAACAACGGTGATGAAATCAAAAAGTCGGCAGTAGCTCTGTTGCAGGCTACGGGGATATTCCAAACGGCGGCTAGCCTCAAAAGGGCTTTGACGTCGGGGTCGTGCGGCAGCTGATTAAGCGGATCCCAGAAGAAAATCAGTATGTCTATTTTGCCTTCGGCTATAGCCGCGCCGATTTGCTGATCCCCGCCGAACGGGCCGCTGTTATAGCGCAGCACCTCGCAGCCCAAAGCGTCTTTGAGCAAAGCGCCAGTAGTACCGGTCGCGCATAGTTTGTGCTTTAGAAGCGATCCTTTATTATAAACAGCCCATTCAAGCAAATCTTTCTTTTTGTTGTCATGGGCCACAAGAGCGATGTTTTTGCATTTTTTCATTAAAGGCATATTTTTCCCCCTTTTTGATATTATTCTATATAATTTGCCGCAAAGGGCAAGCCCCCGGCAATACCTTGATAAGTTGAACAAGTACCGATATAATATAACTGGAGTTTAAACACACAAGGGGGATGTATGTGGGAAAAAGACATTGACATAAACGAAGTTAAAGAAATACGCGTACGCACCACGGTATATTTCGGAGTCGGCGCGATAAAGAAAATAGAAGATATAGCCAAAGATCTAAAAGCAAAGGGTTTGGACAAATTGGTGATAGTCACCGGCAAAGGGGCCTACAAAAAGACCGGCGCCTGGGATTATGTTCAGGCGGCTTTAAAAAACCATAATATAACTTATGTCCACTATGACGGCGTAACGCCGAACCCTAACACCCATCAAGTAAACGAAGCGGCGAAAATGGCAAAAGAATTCGGCGCGAAAGCGATGCTCGCGATAGGCGGCGGCTCGGCCATAGACGCCGGCAAGAGCGTAGCCATACTAATGGAAAACCCGGGCAAAACGGCGGAGGAACTATATGAATTTAAATTCGCGCCGGAAAAGGCCGCCCCGATAATCGCCATCAACCTGACGCACGGCACCGGCAGCGAGGCCAACCGCTTTGCGGTAGTAACGATTCTCGAAAAGAATTTCAAACCCGCCATCGCATACGATTGCATATATCCTATGTACTCAATAGACGATCCGGCCTTAATGGCGAACCTCTCCGAAAACCAAACCAGATACGTATCTATTGACGCGGTAAACCACGTGGTGGAGGCTTCCACTACAAAAGCGGCTTCGCCTTTCTCGATAGACTTGGCGGTATCGGTGGTAAAGCTCGTTGGGAAATATCTGCCGATAGCGCTGAAAGATCCCCACAATTTGGAAGCGCGCTACTTCCTTGCCTATGCGGCCTTGATAGCCGGAGTAAGTTTTGACAACGGGCTTTTGCACTATACCCACGCTTTGGAGCACCCGCTCAGCGCCGTCAAACCGGAACTTACGCACGGGCTGGGCTTGGCGATATTGCTGCCTGCGGTAGTCAAACAGATATATGCCGAAAAGTCCCACACCTTGGCGGCGATACTAGCCCCGATAGCGCCGGGCCTCAGCGGCTGCCCGAGCCAAGCCGAAGACGCCGCCAAAGCGGTGGAGAAATGGCTGTTCTCGGTAGGTTCTACCGCGAAACTCAAAGACGAGGGCTTCCACGAGGAAGATGTCGACAAGATGACCGAGCTGGCCTTTACCACGCCTTCTTTGGGGCTGCTTCTCAGCATGGCGCCCAATGAAAGCACCAAAGAAAGAGTTAAAGCCATATATCAGGAATCTTTGACTCCTTACAACAAATAGATATTTGAAAAACAGCTTAAAGGCTCTCCTTCGGGGGAGCCTTTTTTTGATAAAATAACCTTAAGGGGGATATATGCAGGAAGAAAATTTCAAAACCAGATATCACGAAATGACCCCAAAGGGCCAAATACCCGTTTGGGTATTGCAAAACTACTTTCAGGAAGCTGCGGGCATAGACGCACATAACCTTTCCTACGGCTGGGAAGAGCTCTCGATAAACGGAGTGGCGTGGATTTTAACCAAACTGCAAATTCAGCTTTTAAAGCCGGTCAGCGGAGCGCAAAAAATAAGAGTTAAGACTTGGCATTGCTATTCCGACAAAATACAAAGCAGAAGGGATTTCGTTATGTTTAACGAAGCGGGCGAACATATCGCCAAAGGCGTAAGCTGGTGGCTTATTATGGACTTAAACAAACGCAAAATAACCCGCTCTCCGCAAAGCCTGATAGATTTAAACGACAAAAACCCCGCCCCGATTATGGAAGCTTCCACGGAAAAGGCTCCGCGCGAAACGGAGCTTGGCGCGCCTTTAAATACCGTCGATCTGACCGCCCGCCTTGAAGATTTGGACAGCAACAATCACGTCAACAACAGCCACTTCTCGGCTTGGGCTTTGGAAAGCCTGCCCGCCGATAAAACGGAAGGCAAAACTTTGGTGGAAATAATCATACACTTCAAAGCTGAAGTGCGCCACGGCGATAAAGTGCTTTCAATCCTGTACTCTGCAGGCCAAGATCGATATTGGCATATATTAAAACGGCCTTCCGACAATAAGGAAATCGCGGCAATTTATACCAAATGGGAGTAAGAACAAGGCCCCGCTTAAACGGCGGGGCTTTTTGATTTAAAAATTATGAAGATAGAACATTTCGCCATATACGTAAAAGATTTGGAAAAGACAAAAGATTTCTACGTAAAATATTTTAACGCCGACGCCGGCAAAATATATAACAATAAAAATACCGGCTTTAAAAGTTATTTTTTGTCATTTCAAAGCGGAGCCAGACTTGAAATTATGAACAAATCAGATTTACGACCAAACATTATGGGCGAGCACTTCGGTTATGCGCACTTGGCGATTTCGCTGGGCAGCGAGGAGGAGGTAAACCGCTTAACCGCCAAACTGGAAAAAGACGGCCATAAAATATTAAAAGCGCCAAGACGCACCGGCGACGGTTATTACGAAAGCGTCGTATCAGACCCGGATGGGAATCTTATAGAACTTACAAAGTAACAAGTCCGCCAAAAAAACGAAAACGCGGCAAAAAACGCGCTTTTATAAACCCGCAAACGAAATCCGCGCAATAAAAAAGCACGGCCCCAAAAGCCGCGCATATCAAAGAGAACTTGCCAAATTATTAAATAAAAAACGGAGAGGGAGGGATTCGAACCCTCGATACCCTTTTGGGGTATACAGTCTTTCCAGGACTGCTCCTTCAACCGCTCGGACACCTCTCCAAAACAAAGCGTTTCACACGCCATATATATAGATTATAGCAAATACTTGCCGCTATGCCAAACCCACAGTTTTTACATCCTATACTTGAATATTTTTATATTGGGCTTGCGTCCGAAAAGCGCAAGTATCAACATAGGTATCGCCATAACGACGAAAACCGCCAAAAAAACGCATAAAGTCATAAAGCCGCTGAGCACCGCCGCTATAGCACCCAAAATCCCCATAACGCTACGGCGAAGCGGATTTAAATCCCGTTTTATTTTCTGTGCGCGCGGCTCCCCGGGGGAAGATATTTTGCGGCCTTGCTCGTCAAACACTTCAGGCTCTATAACTTCCTGATCTTCATATCTTTCATTTGCCATACATTATATTTTTACAAAAAAAGCATAAATTGCCAAGAGCGGCGGCAAAAACTCGTAAAAGCGTATGCCATATATTTTATATCTCTTAAAATTGTAAAATATAAAAATAAAAGCGTAGAGTCACATTACGCAAATTAAAAAAAGAGGAATTATTATGTTGCCTAAAGCTTATGACCCTAAAGAAGTAGAAGAAAAAATATCCAAATTATGGAAAGACAAACACGTTTTTAAAGCCGAAATCGACGAAACAAAAAAACCTTACGTAATAGTAATCCCGCCGCCAAACATAACCGGCGCTTTGCATATGGGCCATGGGCTTAACAATACTTTGCAGGATACTTTAATCCGTTTCCACAGAATGAACGGCGAATGCGCAAACTGGGTGCCAGGCACCGACCACGGCGGCATAGCGACGCAAAACGTAATAGAGAAAAAACTCTCAAAAGAGCAGAAACTCTCCCGCCACGATTTGGGCAGGGAAAAATTCGTCCAAACCGTATGGGATTGGTATAAAGAATGCGGCAACGCCATATACAATCAATTTGAAAAAATGGGCTGGGCCTTGGACCAAAGCAATATCCGCTTTACCATGGACGAAGACAGAGCCAAATCCGTATACGCGAGCTTCAGCAATCTTTGGAACAAAAAGTACATCTACCGCGGCAAACGTATGATAAACTGGTGCGTAAGATGTTCGACCGCGCTTTCAGATATAGAAGTCGAGCACGAACAGCACGCGGGCAAACTTTGGCATTTGCATTATAAAATGGAAGACGGGTCCGACGGCGTAGTCATAGCCACCACCAGACCCGAAACCATTTTCGCCGATTCGGCCATAGCGGTAAACCCCAAAGACGAAAGATATAAAAACCTTATCGGCAAAAAAGTACGCATACCTTTAATAGACCGCTTAATACCCATAATAGCCGATGATGCGGTAGAAATGGAATTCGGCACCGGCGCCCTCAAAATAACGCCCGCGCACGACCCCGTCGACTACGAAGTCGGCCAAAGACACAATTTGGAAACTTTTATCGTAATTAACGATAAAGGCAAGATGATTAATCTGCCCGAGAAATACCTCGGTATGGACAGAGATCTCTGCCGTAAAGAAACCGTCAAGGATTTGGAAGCGGCGGGCCTTTTAGTCAAAGAGGAAAAATACAACAATGCCGTCAGCACCTGCTACCGCTGCCACAGCGCCATTGAGCCTTATCTAAGCGAGCAGTGGTTCGTAAAAATGGACGAGCTGGCCAAAAACGCCTTAAAAGCGATAGAGGAAGAAAAAGTAAAATTCCACCCCGCCAACTGGAAAGGACCCCTGACAAATTGGCTTAAGAATATACAAGACTGGTGCATATCCAGACAAATTTGGTGGGGACACAGAATACCCGTTTGGTATTGCCGCCATTGCAGCGAGAAAGGCCTCACTTTTACTACGGACAAGCAAGGCAAGGAACAGCTTTCCAAAGTTTCTTTTGAAGACGGCGCAAAACCGATAGTTTCCTTCGAAAAGCCCGTCTGCCCACAATGCCACGGCAATGACACCATTCAGGACCCCGACGTCTTGGATACTTGGTTCTCCTCAGCTTTGTGGCCGATGTCGGTATTCGGCTGGCCGGAACAGACTAAAGAACTTAAATATTACTATCCCACCAGCATATTGGTGACGGGTTATGAAATTATTTATCTTTGGGTGGCCAGAATGATAATGATGGGCCTTGAGTTCCAAGGGGAGGTGCCTTTCAAAGACGTTTTATTAAACGGTATAGTCAGAGATAAAACGGGAAAGAAAATGTCCAAATCCTTGGGCAATGTGGTCGACCCGCTTGATTTGACGCAAAAATACGGCGCCGACGCGGTAAGATTTTCGCTCCTGTCGCAATCGGTGCTGGGCAAAGATATTCCCTACGGCGAGGAAAGCATTATCGGAGCCAGAAACTTCTGCAATAAAATTTATAACGCTTCCCGCTTTATCCAAATGAACAGCGAAGGCATTGAAGGCCCGCTTGAACTGCCGAATAATCCAAAAGAGCTCTGCGACAGGTGGATAATATCGCGCTACAATAATGCGATAAAGCAAGCCGCGGACGAAATAAAAAAATACAATATGGCCGCCGCGGCGGATATTTTATATCACTTCCTGTGGGGCGATTTCTGCGATTGGTATATAGAGCTTGCCAAACAACGCTTCGACGGAGCAGACAGGAAAGAAGTTATCTCTATCCTTATCAATATCCTTTACAATACGCTGAAAGCATTGCACCCTTTTATGCCTTTCATCACGGAAGAAATAGCGATGAGCTTAAAAAAATACATAAAAGGACATAAGGAATTTTTAATAGAGGAAACTTACCCCGTCTATAATCCCGCTTTATCGGACGAAGAGGCCCAAGCCCAAATGGCTCTTATCCAAGGCGTAACTACACAAATAAGAACGATAAGAGCGCAGTTCAACGTTCCGCCGGGCCTTAAAATAAAAGTTCTTTTAAATACGTCCGACAAAAATGACTTGGCGGTGATAGAAAAATACCGCGGCTATATAACCAGTATGGCCAAAGTGGATAATCTTGAAACCGGTTCCGATATGGCAAAACCCAAGCAAAGCGCTACGGGCGTATACGGTACCGTAACGGTATACATTCCGCTTGAAGGGCTTATAGACTTCAATAAGGAAAAAGCCCGTCTTGATAAAGAACTGGCCGTAATAGAAAACGGAATAAATAACCGCAAGAGAATGCTGGGCAACGAGAATTTCGTCAAGAACGCGCCTAAAGAGCAGGTTGATAAAGCCAAGAATGAACTGGAACAAATGCTGATAAGAGCGCAGCAAATCAAAACGGCCAAAGAAGACTTGAATTAATCAATTCCCCGCCACAAGCGGGGAATTTATAATTTTATGAAGATACTTTTAGCCACTCATAACAAACACAAACTGTCGGAACTTTTGGCGATATTGCCCCAAAGTACGGAGCGAGGAGAAGCGATAGAATATCTTTCCTTCGCCGATTTCCCCGACATAGCCGAACCGGAAGAAACAGGCCTCACTCTACAAGAAAACGCCGCCATTAAAGCGCGCTGCGGGCTTGAGAATACGGGCCTTATCAGTATAGCCGACGATACCGGCCTTATGGTCGACGTTTTAAACGGCGCGCCCGGAGTATTCAGCGCGCGCTATGCCGATCCGAATAAAGCCGATTACGAAGCCAACAACAAAAAACTTTTAAAAGAACTTTCCGCTTATAAAGGAGCACAACGCAGCGCCCATTTCTCTACAGTGGCGGCATTGGCCGCGCCAAATAAAAAAATAATTTTTACGCAAGGCAAAGTGGAAGGCTTCATCATAGAAGATTATAAAGGAACCAACGGCTTTGGATATGACCCTTTATTCTTTGTTGCCGAAGCGGGCAAAACCATGGCGGAAATGAGCAAAGAAGAAAAAAACAAAATCAGCCACCGCTTCCGCGCTTTTAAGCAAATGTCGGAAATAATAAAAAAATTATAAGAAACAACCCCCATTACCTTATCGGAAACGGGGGCGGTTAGTTAAGAGGCCCTTACGCTTGGCGGTTATCTCTTTTCATCATTAAGCCGCGCAAAGCGGTGTGGGCAAAAAATGAATATCTGCCACAAACATTTAGAAAGGTATCTCATAATAAGAGCTGACTTGCCCGTTGTCATCTTCAAAAACGATGTTAATTCCGTCAACCCATGTATTACCAGGCCCGCTTACAAAAAATCGCGCGCTGGAAGCATCAACAAACTGGGAACCCGCACAATCTGAAACCCATTCACACTGTAACGTGCCAGGGCCGCTGGTAACAATTATATTTCCGCATGTGGCGGCAGAACTGCGCTTAGCCGAAAGTGCTCCTTTCATATTTTTGCAATAATATTCCCCCGTTATAGTGAAGGCGGGAATAGTTATCGGTTCGCTATGATTTAAATTGTTTGAATTTACGTTAAAGCTAAAACGATATGCGTCATACCCCATATTGGCGTTATACTCCGACCCCCAATCATACGTAATTAAAGCGTAGGAATACTCCTTCGCGTTTAGATTTAAAGACGTTACGCCGGAAGCATAGTTATATATTTCATCGTAATTAAACGGGAAAATGGAACACTTCGGGGAAGTGCTTTTGATAACTTTGCCGTTTAAAGACCATTCGGTATAAGACGAACCGCTTCCTTCGTAACATACCCAAGATTCTTGTGCCTCTCTGCCCGGAGAAAACAGAGCATAATCGGCCGAGCCTTTATCGCCGCTTATTTTTACGGATATTATCGGTTTGCAGGAACCTTCGTATAAGACATATCCGTCCTTGCAATTGTCTTCCTCCGAACATTCGCTATCCCAATCGCTGAAGTATCCGTTGCCGCAACATGTCCGAGTTACGGTATCACAATTACCGTCAGGTTTGTATTGAACCACACCAGAGGAAGAACACTTTTCGCCGCTTGTGGCCGAAAACGCATAAATAGCGCAATAAACAAAAAAAACCAATAATAAAAACTGTCTAAAAATGATTTTCATATTTTCCTCTTTTTTGTGTCGATTAATTTTTTCACAAAAACCCGCAAATGCCAAAAATACAGACTTTAAACTAAATACAATGACAAGGTCTTTATGATTTAAAAATTTATCAAAAAAAAAAAACAGTCAAGCGTTTTTCGAATTGTGCCGGGAACTAAAACTTACGACAAGAACCTTTTTATTCTTCAGTAAAAAGGAAAAGGACATTTAGATTGCCGCATTAATTTTTACTTTGCAGGAATCGTTTTTCATGTTCATTATTTTCGCTTATAAAATCACCTTGAGATTTGCCGATTGCGATAAACGATTTTACAGCTTTGAAATAGCCCTAGGTGCAAGAAAGAATTGCTTGCGGATGTTTTTTTAAAACCGACAAACTCCGCATAAAAAAACCCCGATTTTAAAATCGGGGTTTTTTCAAATTGCACAAACTATTACTTGGCTATCAAATAATCCAGGTCATTGTCGCCTTTTATTTTCTGACGAGCCTGATCAAACAGGCCGTTCTCTTTGGCGTGAGTCATAAAATTATTCCACTCTTCATCGGTAAAACCGTATTTCTGCTTGATATAGTTTGAAGATATTTCCTCATAATCCGTCGCCTCGGGATTGCGTTTTCTGTAATCGTCCTCTATAAGAGTATATTCCTCCGCAATCTCCAGCATAACTTCTTCGTCGCTCTTTTCTTCTATCGGCTTTTCCTCTTCCGAGACCTGTTCCGCCGCGGGTTTATTCTGCACCGCAGCTGCGGAAGGGCTCTTGTCGCCTTTGTTTAAAATCATAAATATCGACAATATAACCGTAAAAAGCACAAGCGAAGTCAAAGCCGTATTTATCCAAGACGACATATCCTTCTCCGCCAGCAAATCTTTTATGGAATACAAAACCAAGACCAATATTATTATTACGGCTATAAATACACCCATTTTATTATTCTCCTATCAATTATTGTCAACGCTTTTGTCAGGCCCGGACTGATTATTCCGAACCGGTATTGTATCGTTTCTTATTATATTTTCCACCATTTGCATAATTTTGGGGTTCTTACTATATTCAAGCAAAATTTTGCGCATTTGTGGATTATTTAATATCTTATCCATCATTTCCTGCGGAGAAAGCTGCGTATTTGAGAGGTCTTCTCCCATAGCCCTGCGCATATCCCTGACAAAACGCTGCAGTTCGGGATCGTTCTCATAATTATTGAAACTAAGCTCCAGCCGCTCGTTATTTTTAAATTTTTCCTGCCCGATATCAGCGGCCGCTCCGCCCTGCGAATTGATATAGGCTTCCTGCTCCTTTGCCAAAGCCGGCAAATCTATCTGCCCGCCGAAAAACGGTTTCTGCATTTGTTTTTCCGGAACATAGGCTTCGTCTTCTTCCAAGGCTATTACCATTCTGTCGGGCAGAGGCACTTCCTCATCGCTTTGCGCGGCTTTTGCGGCTTCGTTTATAAACGGATAATAAAAATTATCTTCCGACTGCGCTTCCTCTTCGCTTTCCTCGGACGCGGCAGGCTTTAACCACACGCTTTCTATGCGGCGCGCGGCCAATACCGCCACTATCACGGCAAGTGAAAAAGCTATTATCGCTATATATATCTTAGACTTTAAACTCATTTATCCATAACGTCCAATAATTCCACTTCGAACACCAACAGCGAACCGGGCTGTATCGGGCCGGCCTGCGCATTGCCGTATGCGGTGTCGGGCGGGCAATACAATGTGGCTTTGCCGCCTTCTTTCATTTCCTGCAGAGCGCTGGTCCAACACGCTATCACGCCGTTAAGCGGGAATTCCGCAGGCTTGCCTCTTTTTATAGAACTGTCGAATTCCGTCCCGTCCAACAGCTTGCCCTCGTAATGCACCTTTACCAGGCTTGAGGCCTTAGGGCTTTTGCCCTTTCCCTTCTTAGTCACGCGCATCACAACGCCGTTTGAGAGTACCGTATTCTTCTTGTCCTTCTTGGCTTCTTTTAAAAACTCGTCCTGTTCCAATTTGCGTTTGTTCATAACCGCGGTGGTATCTTCGCGGTAGCGTTTTTCCACCAGGGGCTTATAGTCTTCCAAATTGGTTTGAGAGTTGCGGTTTAACAGAGCGTCCCTCATTCCCTGAGACACCGCTTTAAAATCGTCCTCGCTACTGAGCATAAGATTATTTTTTAAATTCTCGCCCAGCAAATAACCCAAAGAATACAGCACCTTTTCGCTTGAAGCGTCCGCCGTCTGCGCGCTTTCCTGCGCCGTCTGCTCCTGTGCAAAAACGAAACACGCGCTTAACATCAACAAAGGCAAAAGTAAAAATCTTTTCATTCCGAAAGCTCCTATTTCTTATCTATATATTCGACAAATTTTTCTTTAATTATTGGCGCGCATTTTTTGCCCGCCGCCACCAAGCTGCGTCTTTTTGCGTCCTCTCCGCGAGCAGAGCCTATACGCTCACTCTCGCTGAAAGTGGCGAATATACCCCCAGTTTCCACGTCTTTTAAAGACACAGTCGCAGTGGCCGTACTCCAATAAAGTCCCTCCAAAGTATTGGACTCGTAGTTATCTATTTTTATATCCATAGTCAGCTCAATATCGTAAGTTTTTAAATCTTCGCCTACGCCAAAGCCCAATTCGTTCAAAGCGTCTATTATATACGTCTTTACAGTTATATCGTCGGAACCGGAAAGTACGGCGTTTATTTTGATGTCGTACAGAGTCTTATTGTATATGCTTTTGTAAGAATATAAAGCGTCTTCGTCATAGGCGGAGCCGTCAAAAGATATTTTGCGGTATTCGCGATCAAGCTCTTCCCTCTTCTCAAGCAAGTCCGGCATTGTAAACGCGTGTTTCAGTTTAACGTATTTATCGCTTTCGCCGGCAATCTTGGATACCACTGCGTTAAGCTGTCCTTCTATCGTGGCATAATAGGGTTTTATCGTTTCCAAAGCAGGCTCTCTTTCCAACACGGCTATGGCGTAATATCTTTTATTTTCCCTGTTCTTCCACCATTGAACTGCTTTTATTTGCGATATTATATTATCGCGCCGTATCTGCGAAGCCTCGTCCTGGGGCAAATCGTCAAACAATTTGGCCAGTTCGGCCACGGCCGCTTCTTTGGCGTCGTTTTTGGTTTGGCCGAAAGCAACTTTAGTTATATACTTGTCGGCGGGATATTTTGCCATCTTTTCATTTAATATATTTCTGTTGGCGGTACACGCGCCGACAATAAAAACCGCTAGCAAGAGATAAAGAATTTTTCTCATTTTCGCTCCTCATCGGGAAGTTCTTGTGTGCAAATATGTTCTCTTCCCTTTTATAATTTGTACATTTTCAAAGAGGTATTCGTCAATAGTTCGCCCGCCCGCGCTTATAAATTTAATCTTGATATTATGAACTCCTGGCTCCAAGAACAGATTTGCCATTCTTATTTGGGCCGGCAGAGTAAACCAGGAGCGGGTATCGGCGACTTCCGTCGCATTGGACAAAATACTCATAACGGAACCGACTATAAAACCCAGATCTTCGCCCCAGTTTTTCTCGGCGATATGTCTGGCCTGGACGCTTAAAATATACTTTGTTACGGCTCTTATGACGGTACGGGTATAAATGCCCTTCATACTTTGGCTTAGATCGGCCTTCGCCTGCCAGGCGACGTCGCTTACCAGCTGCGTTCGGACAGGCGCCCCGCCGTCGGCGGAAACTTCAGAATATTTTATTCTGTAAGGCATATCCTGGAATTCCGGAAAACTTACCGTTATAGACCGCCCGAAAGCGCCCGCATACACCGCGTTGATAAGGCCTTGACTGGTGGAAGACAAATCGCTGTTGTTCTCAACCGCGAACCAAATATCGTTCCAAGCCAGCATAACGCTTTTGGAAATTTTTATGGGGATTTTCCCGTTATAGTGAAGAATTACCGCCTCGCCCTTTTCTTGGTAGTCGGGCGGCAAATCCACCTTGGGCATTCTAGCAGAGGAGCCGGCCTGCCTTTCATATGCGTTACTGGCGTTTTGACGCGATATCCTGGCATCTGAAAGTTTACCGTTGTCCTCATATATCATACTGGCGAAATACTGCGCGAAAGCGTCGTCGTTATAAATATCTTTCTGATTTGCCTCTCGGTTTTTATCCAGCATAAAAACTATTCTGTTGGCTTCCACCAAAGCGGAATTTTCCTCGCCTTCATAGAGGTAATTGACGGCGCTGCTAAGATGAAGCATCGCCTGTTCAAACAAAGGTGGGACATAAGCGACTGTATTGTCGTTTATCATTAAAGTCCCCAAAGAGGCACTTATGCTTTTGGCATAGAGTTCTTCCGTTATTTCGGCCGCAGCCGACAATGAGGATATCGCTCCCGCGCCATCGCCTCTAGCCGTTTGTTGGGAGCTCAAATCAAGATAATAAAGGACGGAGTTTTTATCTCCGTAGGACTTGTTTTTATTTTCTTCTATCAGTGTTTGCGCTTTGTCAAAGGCGCCCTCGTCCATTTTGGCAAGGACTTCCTTTTTATAGCGTAAAGAAGGCCCGGCGCACGCCGTTAATACGCTTAACGCTATTATTAAAAGGGCAAACCGGGCTTTCATATTTTTTATAATTTAAGAGATTTTTTCGCTACATACTTCTTGATTTGTTTTTGGCCGTTCCAAAGTATTTTATTGGTTTCTATATTGATAAGTTTCAAGTTTACCTGATAAAACACTACCGACTTGCGGCCTTCCTGATCTACTATGGAACTCAATACGCCGCTTAACATATAATCCGCGCCGACTTCCTGTCCGAAAGCCTTCCTGGTCGCTTCCGAGGCGTATTCGTCTTGCTCCAAACGCTCCTGGCGGATTTCGCCCCGCTCGGACGAACTGGCCACGAATTCTATTTTACCGCTGTTGATTAAAGCTCTTTGCAGTTCTTCCACAAAAGCGCCGGTATTTATATGTTCCATAGTGTCGTTCACGACAGTACCGACTATGACTACGGGTTCTTTACCGCCCGTTTCCTTTACGGCTTTGGCGTACCAAGCCCCGTTAAGACATTCCTGTATCATAGTTTCCGCCACCAAACGCGAATCCGTATCATTCCATTTGCCGCTTAAATCTTTGGTTACGTCCACTTCCATACGTTCCACTTTAGTGCCGCAGGCAAACAAAAGCGGGAAAAGCAACACCGCAATAAAAATCTTTTTCATTTTATCTCCTCAAAACAGATATATAGTTTATTTTCCCACTTAAAGCGGGTATTGTCAAGGAAAAACAGCCCGTTCTTCTTTCGCCCCGCACCCAAGAAATTACTTTACGCAATCGGCAAGCCCTAAAAAAACAGCCCTCTACGTAAACGAGGGCGCGAAACACAAAAAAATAACCGCCGCTTAAAGCGGCGGTAAATAAAATCTGGTGGACCTGAACGGGATCGAACCGATGACCTCCTGCATGCCATGCAGGCGCTCTCCCAGCTGAGCTACAGGCCCGTACTTATATATTAACAAATATTACTTAAAATTGCAACCTTGACGCCTTATTTCTAGGCCGCCAAATCTTTATTTGCCCTGCTTTAGACGGGTGGAAAGTATCGTCGGCAGGCCGCGGCTTTCTATCTTTGCCTGTACTGCTTCTATATCATAAGGCAGCCTGATGAGGCGGAAAGTCTGCTCTTTCGTGTCCAATATTCCGAAAGAAGCCTTTGCGTTGGTATCGCGCGGTTGGCCTATTGAACCGGGATTTATCATATATCGTATCCCCGGAAGCATCTTTATCGTTACGTCGGATCCCAAAAACAAATCTATCTGCGGCATATGATTGCTCTTATAACTCATAATAAACGGGACGTGGCTGTGCCCGACAAAACACAAATGGCCTTTCCACTTGTCCAAATTTAGGACGAACTGCTCCGCGCTGAGCAGATAATCCCTAAACGGATCCAAGAAGGAACCGTGCACCATACAAAAATCCCTGCCGTGGTATTCCCGCCCGAAACTCTTTATAAAATCCTGCGATTTTTTGCTTAGCTGCTTTGCCGTATAGATCATTGATTCTTTGGCATAATCGCTGAACCAGTTGAAAAAGTCTTCCCGGAACAAACTCATATCATGGTTGCCCATAACGGCCACGAAGTTTTTGAGTTTCATCACTCTCTGGCAGCATTCTTCCGGATCGGGGCCGTAACCGATAAGATCTCCACAAAAAGCATAGCCGTCTACGCCGATCTCGTCCACCTTCTTGAGTACGACGTCCAAAGCCTCGTAATTGGAGTGTATATCCGAAAGTACGGCGTATTTCATTCTATTCCCATTAGACTTTAATTTTACCTTACAGTCAATAGCGCGGTTAAAACGTCCGTCTATTCCGACGCCGCCGCCACCAATCGCCTGGTTTTTGCGTCCTGATCCTTTAAATTGAGCGACAGAACTTTAGAGACTCCGCTCTCTTCCATAGTTACGCCGTATAACATCTGCGCCGCTTCCATCGTGCGCTTGTTGTGGGTTACCACGATAAACTGAGTTTTGCTTGAAAACTCTTTTATAAGATTGGTAAATCTTTCCACATTCGCCTCGTCCAAAGGCGCGTCGGCTTCGTCCAAAATGCAGAAAGGCGAAGGATTATGCGTAAAAAACGCAAACAGCAAAGATACCGCCGTCAAAGCCTTCTCCCCGCCGGATAAAGCCGATATGTTCAGAAGTTTCTTGCCCGGCGGCTGAACCGTTATCTCCACGCCGGTTTCCAACAGATTTTCCGGATCGGTTAAAGTAAGTTCCGCCTCTCCGCCGACAAATAAGGTCTGGTAAATGCTCTTAAAATGCGTGCGGACCTGATCGAATGTATATTTAAAGTTTTCTTTCGTAGTCGCGTTTATTTTGCTTATCGCCGCCTTTAAATCCCGCTTGGCATTGCCCAAGTCCTCTATCTGCTTTTTCAAAAAGTCGTTGCGCTGGGTCAAGGCGTCGTATTCTTCCGGCGCGGTCATATTTACGGCGCCCATATTTTCTATGCGCTTTCTCATCATTTTTACGCGCTCATAATCCACTTTGACTTCGCCCCATTTCATCTGCGCTTCCTGCACAGTGATGTTCCACGATTCCAAAAGATTGTTTATAATCGCCGTTTTTTGGCGTCTGTGATTGCCCAGCGCGTTTTCCAAATCGTGCGCTTTTAAGGTAAGTTCATTGACGCGCGCTTTGCGTTTGTTAAGGGCGGTATTTTTCTCGTCAAATTCGGTTTTTATCAAATTCAAGTCGCCGCGCATTTTATTTTCCGCCACTTCAAGCGCGGCCAAAGAATCGCGCTGGGCGGCCAGCTTGGCTTGAGAGGAAAGTTTTTCGTCTTCCAGAACTTTTATTCTTTCCGTCGCTTTTGCGATATTATCGCCGCGTTTGTTCTGCGCCTCTTTCAAGCTCTGCTCCTCGGAAGATGCCGTTCTGAGGTCCAATTCCAAATTGTTCTTCTTTATTTTCGCTTCGTAAAGTTTAGCGTTGGCCTGTTCTATTTCGGCCTTAAGGGTTTGTTCTTCCTTCTCAAGCAGCTCGCGCTTCTCGCGAAGGGCCCCGATATTGTTCTTGGCTTCTTCGTATTTGCCGGTAAGTTCCGTAAGCTGCAGTTTTAGCTCGCCGGTCTTCTCTCTGCGGAGAGCCACTCTCGAAGATATTTCCTCTTTGTTCTTTATTATTTGTTGGCAGGACTGTTCCGCTTCGGCTAAAGTCCTCTTATGCAAATTGATATCGTTGTTTAAGGAGTTTAAACTTATGCTTTCTTCCTGATATTTTGAACGCAAAGCCCGCAAAGACTGTTCCGTTTCCGCGGCTTGCGCGTTTACATTTTGCAAAGAGTCTGAAATTTCCTTCTCCTGAGCGTCCAGCTGTTTTAATTCTTTTTTGGCGGTTTCCTCCTCGCCCCAATAAGCCTCCGGCGATTTTACGCCAGCCGCGCCGCCCGAAACCCAAAAACCGTCTCCGACTTCACTTTCCAAAGCGCTGTAAGAAGCCGTTATGTATTTTATCAATCCTTCAAGTTCCGCCGGATATTGCAAAAGCCCGCTTACGGCCGAGCCAGAAAGAACGGAAGCGCCCTCCCTGCTCTGAGGCACCCGCGAAAGTATTATAAATCTGCATCTCGCTTTGCCGTTTTGTTTAAGCAAAGAAACGGCCTGTTTTACGGCATCGAAATCATCTGCCAAAACGGAATCCATAAACTTGCCGAAACTCTCTTCCACCGCCAAGCAGTCTTCCTGCTTAAATTTAAGCTGTTTTCTTAAAGTGCCTTTTATACCCGCAATGCCGCTTTCTTCCACGAGTTTCGTACCTACCCAATAAGGGTCGTTTTTGCCTTGCGTTTGTATCATCTGCATTTTGGCGTTTAGGGAGGCTCGTTTGCCTTTCAAATTGTTCAATTTATCGTTAAGAGATTGGCGTTTGGCGTTAAGTTCGCTTAAGGCGTTTTCCGCTTTAAGCTGGTCTTCCTTAATTTGGGCGACGGTTGTCTGCTTTTGGGAAAGCGCGGCGCTAAATTTCTCTATTTCTTCTTTCAAGACCTGCGCCCGCTGTAGCTGGGTCTGCAAATTCCTTTCCAAATTTATAAGATTCTCGTCCTCGTGCGCGCAGGAAGATTCTTCCAAAGCGATTTTACCGGAAAGCTCCAGCTGCTTCTGAGACACCTCCGAAGCCGCAGCAACAGCCCTTTCGACGTCGTTTTGCGCCGCTTTTAAAGCCTGTTCGTTTGTGCTTACTTGTGAATATTTCTCGTTATACTTATCCTGCAGAGGTTTATATTCCGCCTCCGCCTGATTTATTTTATTCCTAAGTTCCTGCAATGCCGGCCCAAGTTCCGCAAGCCTGGCGGAAGCCACCACGTCTTCGGATTTGGAAGTCTGCACCTGCAGGGTAAGTTCGCCTGCCAAATTTTGGCAGTTCTGTATCGCGCCTTCCAAAAGGCCGATCTGATATTTGGCGGAAGATATATTCTCCCCGAACTGCGAAAGTTCTTTCTGTTTATGGGTAAGATTAAGGTCCAAAGCCGCGACTTGCCCTTCCAATGCCGATACGGTATTATTGGAATCCTCTATTTCCTTTAAAATAGGCTCCAGTTCCTTGGCCGCCGCTTGGATTTGCTCTTCGTGGCTTTTTATGTTTTCCAAAGAGAGGGCGATTTCGCTCTCTTTAAGTTCCTCGCGGTATTTTTGGTACAGTCTGGCTTTGCGGGCTTCGCTGTCAAGTTTCTTTATCTGGTCCGCTATCAAAGCCAAAGTATCGCTTAAGCGGGCGATGTCCATATCCACGCGCTCAAGTTTGCGTACGGCCTCTTCCCGCTTGGCTTTGTACTTGGATACGCCGGCCACTTCCTCAAACATTTCGCGCCGTTGTTCAGGGGTGGACTCCAAAAGCTGATTGACCGAACCTTGGTCTATTATGGCATAACCCTCGCCGCCGATACCGGTGTCCAAGAACATCTCCCTGATGTCTTTAAGGCGGCACTGTACTCTGTTTAGGAAATATTCGCTTTCGCCGGAGCGGTATATCTTGCGCGAAACCGTAACCTCATTAAAATCTACGGGCAGCTTTCTTGAGGAATTGTCAAACACCATATTTACCTGCGCCATATTCAGCGGAGGTCTTTTTCTGGTGCCGTTGAAAATTATGTCCACCATCGAGCTTGAGCGCAAAGACTTCCAAGACATCTCGCCTATCGCCCAGCGCACCGAATCTATTACGTTTGATTTGCCGCAGCCGTTGGGGCCCACTATACAAGATACGCCCGGCTCAAAATTCAGCCTTACTTTATCGGCGAAAGACTTAAAACCGATGATTTCCAATGCTTTCAGATACATAACAGTTCCACAAGAATAAACAAGGGCTCGTTAAGCGGCCCTTTTTTATATGATACTATATTTTGCTTATTTATATGTTTTTTGGCATAATGGAAATATATTTAACAGTAAGGAGGCTTCTTAATGAAGAAACTATTGCTTCTTGCCTTTATGCTCGGCTTTATAAGCCCGTGCGTTTTGGCCAAAGCGGTAACCAATCCGCTGTTTATG
This sequence comes from uncultured bacterium, assembly GCA_949291515.1. Lineage (GTDB taxonomy): Bacteria > Elusimicrobiota > Elusimicrobia > Elusimicrobiales > Elusimicrobiaceae > Proelusimicrobium. Next base: position 304,031 of record CASEVY010000007.1, on the reverse strand, counting down.
CCCTCGGAGGGGCAGATCCTTTCCGACACTTTGGCTACTTTCCAAGACACTACCGACGGCGACAGCAGCAAGGTATATACCATCCGCGAGGCGCTCTCTTTCGGCATTACCGACAGACTGCAGCTCGGCGGCTATATCGGGTACAGAAATCTCGACTATGCCGATACCAAAGATTTTACCAACCCCGGTGTTTTCGCGATATTGAGGATTTGGAATATCGGCCTTGACGTCGACTTGGGCGGCCGCATAGAATTTGACGCCTTTGACAACTTTACCGAAGGCGGCGCGGCAGACGGCACCGACAAATACGGTTTCTTCGCCAGGGCCGGCGCCGATTTGGGGATATTCTATCTCGGCGCTATCGGCGGCTTGGATTATTGGGACGGCTTAAACGCCAGAGTTATGAGCAAGAACAACGACAGCAAAATCTATAACGGCGATATAAAGGCCTTCGCCATTTTTGACGTTATGGATATAGTGGGAGTAGGCGGCGAAGCCGGCTATAAAGTCTACGATCTCGGCGGCGACAGCTACTATAAGGGTTATTTCCTTACCGCGCGTTTGGATATCAACCCACTTCCTTCAAGACTGGGCGTAACCGCTTTCGCCACCTTTGAGGACATAGAGCACCAAGACGAAAACTATACACTCGGCTTGAACCTCAAACTCGCCATTTAGCTTTAAGACAAAACAAAAATCCCCGTCCGCTTAAACGGACGGGGATTTTTTGCGCCAAAAACGCTATTTTATCTTGGAGAACATATCATACATTATTATCGCGCCCGCCGCCGCGGCGTTTAAACTGCTCACGCCGCCCTGCTGCGGTATGCTGATAACTTCGTCGCAATGTTCCTTGGTCTTAAGCCTCAGCCCCGTACCTTCCGAACCGATAACCAATACCGCGGGATAAGCATAATCCATCTCTTTTATGCTCTTGCCCGCCATATCCGCGCCATAAATCCAAAAGCCTTCGTCTTTTAAGTCCAGCAGAGCGGTAGTCAGATTGGTGACTTCCACAATCCGCAAAGTTTCCAAAGCGCCGCACGCCACTTTATGCACAGTGCCCGTTATACCGACGCTTCTGCGCTGGGGCAATATCACCGTACTGAACCCCAGACAGGCCGCGCTTCTTAACATCGAACCCAAATTTTGGGGATCGGTAACCTCGTCAATAGCCAGCCACAGATCCTTCTTGTTGCCCGAACTTTCGTATAAAGCGTTGGTCAGGCGCATAAGTTTTAAAGGCTCCGCCCGCGCTATCACGCCTTGATGATTGGCTCCGCCCGCCAAATTGTTCATAAGGCGTTCTTCCATACTCTTTATCTTTACGTTATTGGTCTTGGCAAGGCGGATAACGTCTTCAACCGCCTTGCTCTGCTTTTTGTTCTCTACGATATAGAGTTGGATTATCTGGCGCTTTCTGCCTTTAAGCGCTTCCCTTATGGGGTGTATGCCGAAGATCAGCTGTTCCTTGTCTATTCTTTCCATTATACGCCGCACGCTCCGCCGATTTTGCTTGAACCGAAACTCGTCCCGACGGCCAAAGCCGCGCGAACTTCCTCTCCGTTCGGATCGACTCTCTTCAGTTTGGATACCGCGTCTTTTACCGGCACGCTTATTATTTCCGTTCCTCTTAAAGCTACCATATAGCCCGTCTTGCCCTGCAAGATAAGCTCCACCGCTTCGGTGCCGAATCTGGTGGAAAGCCAGCGGTCAAAAGCCGTAGGCGTGCCGCCGCGCTGCAAGTGGCCGAGCACGACCACTCTGCATTCCACTTTAAGACGTTCTTCTATCATAGCGGCTATTTTGCTGCTTATGCCGCCTAACCTTATCGGGTCGGTAGAGCCCGCTATCTTGGCTTTTACGGCCATTTCGCCCTGCTCGTTTACCGCGCCTTCCGCCGCGACTATTATGCTGAAAGTTTTGCCTTTGCGCTGTCTGTCCTCTATTGCCTCTATGATAGCGTCATCGGAGTAAGGTATCTCCGGAATTAAGCAGATGTCTCCGCCGCCCGCTATACAGGAACGCAAAGCTATCCACCCCGCGTAGCGGCCCATAGTTTCCAATATCATAACGCGGTGATGCGATTCGGCGGTGGTGTGTATTCTGTCTACCGCGTCCGTCGCGACGCTCAAGGCCGAATCAAAACCGAAAGTAAAATCCGTAGCCGAAAGGTCATTATCGATAGTCTTGGGCACCCCCACTATCGGTACGCCCATCTCTATAAACTTCTGCGACATAGAAAGAGTCCCGTCGCCGCCTATCGTCACCAAAGCGTCCACCTTGTTCGTCTTTATCGTATGCAGCACCAGCGAAGAAACGTCTTTGGGCTCTTCCGGCGAGCCCATAGGCGCTAAAGTATAATTAAAAGGATTAGCCAAATTGCTGGTGCCCAGTATCGTTCCGCCGCGCGTAAGTATGCCAGATACCGTCTTGCTGTCGAGCTCTATAAACTGGTTCTTTACCAAACCGTCAAAACCGTTTTTAAAACCCAATACCTCTATGCCGCAGTTAAGCGCGTGCTTGGCTACGCCTCTCACTACGGCGTTAAGACCGGGGCAATCGCCGCCGGCAGTTAAAACGCCTATTCTTCTTACTTTCATATTATTTGCCACTCCTTAAAATTTTAAAAACCGAACCGCCGCATACGTCAATAATGCCAAAACGAAAAACTGGCCGTCTATAAAAGTTTCGCTCGCCGTTGTGCGCGGAGTCTTTTTACTGTAAAAACATACCGCTATTACTATTGTATAAATTTGCCCCAAAAGCAGCATAAAAACTATCCCGCTCTTCCAGCCCATTATCAAAAGCTGGATAAGCACCGCGGTCAAGGCCGCTATTATCAGGCCGATGGCCGTCTTTGTGGCGTTAATGCCGAATGCTTTGTAAAAACTTTCCTTGCCCAACATCATATCTTTGTTGGCCGAGCCGATGCTGAGTATTACCGAACGGATAAATACCAGCAAAAGACCGTAGCTAAATGCCAGCCAGGCCGATTTGCTCATCAAAAGGCCTTGGCTCGCCGCCGGTACGTATACGCATACGAAACACCAACCTAAAGCCGTAACTATATCCTTCGTGCCGGGTAAACGGGAAAGAAAATTTATCCTGTTCCTAAACGGATAAGCAGCCGCGCCCAAAATCAAAAACACCAAAGTGGGCAGCCATACCCCGGCGCCGTAATTAAGCGAGACCAAAAAAGCAGTCAAACCGCCCAATACTATCGGCGTAAGAAAACGCTTCTTTATCTTCGAGGGCATATCCTGCGGCGTTTTGTTGGCGAAAGTCAAAGTAAAAATAAAAAACGCGGAAAGCAAATAAAGCTTTAAATCGTTATTGGCGCCGGAAAGTTTCATACAGACATAAGTCAGACACGCCGCAGCCAATGCCGTAAAAATGGAACTCTTGACTATAAAATCCCATATTCTGCCAAGCACCCCCAAGAAAGAGGAAGCCTCCTTCCTGTAATTCTTTACCCGGCCCGCCACATTGTCTATAACCCAGTTCGGCGTGGACGCGCCGGCAGTTATAAAAATATTGCTTGGCGAAAGGACGTCCTCCCTGCGGATTTCTTCCTCGCTTTCCACGTGTATTACTTTGGGGCAAAGCTCCCCGCACAGTTTGGCCAGCCGCGCCGTATTGGCGCTGTGCCGTCCGCCTACAACTATTACCAAATCGGCGTTCTTGGCAAGCTCCAATGTTTCCTTTTGGCGCTGTTTGGTCGGCTGGCATATCGTATTGTTGATTTGGCATATGTCGGCCTTGGCTTTTACCGCTTCGGCCGCTTTGAAAAACGTTTCTTCCTTCTGAGTGGTTTGCGATACTATATTTACTTTGTCGAAATGCGGCAGATTTTTGGCTTCATCGGCATTGGCTATCACATAGCCCTTGCCCCGCGTATAGCCCAAAAGACCTATAACTTCCGCGTGGCCGCCGTCGCCCACTATTACGGTATAGTAGCCCTGCTTGGCGTATTCGTCTATAACGTTATGCACTTTCTTTACCAAAGGGCAGGTGGAATCCACCACTTCCATACCCTGAGACTGCACCTCCGCCTGAAATTCCGGCGTAATGCCGTGCGCGCGTATCACAAGAACGCCGTTCTTGTCTTTGGCCTGCGAAAGCTCGTCTATCGAAGTTATTCCCTTCTCCGCAAGCATATCCGTAACCTGCTTATTGTGTATAAGCGGCCCGATGGTATATATCGGCTTTTTGCCCGCGGCTTCCAAATGCAATACGCAGTCTATCGCTTTCTTTACCCCGGGGCAGAAACCCGCGCCGGGCGCGACCACTACGCCGTGATTTTTGTCTTTCATATATATATTCTACTAAAAAGAACCTCTTACCGCTTTAAGGTTTGCAGCCTATCTTTATCCGTTTTGCCAACCCTCAAAGATTCCCGTATCTTGCTTATCGCTTTGTTATGAGTAAAAACGTCCAGTTTGTTTTCCTTTAAGAACGCTTCAGTCTTGGCGGGAAATTTTACGTAACATACGCTTATCGCCCACGCCACGCCCATTTGCCTGTAATAGCCTTCCGCTTTGATTTTGGACAGGGCAAGCAAAGTTTCGTCTATGTATTTGTCATCAACAAAAAAATCCATTAAAAGGCAGGCCGCCGCGCGGGCGTAAAATTCCCTTTTGTCTTCTATGTAATTTTGCAAAAAGCCCCATACCTTTTCTTGATGTTTCCTTATCAGTTTAAGGCCGCTTAAAGGGCTGTCGCATACCGCCCAGTTGTTTATTTTGGGAATATAGAGTTTTAAATATTTAAGAAGGACGTCAATATCCTTTATATGCCCGAGCAAAAAACCTTTAAGCATAGTATGCTCGGTATAAACCTCGGGCGCGTTAAGAAAGTAATCTTCCCAATCGCCTTTGGCTATTTGCGCGGCCAATTTGCGAAGAAGAGGCAATCTCACCCCGAGCAATCTGCCGCCGGAAGGTATCAAAGAGGCGGAAAAGTCCCTAAACTTAGGCTCGGCGTTTTCTTTTAAAAAAGCGTTTATTTCTTTAATATCCATACCACAATTATATAAATTTGATATTATTCTTTAATGAGCAAAAAAGCCTTATTTATAGCCTCCCCCATAGGTGCGCTTCTGCTGGCCGAAAAGGAGGGCAAAATATGCGAAATAGCCCCCAAAGAGCGCCGCGCCAGCAAAGATTTTATCTTTGAGAAAACGCCCCTGCTCTTGGAAGCCGAAAAACAGCTTTCGCAATATTTTGAAGGGCGGCGCAAAACTTTCGATTTGCCCTTGCTGCTTGAAGGAACGCCGTTCCAAATTAAAATATGGCAAAACCTCGTCAAAATACCTTACGGGCAAACAATCTCTTACGCCGAGCTGGCCGAAAAAGCGGGCAACAAAAAAGCGGCCAGAGCCGCGGGCAACGCCAATAATAAAAATCCGATTTTAATAGTCGTGCCGTGCCACAGAGTAATAGCCTCGGACGGGAAACTAGCGGGCTTTGCCTGCGGAAAAGACAAAAAGAAGTTCCTGCTCGCTTTGGAACGATACTTTAAAGACTAAACCGGCATAACGCCGCGCGCCGCTTCCTTGCCCAAAAGTATATCGGCGCAAACTTTTTGGAAGGGCGCCGTCTGCGTGCCCGCCATAAGGAAAGTGTTCACTTTCAATCCCTCGTCCACAAACGGACTGCCGAACGAAACCAAAACGCTCTTGCCCGCTTTGGCCGCCGCTTTGTTTATAAGTTCTTTCTGCTCGGAAGAGAAGTTTATCTTCCCGCTGAACGCGGCGTAATTGGCCATTGTGCTTACTATAAGCACGTCGCTTTTGTCGCCCGCCTTATAAGGCTTTAGTTTTATTCCCTCGGCTTTAAGTTTATTATAAAAATCCTTGGCCTGCATTTCGCCGCCGGGGAAGACGTCAATTTCCAAATAAGCTGCGCTCTTGCCGTGCTTGAGCTTTATATCCTCGCCTTTCAGGCAAATTCCCGCGCGGGCCGTATCAAAGGAAAGTTTGTCGGCCTGTTCCGCGCAGTCTTTGCAGACGAAATCCTCCGCCGCTTTTAGTTTCGCCATCATCATTTCCTGTTCGCTTAAAGCGCTTATGGCGTGTTCTATTAAAGAGCGGTCTTTTTTGACTTCTTTTTCCAACTTCGACATAACCTCAAAAGGATTTTCCGGACACAATAAAATGTCCGCACCCGCTTTAAAGGCGTCTACCGGATCTAGCCCGCCCGTCGCCTTCATTATAAGAGCGTCGGTAACTATCAGCCCCTTATAGCGAAGTTCCTTCCTCAGAAAACCTTGTATGGTTTTTTCGGAAAAAGAGACGGGCTTTTCTTTGTCAAAAGCCGGCACCAATAAATGCGAAGGCATTATCGCGTCGGCTTTCGTCAAAAGTTTTTTATAAGGGAGCAAATCTTCTTCCTGCAGCTTTGCCATAGTCTTGTTTACCGTAGGCAAAGAGAGGTGGCTGTCCAGCAAAGTGGAGCCGTGCCCGGGGAAATGCTTCAGGCAGTTCAGACAGCCGCCGTCGGCCAAACCCAGCATAAAGGCCTTTGCCATATCCGTAACCAAAGAAGCGTCTTTGCCGAAAGAGCGCGTATTTACTATCGGATTAGCCGGCGTATCGGCCAAATCCACATTCGGCGCCAGCACCCAGTCCACGCCCAATTCTCTTGCTTGGCGGGCAGTTATCAAACCTTTTTTATAAGACAAATCCTCTTTACGAGCCGCGCCTATAGATATATTGGAAGGCAAAAGCTGCGCGTCTTTATGCCAGCGGCCCAGTCCGTATTCGTAATCGGCGCTGATTATCAATCCGTTTGGCGCGGCCGCGCGCAAGGCCGCAATAAGCTCTTTAACCTCTTTGGTAGTGCCGAAGTATATGCAAAATCCGCCTACCCCGGCCTTGGCCAGCGCCAAGGCTTCCTTTACGTCGCTCTTGCCGAACCAGAAACCGGCATGTATCAAACGGTTGGTATTCATTGTTTTATTATGCACCCTATAACCGAACTTTCGGCCGCGCCGGTCGCCTTTGGGCATGTGCCCGCCCGCCCGTTTAAAGTAAGCCAAGCCAAATAGGCGAATGCCGCCGCCTCTTTGGCCATCGGGTGCAGACCCATTTCGGCCGTATCGGTAATTTTAATATTCGGCAGCAGCTTAATTAAATTCGAAACCAGCGTCTTATTGTAAACGCCGCCGCCGCACAAATAAAGACGCTTTATCCCATATCTATTAAGTATAAATTTTTTTATGCTTTTTGCAATTGTCAAAGCGGTAAGCCAGTTCAATGTGGAAACATCGGGCAAAGCCAAATCCTTAAAATGCGCCTTGACGAAACCTTCAGACATATCGCTCCTTTCAAGCGACAGAGGCGGCCTATCCCCCACAAACAGTTTTGAAAGAGCTTCCGCTTTCCTAATATCGGGCTGATAGGCCGCGGCGATTTTGCCGTCTTTATCGTAAGCCTTTTTGCCGCCGCTTAACAGATTTACCGCCGCGTCGCTTAAGCTGTTGCCGGGGCCGATGTCAAAACCGAAAGTATCCTCCCCCAAACACACCGTAATGTTTGATATCCCGCCGATATTTAAAAGCATAGCTTTTTTGCCGCCGCAGAGGTATCTGTCGAACATAGGTACAAACGGCGCCCCAGTTCCGCCGGCCGCAATATCTGCGGGCCTAAAATTATATACTACCGGTATCCCTTTAAAGCGGCGCGCCAAAAACGCGCCTTCCCCTATCTGCAAAGTATTGGGCACCCTGCTTGAAGGATTGTGATACACCGTTTGGCCGTGCGAGCCTATTACCTTTATGTCTTTCTTGTTTATATTGTTTTCTTTGATGAATTTTTCGGCCTTATCGGCATATAGGCGGCCGAGTTCGAAATTAAGTTCCGAAAGTTCCGGCGCTTTCATATCTTTAGCGCCTAGTATTTTGTTTTGAAGTTTCTTGTCGTAGGGATAAGTCTTGAAGCAAACGACTTTCTTTAAAGCTATATCGAAAAGACACAAAGTTAACCCGTCGGCGGAAGTGCCGCTCATCAGACCCAGCGCGAGTATGCTTTTCTTATTCATTTATAATCTTGTCCAAAAAACCGCCGCTTTCCTTTAACAAAGCCTGCGCTTTGCCAAAGCCGACTTTAAGTTTCGCCATTACTATGGCCGCCTTTACATTGTAGCGTGTTTTTTTGGCAAGAGCAACCGCCTCTTCCTTTTCTATGCCGGCGGCCTTCGCTATCAGCCGCGCAGCCCTGTCTTTGAGTTTCACGTTCGAGGCTTTGACGTCCACCATCAAATTCTTGTAGACTTTCCCGCTTAAGGCCATCGCCATTGTCGTAATCATATTAAGAGCGCATTTTGTCGCTGTAGCCGCCTTAAGGCGAGTAGAGCCGGAAACAACTTCCGCGCCCGTAGGCAAATAAACGAAAATATCCGCGTCAGACGTATCCGCCGTATCGCTGCAGGAAACGAAAACCGTTCCGTTCCCCCTTTCCCTGGCCGCGCGCAAAGCGCCTAAAGCGTACGGCGTTCTGCCGCTGGCCGCTATCGCTATAAGAATATCGCCTTTTTTGGCTTTCTTCTTGAAATCTCGCGCGCCCAAATTAAAATCGTCTTCCGCACCCTCAACCGCTTTAAACACCGCCCCTTTTCCGCCGGCCATAACGGTATCAAACACGTCATAGCCTACGCTGAAAGTGGGCGGACATTCGGCCGCCTCAAGCACCCCAAGGCGTCCGCTAGTACCCGCGCCCGCGAAAATTATTTTATTGCCGTTAAGATATGTCTCGGACGTAAGTTTCGCCGCCGCCACTATCGCCTTCTTGGCTTTAGCGACGGCTTTAACCGCGTTTAGATTTTCCCGCTGCATTTTGTCAAACATCTTTGCGGGCGCGCAAAAACTGAAATCGGCGGAGTTCTCGTTTAAGACCTCCGTCTGAGGCAGTTTCGCGCTTAATCCGCTTAAATCGCGGCGGGTGCGGTTGGGTTTCATAAATTATCAATCGAGCGATTTTAAAACGTCGCCCATCGTCATCGCTGGCGAATCGTCCTTTTTGGGGGCCGCGGACGGGGTATCGTTATAAGTTTCTTCTTCAAAAGAAATAGCGTCGGGCAGAACCTCGGGAAGCTGCGGCGTTATAAGCCATTGCAGAACTTCCTGCGTAAGGTACCTGTCGAGCATATCCACGCCTTTTAAATTATAGGCCGTCATAAAAGTTACTTTGCCTTTGCCCGAAGCCAAATAGGCGGCGTTCCTTATAAAACTAGCCTCCATAAGCTGTTTCCTGTCAGTCGAAGATACGCCGATAAATACCGGCCCTTTGAAATTCTTTATCCCGACCATCGTCAATACGTCCCTGTTCTTTAAGGAAGGCGTAAGCAAAACCACTCCGCCTATCTTAGGGTGGAACGGCAAAGATTTCGCCGCCACATTCGCGCCCAAGCCCGCGCCCAAAATGAATATATCGCCCTCGGACGCGCCTTTCCCGCGCAGATAGTCTATCGCGGCGTCGACGTCGCGCGTCATTTTGTTAAACTCGTTGTTTACGCCTGTCTTTTCAAATTTATCGTAGGTGTTGATATTGGTGCTTTGGCCGTGGCCCCTAAGATCCAATGCCAAATAACCAAAGCCCGCCTTATCCAATGCGCGGCTGAAAGAAGGATATTCCTCTTTCTTGCTGCCCAAATCGTGCAGCAAAATTACGTACTTCCCGTTTTGAGAAGGATTGTAAAGCGCGGACAAATTCCACTTGTCGGCGGTGCGCAACGTAACTTTATCCTGCGCGAAAACCGCGCAGGATAATAACAACAAAAGCGGAAAAACGATTGTCGCTTTTAGCTTCATTACACTATTTCCTCTGGCTTGAACCAAAGATTGATTTCGCGCTGAGCGTCTTCCCTGCTGCCGGAGGCGTGTACGCAGTTCTGCATTACGCCGTCTTTAAAACAGCCGAAAGCGCCCCTTATGCTCCAAGGTTCGGCCTTGGCCGGATCCGTCGCGCCCAATGCGCCGCGCACCTTTGCTATCGCGTCCTCGCCTTCGAATACGAAAGCGTAAATGCGGTGATCGGTTATACCGTTAAAGTCGCCCCGCATAAATGATATTACTCCGGGCAAAAACGGCTGTCCGGCCAAATTGGAATAATGTTCGCGCGCCAATTCTTCCGTCATTACTCTGACTTTAGCGCCTTTAATATCCAAGCCCAGATGTTCCAGGCGGTCTATTATGATGCCGGTAAGTTTTTTGCTTATGGCGTCTGGTTTCATTAAAACTAAAGTTCTTTCTTTCATATAAATAATTATAACAAAATAAGCGAGCCCGTTTTTGAGATAAAAAATTTCGGCTAAGTTGCCCTAAATGCTATAATTAAAAATACGAGGTATTTTATATGAGCGACAAAAAAATAAGATTCGGCGTCATCGGCGCCGGCAAAATCGGCACTTTTCACGTAAGAACTTTATCCAAAATGAAAAATATAGAACTTGTAGGCGTCTGCGATAATGACCCTATGCGCGCGCAGAAACTGGCTTGGGAATACAATTCCACCGCCTATACAAGATACGAAGATTTAATCCCGCAGGTAGAGGCCGTAATAGTGGCCGCCCCTACCGAACTGCATCATAAAATAGGTATGTACTGCTTGGAGCATAAGGTAAACACGCTGATGGAAAAACCGATAGCCTCCACTATGGAACAGGCCAGAGAACTGATAGCCAAAGCACACGAAAAAGACGTAATACTCCAAATAGGACACGTGGAAAGATTTAACCCCGCCGTACTTGAAGCTTTCAAATATATAAAAGACCCCAAATTCATCGCGATAAAAAGGCTTGGGCCCTATGACCCGCGAATGGCCAATATCGGCGTAGTGCTAGATTTGATGATACACGATATAGACTTGCTTTTGACTATGCTCAAATCGGACGTGGTATCCATAGACGCCATCGGCCTAAGCGCTTTTTCGGAACATGAAGACATCGCCAATGTCCGCCTTAAATTCGCCAACGGCTGCACGGCCGACGTTACCGCCAGCAGGGCCAGTTTTGAGCGCTCCCGTTATATGAATTTGTATCAGGAAGACGCTTATATCTCGGTAGATTTTATGAACGCCAGAGTCAAAATTTACAGGAAGAAAGTCCCCATAATCAAATCGTTAAACGACATAGACGTCATTTACCCCACCGTAGACAAACAAATGCCCATTACCTCGGAAATTTTGCACTTCGTCGATTGCATACAAAACGACAAAACGCCCGGCCCCAGCGGCGAAAAAGGCAGCAAAGCCCTTTTGATAGCTTTGAAAATTATAGACGAAATCAAACGCTATAACGTGCCCCAAGGCTCCAAAGAAGAAAAACACGGACCCATGCACCTTATGCACGAGATAGGTACGGCCGCGAAAATAGCCCTCGACGAAAGTTTGGGCAATCTTAAAAGAGGGAGCGGTAAATAATTATGCCCCATATCATTCCAAACAGCAAAAATATTTTGGTCGTCGCGGGCGACATTTCGGGCGACGTGCACGCCTCTAATCTTATAAAAGAATTGAAGGCCTACGCGCCGGATATTACCGTCACTTCAATCGGCGGGGAAAGAATGAAAGCCGCGAGCGATAAATTCCTCTATAACCTCGTCGCGCGCGGAGCAAGCGGCTTTGTCGAACCCTTCAAAAAACTGCCTATGTGGGTACGCTTGATGAATATGATCAAAAATTACATCAACGAGAAAAACCCCGCCTGTGTTATTACCGTGGATTTCTACGGGTTTAACCATCAGGTTCTGGGCATAGCCAAACACAGAAATATTCCCGCCTATTACTATGTCTGTCCGCAAGTGTGGGCCAGCCGCGAATACCGCGCAAGAAGCATAGTAAGACTGGCAAAAAAGATGTTCGTCATCTTCCCGTTTGAAAAGAAAATCTATACCGATTTGGGCGGCGACGCCGTATTCTTGGGCAACCCGCTTTTAGACAAAATACCCGCCCCGAAGGGAAACCCTTTCAAAGGCGATAATACCAAAGAATGGAAAATCGGCCTTTTGCCCGGCAGCAGACCCAGAGAAATAGAAAAACACACTAAACTTTTTTATCAGGCGTTTAAGGAAGTGAGAAGATCCTTCCCCAACGCGAAGGCTTATCTCTTTGCCGTACCGGAAGTCAGCGACGAAAAAATTTACGAACTTATCGGCCCCCGCCACGACGGGTTGGAAATCGTGCGCGAAAACGACTACGCCTCCAGAAGCGAAATGGATTTCGTAATTACCTGCTCCGGCACAGCCACTTTGGAAAACGCGCTTTTGGGCCTGCCGATGCTGGTGGTGTATAAGACGGGCTGGGTAACTTATCAAGTGGCTAAGATGATTATCAAGGTGCCCTATATTTCGCTGGTAAATATATTAAGCAAGAAAGGCGTGGTAAAAGAATTCATACAGAAAGACGCCAACCCCAAAGCGATAGCGCAGGAAGTATGCTCGATAATAGGAAGCGAAAAGAATTACAATTCAATGCGCGCGCAGCTGCTGAAACTCAGAAGCCAGCTCGGCGAGCCGGGCGTAGCGAAAAGAGCGGCTAAAATGATAATTGACGAGGTCTTCCCCAAAGAGTAATTATGGACGATCACTATTTAGACGAAATTTTGGCGGGCTTTAAAGAATATAATCCCAATCACGACACGGCGATGATTGAGAAGGCTTATTTCTTTGCCAAAAAAGCGCACGAAAACCAAAAAAGACTTACCGGCGAGCCGTTCTTTACCCACTGCTGCGAAGTTGCCAAAATATTGCTGGAACATAAACTCGACGCCGATACCATCTCAGCGGCTCTGCTGCACGATACCGTGGAAGATACCGACACTACCGTAAAGGATATAGAAACAAATTTCAATAAAGAAATAGCCAATATGGTTGCGGGCCTGACCAAAATCGACCGTTTGGAAAATACTTCAACCGACGAAGAAACTGTGGAGAATTGGCGCAAGATGTTGATAGCGGTATCAAACGATATGCGCATTATCCTCATAAAGCTGGCCGACAGAACCCACAATATGAAAACGCTTGACGCGCTCGCTCCAAAACGCCAGAAGGAAAAGGCTTTGGAAACTTTAAACCTCTACGCGCCTTTGGCCCAGCGGCTTGGAATGTTCAGCATAAAAAACGAGCTTGAGGACCTTTCTTTCAAATATCTTTTCCCGGAAGAATATAAACAAATCGTCGCGGGCGTAGACCGCAAAAAAGCCAATTTGGACAAAAGACTGGCCGCATTTAAAAGCGCATTGGGCGCAGTGCTCGATAAAGACCAAATACCGCATAGACTGCTTTCCCGCGTAAAAAATTATTATTCGATTTTCAGGAAAATGAAGAAGCAGGATTCCACCTTCGAGCAAATCCAAGACCTTTTGGGCGTGCGCATTATCACCGATACCGTACTTGATTGCTACAGAGCATTGGGAGCGCTTCACGCCAATTTCAAACCGCTCGCGGGCAGCTTCACCGATTATATCGCCATGCCGAAGATGAATATGTATCAAAGCATACACACGACGGTATTCTTCGAGGGCAGTTTGGTCGAAGTGCAAATCAGGACGGAAGATATGCACCGCACCTGCGAATACGGCATCGCCGCGCATTGGCGCTATAAACTCGGCAGCAAGGCCGATCCGAATTTGGACGAGAAACTCAACTGGATACGCCAGTGGATAGAATGGCAGCGCGATTTGACCGCGCCAAGAGAGTTTTTGGAAAGTTTCCAAACGGATATTAACTTAAATCAGATTTTCGTCTTTACCCCCAAAGGCGACGTTAAGGTTCTGCCGGAGCACGCAACTCCGCTGGATTTCGCTTATTTGGTTCATACCGAAATAGGCGATCATTACAGCGGCGCTTTGGTCAACGGTAAAATGGTAAAGATGAACAGTATCCTTAAAAGCGGCGACATCGTGGAAATACAAACCCGCAAGAATGTTGAACCTAAACCGCAATGGCTTGAGGCGGCCAAAACCGCCAGAGCCCGCTCCAAGATAAAAACGTTCCTAAGAAGCAGAGGCATAGAACTGTGATCTGCTGGAAATGCAAAGCCGATATCGGCGATTTCGACAATTACTGCAAATACTGCGGAGCGGGGCAGGGCAAGCATGTTTCCTTTTACTACAAAATATGGGGCATGTGGCTGCTGTATTTGTTTATAGGGCCGTTTGCGATATATTTTGTCGTGCGTTCGCCTTTGATAGGCAAATGGACGAAGTGGATATTCTCGCTGATAATGGTGCTGTTGTTCTGCTGGTTCTCTTACAAATTTGTGGTAGCTTTAAAAAATATTGCAGACATTTATCTTTCCCTACTCTATATGCCGCTTTATTAAATAAAATTTAACACTCAATAAAAAACCCCGCGTTTATTCACAAAACGCGGGGCGGTTAGTTGAGAGCCGGGGGAATACCCCGGAAACTAAAACTCGTCCATTTTATGACAGCAAGGATCAACACCATTGAAAGAGGCCGAACATGTACCTGTCGCACAACATTGAGGCTGACAGCAAGTGTCGCCGTACTTGCTTAAGATATAATAAGTCTGTATGCCATTATAAGTCTTCCAACATTTATCACATCTAAGTACTGAAGGATAATATAAAGTTGAGGAACATTTGCACTCCCCCCATTCGCCATAAGACCAGCCCTTTCCATCTATACATACGGCTGTTCTCCTGACTGTAGTACCGGTCGTATTTGCGCCGCAAGTTGCGGTTGTTGCCTGTTTATCCTCACAATATGAGCCGTTCCAGCATTGATTGGAAGTGCAGCTCGGACACGAAGCGTCCCAATCAGACCATTGACCCGTTGTCGCGCAACATGTTCTTTTCTGCGTGATATAACTGCAGCCGCTTGCCGTATATTTATATTGAACCTCACCCGCTGTCGAACAGCTTTCGGCCCGAAGCGAAACAAGACATGAGAAAAAACAAAATACTGCCAGAAACGCCTTAGCAATTGTTTTCTTTTTAAACATAATTTTTTCCTCTCCCATATTAAAAGGCCCGATTAAGTCAATCTGGATAGAAACCAATGCTTATTTTATTTATCAGGCCGATTTTAGAAGAAATTTATCAAAAAAAAAAAACAGTCAAGCTGTTTTTGCTTTTTTGTTCAGGCTATGACGATTTATAATAGGAATTCCCCCTATTTTTAAAAAACACAAATAAAAAAGCCCCTCAAAAAAGAGGGGCTTTTTATAAAATATCTTTACACGATATCTACTGGTTTATCAACTTCATAAATATCTTGTTTAAAAGCGCGGGATTGGCTTTGCCCTTGGACATCTTCATTACCGCACCTACCAAAGCGCCTATCGCCTTGCCGTTGCCGGCTTTGACATCGGCCGCGGCTTTAGGGTTGGCCGCAAGCGCTTCTTTGGCCCACGCTTCCAAAGCGGCCTCGTCGCTGATTTGAGAAGCGCCGGAGCTTTCCACAAGTTCCTTCACGCCCTTGCCGCTTTCAAACGCTTTGACAAATATTTCCTTGGCCATTTTGGAAGAAATCTTCCCGCTTTGTATATAATTTATCAAGGCGGCCAAGTCTTCGGCCTTCACGGGGCTGTCCTCTATCTCTTTACCCGCCGCGTTTAACTTGCCCAATAAATCGGTACCTATCCAGTTGACGGCGTTCTTGGGCTGCGCGCCCGCCTTTACCACCTTCTCGAAATAATCGCACAAGGCGCGGCTGCCTATCAGCAGTTTGCTGTCATAGGCGTTAAGGCCGAGTTCCTTCTCGTAATATTCGCGCTTTTCCCAAGGCAGAACCGGCATTGAGGATTTAACCTCGTTCAACATCTCTTCCGCAACTTCCAAAGGCGGAAGATCGGGCTCGGGGAAATATCTGTATTCCTGCGCCGTTTCTTTGCTGCGCATCGTTTTCGTTACGCCTTCTTCCTCATTCCACAGCATAGTCTGCTGGGTTATTGAGCCGCCATTGTCCAAAAGTTCGCTCTGGCGTTTTATCTCATAGGTCAAAGCGTCTTTCACCGCTTTGAAAGAGTTGAGGTTCTTTATCTCTATTCTGGTGCCGAACTTTTCCGTTCCCTTCGGCCTCAAAGACAAATTAACGTCCACGCGCAGTTCGCCCTTTTCCATATCGCAGTTGGAAACGTCAAGCCACTGCATTATCTTCTTCAAAGAAGTCAGATAATTATAAGCCTCCTGCGGGCTGCGCATATCCGGCTCGGAAACTATCTCCAGCAGAGGCACGCCCGCACGGTTTAAATCTATTAAAGAAGCGTCGCTCTCGTGCGTGGATTTGCCCGCGTCCTCTTCCAGATGGGCGCGGGTAATATTGATTTTCTTGCTTTTGCCCTCGTCCGTTTCTATCTCGACGTATCCGTGTTCTATTATCGGTTTGTCGTCCTGTGAGATTTGATAGCCTTTTGGCAAATCGGGATAAAAATAATTCTTGCGGGCAAAGACGGAAACTTCGTTTATCTTGGCGTTAATGCCCATAGCCGCCCTAAGGGCCAATTTGACGGCTTCCTTATTTATTACCGGCAATACGCCCGGCTGGCCGCTGCACAGCGGGCAAAGCGCCGTATTGGGCGCCATATCGCTTTTGGCGCCGCTTGGGCAGGAGCAGAACATCTTGCTCTTTGTCGCGAGCTGGACATGTATTTCCAGCCCGATTACAGGTTCAAATTCGTGTTTCATATATTTAATATAATATCAAATATGGAGAATTATAAAAAAGGAGCCGCTCTCTCCGTCGCCGCGACGGTTACGGGAAAGTTATTCTCCTTTTTAAGCAGTCTTTTATTGGCTTTCTACTTCGGCGCGACGGGTAAAACTGACGTCTACTTTTACCTTATTCTCATTTGCGCCGTACTTACCGGGTGGATATCTTCCCTAAACGTTTCCCTGGTTCTGCCGGAATTTATGCACCAGCGCGAAAAATCGCCCGACGCGGCGCTAAATTTGGCCAATTTCTTTTTGTATCTCTATATAGCCGCGGCCCTTATCTTCTGCGCCGCCGCTTATATTTGGCCGAGTGAAATACTCGGCGCGATTTCAGCCTTCTCGCCCGCGGAAATACAACGCTCTGGCAATTTGCTTTTCCTAAGCGCAGTTTATTTCTTTTCTTTTTTTATAATGTCTTACCTCATAGCCCTTTGCGAAAGCTACCGTATGTTCGGGATTTACTTCCTCGCCCCGCTTAATACCTTGCTCCCACTATTGTTTTTAATCGCATCAAAAAAACTTGAGGCTATGTTCCTGGGCTATATATCCGCCTATTGGATACAAGGACTATTCTCGCTCTATCTGCTAAGGAAAAAACACGCTTGGCATTTCACTCCCGCAAAACCGGTTTTCAATAAAAAGTTTATACAGAATTTCCTTTATTCCCAGCCCGGCGCTATGGTCTGGGCCGCAGTGCTTTACGCGCCGCTGTTTATGATTTCTTCCACTCAGGCGGGTATGGTAAGCGCGGTAAATTATTCCAGAATGCTATCCGACAGCCCGACGGATATTTTGACCTCAAAAGTAAACAGCGTCGCAAAAGTCAAGTTTACCGAAGAAGCGGCAAAAAAACATTTTGATCAAATGGCCGATACCGTAATCAAAACCGATAAGGCCGTTTCAATACTGCTTATCCCCTTTTGTGTTTTTACCTGCCTGTTCGCACAAGAGATAATAACAATGTTCTTTAAAAGAGGCAGCTTTAGCGCGCAAGACGCGCAAAATACCGCCAAATTTTTGGCGATGTTCATTATGGCCGTACCCTTTATCGGGTTTAACAATAATGCCTCCAACGTGTTTTCCGCGCTTAGAATAATCAAAGAGATTACCCCCCGTTACCTGATACTTGGCCTGATTTGTACCGCCGCTTTTGTATTCGGCATAAAATATTACGGAGCTTACGCTTACCCCGTAATATTCCTGGCGATGTACGCCGTTATGACGATTATGAATACCATTACCTTAAAAACTTTCGCCCCGTTTATACCCTACGGCAGCAATATGCTTTGGGTGCTGAAAACGATTTTAATCTCTTTTATTTGCGCGGGTATTGTCAAATACGCGTTCGCCTTTTATCAAAACAATGTGTTTGTGGAAATATTGATAAAAGGAAGCGCCTTCGTATTGCTTAACGGCATTGCCCTCTTACTCAGCGGCGATTTAGCCTACCTTAAAAAGACGGCGGGAATAAAATGGAAGTTACGATAATTACGGCCTCTTATAATTGCCAAAACACGATAGAGGAAACAATAAAATCCGTCTTGGCGCAAAGCTGCGGGAAGTGGCGGCTTTTAGTTTTTGACGACGGCTCCTCGGATCTAAGTACGCAAATAATCCGCAAATACGCCCGACAAGACGAGCGGATAAAATTGCTTTCCCACCCGAACGGCCGAAATATGGGCCTGCAGGAAACGCTTAAAAAAGCCGTTTCCTGCGTCAAAACGGATTATGTGGCCTTCTTGGAATGCGACGATATTTGGCATAAAGATTATCTTAAGGAAAAGTTTTCCCTGCTGTCCCAGAACCCGCAGGCGGAAATAATTTTTAACGACGTGCAATGTTTTGGAAACGAGAACCGCCGCAAAAAACTCTCTTTGTTCAATAAAGCGGTAAAAGTATATTTAAAGGTTTTAAACCCTTTTTCAAACGCTTATAATTTGAACTTCCCGCTTATGGCATTTAACCCCATACCGACATTTTCCTGCGTTATGATGAAAACCGCCCTCGCCGAAACTTACGGCTTTCAATCCCCCTTCGCTCCTATGGCGGATTATTACCTTTGGGCCCGTCTGTCATTTAAATACAAATTTTATTTTATCGACAAGAAACTTACCCTTTGGAATTTAACGCAAAACAGCTACACCATGAGGAGTTTGGGCAATACGGAGGGAGAAAAAAGACTTCGCAAAGCGATTAAAGATTTATATATAAAAAACAACCCGGCTTCCTACCTGTTTAAAGCCGGGCTGTCCAAACTGCTGTCATTTGCTTTTAACCTGATTTCTTTTATATTTAAACCCGCCGCCAAACTGATTTTGGGAATAAAAAAACAGGCTTAAAAGCTTGCCGCACTTGCCGTATACTTGCTATTTCCCGAACATATGGACTTTTCCGTCTTCGGATACGGCCATACCGCTTTGCGTCCCCGTAAAATGTACGATATCGGGTCTGTTAGCCGTACCGAAATCCAAATAAACAAGTTTTTCAGTTTCGGACGGGTTTGATATTACGTGGGAACCTTTTACATCTGCCGGGAAGAATATCGCGTCGCCCTGTTTCAGGCGGATTTCCCCGTCTTCGGTTTTTACGCAAGCTTCCCCGCTGATAATATAAAATACTTCTTCGTTAGCTTCGTGCCAGTGATATCCGTAAGCCGTATTGCCGGGCTCCACTTCCACAAAATTAGCGGAACATTTGTTTACGGCCTCAGCGGGGATTACCGGCTTTACCGTAAATTTGTTTTTGCCTTCCCCCTGCTGCGCGCCTTTTGTTTCTTTATAGTTTTTAACGATGATTTCCTTCATAAGTCCTCCTTTAATTTCTTGTTACAATATGCTATATTTTATACAGTACAAATGTAAAGTAGGCACTTTTTTGTAATGTAGTATTAAAAAAGTAACTATATCAATACAAAGGGGATTTTATGAATAATAAAAAAACTCTTCCGCTATGCCCTGTAGCTATAGTTTTGCAGCTGATAGGAAACAAATGGAAAATACTTATCATAAGGGATTTGCTATGCGGGGTAAGACGCTTTGGACAGCTGCAGAAAAGCATAGGATGTTCCCAAAAAGTGCTTACCGACAATCTGCGCGAATTGGAAGAAAACAAACTGTTAAAAAGGAAAGCATACCCGGAAGTCCCCCCTAGGGTAGAATATTCTCTTTCCCCTTTAGGCCAAACGCTTGACCCTCTTTTAAAAGAAATGGCCAAATGGGGAGAATATTACAGAAGCCTTATCTGAACCTATCGCACCTAAACGGACGATAAGCTCCGCACTATTTGCAAAGTCCCGTCTGATTATGTATAATAATATTGCGGGGTAGAGAAGCCCGGTATCTCGCAAGGCCCATAACCTTGAGATCGCAGGTTCAAATCCTGCCCCCGCAATGTTTTTATAAAGGTTCCGCCGAAAGGCGGTTTTTTTATACCCTGTAACAGTATGAAAGGCAGCTCAAAACCCACAATTTACCTTATAGACGGCCTGAATTTTATAAGAACTTTCTTGGCCGGCAACGGATATATCAGCGAGGATAATTTGACATCGGAACTTATTTCTTGGCTTGACGAACTGGGCTCGCAAAAGCTGTATGGCTCGGAGTTCCGACTGATACTCGACGGGACATTCCGCAAAGTGGGCCCCACCGTAACGCCCTGCGTACACGCGACCTTTACGGAAGAAATGACGGCCGACGAAATCATTTTGGAACAGGCGCAATACTGTAAAGAATACGGCAAAAGAGCGGTGGTGGTCACTTCGGACAGGGAACTGGCGCAAAAGGTCCGATCCATCGGGATAAAGAGCGTCTCCTGCGACAAATTTTTTAATGCCTTTTACGGCTAAATTTGCTAGAATATATCTATAATTTATTAAGGGCTGGTGGCGGAATTGGTAGACGCGACAGACTTAAAATCTGTTGATCGCAAGATCGTGGGGGTTCGAGTCCCCCCCTGCCCACACTTTTAAAGCCGCTCTGCAAAGGCGGCCTCTTTTATATAATACGCTTTATAAGCGAGGTTTTATGTTAGAAGACATCAAAAGAACTTTTGGAGAAGTTTTCGGCTGGGTCAACACCGTTCACCCGCGCGGCAAAAAAACCGCCGCCATAATATTCGCCCTTGCCCTAACCGCTTTTATAGTCTACCTTTTAACTTGTTCTTTTCTTTCGCTGACGGTAGCCGTATTATATGCCGCGATAGGCGTTTTCGTGGCGTTCTTTTTTAGGGACCCATACCGTCCTACCGTATTTAAAGAAGACGAAATCGCCTGCCCCGCAGACGGCAAAATACTTTCAATTAAAACCGAAGGCGATGAAAACGTATTGGTAATACGTATTTTCCTGTCAATTTTC
This sequence comes from uncultured bacterium, assembly GCA_949291515.1. Taxonomy (GTDB): domain Bacteria; phylum Elusimicrobiota; class Elusimicrobia; order Elusimicrobiales; family Elusimicrobiaceae; genus Proelusimicrobium. The sequence goes on along the minus strand of CASEVY010000007.1, from coordinate 283,004 downwards.
AATGTCCATATACAAAGGGCGACCATCGACGGCGAAGTTCAAGAGGTTAAATACACGAAAGGCAAATTCGCTTTCGCCAATAACCCCGAGGCCAACAACAACGAAAGAAATCTTATCAAATTCGCCAACGGCGACAAGTTCGCCCATATGGAACAAATCACCGGCGCAATTGCCAGAAGGATAGAATGTTGGGTAAAACCGGGCGAAAAGGTAAAAGCAGGCCAATATGCGGGTATGATATACTTTGGTTCGCAAGTTGCCGTATACTTGCCCAAAGACAAGGTTAAAATTACCGTTAAGGAAGGCCAACACGTTCAAGGCGCGCTTACCGTACTCGGCCTTTGGAGATAATTTATGAATTTGGAAAAAATAAAACACGCAGGAATAATCACGATACCTTCACTGTTCACAATGGGTAATATAGGGTGCGGATTTTTCTCTATAATGGCGTCTATAAACGGCCATTATTCTAAGGCCGGTTGGCTTATTTTTATAGCGATGCTTTTGGATACTTTCGACGGCCGGGTTGCAAGAATGTTAAACGCCGAATCCTCTTTCGGAGTGGAAATGGATTCCCTGGCGGATTTGATATCTTTCTGTACCGCACCCGCTTTCCTTATCTACTATATAGCTCTACAAAATATTACGGTGTTCGGCGCGCAGATAGCTTTCCTTTTTGTACTGTTCGGCGCAATCAGGCTCGCGAGATTTAACGCTATGGCCCATGCCGGCAAATCATCAAAGCAGTACTTTACGGGGTTACCGGTACCGGCCGCCGCCGCGGTTTTGGTTTCTTTCGCGCTTTCATACAATATCTTCGCGCTTGACGCCAACGGCAAAGTAATGCCTTTTATGCAAATCTACCTGCCGTATATATATAATCTTATAGCTTTCATCACGATAGGCTTGGCTTTGCTTATGGTATCCAATATCCCATATGCCGCTTTCAAAGGGAAAAAAGAAAAGACACAAGATGCTCCGCATAAAAAGATCTCGGTTACCAAACTTGCCATTATAGCCATAGTTATAGCTTTCTTGTTCAAATATCCGCAAGACGTGGTGTTTATAGTGTTCGGGCTTTACGCCTTAATGGGCGTAATTATGATGATATTTAAGGCTTTCAGAAACATAACCATCAAAAAGGAAGACTGATTGCCGCGTTTTTAGCTATAAATAAGCCCGCCGCTTGAAAATGCGGCGGGCTTATTTTCGCAATATCTTTATATTATTTACGAGATTTTTCCGACATATTCATATAATAAAGTTTAGCCGCGAGTTTATCCATAAACTGATCGCCTTCAGTCGACATTATCGTTTTTAAATACGCCCCGGCCCTTGCGCTGTCGCCGCCTCGTTTTCTTAAAGACATATATTTTATGAACAGGGCCAATTTGTCGCGGCTGTCTTTTTCAAGTATGATATCGGCCATTTTCTCAGCCTGTTTGGTCTGCTCCAAGGTGCCGAAAGAAAGCCATAAGGCTTTAGTCAAATAAATGTCGTAGCGAGCAGGATCTTTTTCCAAAGCGGCGTCTATATAGCGCCAAGCGTTTTCCTCGTCATCGGCGTTTCTGTAAATCTTTGCCAACAGCAATAAGGTATCGGCCGTTTCTTCCGCGGATAATGCCTTTAAAGCCAGATCAAGAGCCGCATCTTGATTGTCCGCAAGATATTGAGACATTGCATAATAATAATAAAAAGGACCCGCGGTTTCCTTTCCGCCGCCGGCTTGGCCGTAATATTCGAAAAATACATTGGCGCGCGAAAAGAGGCCTTCCTCATAGTATGCTCTGGCCATTCCCAAAAGGGCCTCTTTATTTTCCTTATTTATCTCAAGAACTTTCCTGAAAATATCTTTTGCGTTATCCGTCAGCCCGCCGATAAGATATATCCCGCCTAAAGCCAAATTTATATCTTCGTCTTTTGACAAAAATTCCGCCGCCTCGTTATAAGTCAGCAGAGCCTTGTCGTATTGCCCGCGTTCTTTGTATGAATCGCCCAAAAGCAGATACATTCTCTTTAGACGCTTCTTTGATGCCGAAGGATATTTAAGCAAAAATTCTTTGCCCAATTCTTCCACTCGTTTATATTCGGCGTTGTCATATGCGTCTTCAGCTTCGCGCAGCATTTGGTTTTGGGCATTGCGCGCGCTTATCCCAAACAAGGCATTGCCTTGAGCGAAAGGCCATAACAGAAATAAAGCGGCAAGCGCAATAAAAAATCCCCTATTTAAAAACATAATCCACCGAATATAATAGTAAATTCTCCTTCATCGAGGGCAATGCCGTATAGGCCGATTTGGCGCCGATTTCAAGAGCTTTTAACGATTCGCCGGGATTAAAAGAGGATATATCGCCAACACGCGACTCTATCAGGAAATTGGCGCTCTTTTCGGAGCTTTCCGTAAGGAGTGCGCCTCTCAAATCGCCGGTCCGTATGATATATCCCAAAATGGTCGTCGGCACGCTCTTTGAATAATCTGGAAGAGAAAATACCGCCAACACCCAATCCGCCCCCATCTCTTTGACCAAATCCACCGGCATATAATCCACCACCCCGCCGTCGACCAAATAGCGCTGGCGATATTCCACGGGGGCGAAAATGCCGGGCAAATTCATACTCGCGCGTACGCCCAAAGCCACAGGACCGCTGTTAAAGACTACCTTTTCACCGGTCTTAATATCTGCCGAAACGCACGCAAAGGGAATATTGAGATCCTCGTAATATATGGAGCCTATTTCCGATTCTATAAATTCCTGAAATTGTTCCGAAGAAAACAATCTGTTGCCAAATACGTATTTGATAACGCCCAGTATCGTAAGATCTTTTGATATATAGGAAAGTTTAGGATTTTCCGCCAAATCCAGCAAACGCGCCTGGCTTACCCCCGCCGAGAACATTGAGCCGACTATACACCCCATCGAAGTGCCCGACATATAATCTATCGGCAAAGCGCTGGCTTTTATTACTTCCAAAGCCCCGATGTGGGAAAACCCTCTGACTCCGCCGGCCGAAAGCGTAACACCTATCTTCGGGCGTTTGTCCTTCGGCAGAGAAACAAATTCCCGCCATAAAAATTCGCGCAGGATATCGTTTTCTTCTTTCTCGTTTATTACCCCGCCCTGCACATATGACGCCGCAAAAAAACATAAAGCGAAAAGGATTGTTCTGATAGTCTTTGACTTCATTAAAACTACTCTCTTATATCTTGTCCGACAGCCAATTCCAACTTGGCTATCGCCAACATATGTTCTTTTATACCCTCTAGATAATCCACGCCCGCTTCATAATAATAATAAAACACTCTTATGGCTTCTTCTTTAGTCAAAGTATTGTAGTTTAAATTGCCCAGTTCTTTATTGATGGTGTCCCAAGTAGCGATGCGGACGGCGGTCTCTTCCTGCCAAAACATAAGATTATTGTAGGCTTCCAAAACCTCGGAGCGAATTGCGTCTTCTATCGCCGCACGCTTGAGATTGCTCTGGCGCTGTTCCGCGCGTTTCTGTTTCAGCTGTGTGCCGTAGTCGTAGCCGAAAGGAAGTTTCAAAGCCAATGTGGCTTGAATATTCTCATCGTTTATATTGTCCTCGCCCTGGCGGTCATAACCTATGCCGAGCAATATATTGGGATAGCGCCTCGCAAGCGAAAGTTTGACTGATATATTGTCCATCTCCAGCTTGTACAAAGCGCTCTTAAGTTCCGGCCTGAATTCCATAGCCCACAAAGTAGCTTTTGCCAAATCGACGTTAATCGGATTAAAGTCAAAATCGCCGCTTATAACCACTTTGCTGTTAAGTTCTTTATTCAATACGTTTATAAGTTTTAAATTGGCCGAGGACAATTCCTCCTTCAAAGCATTGACCCTGCTCTTCATTTTTGCGCGTTCGGCTTGTATCAACACCCTTTCCCACTGTTTGTATGTTTTGCCTTGCAAATATTTTTCCACTCGGTTTATCATATCCTGCAGCAAGGCTTCTTGGCGCTGCAGAAACAACTGCTGGAAAAACGCCTCCTTGACTTGATATATTACCGAGTATTTTACCGCTTCGTAACGGCTCATCGCTTCCTTAAGGCCGGCTTTTGCCATACTTACCGTACTGGAAATCCGCCCGCCGGTATACAAATACTGCGTCGCCGATACGCCCAAACCGTAAAATAAAGTATCCGTATCGTGGTCCTTGGCCGGCGCTATATATCTAAGGCCAAGACTGTCGGGCAAAACTATGGGCGAATCCAAATTGTAACCCGTCGCCGCGGCGTTAAAACTTATCTCGGGCAAATATAAAAATTTGGCTTCCTTTAACCGCTGCTCAGATATTACCACGTCCTGCTCGGTAAGCAAAAGTTCGTAGTTGTTCTCCAACGCAAGACGTATGGCATTTTCCAAAGAAATAGGATCTTTCTCGTCTACAGAATATTTTATACGATATTTCTGCGCGCTGGCCAGACACGCAAAAGTCATTATCGCGAGCAAAAGAGCCGCCGCTTTATTTCTCATCTTTACATTCCCCTTCTTTCCGTTCCAAGCTGTCCAGCATAGCATTGAATTCTTTTTCCAACCCTCTAAGACCGTCGCCGTCGCGCAGCTTTACCCGCACTTTATAATTGCCTTTGGCTACTTCCTTACATACGCTTTCAAATCTGTATAACGGCCCCGCTATTCTGTTGGATAAAATTGCCGCCAATATGGCTATCACCGCAAAAAATATCGCAAGTTTCATTATGGAGATAGGTATAAGGACGGAACTCTGCTCGATAAGTTCCTGCAGCAACACAGGATGCGCCTTAAAAAACGCCTGTATCATACTCACGAATTCGTAAGTGCACATCGCCACGCACAAAAGAGCAAGCAGCAAAGACAAAAATACGAACTTCAACTGCATATGCTTCTTAATAAAAATTATACTGCGTTTATACGGTTTCTTTATTCTTTCCATACTATATGCTGCAGCTGTACTTAAACTGCGCTATACGCTCCGCTTTATGATTAAAATTGCGTATCGCAAAATCCAGAGAAAAATTTTCGGTTACATATACCCTAAGCCCGCCGTTTAGTCTGGACTCTTTTATCGAGTGGATATTGTCCCATTCGAACATTAAATTAACTACATCTTTTATATTGTAAGCGGCCGATATGTATCCCGCCAATTTGTCAAATTCAAAACCGTCAACAGTTACGTTTAAACCGGGATTGAACATCAAACCGGGTATCAGCACCTCCTTGCTTAGCGCCAAATACAGCCCCTTCGCAGGTTGCTCATACTCGTCCAAATCGTGGTTATACTTAAAGCCCTGATTGTCAAAACCTATGGCAAAAGCAGGCAAATGATCTCCGCCGTCATACAGACGATACTTAAGCTGAAGCGCGGGGACAAGAAGTTTTATATCCTCATCGCTTTCCCCTACCAAGTGTTCCGCAGTTAAAGACGCTCCTATGCTCAGGCGGTTTATAACCGTAAAATCAAAATAGGCAAGTACGCCTCCGCCGGTAAAAATACGAGTCCTTACGCCTAAATCCCTAAGCGGCAAAACTTCGGCCGTAGGCGTATCTATCAAATATGTATCGCTCTGCATCGCCCGCAGGGGCATACCGCAAATTATAAAAGCGGATAGAGCAAAAAATATCTTCCTTAACATATCCCTAATCTAAAAATATTCTAGGATCACGCACGTCCTTGGGCTCCAATATCAGCCTTATATTGTCCAGCAGATACACTTCTTTGGTCGCCATAAAATCGTTGCGGTCGTAAGGGAACTCCAACATCACTTTGCCTTTATCGAGTTCGTCCAAATTATATACTACGCCTTTGCGCCACATATCGGTGCGGCTCTCGTCATTCTGCGTTCTGGGGTTCCAATGATTTACCAAAACAACCAAACCTTTCTTTAATTCATAGTCGTCGGCCGGCCTCGTCTTGACGATAACGTTCTTCGTTTTTATTCGTTCGCCTTTTTTAGGCCCGTTTTTAAATTCGACCTCATACCACCCCTTATTATCCGGGCCGGAAACTTTCTTGGCCAAAGCATAATAGGAGTAGAACTTATCTTCGTACATAAAAGGCGCAAATACCGAATACCTTATCTTGCTCTCGTAGGAAGCCTTCTTGGAACGATTATAAGGTTCCTCTTCGTAATTTGAATTCCTCTTATTGCCGCTGCATGCGCCGAAAAGAACCGCGCCGCACAATACAATCAAAAACAGTAATGACTTCTTCATTTTATTCCTCCGTATACATTATCGCCTTTAAGATCTTGGCATACTATCAGCGGAAAGTCTTTCACTTCCAACCTAAAAATCGCTTCCGCGCCCAATTCTTTATACAATACAGCTTCGCTTTTTAAAACGCTCTGCGCGCACAATGCGCCCAAACCGGCATAGGCAAGAAAATATATAGTCCTGCCTTTCATCGCGCGGTTTACCGCGGCGCTGCGCTCGCCTTTACCTATAATACCAATTATACCTGTTTTTTTGACTATTGTAGGCGTATATTTGTCCATTCGCGCGCTTGTAGTCGGCCCGCAGCTGCCGACCGCCTTATTGGGCCGTGCGGGAGTAGGGCCCATATAATATATTATGCCGCCTCGCAGAAATTCGGGAATGGAGCCGCTTTTCAAAAGCAAAGCGTGCGCTTTATCCCTAAGAGAGTAAATCGTTGCGCTTAGCAATACGGCGTCGCCGGCTCTTAATTTTTCCAACGCAGCTCTATCTGCGGGAAGAGAAATCTTCTTCATATTACGCCCTCTTTTATTCGGTGGCTGTGGCAGCAGATATTTACCGCCACAGGCAAACTGGCCATATGGCAAGGCGCTATTTCCGCATAGGCGGCCAAAGCAGTCGTTTTCCCGCCAAGGCCTTGCGCGCCTATCCCCAAAGAGTTTACGGCTTTCAATATTTCGCGTTCAAGCAGGGCATAATTCTTGTTTGAGTGTGCGCGATTTCTTGTCAGCGCCTTCTTGGCCAAAAAAGCACATTGCTCAAAATCGCCGCCTATGCCTATCCCCAGAATATACGGCGGACACGCTTTGCCGCCGGCTTCCTTTACGCTCTGCTTTATAAAGTCTATTATTTCCCGTTTGCCGTCGGCAGGAGTGAACATTTTTAACCTGCTGGCGTTTTCCGCGCCGCCCCCTTTTAACAAAACTTTCAGTTTTACTTTACAGCCTTTGACTATGCTTAAATGTAAAACGGCGGGAGTATTATCCTTAGTGTTAATTCTCTTAAATAACGGGCACGATACTATCGACTTGCGCAAATAGCCCTCTTTATATCCCTTCCTGACGCCAGCATTTACGGCTTCGTTTATATTGCCGTCTATAAACACCTCTTCGCCTATTTCGGCAAATACGACGGCGCTGCCAGTATCCTGGCACAAGGGATATTCTCCTTTGGAGGCTATTTCCGCGTTCTTTAAAATAAGGTTTATCAAATTGGCGGCGAGCCCTTTCTCCTTCTTTATGGCGGACTTCAACAATTTTATTTCGCCAACGGGCAAATTATAAGCCGCCTCCACACAAAGAGCGGCGACCATATCTCTTATTTCCGCGCTTTTTATTATTCTCATACTTCCTCAAGCGTTTCCCGCAAGGCTTGTTTTATTATTGACAGCGGCATCTGTTTAATATAGCCGTCCCTGTATAAAACGTCGCTCAGCGCCCGCGCCGCTTTTATGTCATTTTTTGCTTTCGAGTAAGCCTCCTGCGGAGTTATCGGCAGCCCGGCCAAACCCTCATTAGCGGCCTGCTCGACTACGGCTCGTACCTGCATAGGATACAATTCCGCGTCATACATATCTGGCAGTATCCTTTTTGGGTTAATACCCTTAAGCTCCGCGCATTCAGCTATAGCCTTCGCCGCCGCCAGCGCCATTGTGTCGGTTATACCGCGCGCTCTGCACAAAAGCGCCGCTTTCAATATACCCGGGAAACAAAGCGAATTGTTTACCTGATTTGGAAAATCGCCCCGCCCGCTCGCCGCTATAAAAGCGCCCGCTTTCAAAGACTCTTCCGGCGATATTTCCGGCACCGGATTGGCGCATGCAAATACTATCGCTTTTGGCGCCATAAGTCTTATCCACTCGCTTTTTATCGTGCCTGGCCCCGGCTTTGACAAAGCTATAACGGCATCGGCATTTTTAAAAGCGGATTGTTCATTCTCAATATTTGCGGCGTTTGTCTTTAGGCATAAATCCCACTGTCTGTAAAAATCCGGGTTATCTCTTAAATCCGTTCTTTTCTTGCTCAAAGCTCCGCTTTTGTCAAACATTATAATATTGCCGCCCGCAACCCCCATAGCCATAAGGAATTTGGCCACAGTAGAGTTGGCCGCGCCGGCCCCGTAAAGGACTATCTTTATATCATTAATTTTCTTGCCGGCAAGTTTTAAAGCGTTTATCAAAGCGGCGCAGGTAACGCACGCCGTACCTTGAGCGTCGTCATGCCATACCGGTATGGGACAAGTTTTCCTTAGTTCGTCTAGCACTTTATAGCAATTAGGCTGGCTGATGTCTTCCAAATTGATAGCGCCGAAACTTGGCGCTATCATATTTGCGAAATCTGTTATCTTTTCGGCCGAAGGCAACCCTTTTCCGTCGCGGCTGTTTATACATACCGCATCGGCGTCTATGCCGCCCAAATACTTCATAAGCATAGCTTTGCCTTCCATTACGCCAAGCCCGCCAGCCGCGCCGCAATCGCCGTCGCCCAATACTCGTGTGCCGTCGCTCAATACCAAAACTCTATTGCCGCGCGAACTTAAATCGTAAGATTTGGCCTCCGATTCCCTTATGGCAGTAGACACAGCCGAAACTCCAGGCGTATACCATACGTTCATCCAGCCGGGCGACATAGGCCCGGCCTTCGGCATAGACGCCATCTTACCGCCGTAAAAGCTATGCGCCGCCAAAGCCAGCTTCTTAAAGAAAAGAGTTTTTGCCTTAAGCCGCTTTTCGGCGTCAAACTCCTTCGGCAAAAACTCTTCCATATTACTCAAATCAAATTTTAATTCCATTTTTATTTTTTTCTTGCTTTAATTTCAAACGGCTATTTTCTTCCTCTCTTATTGCCGCCAAACAAATCCGCTAGTTTGCCAAAAAACCTGTTGTCTTTTATTTCTTCCTTCTTCTGTTCGATATCCGCCCTGTCGACAGCTTCTTTGCGGGCTTTTTCTTCCGCTTGAGTATTCTTCTTCGGCTGAGGTCGCTGCGCCGCCTGCGGCTGGCTTGCAATAGCCAATATGCGTTCTCTTTCCGCGGGGAGATTGTTCAATTTCTCGGCAAGAGACTTTAATCCGCTTTTACTTTCCAAATCGCCTTCCTCTATAAGAACGGATTTCCCCAAATATGCTCGCGCCACCGCGGGCGAAACCGTTATAACGATACTCTCTTTATTGTTTGCTACCGAGGCGAACTCCGAAATACTCGCGCCCTTGAACAGGTCGCCCATATTTATATCGCCGTCGGCATCTTCGTAATAATTGAGTATGCCTATTTGACCAAGCCCCTTGCTCGAAAGCGCCAAATACGTCGGTACGGCTCTATATAAATTGCCGTCCTTTCCGCGGGCAAGGCCCAAATCAACAACTATCCTCTTGCCGTTTATTGCATCTTCTACAGACTGCGCTCCTTCCAACGGAGTTGTGCAAAGAGGCTCTATCTTGTCAGGATTGGCATTTGAAAATCCGTTCGCTCCATTACCATCTGAACCCAAGTATCCTATATCCCTGGCAAAGGGCAGGCTCCTATTCTCCGCCATATTGGAATTGGAACCGTCCATACAAGTTTTATGCAGTACATAATCGTATTTAGCTTGATCGAACAGCGTATCCCTGCCCAATAAAGGATTGTTCGGATTGGAACCGTTTGCCCCCTGAGTTTGGCCATCGCTCTCTGTATCGCCGCTTTCTTCTGCAGGGCTGACATCTTCGGAACTCCCGCTTGAGGAGTTTTCCGCAGACGCCTCTCCTCCGTTCTGTTTACCGGCCCCGCCGGAGTAATTTGCTTCTCCCCCTTGGGAAGAACCATCTTCAGCCTTGGCATTACCGCCTTGGGAATTTGCTCCGCCATTACCGCCGCCGGCTGCTTGCTCTTCGCGCCGTTCATCTTTCATTATGCCGGCCGCAATGGAAACATTTTCTTCCGTACGGGCGGCAGCCGCTTCAAAACTTTCACCAAAACCCGCACCCCAACCGTTTAAATCCTCTCTGGCCGCTCCACCGCCGTAAGAATTATAGCTTCCCCCTTTGCTCCCGCCTGTCGAACCGCGCCGAGGGCTGGATATCCCGGTATATTCGCGGTTAACGCGTTTGCCGCTCGCTAAAATTAAACCGTCGGCCAAATCCGGCGCCATACTATCGGTACCGATATCCCCAACGACCGAATTATCAAAAGAGCCGTAAACTCCGCCTTTATATGACGAAATTTCGCCTTCCCCCTCCAAATCGCCAAAAGCGGACTGCGATTTCGCGGCTTTTGGAACGGTCCTGTCAACCTTATTCATTACGTTGCTGTATACCTGCTTTGCTTTAGTCCTGGCTTCGTAAGGTTCCGTAGAAGACGTTTCATACAGGCCTTTTACCGGAGCATTGTCGTGGACCGTCTGCTTTACCGGGGACGGAACACCTTTAAAATATTCTTTGTCATAAGCAAGCGCCTTGACGTTATTTGAAGCGGCGCCGTTGTCATAAGAGGATCTTTCACCGCCCACTGCCGCACCGCCTGAGCTGCCCGAACTAAATAATGCCGCCATGGCATAATATAATTCTTCGTCGCCGTTATCCAAATCGTTTTGCGCGGCGGCTTCATACGATTGCTCGTTCTGAGAAGCCGAACCGAACAATGCCCTGCCGTACATCTTCTTAAATTTTTTCGCGTATCTGGTAAAGACATTCCCCTCTTCTTCCGGGGCGCCTTCCAGTATCGGCAGGCTCTCTTCGCCGTCGTATACACTTGGATTAAATTCGGTAGCGCCTTCGAAAGGACGAATGGTGGCCGGCGCCTTCTCTTCTTCGTCAAAAACCGCCGGAAGAAGCAAAAACACCACAAATCCGCAAAGTAATATCTTTAATATAATACCCTTAGACATATTTACCCTCTTTACTACAATTATATTAAACGGCCGCGCTTGATATAATTATTTGCCGCCCTTTTCTTTTTTACTGGCGTCAGTCATAGCCTTAATAAATTCTTGTTTTAATTCCTCATCGGACATTACCCTCTGGGCCACCACTTCTTTCAACGCGCCTATTACATATTCCACGTCTTCCGGCGTACCGGAAGACAATCTGTCCGTTTCTATGACGGAAACGTTTTTTACCCCTGCTTTTTTAAGCGTTTCCTTAAGGCGTTCATCATTAACTATAACAATATTGTTGCTGCCGCGTTTGTTGACATTGTCCAAAAACGCCGCGGCCGACATCTCCCTGTAAGAAGAATCCGTACCGCCGTCAACTACAAAATCCGGCGCCATATTCGGTGCGTATACGTATAAGAAAGATGACGGCGAAGCTACGGCCACATTGCCCTCGCTCCGTCTTAGTTTTCCCAAATAGAACACAACCTTAGGCATTTTGTTGCTTATGGCGTCATTTTGGCCGAGCATTTGCAAATATTTATTGTTTTCATTGCGCATCGAATCCAATGCCAAATAGCGATCTTCCAATTCCGAAGTGTCCAGCCTTTCACCTTCGGAATCCCTCATGGCGTCAAACATATTGGCCAAACCCGTCCTGTTAAGAAACACTTCCGAAAAACTTGTAATCGCAGGCTGGCCCGAACCGTCTACGTCCATATACGGAACTCTCGGATAACCAACATACATATAAGGATCATTGTTCCCGCCGGTAAAAACCGTATCCGGTATCATCGTCGGAGAGAAAACCCTTAAAAGCCCGTCTTCAGATTTGAACGCCTGCAGATGCTTGCCCCACTCCGACATTATCTCGCGGATTTGCTCCCTGCTTGTGCCGGGCGCTATATTGGGAAGCTGCATTTCTTCAAAACTTAAAGTATTTGTTATGCCGTATTTCGCCAGCAGATCATTTAAAGATCTGATATTGGCATTGGTATTGGGAAGTTTCAGCGCTACTCTGGGCGCATCCAAATATTTGGAATCAGGTATTTTGTTCGGAGCTTCCCTTAATTGCGAAGTTATCAGCAAGCTGACCGGCGCGCGGTTAGAATTTGCTATCAGTTCCTGAGAAAGATTTTCCTCTTTATCATTGCGGCTCTCTTCTCGTTCTTCCTCCCTCTCGGAAGAAGCCCCTTGGCTGTCGTCCTCGTCAAAATGCTCCTTCAGACGCTCGGATATGCTGTCGTATGCAGAATCGATACTGCCGCTGGAAAGATATCCGCGGCGCTCAGAACCAGAAGAAGAAGACTCCCCGGAAGAAACATTCCTGGATAATATTCTCGCCCCGCGGTAATAATCGTCTCCGATATCTCTTTTCCCGGAAGCGTACAAACTCCTGCTTTTAGAATCCAACATATTAGGAGAAATATATTTCACAGACAGACTGCCGTCCGAATTGCGTACATATGCCGCAGTTAAACCTTCCTGCGCCGCTTTCTCTTTATGAAATTTGCTTAAAGCGCGTTCTATCTCGCGCCTGTTCTTTAAGGAAGGGTATGTCCCGTTTTTATAAAATTTACCCTCTATAGAGTAGCCGTCTTGCGACGGTTTTATCGTAAGCCCGCTCTCTGTACGGACCGTGCCGTCTTTAAGAGACACTTCGGCCGCCTTGGAATAGGCCGCCCTGATAGAGGCAATTTGTTCTGCGGAAACTTCCTGCCCGCCCTTTGCGGGCTTGGCCTCGGAATCTGATTTGTTCTGCGCCGCAAACATAGCGCCGAACCCTTCTTCCATATACATCAATTCGTCATCGGAATATACATCATTTTTGGCAAAAGACTTCCGTCCGGAATCCTTCTTTTTAAAGCCGTAAAAGTCCGCAAGCCTTTTAATATATTTGGTTAAGGGATTCTCGGAGGAGACGACAGGCAAAAGACCCTCGCCATCTATCGACATCTTGCCGCCACGTTTTCCGTTCGTTTCCTCTTGGAACAAAAACGGAACAGCCAAGAACAAGGCTACCGCGGCAAAAATCCATATAAATATGCCACCGCTTTTTTTACTCTTCATAGCCGCCTCCTCCCTATTCTTATTTGAGGTTATATGTTATCGTCAAAATCTACCAACTTCATAAAACCGGCAAAAATTTCGTCATATTTACCGTTTTTTAAGTCTATAATCTCTTGTTTATACTTCGTGTCAAGTTTAAAAGAATACAACCTTTTTTCCAGTATTTCCCTTATTTGGCCATTTGACCCGACATAATCAAAAGAGTTCTTCCCGTCTTTGTTTTTAAGCGTTGGGCTTGCGCCTTTTTTCAAGAGATATTCCACCATCTCAGCATTGCCGTTTCTTACCGCATACATAAGCTGGGTATAGTCTTTATAATCCCTGTAATAACCGTCGCTGCCTTTCTTCATCGGCCAGCTTTCATAGCCTACGCCCTTGACGTCTATAAGATATTTCAGCGAGCCCAAATGATTGTATTTCGCAGCTATCAAGCTCAAAGAATGCAAATATTCGGAACCTTCTACGTTGGATATGTAATTGGGTCCGCAAACTTTAGTCAAATCGCAGCAGCCGATAACGGCTTTGCTTGAATTGCCAAACCTCTTAATTACATCGCCCAACTCATACTTCACGCCGTTTATCTTGCAATACATATGCAAATCCGCATTGGCAGGCAGCGCACAAAACGACATTATGGAAAACGCCAAAACATACAGGAATTTTTTCTTCATATCCGCTTACTCCGTAAATTTAATTTCAAAGCCGCAAAAAACACTGTTTCTATTATTAAAATCTATTAAATAAACCCCTGTAAAACAAGGGTTTTTAGGCCCAAAAACACATAGGTCTTAGGGCCCAATTCAGATCTTTAAAGAGCGGGCTATATCCTGTTTTTTGGCTTCGTGCTCAGCCTTCTTCCCCGCTTCTATATCTTTTACGGCACTGGATGTTTGATCATAGAAATTCTTTAAATTGCCGGGGGTCACTATGTATTTTTCGAAAATGGCTACCTTATAGCCGTCTTTCCTCAAATTCTCTGCCAGAGGCCGCTCCGGCACTACGACCAAGACTCTGTTTCTGTCTATCCGGTTTAAATCGACTTCCCCGTTTTCGTCCACATTTCGGACTTTATTGTTAAGCAAATTGGACGTCACTTTGTAATAGTAGCTGTTTTCAGGCATAACCTGCATGGTAAACGGCCCTTTTTGCCCGTTTATCATAACCAACGGCGTAACCGCACCGTTAGTAGCCGTTTCTATTTCGCCGCGGACATTATCGTAATAAATATCATTCTCTTCCCATTCCCTGAAACTTACCGCATCGCTTCCGAGCAGTACGTCCCTGTTGGCCTCAAAAAACTCCTTGCCGGGGCCGTTGTCTATATTGTTTGGCAATATCCAGGGATCGCTTACCCGTCCTTGTTCGGAACGGCCGACAAAGGCCGAATCGCCCAGGAGCTCTCGCGTCATCGCTTTGCGAGTATCCGCATTTTCCGGTATTATACCCAAAGAGTTCTCATAACCGGCCTCTATGCTTCTTGACACCACATTCTTGCCATCAAGAGGTTCTTGTTCCTCAAAGCCGATTTCCCCGCCGGGGCCGGAATCAAAACCAAAGCTATCCTCCGAGGCGCCGCCTTCGCCTATATCCAGCGATATGCCGTCCTCTTCATTTTGTATGGAAACGCCTACGGCGTTCTCGCTGACAAAAGGTTTCGTATTTTGCAGTTTATAGACCTTTGGAGTTCTGTTCTCTCTCTCTTCTGCGCTGTCGCCTTTGGAACCGCCGCCGCTTTTGGCTGATAAATTTTGGCGCAGTTCGTTAAAACTCTCACCCGAGGAAAAATCGTATCCGCTCAAATCAAATCCCGCTTTACGGCCGCCCGTTCCGCCTTGATTGGCAGCGTATTCTTCGTCGTTTAAATCCGCCGTTTTACCTTGATTAAATCCGCTGATTTTACCGCCCCCTCTCGTTTTATAGGACGCCAATTCGCCGTAGGATTGGGCGGAGGCATTTCCTTTAGCGCCTACGCGTCCGCCATTGCCGCCAGAGCCGATATTCCCGCCTGCAATATCGCCAGGGAAATCATTTCCCGCATCATAGTTATACATAGGCTTTACTATTCTTCCGCCTTTGGCCAAAAAATCTTTAAGCGCTATCGGACCGCCTTTGGCTATAACATATTTGTTCCCATAAGGATCCGGCATTATCGGATATCTTTTCCCGTCGAGCTCCGCCATATCAGGCAAAGAGGCCGCGTTCCTGCCGCGCCGGCCGCCTTCGCCATTAGTTTGGAGATCTTGCGAGCGGAGGGTTTCGCCGGACATTCTCGCGCTTGAGCCTGCCGCCTGGCCCTCTGCTTTCAAAGCGCTTTTTTCGGAGGAGGATAGTTCTTTCTTATCTGCGGAAGATTCTTCTCTCAAAGATTCGGATAGTACGGCTTTTTTCTTTTTCTTTAATCTGTAAAAGGAAGATACTCTGTCGATTATTCTAGTAAAAATTTCGGGTTTCTCTTCCTCTATACTATATTCGCCGACCGGCTCGGATAAATATTCTTCCTCCTGCATCGGCACGAAGAAAGGCAGAACCAGGAATACTGCCACTATTATGATAAAAGCATAAATACTGTCAACGGCATAGGATTTCATAAAATGTCCCTCCGCGGTCTATTTATTCATTATTAACAATTTTTATTCCTTTTGCAATCCGTTTATTAGGCCTAGCGAACCTGGGAAAGCCTCCAAGTCGGACAAATGCCCTAAAGCATTAAAACCGCACCCGAAGGGAACTATCCGCGGCGATAAAAAAAGCCGCCGATAACCGGCGGCTTTTTGCGATTGCGCAAATCTTACAGAATTACCATATCTTCCAATTCCGGACCGTTGGATATCAGTTTAAGTTCCGGATACGGATAAGTTTTCTTCAATATATCCTGCAGATGGTCCAAGAATTTTTTTGCTTCCCCGCTAAACTGTTCGTAACAGTTTACCGTACCCGCATCATTGCCCGCAAAAAGGTCGATATGTGTGACGGCTATTTTGGTCGCGCTGTTAAGCATAATGGCTTTTATGGCGGTTTCGTCTTCAAAGCGGCCGATCCTTCTCAGGCGCTTGCTGACGCTGCCGATTTCGCAGCCTTTGCCGTGATAAAGCTCCAATTCTTTTTCGTCGAAAATCTCGCTGGCCAAAGGGCCCGGCCCCACCCTGCTGACATAAGGCTTAAAAATTACCCAACAGTCTCTTACGGCTTTCGGGCCCAAGCCCGCTTCACCCAAGAAGGTGGACGCGGTCGTATCGCGCGAAGTAACAAAAGGATATTCGCCGTGCAAAAGCGAAAGTTTCACGCCCTGAGTACCCTCAACCAAAACGTCTTCGCCTTTTGCCAAAGCCTTGTTTAAAAGTTCGGGTACGTCCTGTATGAAATCTTTTAGCAGCGGCTCGTCTTTTGCGAATTTTAGCGCCCTTCTTTCTATACGCTCCTTAACCGCCTGCCCCAATCCTGTCCCCACGCTGCCTACTGCCGACATAAAATGGCTGTCGCCTTTCTCCGCGGAAGTATGTCTTTCCTCTATGAGAACCGCCATAGGGTCTATTATAAGGCGGTCTTTCGTGCCGGTAAGCTCGACTTCTTTAAGCAGCCAGTCGGTCTTGGTATACGCTCCAGCGCCCAAAACCAATTTCGTCTTGGGGTTAAGAAATCCGGACGGAATATTCTTTAAGGTATACTTGTTGCCTCGATGCAAAACCGTATGCCCCGCATTCGGCCCGCCTATGCGAACGCAATAAGAATAGTTCCCTTTATAAGAAAGATACGCCGATATCTTGCCTTTCCCTTCATCGCCGGCCTGCCCGCCGGATACTATATCTATCATAAATAAACCTTCCTTGCCATTTTTGCCGATAGGCCAATATATTTTTCCGCCCGCAAGGAAAGCATTTTTTTCCTTTGAGGCGGAGTCAAATCCAAATTCTCCACAAAAAGTTCAATATCTTTCGCGCTGACTTTCTTTCCGCGAGTAAGAGCTTTCAGTTTTTCATATGCGTCTGGCCGCCCGTAGGTCCTAAGCAAAGTCTGCAGCGCTTCGGACAGCGTTTCCGGGTGCGCACGGACTTCTTGCAAGGCATATTCGGTGTCGGGCTTTATCTTGGACAAACCTTTTAACAAAGACTTATAGGCCGTAACGCAATATCCGAAAGCGCAGACGATATTCCTCAGCACAGTGGAATCCGACAAATCCCTCTGCAATCTTGATACCGTCAACTTCCCGCTGAAGAACCCAAACAAGGCATTAGCAAGGCCGATATTCCCCTCAGCCTGCTCGAAATCTATCGGATTGACCTTCTGAGGCATCGTAGAAGACCCCACTTCCCCCTCAACGCTTTTCTGCTTTATCAGTCCATCGGATATATAACGCCAAATATCCTGCGAGAAATCCAAAAGTATCATATTTGCGCGGCGCAGGTTGTCGAAAAGTTCCGCATATGAATCATGCGGATCTATCTGCGTCGAAACTTCCCACAAAAATATCTTGCTTTTGCGGCCTTTGTTGAAAGATTCTATGAAATCTTTTGAAAACTTGGTCCAATCTATATTGTCAAACGCCGCCGCATGCGCGTTATAGCACCCTACCGCCCCGCCGAATTTACAGGAAATTTGCTGTTTCTTAAGCTGTTTCAGCTGCCTTGAAAGACGATACTCAAAAACCTTGAACTCTTTGCCGAAAGTGGTCGGAACCGCAGGCTGGCCGTGCGTGCGCGCCAACAAGACATCATCGGCATAACTCTTTGCCAATTTGCCAAAAGCGGATAAAATGTTTTCTAAAGCAGGTATTAACACTTCTTGCAGGGCGTCCCTGGTCATCACGGCGTAACAGAGGCTGTTTATGTCTTCCGAAGTCAGGGCGAAATGCAGCCATTGGCTATATCTGCCGAGACCTTTCTCCTCAAAAGCCAGCCGCAGATAATACTCCACCGCCTTAACATCGTGCCTTGTGGCCTTTATTCCCTTAAAACCTTTTGTTTCTATAAGTTTAACGGTTGCGACGGCGGAGTTTGGCGCTTCCGAAAGCGAAAGTATTTTCTTTTTGTCCGCGGCGCTCATTTTTATTACGCCGCGCTCCGCCAAAGCAAGCAAATACAGACATTCCGCCTTAATTCTCATAAGAATCAGGCGGTCTTCGCCGGCCAAAGCGGCGAGCTCTTTTACAGATTCTCCGTATCTTCCGTCTAAAGGACTTAAAGCCATACATTCCTATTATATTTAATTATTTCAAACTTGTAATAGTCTTATTTCCCACAGGCGTTTGGGCCTTAATTTCCTTGTATTTTGGCGTTAAGGCCTGATATCATATTACAACATATAGGTTATTTATTAAAAAACTGCTGGCTTTTACATTTTTCTTTTATCTTTGCGACGCCGGCCGCCGCGCTTGCCGAAAACGCGCATATCTCTCCTCGGGGAATTAAAGGAAATTCGGCGGAAATAAACTCCAAAGATTTCCTAAAGGCAAAAACTTTGCTGCAAAAAATGTCGGAAACAAAAAACAAACTAATCTCCCGAGAGATTGAACATTCTTTTTTCGACGAAAAAATTATCTCTCCGCGGCCGACAATACCAGAATAAGCCCCCAATAATACCGCCTAAACGAATATACGACAATTCCATTCATCGGCTCAAAAACTGGAAGAGAGTAAAAAAGAACGGAAAACGAAGAGGAAAAAGCGCTTAAAGAAAAGTACAATACACTTAAAAAGAGTACGAAGCAATACTCAAAAACAATCAGCGAATAGGACGGCAAATATCTGTCGCCGCCAAACAGGAAAAAACGAAGCCTTCTCCTTATACAAACGCGCCAGAAGCCTTTCCGAAGCAAAATCTTTGCCACAATACAAAAAAACTTACTATTACGGCATTGAACCCGAGAAAGGAAAAATTTCATTTCAAAAACTTAATCCCGAATTTTTAATCCGCGACGAAAAAAGGCGTCTTATCAACTGCGGGCTGCCTTTGGACGCGGGGCAAGGCCGAAATATGAGAGCCTTTCAATCAAACTACTATATGCAAATAGAACCCGTATACGGCCAAAATATGACGACAGGGATTATGTCTTTGAAGACATAAACCCCCGCCATAAACGTTGTGAAGACATAAAAATTATGGCCTAAACTTTTCGATACATAAAAAGCCCGGCATAAGCCGGGCTTTTTTCTCTATTGCAAAACTCGGCTATAGGCCAAACACTTTGCGGCCTTCCTCAAGTATTTTACGCAAATGTTCTTCGCCTTTAAAAGTTTCGGCGTAGAACTTGACTATGGCTTCGGTGCCGGAAGGCCTGACAAGAAACCAACTGTCTTCCAAATAGACCTTCACTCCGTCGGTATCGCGGACATTCAGCACTTTCTCGCCGGCGACTTCTTTTAACCCCGCCAAACTTTCTTTGCCGAAGCCTTTAAGTTTTTCCTTAACTTCTTCCGTTACGGGCATATCTACACGCGTATATACAGGGTCGCCGTAAAGCGCGGTAAGCTGTTTATACAAGCCTGCAATATCCTGGCCGGTATTGCTCATAATCTCAAGCAGCAGAAAAACGGCCAGCATACCGTCTTTTTCAGTTACCCAATCGGCCTGGGACATACCCGCGCTTTCCTCGCCCGCCATTAAAAGTTCCCCGCTCAAAAGGCCTTGTACGAAATATTTGAAACCTACGTTTACCTCTTCCACCCGCAGTCCTTTTGAAGCGGCTATTTTATCGATCAGATGTGTCGTCCCTATAGTGCGGCCGACGGCATTGGTCTTTGCCGTCTTTTTATTGTCAGCCAAATAGTTCAGCATAACGCAAAGCGCGTGATTGGGCGATAACAGCCCGCCTTTGGAAGTCGCCGCGCCGAAGCGGTCGGCGTCCGGATCGCACGCCCCGGCGAAATCGTATTTTCCGCTTAAAGCCAAATCTATCAGCGGCGACATCGGATACTTGGAGGAGGGATCCATTCTCGTCTTGCCGTCGTGGTCAAGAGGAATAAAGTTAAACGACGGGTTTTGCAATTCGCTCACTATTTCCACATTATCCAATTTATAATATTCCTTTATCGCTTTAAAAAATGGAAGACTGGTTCCGCCCATAGGGTGCAGAGCGGCCTTAAGAGCGGCGCTTTTTATTACCTTAAAATCTATCTTTCCGCCTAGCGCTTTAACGTAATTGTCTATTATGTCGGGGACTTCTACCAAACCGCGTTTCTTCGCTTCGTCCAGCGAGATAAATTTTATCTCGTTCTCGTTTTGCATAAAGTAGTTGGCGTATTTTTCTATTTTCGACGTTATTGAAGAATCAGCCGGTCCGCCCGTGGAAGGATTATATTTAAGCCCCATATCCTGCGGAGGATTATGGCTGGCCGTACCGTTTAGACAGGCAACCGCTCGTTTGGATAAAATCTCGAAAGAGAACACCGGCGTAGGCACCGGTATCGCAGGCAGAGAAACCTCTATTCCGTTGCCGGCCAAAACGCAGGCGCATAGCTCTGCGGTAACTTTTGACATCAGCCTCGTATCGCCGCCGACAAGCACTTTGCCTTTTATATTTTCTTCCAAGTGCATCTTGGCTACGGCTTGCGCTATGGCTTTGGCATGCAAAGCGCAAAAACCAGAACCCAATACGCCCCTATGTCCGGAAGTCCCAAATTTCACCTTAGCGGGCTTGGCCGAGGGATTATAGAATTCCGTTTCCAACATTTTCAAATCTATACTTTGAGTAGGCAGTTTGCCGGCATTTTTATCTGTCATAAATTTTCCTCCATAATCTTTTTATATAATATATTAAATGGATTGGAAAGAGAATTTAGACGAAAGGATAAAAGAAATCCTTGTTTTCGACGCGCCTATGAGCAACTATACCACCTATAAAACCGGCGGCGCGGCGCAAGTTTTGGCTTTGCCGGAAACTGAGGAACAAATCCTGTATCTGAAGAATTTTGCAAAGACGCAAAGACTGGATTTCCGCATAATAGGGTTCGGTTCGAATATCCTGGTAAGCGATTTGGGCTTAAAAGGTATTATTTGCTGTCTGAAAAATTACTCGGGCCTCACCCTAAACGGCAATGAACTTACCGCAAAAGCGGGCACTGCGCTTGACGAGGCGGCACGATTCTCTTCCGAAAACGGACTGGGCGGGATAGAATGTCTTAGCGGAATACCCGGCAGCTGCGGCGGAGCGGTTTTTATGAATGCGGGAGCATTCGGGCAGGAAACTTTCGACTGCTTAAAAAGTTTCAAAGCGCTGACGCCGCGAAACGAAATCAAAGAAATTTCCAAAAACGAAGTGCAATACGGGTACCGCAAAGTAAAAAATATAGAAGGCTGCATAATATTAAGCGTTACTTGGGCACTTGCGGACAAAAACCCGAACGAATTAAAACAAATCCGATCGTCCATACTTGAACGCCGCTCTCAAAAACAGCCTTTAGAATATCCTTCCGCGGGAAGCGTATTTAAAAGGCCTCAAAACGATTATGCCAGCCGCCTGATAGATTCCTGCGGATTAAGAGGTTTAACCGTAGGCGGGGCGCAAGTTTCGCGAAAGCACGCCGGTTTTATAATCAACTACGAAAAGGCCAGCGCGTCCGATATTTACAATCTTATAAGAAAAGTTCAAAAAGAAGTATATGCCCGAACGGGCGTCAAACTTGAGACGGAACAAATACTCTGGGGGGAATTCCCCCCGCAAGAAGACGAGCGCTCAATAAGTCTTTCTTGACTCAAAGAGCGCAAAAATATAAAATATATATAGTTGAAGTACTTGGAGTCATGGTGTAGCCTGGTTAACACGCTGCCCTGTCAAGGCAGAGACCGCGGGTTCGAATCCCGTTGACTCCGCCATTTAAACCCCGCGCAAAACGCGGGGTTTTATTTTTTCCCATACGATTATCGCCCCGGCCTCTATTGCCTTAACAATTCGCTTTTGATAATATAAAAATTGATATATCAAAAAAACCCTTCAGGGTAAGGACTATATTATGAGAACAATGTTAAAAACGATAATGCTTATTTCTTGCGTCTTTTTGATTCAGGCCTGTTCGGACAAATCCGCCGACAAAAACCGAACCTATACTCTTAAAGGAGGATTGAACATCACACTATCGCAAGAGGATTTCGGAACGTTAAGGGAAATAAAAGTCGACCCGAAAGAAACCCTGCAATTTTATAAGGAAGAAGATCCTTCCATAAACTCAGTACAGACTTATATGTATGACAACTTCGAAAATTATCCGCCGATAAGCCTCTCCTACGCCTATACCAAAGTGGACAATAATTTCTTCGAGAACCGCCCCCCGTTCGGCCTGCAGGAAGTGATTTACGACGACATAGAAGAGCTTAACATAAGCGGCAAAACCTGCAGGAAAAGCGTCTTTACGGAAAAGGAAAGCCAAAAGAAGATCGTAATGTTATCCTGCAATGACGACCAACAATCCTGGGAACTGATAATCCAAACATTCTTTGCCGACCAGGAATTGACGGACGATTTAAGCCGGGAAGAGAAAGAGGCCATATTAAAAGCCACATCGGAAATCAACGACAATTTGGCTCTTAAAATAGATAACGCTATTAAGACCATAGAAATAAAATAAAAGACTTTGCCCCCCGCCAAAAGCGGGGGTTTTTTACGGGAAGAAAAAATATAATTATATTTTTTTCTGAAAAGCAAGCCTCGGGCTTCCGTCGTCGGTATATATAATTCCGCAATACTTAAACCCGAATTTATTTATAAGCCCCAGCATGGGCGCGTTGTTTTTGTGAGTGTCTATGCGGATATTGGGGTATTGTTTAAAACACCAATCAAGACAAAAGGAAGCGGCGCCGCGCCGTTTTTTGCCCGCCGCTATACGATGAATAACACGGTAAGGCTCCTCGTTTAGCCAGGCGCCTTCTTCTATTTTTGCATAAGTCGGATCGGGGGAAGGACAGAAACTGAATACCGCCAAAAACTCGCCGCCCTCCAAACAAACATAAGAGTAACCGCGCGAAATATCCTCAAGCAGCTTCTCCCGCTTGGGATATTCTCCGCCCCATTGTCCGCCGTTGCCGTTTTCCCTCATAAAAGCGCGTGCGCAGGCGTACAAAAGTTCTACAGACGGCAAATCTTTTTCTTCCGTTTTCCTTATAAGCACGCTAAATTTTAGCAAATAAAAATCTTTGACAAAAGAAGGGATAAAAACTATACTAATACTATACCCCAGGGGGGTGTATGCCGAAAATAATTTAACCTGTAGTTTTTATCCGACAAGGACGACTTATGACGAAGAATGAGAGAAAGACTTTAACCGTAATAATACTTACCTTAATTACCATGGCGGCTGAAATAGCTTTCGGCTATTTCAGCAATTCAATGGCGCTTTTGGCCGACGGCTGGCATATGGGCACGCACGCTTTCGCGCTGTCGATAACCTTCTTTGCCTATATGATGATACGCAAATACGAATATTCCGAGAAGCTGGCTTTCGGCAGCGGGAAATTCAGCCCCTTGGCGGGCTTTGCCAGCGCAATACTTTTGGCCCTATCCGGATTATGGATTTTATACGAATCGGCCGAACGCTTTTTTAACCCCCTGCAAATCAATTTTAATGAAGCCATTTTGGTTGCGGCAATTGGGCTTTTGGTAAATGCTTTATGCGCTTTTATAATGGGCGGGCATTCCCGCCATGGTCACGCCCACTCGCACGGCCCAAACGGCGCGCACGCGCATGAAGACTTCAACTTCAAATCGGCTTATTTGCATATTTTGGCTGACGCTCTAACCTCGCTTTTGGCGATATCCGCTTTGCTATTGGGCAAATACGCGGGATTAAACTTTCTTGATTCTCTGGTAGGTTTTTTGGGAGGAGCGATGATTTGCCTCTGGGCTTTTGGACTTATTAAAGCGACGGGAAAAATCTTGGCCGATTACGAAGATCCTTCCTTAAAAAAAGACATATCCGCGCGGCTTAAAGAGGACGGCGCGGATGTAGAGTATCTTCACATTTGGAATACCGGGCAAGGCAAATACGCCGCCGTACTTAAATGTGAAAGCGCGCAAAGCGCGGAAGAAATAAAAAAGCTGATAAACAGCTATGCGGAATTTGATTTGATAAACGTAGAAAAGACTATTTAAGCATTTTGTTTAAAAGAGCGACCACTTCTTCCAATTTCGCTCTTTTGACTTTCTCGCTGTCGTGCTCAATAGAGTCTTTTACGCATCGCGACAGGTGATTGGAAAGTATTTCCACGTTGACCTTTTTCAGTATAGACTGCGTCGCCAAAAGCTGAGAACTTACCTCCACGCAGGCTCTGTCGCTTTCTATCATATTTATTATTCCCTCTATTTGGCCGCGCGCGGTCTTAAGCAGTCGAATAGTCTTTTGAGTATTATTCTTGCAATCGGTATGCAAAGCCATAAGCCCTCCGTCAGTTTATTATAGCATACGCACACCCCGTACGGGTATAAAGCGCGGGAATGGCTATTCCCATTCTATCGTGGCGGGCGGCTTGGAGGTTACGTCGTATATCACTCTGTTGACGCCTTCCACCTCGCTGACTATTCTGGAAGATATTTTATCCAAGACGTCATAAGGTATTTTGGCCCAGTCGCAAGTCATCGCGTCGACCGATGTTACAGCTCTTATCCCTACGGTATGGAAATAGGTCCGTTCGTCGCCCATAACTCCTACGCTTTTAATGTTCGGCAGGAAAGTAAAGTACTGCCAAATTTTGTCTTCAAGCCCGTTTTTGGATATTTCCTCGCGCAAAATGGCGTCGGAGTCGCGTATGATTTTAAGTTTTTCTTCCCGCACCTCGCCAAGGCATCTTACCGCCAGGCCGGGCCCGGGGAAAGGCTGACGCCACACCAGGCTTTTGGGCAGGCCGATTTCCAAACCGAGTGCGCGTACTTCGTCCTTAAACAACAGGCGCAGAGGCTCCAAAAGGCCGAACTTCATATTTTTTGGCAAACCGCCGACATTGTGGTGGCTCTTTATCACGCTGGCTTGGCCCGCGCCCGATTCTATAACGTCGGGATAAATCGTCCCCTGCAAAAGATAGTCTATCTGCCCGAGTTTTAAAGACTCCCGCTCAAAGACGGAAATAAATTCCCTGCCTATTATTTTCCGCTTTTCTTCCGGATCGCGGACCCCTTTTAACGCGTTTAAAAATCTTTCACCCGCGTTTACCCTAACCATATTGATATGGTAATCGCGCTTGAACATTTTTTCTATTTCGTCGCCTTCGTTCTTGCGCATAAGTCCGTGGTCGACAAAGACGCATATCAAATTGTCGCCTATGGCTTTATTGGCCAAAACCGCCGCTACGGAAGAGTCGACCCCGCCCGAAAGCGCGCAAAGCACCCGCTTGCCAGATGCCTTTTGTTTTAATTCTTTAATAAGCGAGGCGGCTATATTATCCATAGTCCAATCGCCTTTACAGGCGCAAATATCAAAAAGGAAATTCCTCAGCAAAGCCCTGCCGAAGGGGGTATGCTCCACCTCGGGGTGGAACTGCACGCCGTAAATTTTGCGCTTCTCGTCGGCCATAGCCGCTACGGGGCATTTATCGGTATAAGCCAAAGACTTAAAGCCGGGCGGAAGTTTCCTTACATAATCGCGGTGGCTCATCCAGCATATTTCATCATTCTTTATGCCTTTAAACAACAAACCGCCGTCTATGCTTATCTTTACTTTACCGTATTCCTTGAAATCGGGGCTGACCACTTCCCCGCCCAGTAAATGAGCGGTAAGCTGATGTCCGTAACATATGCCCAAAACCGGTATCCCCAGCGAAAAGACTTCTTTTTCCACCGCCGGGGCTCCTTCTTCGTATACGCTGGCGGGCCCGCCGGTGAAAATTATCCCCTTAGGCTTGCAAACCTTTGCCTTGGCAAGCAGCTTCTTAAAGGGAACGACCTCGCAGTATACGTGTTCTTCCCGTACCCGCCTAGCTATAAGCTGATTGTACTGCCCGCCGAAATCGGCTATCAAAACCAGTTCTCTTTCCATCACAAACCCTTGCTGTAATTGCTTTCTTCTTTAGTGATAAAAATATCGTGGGGGTGGCTTTCCACCAAGCCCGCATTGGATATTCTTACGAATTTTCCGTTTTCCCTGAGCTCTTGTATCGTCTTAACTCCGCAGTAGCCCATAGCGGCTTTAAGCCCGCCGACCAGCTGATAGACAACGTCAGCCAAAGCGCCCCTGTGCGGCACTCTGCCTTCGACGCCTTCGGGAACGAGTTTCTTGGCGTTTTCTTGGAAGTATCTGTCGCTGCTGCCAGCTTTCATCGCGGCGGAAGAACCCATTCCGCGGTAAGCCTTAAAGGCGCGGCCGTTATAAATTATATTTTCCCCGGGGCTTTCGTTCGTGCCGGCGAAAAGAGAACCCAGCATACAAGTGCTCGCGCCAGCCGCTATCGCCTTGGCGATATCGCCGGAATATTTAATGCCGCCGTCTGCTATTATCGGTATATCGTATTCTTTGGCTGCAGTATAACAATCGTAAATCGCCGTTATCTGAGGCATACCTATGCCCGCCACTACTCTGGTCGTGCATATCGCGCCGGGGCCGATGCCTACTTTTAAAGCGTCGGCGCCCGCTTCTATCAAGGCCTTCGCAGCTTGCGCCGTAGCTATATTGCCCGCTATAAGCTGGCACTGCGGGAAATTCTGCTTTATTTTCGCCACCGCGTCCAGTACGCCTTGGCTGTGGCCGTGCGCAGTATCAACCACCAACACGTCCGCGCCCGCCGCCAAAAGCGTCTGCGCACGGTTGAGCATATCCTTGGTTATCCCTATCGCCGCGCCTACCAAAAGGCGTCCCTGTTCGTCTTTGGCGGAGTTGGGGTAAATAATGGATTTCTCTATATCTTTTATGGTGATTAAGCCTTTTAATACATTGTTGGCGTCAACCAACGGAAGTTTTTCTACCTTGGCCCGGCGGAGTATTTCTTTCGCTTCCTTTATGGAAGTGCCTTCGCGCGCGGTAACAAGATTTTCGCTTGTCATTATTTCGGCTATGCGTTTGGTATTGTCCGTCTCAAAGCGCATATCCCTGTTTGTGATTATCCCGACAAGCCTGCCTTCGCCGTCCACTATCGGTACGCCCGATATTTTATATTTGGCCGTAAGGTCTTTGGCGTCTTGCAGAGTGTTTTCGGGCCCCAAAGAAAAAGGATTGGTAATGACGCCGTTGTCGCTTCTCTTTACCCTGTCCACTTCCTGCGCTTGCTTCTGCAAAGGCATATTCTTGTGGATTATGCCGATGCCGCCCTCTCTGGCTATCGCTATGGCCAAAGCCGCTTCGGTAACGGTATCCATACCAGCGCTTATTAGCGGTATGTTAAGTTTTATCTTTTTGGTAAGGCGGGTGTGGGTTTTTACGTCTTTGGGCAGCACCTGTGAATGCTGCGGTATCAACAGAACGTCGTCAAAGGTAAGTCCTTCTTTAGAGAATTTTTCTTCCATCGGTCTCCTCAAGCCCTTTTATTTTATTATATCATTTATAAATTTTCGTTTTTCCCGCCGCCATACGGCGTAAAAACATCAAAAAGCCCCGCTTAAGCGGGGCCTTATCTATTTAGACATTTCCTTGGATCTTGCCATACAGACTTTCATCGCTTTGGCAAAAAGTTTAGTCAAAGCGTCGCCTTT
This sequence comes from uncultured bacterium, assembly GCA_949291515.1. Taxonomy (GTDB): domain Bacteria; phylum Elusimicrobiota; class Elusimicrobia; order Elusimicrobiales; family Elusimicrobiaceae; genus Proelusimicrobium. The sequence goes on along the minus strand of CASEVY010000007.1, from coordinate 255,274 downwards.
GTTAAATGCGCTTACAGCCGCTTCGGTCGTGCCGCCTTTGGTGGCTATCTTCGCAACAGCGTCGCTCAGCGAGCCTTCGCTTTTGGCAAATAATACCGCCGAACCCAAAAATACGTTTACCGCCGCTTCCCGTACAAAATCTTCCGCCAGGCCGTAATCGCGCGCCGCCTTTTCAAGAGCCAAAGCACAGCTGTATATATATGCGGGGCTGCTGCCGCCGAGCGCGACTATCTTGTGGATATCCTCTTCCTTTTCCAGCCATAAGGCGCGGGAGCAGGAACTCATCAATCCGAATATATATTCCTTATCCTCGGCGTCCGTTTTCTTTGAAGCGTATAAACCGCTTATCCCCAAGCCCTGCGATACCGCCATATTAGGCATTATCCTTATTATCGGATTATCGGGCAAATGATTTTCTATAAAAGATATCTTCTTGCCCGCCGCTATGCTGATTATTAAAACCGACGGAGCAATCCTTTCGGCAAGCAAGGGCAAAACTTCTTTAAAAGTATCCGGTCTTACGGCGAGAACGACGGCTTTTATTTCCGTCCTGCGGGGCAGTTTCTCAATACCCGCAAAAACTTTATAGCCCTCTTTCTTTAAATTCTTCCTTATGATATCGGAAGGCTCGGCGACTATAATATCCTCTTTGCTTAAACCGCCGTACTTCGTCCAGCCCTCAAGCAATGCGCCACCCATATGGCCGCAGCCGACAAATAATATTTTGCCCGTTTTCATTTTCTTGTTTCTCCGTGTCCTTCCACCTTATATTTGAACGTTACAAGCTGTTCCAAACCGACAGGCCCGCGTGCGTGCAGCTTGCCCGTGGCTATGCCTATTTCCGCGCCCATACCGAATTCCCCTCCGTCGCAAAACTGAGTGGACGTATTATGCATTACCACCGCGCTGTTTACGCCGTTTAAAAACTCTTCCGCCGCTTGGGCGTTTTGCGTGATTATCGATTCGGTATGATTAGACCCATATTTGCTTATATGCGCCACCGCCTCTTTGACGCCTGATACCGTCTTGGCAGATATTATCGCGTCCAAATATTCCGTACCCCAATCTTCTTCTTCGGCGGCGGGCAGATCGGGCATAAAGGACCGTATATATTCGTCCGCGCGGACTTCGCAGCCCCTTTCAATAAGCGCGCCGAGAACCTGCTTTATCTTTGCCTCGCCAAGCTCCTTATCCAACAGTACCGTTTCCGTAGCGCCGCAGATGGAAGTGCGCCGCAGTTTGGCGTTTACAAGCACTTTGCAGGCCATTTCCATATCCGCGTCTTTATGTATATAGGTATGGCATATCCCGTTTAAATGCTTAAACGACGGTATGCGGCTTTGGCTGATTTTCTCGATAAGTTTCTTGCCGCCGCGCGGGATTAGGACGTCGATATAATCTTCTTGCCTTAACAGAATATCCACCGCTTCGTGATCTTTTGACGGTACAAGATTTATGCAGCCTTGCGGCAAAGCGCAATCCGCCAAAGCCTTTTTGAAACATTCGTAAATCGCCAGGCAGGAATTAAAACTGTCGCCGCCGCCCCTGAGTATCACGCTGCTGCCGGCTTTAAAACATAAAGCGGCCGCATCGGCGCATACGTTCGGGCGAGCCTCAAAGATGACGCACAAAACGCCAAGCGGAATTGTTACCCTGCTTATCTTAAGCCCGCTGGGGACCTGCCAAGACGCCAATACCTTGCCTACCGGATCGGGCAGAGAGGCCACTTTCCTTACTCCGTCGGCAATCGCTTTTATCCGCTCCTCGTTAAGCAAAAGCCTGTCTTTAAAAGCCCGCGCTTTTTCCGCGGAGAGATTTTTTATGTCCTCGGCGTTCGCTTTAAGGATTTTATCCGCTTCGGCCATTAAATTATCCGCCGCTTTTAAAAGAACTTCGTTCTTTAACTTCGAAGACGCCAAAGCCAGCGTCTTTGCGCTCTCTTTGGCGTTTAGACAAATTTCTTTTATGGTGTTCTCTATCATCATTTTTCACCGTGCAAAAACCAAGTGCACTTCTCCCCTTTAAGCAAGCGGCGAAGAGGATACAGCTCCTTGCCCGCCGATATTACCATATCGCACCCTATGCCCATACACATTTGCGCGGCCATAAGTTTGCTCTTCATTCCGCCGGTGCCGAGCGTGCTTTTGCTGTTGGAGGCCATAGCCTCTATTTCGGGAGTTATCTTTTTGACCACTGGTATAAATTTGGCCTGAGGATCCAATTTCGGATCGCGCTCGTAAAGGCCGTCCACGTCCGAAAGCAAAAGCAGAATATCGGCGCCCGTCATTTGAGACACTATCGCGCTTAAACGATCGTTATCGCCGAATTTGATTTCCTCGCTGCTGACGGTATCGTTCTCGTTGATTATCGGGACGACGTCCATCTCCAGCAAAGTCTTCAGCGTAGCCACAGCGTTAATAAAAGTATGTTCGTTATCGGCATTGTCCTGCGTCAGCAGAACCTGCGCCGCCTTTATCTTTTTGATTTCGAGTATCTCCTGATACATACTGGATAGCTCTATCTGCCCTACAGCCGCCGCCGCCTGTTTTTGGCTTAAATTCAGTTTCTGCATACCAAGGCCAAGACGTATCCTGCCCATGGCCACCGCGCCGGAGGAAACGATTACCGCTTTCTTCCCGCTTAATATCAAATCTCTGATATCCTCTGCCAGGGAATCGACCCAGTCAGTACGAATATTGCCCGAAGAATCCACTATCAGGCTGGAACCTACTTTAAATACTATCGTTTCGGCTCTTTCCAACACCGTTTGAGATATGTTTTTGTTCATAATATATATAAATTATATAAATTATTGACGTTAATACCGAGCTTTTTTGCCCGATATTACGCCCTTTTTGTAAAATATAGACGTTGCGCTTCCGCATGCGGCTTACGGGGTAATTATGAAATTAAAAAATAAAATATTTTTGGCTACGCTTCTTTGCGCCTGTTTTCCCATTTCGGCACTTTCCGCCGGACCTGACGAGCTTTACGACGGATATATCATAAATAAAGTCAATGTCTTTTCCAAAAGGACAAAGCCGGAACTGCTGAAAAAATATTTCGCCTTGAAAGAAGGCCGCCCTTTTAATGCCGAAGAATACGAAAACGCCAAAAACGAATTGCACGATTTGAGAATATCAAAAAAATTGTCCTTCTCCCTGCAGCCGCGCGAAAATAAAACCGTAGATATTTCCATAAACGCGGAAGACGGTTATTATATATTCCCTCTGGCTTTCGCTACAGGCGGCGAAAAAAGCGCCGCAGGCTTAGCCTTGGCCGCAGGGAACCTCTTTAAAAGAGGGGAAACAATTATGCTGTTTGGCGCAACAGGCAAAGACGGCAGTATGCTCAGCTTTATGCTAAAAGACGGAAGAAATTCTTTCCTTGCCGCGGCCAAAAATATGAATTTCGAACAACGTTTCTACCAAAACAACTGGATTAACAATGACGGTATTTTCAGCACTTCGGACGATAAGGAGGATTTTTCCGACCCGATCGCGCAAATATACACAAAAGAAGATTCCTTCTACTTGCAATACTCCCGCGAATACGGCCCCTTTAAAGCCTTTGTATCTCCCCAATACAGATATATCAGATACGATAAAGATATGGCCTCAGGCAGCTATAATACCGTAGCGCTCGGTTTAAGCTATAAAAAAAATATACGCTCGGGCGCAAATATGGGGGCGCTGTTCGGCTATGGCCTTACCGACAAAGAAGAAAGCCTGAAAGATTTGCCACGCAATATTTACGGCCTTTCCGCCCGTATGTCTTACGAGAACGGCGGAGAATGGACCGGCGCAGACTTTGACATTTCCAAACTCTCGGCCCATTTGCAAAACATTACCGAATTTAAAAACAGACATCTGCTCGCCCTGCAAATAAAAGGAGAAAGCGCTTTCAATTCCCCCTTCGCCGCGCAGGTGCGCGCCCAAGATTTGCTGGGCGGACAAGGCAGATACAGCCGCACCATATTCGGACAGTACGGCGCGGGTGCAAGCGCCGCATTTATATACTATCTGATAAGAAACAACACCGGCCTATTATCCCTACAGCCGTTTTATGAGTTGGCTTATGTTTATGACAAACAATATCATCACCAAAGCGGCGCAGGCGCTTCCATTTCCTATAAGTTTTGGCGTTTCCCTTTCCCATTTGGCCTTAACTATACTCATAATTTGAGCGATTCCTCCAACCAAATATCCTTTGTATTCGGCGGCCAATTTTAAAATATAATTGCTTTTTTATAAAAAAATAATGCTAAAATGTTCTTGGTCCCCATTATTGCGGGGCGGTTAGTTAGAAACCTAGGGAAAACCCTAGGTTTTTTTGTTTGCTTATTATATATCTTTATCAAAAAAACTTGAGAAATTATTCCAACATAAAATATCATCTGGCCCAAAAGCCTTTAAGAATATAATTTATAAACAAGTAAAAAGCCTGCGCGGAAAAATCTCTCCCGCTATTGCCAATTACCTTCTTAAATGCTCCTGTTTATGAGGACTAATCAGCAATGCGGCCCAATAAATTACCCCTCCGATATATCTTGTTCCGTCAAATTGTCAACAATAAAAATTTGTTCGCCTTTAAAATAATGTTGCAAAAATTTTATTTCTTTGATATACTATCAGTAATAATTACTGTTATCGATTAATTGAGAGCTTTTATGAGATACTCCAAACAAAGAGAACTTATCTATAATACGCTAAAAAGCAATCCGTGCCACCCTACGGCGGATTATCTCTATTCGATAATAAAGCCGATATATCCGCCGTTAAGCCTGGGAACGCTTTACAGAAACTTAAACCAAATGGCAAAGCAAGGGCGGATAAAGAAGATAAGCGGACTTAATCAAGCCGATCATTTTGACCACATTATCCAAGAACACGCCCATATAATTTGCGAGCTCTGCAGCAAAGTGGAAGACGTGTTTATAAATGAAGAGCTGTCAAAACAAATAAACAAAACGGCGGAGCAAACCAATTTTAAAATAAATCACCGTGAAATAGTTTTCAACGGGATATGCAAAGAATGCAGAAACAAACAGGAGAAATAAAATGGAACTCAAAGGATCAAAAACCGAAAAAAATCTTATGACCGCCTTCGCGGGCGAGTCCCAAGCCAGAAACAAATATACCTATTACGCCAAGAAAGCTAAAGAAGAAGGCTATAACTATATAGCTTCCATCTTTAAGGAAACCGCCAAAAACGAAAGAGAACACGCCAAAATATGGTTCAAACTCTTACACGACGGCGATATCCCCTCAACCCTGCAAAACCTTAAAGACGCAGCCGCCGGCGAAAATTACGAGTGGACCGATATGTACGCTAACTTCGCCAAAGAAGCAAAAGAAGAAGGCTTCAACGATATAGCTTTCCTCTTCGAGAAAGTAGCTCAAATAGAAAAAGAACACGAAGAACGCTACTTAAAACTGTTCGACGAACTTGAAAAAGGCGAAGTTTTCGTAAAGACCGGCAAAGTAACTTGGAAATGTATGAACTGCGGCTTCACTTTTACCGGCGAAAAAGCACCCGAAATGTGCCCGGTATGCAAATATAAAAAAGCCTATTTCGAGGTAAAGAAATAAAACTCCCCAAGACATATCGGCGCCGCCAAAAAGCGGCGCCTTTTTTATAATCAAAAATTGGTAGAATTAATTATGATGCGCAATATAAAAATAGTGGCTTTCGACGCCGACGACACCCTGTGGGCCAATGAGGATTTGTTCCGCCAGGCGGAAGAAAAGTTTTATCTTCTCCTCTCATCTTATGCCGACAAAGCCGCCATTAAAGAAGAACTCTATTCCACGGAAATAAAAAATTTGCCGCTTTACGGCTACGGCATTAAAGCATTCGTGCTTTCAATGATAGAAACATCATTAAAAATAAGCGCCAACAAAATATCTTCCGCCACCATAGGCGAGATGATAAATATCGGCAGAACGATGTTGCAACAACCCGTAAAACTGCTGCCCGGCACCTTGACCGCATTTAAAACTTTAAGCCAAAAATATAAACTGGTCGTCGCGACAAAAGGCGACTTGCTGGACCAGGAAAGAAAACTGCATAAATCCGGCCTGACAAAATATCTGCACCATATAGAAATTATGAGCGAAAAGAATATACGCGGTTATAAAACCCTTATGAATCGTCTGGGCGTAATGCCGCAGGAATTTATTATGGTCGGCAATTCACTAAGATCGGACATAATGCCTGTAGTCAAATTGGGCGCTAAAGCCGTTTGGATACCTTATGCCCTTACCTGGCAGCACGAAAATCTAAATGCCGGGAAACTATCACACGGCTTTATCAAAGTAGATAAAATAGAGGACCTTCTAAAAATACTTTAATATGCAAGACAAAAACATCTCTCTGCTTGATCTTTTCCTTACCTTCGCCAAAGTAGGCGCGATGACATTCGGCGGCGGATACGCCATGCTGCCGGTAATAGAAAAGGAACTGATAGACAAAAAACAATGGATGACCCGTCAGGAGCTTATGGATTTCTTCGCCGTTTCGCAAGTAACGCCGGGCGTAATAGCGGTAAATACCGCCTCTTTGCTGGGCTATCAGAAACGCCGCATATTAGGGGCATTGTCCGCCACGCTGGGCATAATAACGCCAAGCATTATAATTATTACGATTATAGCCCTGTTTCTTAAACAATATATGAGCGCGGAAATTACCGAAAGGCTTTTCGCCTCCATAAGAATTTGCGTCGCCGCTCTGATAGTAAACGCCTTGCTGCCTTTCTTCAAAAAAGGGATAGTAAGCCTGTTTACCGGTTTATTGTTCGCATTTAGTCTGGCGGTATATTTTTACTTTAAGATATCACCCGCTTTACTGGTGGTTTTCTGCGCGATAGCGGCCATAATTCATAACGCCATACAGAGGAAAACGGCAAAATGACATATCTTCTTTTATACATTGAGTTTTTTAAAATAGGACTCTTTGCCGTGGGCGGCGGATTGGCTACGCTGCCGTTCTTATATCAGCTGTCTTTTAAGACCGGCTGGTTTACCACGCACCAGTTGGCCGATATGATTGCCGTTTCAGAAATTACGCCCGGCCCGCTGGGTATAAATATGGCCACCTTTTCCGGCTTTAACGCGGGCGGGATACTGGGCGGGATAATCGCCACTTTGGGAATAGTGACGCCTTCGGTAATAGTAATAATAATAGTCGCGGGCATATTAAACAAATTCATCAAAAACAAATATGTAGCGGACGCTTTCACGGGACTAAGACCCGCCGTCTGCGCGCTTGTCACGATAGCGGTATGGGAAATAGTTAAAGTATCCGTATTCGATTTCAAACTTTACGAGCAGACTTCAAATTTGAAAGATCTCTTCCTCTTAAAAAATATCATCTATCTTTTTATACTATTCATCTTGATAAGGAAAGTGAAACTTCACCCGATAGTTTACATCGGGCTGAGCGCCGCGGTGGGCATATTTGTACAGTTTTAGAAAAGATATTGTTTTTTAGTCATAAATTACTATACTTAGATTATGTCAAAGGGGGTAAAATGAAAGGAAACCTCATACCTGCGGTTTTGTCTTTAGTTTTTCTGTCGGCCAACGCATTTGCCGTTGAAATACCGGAATGCGAGGTGCGCGGCGTCAAGCCGACGGATAAAATATCCACTTTCGAATTTAATCCGTCATTGACGGTTATCGATGACGAGGCCGGCATTTCCGAAACCGCCATGACGCTAAAATATTATTACTCTTTCAACAAGATATTTTCGATAGGTACGGAAGTGCCCATAAAAAGATTTGAAAGTCGGGACAGTTCCAAAAACGGAATAGGCGATATACTCGTTTCCGCATCTGCGATAAAAAAAGAGGAAAAACTTTCTTTCGGCACCACGTGGGAATTTTATCTTCCCGCGGCCAAGTATGACGAGCTTGGCGCCGGCAAATGGCAATTCAGCCCTGCGGTATTTGCGGAATACGAGATTGTCCCGCAGGTATTTTTCGCACTCGGATATAAACATTACGTAAGCGTGGCGGGGCCCTCCTCAAGAAATGACATAAACAAAGGCAGAATAAGAACAATGGCCGCTTATATTTCCGACCATAATTGGTGGGTCCTGTTCGACCCGAAATATTATATGGATTACGAAGACAATTCCGACGAGTTTATCATAGAAATAGAAACGGGTATAATGCTGTTTGACGAAATATCGATGTACTTAAAACCGGGCTGGCACGCCGGAGGAAGCGAAAAAAGTATGGATTGGTCGGTAAGTTTCGGAGTGAAACTCCTCAGCATATAAAACGCTTTAATATCCACTAGACCAATAAAAAAGCCCCGCCAAATGGCGGGGCCTTTTTTATGCAATCTATTATAAGATATATCTCAAGCTCAAACCGGCCATATGGCTGAAAGCCTGTCCGTATCTGACCGAGGCGCCATTCTCTATATTGGTGCCGCTCATGCCCTCGCCTATAAGGAAGGTATAGGAAGCGTCCAATATAAAACCTTTGCCCAAGTTAAGCCCAACGCCCGCGCCGAACAAATGTCTGTTGCTGACGGGTACCAAAACATCCATATAATCGTCGTTGGTCGGGGTCTTGTCAAAGATATAGCTGCCTCTGAGTTTGACCACATTGGATAAAGTATATTCCGCGCCCAAACCCATTCTGTAAGTGTCTTTCCACTCTTTCTTCTGCCTGCTGGAACCAGAAACGCCGGTGCCGGGCATATGCTCAAAAGAGATAGTCAAATCGTCAAAACTGCTCCAGAAAATATTCGTCCAGTTAAACTCTATCAACAAATCGTCTATCGGCCTGTAAGAAATACCCAAAGCGAGTTGGGCAGGCAGCATAATATCGCCGTGCGCCGAACCGTTGATAAACGCACCTACGCCGGGGATAGTCATCGGGTTGGAGAATTTGCTGGTTCCGTCCAAGCCTTGTTTGACTCTGGTTCTGAAGCTGGCGCCCAAGTTTACCTTGTCGTTGGCTTTATAGGCCATAGCTAAAATGGCGCCAAGGCCCCAGCTGTCGCCTTCCACTTCAAGGTCATTATGTCCTAAAGGGCCGAGATTTATTCTTTTGCCTTCGCTGAACTCAAAATACATAATTTCCGCGCCGGCGGCGACCGAAAATCTGTCCGTCGCCTGGAAAGCTACGGTGGGCTGAATCGAGTAGGACTGCACGTCTACGTCATATACGTCGGAAGCGCCAGTCCAATTCCTGTCGGGATAGGTCCCGCTGAGGCCAAAGCGCGGAAAAGCGCCCAAGCCGAAATACCAATCTTCAAAAAGCTGTTGGGTATAATAAAAAGTAGGCAAAGTCCACCAGACTCTGTCGGGAGACTGGCTTTCGCCGTTATAAGTTACTTTGGCGGAAGCCGTAATTTCGGTAACGCCCAGCTGAAGCTGCGTACCTTTAAGATCGGTTATCAAAGCGGGATTTAAAGCCAATGAGGCAGGCTCCGCTTCTCCGGCCAAGACGGCGCCGCCCATGGCATTGCCCCTGGCACTGAATTCATACAGCCCAAAACCCGCGCCAAGAGTGGTTGTCGTACATAAACAGGAAAGCGCAACAAACGCGGCAAGTCGAAACATTTTATTCATTATTCCTCCTAAGCGCATAAAATTACGCGCTTAAAATAATAAGGCACCGGCTTATTGCTGGCGCCTTATATATAATTTTACCATTTTAATATAATATTGGCCAATTGGAGCGGTTATCGGCTTTTTCTTTAATCGGTTCCGTAACGCTGGTAAACTTTTAAGTCAAACAAGTCTATTATCGAAAGGAAATGATCAAAGATATCGGCTTGTATAGCCTCGTAATCCGTCCAGTTCGTATTGGAGGAAAAGGCATAAACTTCCAACGGCAAGCCTTCGGTTGTCGGGGAAAGCTGCCTTACCATACATGTAAATTTATCCGATATATTGGGATTTTGTTTAAGATAGTTATAGCAATACGCCCTAAAAGTACCTATATTGCTTAAGCGTCTTGCGTTGTAATTATCGTCTTTAACGCCGCGTTTTTTATTTATGGCTTCAATTTCCTTCTCTTTAGCCGAGAGATAATCTTTCAGCAAATTTATACGCTTTAATTTTTCGATATCCTCTTCCGTAAGGAAACGAATACTCTTCATATCTATGTTTATCGCGCGCTTTATGCGCCTTCCGCCGGACTCCGTCATTCCGCGCCAGTTGGTAAAGGAATGGGCAATCAAATCATACGCCGGTACGTTCACTATGGTATTGTCCCAATTGCGGACGCGAATGGTGGTAAGCAAAATATCCACTACTTCGCCGTCTGCGCCTTGGCTGGGTATTTCTATCCAGTCGCCAACTCGAACCAAATCGTTCAAAAGAAGCTGAAATCCGGAAGTCAGCCCTAAAATGGAATCTTTAAATATCAGCAATATTACGGCAGAAAGAGCGGTCAACCCGCCAAGGAAGTAAAGCGGTTCTTTATCAAGCAGGGCCGACATCATTAAGATAATGGCTACAATCCATAAAATTACTTTGACCGCCTGCACTATGCCTTTAACCGGCAATTTTATGCTTCGCGAGAATTTGTCTGAAATAACGCTCAAAGCCGAACATAGCACCAAAGTAAACATTATAATCGCCAAGCAGTTAAGCACCCGCCCCAGCATTGAGCTCATATTCGGATAATATTCCCCCACAAAAAACGGCACGGAAGACGCCGCAAAAGATACCGCGAAAGCAAAGAATATATTGCTGAAGAGCTTATTCTTTGACATCAAAGGAAGCCAGCCTTTGGATATAACGGATCTGCTTTCCAATAGTTTTTCCACAGCGATCTGAAGGCCTTTGGCTATATACTTGGACAGCACTATACACACAAATAACAGGGCTATGCCTATCAGATATTTTAATTGAGGCGGCATTGAAGGAAACAATGTTTCTATGAAAATCATTCTTGCATAACCTCCCTAAAATGGTATTATTATTAAGTATATAATTTTAATTTAGGAAATAGGAGACGCTATGAAAAAGTATATTTTACTTCTCGCCGCCGCTTTAATATTGCCGGCAAACGCCAAAGCGCTAAACATTACCGATCCCTTCTTTATGCCAGCGCAAGGCCAAATAATCTCGGACAGTTATTTGGGTTTTACGAACAACGAGTTTAAACTTGATAAAAGCTGGGGACTTTATGAAAGCCTTACAGCGGGATTCCGTGACAACTTAATGATAGGTTTGTCTTTCGGCTGGGCAGACATAAAACATGAAGACAGCGGCCTTCAAGATATCGCCATATACGGCAAGTACAGATTTATGAATGAAATCAGCCACGGCAGATTTTTGGACTTGGACGTATATTTCAGCCCGAAGATGTTTGATTCCCCCTTTAACGGCGATGAAGGCGCGGCAAAAGGTTCCACCGATTTCGCGATGCACGGCACAATAGGATCATCGGAACTTGTTGACAACTTCACTTTAGGGGCGCGGTTCGGCTTTAAGTATATGAGCTCCACCGACGCCATGTCTTCCGGTTCGCTATGGGATTTGACGGGTTTGGCAAAATACTATTTGGACGATTATAACTCTTTAGGCTTTTCTTTGGGTCTAAAAGGGTATTTCGGATTTGATGAGGATTTCTTCGGGTTTGCATTCGGCGTAAACTATTCGCGCGACATCATACAGGACAGATTCGCCTTGACGCCTTACTACAACATAGAAAAACATACCAAAGACGTTACCACTTCCGCGGTATGGGGTTTAAACGCCAGATATTTATTTTAAACGAGAAACAAGAAAATAAGAACCGCGCGTATATTACGCGCGGTTTTTTGTTTAGCAAAAAAAACAAACAATCGCTAGTTTTTTATAGATAAGCCGTACCTGTAAAAGCGGTATGTACGGGCCCGCTCATCAGGACATCGCCGTCTTTGTTGATTTCTATTACCAGAGTGCCGCCGTCTGCCACGATTTCGGCTTTATTTTTCGTTAGGCCCCTTCTCACCGCGCTGACAAGCACCGCGCACGCTCCGCTTCCGCAGGCTGAGGTTATACCCGCGCCGCGCTCCCAAACCCTCATACGTATTCTGGAGGGCGTAATTATTTGCGCGAATTCCACATTCGTACGCTGAGGAAACAACGGATGCCATTCTATTTCCGGGCCGTTTTGCGCCAAATTTATTTTCTTTATGTCTTTGACAAAAAATACGCAATGAGGATTGCCCATCGATACCGCGCAGGGCGCGTCAAAAGCCGGCAATATCTGCGGCAGATGCAGAGTATCCACCTTGCGGCTTAGCGGTATTTCGTCCCAAGCCGTTTTTGCGGGGCCCATATTTACGGTTATCATTTTCCCTTTATAAGCCTTAAGTATTTTCCCGCCGGGCGCCTCAATGCTGCACTCTTTTGAGCCTTTGTATTTGAACACCAATTCCGCGACGCAGCGCGCTCCGTTGCCGCAGGCCCCAGCCTCGCTACCGTCGGAGTTGTAAATTACCATTTTGACGTCGGCCTTCTTTGACGGTTTCAAAACGAAAAGCTGATCAAAACCGACGCCTGTCTTTCTGTCGCCAAGGCTGCGTATATCCTTGGCGCTTAGCTTAATGCCGCTGTTTGCGGGCTCAATGATAAAAAAATCATTGCCCAAACCGTCCATTTTTATAAAGGGAATTTCTTTCATAGTTTAAGTTTTTCTATCCTCTCTACAGCTTTTAGGGTATTCTCGCGGGAGCCGAAAGAGGTAAGCCTGAAATAGCCCTCCCCGCATTCGCCGAACCCGCTGCCCGGCGTACCTACGACATTGGCACGGCTAAGCAGAATATCAAAAAAATCAAAGGATTTTAGGCCGTTAGGCAGTTTAAGCCAAATATAAGGCGCATTTTCGCCGCCGTATACGGTAAGACCCAAGGAAGATAAACCTTTCTTTATAATGGCGGCATTGGTCATATAATATTCTATAAGCTGCTTTACTTCCTTTTTGCCCTGCTCGCTATATACCGCCTGCGCAGCACGCTGAACGATATAGGGAACACCGTTAAATTTAGTGCAATGACGTCTTCGCCATAAATCGTTTAAAAGAACGTCCTTGCCTTTGCCCGCTCCTTTCAAAGCAAGCGGAACAACCATATACGCGCACCTAAGCCCGGTAAAACCCGCGGTCTTACTGAAGGAGCGGACTTCTATCGCAACTTCCTTGGCGCCTTCAATCTCGTAGATCGAGCGCGGCAAATCGGCTTGGCGGATATATTCCTTATATGCCGAGTCGAATATTATCACGGAACCGTTCTTTTTTGCATAATCCACCCACTCTTTAAGCTGTTCCTTGTTCAATACCGCGCCGGTAGGGTTGTTAGGGGAACACAAATAAATCAAATCCGCCTTGAAATCCGGTATCTTTGGCGCGAAACCGTTTTCCGCCAAGCAGGGAAGTTTCAAGACTTTCCGGCCCGCCATTATGTTGGTGTCAAGATAAACTGGATACACCGGATCGGCTACGGCGACGGTAATATCGGTCGAAAAAATTTCCTGTATATTGCCCACATCGCACTTGGCCCCGTCGCTTACGAAAACCTCCTGCGGGGAAAGCTCTATGCCGAAAGCCTCATAGTCGTTTTTTATAATATCTTCTATAAGGAAGGAATATCCCTGTTCGGGCCCGTATCCGCGGAAAGTTTTTTCGCAAGCCATTTCGTCGGAAGCCTTATGCAAAGCCTCCACGCAGGCCCGGGGAAGCGGACGGGTAACGTCGCCTATGCCCAGACTGATAATATCGGCAGAAGGGTGTTTTTCCCTATACTCTTTTACTTTTTTGGCAATAGCGGGAAAAAGATAATTTTGTTCCAAATTCAGATAATTTTCATTAATTTTAATCATGGGGATACTCCTTACTTACTAATAGTATATAAAAAATGGTAATATTCCTTGTATGCGATTTTATTATTTGGCATTTATATTGTTCCTGACAACCGCCTGCTCCGGGAAGCCGGCCAATATGGAAAATAACGGCAGCGACATTATCGCCTTCGGCGACAGTCTGACCTATGGCTACGGCGCGCAAAGCGGGGAAAGCTATCCCGCCGTACTGGGCGAAATAATCGGCAGGGAAGTCGTCAACTTGGGCGTAAACGGCGACACCGCACAAGACGGCCTTGAACGCATTTCACAATTGGACGATTATAATCCCCGTATTGTCCTGATAGAATTCGGAGCAAACGATTATATGCGCAAACGTCCTTTTGACCAAACAAAACAAGCCTTAAACGAAATTGTCGATTATGTCCAACAAAAAGGAGCCATCGCCGTAATAGTCGATACCGGCGGCCCGGGCATGGGCAAATATACCGATTTTATGAAAGATTTGGCAAAAGAAAAGAAAGCCGTTTTCGTACCCGGCATAATGGCCGGCATCTTTACCGACCGCTCGCTTAAATCCGATATGATACACCCCAACGCCAAAGGATACGATATTATCGCTCAGCGGATATATAAGCGCATAAAACCTTACGTCAAATAAGTTTTATTTTTTACCTTCGCGCCGCAAGGCAAAAACTAAATTTATCCAAAAAAAATCCGCCCTTATTTTAAGGGCGGATTTAAATTACGGCCTGATAAGTTCTTAATTTTTAAAAGCGTTTTCCCAAGCCTCCAGTTCCGCCTTTGCGTCGGCTTTGGCTTGTTTGGCTTTAGTTTTTGCCGCTTCCTTATCGGCTTTGGCTTTGGCGACAGCCTCTTCATACTTGGCTTTTGCCTCTGCCTTTTGATCCTTGTTTTCGGCTTTGGCTTTAGCCTCTTTGTATTTGGCTTTGGCGTCGGCTATTTTCTGCTCGGCCTTCTCCTCGGCGGCCTCTTTGGCGGCGTCGGCGTCGGCTTTGGCTTGTTCATAGCGCGCTTTTACCGTCTCTTTATTATCGGCCGCGGTTTCTTTAATATTGTTCTTGGCCTCTTTGTATTTGGCTTTGGCATCGGCTATTTTCTGCTCAGCCTTGGCTTTTGATTCTTCTTTTTTGGCTTTTGCCCCCGCTTTGGCTTCCTCATACTTGGCTGAGACCGCCGCGGCTCCGCTTTGAGCGGAATTGTTCAAATCCGCTTTCAGCTGTTTTACCTTATCGCCGGCATTTTTTACCTCGGCCCTGATTTCGGCTTTTTGGGCTGCCACTTTCTCGGCGCAGTCTTTCTTATTACAGTTCTTGGATAGTTTATCTATACACATATTCCTGCAGGTAAGATCGGTCTTATGGCATGTACAAACCTCTTGAGCGGCATAAGAAAAAACCGTCAATAGTCCGAAGCCGACCGTTAACGCAAATATTCTTTTCATCGCAAACGACCTCCGTTCCTTTTAAATAAAAACTCAAGCAAAATTATTGTACAAAATATATTCCCTTATTTTAATCACGCCTTTAATATTTGCTAATATAAATTAAGGGGGCGGAAAGGATATTATGCACGAAAAAACAAAATTGATTTATAAGAATTTTTGGTTCTTTATTTCCGTTACGGTAATTTTACTGGTAACAAGTTTGTTTTTCTATCTGGACATACTGCAAAAAAATCTCAAAAGAGATATGCGCGGCAATATCACCGAAATAGCCGAAATGGAAGCCAACGCTTTAAGTTCCAAGCTCAAAGAAGAAACCCAGACGGTAAACGCCGTCGCCGGCATTATGGCCCAATACTATAATATAACCGATCTGGATACTTTCATTGACATACTCGACGAAGAAAACCGCAACAACGATTTTACCCAAATGGGCATTATACTAAACGAAGGCGAAGCATATTTCCACGACCATTCTATGGTAAAGGATTTCCTGCCGCAGCAAGAAATGGAAAAGATATTGGAAGGACAAACCGTCGTAGCCGGCCCCATTCCCGACCCTTACAGCGACAAGCAGCTTATCGTGATAGCTTCTCCGGTATTCGTATACGGCAAGCCTCAGGCGGCTATATTTGCTACGCACCCCACTTTTTATTACGAGAGGATTTTGGAAGTTTCCAAATTCGGCGGACACGGCTATTCCTATATAGTAAATAACGACGGAGAATTAATAATAAAATCTACCCATCACGAAGCCGTAAAAACGGCAAAAAATCTGCTGGAATATATGAAAGGCATCAAATTTGAGAAGCCTAAAAACATAGATATCTTCGTAAAAGAACTGCTGCAAGGCAAAAGCGGGATTGCCAGTTTGAAAGTAAAAGGCGAACATAAGTTTATGGCCTATATGCCGCTCGGCGTAAACGATTGGTATTTGCTTTTCGTTCTGCCTACGGAACCTTTTATGGGAAAGGTAAACCAGGTAATGCTGATGTCGGTAGCGCTGTGCTTGGAAATTATATTGATATTTACACTGCTGATGCTGCATATCAAAAAGACGGAAACAAAAAGCAAAGAGGCTTTTTACCAAAGCGCTTTCATCGATCCCCTTACCGAAAGCGGCAACCTGAACAAACTTAAGATGGATCTATCCAAACTGCTTGCGGAAAACAAAGAGTCAAACTTCGCAATGGTGCTGCTCGATATAGACAAATTTAAGGTAATAAACGAACTCTACGGCTTCAGACAGGGCGATATGGTGCTTATACATATAGCAAACGTGTTAAAAGAACATCTTAAAGAGCCGGAAACTTTCGCCAGATTTTCCGGCGACAAATTCCTGCTTGTGGTAGAGTACAAAGAAAAAGAAGAAATAGAGAAGCGCGTCCGCGAAATATGCAAAGAAATAAAAAACTGCTACGCTTCCACCGATTTAAATTACGAAATTATAACCAACTGCGGCATATTCCCTATAGAGCGCGGCCTGCCGTTCTATCTTATGCTGGACAGGGTAAACTTGGCGTGTTCGGAAGTAAAGAAGAACAAATCTGCCAATTTCGCATTTTATAGGGATTTTTCCATAAAGCAAATCCTTACGGAAAAAGCCATAGAAAACGGCATGCGCGAAGCGCTAACCAACGAACAATTCAAAATATACTTTCAGCCCAAGGTTAATTTGAACACTTTAAAAATGGAAGGCGCGGAAATACTGGTGCGCTGGCTTCACCCCGCAAAAGGAATGATAATGCCCAATGTGTTTATACCGATATTTGAAAGCAACGGCTTCATTTTGGATTTGGATATGTTTATGCTGACAAGCGCGGCAAAAGAACTGCGCGCCTGTATTGACGAAGGCTTAGAACCCGTACATTTGGCGATAAACTTTTCCAGGCTGCACATAAACAATCCTAAATTCTGCGAGGAGTTTAAGCAAACGGCCGATTTTTACAAAATCCCGCCGCACCTGCTTGAGGCCGAAATTACCGAAAGTACATTGCTCGACAATTTGGATAAGATGGAAGAAGTTATCAAGCAATTCCATAAAGAGGGTTACCTGATAGCCATAGACGACTTCGGCGCGGGATATTCATCTCTTAACGTAATGAAGAGCCTGCACTTCGATACCCTTAAGCTGGACAAGGAATTCCTCAACACTCAGGAAGAAACGCAAAGAGCGAAGGATATTATCGCCGGAACGGTTAAAATGCTCAAATCATTGGACGTAACAATAGTCGCCGAAGGCGTCGAAACCTGCGAACAGGCGCAATTTCTAAAGGATATAGGCTGCGATATGGGGCAGGGATACCTGTTCTCAAAACCCGTACCGATAGAAGAGTTCCGCAAGATGTTAAGGAACAATGATTTTTCCGACAGAATGAAAATCTGTTCCGACTTTAAATAAAGCGGTTTCAAAGGGCTATCCCGCCTTATGACATTATGAAGCAAACTTTTGTTATAACAGGAATGTCCTGCGCCGCATGTTCCGCGGCGGTGGAAAGAAGCGTGCGCGCCCTTAAAGGCGTAGAAGAAGCGCGCGTCAACCTTCTGCTCAACACGTTGAGCGTTATATATCGGGAAAATACCGTATCTCAGCAGGATATTATCTCTGCCGTACGACGCGCGGGCTATGGCGCGGCCCCAATGCAAGACAACTCCGTATCCACCAAAAAAGATTCTCCGCGCGGCAAGAAAAAAATTTTACTCTCTTTCATTCTCTTAATCCCGCTGATGTATATATCTATGGGCGCGATGTTCGGACTGCCCTTGGCAAAAAGCCTTCCGCCGGTTTTAAACGGATCTCTGCAAGCATTATTCGCTGCGGCGATAGTAGGGCTAAATTTCAGATATTTCATTTCCGGTTTCAAAAGCCTTTTTAAAGGCGCCCCGAATATGGACAGCTTGGTCGCCATCGGCGCTGGCGCGGCTTTGCTTTATAGTTTCTACTCCTTGGCGGGCATACTGCTGGCGGCAAAAGCGGGCGACTTGAGCCTAGCAAAGCATCTGTCGCATAGTCTGTATTTTGAATCGGCGGCGGTAATACTAAGCGTAATAAGCCTGGGCAAATTCTTGGAAGACCGCGCGAAAAGACATACTTCAAAAGCAATAGAAAAACTGATAAATTTGGCGCCTCAAACGGCGG
Organism: uncultured bacterium; assembly: GCA_949291515.1. Classification (GTDB taxonomy): domain Bacteria; phylum Elusimicrobiota; class Elusimicrobia; order Elusimicrobiales; family Elusimicrobiaceae; genus Proelusimicrobium. Next base: position 236,857 of record CASEVY010000007.1, on the reverse strand, counting down.
AAGTTATCCGGGGCGGGAAAAATCAAACCATACCCGTATCCCGGCTAAAACAAGGCGATTTGATAGTCATAAGAAGCGGGCAGCGCCTACCCGCAGACGGGAGAATTGAAAACGGGGAAGGCTTCTTGGACGAATCGTTCGTCACGGGCGAAAGCATACCGGTACAAAAAAAAGCGGGCGATAAAGTAATATGCGCGACGATAAATACCGACGGTTATTTCACTTTTAAGGCGGAAAAAGTCGGCGACAATACGACCTTGGCCCAAATAATCAAACTGATGAGGGACGTAAACGCTTCAAAGCCGCCGATAGCCGAACTGGCCGATAAAATAAGCGCCGTTTTCGTGCCTGCGGTAATCGCCATAGCGCTGATAAGCGGGATAGTTTGGCTTTTGGCGGGGCAGGGCTTCCCCTTCGCGCTTAACTGCGCGGTAGCGGTATTGGTAATATCCTGCCCTTGCGCTTTGGGGTTGGCTACTCCTACCGCAATTATGTGCGCCACCGGCAGCGGAGCCAGAAACGGCGTCCTGATTAAAAACGCAAAAAGCATTCAGACCGGCTTACAAACGGACTGCGTTGTATTGGACAAAACCGGTACGCTGACACAAGGCAAGCCTGCCGTAAGCGATATCGCCGCGCAAGATAAGAACCTGCTAATTTCCGCCGCCGCGGGAATAGAAAAATTTTCTTCCCATCCTTTGGCCAAAGCCATAACGGCTTACGCCAAAGAAAACAATATCAACCCGCTTAAAACCGAAAATTTCAGCTTTGGAGAAGGCTTCGGCGTAAAAGCGTTCAGCGGCGGACAGGAAATTCTGGGCGGCAATTTAAAGCTGATGCTTAAAGAAGGCATAGACGTTTCCGCCTTTAAACAAAAAGCGCGGGAACTGTCCGCTCAAGGCAAAACCGTACTTTTCTTCGCCAAGAACAAAACGGCATTGGGCTTAATTGCCTTGGCCGACAAAATAAAACCCGACGCAAAAGAAGCCTTAAAAGCCTTTAGGGAAATGGGGCTTGAAGTCTATATGCTTACGGGCGACAATGAAGTTACCGCATCGGCAACGGCAAAGCAGCTGGGAATAGAAAATTTTAAAGCGGAAGTATTGCCGGCTGATAAAGCGGATTTCGTCAAGAACCTGCAAAAGCAAGGCAAATCCGCCGCAATGATAGGCGACGGCATAAACGACGCGCCGGCCCTCGCCGCCGCAGACCTCGCCCTAGCCATAGGCGCGGGCAGCGATATAGCCGTAGAATCGGCCGATATAGTACTTATGCACGACAAACTTTCCGACGCCGCCTATGCCCTAAAACTAAGCCGCGCGGCAATAGCCAATATCAAGCAAAACCTGTTTTGGGCGCTGTTTTATAATGCCGCGGGCATACCGCTGGCGGCCGGCGTTTTCTATAAGGCGCTGGGGTGGCAGTTAAACCCGATGTTCGCCGCAACCGCAATGGCATTAAGTTCCGTCTGCGTAGTTCTAAACTCGCTTAGACTCGCCAATTTCAATCCCGTAGAAAATAAGGAGTATTATATGAACAAAATTATCCATATTGAAGGTATGGCCTGCCAGCACTGCGCGGGCAGAGTCAAGAATGCGCTCGCGGCTTTGGGCGCGCAAGCCGATATTGACCTTAACGCCAAAACTGCCGCAGTTAAAGCGCCGCAAAATATTGCCGACAGCGATATTATACTCGCCATAGAAAAAGCGGGTTATAAAGTAACGGGGATAAAATGACATTCGTCAAATTGCCGTTTCCCCCCTTTTTTTGCTAATTTATATATTATGAACTACGGTTTTATAAAGGCGGCCGCGATTATACCGCAGGTGCTGCCCGCAAATACGGAATTTAACCGGGAAGAAATAGTCAAAGCGGTTAAAGAGGCCGCCACGCGCGGAGCCGATTTCGCACTGCTGCCGGAACTTGCCCTGACGGGTTATACCTGCGGAGACTTGTTCCTTAATCCGCTTTTGTCTAACTCCGCGCTTCAACAGCTATTAATCGCGGCAAAACAAACAAAGGCTTTGGATATAGTTATAATACTCGGGCTGCCTTTCTCGTTCGAGGGCAAACTGCTAAACGCGGCCGCGGTGCTGCACAAAGGCCAAATAATGGGAATAGTCCCAAAAACTTTTCTTCCCAACTATAAAGAATTTTACGAAAAGCGATATTTCTTTTCAGCCGCGGATATTAAAAACAAAACCGTAAACATCGAAGGAAAAGAAATACCCCTCGGCGCAGATTTGCTATTTAAGACCAAAGACGCCGTTTTCTGCGCGGAAATATGCGAGGATCTTTGGGCCACGCTTCCGCCCTCCTCTTACGCGGCGACGGCGGGCGCGGAAATAATTTTTAATCTTTCAGCCTCGGACGAACTTACGGGAAAATATCGATATCTTAAGGATTTAATAAGGCAGCAGTCGGCAAGGTGTATGGCGGGATACGTTTACGCTTCCTGCGGATTCGGAGAATCGACAAGCGACGCCGTTTTCGCCGGCAACGCTTTTATCTGCGAGAACGGAACTATGCTTGAACAATCCGAACGCTTCAGCCTAAAAGCGCAAACGATAATGACCGAAATAGACATTCAAGCCTTAAGAAACGAAAGGCTCGCCAATACCACTTTCGGCGACTGCGCGGCACTTTGCAAAAAAGATTACAGAACCGTTGAAATAAATTCAAGCGCCAAAGGCATAAAACTGAGCAGAAAAATAAACCCCAATCCTTTCGTGCCGCAAGGTTCTAATGCGGAAGAAAGATTTGCGGAAATAACAGAAATTCAATCCGCAGCCTTGGCCAAGCGCATACTGCACACAAAAGCGCGCAAATTGGTTATAGGCGTTTCCGGCGGTTTGGATTCCACACTAGCGCTTTTAATCTGCAAGAAAACTTTGGATAAACTCAATTTGCCGCCAAACAATATACTGGCCGTTACCATGCCGGGCTTCGGCACAACCGACAGAACTTACCGAAACGCCGTAAAACTAATCAAATTGCTCGGCGCCGACTTTAAGGAGATAGACATTAAACAATCCTGCCTTTTGCACTTTAAAGAAATAGGCCATAACAAAAACCTAAAAGATGCCGTATATGAAAACGCCCAAGCCCGCGAGCGCACCCAAATACTGATGGATCTGGCAAACAAATACGGCGGGTTGGTTATAGGTACCGGCGATATGTCTGAACTGGCTTTGGGCTGGGCTACATTTAACGGGGATCATATGTCGATGTACGGCGTCAACTGCGGAGTGCCGAAAACGCTGGTAAAGCACTTGGTCAAATATTTGGCGCAAAAAAACGACAATTCGGACGTAAAGAATATTTTGCTCGACATAGTCGATACGCCGATAAGCCCAGAATTGCTGCCCGCGGACAAAAACGGCAAAATAACACAAAAAACCGAAGATTTGGTCGGCCCATACGAACTACACGATTTCTTCTTGTATTATTTCCTGCGCTATAATTTCGCGCCTAACAAAATTATGTTTTTGGCGCAATACGCATTTAAGAACAAGTATACTACAGGACAAATACAAAAATGGCTGACAGTATTTTTTAAGAGATTTTTCTCTCAGCAGTTTAAACGCTCCTGCCTGCCAGACGGCCCCAAAATAGGCTCCGCCGCCATAAGCCCGCGCGCGGACCTGCGCCTGCCAAGCGACATCGGCGGATATTTATGGCTTAAGGATATTGATGAAAACAGATAACATAAACAAAAAATTGGAACAATTCGCCGCCGTAAACAATGTCTGCCTGATGATACTGGCGGCCGGCGCGCTGACGGCCTTTCTGGTTTATACGAGAGTCATTTTGATGCCTTTCGTAATCGCTTATTTTATTTATATGCTCTTAAATACCGCCGCCGCCTATATGAAAGAAAAATGGCACGTGCCGACTTTCTTGGGGCTTTTGGCTACGGTATTGTTGTTTGTATGCTTTTCGGTCCTCTCGATATTCTTCATTTCGGCATCAATAGAATCGTTTATACAAAGTACGGATATTTACGCTTCCAAACTTAACGACACCATCGATTGGCTTATACTTAACGCACAAAAAATGGGCATTGTACTTAACTCCGACGTACTGATGAATTATCTTAACAATATCCCGGTGTTCAATATGGTTAAGACTATGGGCAGCAATATCGTTTCCATATTTACCAATGCCGGTTTGATATGTTTGTTCGTCATATTTATTTTTATGAGCAGCACCAAAGAAAAAACCAATCTGGTCAGCAATATAGAAAAACAAATTTCTTATTATTTGATTATAAAAATATTGGTTTCGCTGCTGACGGGCTTATTCACTTGGCTGACGCTTACTTTGGTCGGCTCGGAGCTGGCTCTTATGATAGCGTTCATAACTTTCGCGCTGAATTTTATACCCAATATCGGCCCGTTTATCGCTACCATGCTGCCTTTGCCGGTGCTTTTCCTGCAATACGGTTTCGACTGGCATATGGTATTAACTCTTTCGCTGTTGATAACGATTCATTTTGTCATAGGCAATATTCTTGAAACGAAATGGCTGGGCAAGGGTATGGATCTTAACCCGGTAATAGTAATCGCATGCTTAATTTTTTGGGCCTTGGTTTGGGGCGTTATGGGCGCATTGCTGGCCGTTCCTTTAACTTCCATAGCCAAAATGATTTTGGAGCGATACAAACCCACCCGACCGTTGGCCTCAATTTTGGCCGGGCGGAATCTGCTCGGATAGTTTAGACAATAAATTCCAAAAAAAGCCCCGCAATTGAGCGGGGCTTTCTATTTTTTAAACTTGTTCTCCTATTATAGAAAACTCTTCCCGTTTAAAGGCGCCTTGAGTTTAAAATAATCGGCTATCGTAGCCGCTATGTCAGAGAAACTCTCCCGCCCGCCTATATAGCCGGGCTTTACATTCTTGCCGAACATTATTACCGGCACTTGCTCGCGCGTATGGTCGCTGCCTTTATAGTGAGGATCACAGCCGTGATCGGCGGTTATAAAGACTATATCGTCCTCTTCAAGTATCGCCGCAAGTTCTTTTAACCTGGAATCAAAATATTCCAAACCTTCCGCATACCCTTTTATGTCGCGGCGGTGGCCCCAGGTCATATCGAAATCGACAAAGTTCGTAAATATTATGCTGCCTTTGGGCGCGGATTTAACCTCGCTTAAAGTTACGTCCCAAAGTTCTTCCAAACCGCTGGCTTTTACCGCGCGGGTAATGCCCTGCGCGGCGAAAATATCAGATATCTTCCCTATAGATATGACCTGCCCGCCTTCCTCTTTCATAATATCAAGTACGGTAGGCGCGGGCGGCTTGACCGAATAGTCATGGCGGTTTTTTGTGCGCTTAAATTCGCCCGTTTTTTCCCCCTCGAAAGGCCGCGCTATCACGCGCGCTATATTGTACGGCTTTAAATGTTTGAAAGCTATCTCGCACAAGCGATACAATTTATCCAGCCCGAAATATTTTTCGTGCGCGGCTATTTGGAATACGCTGTCCGCCGAAGTATAACATATCGGCAAACCCGTCTTTATATGCTCCTCGCCAAGTTCGTTTATTATCACCGTACCAGACGCCGCCTTATTTCCCAGTATCCCCTTTATGCCCGCTTCCTTGCATATGGCTTCTATCAACTCTTGCGGGAATGACGGATATTCAGGCTTAAAATAGCCCCAATTGAAAGTTACCGGCACGCCCGCCATTTCCCAATGCCCGGAAGAAGTGTCCTTGCCTTTGCTTACTTCCTTCATATATCCGTATTTGGAAGGCAAATCGAAATCGGCCTTTGCGCTCTCGTCCGTAGGCGCGGCCACTCCGCAAGATGCCTTCCCCGCTTCGACAAGGCCGAGTTTCTTTAAGTTCGGCACTTTAAGATTTTTATAATTTTCCGCTATATGCAAAAAAGTGTTTGACCCTTCGTCTCCGAACAAAGCCGCGTCCTTCGCGCCGCCTATACCAAAAGAATCCATCATCAAGATTATCGCCCTGCCTTTAGCCTGCATAAAACCTCCGAGAACTGATATAATTCTAATGTATATTAAAAAGATTTCCTTAGCAAGGGGGTGCTATGAATAACGCGTATAAAAATATGAGAGGCTTCTGGCTGGACGTAAACAATTTGGAAAATAAAAAAGGGCTTAAGGGCATAGGCAAAGAAGAAATCCTCGTTGCCGGATTGGAATATTGTATGAAAGACCATAACGGCATATTAAAAAACATCATCTTGGCCGCGTCCGTACTCGGCAATGCCAGCCTATATTTCGAAAACAACAGCCCGGCCGGCATCGGCGGGATTATCGGCGAAAATGAGGAAAACGTAAAAAAAGCGGCGCTTACTTTTATAGAAGAAGGCGCAAAACTATGCGATAAAATGATGCCCTGCGACTTCCTCCCCGAACCGAAAGACCCTTCTAAAATAACCCTGTTCGCAATAAACAAAAATAAAACTTTTTATATTACCGCAGACGAACTCTCCGCCAGGGACACAAAAGGAGAATTCTACAAATTCTACGCTTACAGCCAACAACTTATAAGCGTTTTCAGGCAGAAAGAAGAACAGTCAAAGAAAAAATAACCGCCCGCCGCCAAAAACACATTTCTGGTTTCGAACTAAAAGGCCCACCTTTAAATGGGCCTTTTAGCCCTTTTTATTCCGCTTTTATTTATATAAATTTTAGATATGAACAAATTGATATTATCTACACTTTTCGTTTTATTATCTTATGCGGCGTTTGCGGCGCCGTATTTCCTCATACGAGAACATTTCCAAAACACACATCCGCAAACACTAAAATACGCCATAGAAGACATCGTCAACAAAGAGCCGATCCCCTATAAAATAATAAAAAGAACGAATCAGGCGGAGAAAATTCTGACCGAGAGCCAATCCCCGGTTAATCTCCCCAAAGCCTACAAAGATTGGTTCCAAAATTTGTCAGATTTAATAACCGCGCAAAACAGATGGCAGGAATTCGGCTTTATGAAAGAAACGCTGGATTTTGTCCTCTCCGGCAAAGCGTTTTATATGGAAAACACACAAGAAGCGCCATCTCCAAACACAATAACGGTTTATATCGTTCCGCAAACCGATCCTTTTTGGCAAAAAACCCGTATATCCTCCGCGGGTTCTTACTACCCCTCTACGGAAGACATACAGATCTATATTAATGAAGACGCGCAAAATTTTATGGACTTACAATATGTGCTTACACACGAAATCGGGCACAGTTTGGCTATATCAGACTCCTATCCGGGCGCCATTTCTCTAAGGGACATAGAGTACGGAGGCGAGGCCAAACCGTCGATAATGCATTCCGAACAAACCCTTACCTGCGACGACGCCGACGCTTTAGCCTCTGCGCTGTATTTGTCGATGAAAAAAAATAATAAAATTACGGGCAATTTTACCTTTAAATCGTTTTGCGGCGAGCAAGAGGGAGAAGAAATACTCTTTCACAACAGCCAACAGCTGGACAGAAAACCTTCGGTCCTGCTCTCCAGGGGTTATTATTATCTGCTGGAATTCTGCTCGGACGGAAATATAAAAAAATCCACAAAAATAGATTATAGAGAACCGCTAAATATTTTCTCCCCGACCGTTTACAGAAATTGCTACGGTATAGATTATGACGAAAATGAAACCTTATCCGACAACCAGGATAAACCGGCAATAAAAATAAATCTTTTTTCAAACAACCGCGTAACGATATCGTCAAACAAAAACACCGTCATTCACGAATACGCACCAGCAATTGTCCGGGAAATAACCTTCGGCGATTCTTTTTCCGAAACAACCGTAAGAATAAAAAATAAAGACGGCATTATTTTATACGCCTATGCGATATTAAACGACAGGCAGTCTTTCGTATACGCTCCGCCCGAGAATATATCTTTTATATACGATGTCTCAGAGCCAAGCCAATTTACCGCGTTGAAGATTACAGCCAAAGGCGCTGTAACCATAGGAAATCAGGACAGCCAAACAATAAACAAACTAATACAACTGCGCAACCTTTTTGAAAGAGAAAACAAAAAAAACTACGGAATTTACGTAAGCGGGATATCGCTTAACGATCTTATCGAACAAGCACTGCGCTGGCAAGAATATCTGCAAAAATACTATCCCTACGAAGAGGAAGGGCCCGAATCGGCGGAATTAAAAATAACAAATGAGGATCTTTCTAACTTCGGAGAAAAAATTAACGGCCTTTCCAAAATATAAATATTCACGAGGTTTTCCTCCCGGCAAAAGTATAACTTTATAGATAAGGAAGGCCCATCTTTAAATGGGCCTTTCAGCCCTGTTTTTTTAGTTTGATTTTATATAGACTTTAATTATGAATAATATTATATTATCAATATTTTTCCTTTTGGCTTCGGCAGCAGCTTTTGCCGAGCCGTATATACTTTTGTCTTCTCACATAAATTCCAACCCGAGGGGCAACAATCAGTATGCCATAGACCATATCGTAAATAAAAAGCCTATACCTTTTGATATGGTTTCCAAAAAAAACGGAACGGAAACAATACTCCCGCCGGAACAAAGCCCTGTAAATCCGGTCAAAGCCTATAATGCCTGGTTTAAAAACCTTAATGACAGAATAATCGCACAAAACAGACAAAACGAATTTAAGTTTATGCAGGATATTATAGATTTCGGAATGTCGGACCAAGTCCTGTATTTTTCCGATAGGGATACCGTCGTGATGAACGACGGCGTAGTCGTGACCATTCTTGACGGCGACGATCCATATTGGCGCAAACTTAAAAGCCTGGCTGCAGGATCTTTTGACAAATCTCTTTTTTATATGGGGATATATTTAAGAACGTCATCTCCGGAAAATCTGCAAAGAGTCCTTACCCATGAAGTTGGACACAGCTTGGCCGTAGCCGACTCCTACGGCGGCGGCGCGGCTATAAAGGATATTTTATACAGCAGCGATTTGCGCCCCTCAATAATGGACAGAGCCATAGCCCTTACCTGCGACGACGCCGACGCGCTCGCAAACGCTTTATATCTGACTATGAAACACAAAAAGAAACTCCCCCTTAACAATGCGGAAGCCGATTTTGAGTTTAAATCTTTCTGTCAGAATGAAACAGACGAGGAAATAGTCTTCAGGAACGGTATGCAGATCAACAGACAACCGATGATTAACTTCTATAACGGCTACTATTATCTTACCGAATTTTGCAAAGACGGCAAAATAAAAACTACGACAAAAATAAACTTCAGGGCCCCGCTTAATTTGCTGCAGACAACTTCGCAAAGCGACTGTGAATCCGTTGCCTACACTCCAAAAGCATTGCAGTTTCCCAAAGATGAAACGAAGGAGTACAAACTGGTGGATTTGACTTCGGGAAAAAGGGAGAAGATACCCGCTTCCAAGAATGTCGTCGTTTATGAATATGCACCGGGTATAGTTAGGGAAATAACTTTTGACAATGAAGTGTCTCAAACTATGGTAAAAGTAAAGACTTCGGACGGGAGGCTTCTATACGTATACGCAATTTTAGATGAAGGAAGAGCATTCGTCTATTCCGTAACGGACAGGTTAATGTTTGTCTACGATACGCGGGATTACAAGAAATATACCCTAATACAAGGCAATGCGAACGGTAAATCTGCCGGCGGAGAAGAGTTAATTTCCCCCGAAGAGACAAAAGCCATTAGAGACTTCATAAATAAAGGCCGTATCTGGCTATACGGCACATTCGAAAGCGATATAACTTTGGACAAATACATAATGGAAGCAACCCTTTGGCAAGGTTATATGCAGAAATACTATCCGCACAAAGACTTAAAGATAAAGAGTATAAAGATAAGCAAGAAGGATATGGAAAAATTCAGCAAAGACTTTAAAAATATTTTCTAAAAAGAGCTTCAAATATTTGCGCAATCGACAAACAAATCCCGGCCGCGAAGCCGGGATTTATTATGCTAAGATTTATCGGATATTACAAGTATTTGTCGTAGAACTCGTTAAGTCTGTTCTTATATTGCTGGCCGGCAACGTCCGCCACTTCCGTATGGGTGGCATTGGGCACTATCCAAATTTGTTTGGGTTCTTTGGCGCGGTGATAGAGCTTTCTGGCGTCATGGCGAGGGGAAAGGGTATCGTCCGCCCCGTTTATTATGAATACGGGCTTGCCGTTCAATTTGGCGATATTGTATTTGGGGCTGAATTCTTCCGGATCCATACCCAAACGCTTTTTGGCGAAAAACAAAGCCAAAGCTACAAGCGGGAAGTAGGGGGTATGTTTATGCACGCGCGCCCAGCGGGCGACCACTTTCTCGTAAGAATAATAGCAGCCTTCGGCGACCACGCATTTAACGGCATCGTTATGTGCGCCCTCATAAATAGCTACGGCCGCACCCATAGAAAGGCCGTAAAGCCCGATTTCTTTACAGGCGTCGGGGCGAGTCTCGACAAGTTTTTCTATCGCGGCTTTGGCGTCGCGGATTTCCAAGTAGCCTATTGAAGACAAACCTTCACCGCTTTCGCCAGAACCTCTAAAGTCGAAATAAAACAAATTGTATTTTTTCCTCAAAAAGACCGTATTTTGCAATATCGTACCCTTATTCATACCCCAACCGTGCATAAACACTATGGTTTTTGAGCTTTCCTGCTCGGCGGGTATAAACCAGCCTTTTAGGGTAATCCCGTCGGAATTCTTAAAAATAACCCTTTCAAATTCCAACTTTAGCTGATCTGGAAATACCGTTATCTGAGAACGCTTGGTATTGCGCAGTATAATTTTGTCGCTTTCTTTATATGCTATGAAAACCATTAACAGCGCTATTAGTATTATAGAGAGGATAATTATTAGTATCGTCATATATATATTTTATATTTTTTTATTCCAAAAGTTTTTTAAGAGTCCTTGGCAAAGCGTCTATAACGTCGCTTGCCGTAAGCGATTCCTTGGAAAAATCCTTAACCGCCAAATCCGCCGCAAAGCCGTGCAGGTACACGCCCAAACAAGCGGCGATAAAGCCTCTTTCCCGTTCGTTTTTTTCCGAGTCGGCTTTCAGCAGCTTTGCCCATATCGCGGCGATAATGCCCGCCAATACGTCTCCGCTGCCGGCTTTCGCCAAACCTTCGTTTCCGCTTGTGTTGATTTGTCGGCGGCCTTCAAAACAGATTTGAGTATTTGGCCCTTTAAGCAGACAAACGCCGCCGGTAATATCCGACACTGTCAAAGCGGCGGTATCTCCGTTAAAAGAAATATCGCCGAGCAATCTTTTCATCTCGCCTTCATGCGGAGTAAGAACCGAAGGTATGTCTTTTAAAAGATTAATACCGCGCTTGGAGACATAATTAAGCGAATCGGCGTCTATTACGGCAGGCGTTTTGGCGGAACGCAAAAGTTTAAAGGTAATATCCGCGCCTTTGCCCAGCCCGCAGCCGATAAGAATCACGTCCTGCTTGTTCTTTTTGACGTAGCTCTGTATTTTTCTTAAAGCGCTTTCGCCGAGATACCCTTTAGGCGATTTTATATTCAATATCAAAGCCTCGGGAACGGCTTTAATCAGCGCGCAGCGGGCCTGCTCCACACTCGCTACCGTAACGAAGCCGGCGCCGGCCCTATATGCCGCACGTGCGGCCAAAACGGCTGCTCCGGGCATATCTTGGCTGCCGGCGACTATAAAAACTTTCCCGTTTAAATTCTTATAGGAATTTTTGGCTCTGCGGGGATAATTCTTTTTAAAAAAGTTTTTGTCCGTTCTCTCGCTTTTTTGCATAAACTACCTGCTTACTATCACAAAAGCTATCGCGGAGCAGTCGGTGTGGGATAAAGACAGCTTTACATCAAGCCCTTTTGCTCTATCGTCGTGTATTACAAGGCTCGGCTTGCCGTCGTTCAAGGTCTTAACCTCTATATTTTTAAAAGCTATTTCGTCAAAAGGCAAAGCCTTGAAAGCGGCCTCTTTCGCGCAGAAACGCGCCGTCAAATGTTCATAAGGCTTAACGGATTTAAAACAGAAGGCCAGTTCCTCATCGGTAAAAATGCGCTTTAGAAGTTTCTCCTCCGCATTCTCAAAGCGGGAGATGTCTTCCATATCTACGCCTATCCCGATGAGCGCCATATTATTCCACCGTAACGCTCTTTGCCAAATTGCGCGGCCTGTCGATTTCTCTTCCGCGCAAATCGGAAACATAATAAGCCAACAGCTGAAGCGGCACCACCGCCAATATCGGGAAAAGGTACTCGTTTGTATAAGGGACCTCTACCGCGCCCTTTAAAGGAGTATTGGTTACGGTTATCAGCTTCGCGCCGCGCGCGCCGACTTCCTGACAGGAAGACAACATCTTCTCGTACAGTTCTCCCTTAGGAGCCAAAGCCACTACGGGCATACCTTTGTCTATTATGGCTATCGGGCCGTGTTTGATTTCGCCGCCGGCAAAGCCTTCCGCATGGAGATAAGATATTTCCTTAAGTTTCAAAGCGCCTTCAAGCGCTATCGGGAAGGCCGCGTTCCTGCCCAAGAATATATAGGAATTGCTTTTATAAACCGCCTTTGCGAGCTTCTTTATCTGTTGCGCGTCTTTAAGCGTTTGCTCTATAAGAGAAGGCAAATTCTTAAATTCCTTATACAATTTGTCAAAAGCGGTCTTTGCAAGAGAGCCTTGCTCCTTTGCGATATTCAAAGCGAAGCTGTAGAGCACCGCCAACTGGGAGGTAAACGCCTTTGTCGAAGCTACGCTTATCTCCGGCCCGCAATGGGTGTAAACGGTATAATCGCTGGCTCTTGTTATGGTCGAACCCACCACATTGCAAATGCTTAAAGCCTTAAGGCCAGCCTGTTTGGCATTATTTAAAGCGGCCAAAGTATCGGCCGTTTCGCCCGACTGCGATACCGCTATAAACAGCCAGTCCTTTTGGAAATTTATGCTCCTGTACTTAAATTCCGAAGCCGTTTCAACCTCTACCGGCAATTTCGCGAAGTGCTCTATCACATACTTCGCGCACAGCCCCGCGTGATACGCAGTGCCGCAGGCGACTATATAAAGCCCTTTGATTTTCCTTGCCGCCGCCGGCGTTATGCCGAACGCCTTTTTGATATCGGGCGGCAAAGTGGAGATCGTGTCCTTAGTTGCTTGAGGCTGATCAAAAATCTCTTTTATCATAAAGTGTTTGTATCCGCCTTTTTGAGCGGTAGCCGGGTTCCACTTTATCACATTGACTTTGCGGCTTTGCTTTACGCCGGCAAGATTATAAATTTCGCAGGCGCCGCAAGTTATTTTGGCCAAATCGCCGTCTTCCAAAAATATAGCCTTATTGGTGTGATTAAGGAATGCGGGCACATCGGAGGCCAGATAATATTCGCCTTTGCCCTGGCCTATTACAAGAGGGCTTTGCTTCTTTGCGACGCAAATTACGCCGGGCGCGTTTTTGTAAGTCGCGGCAAGCGCGTAAGCGCCTTTGAGTTTTTTTACGGCGGAGGCGAAAGCCTTAAAAAAATCTTTTTGTTTCTTCAGTTCTTCTTCTATTAAGTGGGCGGCGGCTTCGCTGTCGGTTTCCGAGGCGAATTTATGGCCTTTGGAAGAGAGCTCTTTTTTTAGTTCGTCGTAATTTTCTATTATACCGTTATGTACTATCGCCACTTCCCCTTTACAATCGCAGTGCGGATGGCTGTTTAAAACGCTCGGCTTGCCGTGCGTCGCCCAGCGGGTATGCGCTATCGCGCAATGGGATTTAACTTTGCCCGCCCGTACCAATTTTTCCAAATTATCTACTCGTCCTACGGCTTTGAGAATGTCTATACCCTTATCTTCCTCAAAGGCTATGCCGGCAGAATCGTATCCTCTATACTCAAGTTTCTTAAGGCCGTCTATTATAATATCGACGCAATCTTTGCCGCCCGTATATCCCACTATTCCGCACATACTTAAACTCCTAAGAAATCTTTTGGCGCATTTCCAATATGGCCTGCGGCAAACCTACAAATACCGCCCTGGCTATTATCGAAAACCCTATATTAAGACACTGCATTCCGCTTATGCTTGCGACGTCTTCCACATTATCGTAATCCAAGCCGTGCCCGCTGTGAACTTCAAGCCCCAATTCGCGCCCAAGTATGGCCGCGACGGACAGCTCCTCCAGCAAAGCCTGGCGCTGTTTTTCCGTCTTGGCTTCGCTGTAATCTTTAGTGCATAACTCCACAATGTCGGCGCCTATCCTTTTGGCCGCGCGTATATCATCGGCCTTTGGATCCACGAAGAGGCTTACTCTTATCCCCGCTTTCCTTAGAATTTTTACAGTCTTTTGTATCGTAGGAATATGCTTTTCGTCCAACTTCAGTCCGCCCGAAGTCGTAAGTTCGCCCGGATATTCCGGCACTATACAGACAGAACCGGGTTTGTATTTAACCGCCAAGTCCGTCATTTCCTGCGTGGCGGCCATCTCCAAGTGGATATGTTCCCTATAATGTTTGGTAAGCAGGCGCAAATCGTTTTCCTGTATGTGGCGTCTGTCTCTCCTTAAATGTATCACTATATATTCCGCGCCAAGCCTTATGCACGCTTGCGCGGCTTCAAACGGAACGGGATTGTTCATTCCGCGCGCCTGCCTTAAAGTCGCTATATGATCTATGTTTACGCCTAATTCCAATTTCATACCATTTACCTCTTTATGCCGCCGCACCCGCTTTGCTCCTGTAATATTGCGCTACCTTTTCGGCGGTTTCTTCTACTAGGGCTTTGTCTTCCCCTTCGACCAATATCCTCAAAAGAGGTTCGGTGCCGGAGTATCTTACCACTATTCTGCCCTTCTCGCCCATAGCTTTTTGCATCACGTCGACATAATCCAAAAATCCGTCCACCTGCTCCAAAGGCGTCTTTTCCGTTACCTTTACCGGCACCAGCTTGAGCGGATATTTCGTCCACATATCCTTTACCGCGGAAGCCGGCCTGCCGGAATATTTTACTATCGCCAAAAGCTGCAGCGCGCACAGTATCCCGTCGCCCGCTTGTGAAATATCTCTGAATATCACGTGGCCGGAAGTTTCTCCGCCTATGGATAAATCGTCCTTTTCCAACTCCTCAAAGACGTATTTATCCCCAACTTTCGTCAGAACAGGCTCTATCGCGTTTGCCTTAAGAAAATTAATCAGCCCCAAATTGGCCATTATCGTAAGTACGACTTTATTGCCTTTTAACGCTTTCTTGCCTTTTAAATAAAGAGCCGCAGCGGCTATAACGTTATCGCCGTCAAGCTGTCTGCCTTTCTCGTCTGAAGCTATCAGCCTGTCCGCGTCGCCGTCAAAAGAAAAGCCCATAAAAGCGTTATCGGCTTTTGTCGCGTCCTGCATACCCTGCGTATGCAAAGCGCCGCAATTATCATTTATGTTCGTACCGTCGGGCGAAGTGTTTAACGTCAACACTTCCGCGCCAAGCTCTTTAAAAACGCGCGGCGCTATTTTATATGACGCGCCGTTGGCGCAATCCAAAACTATTTTTGTGCCTTTTAGGTCTATATCTTTAGGGAAGGTGCTTTTAAGGAAGTTTATATAATCGTCTATAAGTTCGCCCTTCTCGCAGTAAGAGGTCCCTTCCTTTTCCGCGGGAACGCTTGAACAACTCTCTATCGCCGTTTCTATATCGGCTTCCAAATCCTCGTTGATTTTACAGCCTAACGGAGAAAAGAATTTTATCCCGTTAAATTCAGCGGGGTTATGGCTCGCGGATATCACTATCCCGCATACCGCTTTATACTTCTGCGTAAGAAAGGACGCCGCAGGCGTCGGCGCTATGCCTATATGCACCACATTGTAGCCTGCCGCTCTTATGCCTTTGGAAAGATAACCCGCTATTTCGCGGCCGGACGCGCGGGAATCTTCCGCTATAATAACGTCCCTGTTGGCCGGCGCGCGCCCTTGCTTCTCCATCTCTTTCAAAGCGCAATAGCCCAACTTGGTTATGAAATCTTCAACAAGCGGGAACTGCCCCGCTACTGCTCTTACGCCGTCCGTACCGAAATATTTAGGCATTCTTTTCCTCCGTTTTATCGGCGTCGGCGGACTCTTTCGCTTCGCCATCTTCTTGCTTATTGCCGTCGGAAGAAGCGGGCTTGTCCTCCGCTTTTGTTTCCTTTTTCAGGCCGAGTATCTCGTCAATCTCGTCGGAGTCGACCACCTCTTTCTCGAGCAGGCGCTCTATAAGTTTCTCCAATGCCGCTTTATTTTCGGTAAGTATGGCTTTGGCTTTACGATAAGATTCTTTTACCAACAGGCTGACTTCATTGTCGATTTCCCTGGCAAGTTCTTCAGAATAATTTTTGTGTCTGGATAAATCCATTCCCAAAAATACTTCGTTCTGATCGGTCTGCACAGATATCGGGCCGAGCTTTTCGCTCATTCCCAGTTCCGCCACCATCTTCCTGGCATAGGCCGTAGTGCGCGACAAATCGTCATGCGCGCCGGTGGTTATTTCGTCAAACAAAATCTCTTCCGCAGCGCGCCCGCCGAGCAGTATCGTCAATTTGTCCAAAATCTCGCTCTTGGTGGTAAGGTATTTGTCTTCCAATGGAAGCTGCATAGTATAACCCAAAGCCGGCCCCCGGGGTATTATGGAAACTTTATGCA
The DNA here is from genome assembly GCA_949291515.1 of uncultured bacterium. Lineage (GTDB taxonomy): Bacteria > Elusimicrobiota > Elusimicrobia > Elusimicrobiales > Elusimicrobiaceae > Proelusimicrobium. The sequence goes on along the minus strand of CASEVY010000007.1, from coordinate 220,281 downwards.
CCGGATCGCTGTGTTTGGAATGCTTGGCCACCACCGTATGGCCGGCCTCGTGCGCCGCTATTACGCGCTTTTCGTGTTCGGAAATGACGCGGCTCTTTCTCTGCGGGCCCGCCATTACTCTTTCCACCGCTTCTTCTATATCGTCGGTTTCTACCGCCGGCTTATCGGCGCGCGCGGCCAAAATCGCCGCCTCGTTTATCACATTGGCCAAATCAGCTCCCACGAAACCGGGCGTACTCTTGGCTATTACGCCCAAATCCACGTCTTTGCTCATTTTGACCTTCTTGGCGTGCACTTCCAAAATCTCTTTGCGCCCTTGCATATCCGGCGCGGGGACATTGATGTGCCTGTCAAATCTGCCGGGACGAGTTAAAGCGGGATCTAAGACGTCGGGGCGGTTTGTCGAACCCATCAAAATTATCCCTTGCTTGCTTTCAAAACCGTCAAGCTCTATCAAAAGCTGGTTTAAGGTTTGCTCTCTTTCGTCGTGTCCGCCGCCTATGCCGGCAAAACGGCGGCGCCCTACGGCGTCAAGCTCGTCAATAAATATGATGGCGGGCGCATTGTTCTTGGCGTTATTGAACAAATCCCTTACGCGGGCGGCACCGACGCCGACGAACATCTCCACAAATTCTGAAGCCGATGCCGAAAAGAAAGCTACTTTCGCCTCGCCCGCCACAGCCTTGGCAAGCAAAGTTTTACCAGTGCCAGGCGCGCCGTATAGCAATATGCCTTTGGGCAGCTTGGCTCCTAAAGTTTGGAATTTCTTGGGGTTCTTAAGGAATTTGATGATGTCCTGCATTTCTTCTTTGGCTTCGTCGCAGCCGGCAACGTCCTTAAACGTTACTTCCTGCTTTGACGGATCCTGCATTTTAGCCTTGCTCTTGGCAAAATTCAAAGCGCTCCTGCCGTCGTTGCGCTGCGGCCTGATAAACAAAAACCACCACGCGAACACAAACAACAGTACCATACCTATATTAAACAATACGCTGTATATCCAGCTTTTGTCGGCCTGCGCCTTAAACGGTACTTTGGCGTCGACCAGCTCCTGCACCAAAGCGTTATCATCTACCTTTATCGTCTGGAATTTGGATTCTTTGCCGTTGTCTTTAAATGTGCCGGTAATCGTGTCGGACGCTATCGTTACCGATAGAATATCCCCGTTTGTTACCTTCGCTTTAAAATCGGAATAATCAAGCTCTTTGGCAGCCTGGTTCTGCCCCATCTTCGAATATATGCTTACGACTATTATAAAAGTCAATATCCACAGCAATATCTGCCTCAAAGGTACTCCCGGCAGTTTCTTGTTATTTCTTTGTTTCATCAAATACTCCTATATAAGGTAAGTTGCGGTACAGTTCGTTATAGTCCAGACCGTAACCTATTACAAATTCGTTCTCTATCTCAAAACCTACATATTTGGGCTTTATCTCAAGCTGGCGGTTTGAAGGTTTGTCCAAAAGCGAACATATCTCAACGGAGGAAGGATTCCTCGTCTTAAGCAAATCCAAAAGATATTGCCCCGTTATACCCGTATCGACGATGTCTTCCACTATGATTACGTCGCGCCCTTTTACGTCTTCGCGCATATCTAAAATAAAGCGCACCTTTCCGCTGCTGGCCGTACCGCTGTACGACGCCAAACACATAAAATCCAAATTACAGTCAATGCTCAAATTCTTGACCAAATTAGAGAAAAACAGTACCGATCCTCTCAATATCCCCACTATTATCGGCGTTTTCCCTTTATAATCTTCGGAAATCTTATCGGCAAGCTCCTTTACTCTTTTATCTATCTGTTCACCGCTGATAAGTATCCTTTTTACCGGAGGATTGTATTCCATAAAAACTCCTTGCTACAAAAAACGCTGCAACAGGCAGCGTTTTTAAAATATGATCTGCGGCCCAGCGTCACACATTGGCCGCTATAACAAATCTTACGGCTATAATTACCATTATTATGCCGGCAACCAGCTGAAGCCTGTTGCCCAAAACCGTCTTGGTAAAACTGTGTCCGTGCGAAAGACCCAAAGTCGTAGCCAAAAACGTAAACAATGCGGACAAAAACAATGTCCCCAACAGATAGCGCGGCGCTATCAGCGCAAGCACAAAGCCCAACATAAAAGCGTCTACGCTGGCTTGAACCGCCACCCTTATCAAATAGGAACTTTGAACTATATCGGTATAATTCAAACTCGGCGCTTTCTCTATCGATTCCATAAGAAGCCTTACGCCTATCAAGAAGAACATCGCGAAAGCTATCCATTGCGAAACATGCGCAACACTGTTATACAATAACTTGCCGAGAATGAAACTCAACGATAAAGCCAACAGACTGGTTACGACAAACACCAATGTCGTTTTCAAAGCCACCGACGATTTATAGCAGCTCCCCAGTTTGCTCCCGGACGTAACGCCTATCGCGAAACAACCGGTCGATATGCACAGCAATACTAGTATCAACGATATTATTCCCATATATATATCCTATATTTTATTTTACCATAATGTATACCGAGATTTTACATTAAATTGCCATTTTTTAACAACTTTTTACCCCTCTAAAAAAATCTTGACGCTAAGCCCGATTAGCACCAGCCCCCCGATTACTTCCACCCTGCCGCCAAAACGACGCCCCAGTTTGGACCCGACCGTAAAACCCAATACCACAGCCGCACATACGAAAAAAGCCAAAAAAAGTGCCGCAGCCGTTATATTCACTTCAAAAGCCGCTATCGATACACCCGCCGCCAAAACGTCTATATTCGTTGCCAGGGCCAAAGCAAGCAATACTTTTAGGCCGCGCATATCAAGCCTTGAACAACTGCCGCCATCTTCTTCCCGCTGGGAAATGGCTCCCTTAATCATCTTCCCGCCGATATAAAACAAAAGAAGAGGCCCGACTATATGATCCCAGCTGCTGATGTAGCCAAGCAGTTTCACCCCGCCGAAATATCCGCAAAACAAAAAAAGAAGACCAACCGCGCAAAATGTGCCGGCTACCTTCAAAATATGCCCGCAAGAGCATACTTTCCCCCCGCAGGAGCTGGCCGCGCTTACGGCAAAATTGTCTATTGAAAGACTGAACGTTATAAGTATAATATCAATGATGTTCATAATTCCAAAATATATAGTAACATTTTTATATGCAGACATTAAAAGAACTGTTTAAAGTTGGTATGGGCCCCTCAAGCAGCCATACGATGGGCCCAAGAAAAGCCGCCGAAATTTTCAATAAGAAAAACCCCTCGGCCCACAGCTTCAGAGTTTACCTTTACGGCTCGCTGGCTTTGACGGGAAAAGGCCATCTGACAGATTTCGCCGTAACTTCGGGACTGGAACCCAAACCGGTATCGCTCGTCTGGGAAGAAAATACCTTTATGCCCAAACACCCAAACGCCCTCAAGTTTGAGGCTCTGGACGAAAAAGACAATATCCTCGATTCCTGGCTGGTTTACAGCGTAGGAGGAGGCGATATCAAAGACGATAAGGATTTTGACAATCCGCCTAAAACCATCTATCCGCTTAAAACCATGCAGGAAATAAACCAATACTGCAAAAAGAGAAAAATGAGCCTATGGGAGTATGTCGAAGAAGTGGAAGGCCCGGAAATTTGGGACTATTTGCTCGAAATGTGGAAGCAAATGCAGGAAACAATCAATAACGGCGTAAAGAAATGGGAAGTCCTGCCCGGCAGTCTGCAGCTGGAAAGAAAGGCCAGAAGATATTTTAAAATATCGGATACCTCGCCAAGATACGTAAGACGTATGCATAAATTGTTTTCTTACGCGCTTGCCTGTTCGGAAGAAAACGCAAGCGGCGGCGTGGTAGTTACCGCTCCAACCTGCGGCTCCTGCGGAGTATTACCCGCAGTACTTAGAATAACTAAAGAAATTTATGAGCTGGACGATACCCCTATACTCCGCGCTATGGCCACGGCTGGCCTTGTGGGCAATTTGGCAAAAGCCAATGCCTCGATATCCGGGGCGGAAGTGGGCTGCCAAGGAGAGGTCGGCGTCGCCTGCGCGATGGCGGCCGCCGCGGCTTGTCAGCTGGAAGGCGGCAATAACCGCCAAATAGAATACGCGGCGGAAATGGGGCTTGAGCACCATTTGGGGCTTACCTGCGATCCGGTGGACGGCTTGGTGCAAATACCTTGCATAGAAAGGAATGCCCTCGCCGCCAGCCGCGCGATAGACTGCGCCACCTACGCGATAGCTTCCGACGACGACAACCGCGTATCTTATGATGATATCTTAGCCACAATGATGCAAACCGGCAAAGATATGAACAGCGACTACCGCGAAACGGCAAAAGGCGGTCTGGCGAGATTTTTTAAAGAGAAAATTTTAAGGAGAAAATAAATATGGAAACCTTGGAAACGATTTTCACCAGAAGAAGTATCCGCAGATATAAAAATAAACCTATCGAGGCGGAAAAACTTATCCAAATCCTAAAAGCGGCGATGAGCGCCCCCACCGCAAGAAACAAACAAAGCTGGCGCTTTGTCACCGTACAAACCGAAGAAGGCAAACAAAAAATAATGAATGCGCACCCTTACTCGATGATGCTTCAAAGCGCGCCGTGCGCGGTAATAGTGTGCGCTGATACCGAAGTAAGCCAAGATTTTTTCCAACAAGATTGCGCTGCGGCGATACAGAATATGCTTTTGACGGCAAAAGATTTAGGGCTTGGCAGCGTATGGCTGGGAGTATACCCCAATAAGGAAAGAGCGGCCGGAATAGCAAAAGAATTTTCTCTCCCTTCCAATATAGTACCCGTAGGAATAGTAGTGCTTGGCTACGGCGATGAGGAAAAGGGGAAAGAGGATCGCTTTGACCCCGCGAAAATACACGCTGAACATTGGTAAGAGAACTAACCGGCATTGACTGATTTATTTGGCCGTATATTGGGATTAGCGCTCTGCAAATAATTGCTTGGCGATAGTTTTTGTGGAAATCTTGCCATAGGGCGGGGTAAAATGATAAAATTAAAAGACATTGACATAAACGCCTTAGTAATTTAGCGCATTTAGCGGGAAAAATCTCAAAGAGCATGTGAGATATAAGGTGTTAGGAAGATTTACGGTGGATGTAGCTCAGCTGGTTAGAGCGCCGCTCTGTGGAAGCGGAGGTCGCGGGTTCAAATCTCGTCATCCACCCCATATTTACTCCCATCGAACCTTTGGTGGGATTTTTTAATGCCTTTTTAGCTTGTTTATCCCCGGCTATCGTCGGGGATTTTTTGTTTTAAGCATCTCTGGGGAAAACAGATACTTTTTCCTACGGCGCATTTTGGGCCCAAAATCAAGGGCAAAAGGTATCTTTGTATCCTTTTGCCCTTCATTTAACTGCCCGAAATTTAATTTTGCATGTTCTTCAACCTATTTTTTAAAATATCAACTGCATTTTTAGAAGGAATACGGTGCAACATCCGATGGCAGTTGGAACATACTAAAATCAAATCTTCTAATTTCGTGTTATGTAATCCTTTTGCCTCTGCTAATGGAACAATATGGTGGGCTTCTATAAAATTTTTTCCCACATTTCCATAAACCTTTTCAAAATTGAAATGGCAGATTTCGCACTCTAATTCGCCTTTTAAAGCGGCCTGTTGTTTCTTTTTATTTACAATACATCTATTCCGTTCATACAATAAATGAGTGACCGTAACCTGCTTGCCCTCTTCAGCATTTACAATTTCCTGAAAATACCAGGGGATTGCATATTCCTGCCACACCTGCTTATCTAATTTGCTGACATGGGGCAACCCTTTTTGGTTTAGAAGACTTGTAAAATTGCCCAATTTCATGGCAATACTAGCCGCAGAAGGATATGTCTCTCTCTTCCTTTCTATTGCCTCTCTTTTAAATAATTCTGCCAACTCAAGAACTTTAACATTGTTTTTGGATAAATTTTTATTTTCATTTTTCAAAAACAATTTCAAAACAGCGACCGTTTCTTTTTTATTCCACAAATGTTTAAGCGTTCCCATATCAACTAACCTCTTGTTTTTTCCAAACTATAATTTATCTATACCAAATCTATATCTTCAGCGGGAAATGTTATAATGGGCATATGTTGAAAAAAATCATTTTCCCACTTCTATTTCTTTGTTTTTCTATCACCCTTTGTGCGACCACCATCAACACATCAAACTATAAAACTTTTATTGGGAAAAAAGTTAAATTTGCCGAAACAATTCCTGACAAACAATATTACAAGATAGGAAGAAAAAAACTTTCAACAAAAAGATATAAGGGCAAAATATCGCTTCTGTCTAATATTGAGCTAGATAAAAAAGGAAATATTATCGTCTTTTTAACCACCTCTTTTGAAAAGAATAAAGAAAAAACTATAAAAATAAAAACAAAATCAAAAGAAGTAGTATTACAGAATATTTCCATCCTTCCTCCGCCGAGGCCCAAACAAACCTCATCTTTAAAAACATCTAATTCCTCACATAGAAAATCTGACAGCTATTCTGGCTATCAGAATGATAAGCGCCCAACTTTTAGCGGTTTTGTATTTGTTATTTTATTTATTGCGTTTATTGTTATTTGGTTAAAAAGCTTGATAAAAGACCGAACGCTGGTAGCCGAAGTTACAAATACAGACCGAGGTGAAAAATCCGAACGCAACCTTATTCTAAAACTGCGTCATGCGGGTTTTTCCCCTGAAGAGATATTCCACGATTTATACATTCCTTTAGGAAATAACCATTTTTCGCAAATTGATTTAGTATTAGTAAGCGACGTAGGATTAATCGTTTTTGAAATAAAAGATTACAGCGGATGGCTTTTTGGAAATGAAACACAACGTCAATGGACACAGGTGCTAAATTACGGCAGAGAAAAACACCGCTTTTACAATCCTATTATGCAAAATGCTCAACACATTAGACATTTAAAATCCTATCTAGGCCAGAACATTCCCTGTTTCTCTGTTATTGTATTTTATGGAAACTGCGAATTAAAAAATATTAGTTTTATGTCCCAGAACACATATCTTACAACCCAACGTCATGCTATGCGGGTTATAAATAAAATATTAGCCACAGAGCCGCCCATTACCTATGCAAAGCATATTATTCCTTTATTGCAAAACGCCGTCTATAATGGTAACAACCCTAATATCTGTCAGCAACACATTAACAATATCTATAACATGAGGGATAAAGATTAACTATTAGATCTGAGCAATTGGCTCACGCGGGCGGGGCTCATGCCAAGGGCCGAGGCACATTCCCGCTGGGAAAGGTTATTCACGCGCATATATTCCCGTATCTGCAAAGCAAGCGCTTTATAATACGTCCTTTTGTCTATCTTGGGTGCTTTGGGATTGGCGTTTACCCGTTTGGTACGCCGCACATAATTGGGTTTTACCGCCGCGTGGAATGCAAAACTTACCCCGTTGGGGAGCAAAACCTCTATATTTTCCCCTTGGTATGCGTAAGAAATCCGCCGTACGACTTGGGCCAGCGTTTCCGTTTGTTGCTCTAATTTCTGCTGTTCCAGTTCCGCCCTATTGATTAACCCGCGTTCTGCCAGCTGTTTCAAAACCGCCTCATTAAACTCCGGCTGGCGTACCGTTCGGGTAGGGCAGGAGGCATACCCCTCCTTTTGGCAGCGGTGGCATATATAATAAAAATGTTTTATTCCATTTTTCTTAGCATACACCGGCACCATATCCGAGCCGCACTCCTTACAATAGAGGAGGCCCCGTAAAAGCCCGGGTATCCGTTTGCGGGTAAAACCGTGGTTGATGCGGCGGGAACGCAATAACTCCTGTACCTTATCATATGTTTCCCGCGAGATAATGCCTTCGTGTTCGCCTTCGTATATTTTCCCTTTATAAAGCACTTGGCCAATATAGGTGGGGTTGTGGATAATGCGGTATAAATGGGCGCGGGATATTGGCCGGGCCTGCCATACTCCTCCATGGCGCAGTTTGCGTTCCGGGAAGCCGATACTTTTTGCATTCAAAACATCCAATACTTTGGAAACATTTTCCTCCCGCAAAACGCTTTCAAAAATAAACCGTACCTGCTCGTCATACGGTGGATTTGGCACCAGCAAATGCCGTTCTCTATCCAACCGATATCCAAACGGGATGAGCCCGCCCACAAATTTGCCTTTCATGCGGGAGGCCGCCATTTTGTCCCGCGTGCGCTCCCCGATGATTTCCCGTTCAAACTGGGCAAAAGACAGCAATATGTTAAGCGTCAAACGGCCCATAGAGGTTTTAGTATTGAAGTTTTGCGTAACGGACACAAACGATACGGAATGTTTATCAAAAAACTCCAGAAGCTGGGAAAAATCCAGGAGGGAGCGGGACAGGCGGTCCACCTTATACACTACCACACAGTTCACTAATCCTTGTTTGATATCCCGGATTAACTGCTGGAGACCGGGCCTGTCCGTATTGGCCCCGGTAAAGCCGCCGTCATCATAGTGGGTATTAAGGGGGAGCCACCCCTCCCCGCGTTGGCTGGCGATATAGGCCATGCAGGCCTCACGCTGGGCATCCAAGGAGTTAAAGTCCTGCTCCAGCCCCTCACTGGTGGATTTGCGCGTATATACGGCGCAATATAACGGGCGGACAATTTCGCTCATAATCCGAAGAAATGATACCCGCTAATATGCTGTCCGGTAATAGCACAGGCGACCGCGGAAAGGCTTTTATAGTATTTGCCGTTATACTCAAATCCGATTTCCAATACCTTGACGGCTATTTCCCGCCCTTTGTATTTCTTTTCCAATACGGCCCCTGCCAGCGGCAGGCGGACATCCCGCAGGGATTTTTTGTTCTCTGTGGCGCGCTTTTCGGCCCGGTACTTATTTTTACGCATGAGTTGAGCCAAAGGATTGACAGTATTGGCAATTTCTCGCAGATCATTCGTGGAAGGGATTGCCGGTTTCTGCGCTGGGGTGGGAGCAAGGGCGGGCTGTGTATCTGAAAGATTTTTTATGAGCGAAACAGTTTGACCGGCTTTTGTTTCTGCTCCCAAACCGTGCGGACCGGAATTTTTCTTGTCCTTAGACGATGGCGTGTTTGCTTTTTTCTTTAAGGCAGTGGCTTTTTGAGAAGCTTTTTTGGTGTTATGTTTGGTCATACTTCCTCCCTATAGTTTTAACGTACCTACATATACGCTTACTATTGGGAGCGAAGTCAAGATTTTTTCTCAATATATACAACACGCACTACTCCTCCCCGGCAAGTCAACTAAATAAAATCAAAGGTTTTGGGTTTCCAATACTCTAATAATTGGGATAATGCGTCCACTTGGTCATCGTGCTTGGTATGCGGAAAACCCAGCACCTCGTGCTTAAAGTCAGCCATCCACGCGGTTTCCCCTTCCGGCAGGAAACAACGCCCCGCTTCCAAAGCAGGCGTTACATTTTTAAGGCGGGTTTCCTTATCGTCTATAGGTTTAACAGGCAATACTGAGCGGGAGTATTTGCGCTGAATTTCCTGCAAAAAACCAATGCCGCAGCCGGCTTCTTCCACTAATACCTTGAAAGATAAGCCATATCTAAGCCGGTTGAACAGCGCGCGTTTTTCCTCCATATAAGCATAGCCGGTTTTAACCAGTTCGGGCAGTTCCAATTTCCAGCGTTTTACATCCAAAATGTACCAGCCTTTATCGGTACGCAAAGCACAAATGCACACGCTGTAATCATTTTCCTTGCCGCGTTTGATGGCCAAATCCCAGCTAAACATCATTTGCAGAACCGAAAACTCCCCGCTGTAAACGCTCTGTTGCAATGCGTCCCAGCGGTAACATTTAAACCACTCCCATTTGACAATATTTCCGCCCGGCGCCAGCGGATCCTGCTGGCACTGGCAGGCAAACGCCATACGTCCCATAGAGGTTTTGATACGCTCTATTTCCGCCAATCCTTCCCTGGCCGGGTGTAACGGCTCACCAGGCAGACGGTCATAGTGAAACTGGCGCGTTATATTCCCCATCCGCCGCGTCCAAACCCAATGCTCGGCCTGCCGGGCCAGCAACGGAATAGCCGTATGCTTAAACACGGCTTGGCTTTCCAGCAGATAACCGGTCAAATCCTGTTCGTGTGTGCGCTGCATAATAAGAATAATCTTCCCGTTTTTCTTGTCATTTAACCGGCTGTAAAGCGTATTTCCGTACCACTCGTTCACTTTATTGCGTATTAAGTCCGAATTTGCGTCGGCGGGTTTAATGGGGTCATCTATCACCAGCCAATTGCCGCCGCGCCCGGTTAAGGTGCCGCCTACCGTCGTGGAATACCGCCCGCCGCCAGTTTTTTGGATAATTCATCGGCGTAGCTCACACAAACTACGGCCTCCTGCGGACAATGCCCCAACACATAGGCCGGCCACGCCACAGAACATATAATGGATTTCATATAGCGCGGCGGGATATTGATAATTAATCGGTTATTTTCGCCGCGGAGCATAGCCTCCAACTCGGCGCAAATAAGACTGATGTGCCAATTATCCTGGTAAACCGCTCCCGGGCTGATTTCCAAGAACACCTTACAAACGAATGTTTTAAAATCCTGCCGCAGAAGCGCGTCCAGCTGTTTTCGGCAAAGAATTATCTCTTCATCCACGCGCATCTTCCCCTAAAAACTCTTTTAAAACAGCGTCGAGCAAGGCTTTATCATCTTGCTGAAGGACCTCCCGCTGGACGGCCTGCTCCGCCTGCCTGTGTTCCAGCCGTTCGCATAACTCCAGGATACGTTTAATCGCCCCCTCTTTGCCTTGCAACCCCTCCACAAAAAGTTTGCGGATAATTCCCTCCAGCATTGTCATCTTTAGCACTTCGCCATTTTTCAAAATGCTAATTTTTTCTTTTAATACTTTGCCTACAATGGTGTGCAAATTGGGCTGACCTTTTGGGCGGCCCTTTTTATTACCGCTAAAGCCCGGCTTAAACTGATGTTTCTTGGGCGGTTTCCCGTATCCCACTTCGTATTCATTAGTCATGTTTGCCTCCTTCCGCCCGTTTAGCGGTCAATAGTTCTTGATAAGTCTTGCCACTGCCCATATGTACAGCGAAATGTTTTCCTCCCAAACTTTCATACCGTCGGATAGCCGTATCCACATATTTCGGTTCCAGTTCTACGCCATAACATATACGGCCGGCCTTTTCCGCCGCTATTAGCGTACTGCCGGAACCTAAAAAAGCATCCAATACAACACCGCCCCGATTGGACGCATCTAAAATAGCGTCTTTAATTAGCTCCACTGGCTTAACCGTCGGATGCATTGCCCGCTTTTCAGCATTTTCCGCGCTAGGCGTATTCACTCCCGCATAATTCCATACGTTAGTACGATACCGGCCATGTATCCCCAGTTCCACATTATTGATATGAGGTTCCTTCCCGTGTTTGAACATAAAAATCAGTTCGTGCTGGGAACGATAGAATGAGCCCATCCCCGCATTATCCTTGCGCCAAACACAAAGATTTTTAAACTGGTCATACACCTCAGCCGCCGTCATAATCTCTTTGATATGCCGCCAATCCATACAGATATAATGCAGAGAACCGTCTTTGCTGAATGCACACAATAGTTCAAAGGACGTTTTCAAAAATTGAGTAAATTCTTCGCTAGTCATTTCGCCGGAAGCGAATTTAAACTCTTTATGCTGCACGTTCCCCGCTCCGCAAACATGCCCGTTTATTTTTACGTTATACGGTGGATCCGTAAACACCATATCGGCTTTTTTATCTTCCATCAGTTGGCTTAAAGTGTCCTTTTGCAAAGAATTCCCGCAAATAATGCGGTGTTCTCCTAAAAGCCATATATCCCCCTCCTTGCTGACGATCTCATCATCTGGAATAAACGGGATATTATTAACCTTGGGATCGGCTTTTGTTTCTTTTCCCTCTAAAATCAGATCAATATCTCCCATATCAAAGCCGGTTATATTCAGCGAAAAATCCAACGCAGACTTTTCCAGTTCTTGGAACTCCAACTGCAAATTCTCTATGCTCCATGTTCCCAACTCGGCCAGTTTATTATCGGCAATACGATATGCCTTTTTCTGGGCCACAGATAAATGTCCTAAACGAATCACGGGCACTTGCTGCAAGTGGGCAAGACGGGCCGCTTCCAGCCGAGCGTGGCCAGCAATAATCTCATTATGCTCATCTACCAAAATAGGATTTACAAACCCAAATTCTTCAATAGAATGCTGGATTTTAGTAATCTGCTTGGCGTCATGCTGGCGGGGATTATTTGGATACTCCGTCAGCGTGTCCAAGGAGATATAGACGACCGTAAGGTCGCAGTTTAATTTTTGCCTCATAAAAATACTCCTAATTGTGGGAAATTGAAGCGAAACGCTTCAGGTTTTTATACCAGTTGGCCTTGGTTTGCACTGCAGGATGGAGTCCCCGTTCAGGCTGGGGTTAGCCTAGCACAGTATTCTGCCCCTGTGCTATGGTTTCTAATAGGGTCCAAGAAACTGACTCCTCCAACTTCGCCATTAACAGACCCTGAGAAGCGGTTTTCCCGCTTAATTTGATAGATATATTACTTAAAATTAGCAACCAAGTCAAATGAGTGCTAATTATTTATTATAATAAGTAGATTTAAGAATTAAGGATTTGATTATTTTCTCGACGGAAGTTTAAAGTGACACAGGCAAGACAAAAAATTGCATAAATATTTTTAGGAAAGTTTGCCAAAATCGTATTTTTATTATATTTCTGGTACAAATTGCTACAATAAAATTAGCTTTTAAAAAGGATCAAAAGAGAAAAAAGAAATTAACGATTTAAACCTGGCTTAGTGCCGAAGAAACGGCACGCTTTTGCCTTAGGGCAAAAGGCAACCAATACTGACAAGGCCAATTAACCGTAATGCGGAGGGAAGTCATGAGCCCGCCAATTTACGGCGAATGTTATTTGCCAATTTGGTAAGTAACTACGGCTGTGTTTCTAATGCGTATTGGTTGCCATTAGAAATAACAGCCGTTTTTATTGCCCGCCCATTTGATTTTCCGGCTGTTCTTAGTGACAACATGTTGTCGTATTTGATATATACAATAAACAAAAAGGAGAGAATATATGTCCGAACAAACTTCATTTACTTGGCTTCCATTTTTTAATGAAATGCTGACAAAAATTTGTGCTGAATATAATGCCCAATCCTTGGCAGAAGTATTTAATGAGATATTCCCAGGCCAGCAAGATGAGAATCCAAAAAACAACAAAATTTCCTTTCAAGAAATGGACCCACTCACTTTCATTGCCTGTTTTAATCGCAATATTGCTCCAAATAATCGAATTGAACTATGCAAACATGCTAAAGAAATTATGAACTTGCAAGCGCCGCTTCCTGCTGATTTTATGGGAATTCCCTGTTTTAGCAATTTCGCTACATGGTTTGTTCGCTATGCTTATGAACGGGGGAAAGATGATATTTCTTTACTGTGGGCTTTTGCACAGAAACGATTAAATGCCCAGAAAATAGAAGAAAGTGAATTTGAAACTCTCGTCAAATTGCCATTTATAGGTATTACAAAAATAAGCCAATTTTTATTTATTTGTTTCCCAACGATTTATTATCCAATGGATGCAAAAACTTGCTCCTTTTTGGGCATAAAAAGAGAAAATTCTTTTTCGTGTTTTCAACAAGTCCAACAAATCGCTAAACAAAAATATCCTTCGCAATTTCCATACCAGCTCTCTTTCCAAGCTTGGGAAGATAAAAAAGCCCCTTTAGAAGGTTCTGCCAACATACAGGGTCCTTCTTTCTGGGCAGTACGCTCCAATTGGGAGGGGCAAGATCAGAGTGGCCGTTTCATTGCTCAAAACTGCTGGGAAAATGGATACGGGAAAAATGGTATGGATAAACATCGCAACACACTTAGCCGAGTGGCCGTGGGAGATGTATTTATTTTATTGTCACCTGCGAATACAGCTATTGGAAAAGTTACCCAGAGAATAAACTGGTGGTCTTTCCAAGTGGCTTGGACAAAACAAAAAATAGAAGACTATCTTTTCAATGGACACAACGCAACTATCTCTAAAGTCAGAGAACCTGAACTAATTGATTATGTAAAAAAGTTATTATCGGACCGTGATGATACGTCGGCACATCATTCTTCAAAGCCTAAATACCCTCTCAACCAAATTCTTTACGGGCCGCCTGGGACGGGAAAGACGTATCACACCGTAACCAAAGCAGTAGAAATTATTGATGGGAAAGTGAGCCCCGTTTATAGCCTGGCCAAAGCCCGCTTTGACGAATTGAAAAATGAAGGGAAAATTAAATTTATTACTTTCCACCAAAACTATTCCTACGAGGATTTTATGGTAGGAATCCGTCCCATGTTAAACGGAGAAAAGATTGCCTACAAACTATACGAGGGGCCCTTCAAACAAATAGCAGACAAAGCCCGGAAAGATACCGGCAACAACTATGTGCTAATCATTGATGAAATCAACCGCGGGAATATTTCCAAGATTTTCGGGGAACTCATTACACTTATAGAGAATGATAAACGGGAAAAAAATGAGATTACCATGTCTGCTCCGTTGCTCTATCTGCAAGAGGAGTTTAGCGTACCCAATAATCTGTATATCATTGGCACTATGAATACGGCGGATAAATCCATCGCACTGGTGGATATCGCGCTGCGCCGCCGGTTTGTGTTTGAAGAAATGATGCCGGACGAAAGCTTATTACAATCCATAGAAGGATTTGACTTGCCGGGCTGGTTTAAACGACTAAATGAAAAGATAACAGCTGAGTTAGACCGGGACCATCAACTCGGCCACAGCTACTTTATGAAAGTGACAAATAAAGCAGAATTACAACAAAAATTTTATCAGTGTATTCTGCCCTTATTACAAGAATATTTCTATGGAAATCCGGAAAAGCTAAAAAAAATCATTCCGGGATTTGAGCAAAAAGATCAGTTAAAGGATGACGAATTCATCAAAGCTTTAGAAAAAATATTGCATGATAACACAGATAACAACCCAGGAATGGAAGAAGATTAGCTATGCGGAACTAGGCCTCATTCAAGAGCAGGCCAAATCTTTCAAAAAATTTTTGAAGGATAAGGGCTTAACAACCGCTTTGGATTTTCAGTTGGACGGCATTAAAACCGAGGCCCACGTTGGCATTATTCGTTTTGCTGATTTTCAATTAAACATTATCCCCAAAATTATTGGAGAGAATGACTCCTCGTGTTTGGAAAATCTGATGTTTATGCTCCGCTACACTCAAAATTTAGAAATTCATACGATAAACAGTGCAGAAATCAGCAAAACGAAACAGCCTTTTCTAGAAATCTTAATTGCTCACTATGCCAATATATTATTAAATGCACTGCAGCGGCACATTCCCCATCACTATGAAACGAAAGAAGAGAACCTCCCTGCCGTTCGCGGACGTATCTTATTTGCCAGAAACCAGCTGGTGAATATGGGCAATTTAGCCCGCGTATATTGCCAGTTTGATGAATTTACTTCTGACAATTTGCTTAACCAAACTTTTAAGTTTGTAGCTCAGGCTTTGTGTCTTCTGACGGCTGTACCTGCCACTAGAGCCCGCTTAAATAAAATTTTAGCTATTTATGAAGATGTCGAATTGAGGGCTATTTCCTATGCGCAAGCCAAAAAGATTTTGCTCAATCGGAACCAATTAATTTTCAAAGACGTTTTGGATTTGGCCCTTTTATTCTTACAACACAGCA
Organism: uncultured bacterium; assembly: GCA_949291515.1. GTDB lineage: Bacteria > Elusimicrobiota > Elusimicrobia > Elusimicrobiales > Elusimicrobiaceae > Proelusimicrobium. Next base: position 204,579 of record CASEVY010000007.1, on the reverse strand, counting down.
CGATTAGCCTGCATAATAAAACTTTTACCAATTTAGCCATTTTATTTGATATGAATAAGCTGTTTGAAGAGTTTGTGGCTGCCGCTTTGGAAAAAGCTTTCCCAGGGCAAGTGCAAACCCAAAAATCCCGAACCATCATTGATAGTATTGGCGACTATGCCAACACCAGTTACAGCATACGGCCTGATATCCTGTTCCGAAATGACACCATCATTGATACCAAATATAAAATTTTAGACTTACCCGATAATAAACCATCTGAGGCTGATATTTATCAAATGCTGGCCTACAATCGATTTTTTAACCGCCGCAACATTATTTTATGTTATCCGACTTTTAAACAAAATTGTTGTCAGAATATATTTTTGGCAGAAAATGCCATTACTTTAAGTATACTTACAATAAATCTCAGACAAGCCTCAGAAGAAACCGACCTCCTCCTAAGAAATTTTCGGTTTTTATAAGCCTCCTCCAAGCAACGATAAATATTTATATATAATATAATCAGACAAATATAGACCAAAATAATTATTCAATCGTAGCCTTTATGTATTTAGAAACTTTAAATCTATGGAATTTTAGAAAATTTGGGAGTTTAGAAAGCTCAACGTCATTAGATTTGGACAAGCCTCACTTCTCCATCAAATTAAAACCAGGTTTAAATATTTTCGTTGGAGAAAATGACTCTGGTAAAAGTTCCGCTATTGATGCTATTAAATTGCTACTAAAAACACATAGCGGAGAATGGATATCCCTAAAAGAAGAAGATTTTTTCCAGGGAGCAAAAACATTAAGAATTGAATGTATTTTCAAAGATTTAAGGGATGAAGAAGCAAGTTGCTTCCTGGAGTGGCTATCTTGGGACGAACAGACAAAAACCCCTTTTCTAAAAATATTTCTTCAAGCAAGCCTGAAAGAACGAATAATATCACCCGACATCCGAGCAGGAAATGATAAAGAGGGTACTATTTTACCCGCCGAAGTACGAGAACTTCTTAGAACCACATATTTAAAACCTTTGCGAGATGCAACAAATGAACTGGTCCCGAGAAGAAACTCTCGTTTATCACAAATTCTCAAAGGGCGTAAAGAGTTCACCGAGATTTCAGAAGACAGTCATCCTTTGATAAAATCCTCCATATGTTTAAATTGTTTAATCAAACAATATTTCGATAGTTCCTATCAAGAAGAGAAATGCCCTGTTGATGACGGAGATGCCTGTTTATGTAAAGGTCTTCGGAATTCTGATGGTTACGAGATATTTAAGACTTTAAATACTTTTCTGAATGATTTTTTTGGCACCCCTCGGCAAGCTACTTTTGAAGTAAATACACCTTCTATCAAAAGCATTCTTGAAACCTTAAGACTAGCTTTTGAAGACGAAAAGGCGGGACTTGGAACACATAATATATTATTTATTGCAACAGAACTTTTGAACCTCATAAGAAAAGATTTTGTAGGCCTAAAAATAGGCTTAATTGAGGAAATAGAAGCGCATATACATCCTCAAGCACAGATGAGAATTATTTCCCATTTACAGAATCTCTGTTCCAAAGAAACTGATTTGCAACTTATTATTTCTACACATAGTCCGAACATTGCATCCAAAGTCTTGTTAGAAAATATTTTTCTATTTGATGGAGAGAGAGCTTTTTCTCTAGCTCCAGAATTTACAAATCTCCAACAAGAAGATTACCGCTTCTTAGAATGCTTCCTTGATGTAACAAAAGCTAATCTCTTTTTTGCTCATGGACTCATACTGGTAGAAGGTTGGGCGGAACAAATTTTGCTTCCTGTATTAGCTAAAAAAATTGATATCGATTTAACGCAAAAAGGTATTTCTATAATAAATGTAGGAGGAGTGGCTTTCTTACGCTATGTAAAAATTTTTCAAAGAAAAGATAACGAACAGCCCTCAATTAATATTCCGATATCTGTCGTAACAGACTTAGATGTGAAACCGGATGAATATGCATTCAAAAAAGATGCAAAAAACCAAGAAACTATAAAGGACTACGATATCTCTCAAAAAATAAAAGAAAAAGGATACGCATTTAATGCAGAACGAATACAAACATTTGTTTCCCCGGTGTGGACCTTGGAGTATTGTTTGGCAAAAAACGAAAGTATTTTCCCTTTCATTTTAGAGATTTCCCGAAACTTCCTCTCAAACCAGGCATACAAAGAACTAACTGAAAAAATTAAGCAAAATCCTAATGATAAAGCTTGCATTTTGATTCAAACTCTCTTTAAGAATAAAGTTTCCAAAACGCAACTGGCTTATGATTTGGCAAACAAAATAGAATCCGCCGATACTATTGATACTGGAAACCAATATACCCAATACTTATTTGAAGCAATTAGATATGCTACCGATTTCTGACCAGGAGATAGATAAAATTATACCTTTATTACTCCCTTCAAACTGCAGTTTTGATGAGGAAAGAAAGTCTTTTATTAAAAATTTGGATACCATTGACTGCCAAGCTGTTCCAGGCAGCGGTAAAACAACAGCCCTTTTAGCAAAATTGTTACTACTAGAGAAGCGCCTGCCTCTAGAACAAAATCGTGGCATTTTAGTCCTATCCCACACAAACACCGCAATTAAGCTTTTGCACTCAAAACTAGATAATAAATGCAATTTTATATTTAAATCTCCCAATTTCATTGGGACTATACAATCTTTTGTAGACCAATTTTTAGCTATACCCTTTTATATTCAAACATATCAACATAGACCTTTATATATAGCTAGTGAAATTGTTCGAAAAATAACAAAACCTCCGCGAGAATTACAACTATATCTGTATCATAGATCTAACAAAAATTCTTTCAAAGACGATCTATTATTTAATACCGGTATCCTTCATGACGAATTAATTCATTATGATAAAACTAATTTTTTATTAAAAAATCATGAAGGAAAAGTTTATCAAGCTATTTTAAAAATGAAAAAAGACCTATACAAAAAAGGTTTTTTGTCTTATGCTGACGCTTACCTATTAGCTCAAGAATATATTGAAAAATACCCTAAAATACTAGATATTATACGCTTAAGATTCAAATATATCTTTGTTGATGAAATGCAAGATATGAATCAAACTCAGTTAGAACTATTGGAAAAATTATTTAATCATCCGACAGTAGTATATCAAAGAATTGGGGATATTAATCAGAGTATTTTTAATAAAGTGCAAAGCAATAAAATATGGGAATTCAGAGGCACCCCTTTAATTTTACACAAAACGCTGAGGCTTTCATCGCAAATTTCTCCAATAGTGGAACGGTTCTCATTATATAAAGACATAGATCATAGTATTGTATCTATACGACAATCTGATATTCCTCCGTATTTGTTTATATACACCTCATCTGCAATCAAAAAAGTTTTACCATGCTTTGTACAAAAAATAAAACAACACAATTTACAAAATAAAAAAGCAATATTTAAAGCAATTGCCTGGGTAGCAGAAAAAAAGGAAAACCGCCTTACTTTATCGGATTACTATCCCACTTTTAGCAAAGAAATTAAGATAGAACATAATCATATTGATTCTATAAGCGAAGCAATAGAACTAATTAGTCAAAAATCAGCAAAAACTAAGGATTTCAATTCTATTTTTAAAATTATTACACAGATTTGTTTAGAAATACTTCGTTTGGAAAATATTACTAACGCTCAAACAAATACTTATTATTCATATCTTTCTTTTTGGAAAGCAGTAAAAGAAAAACCTGAAAATTTTTTATTGAGAAAACAGATATATTCTTTGTGCCAAAAGGCTTTTGCAAAATCTTTAATTACAATATCTGATTTTGATAAGATTTTATCAACTTTAGAAAAAATATTTCATTTTGAATATTCCGAATCTACTTTAAACTTTAGGAGCAATACTACCGTCTCCATATCAAGTCAAGTGCTCTCTCCTTTGCAAAAAAATATTTTTTCTTTAGATGGAATAAATATAGAAATTGGCACAATACATAGCGTTAAAGGAGAAACACATACAGCCACTCTGGTAATGGAAACGCAATACCACACCACCGAGTCACAGAAAATCCTCAATATTTTAAAAGGGCAAGAAATAAAGCAACCAAAAGAACGTGAAGCTGAAGCTATGAAAATGTTATATGTAGCCATGAGCCGTCCTACTGATTTATTATGCTTTGCATGTAACGAGGAATATATTCGAGGCCACGAAAAAGAAATAGAGAAAGCCGGATGGAAAATAGAAAAAATATCTTGAATACAAGTCATGATATTAGTATTGGGTAAAACGAAACTGCCTTCAAGTATATCTTCCCCTTTTAAACACATAAATACAGGCCTTAGTAAACATTTTTATATATACAGGATGAGGTGTAACTCTCATATCTTTTAAAAAGCCATGAAGCATACCTTATTTGTTTAAAAACAAACGCACATTTTATCTTAACCTTTCAAGAATTACGGGAGTTGCTTTAGCCCTAATTCCTTTAAGAATTCATTATGTTTTGTTTTGGCTTTATTGATATCTTTGTCAATTTTTTCAAGTTCTTGCCATACTTCTTGAATATCAATAATTTCTTCTTCCGGGGCAGTGCTCACATAGCGCGAAATATTTAAGTTATACCCGTTTTCCTCTATTTCTTTAACAGAAACCCGGCGGGAAAATTTTTTATCGTCCTCTTTACGGTATTGATAAGCATCTACAATCTTGTCAATATGTTCAGGTAAAAGGCTATTTTGGCGCTTGCCCTTTTCAAAGTATTCACTGGCATTAATAATTAATACATCGTCATATTTTTTACACTTTTTAAGCACCACAATACACACCGGAATACCAGTGGAGAAAAATAAATTTTCCGGCAGGCCAATAATAGCGTCTATGTTATTGTCTTTGATAAGTTTTGTTCTAATCCTTTCTTCGCCTCCCCCACGGAATAATACACCATGGGGCAAAATAATAGCCATGGTACCATCATCACTTAAAAAATGAAATCCATGCAATAAAAATGCAAAATCCGCGGCAGATTTAGGAGCAAGACCATAGTTTTTAAATCTAAAATCTTCCGCCATATCTTCTTTCGGTTCCCAGCGGTAACTAAAAGGAGGGTTTGCCACCACTGCCTCAAACTGCATCTTTTTAGCGGGGTTCATTTCGTTTAGCAAACTCCAATCATTTAGCAAAGAATCCCCATGATAAATTTGGAATTCAGAATCTTTTACCCCATGAAGCAACATATTCATACGGGCCAAGTTGTAAGTGGTGATATTTTTCTCCTGCCCGTATATTTGCCCAATAGCATTGGGCCCAAATTGCTTGCGTACATTGATTAACAACGAGCCGGACCCGCAAGCAAAGTCCAATACATTTCGTAAATGACTCTTTTTACCTGTGCTAGGGTCTTGGCTATCTAGCGCAACAATACGGGAAAGGATAGTGGATACCTGTTGCGGGGTATAAAATTCTCCCGCTTTTTTGCCAGATCCTGCCGCAAACTTGCTGATTAAATACTCATACGCATCCCCTAAAATGTCCGTATCATTGGGAAAGCTGGACAAGCCTTCTGCAATTTCTGTTATGATAGAACACAACAGGGCATTACGGGCGCTATAATTTTTACCAAGTTTGTCTGAATCCAAATTAATTTCCGAAAACAACCCCCGGAAACTGCTTTCAAAAGATTCATTTTCAATATATTTAAATCCGCTTTGTAAGGTTTTAAGCAATTGTTCATTCTGGGTGCGGGCTAGTTCGTAAATATTACTCCATAAATAAGCGGGTTTTATTACATAGTGGATTTTACGGCGCATTTGCTTTTCCAGCGTTTCCACTTGATCCAAATTATGGATATACCACACCGCCAACGCAATTACATTGCGGCTATAGAGCATTTTATTGTTATTTTCTATAAAAATACTTCTGGCCTTGGTGAGGGCTTCGTCTGTGGCTTCATTGTCATTTAAGCCCAATTTAGCGGGGGAAAGGGTCTTGCTGTAGGTTTCAATACGCTCCTTTAAGCCCGTAATATAGGCATCTAACCCTTGGCTATTGGCCTGTATTTCCTGCTCACACTGGGCATAATCTGGCCCCAGTTCTTTTTTTACTGCATCTTCATAATTATCAGAAAGATACCGTAAAAAGAGGAAAGATAACATATAGTCTCTAAAATCATCTGCGCTCATTGCCCCGCGTAATTTATCGGCTATGGCCCATAAAGTGGCACCTAATTGTTTTTGTTGATTTTCGGTCATTGCGCGTCTCCTTGTGAAGCTTCTGGTTCAAATAGTTTTGGGTTAAAAGGGTATTGTGTTAATAAGCCTTCTACTATTTCTCTAAAATATTTTTTGTTATCTTCAACCATTTCTTGAGGCTCAAAAATCGAGTAATTTCCATGGCTTAAAAGGTTGATAACTCTACTATAAACAGCTTCGTCCTCTGGAAAAATTTTCTTAACACAGCTTGAAAAATTTTCATACCCCAAAAAAGAGGCTGTTTTCTCTAAAATATTTCTAAGAATATTAAAATGATATGTATAGGGCGTGCCAGAATCGGCTATGTCTTTCATTTCTTTTAGCAAGGCCACATGATGAAAAAAAGGGGTTTTAGCTGTGCCTTTTAAGAGATATCGTTCTGTTTGAGGTGTCTTATGTAAAAACAGCTGAACCGACTTCTTGATTGTATTACACAATATATTAAAAAATAATGGGTGGTGAGTGGAAACAACAACTTTTTTTGAGCTTTGTTTTAATAACTCGGCCAAATCTGTAGCTACGGCAATCACATTATTGTCATCTAGTGAAGAAATTGGGTCATCTATATAGATGTATTTAACCCAGTCATATCCAGCATCCTGGTCAATAGCCATTTGTATAATTGCCAAAAAACAACTCCAAATAAAAATCCGCTCTTCCCCGCGGGATATTTTAATATTATCCACTCTTTTCAAGTTGCCATCAATCATTACATCTCTATGAAATTTAATCTCCCCATGTTGAACTGTAAAATTAAAATCAGCATATCGATGTAAGAAAGGGGTTACTTTTTCTTCTATCGCCATTGCATTTAACCCAGCAATAAAGCGAGAGGCCGTATTCATTTTTAAGGAGCGGGTAGTGTCGTGTGGCAGGTCATTATCCCAAGTAAACAGGTCCTCTGTAAATGCATTATAATACAAAGTATCGGCTGATTTTTCACCAGTGCTTTCATTTAACACCTGACCGATCTTTTTAAACGCTCCAGACAAGCGTGTTTTACCAGTTCCATTGTAAGCGAACAAAACAATAAATTTAGAATCTTCTAAATATAGCCGCAAATAGTGGGCAATATCCTCTATACTATTAAATACTTCTTTTTTCTCCAAACATCTAAAGAGATAATCTAATTTCCGCTTGGTTTCTTGATTGAGCCCATGTTGTAAGTGATAGTCTTGCTCTCCACGTGCTTTTTTATAATTTGCGCTAAACAAAGCTTTATATTCCTTCACTCTGGAGGGCTCTTTGATTTGCACGCCTAAGCTGACTAATTTATTCATCCATTTTTTATATGTTTGCGTAGCAAGTTTTCGGGGTATATTAACACTCATTATTTAATATCCTCCAATGTAGGGAACAGGCCTTGCATAAGGGCTTTTTTGTGCATTTTTAAGGTTTCTAGTTTATGAGTCTGAACCTGGATAAGCTGATCCGCAGTGGAGAGGCACTCGGCTATTTTCTCTTGTTCTTGTTTGTTATCAGTTATCCAGATATGCAATTTTGAAAAATCTGTTTTGTTAATAATAGGAACCGTTGTGGTTTCCAAACTAGCTTTTATCAAAGGGGTTCTTTGTAATAATGAATAATAAAGGAACTCGCTCTCATAATAAGAATACGGGATAATAGAATTAATTTGTTGGTTTGTAATACAAGGATGTACAGATAGGGCCATCTTACCGATAGAGGCAATACATGTAAACATTATTGTGTTTTTTGGTAAAATTCTCATTTTGGAAGTTTTTACCACAGACCTTTGAGTATTGTATTGATACTTGTTTTCCTTGATGTCAGTTGGCGTTACAAATTGGATACTTCCATTCCATAATGAGGCATTTGTAGTCGAAGGAGTTTTACCAGTAACAATCGTTCCTACTTCTCCAATTCCCGTCATTCTCCACGAGTTATCATTTTTAAATTGGGCAAAGCGCCAGGAGGGCATGGTTTTACCCCGGGCTGGGAATAGGTTTTGCATAAGGGCTTGCTTATGTTTTTTTAGAGCATCTAATTTTTTATTTTCCGCGCTAATTAACTCATCCAACGAAGCTAAACAATCTGCTATTTTTTGTTGTTCCAGAAGAGTCTTGGGAATCAAAACCAAAAAATTTTGATATGTTGAAATATAATATCTTTTATGTTCTTTTGCTTCAAATTTAATGGTATTTATTAATTCAAAAATAAATTTAAGATTGTTCTCTCCTTTAGGTTTTAAAATCTTAATAGCTGAAGATTTAACTTTAAAGGCAAAGTCGACATATTTTTTTTCAGTTGTAAAATCATCAAAAATTATTACTGGAAATTCTGTATAAATATTATCTTGTTCATTAGTATATCCAAGCACAAAACTTTTATTTGCAGTTAGTACAGGGACACCATTCTGTTGGTATTGTTCACTGCTAACAATATAATTTTCAGGGCGTTCATAATCCAATAGATTCCTTAACTCTGTAACTATCCAGTCAGAGGTAAATTCGGGAAATCTCAACTTAGGCGTTAGGCTCTTTTTATTATGATTCATAGGCATTTAATCCAATAATTTTATGGCCGTTGGCCAGTTTCTTAAGCAGGGGGATAAGGTCCGCCATGAAGGCCAGTTCTTTTTGGGTTCTTTCCCGCCAGGGCAGGCCCAGCGGGGCAAATAAATCACTCAGTTTTTCCCCGTCAAACACCATACGGGCAAGGATTTCTTGAATAAATGTATGTAACGGCTGGGCTTCCAGGCCGTGCTTTTGGGCTAGGGCATTAATGGCTTGGTTGTCTTTTTGGGCCCTAAATTGCTGATAGCCCTTTTTTATTTCTTCTTCCGCTAACGGTACACCTACCTGCAAAGAATTAATGTATTCCACAATATATTCCCGTTCGTCCAGCATGTTAGACGTGGAAGAAAGAAGCGCAATGAGTTGCTCTTTTTGCATTTTTTGCTTTTGGGGTTCCTCGTGCGTATATTTGGAAATAAGAGACATAATGTAGTCATAATCTATAATGGCAGAGGAAAAAAGGACCAACTCAAAATCCACACTTTGCAAGGCCTGGCTGGATTCTTCTGGCGTTTGGGGTTGGTTCTCCTTTAAACGTTGGGCCACGTCTATATAAGCACCACGGAAAGCACGCAAGGTGTCTACCGGTAATAAAGAGTCTATTTTTTGGCTTGTTTCGGCGTCTATTTCTGTATATTGGTCCAAACGGGTTTTTAAGCGCTGTACTTCTTTAAATTTATTAATAAATTCACAGCGGGCGGCGTCCCCTTTCAAATTATTTACTTCTTCAGGTTTGCATGCCAAACCATGGGATTGCATAAATTTTTCCAACTCGGCAACGGCGTTGGCCAGTTTTTCCACTACCTGGGAGGCAGGCTCCACCAACCAAATTTCTTTGGCGCGGGAGGCGTTCTTTTCCCCTGAAAAGAGGGCAATGGCGGCATCCACTTCCGCAGATTGGTTGCGAAAATCCAAAATATTCCCATAGGGTTTGGTATCGTTTAAAACCCGGTTGGTACGGGAAAAGGCTTGAATTAAACCGTGGTATTTTAAGTTTTTATCTACATATAAAGTATTTAAATATTTAGAGTCAAACCCCGTAAGCAACATATCTACCACGATGGTAATGTCAATTTTATTCTTATGCGGATAGTCGGTGTTGGGGTATTTTTGGTCTTTAATCCTTTTTTGAACATCCTGATAATAGGCGTCAAAATTAGTAATATCCTGGTTGGTACTATATTGGAGATTATAGTCTGCTATGATTTCTTTTAAGGCCAGTTTCTTTTTATCCGGGTCTTTTTTATTGTCTTCTTTTTCCTGGGGAAGGTCTTCCTGGATTTGTTGCACGTCTTTATTCCCTTCCGCCGGAGGAGAGAACACACAAGCAATATGTAAAGGCGCGTATTCCCCGTGCGTTGCCTGGGAGAGACGGGATTGCTCCTCCTTGAACAGATGGTAATATTCAATAGCGTCATTAATAGACGCAGTAGCTAAAAGGGCGTTGTATCTTCTGTTATTGGTTAAGATATCATGCTTAGATAAAATAGCCTTAATAACGGCTTGTTTTTGCTCCTTACTGCTAACATTAGAAATAGAAACATCGTTTTGAGGCTTAAAATAATCAATATGAAAGCGCAATACGTTTCTATCATCAATAGCGTTGGTGATAGTATAGGCGTGGAGCTCCTTTTCAAATACATCTTTGGTGGTGGCGTAAGAACCCTCGGTGCCTTCTATTTGTTTGGAAACAGCATTTTCTTCAAAAATAGGCGTGCCTGTAAAACCGAATAGTTGCGCCTTGGGGAAGAATTTTTTTATTGCTTGGTGATTATCCCCAAATTGGGAGCGGTGACATTCGTCAAAAATGATGGCCAAGCGACTATCCCGCAAAGGGGCCAGGCGTTCTTTATAGGTTAGTTCCCCTTTCTTTCTTTTCTCTTTATTCTTTTTGCTGTCATCATCCAGAGCTAAACCTAACTTTTGAATGGTGGTTACAATCACTTTATCCCGATAATCGGTTGAGGTTAAGCGTTGCACCAGGCTTTCTGTGTTCGTGTTTTCTTCTACACAGCCCTCTTGAAATTTATTGAATTCCTCTCTGGTTTGGCGGTCCAGGTCTTTTCTGTCTACCACAAACAGGCATTTGGCTATATTGCGGTTATCTTTCAACAGCGTGGAGGCTTTAAAAGAAGTAAGGGTTTTACCACTGCCCGTGGTATGCCAAATGTATCCGTTCCCACGGTTTTGCTCTATACAGTCCATAATGGCTTTAACCGCATAAATTTGATAGGGGCGCATAATCATCATTTTTTGTTCACTAACGACCAGAACCATATATTTACTAATCAATTCCCCTAAAGTGCATTTACGTAAAAGCGTATCGGCAAATTCGTACAAATGGGTAATTTTTTTATTATCTTTATCCGCCAACTGATATACGGGCAAAAATTGTTCGTCCGCATTAAAAGCAAAGTGAGTTTTGTTATTGTTGGCAAAATAATAGGTATTACTTTCATTGCTTACAATGAAAAGTTGCATAAAACAAAGCAGGGTATTTGTAAAACCGTTGCCAGAGTCGTTTTTATATTCAACAATCTGTTCAATAGCCCTTCTGGGCGTAATTTGGAGAGATTTTAACTCCACCTGGACCACAGGAATGCCATTAATAAGAATAATTACGTCATATCTGTGATAACTATTTTCCGTATTGATACGAAGTTGATTAATTACTTCATATTCATTTTTGCACCAATCCACAGTGTTGACTAAAGTGTATTGAAGGGGAGTGTCATCATCTCTTTTAAAAGTGTTTGTTTCACGTAAACGTTTGGCAGCAAGGAATACATCCGGGGTAATAATGCTTTCTTTTAATCTTGTAAATTCAGAATCGCTTAATTTTACCCGGTTTAATTCTTCGAAATGCTTTCTAAAATTTTCTTCTAAAGAAGCCCGATCCTTGATATCTTCCCGATAGGTGTATTTTAATTCTTGAAGTTTTTTAATAAAATCGGTTTCTATTTGGCTCTCATTCTTCATATATAAATACCTTGTATCTAACAAAACAAACGATACAATACGTACACGTTATCAACTATATACAGCAACAAATATATTTGTTACATAGAAACACTTTCTTTACGAAAGTTATAATTAACTGTTATGCAAACATTTATATTTCATATCTATATTAATATATTATAACTATTTTATATTCTTTTAATATCGTTTCTAGAGATATTGATTTCTATCTCAATTAATATAGTTCTTTAACGATATCTCTCGATCTGTTATACAAATCAATCACTATAGACATACACCCTAATACATAGCAAGATATTCCCTGTAATCAAACCATAAATTCCCTGTTATGATTTTAGGGAATTTGGGCAAATTATACAGGGGCGGCCCTATACAGCAGGCCACCCCTTTCCTTATGTAATAGGGCTAAAAAGCAACAATTCCCTGTATTTTCCCTGTTTATCAGGGAATTTATCTAGTTTTTGAATACGTTCTCTTATTCTCTTTGTATCCGCTTGCAAAACAGATACAAACTCTCTTTTGGATAAAGAGAGATATTCCCTGTTTCGCGCAGGGAAAAAGGTATCTTTTTGGCGGGATTTGGATAGAAATGAGGTACCGGCAATTGGTTAGCACCCCAATAATTTCTGCTACAACTTTTAGATGCGCTTTGAGCGCTTTTATCGTCGTAGATTTCCAAACAGCCCTTGTTTAAGAGGGCTGTTTTTTTATCCCTTTCCGTCTCTTTGGCTTCTGTTTGGGCCAGATGCTTGGCTTCATAAATGGCCTTAAACGGCTCTTTATACTCCACCACAATTTGATTATCTTGCGTAAGCAGGAACTTGGCCCCTACCGCACGCAATAAGTCCGCCTTACCGTAATTATCCGCTTCCCGGTAACACTTTTTAAGCCCGGACAGCATAGCCAGCCCCTGTACAGCCCGCTGGGCCCCTTCGGCACTGCCCGTACAACGGGCGAGTTCCCCCTCAATACGTTCCCGTTCTTCCTGCAATTGCCTGTTTTTGGCCTGATAGGCCGTATCGGTTATTTTACGGTCCAAATACATATCCAGCAAGGCCTCTATACGCCCACTTACGCGCTCCAGTTCCTTTTGCAATATCTGCTTGGTACCTGCATTAATTTGGTTTGCCCGCAATCCTTTCTGTTTAAGCCCCTTACAAAGCACTTCTACCACTTCTTTAGGCAGTTCAATGTCTTGTATGGTATCTGCCAATTGTTCGGCTAAGCGGGCTTCCGTCAAATATCCGCTCTTTTTATGGTCTTTATTGTAATGCGCACACCGATAATACAAATACTTATGCTTGGCTTTAGCCCCCAATATATAATGCCCGCAATGTTCGCACGTGATTAAGCGGTTAAATGGATAATTGTGCTGGGTACCATAGCGGTGGGCTTTGGCGGCCAGGGCTTCTTGGGTTTTATCCCATACGTCTTTGCTAATAAGCGGCGTATGAGTACCCTGATAGAGCTTTTTACCCCACTTAAACACACCGTAATAAAAGGGAGAGTGAAGCATTTTGGAGATACTTTTTAACGAAACGCGGTTTCCCCTGCTTTTGGTTCTGAGTCCTTTTCCGTAAAAAATTTCTTCCAACTCTTCCAAAGAATACTTCCCCGTAGAGGCATATTCAAACAGTTCCGTCACCAGCGGGGCATTAACCGGGTCCGCTTCGATAATGGTCTCTTTCTCTTTCGTAGTTACGTTTATATACCCCAGCGGCGCATTGCCCGGATAAATGCCCTGTTCGGCCTTTTCCACCATACCCATACGGGTTTTATAGGCAATGTCGTTAGATAACTTTTTGGAAGCCGCTACTTCTACATCCATCATAAATTCCTTATTGGAATCCAGCGTCTGGTCATTTAACAACTGGTTGGTTCGGGAAAAATGAATACTTTTGTGGTATTCGCGAATTAAACGGATTACCCGTATTTTGTCGGCATCGTTACGGGTCATACGGTCTACCACATCAAATATCACGTGTTTTACGCTGTCATTACGCTTTACAAAGTCCAGCATGGCGCTAAACTCCTTGCGTTCTTTCTTACCCCAGGCAGATTCCTGTACTTTCCACATTTTTACTATCTGCAAATTGTTACGCTGAGCATACGAACGGGCCAACTTCTCCTGTGCGTCCAGGGAGTATCCGTCTTCCTGCTTAATGCTGGAAACACGCAAAAAAATGACTGCTTTTTCTTGAAATTGATTTTCTTTATTTACCATACTGCACTTCCTTATCTTGTAAAAGTTGTTTAATCTGATATACCTGTAACTTTTGGGGTCTGGCGTGGCCATTTAACCACCTGTTTACCGATACAAAGGATACGCCCAATTTACGGGCTAAATCCTGCTGTGTAATACGATGTTTCAATCTGTATTCTTCTAACTGAATGATTAAATTATCCATATATCTATATATCCCTTTATAAAACTTTATAGCAGCTAAGCTTATCATCCTATGAAAAAGATGTAAAGCCCTCATTTTGAGGGGCATTCTGCACCTTTCTGACTACTTCTTCCAGTTCCAGGAAAGAATTAATAATACTTTCCACTTCCGCTAAACTTAAAGGACGCTGAAAATATTGTTCCAATACGGGCCTGCTTTCTTCCAAATAGGCCTCGTCAAAGGCTCTGAGTGAGATATTATAAGCGTCCATAACTGCCCCACCCCGCTGGATATTTTCCGCTCTGTACGTCTACAGATTCCACCACATCCCAATTATTGCCCAATACATAAGATGCAAATATGTCATTTACGCACTTACCCCGCTTGCTATTATAGGCCACTGCCTCATTATTTCTTTCGTTTTTCTCAATACTACCTTTCATTTCTTTCAACATTTATATCACCTTAATTTCATAAGATGCACGGTTCTAAAACCGGGAACCCTTTATCGGGGTTCATATAATGGGTAAGTGTAAACCATTTTCAATTTGTATAGCGGATTATAAAGGAAACAATTGTAGCAATTTAGTTTTTGGGGGCTTATTGGAGCGTTTCAGCCCAAAAATAAACATTTTTAGGAGTTTTTATCCATCGTTTGCAGTTACAGGCATAAAATTGCCCTATTCCTTCTGTGGAAATAGGGCGAAGATATAGAGCCTATAAATGGCTTATTTTAGACCTTCACTGATAGAGCGCCTAAATGAGAGCAGTATCCTCAGTCTTTCGCGCTTTTACCTATGAAGCCCACTATATAGGCGGCAGCATAAGGAAAGTTCCTAAAATTTTCCAGAAAATTTTTGGGCCGGAGTTTTTATTCTAAAATCCTAAAATTTATTTTTGCGATGTTATCTTCCATTCTTGGTGGCCTCCGTCCGCCGTCCTTATTTTTGGCAAGCGAAAAATAGCCACTAAGTTCTGCCGTTTGTTTCATAATTGATTTAATTATTTAAAGCGAAACTCCTCACACAGTTGTGAGGAGTTTTAACATACTGGTAATAAAGCACTATTGATTATTTTAGCAATTGATAATATTGTTTGATTTTTTGTGCCATTAAATAACGACGTTTATCCAAAAAATCTTCGAATTTTGTATAGCCCATATCAAAAATCTCTGGAGGAATACAATTTTCTTTCATATTCTTATTCAACTTTTCTATTGAATTAATGCCGCCATAACCTGTATCATTAGCCAGGCATTGTTCCTTTACTAGAGCCATATAATCTCGAGGAGCTTGATCTTTAATCTTGATATTAATTTCAGATTGGGTATATACATAGTTAGCAATTTGGTTATACAAACTACGTTCTTTAATCCCAAATTTCTGTAAATATTTTTTAGGGAAAATATGATGAATATCCCCTCTTTGCTCTATAAGAGTTTTCACGTCTATCTGCTCTGATAAAAAGCCAAAATCTCCCATTTTGACTTGTGCCATCAAGAAGACATTGAACATGGGGCTACTGGCTACGGCGGTATCCAACTTCGTTACCAATATATTATTCCAGAAAGCCTCCGACAATTCCCCTTCTTCGGTATGCTGTAACAAATCCATTGGATCATTCATTTGAAAACGTTTAATATCATAATCAAAGGTAGATTCCGGAGAACCAGAATATCTGCCAGTCAAAATAGTTAATACAATCCAACGGCGCACGACTTTTTCAATCACAGCATTTTCAATTCTTCTTTCACGCAAAAGCAAATACAAAGCATAACCAAAATTCAAAACATTTTGTGAGCGAATCATAGAGGGAGAAATAATACCCGTTGATTTCACAATCATTAAATAGCGTTGAAAATTAGTTTTATTTACAAACGCCAATACACCCTCCTTAAGCTTGGCAAAAGAATCCGCGGCTATTGCTTCCTGATACTCCCGCGAGTTAAAGTCTCTGCCAGATAAAAGACTCACCAAATCAGCAATCTTTCCACGCAGGAACTTAAAGGTAAATGCTACGCGCAACACATCGGTATAGTCTGGCACATAAATATCTTCATTTTCTGTAACAACCCATTTAATTGCAGTAAAATCTTCCGTTGAAGAAAAATCTATATCATTATGTAAAATAGCATCATAATCTTCAGGTTTTTGCATTAGATGACAAAAATAATCCATTATTTTACGGATTTGATTGCCTCCATATTGATTATCAGAAGAAATTTTGGACATAGCAAAATCGGCTTGTGATAAAACAACCCCTTTGGAGTTAATACGAATAAAAATATCTGTAACCTAGGCAATATCCAACTGTGGCGAAAGTTCAATAACACCTAAATTATTATTTTGAATTTGTTGTAGACGCGTAATAACCGCATTGATATCACTACGTTTATTATCTTCCAATTTATTCTGTTTACAATAATTGATAACAAAGTTAAAAGAATCAAACCCCGGCTGATAAAGTGGCGCAATATCCGTGATCCAAGCAACATTATTTTCAATGGCTGGGTTGGCAACTTCAAAGCACTCTTTTAATGGATTAAAAGCAATTTTAATACGTTTTTTCCGGTAGTTACTTCCAACAATGTGTTCACCTACAATCGCCGCTTGCAAGGCGGTAATACGTTGTTGCCCATCAATTAAAATTTTCTTTCCGGAAGAAATAGTTCCATCTTTTAAATGGATGTCTGGATTCTTCCAAACAATAATATAACCCACTGGAAACCCTGCATAAAGGGAATCAATCAAATCACGAACTTTAGTTGAATCCCACACAAAAGGGCGTTGGATTTCTGGTATTGCGATTTCTTCACTACGAATCCAAGATAATAATGTAGAAATAGATGTATTATTTACTTCATATTGAGCCATATTCGCTCTCCTTTAACTTTCTTCTTAAATGCTTTGCACCCGCCTTGCCTTATTCATCCCGCCAATTTATATAAACATTGAAAAATGCTTAACAAATGAAAGAATAGCTAAAATATATTATATATCATATATATCTAATGGCTTATTTATTTCCTAACTCAACGTCCGTCCTTATGAGCTTATGACATGATGGTTGTGCCTTTTAGAAAGAGACATACAACGCAGACAATTCTTTAATCAGTTCCTTCCAATAACGATCCACCCTCAAAAGGAATATACGTCTATGTATAATACCATCATATAAGTGCTCATTGTTTAGGCTGAATGGGCAAAAATGCAAAATTTTAGAAGTCAGTTTATAAAAATAGGCATAATCCGCGTTCATCCCAAAATCATCTGCCATTTTTCGAACAGAGGGAAGTTTACACGGTTTGGCATGCTTTTGTTTTAAAGAGTCCAAATCTTGTTGTTGCTTTATATCCCATTTGATAATTCCTTCCAAATAAGGAAATAAATCTAAATCGGCCTTAACCCGTGCCTTTTGCCCTTCTAGGTACTCTTTTCGGTCCCATTCACAGAATCCTACGACGTGTCTAAACAAATTGTGTTTTTGGATATATTTAATTGTAATAACACATTCTAAAAGGCGTCTTCCCTGTAAAAAGATTGAATCAATGTCAGATTTTTCATCCAACACCTTTAAATCACGGAGATATTCAGACACAAAAAAGCCAAAAGCATGTTTATATACCAGATCTGGCCTGTCGTAGGGATTTGTTACTCTAAAATTTTTGAACTTTTCGTGCAATTCCACTAGTTTTAGATGATTCGTTTTAAGGGACAGAACTATTATATTATCTAATTGTTGAAAAAGCCTATTATCCCCTTGCATATGTTTCAACTCCCAAACTCATCAAATATTCCAAGTATTCGTCCCAAGTCTTTTATCATGTCTTAATTGGGCAATTTCAAAATTAATTGTATAAAATGATTTTTAGATAAAAAATATTTACTTATAAATTACTAGATACCTATAAGTACATTTGCAAGGAATCATATAAATCCCCTCTATAGAAATAATTTTTTTATTTAGTGTAATTTTGTAAAGTAATAGTAAATACAGTTTTTAAGGATTGATATTATGCCCATTTTGGATTGGTTAAATAAAAAAGAAGCCCTCACCACGGCAGATAAAACGCCGTATAAGGTATTGGTGGAAAATAAAGATCTGTCCGTGGGGGACCAAACCCAAGGCAATATGCTTATAAAAGGGGACAATCTGGAAGCCCTAAAAGCCCTTTTGCCCTATTATAAAGGGCGGGTAAAATGCATTTATATTGATCCTCCTTACAATACAGGCTCTGCTTTTGACCATTACGATGATAACTTAGAGCATTCTATTTGGCTATCTCTAATATATCCTCGTCTAGAATTGCTTTCGAGAATTGTTACACAAAGATGGCATTATTTTTGTGCAAATTGATGATAAAGAACAAGCATATTTAAAGGTCATAATGGATGAAATTTTTGGAAGGGATAATTTTATGACTATGCTTACCATTGAAACCGGAGAAGTTTTTGGGACAAAGGCGGCTCATATTGACAAAACCTTCGTTAAAGTTAAAGATTACATCATGGTATATAAAAGATTTTCTAATTCGAATATTAATTTAAAACCTTTATATACGAAAACAAATGAACCTTTTGATCCACATTACTCTTCATATATAGACCCAATATCTTTAACAAAGACACCTCTTTTAACTTTTTTAAAAAAGCAAAGATGGATCGTGGAATTATTTTCTTCTTTGAATTATAAAATTCAATTGGAAAATATTTCCAAGGTCATGTTACAAAATAAGAAGTTTAATGATTATATAATCCAAGATCTATCGAAAAATATATATCAAGATCAACCTTTATCTCGCCAACCACAAGAGTCAGAAAATCTTAAACCTGGGGAAATTGCAAATTTATCTGGGAATCTGATATTTAAGACTTCTACAGGTTCATTGCGCTATTATATGCCTTTTTCAGAAGCTCTACACTGGACATCTGATTTTATATCAGAATTTTGTCGTTCTACTGTACGAGGGAATTTATGGAAAAACTATCATATCGACATGCGTAATATAGCTGATGAAGGCGACGTCAAATTTAAAAACAGCAAAAAACCTGAACGTCTTATTCGAGATATTTTAGATACTTGCACTAATCCCGGGGATTTGGTGTTAGACTCCTTTTTAGGATCCGGCACTACTGCCGCTGTAGCGCAAAAAATGGGACGCAAATATATAGGCATAGAAATGGGAGAGCATGCCATCACCCACTGTGTTCCCCGTATGAAGAAAGTGATTGATGGAACAGACCAAGGTGGCATTTCTAAAGCCCTTGGGTGGACTGGCGGAGGCGGCTTTACATTTTATGACCTTGGCCAACCCATTTTTAATACTACCGGAAACATTAATCAGGATATTTCTTTCAAAGATTTAGCCTTTCATGTGTGGTTTAGCGAAACAAAAACCCCTATGCAAAGCTATCAATATTCTCCTTTATTGGGTGTACACCAAGGAACAGCATTTTATTTGCTTTATAATGGGGTTTTAGGGGATAAGCGTGTAAACGGGGGCAATGTATTAACTTCTAAAATTTTAGAAGGATTACCGCCCTTTGATGGTCTCAAGGTGATTTATGGGGAATCCTGCCGGTTAAGCCCGCAACGCTTAAAGAAAGAAAACATTGTATTTAAACAAACCCCCTATGCCATTCCCGCGAGGTAGAAATTATGGCTGGTTTAAAAATATGGTTGCCCAATATTGCAATACTTGTATTAGTGGTATTGTATGCAATTAACTTATGCTGTGCAGCAAAGATGAATGGAATATATTGGGATATGTGGGTAACAATTACCACGGCAACTATAGGGGCTTCTTTGCCCGTATGGTTAGTTTGGAAACTGACCAAAGATGAGAATAGGCGCAAAGAAAAAGAGAAGTTAAGAGATGCACTCATGTTAGAATATGCTATTGCACTTAATAATCTGTCTGAAATCAGCATTATATATGAACATTTAAGCAAACAGACATTCCCGGCACCTTTATTATTACCTAAATTTAAAGAACAAAACTTTCAGACCCTAATTAGAATTGCACCTTTTTTTGCATTACAAAACACGCAGAACTTAAAAGATGGTATTGTCTCTTTTGTTTTTCTTACCCAAAAGCAAATATCATTATTTTTAGCGAAATGTGAAGATTTAAATAAACTTTTTTCCACCCACCCCCACTACCAAACGGCAGAGTCTATGACATCATATGAAAAAACAAAAGAACAGCTTATGCCTCTATTAGATTCTATTATCATTAATCAAGGGCGTATTTTATGCTGTATTATTTCATATTTAGACAAGATATATTCTCTGAATTTACAAGAGGAAGCCGCTAATTTAGATCCTTTTAAACTCTTTTTAGAAAAATATCACCCAAAACAAAAAAATGAGGAGCCAAAGTCCCATGTTTCAACTGAAAAATTATCAAAATAATACTTTAGAAGTTTTGGCTAATTACTTAGAAGAAGCCCGCATTATGGGGCCCAAAGAGGCTTTTTATAAAATATTAGGCAATGACCGGGTACCCTACCATGCCATTCCCGGTCTGGAAGACATCCCTTATGTTTGCTTGCGTTTGCCAACCGGCGGAGGAAAGACCTTTTTGGCTACCCATACTGTCAAATTAGCCGCACAACACTATGTGGATAAGGATTATCCAATGGTATTGTGGTTAACCCCTACATCGGCAATTAAACAACAAACCATAGAAACCTTAAAGAACCCGACCCATCCCAATAGGGAAGTATTAGACGCCGCTTTTAAAGGGAATGTGGCTATTTTTGATATTGATGATTTTGCAAACCTTCGTCCAACTGATATTGCCAACAAAACCTGTGTGTTTGTTTCTACCGTGCAATCTTTTAATGTAAAAGATACAGACATCCGCAATATATATGCGGATAATGAAAGTTTGGAACCTCATTTTAAGGTTATTCCCGCAATTTATCTAGAGTGTTTAGAAAAGGTAGAGGGTGGAAAGCCGGATGCTGGCCGGGTGAAAAATTCCTTTGCTAATTTATTGCACATGCACCAGCCTATTGTGATTGTAGACGAAGCACACAAGGCCGTAACAGAGTTAAACAGGGAAATTATGAAGCGTTTAAACCCTGCCTGTATTGTAGAGTTTACAGCCACTCCTAAAGAAGGAGAGAGCAATGTATTATACCGGGTGAGTGCGGTGGAATTAAAAGCCGAAGAAATGATAAAACTACCCATTATGCTGACGGAAACACAAACTTGGCAACAAAGTTTAACAGAAGCCTGCCTAATGAGAAATAAATTAGCGCAAGATGCTAAATTGGAAAAAGAATATATCCGCCCTATTGTATTAATCCAGGCCGAAAGCAAAGGACAAGAAATCACTGAAGATATTATCAAACAATATTTGATTGATAATGAACATATTTCAGCAGATCGTATTGCAATTGCCACAGGAGAACAAAAAGAATTAGATGGAATTAATGTATTAGATCCCAATTGCCCCATAGACTTTATTATTACAAAGCAGGCCTTGCGAGAAGGATGGGACTGCCCGTTTGCATATATTTTCTGCTCAGTGGCTCAAACTAGGTCCTTAACTGCGGTAGAGCAGTTTTTAGGCCGCATTTTGCGCATGCCTTATGCAAAACGACGTTCCCAAGCTGATTTGAATAAAGCATATGCTTATGTATCCAGTGCGTGTTGGACTAATGCCGTAGCCAAACTGAAAGATAGTTTGGTAGAAATGGGTTTTGATGAACAAGAAAGCAAAGAGTATTTAAAGCCAGAACCCAGTAAATTGGGTTTGACATATTCTTTTACAACCAGCCCAGTAGACACTTCTACCTTAACCGCAGAAGAAAAACAAGAATTAGCCTTGCAACAACTTCCAGATGGGCGGGTAACAGTACAGGTAAAAACAGATATTCAACCGACTCTGAGAGATAAGTTTGCAAGATTGCTTCCCGAACAAGAAGCTATTGCTTTTTTTAACACTTGCAATATAATTACCCCAAAAGAGCCTTCTTTTGCTGAAAGAGGGGAGAAATTCTCTGTTCCACAATTGTGTTTATTTACAGATGACTCCTGGAACGTAATCCAAGATAAAGAATTTTACTTGCCTAATGGGTGGAAATTGTTGGATTTTCCTGCTGAGCTTACAGCGGCAGATTTCTCTATTGCCCAAAATGGGAAAATTTTTGAAATTGATATAGACGGAAAACGAGTTACAGAACGCGTAGCAAGCCGCTTATTTTTACATAATGTGGAAGAGGCAGAGTCAGCTTGGACCAATTTAGAATTATCCCGCTGGCTGGACCGGGAAATTCCCCAAATAGATGTGCCTCAACCAGTATTATTGGAATTTTTACGCCGTGTGGTTGATTTCTTAACTATTACCCGTAAAATCAATATCAATTCTTTGGTGCGGACTAAATTTTTATTGGCTAAGGCAATTGATCAGAAAATCGACTCTTACCGGAAACAGGCCTATGCCAAAGGATATCAAGACCAATTATTCCATTTAGGCACAGTAGAAACTAAAATGGATTATTCTTTTACCTTTGGTCCTAACTATCCTTTGAACTCCAAATATGAGGGATCTAAACGTTTTAATAAGCATTTTTATAGTTTTGTTGGACAAATGAATAACGAAGAGGCTGAATGTGCCCAAGTAATAGACTCTATGCCAGAAGTTAAGTATTGGGTTCGGAACATAGAAAAATCGGCTTACTCTTTCTCTTTACCCACTTCTACGGATCGGTTCTATCCGGACTTTATTGTTTTATTAAATGATGGCCGATTATTAGCAGTGGAATATAAAGGGGAACACCTGATCTCAGCCCAAGACGCTCAGGAGAAAGAAAATATAGGTAAATTATGGGCTGAAAAGAGCCATGGAAAATGTTTATTTGCTATGGTTACTAAAGATAGCTACCAGTCCATACTCCAGAATATATGCCGGGGATAAACATTTAATAAAACAAACACAACACGAAAAGAAATGGATAAAAGGCTCTAGATATACGTTGGAGCCTTTTATTTTCTACTGACAGCATTTATCAATCGCCTCAAAAAGGAAATTTCATCATTTACTAGATGTACTCTATCAACCGTTTTAGCAAGTATATCTTCTACAGAAACCTGATAACTACTAGGAAGGTATTATTCTTAGCGCCCAAACAACTCTGAATAGGCCTTTCCAGTATCTGCTTTTCCTGTTTTATATCGATGCATTACTTGTGTTAATTCTTCAAATAAATTTTATTATTAATAATATTTGCATAGCCACGAATAAAGGAAATCATAGAAATTAAAAAAATTCTTTATTAATCACTGCTTAGGGAATTTTTTCTCTAAATGCTGTTAATGGCATTCTTATATCTTTCTAAATCCTATTTAAAGATTACCTTGTAATCTTGCCAAGTCTACTTCGTACCCTTGGCACTATACTCCTATATCTTCTTTACTTATGTCTATTATTTATCTATATCTATTAACCTTACTTATTCTTACATAATATACACCCCTCTTCCTCATCATTGCCCCCTGTGCTTATTAATTGCTCAATCTGATAAATTTGCAACTTTTGGGGGCGCGTATGCCCGTTAAGCCATTTGTTGATTGATACATAAGAAACCCCCAATAATTTGGCCAGTTCTGCCTGTGTAAGTCTGTTTTTAAGTCTATAGTCTTCCAACTGTTTAATTAAGTTATCCATTTTTGCTCCTTTGTATATCCCTGTTAGTAATCGATTATTTCTTTGGTCCTCATATCCACCCGAATAGGCTTAAAATCTTTAATCGTCCGCTTGATTTTTCTAATTGTCTGGTCCCGCCTAGTCTTAAAATATTCGCCTAACTTCTCTTGTTTCTTCTTTACTGCACCATACTGCATATATTGCTTTTTCTCTCCAGCATATCTCTTTTCAACAGGATTAAACATTTCCTTAACGGTATTGGCTCCCAACTTTTTTTCTAGATTTTCCAATCCTTTGTATATGAGAATATCGCTAGTGGAGAATCCGCCCCTTATGGCTTCTTTTATCTGCCTTAGTTCTGTTTCTTTGGCATACCCAGCAGGGGGTAAATTGTTTAGTACCTCACTAGAGAAACTTACCAGCAACTCCCTGGCTAATTTGCTATCCCACACTTCCCGTAATGTAAATTTCCCACCACATTGCTTAAACTTGGATAAATTTGCCTTTACGGAAGGGCTATTATAAAAAGTGACTTCATACCTAAGCACTTTCTTCCCTTGCTCTAGCAACTTGCAATAGATTTCTTTGTTTTCCTTGTTATATAGGCTCTTTCCAAATATTTCCTTGGTTGTTTTGTCATAAAAAGCGATGTCTCTGTTGTCTAGGCTTATACCCACTTTATACCCGTCTCTTCTATCTTTTCTATAGTGATGAAATTCGAGCGCATTATACCCTTTGGTGAAACCCTTCCCAAACCGCTTGAACAAGGCGGTCATAGAAGTAGTTATAGGCAAAATAATGTTCTTCCCATACTCCAGGTAATAAATCTGTGCGTTATATATCGCTTCTTTGGACACGTCTAAGCCGTTCCTGGTAAATTCATATTGAATAGCTGCCACTAACTCATCCAAGTCTCCATCCGTGGCTTCCGCCAGGTTATTGCCAAATAAATATCTTGGTGCGGCTACATCAAATACAACCTGTTGTTTTTTGCTGTGATAAGACACCACCGGTTTATTGTGGGGATTCTTAATTCGCTGGGCTTTCAAGGACTCTATCGCCCCAGGCCACATTTCTTTTACATTTTCTGGTTCAATACCACCTTTAATCCTATCAATCATACTTGCTGAAACTCCTTCAGTTCAAATCCAAGATTTTTCAATCTGGGAACTCTTTCGGGTTCAACAAATGTATAAGTGTATACCTTCTTTAATCTCTCTTAATAAAAGTTATGGGCTTTCTGGGTGGCCTTATAAATTTCCATTAGAGCTTATCAATCCTGTTATAATTTCTTATCCTCCCTTGCTACTTAATGTATAAGTGTATACCAAGTACAATTCCTATTTACAGTATGGGCTTTCAACCTATATATCCGAGGTCTTTTAGACAAAAATCTTCCTCCCTTCTATATAATGGGTAAGTGTATACCATGCTCAATTGCTGTTTAGAAATATAGCATTAGGTAAACAGACCAGAAGCACATTACAGGGCATACAAGTTAATAGACTGAAGCCAGCCAGATCCTTCAGAAAGGAAAGAAGCAATTGCACAACTAAATTAGCTCCTTAAAAAACGAACAGGGAACTCTGCTAGATATAGGATGAATAAAAAACTTTGGAGAAAATAAAAGTAAATATAAAATTATAAATTGTAGTAACATAGGTATAATAGTAACATGGATATAAAACTTATTATTTCTAACAAAAAACAATTTCTGGACTTACTATTGTTGGCTGATGAGCAAGAGAGCATGATAGACAAATACCTAGAACGTGGGGAAATGTTTGCTCTCTATGATGAGGATCTTAAGGCAATCGCTGTTGTTACGTGTGAGGGAGAAAGGGTTTATGAAATAAAAAACATAGCTGTTTATCCTTCTTTCCAACGCAAGGGATACGGAAAACAGCTTCTTAATTACCTGTTTGAATATTATCACGGAAGATGTTCCGTCATGTTCGTTGGTACAGGAGATACGCCTTCAGCTCTTTCCTTCTATAAGCATTGCGGTTTTCGCCTCTCGCATCGACTAAAAAACTTCTTCATAGATTATTATGATCACCCTATCTATGAAGACGGTAAACAGCTTATCGATATGGTATACTTGCGAAAAGATTTCTCTTAAGTATTATTAACTCTCTTCTTGACATTACTGAAGATCCGTAAAAGAAAAAATCATCACTATTTGGCCCTCATCTGCTACAATCGTTTTTTGGGGACACAATTCGTCCGCTCTTTCTTCTGGAATACTTTTTGCGTCTGACATTCTTGATGGCTATTAAGATAATCGATGATTTGTTCCGGAGTAGGAGCTAGTCTATACCCCGAACGGACAAACGCCCTCTACCGCTACTTACCTATAAATGCTAAGAGTGATAAAATCCTCTTTTCCAGAAAACTTGTCTGTTTTTCTAATTTTATACTGCTAAATACAGACGGGGAATAGGTTGTTACACCAACAAGCAGCACTTGTAGGCATAATAGTCAGAGGCCCTCTCCTTGGCGCTTACCCATTTTTAGAAAGAAGTGGAATGGCTTACATGACTATTTTTATTAGATCTGTAAAGGTATATATAGCAGAAGTCCGGCCCGCAGCTGCACGGGTTAGATTGATAATGCCTGCCTGCATCAACTTGGTAAGCAGTTTATTAGCAGTTCCCTTACTCTCGATCTTGGCCTCAAACATAAACTGAGTAGAGTTGAAAATAGGTCTTGTAAAGAGTGTATCAACTACAGATGTAGCATACTGAGAGTGAATACAAGAAGGAATATCTTTTTTCATTTTATCATACAGCTGTATAATGGACTCAGCTTTTATATTATTCGCTTCTGCTTGTTTAATAATAGCAGTTAAAAAGAATTCTACCCATCCTTGCCAGTCATTTTGTTTAGTAATAGCATTGAGGCGGCTGTAGTATTCCGACCTATGGTTTTCCAAGTATTCGCTGAGGTAAAAAACAGGTAAAGGCAGGTAATTTTTTGTAAAAAGAAACAATGGTATCAAAATACGTCCAATACGCCCGTTGCCATCTTTAAACGGGTGGATAATCTCAAACTGGGCGTGCACAAAGGCTAATTGAATGAGGATGTCTATATCTTCATCATTTAAGTACGCTTCCCAATTATTTAATGCCTGATGCATATCCATAGGAGTTGGCGGCACATACGAAGCATTTTCTAAGGAACACCCCAAAGGGCCTATCCAGTTTTGGTCTACACGAAATTGTCCTCTGGCCTTATCTTGCCCGCGCACACCAGATAATAAAATCTCATGGAGGGCTCTAATCATATTTAAGTGGATAAAAGGCCGTTCTTTTAGCATTTTTTCGGCTTCTAACATAGCCTTACGGTAGTTGATAACTTCCCGGATATCCCGTTGTTTTTCTTCGTCATACACTTTACCGGCTTCACTTTCTAACACTTCTGATACGGTAGCTTGTGTACCTTCTATATTAGAGGATAAGGTTGCTTCCTGTGTAGTCAAAGGAGATAGCAGTACATGCGGATTAACAATTCCCTTTAATAAGCCAGTATATTGAGACAGAACCGCATTGGCACGACCTACTAAGGTTATAAGCGGTTTCCAGTCTAAGTCCGAAATGGGTAAATTTTGGGGTTTATAGGGAAGCATAGTAAAATTCTCCTTTTATGTATGTAGAAATAGTATAGCAAATTTGCTGCTCCAAAAATCAATTTTGAGAGTAGCAAATGCGTTTGTGATTCCACTAGGAGCAACAAATTTTTTTGTGTATCAAAAAACAGAAAACAGGAGCAACAAAAAACTCTTTACTATACAAATATAACAAAAGTGCAAATCCGCTACAGATTGGGCTCCTTAAAAACTAATTTTTGACAAATTAGAGATAAGGCTGTTTTTATCTATCGGAAAAGGCGCGCGTTTCTGGAGGATTTCACTCCTTTGGAAAAGCGTGTTAAATTTAGTTGCTCCAGTTTTTTACGCCATACAGGTGTTTTGTATTATATTAAATTTCGTAAATATCAAAACTTTTGCACAACGCAGAACCCATAAATTCTAAAAAGTTGTAGCAGGCTGGGTAAAAATGCCATTTTTAGGCCAAATTTAAAGTCTCAAGACACCTTACAAAAAGTTATAAGAAGGGCCTTTTTGACCGTTTTTAAGGGTTCGTTCTCATCGGGAAAGCAAAATATGCCAATAAATGACATTGGTGGAGAAAAAGTTGTAAAAGTATTCTAAAAGCGAACCCCATATTAAATGCTTAGAACTTTTAGGGGATTTCCCCTTAATTTCTAAGCATTTTTTATTTCCTTCCGCAAAAATATTGAACGGTTCGCGGTATTTTGGGTAAATTTTGTGTCCGTCCAATACAAAATCGCTGGCTATATGACGCAAAAACGGCTTTTTTTCTGAAAGCGGAGCCGCACGATAGATAGTACCCATATTACATACCAACTTTAAAATATCTGTGCTTTTTTGCCGTACGGCTTCCGGTTGTATAGTTTGGGCTTGTATTTGCTGTGTAAGCTCGGCAATAGCCGTTTTTAAGCGTTCTTCCGTGCGTTTTATAAACTCCGCAGGATAGCCCTTTTCCCAGCCCTCGTCATATAACCGTTCTAATTCCGTTTGCTTTTTGCTTAGTTCCGCTTTAAGCCCGCCCGTCGCCTTGTTTTGGGCCTTTTCCAAGTGTTTTAAGCGTATTTCTATGGCTTTTTGTAGCCACGCCACTACTCCCGGCTTTAAGCTAATAGCATCTATCAAGGCCGCAAACGCCTCGTCAAGCTGATGTTCCCGAATGTATTTTTCGTGCGGATGTTGCCCTTTGGAAAATGAACAGCGGTAATACATATATTTCTTTTTGGCGAAATCCCCCACAATAGAACAGCCGCAATCTTTGCAATGAAGCAGATTAGAAAAAGGATAATTGCGGGTAGTAACACGGGGACGCTCAAAAAGGGAGAGGGCCTTATTGACCCTCTCAAATAAGTCTTTTGTGATGAGCGGTTCGTGAATGCCCGGATAAAGTTTCTTGCCCCAACGGAAAGTGCCATAATACATCGGGTTATGAAGCACCCGATACAGGGTACTTTTACGCACTCTTCCATTATGCAAACGCTCCCTTAACCCCTCCGCATACAGGATATCCTCTATCATTTGCAAAGAATATTCCCCGCTGGCCGCCATTTCAAATAAACGCTTTACAAAAGGAGCTCGTTCCGGGTCAATATCGATTTTGCTTGTGCGGTGGTTGTTTAGGTAGCCAATCGGCGCGCGGGCCGGATAAATACCTTGTTCGGCCTTTTCCGTCATACCCATTGTGGTCTTGCGGGAAATGTCATTGGATATTTTTTTGGCAACGGCTACCTGCACATCCATCATAAATTCCTCGTCGGAGCTGGACTCCCGGCTGTACATCTTATTATCGCGGGAAAAATGAACCACTTTGTCATATTGCTTTACTAATTGAGCAATTTTAAGTTTATCCACATCGTTGCGGGTCATACGGTCTAGCACATCAAAAATAATATGCCTAACCTCGTGATGCTTTTTCATAAAAGCCAGCATTTCAGAAAAATTGGTTCTTTCAATCTTTCCCCAAGCTGATTCCGCCCCTTTCCATATTTTGACCACCGCTAATCCTTTCTTGGCGGCATATTCCCGGGCCAACTTTTCCTGTGCGTCCAGAGAATAGCCGTTTTCCTCCTGTCCTTTACTAGAGACTCTTAAATAAATCACCGTCTTATTCATTTCCTTTACTCCTTTATGGTTTATTTGACGCGCCGGACAGCTGGTTTAAGCGAACTAATATATCCGCAAATTCCAGCCAAGATTGAATTATTTGCAACGCTTGCGCGGCGGTTATTTTGCGCCCGCTGCTGTCCGCAACCAACTTCTGTGTTTCCTTAATAAAGTCGGCCGGGACATCTTGCGCTGTAATAAAAAATCCTTTGTCCAAGTGCTTCATAGACAAAGGATAGAATAAAGAAAGAGACTACTTCGTCTCCTAAGATTACATAAACCCCGGAGACGATAAAATTAAGTTCATCAGCGCATCTTTTTCTTCTTTTGACCGACGGGACGAAAGAACTCATCTATTTTTTCTTTGGCTCTAAAATAAGCCGTTTTAACTGTCGCTTCCTTGACTTCTTTTTCTTTCCCGTAACGCACATCACCGGGATTCATAGCTAAATACATTTCAGTAGCTACATTTGAAATCGTTTTATTTTCTTTTCGCAAGCGCATAACTTCCA
Source organism: uncultured bacterium (assembly GCA_949291515.1). Classification (GTDB taxonomy): domain Bacteria; phylum Elusimicrobiota; class Elusimicrobia; order Elusimicrobiales; family Elusimicrobiaceae; genus Proelusimicrobium. The sequence goes on along the minus strand of CASEVY010000007.1, from coordinate 174,555 downwards.
AGTCATGCTCGGTAATTAACAGATTATTCTCCGCTGGCAATGCCAAAATATAGGGTTGCAACATTTCCCAATGCAAATCAATAAACTTTTTTAAAGCATTTTTGTCATATGGGGAGAGGTTATCTCCAAACGAACTTCTTTAGGATGCAACCAACGCTGTTTAGGATAAATTGCAATACGCACATCCCCGCCAAACGGCGGAATAAAACGCACAACCCCCGTATAAAATAAATCTCTCAGCAGTTCCTTTATATGGTTTGGTATCCGATATGCTTGCACAACTTTCCCCAAGAAACAAATCTCCTTAAAAAAGGGACTAGTGATAAAGTTCTTTTTTGTTATTTTCTTATCTTTGGCAAAATAGCGTGAATTCTCTAAATATTTTTTAAAACTAACCCGCGCCGGAATTTGAAACTCTTTTCTAAATCGCTCCCGTTCCTTTAGGAAATACTCGTTATATTCCAATGCTTTAAACATTTGGAAAACGGGATATGTCAGCCCCTGCAATCTATATCCTTCTTTCGCTTTTGCCCGCACCTCTTCCCACGTGCTTACCACAATGGGATTAGTGGGCTTTAACTCGCCCAACTCATCTTTTTTGTATTGCCACAACGCAAATTTAATTTCCATAATTATCATCCTTTGTTAGTTATATCCCTCATTCTAACAAAGTAAAAGGCCGACTTTGAGGCCGGCCTTTGCATTATAAAAAGAACAATAGAGAGGATAAGAAATCGCTCAGTTTTTTTAAGAAACTCTTTGACTCTTTGGGGGGTTCTGAGGTTTCTTGGGGCTGATTATCCTCTGCTCCGGGAATAGGCGCGCCTTGCTGATAGGTGGTATCCATATAATTCCTAAAGGTCTGTTCTTGGGCAGTAGCGGAAGGAGCTTTAAGTTCTTCTTCAGAGACCGAAACAGGTTTTATATCCGGGTTTCCCTGCTCCAAACGCTTGTCTAAATCCGCTGTTAGCTCAGCCGCCGTATAACATTGCTCTGCGCCTCCCCGGTTAATGCAATAAGCGGAACCAAGGAAACGGGAAAGGATATAAAAAATGGCGGCTGTTATATCCGAGCCAATCGTAGTAACCCAAATATAAACAGCCGCAGTTTCCCGCCCCGAAGGGCAGGAAACATTCGACCCAGGGCAAACGGGTAATTAGGCCGCTTACTCTGTGTCTAAACTCGGCTGTTTTTGGACTACGATTGAGCCTTTGGTATCCCAAAAGCGCACCGCATTCCTCATGCGGTTCCAAAAACAGACTCAAATTGTGTTTAAGCCGTCAAAACGGCTTAAAAAGCCAGACAAATACTCCTTCAAAAATAAATAACTTATAAATAAGATATATAATAGAAAATACAATTATTTCCTATAAATAATATACCATTTTAGCCCGAAAATTGTGTTTTTTGTCCTAAACAAAATTAGTAGAATAACAAATAATAATACAAATATATTAGAATGTAGCATTCAATATACTATTTGATTATATGAATAAACCAATAAAACAAATGACGAATAGGATATTTTGGATATATGTGTTAAAAAAAGAAAGTTCCTATATGTTTCTCTATGGTCTTTCTCTCCCAACCAGCCATAGCCATATAATGTCTAAACCTAAATGTTTAGGGGAATTACCTAGTGGGTGGAAAGTACAGTTATATACTTCAATTCAAAATATTAATATATCAGAAATTTTTTCTAATAATATCATAGATTTTTTAAAAATCAATAAAAACCTGCCTTTAAAAACTGTTTTTTATTACCATAATAAAGTTATTCAGTTTGCCAATCATATGCTATACCAGACGCCCCCTTCACCTATTGACTCTGTAACTGATATTGATATTTATTACAGCGACCAATTTATGCAAAATTCCTATTTTAGAGAACTATCTACAAATGAATTTATGAATCTTTGCAAAACCCTGGATAATGATAGACAAAAATTTAGTGATATTTATGTCGAAAGATTGGGATGCTTCGAGTGGGCAGAAACAAAGGAATGGGCTGAAGAGATTCTCCCGTTTAAGCTTATTGTGAAACAAAAAGAAGTCTTTTTTTATCGCAAAGAAAACAACAAAAATTGGAAAGTCCACTTAGTTCTTTATTCAAACCGTAAGGAAATCCTTTTAGATACATTATTAAATATAGACATAGGAGTAACAGAATATACACTTCCTATTACTCATATTCTTTCTAATATAGCTGAACAAGAATATTGGATTTTTGACGAGGAGAATTCTCTTCTGCATCACGAAAGGGTGGGATTTATTCCCGCTGTTTCAGGAAATATTATTGTATTATCCGATTCCATATCCATAAAAGATAAAATGGCAACTAAAGATAAACGCCTAGAGAGTATGGTTCCTACTAACAGGTCTTCTTGGAGAACTCCTAGTCTTTTACCCAAAGAAGAACAGAATGCTAATTTCTGGAAACAAGAACTTGTAAAGAAATCTTCATTAGCTAAACAGGTACTAGAAAATGGATGTTGGTTTCACAAACATAATAAGATTACAAAATTAACAGAAATCTATAATCTTGTTGAATATTTTAATAAAATCACTCAGAGGTCCAGCGCAACCATATTAATCATAATTGATCCTTTTATTTCTCAAGAAAGTCTTAGCCTGCTGGCGAGATTAACAGACACACACCTGCGAATACAAATTATTTCGTGCTGGAGAGCAGAAAATCCAGATAATCCTAGGGAAAAGACCAACATTGATAAGATTATAAAAGATACAAAAAATGCATTGAACCAATTAAAAGCATTGCCTTTAGCGATATCGTTTTCCCAATGGTACAATTTGCCTACAGCAAAATTTCATGATAGATTTGTTGTAGTCAAAACGAATCAAGGAAATAATATTTATATGCTTTCTAATAGCATAAACAACCTTCTAAAAGATTATGATTTTTGTATACTTCCTCTCAATGGTAAGACCAAATTAGAAGCGGAAGCGTATATTAACTCGCTACTTTCATTATGTAATGAGAAAAATAGGATATTTTAATGTTAGAAAAAGAATTCGGATTCCAAGACTTAATTACATTCTCTAATAAAGGGGTTTATGATATTGCCCCGTTTATTAAAGATGGATATTTTACTCACAAAAACAATGATTTAAAAATCACCGCGCAAGGATATAATTTCTTTTCTGAGTACCTGAACAAAAATACAAAGAAAATTCCAAATATCTTCTTATTCCTATGTGGGTTATTAGCAAATCTTGCTTATATATCCAAAATAAAAAAAGATGATAAAACACTCTGTAATATTATAAAAAAATATCATAAAGAAATTATCAAAGAATTAGAAAACCTCTCAGCAGATATTTTGAAACCGTTCTCTAATTTTGATATAGATTTCAATTCAGGAATAGAGATTTTTGATTTCATTTCTTCAAGGCCATTTCGTCATATAAATAGAAATGGATTATGGGGATTAGGATATGTCATGCTTTATTTAGGATTATCTTGCCCTATCGCGTTTGCACAATGGTTTACTGACACCAAAAGAAGAGATTTGCAAAATATATATTTATATTTTTTGCTTGATTCAAGTTTTACCGATACCTTTACCTCAAAGGAATTCTTAAATTCCGCTAGTCCCATATTAAGGATTATCACATTATTAAAATATTATCCGGTATTAAGAAACAATATTGTTTTTGAAAAAAAATTTGATATTGCAAGTTTAAATGGAAAATTAAAATCCAACAATTCTATTGAAAACTTAATTATCTATATTCTATTTTTCCAAAAAAATTTTTGGGCAAAAACAAATCACACATTAAGCGAGGATAAACAATTTTCTCAAGCTCTTAAAGTTTTTTCCTCTTCATCTTTTAAAAAATCTTTAAATCAAAAAACATTTAAAGATTTGCACCATCGACTTTATCCTATATCACAATGGACCTTTCTTATTAACGAGCTAGATGATGATGAAATAAAAAAAGAATTGATGGAATTACAAACCAAAAACATATTAGAACACACCCAAAACATTTCCGGAATGCCAACTGAACTAGATATGGCGAATATTATAGAATTAGAAAAAATAGCACAAAGTGTTCCGGATATTAATATCTTAGAACAGGTTGAACAAACCTTTAATCGAATTTCTAGGAAAGCATTTCTTCCTTATACATATTTCAGAGACTATAATTTATGGATATCTTCGTGTGTCCAATGCTTATTATTATTAATCCCTCTTTATAATATTGCTAAAGATAATAAAGAATTTGGTAAATTTCCTTGGAAAACACAGTATCTTACAATTAAAGGGAAATATAAATATTACTCTGAGGAATTAGAAAAATTAGAACACAAAATATTACAGAGTTTACCCTAAGAGTGCTTTTTTCCTAATTCATCTACCTTTGTATTAGAAAATTATAAAAAGCATTGACCACAGTACTCCATATTTACTCCCATCGAACTTTTTGTGGGATTTTTAATGCCTTTTTACTCTATTTATCCGCTTCCAATCGGGAATTTTTGTTTTAGGACAACCACCCCCAACTAGATACTTCTGCCTACAGTGCATTTGGACCTCAAAAGCAAGGGCAAAAGGCATCTTTGTATACTTTTGCCCTCATTTAACTGCCTAGAATTTAATTTTGTATCTTCCTCCCCTAAACAACACTCTCTTTGTGAGAGCTTTTCAAGATAACGCTCTATCTTTTAACTCTTTTGTTGGTGTTGGGAATTTATTACAATACCTGTAAGGGAATATCTATGATGAAAATTATATCATTATTATCTATCTCTGTATGCTTCATTGCATGTGGATTATATACAATCAAAGATGGGGAAAGAGTTTCTCTTACAGAACCTACTGCGGAAGGATATACACAAATAATGGAAAGTTGGGAAAATGCCAGAGAACTCCAACTCATCAAACAATGGGGAGTCCCTTATCAAACATATGAAGTAGAGGGCCAAAAATACTTGCTTTATAAAGAAGAAAATAACTTTACTTTAAATGGAAATTACTTTCACTTTTACTGTGACACAACTTTTACTATTGAGAATGGAATTATCACTTACTGGAAATATAGTGGGAACAATTGTAAAGCCATCTACAAAGAAAACAACTAATCAAAAGCCTTATAAACTCTATCCAAATAAAGTGTGTAAATTCCATTAACGAGCGCTCTCTTTCACGGCTTAGACCAATAGCTTGGATACATTGTTTTTAGTTCTGATTGTTCACTCTCATATGTTCCCGTATCTGTAAGACAAGCGCTTTATAATACGTCTCTTTGTCTATTTTTACCGCTTATAGCGCGCATTAAGTCGCTAGCGGTACGCTGCCCATATTTTAAATACAATTTATTACGATTTAAACATCAGTCTTATTTGCAGTTATATTAGCTTCCTGCGCAACTGGAAAACCTCTAAAAATAACCTTTCACCCAAAAGATTGTTAAGCGATATATGCTACATCTCCAACGGATAGCGTTTCTTTATCGTAAAGTAAGAAGTAAAACCAAATAATACCGCCAATATCGCGCAGCCGCTGAGATACGGCAAAATATCCCCCAAAGAAACATTCATCACAAACAGCCGCACCACCCCGTTAATACCGTAAGTCATCGGTATGCACAAACGCAAAAGCCGTATCGCCAAAGGCATTTCCCACACCGGCCAAATAACCCCAGACATAAACAACATCGGCAATGACGTCACTACAATAAACATTATCGGGGTTTCTCTATCCTTAAATAATCCCGCAATCGTAAGGCCAAGCCCGATAGCCGCTACGGCAAAAATCATATAGAACAAGAACCATTCTAAAATTCTATCTCCTCCGCTAAAACCGTACAGACGATACATTATTATAAACAAATAAACAAAATATCCAGCCATAAAAAGTAGTAAAGAAAGCATCTTCCCCAGCCATATTTTAAACGGCTTCAGCCTTTTAGGATATTCTTTCTTTTGTTCGTATAATGTGCCCGCACGCAAGCCTAACGCTATCAGCATAATTTGATGAACCAGCGCCACAAAAACCGCCGGCACCACATAATTGCCGTAAGAACCTTGCGGATTATATAAATTAACTGCGGTCATTGTTATGGGGCTTCTCAGCAAAGGCGCGGCTTTGCCCGCACCAAGCGATTGCAATTTTTTTATTTCCACACCCGCCGACACCGTCTTAATCGCCTTCTGCAGGGCCGTAGTGGCCTGTTTGTAGTAGATGGGATAACTGCCGTCGGTATATATGTGCACCGACTTGGGAACTTGTTTCAAAACATCCCGTTCTAAGTCCTCATCCAGCGATACTACGGCAAACACCTCTCGGCGGTCAAGCGCTTTCTTCGCTTCCGACAGCGAAGAATAAGCTATCGGAGAGATTTCCTCCTCCGCACGCATCATTCGAACCAGCTGGCGCGAAAGTGCGGAATTATCCTGATCTACCACCGCTACCGGTATTTGACGCGCCACCTCTCGGGCATACGGCAGTGGATAAAAAAACGAATAAAACAAAGGTCCGCCAAAAGCCAGCAGTACAAATCCGCTGTCTTTAAGCAAAGCCTTTAATTCTTTTACTATAAACTCAATAATCATAATTGAGGCCCCAAATATTTATCCCGCTTTATCCACCGCGCGTAGCCTTTAGCGCCCAACGCAAAACAAACTCCCCCTACCGCCGTCATAAATAAAATATCATACCACGTTCCCGCGCCGTTTACTCCGCGCAGCAATTCGTTTACGAAAATGCGGTTTAAATGCGTGCCGGGCAAAAACTCAGCCCACAGCCGCGCCAATATCGGCATTGACTGCACCGGAAACGATACCCCGTAATAAGCGAAAGCGGGCGCGGCGTAAACGGCGCAAACGCTCAAACACAAGCGCAAATTGTTAGTGCCGCCCGCAAAAAAAAGACCTGTGGAAGCCGTCATAAATACAAATGCCGCGCCGCCGCAGACTACGCGAAGCAGGCTTCCCTCTATCGGCACTTGGAAAAAAGCTATCACTCCACCCAGCATCACGGCAAAAACCGCGAAATATCCCGCCACATAAAAAGACACCCGCGCCGCGCAGGCCGTATATGGCCGTTCGTTAAAAATACCTCTTAAGCGTCTGGCGTGATAGGTTTTTATATCCCACAGTAAAGAGTAACTTACGCTTATGCAAATAAAAAGCTGAAGGACAGCAGGCAGCAAGCCAAGCCCCAAAAAATAAATATAATTCATACCCGGATTGTACAGAATATTTTCGCTTACCTGCAGCGGTGCGGCAAAAGAATCCTCCATGGAAGAAGGCACCCCCAACGCCGCGAGGTTCCTGCGCTGATATTTTGCCTGAAGCGCCCCCACTACGGCATTAAGCCCTTTGGTCAAATTGCCGCCGACCAATAAATACTCGTTGTTTATCCACGCTTTTATGCCCGCGCCGCTATTTTTTAGCAGATCTTTATCGTATGATTCGTCTATGGCCACTACGCCGTATATACGCCCCTGATCCAAAGCCTTGCGCGCGGCCTCTACGGTAGCGAAAGGACGGGGCGCCAAAAACCTGTTGCTTTTTAACGTTCGCACCAATTCCCGCGAATAATATCCCGAGGAATTATCCACCACTCCTACGGGGATTTTGTCCAATACCTTTCCGGAAAAAATGGCAAGCACAATCGCCATTATCACAAAGGGATAGACCAGCATAAAAAAGCCGCAGCTTTTTTTGCGTTTAAAGATAAAAGCCCATTCCCGACGGATAAGGCGGTGCCAAATGTTTTTCATAAGGAAATTTTCATCAATGCCGTCATACCTTGCCGCAATGAGGGCATGGGATTAACGGGCTTGGCGCGGACCTCAAAAGTTTTGAGGTCAAATTCCCCTCTGGTTTTAGTCGCGCTCCAAACGGCGTAATCGCCCTGTTTGGATATATACGTCACCACAAAAGGATAATATTCTTCACCCAAAGAAGGAAAAGTAAGCATAATCTCTTTATGCAAAGCGAAATTGGAAAGCAAATCCTCCCTAACGTTAAACGAAACCCAAACGTCGGAAGTGTCCAACACCGTAAGTACGCTTATGCCCGGCGCCGCCAATTCGCCCTGCTCCAACACTACGGAGGACACTTCCCCGTCTACCGGGGAAACCAATTTCATTTCGTTTACGAAACTTTCCACCTCGTTTACCGCACCCACCGCTTTCTGCGCATTCGCGCGGGCTTCGTCCAGTTTTTGGGCGGACACCACTCCCCCTTCATATAGTTCTTTCATACGGGCATAACTTTTTTGAGCCAGCTCCCTAGGCGCATGCGCTTGAGCCGCCTTGGCCAGCATATCCGGCGCATACAGAGTGGCCACCACTTCGCCTTTGCGCACCAAATCGCCTTCCCTCGCCAAAATTCGGTCCACCCTCCCCGCTATTCTTGGCGATACGCTCAGCTGTCTTATAACCACTTCCCCCTGCAAAAACATATCTTTAGGCTTCAGCAAATACGTCAAAACCGCCGCCGCGGCCAGCAGGACCGCTATAACTAAAAACCATTTTTTATTTTTCATAAATTCTCCTTACAAAGCCTCTTTGGCATATTCGCCAAACATATCCGCCTGACCGCTTAAACTGAGCAATACGGCCAGAGAAGTAACAAAATCATACTGCGCCTTAAGGCTGTCAAGCTGAGTCTTAAGCCATTGCGTCATTGCCATATTCACTTCCAAAGACGTGCTCGTGCCCGTCCTAAAGCCCAAACGACGGGTTTTGTAAAACTCCTCGGTAAAAGCCAATTCCTTTTGCAAAGCCCGATAATTTTGCTCGGCGTTTTGCATCTTCTTATAATAATACTCCAAACCCGTCAAAATATCCTTAGTCTGCTGGCGCTTAAGATCAATTATGCTCTGCGTTTGCTTTTCGGCCGCCTTGCTCTGATTATATGTTCGCCCCCCTTCAAACAGATTCCAGGCAAAACCCACCCCGTAAGCATAATCCGGATCCAGCACCGTCAAATCATTGGTGTACAGCTCTCGATTGGCGAATAAATACACCGAAGGCAGAAAACCGGATTTTTGCGCCTTCGCGTTTGCCTGCGATAAAGCCGTTTTGCTCTCAATAAGAGCCAGCGACGGGTTCTTCTGCAAGGCCATATCCTGAAGTTCCTTCAAGCTGGGAAGTTTATCCGTAGGAATAACAAACAAAGAAGAACCCAGTTTTACGTCTTCGCTTTCTTTCAGCAAGCTCTTCAGCAAAGACTGCGCCATTTGCGCATCGTTCAAACTTGAGGCATAATCGCGTTGAGCCTGCGCCTCCAGCACGTCTACGGACATCTTTTCCACGCGGGCAATCGTCCCGACACGAAACATATCCGCCCCGTCTTTCGCGTTTTGCCGCGCGTTTTGCAAAAACTTACCCCTTACTTCCACCGTTTTATCGGCCAAAAGCGCGCCGAAATATTTATTGGTCAGCTCCACCAATAAATTATTGCTAAGCATATTCAGCTTGGCCTGCGCACCTTCGACATTGGCCCCCGCCGCTTCGTTGGCGGAGGATATTTTCCCGCCGGAATACAAAGTCCACGCGGCATAGGCCTGCGCTTGAAAGAACTGTTCGTCTTGCACTTTCAGCACAAAAGGCGGCAAAGTTACCCCAGCCGGATATAAAGGCTGTATTACATTGCGAATCTCGTTTAAATCTATGCTGATTGGGTCATTGATTGCGGTATAACTCCCCTTTACGCCGATTTGCGGCAAATACAAGCCGCGCGCGCTGCTGAGTTGGGCGCGGTACATTTCCTCTTCCTGACGCGCCGCGGCAAGGCTGTCGCTGCTTTGCAAAGCGCGCTCATACGCCTGATTAAAAGAATATTCCTTTGCCGACAAACTGCCCGCGCAAAGCAAACATAAAATAACAAACCATTTACGCTTTATCATAACAAACCCCGTCTATTTTATCCGCCCACTCTATCATAAGATAAGCCATTTGTTTACGCGCATCTTCCGCTATGACCTCCGTCAAACGGTGTATAAATGCCTGATAAGCGGGTTTTATTTTGCGATAGGCCGCCCGTCCTTTGGCCGTAATAAGCACTCTTTTGTGGCGGCGGTCGCGGAGGTCCTCCTCCCGCTCGATAAAACCCGCCGATACCAATTTATCCAAAATACGCGTTATATTACCCGGCGAAACCAACATACGCTTGCTGATTGTCAGCTGATTGATGCGGTTGTCCTCTTCCGCCAGTAAAGCCAAAACATTATACTGGGCCGCCGTAATGCCGTGTGAAAGGAAAAAACCGCTAGTGATTTTTTCCGCCTTGGCATATAAAAAAGCCGTCGCCCTAACCAATAACTCGGAAGAATTTTGCGAACGCCTCAAAGTCTTATTGGCTTGAATCAACTTGTTTACTAAACGTTTTTTCATAAAACGATTATAACAAAAAAATAGTTGATAAGTAAATTATTTACTTATAAAACGATATGTCTTTTCACTACCCCCAATACGCCGAGATATACCCCCTTGGCAGCTTCGGCGTTCTTATAGAAATATTAAACGAAAAACAAAAATTTTCAAGAAAGCATTTCTCGCGGGGCTGTTGCGCCGCCCGATTATTGCCGACGAACCTTCATATACCCTTCGGCAAGGTTTGCCCTATTGCTTTCAATGATGGGGAATTATATGGGGATGGATCCTTTTTATCTTAGTTATATATAAGAACTTGCCCGTCCTGTAGCCCTTTTGCAAAGCGGGCGCCAGAACGACAATTGTTACCGCCGCAATTATAAGGCAAACACCCAAAGCGGTAGAGAGAGTAAACGGCTCGGAAAACACAAATACGCCCACCGCCATAGCGGTAAGCGGCTCCATCGCGCCCAATACGGAAGTGAATGTGGAGCCTATAGCCTTTATCGCCAAAACCAATGTCAAATTGGAAATAATCGTCGGCACCAAAGCCAACAGCGTTAAGTTAAAAACACCGCCCCAACTTTCTACGAATTGAAAAGAATTGCTCGCGCAAGCCCCTATCAAGAGAAACGCCGCCGTAAAGGAAAAGACATAAAAAGTCAGCTTCTCCGAAGTCATATTCTTTATCGAAGATTTATTCACCGCAATAATGTATATCCCGTAAGACAAACCCGATAAAACCGCAAATAAAATCCCCGCAAAACTTACCCCTCCTTCACGCCCGTTCCAAGAAAGCATCGCCACCCCCGCTACTGCCAAAGCTATCGCAAGCATAGTCCAAAGCGACTTCTTTTCCTTAAAAGCGTATACCATTATAAGCGCTACGAATACGGGATAAAGAAACATAATCGTAGTTGCAATGCCGCTTGCCAAATACAAATAAGAGGAAAACAAAAAAACGGCCGAACCGATATAAAGCAAACTCAGCCAAGCCAAAGTAAAAAACTCTTTTTTGTCCACTTTCAGCGATTTCCGTTTGAAACAAGAATATAGCCACATTATAACGGAGGCTATAAGAAACCTGTAAAATAGTATTGAAGGAGTATTCATTCCCCCGTGCAAAAGCGGGACGGTAAACAAAGGAATCAGCCCGAAAGTCGACGAGGTAACTATCGCATACAAAAAACCTTTTAAACTAAGCATATAGGATATTTTATCTTTTTTGAGTTCTCCGCATTAAACGCATAAATCAGGAAAGTGACAGTTTTTATCGTTTTAAGGCCTTATATTTGGCCTAAACAATCTGTTTTTTAAGAAACTTTTTGTCATTTATCTCCTTTTTATGAGCATTTTTCGTTTTAATAATATTTTTTGATTACATATTTATTCTTTCTTTTTATCTAAAATATTTCTGTTAACTTTTTTTGGGATCTTTATTTTATGTCCTTTAAACGGTTCTTCTTATTAGCCGCTTTTGTTTCGGCGTTTTTGACTGCGGCGAATTCTTTTTCCGTAAACAATTTTGATTTTAAGCCTTCTTTGCGATCTTATGCGGCAGTTTCAAACAACAAGTCGGCGATATATAACGGGGAAAATTATTCTTTGGCCTATATTTTCATAAACGCGCCTTTGCAATATTCTTTTGGCAGCATTCCTGCGGCATTGTATGCCGAACCCTATTTTAAAACATATTATTCCAAGGCTTTTCAAGAGGAAGAAAAACTGGATTTGGCCAACGCGTTTTTGCTGATAAAGCCGGGCAAATACTCCATTAAACTGGGCAGGCAATATTATTATAACAAGGATACCAAGTTTGCCCTATATTTCGGGCCCGAAGACAATTACGATTTTTCCTTCCCGTCTTATTTTGACGGCGCGGCGATTTCATTTGGGGGCGAGAGCCTCTCTTATGACATTATACTGGGCAAAGCGGGAGATTTGATTGGCGGCTTTAATTTGGATATTCTGCCTTATGCTTTTTGGAAGATATCGTTGTTTTCTTACTTTACGCGCCTGCCTTCGGAGACTATGCTTTATCTTTTCGGGGCGGGGACAAAAGCAAATCTTACTTCGCGCATAAACGCGGCGTTATACTTTGCCGTAAATGCCGGCAGCGAAGAATATCAAATGTTCAACTCGGCATTTAAGAAAAGATATGACGGATATTTTCTGGGAGTTAATGCCGAGGCTGATTTGTCTTCCGACGTTTTGTCTACGGCCTTATTTTTAAATTGGGCTTTTTCCTCGCCTGGGGACAGCTCCTCCGCGCCCTTTACGCCGATATCCTCCTATAATATTTACGGCGATATAGCGGGCGGACAAAAATTGTTTTCCAACGCTATACAGTCATTGTCTTTCGGGGCGGACATATCACCGCAGGCACTGTCGCGCTTAAATTTGGATTTCGAAATATTTTACTACTCTTCCTCTTTTAAAGATTCTTTCAATCAATACATAGGATCGGAAGTTAATTTCGCGCTCTCTTACGCTTTTGACGATTTCACTTTAAAACTATCTTACGCCTATTTCTATCCCGATACCGGCTTTCTAGAGGAAGCCGCCTTATCCGACTACGACATAACCAAATATATTCATATGTTCGGCCTTTATCTGCGCGTCGACAATCTTTTCTAGACAAAAAAGCGGGTCATACAAGACCCGCTTTTTTCAAAAACGCATTTTATATTTTAGTCGATATTTACAAGCTCGTATTCATCATTGCCCATGCCGAGTTCCTTCATATAGCTAAGCTGTCTTAAACCCTCGCGGGTTTCTATGCGCTCCTTTAAGTCGTGGGATTCCTCGTCGGGCAAAGCGTAGACCATATCAACAGAAGCCTGGTCCACCGCCAAAATATCGGTCGAGGCCAATATCCCTATATTGCGCGTCTTGGGTTCGGCCGCGCTTACGCCCGCGCAGTCGCAGTCTACCGACATATTCCTAAGCACGTTGATGTAAACTATATTATCGCCGAAGAAATCCGTTACCGCTTTGCCGCCTTCGGCCATATTTTCCTGAAAGGCCGCACCAGAAACACTCCAGCTCTCGTCCTCGCTTTGCATACTCTTCTCGTGCATCATTTTCTTGCCGATTTTACCGTCTGCGCAGCCTATGGATATGTTCTTTAACGAACCGCCAAAACCGCCCATAGTATGCCCTTTAAAGTGCGTAAGAGCTATCATAGAATCGTAGTTGAGCAAGTTCTTGCCGACCGACATTTCCTTAAAATGCTTCCCGCCTTTTATCGGCAGCATAACCGCGCCGTCGGCGTCCATTATATCGACTTCACAGAAATCCCAGCCGTTGGTCTTTATCGTTTCCAAATGGTCTTTGGTGTTATGGCGCGCGCCTTTATAATAGGTGTTCGTTTCCACCAAATTGCTGTCGGGTACATGAGCCTGCAACGCCTTTACCATATCGCGCGGTATTATGTTGGGGCCGTTAGGCTCGCCAGTGTGTATTTTTATGGCCGTTTTGCCTTTTATGTTCGCGCCGACTTTATCGTATATCTTCACAAGCCCTTCGGGGCTTATGTCCTCGGTAAAGTATACTATCGCTTTTTCCCGCTCCGCGGCTAAAGGCTCAGCCTGAGCATCAACCTTGCTTGCCGCTCCGCCGCCGCAGCCGTTCAAAGCCAAAACGCAGCCGCCGAGTACAAACAAAGCAGTTTCTTTTACTCTCTTCATCAGCAATCTCCTCCCCTTAAAATATATTCCCATATTTATATTTTAATACTTGGAGCCGCTCCAAAGGCAAGTTTTTTATTTTCTTGTTTACTTTTCCGCGCTTGCGCCGTTTACGCCGCCGCTCTGCCCCTCGTCAGGGAAAACGCCACTTACGCCGTCACGTTTTGGCGACCCGTCAATGGATACGTCAAAACCGTATCTTAGAACGCCGCCCGCCAAATATTGCGCCGGCATACATTCTTTGCCCGCGTTTCGCAAAGCGAAGACGTGCGGGCTGGCTATCTCAACTCCCGCCTCGTAGAAAGTATCTTGTATGTTCATATTAAGATTGGAATAGATATTAAGCATTTCATCGGCTTTATTGGTATAGACGTTTATCTCGTACTGCACGTAAAAATCGTCCAGCATATTTTGCAAGATGAACGGAGCGGGCTCTTTTAAAACGTCAGGCGTTTTAAGGGCCGCCGCGATAAGCAGTTCGTGCACCTGCCGCCAAGGTACGCTGTATCCTATCGTTACAAAGCTGTGCAGTATAAGCCCGTAATGGCGGGCCGAGGCGCTGTAATTTATCGTATTGGCCGAAAGTATCATTGAGTTGGGGATAGTGATAATTTCGTTTTTAGGGGTGCGCATACGCGTGACCAATGCGGTCTTTTCTATCACATTGCCCAAATTATCGCCCATTTTTATTCTGTCGCCGATTCTAAAGGGGCTCATATAAGTAATGACCAAACCCGACATAACATTGTTTATCAGCGAGGTGGACCCCAAAGATATAAGCACGCCCAGGAATACCGATATACCCTTAAACACATCCGAGTGGGAATTGGGCAAAAACGGAAATATTAAAATCAGCGCGAAGACGAACAACAGCACGATGATAAGATGATAGGTGGTCTTAGCCCAATCGGGCTTAAAACCTTTAATTTTAATAGAACCCTTTTCAACCTTATCGGCTATGAAACTCAAAATTTTGGAGCTTATCCTGAACAATGTTATTATTATAATTATCATTACGAGGCTTGGCAGATAATTCCATACCGCCAGCAATACCGTTTTTACGGGCTCCCAAACTATTGAGCCTATTTTAAGGGCAATATCATAAGTGTTTGGGAAAAGCGCCAGAAAAGACAATCCCGCCGCGAATACCACCGCGGCCATAAGGAAAATTTTAACTATATTAAGAGCAAAAAATATCCTTCTCGTTTGGCGGCCCAAGTCAAATTCTTTCTTTAGAGATTGATCCGCTTTGTTTTTTTGTTTTAACACCAAGGTTCTTAAATAGGTATCAAGCGCGAAAAGATATTTAAAGGCGAGCAAAGCCAAAGCCAAAATAATCAAGGCCGAAAAAATATGCAGGAAAAGCGTCATTTTACCGGAAAAGGAACGCTCTTTTGCCACCGCGTCGGATATAACCTTTATATATTCTTGCGCGAGCGCGTCTTCGCTTTTGCCGGTATGTTTGGCCTGTTCGGCGGTTATGCCCATTATGACGCGCCTGTCGTACACTATATCGTATATCCCGTCTTGTTGTCTAACGGAAAATTTGGAAGCATTGTAAGCGGGATCTTTCTTTATTTCCTTTATATTGTTCTCTATACTCTGCGCGCGCTTCGCGGCGTCGGCCGAGCCCAAATCGCCATATACTTCAAACAATACTTTCCCAAAAGGTGCGACCGGCGCCCCTTTTAAGCTGTTTTCGGCCTGAAGAAAACCGCCGCAGCAAATCAGCAAAACAAAAACTGCAAAACCCGCGCGCATTACTTTAAAAAACATACTTCCTCCGTTTTTATAAATAATTAAAAAAGATTATTTATATATTTTATACTATAAGACTTTTTTTGAAAATTCAAATATATTTGCGAACTGTTGTAAAAAGCGGAGTTTTTTATTTGCCTAAGCGGCCCTTTTCCGGCAAGCGGCGCGGAGATGTGTCTTTGAATAAATAAAGAAAGGAGAATCCTCTTTATAAACCGATTTTTTCTATCCGTCAGACAACAAAAAAGCGGGGCTTTAAAAGCCCCGCTTTTATTTAAAGCCTTATATATTAAAGCCTTACGAGCACGCCGACCTGCCCTTTGGTGTTGTCGGCGGCATCAAATGTATTGCTATCGTTAGAATTATATTTGATATAACCGGCGCCCGCGAAGAGCTGGATATTATCGTTATAGTCATACTTGATTACAAGGTCCGCCTCCAAAGAAGCAGAATGCTGGGCGGTTCTGTCCTGGAAGGCATAGCCGTCCAAAGCGAAGTTCCATTTCTCCCAGTTGTAATCCAAGCCGACATTGTATATCCTGCCATAAGCTAATATCTCCGTCGGAGCCCAATCGCCCATCAACAAGCCCGGCCTGTAATTGCCAAAGGGCGATGCAAAGTCTTTGCTGTATACAAAAGCCGCTCTGGGCGTAAACGCGTCCATATTGAGTTTGGCGTCCAATTTCAACAGGTAAGGATTATCGTGCGATTCTTTTATCAGCCTGTTGCCCTCATGGTTGCGGGCATATTCCGCGCTGACGAGGAAAGCCTCCGGCGCGAAAGTTAATTTGCCGCCGTAAAAACCATTATAGTCTTCGCCAACATCTTTTATATTATAGCCGTATAATTGGAAGCTTAAAGGATCGCTAAGTCTAAACTTTGCGTCCAACCCGTACATATAATGTTTGTTGCCAGTAGCGGAAATAGGGGGAACCACCCCGGCGCCGCCATTGTCATATAATTCTATTTCACCCATAATCACATTGGCGTTGACAAAGTCATTGGCATAGGCTAATTTCACCGCGTCAATGGAGGTGGCATAGTTATAATCGTTGTAGCGTAATTCGGAGTTATAGTATCTCGGCCCGATATACATTACCGTACTGTCCTCGTCTCCGTAGAACTGGCGGCCTACTTTCATATCCAGCCAGCCGAAGAGCTCCTTCATCTCCACATTGGCTTCCACCAAGCGGATTTGATCCAAATAGTCATTGGCGCTCTTACCTATGGTACCGGGCGTAAAACCCTCTATCGTAGGGCCGGAACCCCATTGATTGAGGTACTGGAACATTAAATTGGCGCGTACATTTTCCGCCACGTCAAATGAACCGCCCGCCAAAACACGCATATTGGTGCCGGTGGTGAATTCGCCTGAGGCATTATGCCTGACGTCCGAAGCTATAACCTGCACATCCCCGGTTAGCTCAAAGTTTCTTAACAGCTCTGCGCTTGCAGGCATCGCAATAGCTAATGCCATAAACAAGCCAAGTAGTTTCTTCATGCTACTCCTCCTTTCTGTGTGTTATACAGCTTACCCTTCCATATAACAAAATAAAACCCGCTTTGACAAGACCCAAAAGTATATTTTATTTTCTAATCAAAATTCTTTACACAAAGCGTAAAAAATTATCTATAATACATTCCCTCTTTCGCTTCCTTGGCTGCGGCTTCGCCTTTTAATTGCTTCACTATTTCCAAACCGAAGTCTATCGCCGCGGCGGGGCCTTTGCCCGTTATTATTTGGCCATCGGTAACGGCGTAATCCTCTTTATAAGTTCCGCCAAAATCCTCGTTCATGGAAGTATAGCAGGTATAGTTCTTGCCCTTTAATAGGCCCATATGCCCAAGTATTGTAGGGCTGGCGCAAATCGCGGCCACCTTCTTGCCCTTGGCCAAGAAATCTCTTATCAAAGATTGCACGGCTTCGCTGGCCTGCAAAGCGGCGTAATGCGGCCCGCCGGGCAATACCAAAGCGGCGTAATCTTCGTCTTTAAAAAGAGCGAAAGGCTTAAGCCCGCACAATTTTACCCCGTGCTTGCTCAGCGCCTCAGCGCCGTTAAGGCCGTATAAATCCACTTCTATCCCGCCGCGCGTCATTACCGAAAAAGAGGCCATCGCCTCCATCTCTTCAAAGCCGTCGGCTACTATCATACATACTTTCATACTTTTATCTCCCTTAATTCAATATATATATCCCGCAATTAAGATATCCTGCATAGCAAAGCCACGCGGTATAGGGTATCATCAAATACGCCAGTACCCGCTTAACCTGCCAAGCCTGCCTGATAAAATCTATACACAGCGCTATCATTACCGCTATTACGCATAATGCCAAAAACACCGCGTGAAACCCGAAGAAAACCGGCGTCCACAAAAAATTCAAAAACAGCTGCCAGCCAAAGTACGTCATCAATACCCGCCTTAGACTATGCTCCATATCCGCGCGCACCAGCTTATATAATACTACGCTTAGCAGAAGATACAGAGCCGTCCACATCGGCCCAAACAGCCACCCCGGCGGAGTAAACGACGGCTTTGCCAAGACGCCGTACCATTTGTCCAAAGACTCGGCTCTTATCGCCGCGCCGCCCAGCATAGGCAGAAAACATATTATCAAACAAACAAAAAACATAATGTATTTGTTTTTCATTTTTACCCCCAAGTTTAATATATTTAAGTCTAAAAATTAGACGGCCTTATTGTCAACGCAAATTACCCCCGCGCTCGGCGGCAAAAGATAAGACCTTTATCTTATGCCCTTTATTGCCCTAATAACTTTTGTAATCCGCCGCAAAAAACGCCTATATAACAAATTATATAGACGCCATAAATCACTGCAAAATAAACAAAATTTCTTCAGCGGATATCGTCTTTATCAAACAAATCGCTAAGCGCCGCCCTTATATAAAACCCGGCTTTTTTATAAGACTTCTCCGCGCCGCCCGCCATACGGCTTAACTCCGCCACCTTAACGATTGAATATTTCTTCAGCAAAGCCTTATCCTTAATTTCGTTGACGCCGCATATAAATATCACGGGTTTGCCCAAACGCCTGGCCGTATCGCAAATATAAAAAGGGCCCTTCCCGTAGAAAGTTTGTCTGTCCAACTTTCCTTCGCCCGTAACTATAATATCCGCCCGCCTTGCCGCACGCGCCAAATTAAGACGAGCCGCAATAAAAGGCGCCCCGCTTACCAGCTTGGCGCCCAAAAAACCCTTAATGCCGGCGCCTAAAGCGCCCGCCGCGCCGCAATGCTTTACATTAATGTCCACGCCCAAACTCTTTTTGACCGCACGGCTTAATGCCGCCATCGCCAGTTCAAGCTCCGCCACCTGCTTGGGCGTCGCACCTTTCTGCGGGCCGTATACGCTCGCCGAGCCTTCCGCTCCCAACAGAGGATTATCAACGTCGCTTAACCCGTAAACTTTAATATCTGCGCCGAATTTGCCCCGCTCTATCCTCGCCAAAGACTTCAGCGCTTCTATATCCGTACCGATCTTTCTACCCAAAGCGTCAAAAAACCTGTACCCCAAAGCCTTCGCCATACCCGCTCCGCCGTCGTTAAAAGCGACTCCGCCAAGCCCTATATAAAATATCCGCGCGCCCTTTTTATATGCCGCCTTTATTACCTGGCCGATACCGTAAGAAGATGCATGCATAATATCCAGCTCGCTCTTTTTAAGCTCGCCAAGCCCGCAGACTTTAGCGCTCTCTATCACGCAGGTTTTGCCGTCCGGCAAAATCAGATACGGAGCCGCTTTGCACCGCCCCAAAGCGTCCAAAGCCTTAACCTTATATAACTTAGCCGCGCCAAAAGCGGCGGAAAATACGTCAAGCACCCCGTCGCCCCCGTCGGAAAACGGCATAAACTTAACTTTATATCCGCCCGTCAAAAAAGACGCGCGGGAACATATTTCCCGCGCGCTTATGCTGCCTTTAAAAGAATTTGGCGCAAATAAAATCCTCATCAGAAAAACCAGTTTATCTTCAACATCGCGTAAACGCTCAGCTTGGAACTGTTTTCAAGCTCGTCCTTAAAACCGAAGTATTTGCCCTTAACCTCAAAACCCAAATTAACGTCGTCTATCGCGTACTCCGCGCCAAGCCCGAACATAGCGTTTATATTGCCGGAGCTTATCGTATTGGTCTCCTGCGTAGTCCAGCCGTATTCACCCGTTTCGCTGTTTAATAACTCATACTTGGACGGGCTTTCCTCCACGCTTGCGCTGGTATAGCCCAATCCGCCGGTAAGATAGAACCTTAAAGCGCTTTGCGTGTTAAGATAGAAATTGCTTAGCAAATTAATATCGTACACTTGGCCGGAAGTTTCCACATACATCTTGTCCTGCCCGCTTAACGGAAACTCAAATTCCCCGCTTGGCAGCATTGCGTATCCTATTGAACCGCCAAACCACAGACGATTTGTCATCTTCCGCATATACGCCAAAGAAAACGCCACGTTCGCGCCGCTCATTTTCTCTTCCGTGCTGCCGCCATACTCCGATAAGTCCAAACTAAGACTGCCGCTCATCATACCCAAGTTGACGCCAAAATAGTTTTTGCCGGTATCTTTCTTCTTAATTTGTTCGGTAATCAAAGCGTCTTCCTGTTCCTGCTGTTTCTTTTCTTCTTCCGTCAGAACAGGCTTTTCTTCTTCCTCTTCCTGCTCTTCTGCCTGCTGCTGAGTGCTGTGAACGTGATATTTATAGGTTATTTTAGGCTCTATCACTTCAGGCTTGGAAGGGAAAACTTTCTCCAAATCTTCGTCAAAAGAAAGGCCGGAAGACGATACGGCTCCCGCAGAGGCCGCCGCACCCGAAGCCGCGGCGCCGCTTTCCTGCGCGGCTTTGGCTTCTTCCTGTGCGGCCTGTTCAAGTTCTTGTTTCTTGGTGATGTACTTCTTTTGTTTTTCGGCGCTTTCGTAGTCGTATACTTCCATGGAGGAAATCTCCGCCACGTCCAAATTGACTATCCCGCTGTCCGTATTTAACGTAAGATTAAACTCGTCCAAATCGACCACCGTGCCGACAAACTCGCCCCCGCCTTTCAATAATACCCGATGCAAATCCGGCATTATTGCTTCCACTTCGCCTTGATTTATAGATATGGGGCCGTAACTGGTCTGTACTCTTAAAATGTATTCCCCGCGGTCCAATATCGAACCGTTTATTATCGTTCCGTTTTTAAGTTTTATCGCTTCGGCATTGGATACTAAGGGAAGCAGGGAAAGAATTAAAGTTAAAAATAAAAATCTTTTCATAAACCGCTTAAACTTATTGTTTTATCGTCAGCCGGCGCGGCCCGTTAAGGCCGCGCCGCATTGTCAAAAAACGCTTATTTGTGTTCTACAGCGTGTTTGATCTTTTTAAGAACTCTGAGTATTCTGGATATCGTAATCATAACCAACGCAAAGAAACCGTAGGTTATAATCACTTGCAGCGTTATCGCCAACGAATCCATTAAAGGTGCGCTTTCCTTAAACGCATAATACCAAAGCATCACCAATACATATACCATATAAAGCAAAGCCAATACGCTTAATACCTTATATATTATGCTCAAACCCTTAAGACCGAATAATTTGTGAGTAATACAGCATTTGCGTTTCGTGCAGCAAGTTTCCTTTGTGCATTCCGTTGCCGCCGTTTCCTGTTCCTGTATATTCTCTTCTTTTTCTGCCATAAATAACTCTCCTTTTATTTTAAATCTACCGTCAGGGCTTCCGCTATCAAATCCGCCGCGTGCTGGTAGCCGGCTTTGGCGCCTTCGCTGCTGCCAATCATTCTGGCTACCTCAAGGATTACGTCCTTACCCTCAAGCGGACGGACTTCAACTTCAGTACTCTGCCCGTTTTCTTTCTTACTTATATTAAAATTCTTTTCCCCGCACGCTGCAACTTGCGCCAAATGCGTTACGCATATTATCTGCCTGTTACCAGACAACGCCCGCATTTTGCGCCCCACCAGCTTGCCGGTTACCCCGCTTATACCCGCGTCGATTTCGTCAAAGACCATAGTCCCGCATGATCCCGCAAGAACCGTTTTTAAGCCGAGCATTAATCTGGATATTTCCCCGCCGCTGGCTATGTTTCTCAGCGGCCTTAAGGCCTGACCCGCGTTTGACGAAAACAAAAATTCAGCCGTTACGTCGCCTTTTGGCCCGATCTCGCCGCGTCTGTCCAAACTGACTTCAAAACGCACTTTGCCAAAACCAAGAGGAGCAATCTCCTCTTTAATACGCGCAGACAACCGGGCGGAGGCTTCTTCCCTGCGTTTAAAAAGCTCCTCATTTAAGCATAGAAGTTTTTTATCCTGTTTTTCAAGGGCCTGCTTAAGTTTGGAAACATTCTCCCCGTTGCCCTCAAGCGCCGATATCTTTTCCCTCAGGCCTTCGGCATAAGACAAGACCTCCTTAAGTGTGGCCCCGTATTTGGCTTTGGCGCGACGCAAATCCTCCTGTCTGCCAAGCAGCTTGTCCAAGCGTTCGGGGTCCGCGTCCAAACCCTCTTGATACGCCGATATCGTCGAGGCCGTATCTTCCGCCGAGTTCAGCGCGCTTTCCAATTCTTCCGCCGCGCTTTGAAGGCTCTTGTCCGTTTCCGCCATTTGCCTTAACGCGTTTAAAGCCTTGGCCAGCGTTTCCACCGCCGAGCCCTCCATCTCGCTTAAATAGCCGTATACCGTTTGAGCGTCCTGCATTAAACGGCCGGAATTTTTCATCTTCGGCAATATCTCTTCTATTTCGGCGTCTTCGCCTTCCTTTATATTCAGTTTTTCTATTTCCTCAAGCTGATATTTGTACAAGTCCAAGGCTCTTTGCTTTTCCTCAGAAGACATTTCCAAAGCCGCAAGTTTATGCTTCAAATCAACAAAGACGTCATACTCCTTTTTAAACAAGTCCAAATCTTTGCCTAGCCCTGCAAATTCGTCAAGCAAATCCAAGTGAGCCGAAGCCTTAAATAAACTCTGATGTTCGTGCTGGCCGTGGAAATCCACCAAATACGCGCCAAGGTCCGCCAAGTCGGACACCAAAACCGATTTTTCGTTTACCCAAGCCTTGTTGCGCCCTTTTGTATCCAGTTCTCTCTTTATAGTAAACTCCCCGCCTTTTATGCCAAACTTCTCCAAATGTTCTTTAGGCAAAGAGTCGGAAGAAAATTCCCCCCATACCGTCATCTTGGACGAGCCTTGCTTTATCAGGCCGCTGTCGCCGCGCGCGCCCAGCAAGAAGCCGAGCGCTTCTATAACTATTGATTTGCCCGCGCCCGTCTCGCCCGTAAAAATATTCAGGCCCGCGCCGAACTCCACTTTGACGCAACTTATTATGGCGAAATTTTTTATCTCTATACTCTTCAACATTACCTGCTGCCCCATTTGAGCTTTATGCTCAATATATTGAAAAAATCGTATCCCTTCGGAAATAAAATATTTACGCCGCCTTCATATCTTTTTATCCTTATTTCGTCGCCGCAGTCTAACGGGAAATTGATTTGTCCGTCCAAGCTCAGCGCCGCGTCGGACTGGCTCTTTTCCGACATTACCCTAATACTCAGTTCCCCCGCACTGGGCAAAAGCAAAGGCCTTTGGTTTAAAGTGTGGGGGCAAATCGGCGTCAAAATAAAGACGTCAAGTTCAGGCATAGCTATCGGCCCGCCCGCGGCCAAATTGTAGGCCGTAGAACCCGTCGGAGTAGCCGTCAAAAGCCCGTCGCCCGTATATTCCTTTATGGGCAAAGAACTATACCGCGCGCTTAGTTTGACGCTCCTTGGCGAAACGGCTCTGACCGCCGCCTCGTTTAAAGCCAAATCGCTAAACACTTCCCGCCCCGCTCTGTATACGCGGCAAATTAACATCATACGGCGTTGGGAAATAAAATTGTCTTTTTTTATATCCTCAAAAAGTTTAAAGAAATCCAAGCCCCGCTCGGCAGCCGCCAAAAAACCCAAATGGCCCGCATTTATACCCAAAATCTTTATATTGCTCTTGGCCGCCGCACGCGCGGTTTTTAGAATGGTGCCGTCCCCGCCTACGGAAAATATTATATCCGTATCGGCTTTGAGATCGTTTAAAGATGCGCCGTAATCGGCAAAATAATAATTTATCCCGTTTTTTTGCGCCGCGTCCGCCAAAGACAAAGCCGCCGCCGCGCAGCTTTCGCGCGCGGGATTAAAAAATATCGCCGCTTGCTTTATTTCCATATACATAATTCTAGCAAATTACTCTTCCTATTTAATAAACAAATAAGTTAGAATAATTTTATGAAATTTCCCGTAAAAAACCTGCTTTTCGCTTTGGCGTTTTCAGCCTTAGGCGCGGTCGCTTTCGCGCAAAGCGCGGAAGTGATAAGACAAGAAGGAAAAACAGTCTATTTCGATCTCTCGGAAGCAAAAAGACTGCCGCGCGGCGGCGATCTGTTTGAAATCACTTTGCCGGGCGAAGAAATTATCAATCCAAAAACAGGCAAATCGCTCGGACGGGAAGAAGGCGAAAAAATAAAAGGCACCGTAAGCAGAGCAAAAGACCTTTTCGCCGTAGGCGAGCTGGAAAAAAATACGAATGTGCTCGGTTTAAAGGCCGAATTTAAAAACAAGAATATACGCAACGGAGAAAATGTACTTTTCCTGGAGGCGGAATTTCCCGAACAAAACGCTACAGAACCGCTTTGGCAAAGCCCCGCCTTTAAAAATGCGCCCCGCTTTGCCGCCCTTTGCGATATCGACGGCGACGACATAAACGAGGCCGCAATATCTTTCGCCCGCGACAACGAGATAAAAGTCTATTCTCTTTCGGAAGACAAAAAACTTTTACAAAAAGCATCATATAAAATCCCGAATATAAAAAATATCCTGGCGCTTGACTGCGCAGCCCTGCCGGATACCGGCAAAGCGACGCTGTTTGTTACTCTTTTCAATCCTTTGGACGAGACCTTTGAAACCCTCCCGCTATCCCTGGAAGGAGCCGCACTTAAATCTGGCAAAGCGTTCGGCGGCCTTACTCAAGGTCTGGCCCCTTACAACAGGCCCAGAGTATTATATACTCAAAAAGTGGTGAAAACAGGGAAAAGGAACAATCTTACTCCGCCAGCAAAATTGACTTTCGAGAACAACGCGTATCAACCTGGGCAAACCCTGGAGATAAAAGGTTTGAATACGATTTTCGGCTTTAATATGGCGGACTTGGAAGGGGACGGAACACTGACGCCCATATATATAACGCAAGACGGCAAGATAAGAACGCGTTTGGGCGAGCCGGTGGATTTCTCTTTGCAGGGCGGAAGGAATAAGTTTTCCTCATCTCCCAATGCCTTCGAATTCAACAAAAGCAAACACGCCCTTTATCTGCCGCTGCCAATATTTAAAGGAAGCAAAGACGAGCAAACGCTATTGGCCGCCGCGCAAAACGGTACGGAAAAAACAAATCCGGCCTCAAATATTTATATACTTAAATGGACGGGAACAAATTTCGGGAAATATAAAACGCTGCCTATTCAAGGCACGATTTACGATATGAAGCAGGGCGACTTCGGCCCGTTTAAAAATACGCTGGCCGCAGTTTACGATACCGCCGACGGCGGCTTCGTGGCGGTTTACGCGGCGGACAATATTTAATATATTAGATTAAAACAATTAAAATTTTATTTTCAACTCCAGGAGATATTTATGAATACAACTTACCCGCAAACCGAGCAGGAGGAAATAGTCCATCTTCTCGACCACGGTTTCGTCAAATTGATAGATTTTATGG
Source organism: uncultured bacterium (assembly GCA_949291515.1). GTDB lineage: Bacteria > Elusimicrobiota > Elusimicrobia > Elusimicrobiales > Elusimicrobiaceae > Proelusimicrobium. Next base: position 149,011 of record CASEVY010000007.1, on the reverse strand, counting down.
GCAGCGACCTGAGAACCGTCAACGCCGCGAGAGTCTCCTTCGGCGGGGTAAGCAAAGGCGAGGAAAAAGACAAAGCCTTAATAAAATATCTTATGGAACATCAGCATCTTTCCCCGTTTGAACACTGCACATTCCAATTCCATATAAAATGCCCTATCTTCGTAGCCAGACAATGGATGAGGCACAGAATAGCTTCCTACAATGAAGTCAGCGCGCGGTATACCGAAGTCAAAGACGAATTTTATATACCGACCGAATTCAGAGTGCAGGATACCCACAACAAACAAGGATCCATCTCCAGCAAGGACTTGGACAATAAAACCCTTTTAAAAATCTATGCCGACAGCATCGAAGCCTCTTATCAAGCCTATCAGAAATTGCTGCAAGCCGGCGTCGCCAGAGAAATGGCCCGCGGCCTGCTGCCGGTAAGCCAGTATACGCAGTTCTATTGGACCGTCAACGCCAGAAGCCTGCTTAACTTCCTTTCATTGAGAGCCGACGGCCACGCTCAATATGAAATCCGCGTATACGCGCAAGCAATCGAAAAGATTTTTAAACAAAAACTGCCCTGGACTTGGGCCGCTTTTGAACTTTTACATAAAAAATAAAAGCCCTTTTCGGCTTTTTAAGGAGAATTTATGAGAGTATTGGGTATGATTATGGCCGGCGGAAAAGGAGAAAGGCTTTTTCCTCTAACAAAAGAAAGATCTAAACCTTCGGTACCATTCGGCGGGAAGTACAGAATTATTGACTTTGTGCTGTCAAACTTCGTGAATTCAAATATATTCTCTTCCTATATATTGGTGCAGTATTTGTCGCAGTCGCTTATAGAATACTTAAGAACCAGCTGGCCCACGCAAGGCATCAGCAGGGATCACTTCTTAACGGTAGTGCCGCCCCAAATGCGCCTGGGCGAACACTGGTACAGGGGAACAGCCGATTCCATTCGCCAAAATATCAGCCTCATTAACGACTTTAATCCCGATTTGGTCGTAATCTTCGGCGCCGACCATATCTACAGAATGGATATTTCCAAAATGATAGACTTCCATATCAAAAACAAAGCAGACGTAACCGTCGCCGCAAATGTGGTCCCACTCAAAGAGGCTTCCGCCTTCGGCGTTATGGCGGTAGACGATAACAACAGAATTATCAACTTTGAGGAAAAACCAAAAAATCCACACCCCATACCCGGCAACCCGAAAAACGCCTATATATCTATGGGCAATTATATTTTTGACAAGAACGTCCTGCTCAAAATACTCCAGCAGAAATACTGCGATATTCCATCATTGGACTTCGGCAAAAACATTATACCGGTAATACTGAAAACACACAGAACTTTCGCCTATGATTTCCCCTCAGACAAGCTCGCCGGTTTAAGGCCCTACGAGGAACAAGGCTACTGGCGCGACGTGGGCACAATTGAGGCTTATTGGCAGGCAAATATGGACCTCTTGGGCGAAAAACCGAAATTCGATTTAAATAATCCGCATTGGCCGATAAACACCTCCGTACACAATCTGCCCCCTACTTCCTATCTGGGCGGAACGGTGGAAAACAGTATGCTCAGCAACGGCTGCGTCATTCACCCCAAAACCCTTATAAAGAACAGCGTTTTGGCCAGCAATGTGGTGGTAATGGACGGCGCGGTAATTGAGGACAGCGTAATAATGGATTCCTGCGTAATAGGCAAAAACTGCCATATCAAAAAGACCATTATGGACCGCTTTAACAATATACCCGCAGGCAGCAAAATCGGCATAAACCACGAGGACGATATCCAAAATTATTATATCGATCCATCGGGTATTGTGGTGATACCGCGCGGAAGGACTAAATTCCTGTGATAAAGAAAATAAAACTCCTAAACAAAGACGAAATTTACGCCGTACTCGGAATACAGGACAGGAACCTCCGCGCATTGGAGAAAGAATTTAAAATAGCCGTCAACGTAAAACATACCGATGAGGACGGCGGGGCGGAACTCTCGATCAGCGGGATACACTCCCGCGTGGATAAGGCTTATTCAAAAATACAAAAGAATTTGGAATTGCTCAGAGTGCCGCCCGCCCCTAACGCCTCCGCTTCGCAAAAGGTGCCTTTTGCGGACGGCGTCGTTTTTAGGCCCGCGCACGCCTCCCCAATCAAACCGCGCACATTAAACCAAAACGAATACGTCAAATTGATTTGGGAGAGAGACCTTATCATCTGCACCGGCCCTGCTGGTACGGGCAAAACTTTCCTTGCCGCGGCTTGCGCGCTTAGAGCGCTGCAGCTTGGCATTATAGGCAAAATAGTCGTTACCCGCCCGATAGTGGAAGCGGGCGAGAAACTTGGTTTTCTCCCAGGCGACATAAACGAAAAAGTGGACCCTTATTTGCGTCCCGTATATGACGCGTTTCAAGCTATGCTCGGCGCGGAAAAATTTAACGCGCTTCGCTACGCCAATGTTATAGAAATAGTGCCGCTCGCTTATATGCGCGGACGCACGCTTGAAAACGCTTTTATCATATTGGACGAAGCCCAAAACACCCAGCCAGAACAGATGAAAATGTTTCTTACCCGTATGGGCTTGAACTCTAAAATAATAGTCACCGGCGACATAACGCAAATAGACTTGCCCAACTCCAAACAAAGCGGACTGCTGAGCGTAAAAAAAATATTGGGCAAAGTGCCGCAGATAGGCTTCTTTGAATTTGAAAACGAAGATATAGTCCGCCACCCGCTGGTAAAAGATATTATCCAAGCCTATGACAAATGGGAGAAAAAATGCAAATAAATATCTTCTACCGCCCGCAGATAGCAAAATATTACAGAAAAACTTCACTCTACAAAAACATAGTTCTAAAAGCCTTGGGCAAGGCGGCGAACTTTAAAGGCGAAGTAAATATCGTTTTCGTAGGCGAGGGCGAAATACATAAAATGAACCGCGAATATATCGGCCACGATTATGTGACGGACGTTATATCTTTCAACTATCCATACGACAAAAAGACGGGCGGCGCTTTCGGAGACGTATTCGTCTGTACGGCTCAGGCTAAAAGACAAGCCAAAGAGCAAGGCCACGGCGCATTGTTCGAAAACGCCGTACTCGCCGCACACGGAACTCTGCACCTCGTAGGGTATCAAGACGATACCCCGCAGCTCAGAGCCGCGATGAACGCCAAAGCGGAAAAAATAGTCGGCTTGTTTTTATAAGATTAGAATTCGTCGTCCTCTTCCCTCAGCACGGAAACGCGCGCCGGACCGTATCTGTTGGCACGTTTATCCGCGGGGAAAAGCAATACGATTATAAAGAAAAGATGCAAATAAGTGGCGAAAGTAAAAAAACCGTAGATGTTCAATACGACCAGCAGCGCCACCGCGCCGACAAGCCACCAAGAACTTAAATTCAAATCGTGAAGCCTGCGGGAATCTATCGCCGCTATGCCAAGCCCTATAGAAAACACCAATACTATACTGACAAATGTCTGCGCACCGTCCAAAAACGCATAAGACGCCCGCGCTCCCCCTATTTGGGAAACTATAAGATGCCCAATAAAAACAAGACCCAACAAAACCGCAAGCAGGCAAATATTAACCAGCGCTATCATTATGTGCGCCAAAATAAATTCCCTTATGCCCGCCCGGCCTTTGAAATCGAAATAATGTCTTAACGCTTTTTCGGCAAGTTCCATATACCCCCCGCAACTTATAAATCCGCTTTCGCGGCGCGCCGCGCTTTGCGCTTGGCAAGACGCTCGGCTTTAGTCTCACGCCGTTTATATCCGCCTATTCTGTCGGGCAGGGCGGAGACTTCTTCGTCAACCTCGCTGCCGTTCCATTCAAATTCGCGCCCGCAGGCCACTATCACGCTGCCGTCACTTACGCCTTCTTTCAGCAAGGCTTTCTCAAGCCCCACTTTCTTGAATATACCCCTAAGACGCTGTACAGCCTCCGGCTGAGAGAAATTTGTCATCGAAATAAATTCCTCTATCTTCTTGCCGCTTATTTGGACGCGCTCTTCGTCCAGCCTGGTTATCCTGAACATTGGCTCCACCGCGTGGATTATCGGCCCGTTTGTTTTTATTTCCTTAGCAACCGCTATCGGATTCTTGGCCAAAACCTTAATTACTTCGTCCAAAACTTTATTTATACCCGTACCGGCTGCGGCAGAAATCAAAAATACGGGATTTTTTGAGTATTTCTTTTTTATCTTCTCAAAAACTTCTTGAGCATTAGGCAAATCCGATTTGTTTACGACAAGTATTCTGGGTTTCTTGGCAAGCTCTTTGCCGAAATTCTTAAGTTCGCCCTCTATCACTTTTACGGATTTTATCGCGTCCATATCCTCAAAACCTTGCGGATCTATCATATGAACCAAAACGCGCGTGCGTTCTATATGTTTAAGGAACTGATGCCCTAAACCTTTCCCCTCGCTCGCGCCTTCTATTATACCGGGGATATCGGCCACTATGAAACTTTTTCCCTTATGCGTGCATATCCCCAAATTGGGGTTTAAGGTAGTAAAAGGATAATCCGCCACTTTCGGCCTAGCGGCAGATACCGCACTTAAAAATGTGCTTTTCCCAGCATTCGGGAAGCCCACCAATCCGACATCGGCCAACACTTTAAGTTCCAGTATAAGGGTCACTTCCTCGCCTGGCTGACCGTTCTCGGCTATGCGCGGAGCGGTATTGTTTCTCGTCTTAAAACTTTGATTGCCGCGGCCGCCGCGGCCGCCGCGCGCGACAAGCGCTTTTTGGCCGGGCAAGGTCAAATCCGCTATTATATTGCCGTCCTGCCTGACTACCGTGCCTAGCGGAACCAATATTATTTTGTCTTCCGCGTCTTCGCCGGTTTTATTGTATGTGCCGCCTTTGGCGCCGTTGCCGGCCTCTATATGAGGGTTATAGGCAAGCTCCTGCAATGTGGTAAGATTGGGTTCGGCCTGCAAATATACGTCTCCGCCGCGCCCGCCGTTTCCGCCGTTGGGCCCGCCGAATTCTATAAACTTCTCGCGCCTGAACGAAAGGCAGCCGTCCCCGCCTTTGCCAGCTTTTACGTATATCTTAACTCTGTCCAAAAAATTATTGGCCTGCATATTTGACTTCCCCAAAAAACTCCTTATTATCTATATTTTACCTTTTATGTGAAATATAGTACATATGATACTTGTACGGTTTTAATTGCCAGACCGCAGGCAAAATAAGATAAGAACGCGTATTTAATAGGAAAAGACTTTCTTGTCCAAATCGGAAAAAAATCCGTCATACGGTTTTTCTTTATTTACGGCTTTCCCCTTATGGTAAAAAGCGGCTTCAAACAGGGCCCCTTCCGATTTCTCCGTCATAAATACTTCTATCTCCGTCTTGCCGTCTGCGGAAACGCCTTTAATAAAAAACGATTCGCTTTCGGATTTTTCCAAAGCGAACCCCGCCTCGACAAGCACTTCCGGAACGGCCGCGGCAGCCATATCCTTATATACGGCGCCATAATATTTAAAACGAAAAGATTCGTCCCGCTCATTGGCGTCGATATGCGCGCATGCGCATAAAAAAATCGCGGAAAATAAAATTAAAAATAAATTTTTCATTTCGACTCCGACAAATCCTGAGAAAATAAAAAGTCCAAATCTTCAAAAAATTTATTGTATATGGCTTCGCTTCTTATCCTGTCAGTTCTAAGCAGTTCTCCTTTATTGTCCCACGCCTCCCTGAAAAAAGCGACTTTGACATTTGTGCCGTCTCCCTCAGGTTTAACAAAAATATTTACCGCAAAAGATACCTGCTCTTCGTACCTCGGCACTCCTATCCCCAGCAAAATCCACGGCGTAATGAATATTCGCGTAACAACAAAAGAATCTCTCTTCCCGCTTTGTCCGTAAATGAAGCCGTACTTGCTAAGATCGTCGTTTATTTTATATTCATATGCCTCCAGCACTTGCTTGCATACCGAGAAGACCTCGCTTTGAGAACGGTCAAAATAGTATGACGGCAAAGCGAAACAACATTCTTTTGCGTTTGCGCTCTCCTTTTGACGTTCGTAAATATTGGCTTTCCCGCCAATACAGCCCGCCGCAACAGGCGCTAAAAATAAAACAGCTAAAAGTAATTTGCGCATATAATCATTATAGCAAGTCGCAGCCGGACAATACCCCCCTTTTTATCTTTTTTCGCTTAGGCGCAAAACGTCATTATATTGCAAAAAAAAGGCGGCCCTTTCAGGCCGCCTTTTAAGACTAAAAAGTCTATTTTTTTGCTTCCTCTTTAGGATAAACAGAAACTTGCTGTTTGCCCTTTTTAGCCCATTCAAAGGTAACAATACCCGAAACTCTGGCAAAGAGGCTGTCATCGCTGGCTTTGGAGACATTGTTGCCCGGCAATATTTTGGTGCCGCGCTGCTTAAGAATAATCTCGCCGGCGTTCACAAACTGTGAACCGTATCTCTTAACACCAAGCCTCTGACCGTGACTGTCCCTTCCGTTGGAAGAGGAACCTTGTGCTTTAGTATGTGCCATTGTTATTCACCTATTCTTGGCTTTAAGCCGGTTATAAGATTATTTCTTTAATCTTGATTTCTGTAAGATTTTGTCTGTGGCCCATGGTTCTTTCATAACCTTTTTTGGGTCTTTTCTTGAAAACAATAATCTTGCGACCGCGCAAATGTCTTACGACTTCCGCGGTGACCTTAGCGGTTTTCGCCGCCTTGGCATCTGACGAGGTACCTTCCGCTTCCGCCGCCCACAGAGCTTTAAGCTCTACGGTAGAACCGACTTCCGCTTCCAGTTTTTCAACCTGCAGATTTTGACCGGGGGTTACCCAGTACTGTTTTCCACCTGTTTCTATTATTGAATACATAACATTATTGTACCAAAAAAAGCGGAAAATAGCCATTTGCTCCGGCTTATCGCCGGCGCAGCGGCCTGCTTTTTTTGCTTAGAAGCGTTTATGCTTCTTTTTTTATTATACCAAATTCGGCTTTATTGTTATATGCCGCTTTAAAATTGTTAGAATATTGCTATGCATAAAGGAAAAGTACTGGTAGGCTTAAGCGGAGGAGTAGATTCGGCGATGAGCGCCTTGCTTCTTAAAGAGCAGGGCTATGACGTCATCGGCGCGATTATGTCCATCTGGGACGAAACAATGCCAACCCCGAAAGTTCCCAACAAAGCCTGCCTCGGCCCCGAAGAAAACGATATCGCGACGGCTCAAAAAGTGGCAGATTTCCTCAATATCCCGCTTAAAGTAATAGACTGCCGCGAGCAGTACAAACAAATTGTCTTGGGCAATTTTAAAGATGAATACCGCCTCGGCAGAACGCCCAATCCCTGCGTATGGTGCAACAGTTACGTCAAATTCGGCGCTTTGCCACAAGCCGCAAGGCAAAACGGCGTAGACTTCGACAAATTCGCTACGGGCCACTATTCCATTATAGAATTTGACGCCGCAAACAATCTTTGGCGCTTAAAGAAAGGCAAAGACGATACAAAAGACCAAAGCTATTTTCTGTACAGACTAAGCCAAGAACAGCTTTCCAAAATCTTATTCCCGCTGGGGCCTTATACAAAAAAAGAGGTGCGGGAAATGGCATTAAAATACTCCTTGCCCGTTGCCGACAAAGCCGACAGCCAAGATTTCTATTGCGGCGATTATAACGATATCCTAAAATTCCCGCCGCAGCCCGGCAAAATAGTTGATAAAACCGGAAAAATTATCGGGGAGCATAAAGGCATTTGGAATTATACCATCGGCAAACGCAAAGGCCTTACGGGCGGCGGAAGCCAAAGGCCTTTATACGTAGTCAAAATAGACGCGGCAAATAATCAGATAGTAGCGGGTTTTAAGGAAGATTTATTCTCCGATACTTTGCGCGTCGCTTTGGTAAACTGGTGTTCTGTACGCAGGCCGGAAGGCCAATTTAAAGCTATGGTAAAGATAAGACGCCAGCATATCCCCGCTTGGGCATCAGTAAAGCCTTTGGGAGAGGATAAGGCGCAGGTATGTTTCGACGAGCCGCAAATGTCGGTTACGGCGGGGCAAAGCGCGGTATTTTACGACGGAGATACCGTCTTGGGCGGCGGTATTATAGAATAAAGAGGTGCGTAATGAAACATCTTTTCTTAGTTTTATGTCTGATTTTCTCGTCTTTTTTCTATGCGGCTTGTTCTTCGGGCGGCAAATCCAACGAATGGTATGAGAACCAAGCATTTCTTAAGGCTTTGCAGCTATCGGATTCCAAATCGGTAAGCGGATATATTTACACTTCAAACATCAATCTGAAAAGCCAAGACGGAAACGGCGACACCCCGCTTACTTTGGCCGTACAATACTCTACCGATCCGGACCTTATACAAACCCTGATAGACGTCGGAATAGACCCAAACGCCGTAAACAAACAAGGCTACAGCGCCCTTATGCTTGCGGCAAAAGACAATATAAACCCCAATATCGCCAAGGCCTTAATACTGGCGGGCGTAAATATAGAACAGGCCGATCCTTCCGGCAAAACGCCTTTGATGCTCGCTGCCGAAAACAACAAAAACAAGAATGTCATTTTGCTCTTTTTGCAAGCCGGAGCCCAGGGCAGAAACGACCCGGCTTTCAGGCAAGCTCTTATACGAAACAGCAATCTCAAGCACGAAGACAGGCAATTCCTTCTCTTGGGAAAAATAGAAAACAGCGTAAAAATACCGTGGTACAACAGCAAGGAGTTTAAAGAGGCTTTACAATCGGGCGATCCCCAAAAAATTATGCGCGCAGCAGTCAAGACCGACCTCGCAGCAAAAGACGAAGAGTCCGGAATGGACGCGTCCTCTCTTTTAAACGAACATAAAGATTTAAAAACGCTTGTAATTTTTGTGAGAAACGGCGTGGACATTAATACTCGCGACCAAGAGGGAAAAACTTTGCTCTACAAAGCCGCCTATGAAGGCGACACCGCTTGGCTTAAAGCCTTGGCCTCCGTAAAAGCCGATCCGAATATCCGCGCGAAAGACGGTTCTTCCCCCGTAATGGCCGCGGTATTGCAACACCCCGAAAAACCAGAAAACATAAAAGTGCTGATAAAAGCCGGCGCCAATCTTAATGCCGGCTACGACAGAGACGGCTCCACCTTGATTTTTAAACTGATAGAGGAAAACAAAGACCCGAAATTAATAGCGTTCTTAATCAAAAACGGTGCGGAAATCAACTTGAAAAACGCCCGCGGCAATACCCCCCTGATTATGGCCGCGGCAAACGCAAAGGACGACAAAATAATCAATCTGCTTTTGGAAAACAACGCCAATATCGACTCCAAAAACAACCAGGGCTTTACCGCTCTTCTTACCGCCGCCACAAGCAACCCCGTACCGGAAGTTACTTTGGCCCTTCTGGAAAAGAGCAAAAATAAATTGGATACCGGCCACGTGGCTGACTTTGCGGCGCAAAATCAAAACCAAGACGTATATAACGCCGTAATCAAACAGCTTAACGCGGAATTTGAAGAGCGCAAAAATCCGAAAAATCTAGACGATTCTTCCCTTTGGTTTAACAATAAGGCGCTTGTTTCCGCGATAAGAAGCTCAAATGCCGCGGCATTACAAAAAGCGCTGAGAAAAGATTTGAATTTAGAGGCCTTGATGAAAGGGCAGTTCAATGCTCTTATGCTCGCGGCCGCTTTTAGCAAAACGGCCGATCCGATAAACGTCCTGATTGAAGCGGGCGCGGACGCGAACGGGACTAACAATAACGGCGACACGCCGCTGATGACCGCCGTCCTGACAAATAAAAATTTACCTGTGATACAAGCCTTAATTTCAGCCGGAGCCGACGTAAACGCAACAGACAAAAACGGCACCAACATAATTATGGCCGCGGCCAACAAAAACCCGAACGAGAAAGTCCCCGCACTGCTTTTGCAGAGCGGCGCGACGGTGCCCGACACCAGAGCTTTGCTTCAATACGCGCAAGCAAATCCGAACAAAAAAGTTTACGAATTGCTAAAGAAACTATTTACGATACCATCAGGCCAGGCGTCTTAGGCCAAGCGACATCAGTAAATGAACTCGTATCCGCTGTCGAACCTTATTCCGAGTTTGACCGCCGCAAAGGCGTTTTTGGCGGCGAACAAATCATAATCGTTTGAAGCGGGATACCAGCTGAAGTTGTAACGTCCCTCAAAAGAAATGAAGGTGTAGTTGTCGAAATTAAATTCCGCGCCCAGCCCCGCCGAAAGAGCAAAGCCGGAAAGAGTATCGGCCTTTTTCTCTTCCACGCTGCTTTGTCTTTGGCTTACTCTGGAAAAATCCAAACCGGCGCCTAGCGGAACATATACGGAAAATCGGGAATTTGCCGGCGAAACGATATAAGTTTTCGTAAAGAGCATCGGTCTGTAATGTTCCATACGGAAATCAAATTCGCCCTGCGGCAAAGCCAAACTCTTGCCATAGCCTGAATTGGTATAAGAAAAATCAAAACCTATGCTGAAATAGTTGTTTATCAGGCCCATAAGAGTACCGCCAAGAACAAATCCGCTTCCGCCGAAATCGGCCTCTTGCCCCTGCCAGGCTTTTTGCGTATCGGAAAACGCCGCCCCGCCGTACAAAGAAACTTCCATCGGCATAACGTATCCTCCGTTTGCGTCAAAACCCCTATACGCAAAAACATTTTGCCAAGCCAGACACAACAATAAAGCGGAAATTATTTTTATCGTCTTCATTTTTCTTCCTTTTTCTTTGCGGCTTTCATAGCCTTCTCTTTAGCCTTTACGGCTTTCCACATTGCAAGGGCTTCTTCGGGCGATGCGGCCTTTTCTCCGCCGAATACGTGCGGATGTCGGCGAATTAGCTTTTGATTAACGCCGTCTATAACTTCCCTTATGGAAAATCTGTTTTCTTCTTCCGCTATCGCCGCGTGGAACAGTACTTGCAAAAGCAAATCGCCAAGTTCCTCGCAAAAATTATCGTCGTCTTTATTTTCTATCGCGTCTATAACTTCCTGGCTTTCTTCCCTAAGGTTCTTTATAAGGCTTTCATGCGTTTGGGCGCGGTCCCATTTGCAGCCGCCAGGCGCGCGCAAAGCCAAAATTGTATTGTTAAGCTCGCCGAAAAGGCGGCAGGCTTCTTTATCGTCTTTCATTATTTTACTCCCACAGCTTCGGGCTTGCCCGAAGAGTTAAATTCCAAATATTCAAATTTCCCGTCAAATACTTTTTCCATACCTACGTCTATAGCCAAGACTTTGCTGTCCTCACTGCGGACTATTTGGCCGGTGCGGGTATGGCCCACTATCTGTTTATACGGCATATATTCGTGGCCAGCGATAAGAGACGTCAAATCTTCCCAAAATATTCCGCCGTACCTGTCGCGTCCACCGCGCAAATGGCTGACGTTAAATATTGGGTGATGATAACTGCCGGTGCGGACCGCTTCGAAAAAAACGTCGTTTATATGCTTGACCATTTTAGATAGACTTGGGCGTTTTTCGCCGATTTCTTCCTTAAGGACGGGATATAGTCCGTCGCATACTCCCGCATGGGTAAAAAGATAATGGCGCGCGCCATAAGCTGCTTGCCAGCTGCCGTTTAAAATACCTCTTATAAGTTTACGCCTAAACGCTTCTATATGGAAATAGGGAAGCGAAGTTATATGATAATTTTTTCTTAAAATTTCCAGCTCGTGATTGCCGACAAGCCTTATAATTTGACCGCCTGCCTTCTTAGCCTGAATAGCCAACACGTCCAGAAGACGGTCTATCTCCAAAGGGCTGTCGCCCCTGTCAAGAATATCGCCCATCTGCACTACTATCGAATTGCCCGCCGTCCAATTAAGTTCCGGGTCCATTATACCGGCGCAAATCAAAACCGCGCTGAAGGAATAGTAATTGCCGTGCGCATCGCCTATAGCGTATATTTTGCGGAATTTGCTTTTCGCCATATTTTAATTATACCAATGTAAATACTATAATAGTAATGGCAATGATAAAATCCAACAAATTCAACGCGGCGAAGAAAGAAGCGGTAAAACTTTTGGGGAAGGAAAACGTCCTAACAAACAAAACGGCTTTGCTGCTTAACTGCTTCGACGGCAGTCCCGTAAAAAGCCTGCCCGAAGCGGTATTGGAAATTAAAGATATTTCCAAACTGCCCGCCTTAATCAAAATTTTAAATGAAAAGAAAGTCCCTTTCGTGCCGCGCGCAGCGGCGACCAATCACGACGGCGGAGCCGTTGCCATCAAAGGCGGCGCCGTATTGAATCTGAATCATTTGGACGCTGTGGAAGAAATCAACACCAAAGAAGGTTATGCCGTAGTGCAATGTTCTACGGTCAACGGCAATCTGCAGAAGATATTGGATAAAGATGGCTTTTTCTATGCTCCGGATCCGGCAAGCAAAGAATTTTCCACAATAGGCGGCAACTGCGCTTTGGGCGCGGGCGGGCCCAAAACTTTAAAATACGGCGCCACATTGGCAAATGTACTGGGCGCGGATTTCATTTTGCCCGACGGGACGGAAATATCTTTGTCAAAAAATTCACAAGGGCCGGATTTATTGTCTCTACTGTTAAGGAGCGAAGGCACTTTGGGCCTGATTAAAAAACTGCGCCTTAAAATATTGCCAAAGCCGCCGTTCAAAAGAACATTCTTGGCTTATTTCCCCTCGCTTACCGACGCTATGCTGTGCGTAAAAGAGATAATATCAGCAGGGATAATACCCTCCGCTTTGGAGGCGCTGGACCACGCTACTTTAAAAGCGAGCCAATCTTCCCTAGACGCGCAAGCATTGCTGATAATTGAACTGGACGGCAAAAGGAACGAACTGCCGAAACAGGCAGAACAAATAGAGTCCTTCTGCAAATCAAACAAAGCTCTCAAAATAGAAAAAGCGCAGCAAGAAAGCAAGCGCCTGGAATTGTGGCGCATAAGACTTTCCGCCGCCGCGGCATTGGCAAGTTTGGGCAGAGGATTGTTCTCCCTGGATTGCGCCGTAAGCAGGGCAAATCTTCCAAAAGCCATAGAAAGCATTTCCGCGGTATTCGGCAAATACGGGCTCAGAGCGGGCATAGTATTCCACGCAGGCGACGGGAATTTGCACCCCAATATAGCCTTTGACGACAATAACCTTTACGAACTTTCAAACATCAAAAAAGCGATAAAAGAAATACATCAGACGATTTGCGTGCTTGGCGGCACTATCAGCGCGGAACACGGTATAGGGGTGGAAAAACGCGCCGCCATGACAATGATGTTTGACGAAAACACCCTTAAAATCCTGCGCAAGATAAAAACCGCGCTCGACCCCAACAATGTCGCCAATCCCGACAAAGTATTGCCGATAGCTTCCCGCTCCTCAAAGGAAAACTCCGTCCCGCAAGACATTATCCCGCTGACAGAGGCGGTAAAACGCGCCAACGCGGAAAAGAAACCGCTCTCCATAGCAGGGCTGAACACAAAGATAAAACTTAAGAAAGGCAATATTTTGTCTTTGAAGAACTTAAACAAAATAATCGAGATAGACAAAACCGACTACACAATAACCCTTCAGCCTGGCGTATCAATGAAAGAGCTGGAAGAAGAATTGAAAAAACAAAATTTATATCTGCCCGTTCCTGCGGCAAAGGGGAGCATCGGCGGGGTCTTTTCCGCAAAGACATTGCCCGCCCTTAAAGATTACGTCACCGCAATACAGGCTGTTATGCCGGACGGTTCTTTTGTATCCTACGGCGGGAAATACGTAAAGAATACGGCGGGATACGATTTAATAGCGCTTATGTTCGGCGCACGCGGAAGCTACGGGATAGTAACCTCTCTGACTTTAAGGCTTCTGCCTTACAAACCGCAAAAAAGCGAAACTCTCGCTTTCGGCAAGAGAACGCCTGGCGAAACCGAATTGAAATTAAAAAAAGCATTGGACCCCGACAATATTTTAAATCCTTTCCTTTTTGAAGAAGACGAAAATGAAAATAAAAAATATTAAACTTCCGCCCGCCCCGTTAAAGCTGGGCTTGCAACGAAATCTTGATTTCTATATCAAGGGAGAAGGCCCTTTTGAAGCGCAATATGCCGCGCGCACTTGTACGCGATGCGGAGCGTGTCTGCAAAAATGTCCTTCCTTCAAAGCGCTAAAAAGCGAACTTTATTCCCCGCGCGGACGAAGCCAGCTGTTAAATTACATCTTCGAAAGAAAGCTGAACTTAAAACGAGACAAAACCGATATTCTTAATACTTCCGCCTCCTGCCTGATGTGCGGGGCTTGCACCGATTTCTGTCCGGCAAAAACGCCGGTGTCGGACTTAATGGCGGAGCTGAATTCCTCCCTTTTGGGCAAAAGGAAAACTAAAATTTCCGTTATAAGGAAAATGTTTTCACGCGCTTATGCCCGCCACAAAATATTGCGCGCGGCAAAAAAACAGCCTCCCTTGGAAAAGGAAATAATATTTCTTCCTTCCATACTGGGCTTCCGGCAGATAAAGGATTCATTAAAAATATTAAACGCGAACGGATTTAAGGCCGTTACGGACTTAAAGGCCGCGGAGTTGGACCGCCTATATTTCTGTTCCGATATCGAAGGCATAAGAAAAGTCCTCTCATCTCTTATGAAGCTCAGTGAAAATTCTTCTTTGTCTTTTGTCGCGGATTCCGCGGAAATTTATTCCATACTTAAAAAGTCCGCCATATTCGGCAAAGAGTTTGCCCCTCTTTCAAGCAAAATACAATTCATAACGCGGCATATGCGGAGAGCAAAAAAATTCAAGGAGAAACTCTCCGGAAAGAAAATTATCCTTCACCGCAACTCCTTTTCTCAGGAAGCAAAAATTCCGGACGAACTTTTCGTTTGCCCGCAAAACATTTTTTTGCTAGAGTGTATTCAAAGCAAGCAGCTGCCGTCGGCTGGCGCTTCTTATTGGACAAAAATCAAAGGCGAGAAAATCATAAAAGCGCAAATCGCCGATACGCTTGACGAACTTGAGGCCGATTATCTGATAGTTTCCTCTTACGCGGATAAAAATACGTTTGAAAATTCGGCCCATGGCGGCGGGCAAAAACGGCTCAAAATTTTACACGTAACACAAATAGCGGAAGAGTTTTATGGCGAAAACTCAGAATCAAACCCTCACCGATAAAAACAAACTCGATCTCCTGGTGGAGTTCGGGTGGAGGGTTTCGCATGAAACAAACCTCGACGCGCTTTTGGAATTAACAGCAAAACAAGTAACCAATATACTGGGAGCGAAAAGATGTTTCATTTTCATCAAAGATGAAGACGCAGGCGAACTTTGGTCAAAAACCGTACGCGGCAAAGGCTTGGAATATACGGAAATACATCTTCCGCTTAAAGGGAGCAGCATAGCCGCGCAGGTATGCCGCAGCGGCCACACCATTAACCTGCCCGACGCATATGCGGACAAAAGATTTTCAAAAGAGGTGGATTTGGTAACGGGATTTAAAACCAATTCTCTCTTGGCCGTACCCCTGAAAAACAAAGAAAATGTAACCATAGGGGTGCTGCAAGTAAGCAACAAAATAGACGCAACGCCTTTTTCAAAAAAAGATGAAGGCCTTTTGAAACTAATGGCCAATTTGGCGGCCGGGAAAATAGAGATAGCAAAACTATACGAAGAGGTAAAACTCTCCAACCTGGAAACCATTTACCGTCTGGCAGTAACGGCCGAGTACCGCGACCAATCCGACACCAAACAACACATAGAAAACATAGAACAAATAAGTTATCTGATAGCGCGCGGACTCGGTTTGGAAGAAAGCCGAGCCCAAACAATCAAACACGCCAGCGCTTTGCACGATATAGGCAAGATAGCCATACCGGACAATATTCTGCTCAAACCGGGCAAACTTACCCCCGAAGAATTTGAAATAATGAAACGCCACACCGTATACGGCGGCAAAATACTTGGCGGGGCGCAGTCCTCCCTGTTGAAAATAGCCTATAAAATGAGCTTATACCACCACGAACGCTTCGACGGGACGGGTTATCCCGAAGGCTTGAAAGGTGAGGAAATACCCCTTGAAGCCAGAATAGTAGCCGTAGCCGACGTATTCGACGCTTTATGTATGAAGCGCTGCTATAAAAAACCTTGGGACATATCTCAGGCATATCAATTTATAACAGAGCAAAGCGAAAAAGCGTTTGACCCGCAGGCGGTAAAAGCGTTTAAGAAAAGTTTCTCGAAAATAAAGAACATATATAAATCTTGTAAAGATTTTTAAATTTGTTATCATATTAGCACTTTGCCGGTCATTTAATACGGAGGTATTATGAATCTGTTAATTGCTTTTGCCATAGCGGCCGCGATTTTGGCTTTGGCTACGGCTTACTTCAAAGGATTATGGGTTTACAAACAACCGCAGGGCACCGACGAGATGAAACAAATCAGCCACGCGATACAAGACGGCGCGAAGGCTTTCCTGAAAAGGGAATACAAAGTGTTGGGCGCAGTAATAATAACCGTCGCGGCGCTGCTCGCGCTTTTCAACAAAGGGGAAGTGCGCTTGGTGGCTGCGGCGTTTATATGCGGGTCGATATTTTCCGGCCTGGCTGGCGTGATAGGAATGAGAGTCGCGACTTTCTCAAATGCGAGAACGGCCAATGCCGCACAGAAATCTTTAAACGCTGCTTTAAAAGTGGCTTTTAACGGCGGTTCGGTAATGGGGCTGAGCGTGGTAGGGCTGTCTTTATTGGGGATATCGTCATTATTTATGCTGTTTGTCAAACTGTTTGGCGCGGACCAGGAAAGCCTAACCTTAACCGTTCTGCCGATAATAACCGGTTTTTCGCTCGGGGCGAGCCTGGTGGCGCTTTTCGCAAGAGTAGGCGGCGGAATATACACAAAAGCGGCGGACGTCGGCGCGGATTTGGTCGGCAAAGTTGAGGCGGGCATACCCGAAGACGATGCCAGGAACCCGGCAACAATAGCCGATAATGTAGGGGATAATGTCGGCGACGTGGCGGGAATGGGTGCGGATTTGTTTGAGTCTTACAGCGGCGCGATAATAAGTGCGGTGGTAATCGGCGCGAGCGCGGCCGCGGCCGGCGGCAATATAATGCTGGCGGTACTGCCCTTTATTTTGGCCGCGGCCGGCATAATAGCGTCCGTCTTCGGCAATTTTATAGTAAGAACGCACGAAAAGGGCAACCCGCAAAGCGCGCTAAACAGGGGTATGTACTTGGCGGCGATATTATTTGCCGCGGCGGCTTATCCGATAATAATGCGCTTCTCGCCGGACGTTTTCTCTTTCTCGGGCGAGTATTATAAAGCCGGCGGGGTATACGCCGCGGTAGTTGCTGGCCTTGCCTGCGGAGTGCTTATAGGGCTGATAACCGATTATTATACCGCGGAAGGAAAAGCCTGCACCGCGGAAATAGCGCAAAGTTCAAAAAGCGGCGCGGCGACCAATATAATATCCGGTTTGGGTGTGGGAATGTTATCTACGATGTGGCCTGCCGTTTTTATAGCGGCGGCGATAATACTGTCATATAAGTTCAGCGGATTATACGGCGTAGCCATAGCGGGGTTGGGTATGCTTTCGACCACCGGCATACAGCTTGCCGTTGACGCTTACGGCCCTATAGCCGATAATGCCGGCGGCATAGCTCAAATGGCGAAAATGAAGCCGGAAGTCCGCAAAAGAACCGACCGCTTGGACGCAGTAGGCAATACCACCGCAGCGATCGGGAAAGGATTTGCCATAGGATCCGCCGCCTTGACGGCTCTTGCATTGTTTGAAGCGTACCGCGTCGCCGCGAATATAGGGCAGGTAGATATGGCTAATCCTTATATAATGGCGGGACTGTTCGTTGGCGCGATGCTGCCGTTTTTGTTTTCGGCTTTGGCAATGCGTGCGGTAGGTTCGGCGGCAAACGATATGGTACAGGAAGTAAGACGGCAATTTAGGCAAAACAGCGGGATACTGCAAGGCACCGCCACGCCAAATTACGCGCGCTGCGTGGATATCTCCACAAAATCGGCGATAAAGAAAATGCTTTTGCCCGCCCTTATCGGCGTGCTGGCGCCGGCTTTGACGGGCTTGATTTTCGGCAAAGATATGCTCTGCGGGCTGGTAATAGGCACTACTATTACCGGCGTAATGCTGGCGCTGTTTATGGCCAATGCCGGCGGCGCGTGGGATAATGCAAAGAAACATATAGAAAAGACTGAAGGCGGAAAAGGATCGGAACAGCATAAAGCCGCCGTAATCGGCGATACTGTCGGCGATCCGTTCAAAGACACCGCCGGGCCCAGCCTAAACGTATTGATGAAACTGATAGCAATAGTTTCACTTACGATAGCGCCGATACTCAATCTGATACAACCTTTGATAAAGTAGAGGAGAAATGAAAATGTCAAAAAACAAGAAAGGGTTTACCTTGGTGGAAGTTCTGGTGGTAGTACTCATAATAGGGATATTGGGGGCGATAGCTCTGCCGCAGTATATGACTTCTGTGGAAAGGGCTAGGGTCACAAGCAATATGAGCGTATTAAAACCGATATATGATTCTGCGCTGCAATATTACAGCTTTAATGACGAATTCCCCGACAGTTTAAAAAAGCTGCCGGTGTCCATGCCGGAAAGCTACCGCGTCAGCGGGCTGAGAGCCGTAGCCGATGACGGCTCCTGCGAGGTAGCAATAGACGCGTCCAACAAAGCGGTAACTATGGAATGCGGGAAAGGTGATACTGCGGAATATAAATTTGTATTCAAGTACACCATTAACGACTCCGGCACCATATTCGGCGCGGGGAAATACTTCGTCGTTTTGGCCGCCGGCAACAGGGGCGACACCTTCCATAAAGTGGCAACGTCTTCCGGCTGGACAAAAGAAGCCGACGGATACAAATTGGAATAAAATCCATTCTGCATACAAAAGCCCGGCATATTTATATGCCGGGTTTTTTTATTCAACTTAAAGCGCAATGTTCCCTACAGGCTGTTTTTTATACGCTTTTTTAGTAGAATTTTAGTAATGAGCGACAATATGCCTGCTTATAAAAAATCCAATTTCGGCGGGGCTTTTTTCTTTCTGCCCAAGGAAAAGAAACAAGCCCTGAGCGTGATTTACGCGTTTTGCCGCTTGGCCGACGACATCGTGGACGAGGGCTTTTCGGACGCGGAACAAAAATTGGCGGATCTTAGAAAAGAGTTGGACAATGTTTACGCAGATTGCCCCCAAACCGAACTGGGCCGGGAACTGTCAAAAGCTGTAAAACGGTTTAATATTCCAAAACAATACCTTTCCGATCTGTTGGACGGCTGCGAAAGAGATTTAAAAACACCGGTGCGATACGAGAGTTTCGGCGATCTCCAATGGTATATGTACAGAGTGGCATCCTCAGTAGGGCTGATGTGCATAAAAATCTTCGGATATAAAAAGGAGCGAACGGAAAAATACGCCGTCGCTTTGGGCTATGCCGTACAGCTTACCAACATCATAAGAGATGTTGGCGAAGACGCGAAAATCAATCGCATATACATACCCAAATTGGATATGGAATCTTTCGGAGTAAAGGAAGAAGACATACTTCGGCTCAAGGATAACCGCAGAACAAAAGCTCTTCTCTTTTTTGAAACGCAAAAAGCGCAGGAGCTTTTTATCCAAGCGGAAAAGCTGCTGCCGAAAGAAGATTTTAAAGCAATGCTCCCCGCAAGAGCAATGGGCAATACATATAAGGCCATATTGGCAAAACTTATCGCCCGCCCTTGCCGATTGGGCGATAAAAAGATAAAGTTAAGTAAGATTGAAAAAATAAAAATCCTCTTTAATACATGGAGAAACCGTCTATGAAGTTAATTCCCGCTTTGTTTATTTTAGTTTTCGCGCTTATGCCGGCCGAAGCGAAAACAAATATCGACGCATGCCTTTCAAAAAGCAAGGAGTACTTTAACGAAAAGGAATATTCCTTGGCGGAAAAAACTCTCAACGGCTGCCTTAAAACAAATCCGAAAAACGCCGACGCCTTAATAAGTTTGGCCGGAGTGGAAATGATTTTGGGCAAATTTAACAATGCGAAAAAAAACTTTACAAAAGCGTTAAATTACCTCAACGCAAAATCGCCCTACAAGGCTTATATCTACTCAAGATTGGGCGACATCTATATGAGAAAAGCCAATCTTAAAGAAGCGGAAAGATATTATAAAACGGCCCTAAAATACGAGCCCGCCAACATCAACGCTTTAGTCGGCGCTGGAATATGCGAGGAGAAAACCGGCAAGATCCCCCAGGCGGTTGAGTATTACAAAAAGGCCTTGGCGGTGGATTTTACCAATGTCGTTTCAAGAGAAAGGCTCATCGCTTTGGAGCCGGATATCTTAACCAAAGACGAACTCTTAAGAACTATGAAGGAGCGCAATATCATAGACCCGGCCGCGCAGGAATTTTCACGCGAGGATATGCAAACGCTTTCCAAAATGATAACGGCCGAAAAAAGCAACGGTATAGAATATCTCTCCCAGAAATACGGCGGGAAAATACCAAACGGATTAATCGTAGAACGCGACAGCAATAAAGTATACGTGCGCAAAATGCTTACGATTACCGGCTATAACGATTTGCTGGGGAAGCTATCTTCGGACGCGAAACAATTCTTAATCAATAAGGGCGTACCCGTATCGGAACTATTCTCCCTTAGAGACGAAAACAGGAAACTCATCTTCAACGATATGGGCAATTTGACGGACGAAGGATTGGTTGCCTTTACCAAAATGCTGAGAGGCGAAAAATCCTATTACCGACCAGGCGAAAAACTGCCCGCCACGCAAAAGGAAATAGAAATGCAGGTGCGCAATTTAATATCGCAAAACTATATGGAAATAACAAATACCGAATACGCCGCTTTAATGACAAGGACGCAATGCTCCGAAAACACTCTTCGCAACCAACTTAAAGTAAGATACGTCAACATAGGCGGCGGGAACAAAAGGTACTTCGTGTTTGCCCATCCCGACGCTTTAGAACCTTTCAGTTATCCTTATCTTTACGTGCAGCAATATCGACAGGAACGCCGCCAAGCCAACAGCGATGCGCCTGTATACGGCAATTCCTTCGGACTGGGCAACGGCCTGCCTGCGAAATTGTGTAAAAAAGACGGCACGCTTAATATGGACGGTATGCCGGATTAATTTATATGCCTCAATATTTAGCCGAAATATCGCAAAACGGTTTCACGATGGATAAAGAAGAAGCACACCACTTGAAAGTGGCGCGCCTGCATATTGATGCGGAAATAAAAATATTTGACGGAAAAGGAAGAAAATTTCTCGCGAGGATTACTTCTTTGTCCGATAAATCTGCCTGCGGCGAAATATTAAAAGCGCTGCCCGCGCCCGCACTTAGAAGAGAATTAACTCTTTACTTCAGTGCAGTTGCGCGCGCCGCCGCGGAAGATATAATAGACAAATGTACGCAAGTCGGCGTTTCGCGCTTTGTGCCGGTATTGTCTAAATATTCGGAAAAGGACCTTCTAAAAAAATGGGAAACTAAACACTCCCGTTGGCATCAGCTTGCATTAGCGGCATGCAAACAGTGTGAAAATCCATCGGTGCCGATTATAGAAAAGCCTCTCTCCTTTGAAGAAGCCATAAACACTTTGTCCGCGCCGGCAATAATCTGCTATGAAGACGAAAGCAAAATTTCTTTGCTTGAACGCCTCCCAACTATAAAAACTAATTCTTTGGCTGTATTTATCGGACCGGAAGGCGGATACGATCCCGCGGAAATAGCTTTCGCAAAGCAAAAAGGCGTTATCCCGGTAACTTTGGGCCAAAATATTTTACGGGCTGAAACGGCCGCGGCTGCAGCCTGTTGGGCGGCTTTGCAATGAAAGTATTCATAAAAACCTTCGGCTGCCGCGTAAACCAAGTTGAAAGCGAGGCGCTGCTAGAAAAGTTTAAAGAAACTGGCGCACTACTCGTTCAAAATCATAAAGACGCGGACCTCTGTCTGTTAAACACCTGTTCCGTCACCGCAAAAGCCGACCGTGACGCCAACAAACTTATCCGCCATATTCTGCGCGATAACCCCTATTGCAGGCTTGTAGTTACGGGATGTTACGCAATGGCCTCTTCAGAAAAAATAAAGGCGCTGTTCCCAAGCGCACAAATAATTTTTAAGCCGGACTTGGGCAAAACTCTTTTCGCGGAGGATTTGGACTGGACCGTAAAACATCACGAAGGCAAAACTAGAGCCTTCGTCAAAATACAAGACGGCTGCGATAATTTTTGTTCCTATTGTATAGTGCCTTATACCCGTCCTCTAAAAACCTCCAAGCCGAAGCAAACGGCCTTGGCGGAAATAAAGAATTTAATAGAAAACGGCTACAAGGAAATTGTACTGACGGGTATCAATATAGGCAATTACCGCTGCCCGCAAAGCGGGGCGGATTTGGCCGATCTGCTTGGCGAAATATTCAAAACGGAAGGCGACTTTAGAATAAGATTTTCTTCCATAGAGATAAACACCGTAACCGACAAACTTATCCAAACGGCGGCGGCTGGCGGCCGAAAATTTTGCGATTATTTGCATTTGCCGCTTCAAAGCGGGAGCGACGCCGTCCTAAAGCATATGGGCAGACATTATGACGCTAAAGAATATCTTGCCAGAGTCAAATATATAAGAAATTATTTTAAAAATATATTTCTGTATTGCGATATTATAGCCGGATATCCCACCGAAACCGAGGAGGACTTCAATAATTCTTTAACTTTCTTGGACGAGGTTGGTTTTTCGGGGCTCCACGTGTTCAGCTATTCGCCGCGGGCCGGGACAAAGGCGGCGGCGTTAAAGCAACTCCCGCCCGAAGAAATAAAACGCCGCTCCGAGATACTGCATCGGAAAGACAAACAACTCCGTCAAAAAGCGGCCCAAAGCCTTGTTGGCAAAGAGGCGGAATTTTTGGCGGAAACTTTTATAAAAGCAAACAACTCAGTCAGCGGGGTGTTGCCGAACTTCCAAAGAGCGCTTATTAAAGGGGCGTCTTTACAACCCGCTTTGCGCAAAGTTAAAATAATAAAAGCGCAGGACGGAATCTGCTTCGCGCAAGAGTCCTAAAAGAGGAATATTTATGAAATACATCGTCGCATTATTGTTGTTAGTGCCCGCTTTTAATTTGTGCCGTGCGGAATTGACTCTGCCAAAAACAGAAAAGACTGCGTCTTATTCTCAGCCTAAGAAACAAGAAAAAGACACATTAAAACAAAAATCCACCAATGAAGCTCTTATTGAATCGGCGCGCAAAATGCATCTGCGCGGCATTTACAACGCCCTGATTGCCGGTGCGGATATAAACAACCTTGATAAAGGCTTCTCGGCTTTACATATCGCCATTTACGTAAACTCCCCCGAAACAGTAAAATACATTATTAAATGCGGAGCCGACGTAAATATAAAAGATAGACACAATTTTACTCCTATTTTATACGCATCAAAAGTCGGCAATATCGAAATTATTGATATGCTGCTTGAAAACGGCGCCGATATTAATTCGAAGAACGGACTGGATTCTTATTATCAAATAAAAAAAGGTGACAAAATTATTTATCAATTTAAATACGAAGAAGATGCTCTTTCCCAAGCCAACAATCTAAACATAATCAAATATCTGATACACAAAGGATATAAAATAAACGGTAAGAATCTGTCCCCTGTTCTCTTAAACGCCGCCGAATTTAATGATATGCCGACAATAAATACATCGTTGCCAAAGGACGAAAATACAAAGATTTTAATATGACCCCGGCTTTGATTCTGACCGTCGAGGAAGGGTTCCCGGAAGCAATGCGATATTTACTCGCTAACGGAGCAACTATACCGGATATAGGGATGACAACTCCGAACAGAGAAATTTATAATTATTTACAAAGAAAAAACGTAAACATAGAATTTGATCCCGATAAGCCTCCTATCACTTTCATTGAAAAGCCCGACAAAAACAAAACATCAAATAAGGCTGCCCCCAAGAAAGCAAACAAGAAATAATCAAGCGCAATACTTTTTACTTATAATTACAAGGCGGCCGGCCAATAAAAAAACAACCCCGAAACGAAACTCGGAGGTTGTTTTTTGTAAAAAGAGATTTTAACCGAAAATCCTCTCGAATAATGTTTTCTTTTGGCCCTCTTCCTCAAAGGCTTGACCGAGTTCCTCTATAAGTTTCTTTTGCCTCTGCGTCAGCTTCTTGGGCACTTCAAGATTTACTATAACCCTCATATTGCCTTTTTTACCCGCTTTGCCAAGCACCGGCATACCTTCCCCATCAACCGTAACCACACGTCCGTGTTGGGAACCTTGCGGTATAACCACTTGTATTTCTTCTTTTTTGATATTCTGTATTTTAATCGCCGCGCCCAAAGCCGCCTGCGGGTACGAGAGCGGTATTTCCAACACCAAATCGTCGCCGTCGCGCTGGAAGATCTTATGCTTTTTTACGTGCGTTTGTATATACAGATCGCCGTATCCGCCGTCGTTTGTACCGATATCGCCGCCGTTGGGCACTCTTAATACTATGCCTTCCTTTACGCCCGCAGGTATTTTAACGGTAAACTTCGCTTTGCTGCGCTGGCGGCCCGTACCTTTACAGTCGCGGCAAGGCTTTTCAACTATACTGCCCTGTCCGCCGCAATCGGGGCAGGATTGCCTCATGGAGAAAAACCCCTGACTAAACTGCACCACTCCGCTTCCGCGGCAAGTGGGGCAAGTCTTTCGTCCGCTGCCTTCCTGCGCACCCGTACCGTGGCACGTAGAACAAGTGTCCACACGGGTATAAGAGACTTCCTTCTCTATACCGTCGTAAGCCTCTTCCAAGGTTACTTCTACTTCTTCTTTCAAATCGTTGCCGCGCTGGGCTCTGCGCCTGCCGCCAGCGGCCGCACCGCCAAAACTGCCGCCGAACATATCCCCGAATACCGAGCTGAATATATCCTCAAACCCGCCAAAGCCGCCGTGAAATCCGCCCGCACCGGCCCCGTTTAAACCTTCGGCGCCGTAATTGTCGTATATTTGCCTTTTCTGCGGATCGGAAAGAACCTCAAAGGCTTCGTTTATAGTTTTAAATTTCTCTTCCGCTTCAGGATTGCCCGGATTTCTGTCGGGGTGATACTTCATAGCCAGTTTCCTGTAAGCGCTTTTTAGTTCGTTTTGGTCGGCGTTTCTGTTTACGCCAAGTACCGAATAATAATCTTCTTTCTTTGCCATTTCAAAAATTTCCCGTTACATTCTCCGCCTTTCGCGGACCGTTTTGCACAGTATAATTGCCATCAATTTAAAATCTTGCTTTTGCGGCTTTATATAAATTTTATCAAACTTGGCCTTTGGCCGCATTCACGCCGAGCCGTTTGTTTAACGTTTCGACAAAAAAAACAAGGGCGGAGAAACCCCGCCCTTGTTCGTTAAACAATTCTTATTTGCCGTCTACGACTTCAGCTTCCACGACGTCGTCTTTCTTGGCCTCGCCCTGCGCAGCTTCCTGCGCGCCCGCCTGGCTTGCACTCGCCGCGCCTTGCGCCGCCTGCGCTTTGGCCTGAGATTCTTTATATATTATCTCGCCCAGTTTCTGGCTGGCCGCCAAAGCCTCGTCCTTGGCTTTTTTGATTCTCTCAGTATCTTCAGACTTGATCGCTTCTTTAAGTTCGCTTAAAGCCTGGTCGATTTTAAGACGCTCGTCCTGCGGAACTTTATCGCCGTGCTCCTTTAACGCTTTCTCCGTCTGATAAAGCACGCTGTCGGCTTCATTCTTAGCTTCTATTCTTTCCTTCGTCTTTTTGTCTTCCTCGGCGAATTTCTCCGCTTGTTTGACGAAGTTTTCAACCTCGGCCTCGCTGAGTTTGTTGGGAGCGGTAATCGTTATATGCTGCTCTTTGTTGGTGCCCAAGTCCTTGGCCGAGACCTTCAATATACCGTTGGCGTCGATATCGAAGGTTACCTCTATCTGAGGCACGCCTCTGGGAGCTGGCGGGATTCCGTCCAAGTCGAATTTGCCCAAAGGCACATTGTCCTTGGCCATAGGGCGCTCGCCCTGCAATACGTTTACCGTTACCGCCGGCTGATTGTCCGCCGCGGTAGAGAACACCTGCGTCTTGCGCACCGGTATAGTAGTGTTCCTGTCGATAAGTTTCGTAAATACGCCGCCCAGAGTTTCAAGACCCAAAGACAAAGGCGTCACGTCCAACAGCAAGATGTCTTTTACGTCGCCTGTAAGTACGCCAGCCTGTATCGCCGCGCCGTCCGCGACGCATTCCATAGGATCGATGCCGCGTTCTATTTTCTTGCCGACGTGCTTTTCTACGTATTCCTGTACTATCGGCATACGAGTAGGGCCGCCTACCATAATAATCTTGTCGATATTGCTCATCGAAAGTTTCGAATCGCTTACCGCCCTGTCTATTGAAGCGCCGCAGCGCTCAACTATCGGTGTTACCAAGCTCTCCAATTTCGCCCTTGAAAGTTTAAGCTCCAAGTGTTTGGCGCCGGTGCTGTCCGAAGTGATAAACGGCAGGTTGATATCCGTTTCCATAGTGGTGGAAAGTTCTATCTTCGCTTTTTCAGCCGCGTCTTTAAGACGCATCATCGCCTGTTTGTCGTTCTTAAGATCGAGGCCGGAAGTCTTTTTAAACTCGTCCACTATCCAATCGATAATGGCATTATCCATATCGGTACCGCCCAGTTTCGTATCGCCGGAAGTGGCCAATACGTCAAAAGTGCCTTCCTTGCCCATTTCCATAATGGTTACATCCAAAGTACCGCCGCCCAAGTCAAAGACCAATATCTTCTGCTCTTTGCCGGTTTTGTCGATACCATAGGCCAAGGCCGCGGCCGTAGGTTCGTTCAAAAGTCTTACGACTTCCAATCCCGCGATTTTGCCCGCGTCTTTTGTAGCCTGGCGCTGGTTGTCGTTAAAGTAGGCCGGAACGGTAATTACCGCTTTTTCCACAGGCTGCCCCAAAAAGGCTTCCGCGTCTTTTTTCACTTTCTGCAAAATGAAAGCCGAAAGCTGTTGAGGCGTAAACTCGTTGCCCCTTAAATCGTATTTAAAGTTCTCGCCCATTTTTCTCTTGAAAGCAGTAGCGGTTCCTTCCGGGTTGGATACGGCCTGCCTTCTCGCGGGCTCGCCCACCAAGCGCTGCCCGTCTTTGGTAAAAGCCACGTAAGAGGGGAACGCCTTTCCGCCGATAGAGCTGCCTTCCGCCGAAGGGATTATCGTCGCTCTTCCGCCTTCCATCACGGCTGCCGCCGTGTTGGACGTTCCTAAATCAATACCTATTATTTTAGACATATTATTTTCTCCTTATAAATTCCTTATTTTTCGCTTTCTTTCGCTTCTTCACTGCTTTTGCCCACTATCACCTGCGCAGGCCGGACAGTCTTCCCGTCTATTTCCACCCCCGCGGCCAGTTCCTCAAGAACTATGCCATCCTGTTCCGGCGGGCATGCGATCGTGGTTATTACTTCCTGCGTCATAGGGTCATATGGTTTGCCCTTGGCGCTGATTATCTTTACGCCCTCCGCCTTAAAAAGTTTGTCGAATTGATCGAATATCATTTTAAGGCCTTGTTTTATATGCTCTACATTCGCCCCAGGCTTCGCGCTTTCGCCTTCAGCCTTTAAAAGCGTATCGTAAAGCGGCAAAAGTTTCTTTAAAGTTTCCAGCTTGCCGTAATTTATAAGCTGCGGTTTTTCCTTCTCCGTCCTTTTGCGATAATTTTCAAAGTCCGCCTGCAATCTTACCAACTGCTCCAGATACTGCGCGGCTTTCTCGCTTTCCTGCTCTTTCTTTTCCTCGCAAACCGCCTTCTCTTGAGGCTCCGGCAAATCTTCTTCCAGAAGCTCCTCTTCCCCCTGCGGTTTGCAATGTTTCTTCTTATTCATTGTCGCTCCTTTCCTTTAACTCCAACGAGGCTCGCCAATTCTTGATCGTTGCGCCTAGCATATCTCCTATAAAATTTACCAGCGACATCATTCTGTTGTATTCCATATGCTTGGGGCCGACTATCCCTATTAGCCCTATAGTCTTGCCGCCAACCTTGCACGCGGAGGATATTATGCTCAGATCTCTAAGCTCGCTAAGTTCGTTCTCCGAACCTATGCTCACGTCTATCCTTTTGCCGTTTTCGTTTTCAAGCTGCTGCATCTTCTCGCTAAGCAGCCCGGCAAATCTTTCCCGTTCCTCCATAACCCGCATCATTTGACCAAGCTGACTGTATTCTTCCTGCGTCATAGTATCCACCAGCTGGCTTATTCCGTCTATATAAAGACGCTCTTCCCTATGCTGGTTGGCCGACATTTCGTTCAGTATGTCGCAGGCCAGTTCGGTAAAACCTTCGCGATCGCCGACGCCTCTTCTCATATTCTCCGACAGCACCCTGTGCGCATCTTTAAGCGTCAAACCAGATATTTGCTCGTTTATGAAATGATTGAACATCATAAGCCAAGCAGGCGATACCGCGCGGTTCACTCTAAGCGGCCAATGTTTTATTACCCCCTCCTCTGTTACCAGTATGGCCAAAATATTATATGGCCCAAGCGGTATAAAATCAAGCCTCTGTACGCTTAGATCTTCTACACTGCTCCTGAACACAAAGCCCGCCGAATGCGATAACATCGACAGCATCTTGCATGTCTGCGTCATTACGCGGTTGATTTCCGCATGGCTCTGTTTGTATTCGCTTTCTATCCTTTCCCGTTCCTTGACGGCTATCTTCTGGATCTTGGACAAATAGTCTACGTAAAAGCGGTATGCTTTGTCGGTGGGGATTCGCCCGCCGGAAGCGTGCGGCTGATATAAATAGCCTTCCTCTTCCAGCTTCTTCATCGTGTTTCTTATCGTCGCGCTGGATACCCCGGGCAGTCCTTTCTGCGCTACCAGTTCCGAGCCTACGGGTTTTCTGGTCTCCACATATTCTTGGATTACCATTCTTAGTATTTTCTCTTCCCGCTCTTTGGCTATCTCAGGTTTAAGTATCCTCATCTCTCGGCGACCTTCTTGCTTATTTATTAGCAAACCTTTATCACGACTGCTAATATTCTAGCTAATAAATCCAAAATTGTCAATCCCCTTTTTAGTCTGCTAAAAATAACCCGCAAAAAAACGCCCGCGCCAAGCGAATCCTTAAAGACAAAAAATATTTTGCCCCGTCGGCAAGCAACCTCTTTTCAAACGCGATGCCGCTTTTAAAATTGCTATAATATGTATATGGAATTTATAGATTCGCACGCCCATCTTAACGACCCCGCTTTTGACGCGGACCGTAAAGAAGTTATAGAACAATGTCTCAACTCCGACGTAAAACGCATAGCGGAAATCGCCTGCGAAATCGAAGAATGGCAGCCGGCTTTGGAATTGAGCCGCCAATATAAGGGCATTATATTCCCCGTCTGCGGCATACACCCAGACTATGCCCCTACTCTTAACGAAAAATCATTAAACGATTTAGAAAAATATCTTCTTAACCCGGAAGTCAAAGCGCTGGGCGAAATAGGCTTGGACTACAACGAATACGACGACCAGCCAAAAGACAGAGAAATCCAAAAACAAGCCTTTCAAACCTTGTTAAAATTGGCGGCGAAAGTAAACCTGCCCGTTATACTGCATTGCAGAAAGAGCAGGGAAGCGCAAGATTTCTCCGCCTATGAAGATATGTTCTCCATACTAAAAAACGCCGTATATACCGGCGGCATTATGCATTGCTTCAGCGGGCGCGAACAAGACGCTTTTAAAGCGCTTGATATGGGTTTTAAGCTCGGCATAAACGGTATTATAGGATATAAGAAAAATGACGACTTGCGACAAACAGTAAAGAAAGTCGGCCTAAAATATATCCATTTGGAAACCGATTGCCCCTATCTGCCGCCGCAAAGCAAACGCGGACAAAGAAATTCTCCAGCCTATATACCGGAAATCGCCCAAACCATAGCGGAAGTTACCGGCGAAACGCTAGGCAAAGTGGCTGATATTACCACTCAAAACACCATAGAGCTTTATAAACTCAAATAATCCCGACATATCGATTTATCAATAAATTTAAAACCGTTTGCGAGAAATGTTTTGGCGAGCAAAGGCTTTTGGCCAATCGATTTTTAGCCTTTGATTATAGATGTTTGCCAAAAACTCAGGCCTTTACGGCAGGCGCAAAAACAGTGCGGTACGGAATTTCTATGCAAAAACGCCCCCGCTTTTACAAACGGGGGCGTTAAGATTTTATCAAGCCTTTTATTTCGCTACGGCGGTCTTGGCTATATCGACCAACTGTTTAAACGAAGTCGGATCTTTAATCGCCATTTCCGAAAGCATTTTCCTGTTAAGCGTAATATTGGCTTTGCTCAGGCCGCTGATGAAGGTGGAATAATTCATACCTTCTTCGCGCACCGCCGCGTTGATTCTGGTAATCCAAAGCGAGCGGTAATTGCCTTTCTTGTCTTTTCTGTCCGTGTACGCGTGTACAAGGGACTTGTCCACCTGCTGGGTGGCCATTCTCAAGCGGCGGGATTTATCACCGTAGTATCCGCTTGCTCTGTTAAGAACTTTTTTCTTTCTCGCGTGTCTCGCGACGCTAAATTTTATTCTCATTTTGCCACTCCAACCTTATTTCATGGGAAGGTATTTCTTAAGGAATTTACCTTCCGCCGAGTTCGCCGCTATTATAGAGGCTTCTCTTCTTTCTCTCTTAATGCTTGCCTTTTCAGGGGCGAGTAAGTGCCGCCTGCCGGCCTTTCTGTTTTTATAATTACCGGAAGCCGTAACTCTAAATCTCTTCTTCGCTCCGGTATGATTCTTTAGTTTTGGCATATTAACTTTCCTTACCTCTTTTCTTATGCTTTTGGGACGAAGGTAACGGTTACCCTGTTGCCTTGCGTCTGTATAGTGCCATCGATATCGCCTACCTGCTCGAGCTTAGCTTTCATATCGTTAAGCATCGCAAAGCCGATATCTTTATGCTGATTCTCGCGCCCGTAGAACACGACGGACACGCGGACCATGTCTTTCTTTTTAAGAAATCCTTCTATTTGCCTAACTTTCACTTCCAAGTCGTGGGACGCTATTCTGGACTTCAACCGTATCTCTTTTAAAGATACCGCCTTTTGCTTCTTCTTAGCGTCTTTATTCTTCTTGCCCTGCTCATAGATATATTTGGAGTATTCCAATATCTTACAAACAGGAGGCTGCGCTGTGGGAGATATCTCCACCAAGTCAAGCTCTTTTTCTCTCGCTTTTGCCAAGGCTTCGCGTATGTTGACTATGCCCAGCATTGTTCCGTCTTCGTCTATCAATCGGACTTCGGCGGCGCGGATTTGTTCGTTCTTTCTTAAAAGATCCTTACTGCTTTTGTTATTTGTTATTTTCATCTATTTCCTAACTGAAATAAATCCGCCCTTTTTAAGGGACTTATATATTATATTAAACCACGCGCCGAACTGTCAATCTGGTACGCTTGGCCTTTTGCATATTATATCTAATTTTGTTATCCTTTTATATATTATTATTCGACGGCGTTATCGACGCCGCTTCTATTAGAACGGAGGTTTCATGCTTAAAAAATTATTTTGCTTGGCCTTTCTCTCGGTTTTCGGCTCTTTCGCTTTTGCCGCAACCGTGGACATCTTTCACACTTCAGATACGCACGGCTTCTATTTCCCCAGGAAATCAGACGGCAAAAACATCGGCGGATTCGCCGTTTTGGACGCTTACCTGCAGCAATGGCAAACGCCTTACCTTCTGCTTGACAGCGGCGATTTTACCTCCGGCACTTACGAGGCTAAACAATCGGGCGGGAATCTTTCCGTCCAGTTTATGAACAAGCTCGGCTACAACGCCGCAGCAATCGGCAATCACGAAAACGATTTTGGCAAAGCCAATCTTATAAAGAACATAGATTCGGCATCTTTCGACGTTCTGGCCGCGAACCTGAAAGACTCTTCCGACAATGCCGCTCTTTCCAAGGTGAAGCCGTTTAAAACTTATATTATAAACGGGAAAAAGATAGGCGTGATAGGAATAGGCAAGGAGTTTTCCACCAAAGCGGACGGCATAAAAATATCGGGCGACAGAAAAGCCCTAAAAAAAGCCTTGCATCAGTTAAAACTGCAGGAGCCCGACGCCGTCGTCCTGCTTGTGCACTCCTCCATTGAAGACGACAAACATACCGACGAAAAAAACAACCGCGATCTTATAAAAGGCCTTGACGGCATAAACGTAGTATTGGGCGGACATGCCCATAAAGTCTTCCAAAACGTATACAAAAACGGAACGCTTTTCGTGGAAAGCGGAACGGCCCTGACGCACGTAAGCCATATCACGCTGGAATTTGACGACGAAACAGGTAAATTCGTAAAAGCCTATTCGGAATTTGTCGAGCTGGACGCAGATAAATATACCCCCGATCCTTATATGCAGGAGTTCGCGGAAGCCAACCGCGCCAAATATATGGATAAACCCATCGGCAAAGCATTGGAAACCATACCAAACAATGCCCCCAAAAATGCGGAATACATCGATTCCCCGCTGGGCAATCTCTTTGCGGATTTGGTCAAGAAACACACCGGCGCCGAAATAGGGCTGCAGAACACCGGCGGAGTTCGCGAGGCCCTGCCAAAAGGCGATATCACCACAAGGACGGCATATCAGATTTTCCCGTTCCCCAACAAGCCTTATGTAGTAAGAGTAAAAGGCGACTTCCTAAAAAAACTGATACTCAAAAGCCTAAAGCAAAACAGGAGCCTGTTCC
Source organism: uncultured bacterium (assembly GCA_949291515.1). Taxonomy (GTDB): domain Bacteria; phylum Elusimicrobiota; class Elusimicrobia; order Elusimicrobiales; family Elusimicrobiaceae; genus Proelusimicrobium. The sequence continues at coordinate 116,324 of CASEVY010000007.1, read as the reverse complement.
AATATTCGGGAGTGGCGGTCGAATACGAATATAAACATAAAAAACCGCAAATAATTTCGATAAAAGTCAACGGCGAACCTTTGGACCCGGAAAGAACTTATTCCATAGGCACCAACGATTATACCGCCAAAGGCGGATCGGAAGGCTATATGTTCAAGAAAATAGAGGATAAAGAACCTTATTCCCAAAAGACTATTACCGAACTGTTTATCGATTATGTTAAAGCCAACCCAGACGGCATAAAAGGCGTGAAGAACGGAAGGATAAAAAAAGTTAATCAAAAATGAAATATCTTTTGCCTTTCATATTGTCGGGCGCGCTGTTGATAAGCGCATGCAGCCGCGACCCCGGGATAGAGCTTGTTATTTTTCATACGAACGATATACAAGGTTTTTATTGGGCCCGCAATTCCGCCGAGAACGAAAACCGTCCTACTGGCGGAATAGCGGTGCTGAAAAACTTGTTGGCAAAACAAGAAGAACATTATATGCTCTTTGACAGCGGCAATACTTTTTCCAAGACGCAAGTGGGAAAACAGTTTAAACTAGACGGCGCCGTAACCTTAATGAACAAACTGGGCTATACCGCCGCAACTTTGAGTTCGGCCGATTTGGCTTTGGGCTGGGACGTGGTTGAATCGGGCTTGAAAAAAGCCAATTTCCCCATAGTCGTATCCAACCTGGAGAATAAAGATGGAACACAGCCAAAATACATCAAAAAATACGTAATCGCGGAAGAGAACGGCATAAAGGCGGCGGTTTTGGGAGTAATGTCGAAACAGGATTTCCCGGATACTTTAAGGAACTCCTCTCTTTTGGTAAAAGACGAGATCTCGGCGATACGCGAGCTTCTTCCGCAAATAGAGAAACATAATCCCGACATAATAATACTTTTAAGCAGCGTCGGCTTCGACTTGGACTTAAACAGCAAAAAGACGGACGAAAAAACTCTCGCGGAAGAACTGCCCGAACTTACGGTAATTTTGGGCGGCAACAGCGACGTATCCGGCTCCGAAACGGAAGAAATTTCCAAAACTTTGGTAACGCGCTGCCCGCCGATGCTGTTTGAAACGGCCAAAATAACGCTGAAATTCAACAAGAACAAGCAGTTGTCCGCTTACCAGTTCGAACCCGTAATTTTGGACAAAGACACTTTGGGGCAAGACGAGGGGTTGGATCACGAAATAGAGAATATGCGCAAAGTCGCACTGAGAACGACAAGCCGTAAAATAGCCTCTCTCGGCGACGATTTGCCCACTTACAGCGACAAGCCCTCACCTCTCGGAGCCTATACCGCACAATGTATAAAACGCTGGGGGAAAAATGAGCTGGGCATAATAAATTCCGACGCCTTTTTAAACGGTTTCGAAAAAGGGCCGTTAAGCGAAGTACAATTGAGCAACGCCATTCCGTTTAACGATAGAGTAATGTTCGTCAAAATGCGCGGCGACGAACTTAAAAACGCCCTAGAATACAGCATCGCGACAAAAAACAACTGGCCGCAAACCTCCGGACTAAGAGTGCTTTACGACGCCGATGCGCCTTTGGGCAAAAAAATAAAGAAATTATACGTAAACGGCGCGCCCGTACAGGCGGCAAGGCTTTATTCGATATCGCTGTCGGACCATATCGTCGCGGGCGGAATGGGCCATAACGAATTTTTAAACGTTTTCGAATTTAAAAATACCGACAGAACGGTACGCGATATCCTGCGTTGGTGCCTAAACAGGGACAAGGAAGTAACTTCCGTCACGCAAGACGTCTGGAAGGAAGGATAAATGGTTTTGATAAAAGAGTTAAAGATAGGGGACTTTACCTGTCCCTCAAATTTAGTATTGGCGCCAATGGCTGGGATAACGGATACTCCGTTCAGAATACTATGCCTTAAAGGCGGGGCGGGGCTTGTATGCGCGGAGATGGTATCCGCCTCTGCCTTAAAATACAATAATGCCAAAAGCGTAAGAATGCTAAAGGTTGCGCAAGAGGAACACCCTATATCGATGCAGGTATTCGGCGGCGATGCGCAAAGCATAGCTTTGGCCTGCAAACAGGCTCAGGACCAGGGCGCGGACATAATAGACATCAACGCGGGCTGCCCGGTAAAGAAAGTCAACAAGGCGGGTGCGGGCTGCGTCTTAATGAAAACGCCCGAAAAAATAGCGGAGATTCTGCAAGCCGCCGTAAGAAGCGTAAAAATACCCGTAACTTTAAAGACCAGGGTTTCGCTCAACAGGCAAGATAATTTGGCTCCGCTGCTTACCAAAATAGCGCAGGATAACGGCGCCGCGGCCATAACTTTGCATGCTCGCGCGGCGCTCGACGTACATAACGGCGCGCCTAACATAAAATTTTTGGAAAGCGCCTGCCGCGTCGCCAAAATACCGGTAATAGCCAACGGCGGCGTATTAAACGCGCGCGACGCGAAAGAAATGTTTGAAGCGGGCGCGCAAGCCGTAATGATAGGCCGCGGCGCAATAGGAAACCCTTTTATATTTAAGGAAATAGCGCAAGCTCTCAACGGGGCGGACTATACTCCCGTAGACAATGTCCGCAAGGCGGAAATATTTCTTGCGCTTGTTGAAGAAAACGTAAAATTTTACGGAGAGAAAGTAGGAATAAGCCGCAGCAAAAAAACGGTTGGTTATTGGCTGCACGGATTTAACAATGCCGCGGCGGTTAGAGAAAAATTCGTCCGATGCGAGAAGCTGTCGGACGCGAAGGAAATACTTTCTCTCGTTATAAAGGAGAAGCAATAATTCAGTATGACACTAACCCCCCTCATGCGCCAGTATTACGAAATAAAAAATCAAAATCCTGACGCTTTGCTGTTCTTTAGACTGGGCGACTTCTACGAGATGTTCGGCGACGACGCCAAAGAAGGTTCGCGCCTGCTCGGCCTCGCGCTGACCGCGCGCGGCGATCAACCCATGTGCGGAGTACCGTACCATTCGGCTAATTCTTATATCGCCAAACTGCTTAAAGCGGGCAAAAAAATAGCGATATGCGAACAAACCTCAAATATTACAAACCCGAAGACCAAGCTGTTCGAAAGGAAAATAGTAAAAATAATAACTCCGGGTACGGTATTGGAAGATTCTATGTTGGAAGCGGGCAATTCCAATTATCTCTTGGCGGTAGAAACCGACAAAAACGGCTGGGGCATAGCATGCCTAGAGGCCTCCACCGGTGATTTTTGGATAACCCAAAAAGACAACGACGAAGATATGACCTCGCTTTCCGCGCTGATGGCGACTATTAATCCTTCCGAAATTATCGGCGGGAAAGAAAGTTTAAACAAACTGAAAACAAAAATTATTCTTCCGCAGGATATTACGCTTTCGCCCTGCGAACCATCTTATGAAACCGACAAACTGCCGGAAAATTGGCCCGGCAGTCTGACCAACTATCCTTTAGCCTTAAAAGCCGGCCTTAGCTGTCTTAAATATATGGCCGGAACAAACGACAATTTTAAGGAATACTTCGCGCCTTTCTACAAAGAAATATCGGACTATCTGCAGCTCGACAGCGCCGCGGTTGCGACTTTAGAGCTTACTTCAAGCCCGTTGGGCGGACGAAGAAATACTCTTTGGGGGATATTGGATTATACCAAAACGCCAATGGGTTCCAGGACCTTAAAAGAATGGATACTGAGGCCTCTGCTTGACACGAAAGAGATTTCGGCCAGGCAAACAGCGGTGCAGGCCCTTCTTGAAAACGAAGCGGCCCGCGACGAACTGGCCTTAATATTAAAAGACGTCTGCGACATAGAAAGGATTATGAGCCGCGTCGCGACATCTTCGGCTACGCCGAGGGATTTGGCGGGGCTGAGGCAATCTTTAAATTTATGCGACAAATTTAAAGACTGGCTGCTCAACTACGGCTCCCTGCTGCCGGAATTGCGCGACGTTTTTGCCAAGCACTTTAACAAAATAAAGGAAATTTCTGATTTGCTTTCCAGAGCTCTGAACGAAAACCCGCCGGCGAAACTTTCCGACGGCGGCATCATAAAGCCCGGCTACAATGCCGAACTGGACGAAATTATAGACCTTAAACAACACGCCGACCAAGCCCTTATGGCCATCTGCCAAAGGGAAAAGGAACGTACGGGGATATCATCTTTGAAGGTGGGCTTCAACTCCGTATTCGGATACTATATCGAAGTAACCAAAACGCATATATCCAAAGTGCCATATGACTATATCCGCAAACAAACCCTGACGGGTGCGGAAAGATTCGTAACGGAAGAGCTAAAGGAACTGGAAAAGAAAATCCTTTCCGCGGAGGAAAAGAGCCTACGTATAGAACTCTCTCTTTTCGAGGAGATAAAATCCTACCTATACCAAAACTTGTCCGTATTAAAAAAGACGGCCAAAATTATCGCCAAGAGCGACTGCCTATTCTCTTTGGCCTGCGCCGCGCTTAACGGCAATTACAAAAAACCGCAAATAGCGCCGTCCAATTCTGCGTTGACGATAGAAAAGGGCCGCCACCCGATAGTGGAACAGAATATTCCCAGCGGCAGTTTCGTGCCCAACGACTTGTTCTTGGGCGGACAAGGCCCGCAAATAATACTTTTAACGGGCCCGAATATGGGTGGCAAAAGCGTGTTTTTAAAGCAGACTGCCCTCATAACGATTATGGCGCAGATGGGCAGTTTTGTGCCGGCCGACCATGCGGAAATACCTTTGACCGACAAAATCCTTACGCGTATCGGAGCGCAGGACGCTTTGAGCAGGGGCGAATCTACATTTATGGTTGAAATGCGCGAAACGGCCAATATCCTTGCATGCGCCACGCCCGCCACTTTGATACTGTTTGACGAAGTCGGCAGGGGCACTTCCACCTACGACGGCATTTCTATAGCTTGGGCCATAACGGAATTTTTGTATAAGCCGCACGGCTGCGGACCGAAGGTCCTTTTTGCTACGCATTACTTCGAACTGACCGAACTGGAAGACAAATATGCCCGCATAAAGAATTTTCACGTGACGGCAAGCGAATATAAAACGCCCGGCGGCGAAATAAAACTAAACTTCCTCTTTGAGATCCAGCCCGGCGGAGCCGATAAGTCCTACGGCGTACACGTAGCCGAGATAGCCGGCCTGCCGCACAGCTGCATATTAAGAGCCAAGAAAATCTTGGCGGACCTGGGCGAAAAACAGGCTATGAGCAATACCATGCAGGAAGACAGCGCGCCGGATTTGTTCTCCAGCCCGATAGTACAGGAAATAAAAATGGTAGACTTAAATAAAATAACGCCGCTGCAGGCCCTGCAGATTATATCGGAATGGAAAAAGAGGTTAGAGTGAAAAACATCAAAATTTTAGACCCTAAAACCGCAGGCAAAATAGCCGCGGGCGAAGTTATCGAACGGCCAAGCGGAGTGTTAAAAGAACTGCTGGAAAACAGTCTTGATTCCGGCGCGACTCTAATCAATATTGAAATAGAGAAAGCTGGCAAAAAGCTGATTCGCGTCAACGACAACGGCCAAGGAATTTCGCAGGAGGATCTCCCGCTTGCGCTTTTGCGCCACTCTACCAGCAAAATAGAGAACTTTGAGGATCTGGACAGTTTAAACACTTTCGGCTTTAGGGGCGAAGCTCTTTACTCTATCGCGGCCATAAGCCGCCTGAGCATATCCTCCTGCGTACAGGACCAAAAAGGCGCAATGATACAGGCCGAGGGCGGCAAAATAACAAACCAAGCGCCTGCGCCTGCCATAAAGGGCACTACCGTTGAGGTGCGGGATTTGTTTTTCAATACTCCGGCAAGACTTAAATTTTTAAAATCGGATAATGTCGAAAGAGGGCATCTGCTTTCCTGCGCGGAAGAGGCGGCAATGGCCAATCCGCAGATTGTCTTCAACGTAAAAACTGACGGCTCTAAGATATATTCTTTGACCGCTCAGAAAGACGACGAACAAGGCCTAAGAAACCGTTTGGGCAAAATATTGGGCGAGGATATTGCCAAAACAATGATTTATATACAAGACGAAACTTACGGTTTTAAGGCTTTTGTTTCTCCGGCGGATAAACTCTATCCCGCGCGCGACAGGCAGTTCTTCTTTATAAACAAACGCCCTGTTTCCTGCAAGCTGATGCAGCAGGCTCTATATAAAGCCTATCAGCCTTACAGAGAAAAAGACAAACATCCCTCCGCCGTAATTTTTATGACGCTGCCGCCAAGCGAGTTCGACGTTAATATCCACCCGCAAAAAAAAGACATAAAATTCGTAAAAGAAGGCGAAATTTTTAATTTCATATACTCCAAAATCGCCAATGTCCTTTTACAAAACGCGCAAAGCCAAAATATGGAGTTGAACAAAACGGCCCAGCCGTCGCTACAGCCGCTTAATTTCCTTTGCCCGCCCGTGCCTTCCTTCGAAAAGAAACCCGACTTCAAAGAGCAGGCTCAAAATTTGGGGCAGCTGTTAAATACCGCCGCACAAAAAACTCTGCAATCGGTGCAAACTCGCGATTTTGAAGCCCCGCCCGTTTACAGCTTTAACAGTGAAGACGAAACAAAAGAAGAGCCTCAAAATCAAATAAGCCAAACAGTTCAACCCGAACCCGCTCTTATAGATGAAACGCCGCAGAATCAGCCCCTTTGGTTTAAAGGCCCCTATACATATATCGGCCAGCTCCAGCAGAGTTATCTGTTATTTGAAAACCCGCAAGGATTGGTAATGATAGACCAACACGCCGCGCAGGAAAGAATTTACTTCGAAGAATATATGCAACAAATAGAAAACTCTTCCGTACAAATCCAGCCTTTAATGTTCCCGGTAAGCCTGCAGCTGCCCGCGAGCAAACTGGAGGCCGTATTGGCTTGGAGTAAAATATTGGAAAAGGCCGGCTTTGAAATTTCGCGTTTTTCAAGCGGTACTTTGACGATAAATTCCGTCCCTAATTTGCTCAAGTTTAAAGAAGAAAACATAAAAGATTTTATACTTTCCCTTTCCGACGTTATAGGCGAGCCCTCCAAATCGGACGACTCTTTAAAATACCGCTTGATTTCCACTATGGCCTGCAAAAAGGCCATCAAAGCGGGCGAAAAGCTGGAAAAAGTGCAGGCCCTTGCCCTTGTGGAAAATATGAAAAAGTGCAAAGACGCCCTGCATTGTCCGCACGGCAGGCCGACTTTAATTACCTTGGAAATGAAGGAAATTACGCGCAAGTTCGGACGATCGTAAAACAAATAACGCACACTTTAAAAACAGTCTTTCGGCGCGGCGGATTTGCACGCCAAGCGGCCGATGCGAAATATCTTCTAGCATAATTGCGACATTTTAAATTTACGATTGGAAATCATTGCCTATAAAAATATTAAGCCGCGCAAAAGCGCGGCTTTTTGAATTACGTTTTCGCAAGCTAAAAGTTAAAGTTAAGATTTATCCCCAGCGCTTCTTTTATACACTCCTGGGCGTAAGAATCAGTCATACCGGCTATATAATCCGTAACAATGACTTTAGGGTCAACGCCTTCATAGATCTTCCTCATAGAGTCTATATAATGGCCGAAACTCCTGGCCGCCTTTTTCTGTTCTTTTTCGTACCCTTCTCCTAAGGAATATTTACAGAACAAATCCATATAATAATCAAACAATTCGCCTACGGCATAAGTCAGGACGTCTTTTTGTTTGGCTATGGAAGAATGATTGTAAATATGCTTATAGTTGAAGGTTTTAAGCTCGCCCATTATCGCGAATTTATCGTCCGAAAAGCCAAGACTGTCTTTATCGGCGGAATTATTCGTGAGATCCAAAACTAGAGTGTTTATTATCTCGCCGTTGTTCTCCCCCAGTTCTTTTTTGATTATGACGGGTACGTCGTCATATGTTATTATGCCGGCGCGGACGGCGTCTTCTATATCCCTGCCCAGATAGGCTATTTTATCGGAAAGACGCACGACGCAGCCTTCATATGTGGAAGGGAGATGTTTCCTGTCTTTTATCGCTTCCAAATCATTGGGTTCTTTGCCCGGCTTTAAAGCATTATTGTTAAAATCCTCCCCGCAGTGGCACAATATTCCGTCCTTTACTGCATAGGTAAGGTTCAAGCCTTTTCCGTAACAGGTAAGATGTTCCACTACTCGGTAGCCGTTAAGTTCGTGCATAAAATTGGCGGGCGCGATTTTTTTGGCTATCGCTCTTTCGCCTTCATGGCCGAACGGGGCATGCCCCAAATCGTGCGCAAGACCGATTGCATAGGCCAGTTCCTCATTCAGCTGCCAATTGCCCGTCTTGTTCAAGCCCTTACAGATGGACGCGGCGATGGTAGCCACGTGCAATACGTGCTCTATACGGGTGCAAATATGGTCATTGTCAGGCGCGGCGAAGACTTGCGTCTTGCTCTTTAGCCGCCTAAAAGGCTGGGAATGGATTATTTTGGTTTGATCCCTGAAATATTCCCCGCGGAAATCCGGGTCCGCTTTATAAGTTCTCTTTAAATATATCTCATCTGAAAAGGGATTTTTGTTCATAGAATTATTATAATAAAGTTAGAGAGGTGTTTTATGAAAAATATTGCCGTATACCCCGGAACTTTCGATCCCGTAACAAACGGACATCTTGATATTATCCGCCGCGCGGCCGAGATATTCGACAAAGTCATCGTCGCCGTTTTGATAAACAAAAACAAAAAACCGATTTTTACCGCAAAGCAGCGCCTTGACCATCTAAAACACTGTACAAAAGGAATGAAGAACGTCGAGGTGGACAGCTTCGACGGACTCTTGGCCGACTATATGAGAATAAAAAAAGCCAAAGTCGCCATACGCGGACTGCGCGCCCTGACAGATTTGGAATATGAATTTATCCTCGCCAATACCAACAGCGAACTCAACCCCGATATGGAAACCGTTTTCCTTATGCCAAGCGCAAAATATACTTATCTTACTTCCTCTATGGTGCGTGAGGCTTATGCCTTCGGCGGACGCCTTAAAAACAGCGTCCCCCCTTATGTAGAAAAGGAACTGCGCAAAGCATATAAAAAATAGGTTTACTTCTTTTTTAGATAAGGTTTAAAAAAGGGATAGTACAAATCGTCTTTAAGAGGGTACCTTATTTCGCCCTCTTTTTGTTTGGCGCAAAAAATTACAGGCGCGTCTTCTATAACGGCAAAAGGTTTTTTCTCTTTGCCCTCGCCCATCAAAAGGCCGGCGCACGCCGCCAAAGTGTCGGCGACGTTTACCATCGTCATTTTAAGTTTCCGCCCGAATATATCGCCTTTGCCGCGGTAATCCTTTACGCCCTTAAAGCCGGCATAAGCAACCGCCGCGGATATTACCCCCGCCCGTAAAGGCAAGATCATACTGTCGGTCAAAATAACGCCAAGCTTCTTTACGCCGTATATCTTTTTAAGCTCCGTTCTTAAAACTTCCGCCGTTTTATACGGACGCTTCGGAAGAAGAGAAAGTTTCCCCTTTATATTGCTCTCGTCTACCCCCGCGTTTGTCATAGCCATTCCGTCTTTGACGGTAAAATAGCAAAGCGAGGTTTTTAAATAAAAATCGCTCTCCTTTTTTATTATCTCCTCTTTGCGGGACAATGCCGCCGTATTGCTTTCCCAAAGCCCCGCCACCTTAGATGACACCGCAACGATAGTGCCCTCTTTTAAAGCAGGCAAGTGTTTCTTGATAAATAAAGGCAGATTCCCGCCTTCCTTAAACAAACGCGTTTTATAAGCTGTTACTTTCATTTAAAAGGGCTCCACAAAGCGGCGGAACACCTCATTGGCCAAATATTTGCCGCGCCGCGATAGTTTTAAAAGCGCGCCTTCGGTTTCTATAAGGCCTTCCCGTTTAAGATTTTCAAATTCGCCGCCGAAATATTTTAACATTTGCACGCCCGGTTTAAAACCTTTAAGATATCTAAAGCGCAGCAGAACTTCTTCCCCAATCTTGGCTTTGCCTTTAAGTTTTTCTTCCGAAGCCGCGGGGCGAATACCCTCGTTTACGCGCTTGATATATTCTTCTATCCCGCAAATATTTTGATAACGCACGCCCTTCAAATATCCGCTCGCCGCCGCGCCCAAACCCAAATATTCGCCGTTAAACCAATAGTTGATGTTATGAACGCTCTCAAAACCTTCGCGGGCATAGTTGGAAATCTCATACTGCTTAAAGCCGTTTGCAGTAAGTTCTTTATAACCAAGTTCCAAAAGCCGTACGTAAAAATCCTCATCGTAAGAATATCCCCGTTCATACAAGCCCGTCCCCTGTTCAATCTGAAGACCGTAAAGTGAAATATGCTTCGGATTTAAAGAGATAAGTTTTTTAAGACCCGCCAAAAAACTTGCCTCGCTTTGAGAAGGCAGCGCGGCTATCAAATCTACGTTTATGTTATTGAAATATTTTGAGGCCGCCTCATATGCTCTTAAGAAATCCGCCGCGCGGTGCGCGCGACCTATCAGCTTTAATTCTTCGTCGTTAAAGCTCTGAAGTCCCAAGCTAATTCTGTTCACTCCATAGTCTTTAAGCAGGGAAAGTTTTTCTTCGTTTACGCTTTCGGGATTACATTCAAAAGTAAATTCCTCAAAGCCTGCGCCGTATTTTTCGCTAATGAATTTAAGAAGAAACTCAATATCGCGCAAAGGCAGAACGCTCGGCGTACCGCCGCCGATGTAGACGGTCCGAGGCGGCTTCGCGATATCGTAAAAAGAAGACTCTTTTTTTACCGCCTTAAGATAATCTTGCGCAAGATTGAGCTTCCCGCCGTATGATACGAAATCGCAGTAAAAACATTTGCTTACGCAAAAGGGAATGTGTATGTAAAGCCCCGCCATTACGCACCGGCTTTATAATCAAGATAGGCCTGCATAAACGGATCAAGATCGCCGTCCATTACGCCTTGTATGTTGGAAGTTTCATAACCCGTTCTTAAATCCTTTACCATTTGATAAGGCATAAAAACGTAAGAACGAATTTGATGGCCCCAGGCTATATCGCCCTTTTCGCTGTAGTGGCGCTCCATCTCGGAGCGTTTTTTGTCCAGCTCCATTTCGTAGAGTTTGGCCTTAAGCATCTTCATAGCGCGGGTCTTGTTCTGCAGCTGCGAACGCTCCACCTGGCACGCCACCACTATACCCGTAGGCTTATGCAAAATGCGCACCGCCGTTTCCACCTTGTTTACGTTCTGCCCGCCCGCGCCGCCGCTTCGGCAGGTGGTAACCTCTATATCCTTATCGGATATTTCTATGTTAATTTCATCTTCAATATCGGGCAAAATATCCAAAGAGGCAAAAGACGTGTGTCTGCGGCTGTTTGCGTCAAAAGGCGATATTCTTACAAGCCTGTGCACGCCGTTTTCGCTCTTTAAAAAACCGTAGGCGTAAGGGCCTTCTATAAATAAAGTAACGTTCTTTACCCCAGCCTCTTCGCCGGGTAAAATATCGGTAATGTGTACTTTAAAATTATGCTGCTCGGCCCAGCGGGTATACATTCTTAAAAGCATATCCGCCCAATCGCACGATTCCGTACCGCCGGCGCCGGCGTGTATGCTTACTATCGCGTTTAGTTTGTCTTCCGGGCGGGACAGCTTTGTCTTAAATTCTACCGATTTTAAAGTCTCGTCCAATTTCTTTAAAGCGGAAGCGGCGTTTTCCAGTTCGGTTTCGTCCGACATTTCCTCCGCCAAAGAAATTAATGTCTGCGCGTCCTCCAAACAGCGGCGCATCTCTTGATAAGTTTCTATATCCGTTTTTAAAGAGTCTATTTCCTTGGATACCGCTTTGGCTTTATCGGCATCTTGCCAAAAATCGGGCGCGGCGCTCAGGGCCTCTTTCTCCTTAAGCAAAGCCCGCTTTGATGTTATGTGCTGTATCTCGAAAAGTTTATCCAACCTTTGAGATATCTCCCCCGCAAGCTGATGTAAGTCTTTCGTTTCAATACTCATTTCTTACGCTCAAAAACACCATGCTGAATATTACCAGCGGCACCGCCAAAGCCAAGCAAATATATGCAAACAAATCGCCGTGCGTGGTATAGAAAGTCTTTGTATCCCTATCTTGAAAAACAAAATTAAATACCGAACTTTCCTGTTTGTCCAAACCGGTTTCAAATCTTATCTTGCCCAAACTGTCTATCCACGCGGAAATGCCGGTATTGGTCGAACGAAGCAAAGGCCTGCGGTTCTCAACCGCCCTAAATACATTCGCTCGCAGATGCTGATACGGCGCCGCGCTTACCAAAAACCAACCGTCATTGGATATGTTCACGAAGAAATCCGCCCCGCTTAATGCCTGCGCCCTATATATTGAAGGGAATATAGATTCAAAGCAAATCTCCGTACCGAACTGGTATTCCGCCTTCTTGTTTTTGCCCGGCACGTCGGCCGTTATTACGAAAACCTTGCCCGGATCCTTCCCCTCGGTAAAAGTGCCCGTAAGAGAAGTTATCCCGTTGCCTTCGTAAAAACCGCCCAAAATGCCTTGGAACGGCAAAAATTCGCCAAAAGGGACCAAGCGCGTCTTTTTATAATCGTCGCTTATCCCTTCTTCATTGACGAGCACCGCCGCGACATATTGTTCCCCGCCGATTACCTCCGTCCCGCCGAATATCTGCCAAACATTAAGCTCTTTGCTCTGCTCTTTGATATAGTCCATATACTCGCTGCTGAGCAAATCGCCCGGCAGAGAACTCTCCGGCCATATTACCAGCGACGCCTTCTTGCCTTTAAGCGCTTCCATCTGGCCCGCTATCGTATAAACGACGTCCTCATCATACCCGGCTATAAACAGCTTATGCGTATAAGGCTGCATTAAAGCTATGCGTAAATTGTTGGGAGAAGCCTGCATATAATTCAGCTGTTCTTTTATTACCTGATGTCCAAAACTTAATGTGAGCAACAGTACGCAGACTGCCAATATAAAATAGAAAACTTTGGCCGCGCGGTGTATCCTCAAGAATAAATATCCGGCCACAAGCGACGTGAATATTACCACAAAACTTACGCCGTATACTCCCGTATATGAGCTTATCTGTATCAGATACAGAAAGTTAAACTGAGTATAGCCCAGCACAAACCACGGAAACGCCATGAATTTTAAGGCTATCAACTGATGAAGTATTTCCAACCCCACCCACAAGCAGGCGCAAGCCAACGGCCAAAGGAGCGGCAATCTCTTAAGATAATAAGAGCCCAAAGAAAACAACGCAAACTGAACAGCCAATACGCAGGATAATGCCGTAAGGCTAAGCGTCGCTATGCCGTTGTTGCCCAGCCCCTCAAAAACCGTACCCGATATCCAGTGCAATATTACAAAATAAAATATCCCGCCAGTAAGCCAGCCAACTATAAAGCTGTATACCGCGCTTCTCATATTAAATATGGCTATAGCAAACGGAATAAACGCCAACCACGCATAAACGGGGGCAGGCTTGGTTATGTAGCTTTCCGCCAACAGCAAAGCGCAGGCTATCGCGCATATCGCTACGATCAGGCCGGAAAATAAATCCCTGAAAATTTGGGAAATAAGAATTTTCTTCCTGGCCTTGACCATTTGAGGCAAATCGTCGCCTAAAGGCTTCAAGTCGATATCTTCCACGTCGGATTCGGATATCGGCCTTAAAAAATCGCCGCTATTGCCCATAAACAAGTCCTCTTCCTTTATCTTCAAGGAAGGATTATTTCCGGCGGACGAAGCGTAAATATCATCTTCGGGAATAAGCCCCGCAACAGTATTTGACGGTTTGCCCAAACCCGTCTTGTGAGGCTTTGGCGCGGCAGACGCTTTTGCTGCGGCAGGTTCAGTTTTAACGGAGCGATTATTTGCCGGACCATCGGACTTCTTGCCCTTTAACAGGCCGTTGGCCTTATCGCGCAAGGCGTTTAGCTTTTCTTTTACAAAATCAAAATTTATCTTCCGCAACATTTTTTGTATTTCTTGCCGCTTCCGCAGGGACATAAATCATTGCGTCCGATTTTGTGCTGCTCCTGCGAAGAGGCCTCTCCTTTTTCGTTTTCCGCCGTTCTCTTTACTATCGGCTGACGTCTTTGCGGGGGCAATTGCAAACGGAAAATATAATCCACAAACATATCCCTCACGCGCGTCATCATATTCTGATATAAATTGAAAGATTCCTTCTGATATTCTATCAGCGGATCTTTCTGCCCGTAAGCCCTCAGCCCAACGCTCTTTTGGATTTGGTCCAACTCGTATAAATGCTGTTTCCAGCTTTGGTCAAGAAGCTGCAAGAGAAGCATTCTTTCTATCTCGTCAAATAAAATGCCCTGCTCAAGAAAATAATTGGCTCTTTGATTGTATATGGTTTTTATTTTCTCTATTATTTCGTTTAGCAGTTCTTTGTCGCTTCTGCCCGCGGTGTTTTCCGCCGTGTAGCTTTCCTCAAGAGTAAAATGCCTTTTCAGTACGGCGTTCAAACTGGCGAAATCGCTCTGCCTGTGATGGTGGCGGTTATAAAATTTATAGAAAATCTCTTCCGCAGTTTCCTCTATCATCTGATTGATGCGTTCGGTAAAATTGGCGCCGTCCAAAATGGCGTTCCTCAAATTGTAGACGGCCGTTCTCTGCTGGTTCATTACCTTATCATAATCCAGGAGGTGTTTCCTTATATCGAAGTTATGTCCTTCAACTCGTCTTTGCGCGCCTTCTATCTGCTTAGATATTATGCGCGATTTTATGCTTTCGCCCTCTTTCATACCCAAGGTAGTCATTACGGAAGCTATTCTTTCGCTGCCGAACAGTCGCATAAGTTCATCGTCCAGAGCGACATAAAATCTGCTTGAGCCTTTATCGCCCTGCCTCGCGCAGCGTCCGCGCAGCTGATTGTCTATGCGTCTGCTTTCGTGGCGCTCTGTGCCTATTACCGTAAGTCCGCCGTGTTCGGCTACGTATTCCTGCTCGGCCTTGTCGCACGGATTGCCGCCCAATACTATATCCGTTCCGCGCCCCGCCATGTTGGTAGCTATCGTTACGGCGCCCTTGCGCCCGGCTTGACTGATTATCTGCGCTTCCATTTCGTGATATTTCGCGTTTAATACTTTATGCGGTATGCCGCGCTTTCTTAAAAGTTCGGAAAGTTTTTCCGACTTTTCTATGGATCTGGTGCCCACCAATACCGGCATACCCTTGCGCCAAAGCTGCTCGACGTCGTCAATGACGGCGTTAAACTTCTCCCGCTCGGTCTTATAGATTATATCGGGATCGTCTTTCCTCAGGCAAGGTTTGTTGGAAGGTATTTCCACCACATCGAGTTTGTAAATGGTCCAAAACTCATTGGCTTCCGTCATCGCCGTACCCGTCATACCCGAAAGTTTATTGTACAGCTTAAAGAAGTTTTGGAAAGTTATCGTAGCCAAAGTTTGGTTCTCTTCCTTTATCGGCAAATGTTCTTTGGCTTCCACCGCCTGATGCAAACCGTCGGACCAGCGGCGCCCCGGCATTAGCCTGCCGGTAAATTCGTCAACAATGATAACCTCCCCGTCCTTGATTACATAATGCACGTCTTTCTCATACAAATGGTGCGCGCGCAAAGCCTGATTGATATGGTGCACCCATTCCGATTCCACGTCGTTATACAAATTGGGTACGCCCAGCATCTTTTCGGCCTTGGCTACGCCTTCGTCGGTCAAAGTTACGGTGTGGTTCTTTTCGTCTATTAAAGCGTCATAGCCTTTGGACAAATCCTCGCCAGCGTATTTGGCGTTTACCTCGTCCTTTTCCGTTATCTTGCGGATTTTAAGAGAGGGTATCATTCGGTTTACTATATAGTATTTATCCGTCTTTTGGTCCGAAGGACCGGATATTATTAAAGGCGTTCTGGCTTCGTCTATCAAGATGGAGTCCACCTCGTCGACGATACAATAGTTCAGTTTCCTTTGCACTCTGTCGCCCGCGCGCACCACCATATTATCGCGCAGGTAATCGAAGCCGAGTTCGTTGTTGGTTACATAAGTTATATCCTTAAGGTACATCTCCCGCCTTTCGGCATTATCCATATCGTGGCTGATATAACCCACCGTTAAACCCAAAAATTCGTGTATAGGGCCCATCCACTGTCTGTCGCGTTTGGCCAAATAGTCGTTTACGGTTACCACATGCACGCCCTTGCCCGTCAAAGCGTTAAGGTAGGAAGGCAAAGTGGCCACCAAAGTCTTTCCTTCGCCCGTTCTCATCTCCGCTATTTTGCCGTCGTGCAATACCATTCCGCCCAAAAGCTGCACGTCATAATGCCTTAAGCCCAACACCCTTTTTGCCGCTTCTCTTACCGCGGCGAAAGCCTCGGGCAAAATATCGTTTAATGTTTCGCCTTTATTAAGCCTTTGCTTAAACTCTTCAGTCTTGGCTTTTAAAGCATCGTCTGTCAAAGAGGAAAAATCCTTCTCCAACGAGTTTATCTTTTCTACCGCAGGTTGGTATTTCTTTAACTGTCTTTCACTTTTTGTTCCGATTATTTTATCAACTATATAGGTAAGCATATTTCCTCTTTTAATATAAATTTTACTGCCTGGCGGCGCAGGCTCTTTTCTCCCCGTGGAACGGAGATATTTCCCGCAGTCTTTTTATTATCGGCGGAAGCACTTTAATAACTTGTTCCACTTCCTCTTCCGTGTTGAACTTCCCCAGCGAAAACCTTATCGAGCCGTGCGCAAACTGAAACGGCACGCCCATCGCCATCAGTACGTGCGAAGGCTCCAAAGAGCCGGACGTACATGCCGAACCCGAAGACGCACAAATATCATATTCGTCCAACATCATCAGTATCGACTCTCCTTCAACGTAGCCGAAACTGATATTGCTGGTATTGGGCAGACGGTGTTCCCTATCGCCGTTGACGCGGCAGTCGGGTATGGCCTTTAAAAGAGCGTTTTCCAAATTGTCCCTTAATATGCGGACATTGTCCTCATACAAAAATAAAGTTTCTTTCGCTATTCGCGCAGCCTCGCCGAAGCCTACTATGGCAGGCACGTTTTCCGTTCCCGCGCGGCGCAAACGCTCCTGATGCCCCCCCACCATAAACGGGAAGAACCTAAGACCTTGCCTTATATATAAACCGCCTATCCCCTTTGGCCCGTTTATCTTGTGGGAAGAACACGAAAGCATATCCACGCCCGCCTCTTTTACGTCTACGGCTATCTTGCCGACCGCCTGAACCGCGTCCGTATGGAATAAAGCCCCAGCTTCATGCGCCAAAGCGCAAATATCTTTTATCGGGAAAATCGTGCCCGTTTCGCTGTTGGCCCACATTACGCTGACAAGCGCGGTATCTTTATCCAATACGGCTTTGTATTGCTCCATATTGAACCGGCCGTCGCCGTCGACCCCGATAAAATCCACTCTATACCCTTCTTTGCCCAGCTTCTTAAAAACTTCCAATACCGCAGGGTGCTCCACCGCGGAAGTGATTATATGCTTTTTGTTGGGATAAAAATGCAAAGCGGAATAGATCGCGCTGCTGTCCGATTCCGTACCGCCGGAAGTAAACACCACTTCCGCCGCACTCGCGTTGATTAAAGACGCAACATACATACGCGCTCGTTCTATCGCTTTCTTATTGCCGCCGCCAAAATGGTGCATACTGCTGGCATTGCCGTATTTCTCCGTAAAATACGGAGCCATTGCCTCAAATACTTCCGGCAATACTCCGGTGGTGGCATTGTTGTCAAAGTAAATCAAGCTCATGCCTGTTTTACCTCTATATCTTGGGAAATCTTCTCCCTTAAAGTTTTTTCCACAAAACCTTTAAGCGTAGCGCCCGCATTCATACACCCGCCGCACATACCCAGCAATTTTACCGTTACGATATTGCCGTTAATGTCGGTAAGTTCCACGCTGCCGCCGTCTAAGTTAAGTTTGGGCTTTATATCGGTGTTTAGAACCTCTTCCACCGCTTTTATCTTTTCCACTATAGTCATTTCGGCGTAGGGTTTCTTCTTCTCTTCCTTTGGCGCGGAGGGTACCTCGCAGGATAGGACTTTGCTTAATATCCGCCCTATTTCCTCTTTGCATTTACCGCACGCGCCGCCAGCTTTGGTAAAGTGCGTTACGTCTTCCACTGTCTTAAGATTATTGTTGTGTATCGCCTGTATTATCGCCTGTTCGCTGACGTTAAAACAATGGCATACTATATTTGTGCCGGGTTCTTGCTCGAATATTACAGGCGCGCCGCCCTGTCTGTATGATTTGACAGCCGCATCTAAAGCCTCCATTCCCATAACGGAACAATGCATTTTCTCTTCCGGGAGGCTGCCTAAAGCCTCAGCTATGTCCCTGTTGGTTATTTTTAAGGCTTCTTCCAATGTCTTGCCTTTTACCATCTCCGTCAGTATCGACGAAGATGCTATAGCGCTCGCGCATCCGAAAGTTTGGAATTTTACGTCCTCTATAACTTCCGTCTCTTTGTTTACTTTTATGGTAAGTTTTAAAGCGTCGCCGCAAATCAGACTGCCTACTTGGCCCGTACCGTCCGCGTCTTTTATTTCCCCCACATTGCGCGGATTTTTAAAATGATCCATCACTTTATCTGTGTAATCCCACATAATTATATCTCCAAATCTGTTAAGTATATTATACTATAAAACGTTTTGCCTCTCACGACGCAAAAGCCCTCGCTTTACGCGAGGGCCTTTTCCCTTTTGTCCAAATCCTTTTACCTGGCTGCGGTCCTGAAAAAATTGCCCCTGTTGGAACCAAGCGTCGGTTTGCCCATCATCTTATCGGCAACCAACACTATATCCTTGCGGCCGGAAGCATAAAGTTCCTTGCTTTCGCCAAATATATCGCCGCTTTTCAAAACGCCCAAATTGCCGTGCGAATTTATTTGGACCTCAAGTTTTATGTTCCCTTCGACATCGTCAATAAGCAAATCTTCCTTGCCGATATTGAAGTTCATAGGGAACTTAGGATTGATTATCCTCTTTATCGCTATGGGCACATCAGCCTCGTTCTTTACGACTATGGAGCATGAAACATTGTCGGCCTGCGCGGGTTTGCGCAGCCTTTCCGCCACGTCTACGCGGCCTGA
Source organism: uncultured bacterium (assembly GCA_949291515.1). Classification (GTDB taxonomy): domain Bacteria; phylum Elusimicrobiota; class Elusimicrobia; order Elusimicrobiales; family Elusimicrobiaceae; genus Proelusimicrobium. Next base: position 97,342 of record CASEVY010000007.1, on the reverse strand, counting down.
GAGCGTAAAGCCCTCATCGGCTTTCGTCGTGCTTATCACGTACCCGCCAAAAGCGAGTACCAAAAACGTGAATGTTATTACCAAGTATTTCATATTAGAAATATTATACCTTTTTTTGTCCGTTTTAAACAGGGGTCCGTTTTACGGACAAAGCATAAAAAAAGCGGAACGCCTAAGCGTTCCGCTTTACAGTATCAAAATTTATTTCTTGTATTCCAAAAAGCCCCAGACTACCGAAGAATGTATCCACCCTTTTACGCCGTCCGTGCCTTCAACCTGAAGCCAATTGCCCTGCTTCTTTATGAACTTCAAAGGATATCCCTCTTGCACAACCCACGCAACTTCCGCATCGCTGCTGGGAGATACTCTTATATTGGCGTCGCTCTTGGCGGAAAGGCCCGGCGTTTCCGAAAGCAGGCTCTTGTGTATCCAGCCTTTGAAACCCTGGAAGTCCTTTACTTCCACCCAATTCTTATCTTTGCTTACGCCGAGCATTCTAAGCGGAGTATACTTCCAAACTTTAAAAGCCACTTTGCATCTGGTGCTCGCGCAAGTCCTTATATTGCCCTCTTGCACGCCTACGCTCGCATATTCCGCCGCGGCAAAAGCGTTTACTCCTAAAAACAAGGCTATAAAAGCCGCCGAAATTTTTGTTATGTTCTTCATATTTTACACATACTCCGTTAAATATCTAATTTACCCGCTGGAAACAGTATATCATATTTTTTCGTTTCCGCAAGCATATATTGCCGTTGCGCCTCTCTTGACGTTTGCCGGTTTCCTACTTATTATATAAAAATGCTATCATTATTTAAAAGCAAAAATCAGGAGTTTTACAGATGAAAGAACAAATTATAGCGCTTTTGCAAAAAGTTCGCCCCGCTCTGCAAGCCGACGGCGGCGACGTGGAATTCGTAAATTTTGACGAAAAAACCGGCGTAGTTACCGTGAAACTTAAAGGAGCCTGCGGTTCCTGCCCTATGGCTACTATGACTCTTAAAAACGGCATAGAAAGATATCTTAAAGAAGCCATTCCGCAGATAACCAGCGTAGAAAAAGCATAATGCCTTTGGTCGATTTGCACGCGCATACAAAACATTCAGACGGGACAAACAGCCCGTCTGAAGTCGTTTACTATTACAAAAGGGCGGGCGTAATCCTGATGGCCGTAACAGATCACGACACCCTCTCGGCAACAAAAGAAGCGCGCGAAAAAGCCAAAGAACAAAATATCCTCTACGTAAACGGCGTGGAAATCAGCACAAAAGAACACGACCATCTGCACATACTCGGTTTTAACGTAGATCCGGAAAACAAAACTCTTTTAGAATTCCTGGACTTCAGCAGGCAGGAAAGAAACCAAAGAGTAAAAACCATAATCAGACAACTGCAAGACGCGGGCGTGGATATAGCGCAGGAAGACGTCTTCCGTCTGGTAAAAACAGTAGCCTCGCGCGCACATATAGCCGACGCGCTAAAAAATAAAAAGATAGTTTCAAGCAGGCAGGAAGGGTTTAAAAAGTACCTCGTACAAGGCCGACCCGGATACGCCCCGCCCAGAGGCGCTTCTGTAGCAGAAACGATAAAAATTATCCGCCAGGCCGGCGGTTTGGCTTTTATCGCACACCCGGGCATCGTCAAAGATTGCTGGAACTTCCCCGCGTGGGTCAACGCGGGTTTAAGCGGAATAGAAATTTACTACCCCGCACACTCTTTTCAAACCAAGCAGGACCTTTTTACAATAGCGGAAAAATATAACCTGCTTATAAGCGCGGGAACCGATTTCCACGGAACCAAAAGCGGCAGATCCTGCACTCCGGGATTTGATATCCCGCAACATACTTTCCAAGAATTGAAGCAGGCTTTCGGATTATAATTATGATAACTATAGCCCATCGCGGAGCAAGCGCTTATTTTAAAGAGAACACCCTCCCTGCATTTAAAGCAGCTTTTGATTTGGGCGCGCTTTTTATGGAAACCGATTTGCAGCGCTCCAAAGACGGCGTCCTCGTTTTGTATCACGACTATAGCCTGCCGAACGGACAAAATATCAAAGACCTTAATTATTCCGCCCTGCGGAAATTGCACGTCCCCACCCTGCAGGAGCTGTTTAAAACGGCAAAAAATCCGAATATAAAAATAAATATTGAAATAAAAAATGACGGCAACCTATATCCCAATATCGAGAAACAGCTCTTCTCTTTCCTTAAAGACGAACCTTCCGCACACCTTGACCGGCTGTTAATATCTTCTTTCGATTTTGACACGCTCAGGCAAGTGAGGCGGCTAAACCCTTCCGTAAAAATCGGCCTGCTTACCAGAGATTTTAACCTCGCGCAAGCCCTGCAAATCAATGCTTACAGCGTTAATATGAGCGTAAAAAGAATAAACTCTTCCATAGTAAAAACATGCAGAAAACACCATTTAAAAACCTTTATTTATACGGTCAACGATTACCGCACAGCTTTGAAACTGCAAAAGATGGGTGTTGACGGAATTTTCAGCGATTTCCCGCAACTGCTAAATCCGAACTTTCTCAATATCGGGCTTTCCGTTTAAAATAAAAGCCCCCGATCAAATCATCGGGGGTTTTCAAATTAGCAAAGCGTTTTTACTCTTCGTAAGAATACTCGTCGACAAATTCTTCCTCAGAACCTGAATCGGAGGCAACTTCTTCCGGCTTAAACGCTTTGGGTTTGGTCCAAAGTCTTTTTGTGTTTTTATAGTCCGCCAATTTTGGATCGTCGGTCCAGACTTGATTGTATTCGTCAAAACTATAAGTGCCTTTATCGGGCATTACCCTGAAGATATAATCCGATTCGACCAAAGGCGCCACGCCGCGGCGTTCCCTTTGCGCCTGCGCGGATACGTCCAAGGCGCGGTCTACGTCGCTTTGCAGCGCGCCGGCAGAAGAATCAAGACTGTCATAATCTTCCGGGACGGGTTCCCGTTCCAATTCGGCTATCTGTTCGTTAAACGTCCGCCCTTTCAAATTGCCGGCAGACGTCCCGCCGCCGTAACAACCGGCAAAAAACGCGGGGAGTATTATGAAAAGTAGAAGTTTTTTCATTTTATTTTCCTCTCGGCTGCGCGTAAAGTGTGCTCCAGCAAACACGCTAATGTCACCGGCCCCACTCCGCCCGGCACAGGCGATATCGCACAGCTATCTTTTATATTTTCAAAATCAATATCTCCGCAGAATATTCCGCTCTCGTCCTGATTGGTGCCGACATCTATCAGTATTGTACCTTTTTTTATCATCTCTTTTGTGATAAATCGCGCTTGCCCCGCGGCACTAACCACTATATCCTGCTCCAACAGCACTTCCCTTAAATCTCTCGTCTTTGTATGGCATACCGTTACGGTCGCGTCTTTGCACATAAGCATCTTCGCCAAAGGCCCGCCTACCGTATTGCTGCGCCCGATTACGCACACTTTCTTTCCGCCAAGCTCTATTTTATGATACTCTAAAAGACGAATTACCGCAAGAGGGCAGCACGGAATAAAACTGTCCAGCTTTAAAACGTCTTCCCAGCTCTTGCACATAAACAGCCGCCCCATACTTATCAGGCCCGATCCGTCTATATCTTGATCCGGATTTATCAACAAAGAAATATCCATTCCGTTTAAAACGGGCGGCAAAGGACGGGGTATCAACAAAGCGTCTATTGTTTTATCGTCATAAATCTTGGACAAAAGTTTGACGAAATCGGCCGGAGAAGTACTTTCTTCCACCAATACAATATCGGCCTGTATCCCGGTTTTACGCGCGGCGTTTACCTCTTTTGTCAGATACAAATGCCCGGAGTAATCGCCTTGCCAGGAAACACCGACCAATCTTGGCGCGCGCCCCAGCTTAGCGCTTATTTCTTTCGCTTTTTGAGGCAGGCTTTCCCTTATCGCGGCCGCCAAAGTTTTGCCTTCCAATATCGTTGCCATTACAAAAATTTTATAAAATTTTGCCCCTCTTTTCTATTAAGAGGGGCAAATATCGTGAAAGGTGTTTCCTTTTTATTTAAAATAACTGTCGAAGTCTTCGTCCAATAAGCTCCCGCCGAAAATATCTTCTTTAGACATCTTCAAGCTGTCTTTGCCTTTAGAGGAACCGTCGTCTGAAAGCAATTTGACGAATTTGCTTTCCAAACCGTTAAGACGGCTCTCGTAGGAAGCGCCGTTCATTATTTGGCCTTCCGAAGGCCTCGCAAAAGTTTCCATCATCGTCGCCAAATCCACCTTAATGCTCCCAAAATTCCCCATCGAAGACTGTGCAGAAGTTTTGGCCTTGGCTTCGTCAATCATCAGGCTTAGCCTTATCGCTTTGGCGACAGCGCGGAAATACGCCGCAAACGCATCGCTGTTAGAAAGTTTTACAAACGACGCCTCAGCGTTCTCGTCCAGGTCCGCCAGCTTGATATCGGAGGGGGTACCGGATCTTCCGTTCTTAAACCTCTCCGACAGATTGGCAAAAAACTCGTGCGTGTTGTTAAGGATTTGGGCGGACGTAATTAAATTCAACGCCATTGCCGAATTGTCAAATTGTTCGGAATCAAGAGCGTATCCGTTTATTTTATTTATGAAACCGCCGGACTCCATTCCCGAAAGCCAGTCCACCGTTTCCCCGTAGAAAACGGCCCTTATCTCCGCGCAATGTTCTGCGGATTGCGAATCATAATATGTTTGCTGGGCATTTAAAAGACATTTCGTGAAATCCTGCTCGCTAACTTGAGATGAAGGCACAAAGTCAGGCATAGCCGCATTTGCCAAGCCGAAAGCAGTCATAAAAACCGCTATAGCAAATATTTTCTTTTTCGTCATAGACAAACCTCTCTGTTTCGCGCATTACATTCGCGAGTGTATATATTTAAATTATATATGCGCACCCTTACATTGTCAACTTCAGGCCAAACACAGCGCTTTATAATAAAGCAGGGCTATTATTGTTTTGGAATCTGTTATTTTACCGCTTTTTACCATTTTTAGGGCCTTTTCGTAATCAATAAGTTTTACGTTGACAAATTCGTCCGCGTCCAGATGCATTTCCCCTCTCTTTAAATCCTCGGCCAAATATATGTGCAGGACTTCGTCGGAAAAAGCGACGGACGTGTTAAAACTGAGCATTTTCTTTATTTTGCCCGCTTTATAGCCGGTTTCCTCCTCCAGCTCCGCGCGAGCGCAGGCAAGAGGACTTTGACCCTTCTTCATTTTGCCGGCCGGAAGCTCCAATGTCACCTTCTTAACCGGATAACGATATTGTTCCACAAACAAAACTTTCCCCTCTATAAAAGCCAATACCGCGCTGGCGCCGGGGTGCAGCATATATTCCCTAAAAGAAGTCTTCCCGTTTACCAGTCTTACCGTATCGACGTTAAAACCGGTTACGCCTCTGTAAATCTTTTTGCTCTTTATTTTCTTTTCTACTAATTTACTATAATGTGTCATAGAGCCTCCATTTGCAGCTTGTTTTTATATTAGCTTTTTATTCGGCAAAATAAAATGACGGAATTTGTACACCTTCACAATCATACGGAATACTCCCTGCTTGACGGTATGATACGCATCGCGGGCAAGGGGCCGTCTTCATTTCTTAAAGGTTTGGCCGAACAAAAAATAAAAGCCTTCGCAATGACCGATCACGGCAATATGTACGGCGCAATGGAATTTTACAGAAACACGCGTGAAGTGGGCGTAAAGCCCATAATAGGCTGTGAATTTTATTCGACTCCTTTCAAATACAATGTCATCGATAAGGACAAAAGTTCCTATAACCACCTTACCGTCTTGAGCAAGGATTTGCAAGGCTATCACAATTTGATGCAGTTAAACTCCGACGCTTGGGTGGACGGCTTTTATTATCACCCAAGAATAGACTTCGACTTGCTGTGTAAAAATAAAGAGGGTCTTTTGGTGCTGTCGGGCTGCCTTAAAGGCGAATTGGCACAAACCGCCCTGTATAAAGGAGAGGAAGAAGCCATAAAATTGGCTTTGAAATATCAGGAAGCGCTGGGCAAAGGCAATTATTACATCGAAATTATGGACCACGGCATACCGGAAGAACAGGCCGCGCTTAAAGTGCTTTTGGAAGTCTCCAAAAAAACCGGGATACCGCTAGTAGCCACTAATGACTGCCACTACGAAAAACGGGAAGACTGGCAGGCACACGATATACATATGTGTATAGCCATGGGCAAAACGCTCGACGATCCGGACCGCCTTAAAATGACCACCCACGAATTGTACTTTAAAAGCGGCGAAGAAATGGCCAAATTGTTCGACTACGCGCCCGACGCGATAAAAAACACTTTGGAAGTGGCGGAAAAATGCAATCTGGAATTCAAGAAAGAAGGCTTCGTAATGCCCAACTTCGAAATTCCCAAAGAATTCGCCTCCCACGCCGATTACCTTAGGTTTAAATGCCTAGAAGGCCTAAAAAAGAAACTTAAAACCGATAAAATTCCTTCTCAATACCAGCAAAGATTGGACTATGAACTGTCTGTAATATCATCAATGGGTTTCGCGGTATACTTCCTTATAGTAGCTGATTTTATCAGCTATGCCCGCAACAATGACATACCGGTAGGGCCGGGCAGAGGATCGGGTGCGGGCTCCATAGTGGCTTACAGTATGGACATAACAAAACTCGATCCGATAAAGAACAAATTGCTTTTTGAACGCTTTCTTAACCCGGACCGCGTCAGCATGCCGGATTTGGATATCGACTTTTCCGACGCGGGCCGCGAGAAGGTAATAGAATATATGCGTCATAAATACGGCAATAAAAACGTGGCGCAGATAATAACCTTCGGTACGATGAAAGCGAAATTGGCTCTAAAAGACACCGCCCGCGTTTTGGGTTTCAGCGTAACGGACACCAACCGTCTTGCCAAATATATACCGGACGATTTAAAAGCCACCATTCACGGAGCGATAGAGCAAGTGCCTGAAATCCGTTCGGAAATGGAAAAGAACCCCAAAGTCAAACAACTTTTTGAATATGCAATGAAAATCGAAGGACTTAAACGACATACCGGCGTACACGCCGCGGGGCTTCTGGTAACAAAAGAGGAAGTAACAAAATACACGCCTTTGGCAAAAGGGTCAAAAGGTATTATAACAACGCAGTTTGAAGGCAACACCGTATCGGATATGGGCCTTTTGAAAATAGACTTCCTCGGCCTAAAAACTCTAACGGTTATAGACAATACCATAAAAATGGTAAAAGAGCTGCGCGGCATAGACATCGATATAGACAATATCCCCCTTGACGACAAAAAAACTTACGAACTGCTTCAGGCGGCGCATACCACCTGCGTGTTCCAGCTGGAAAGCGGGGGAATGAAAGATTTGGTAAAACGTTTAAAACCAAGCGTATTCAGCGATATTTCGGCTTTGGTCGCGCTATACAGGCCGGGCCCGATGCAAAGCGGTATGCTGGAAAGTTTCGTCAAACGAAAAAACGGTACGGAAAAAATTACCGTAGACCACAAACTGATGGAGCCTATCCTGGCAGAAACTTACGGCACGATGATTTACCAAGAGCAGATTATGGAGGTCTCCAAAGCGCTTAGCGGTTTTACGCCCGGCGAAGCCGATACTCTGCGTAAAGCAATGGGTAAGAAGAAGATAGACATTATGGAAAAATTCCGCGAGAAGTTTATCACCGGCGCCGAGAAGAACCGCGTACCCGCAAAACTCTCAAACAAGATTTTCGACCAAATGGCCAAATTCGCCGAATACGGTTTCAACAAGTCCCATTCGGTGGCATACGCTTTGGTATCTTATCAAACCGCCTATTTAAAAGCCAATTACCCGATAGAATTTATGTGCGCCTCTCTTACCAACGAAATAGGCCATAACGCCATCGGTTCTTCCGATAAAGAAAACAAAATCGTTACCTATCTGGAAGAAGCCAGAAGAATGGGATTTGACGTTCTCCCGCCCGACATCCAAAAATCGAAACCGTACTTCAGCGTAGAGAAATTGCCAAACGGAAAAGAGGCCATTCGCTTCGGCCTTACCGCCATAAAAAACGTAGGCGAAGAAGGCTGTAAAAATATAGTGAAGGAAAGGGAAGAAAACGGCCCTTATAAAGATTTGTACGACTTCTGCGTAAGGATAAACCTTTATTTGGCAAACAGAAAATCTTTGGAATCTTTCGCGATGGCGGGCGCTTTCGACTCCTTATATCCAAAAGAAGATCCTCTTGCGTTAAGAGCCCAGCTTTTAAGCGATATAGACCCTGTCGTTACACATTCCATAAAAATCAAACAGGAAAAAGAGAGTGCGGCCTCGACTCTTTTTGGCGACGGTATGGTCGATATAACCATACAGTCAAAGCCGGTCCTCAAGAAAGTGCCGCCTTTGACAAAGGCCGAGCTGCTCAACAACGAAAGAGAAGTCCTTGGTCTATATCTATCGGGCCACCCGCTGAGCAAATACCAAAGACATATAAAGAAATTTCTTAAAACGGACATATCCTCCGTACACGACAATCCTACAGTCGGCACGGTGGAAGTGGCCGGCATAATCTCCAGAATAAAAAAACGCCAGACAAAAAACAAAGACAACTGGGCACAGCTAACCATTGAGGACGAATCGCAATCCATTACGGCAAACGCTTTCAGCCGCGCATGGAGCGCCATAAACGGAAAAGTGGAAATCAACCAAGCGGTAATAGTTACGGGCGATATCAGGGGCGACGAATTCTCCGCAAAGCCCGAGATTATGGTCTCTTCCGTGGAGCCTATCCTCAATGCGATATCAAGGAAAGCCGCCCGTTTTATCGTACATCTGCCTTGCTCCTACAAAAAGGAAGACCTGTTTAGACTCAATGCCCTGCTGCAAGCCGCCCAAGGTTTGACGGAAGTCTATTTGGATATAGAAGAAAACGGCAAAAAGACATTGATAAAAACTCCGCACAGAATAATTATTCACAATTCGCTGGTAAATTTTATAGAAGAAAACTTCGGACAAAAGGCCTGGGATTTTGAAATGAAATAAAAAACGTCAAATTTCTCAGACGGAGCGCCCGACTAAAAAACCCCTTGCATATATTTCATTTTTTTATTAGACTTGTGGTATCGGGCTTAAAGGCCCTATTCCAAGCAGGAGAAATACCATGGCAGAAAAAGTTCTTAAAGTTGGCGTAGAACGCGAAGACGGCTTCCTTTATTACATCGATAAAGACGGCGACGTCTCCAGAGTACAGATGGCCCGCGGCGGCAAAAAAGGCGGAAAAGCCAAAAAAGTAGCCAAAGCCGGCATCAAAAAAGAGAAAGGCTTTCTTTATTTCTTAGATAAGAAAGGCGATATCTCCAGAGCGAAAATGGTAAACGCGAAATAATAAAGTTTACGCATTGATTTGAAGCCCCCGCCATATGGACGGGGGCTTTTGTTTTTGAGCGATGGTTCGTCTTTATAAATGGCCTGACAAAAAAAGATTTATTATAATCATCAGCCCGAAAGATAAAAACGAATTTATTTAATCAGACGGCCCTCCCATCTCTTGTTCATCGCTAAACACCTGCCATTATTAAGAACTCTAATAAAAAATTTTAAGTACAGAGCAAACAAAAACCCCGGCTTTCAAAGCCGGGGTTTTCTCCGCGTAAATTATCTTATTTGGCGGGCGCAGCCGGCGCCGGTTTAGCCGCAGGGTCGGCTGCCGGTTTAGGGGCGGCTTCAGGCCTTAGGGCATCAGGCGCAGCGCCATGATGAGCGGGACGCAAATGTTCCGCCGGTACGACGCCGCGGGCCGGCCTGGGTTCCGGCTTTACTATCCCTTTGGAACCGGGGCCGAGCACCGTTATCGCGCCGATATCCGCGCGAGTATCGGCCGGAACAAAGCTCAGCTCAACCCATATTTTGGGCATATCGCTTTTGGCTTTATATTTTTTGTTCGTTTTTTTCACTTCACGCAAAAGCTGTTTGCTCATATTGACTGAAGCGGGAACCTGCAAATAGGTAAACCGTTCCGGTCTTTCGTATATGCCGGTATATTCCTGCACGTCCTCGATATAATCAGTCAATTCTTCCGTAAATTCCTTGGCCGATTTTACGCCCTGAGCCACTTCTCTTGCATTGGGCATATTCCCGTCGGTATAAACTTGATAGCTTATTACCGCGTTTTGGCCTCTGTCCAAATACGGTGCTACGCATTTCTCCCAGAAAGAAGACGTTTCCATATAATATTCCATATCGTCTTCAAAAGCGTCCATATTGCCGTGCAACGCTCTGGGGAACATCACCGCGCAATCCTGTGCAATATAATTGTGGGCGCGGAAATTTCTTCTGTCTTCGCGTCTTACTCCTCTGTCATCAGGTCTTGCAAAAGCCGCGGTCGCACTTACTATAAACGCGACGCTCAACAACAGTCCTGCATACTTCTTAGTTTTCATTTAACCCCTCCTTTTTATACAGGCCTACTAAAAGCCGGCTTTCGGCCGGCCTTATATAGTATGCCGTATTTTAAAATAAAAACAAGCCCCCATTTTTATGGAGGAGACATTCTCCCAAGTTCCGTACCGGGCTTAAAAGGTTCTTTTAAACTGGCTTTAGCGACTTCATCTATGCCCCAATTCTGTTTGCGCGCTATTATGTTTTTGTAAAGCGGCTCGGAAAGATCCGTCCGCCCTTGCGCGTCATAGCATTGCGCCAGACGAAATTCATTGTACAGCTGCCAGCGGCTCATTTCCTGATCTTTTGTCGCCTGTCTGCTTTGTTCAAATACCTTCGCCGCTTCCTCATACTCGCCCTTTGCCATTAAAGCCGTACCCATCGCCGTATAAGAGCGGGCAATGTATATGTCTTTATAGAAAGGCTTTACGCCGATATTGTTTAAAAAATCAGACGCTTGTTTATAGACATTGTCATAATCCTTATTCTCGTAAGAAGCGATTATCGCCACAAAATTATAGAGAGGATTATCCGGGTATTTTTCCAATATCTCGTGTATATACTTATCGGCTAAAGGGGGATTGTAGTATTTGTCGCTTTCTATCGATATCTCCACCAAAAGCAATTTGGCGGTATCGGCGCTGAAACGGCCCTTTTCTTTTATCATATTAAGATAATCTATTCCCTTCTGAGCGTCGCCGCTGACGACCAATTTCGCCAACACCTTTACCACCGCCGGCAAGGTGCCGGCATAATATTGATAAATCGCTTCGCCCAAATACGCATCGTACATTTCAGGGTCGAGCTTGGTGGCTTTATTCATATATTTAAGGCCCTTCCTGCCGGAAAAATAAGCCTTTATATAACTTCTGTTGGCAAGCTCAAATCGCGCTTTAACGCCGTATACGCCGCCAAGCGCCATATAGGCCTGCGCTTCCTCGCCGTTGTCTTTAATCCATTCTTTTATACCTTCTATCGAGCTTGAAATGCTGTCTTGGAATATTTCCGCCTGCGCGGGATTGCTCTTTTCAAACTCGTATTCGAAGCGGGACCATTCTATCATAGTCCTTCCGAACAATGCCAAAGGATAATTTGGATATTTTTGCAGAAGAGTATCTATATTTTGGCGCGCGGTATCGAAATCCAAAGCATATACCGCCCGCACGCCCGCGTCCGCCAAAGCCAAAACTTCCGGCGTAAGAGAATTAGCCCACCCCGCGCTGAAACACACAGCCAAGCCCGCGATTAAAACCAGCTTTTTAATCATTGCGGGTAATCCTGTCTTTGCCGAAGTACGGACGCAAAGCCTCCGGAATTATCACGCTGCCATCGGCCTGTTGATAATTTTCCAATATGGCGGCAAAAGTCCTGCCGACCGCCACGCCGCTGCCGTTTAAGGTATGCACGAATTCCGTACCTTTCCCGCCGCCGCGTTTGAATCTCAAGTTCATGCGTCTGGCTTGGAAGTCGGTGCAGTTGGAACAGGAGGATATTTCCCTAAACATATTTTGGCTGGGGAACCACACTTCCAAATCAAAAGTCTTGGCGGAAGAAAAACCCATATCGCCCGTAGAAAGCAATACCCTTCTGTAAGGAAGCCCCAAAGTTTTTAAAACGAGTTCCGCTTCCTGCGTCATCTTTTCGAGTATATCCATAGATTCTTCCGGCTTGGCAAGCCAAACCATTTCCACCTTGTTAAATTGATGCTGCCTGATAAGGCCTCTGGTGTCTTTCCCGTAGGAACCGGCTTCCTTCCTGAAACAGGGCGTATAAGCCGTAAAGGCTTTTGGCAAATCGGTGTCTTGCAAAGTTTCGCCCCTGTGCATATTGGTAAGCGGTATTTCCGCGGTGGAAATCAAATACTGATCGCCCTCGCCGTCTACGTGATACATATCTTCCTTAAATTTGGGCAGCTGGCCGGTGCCGTAAAGCACTTCCGCGTTTACTATGGCGGGAGGCATAAATTCGGTATAGCCGTTTTTGACGTGCAAATCTATCATAAAGGAGATTAAGCTCCTTTCCAAGTGGGCGCCGTCTCCTCTTAGCAAAGCGAATCTGCTGCCGGAAAGTTTCGCCGCGGTAGCAAAATCCAATATGCCCAAACTTTCCCCTATTTCGTGATGGTCCTTTACTTTAAAATCAAACTGAGGGATAGGCAAGGTGTTTTCTTTTACCACGATATTGGCCGTTTCGTCCGGCCCGACGGGCACCTCGTCCGCGGGAAGATTGGGAATCGTCAAAAGCGTTTGGCGGATTTTTTCTTTAAGAGCGGCGACTTCGCTCTCTTTTCCCTGCATACTCTCTTTAAGTTTATTGGCTTCTTCCATTACGGCTTTGGCCGCTTCGGGGCCTTCTTTGGCGCGCACTATGCCTATCTTCTTGGAAAGATCGTTCCTTTTGGCTCTTAAATTTTCCACTTCCAACAGCGCCGCTTTATATTCCTTTTCTTCTTCCAGCACTTTATCGGCAAGCTGCGTCAAATTGGGATTTCTGGAGGCAAGTTTCTTCTTAGTTCCTTCAGTATCGGCGTTTAAAATTTTAATGTCTATCATAATCTCCTCTCGCCAAATCGTTGACGGAATATGGCTTTGGAAAGTATTTCTTTATCGGGCTGGCCTTTTCTTTGCTTTCGTCCAATACGAAATCCTTTACCACGCCGGTGTCAACTGGCACATATATCATCTGTCTGGCAAAAAACAAAGCCAATGGTATCAACACGGCGCACAGTATAAGCCAAAAAGCGGGGCTCGCGCCGTGAAATTCAAATTCTTCTTCCCCGCCTATTTTCATATTTTTTCCTGTTTTTCCTGATATTCCTGCTTTGCTTTGCGCACTTTCTTGTCAAAACTTTTTATCAGAGCGTTCGCGCTTGAAGAGAGTGCGTCCAATCCGCTTACGCCCTCTTTGGTATCGTCGCCCACCCAAATAATCTCGGCCGTATCCACATCAATCATTTTTGCCACCACTCCCACTTGCGCGTAAATGGTGTATTCTACCGGATATATATCCCTGCTGCTTGTGTGCTGCTGCCCCGCATAAGTACTTTTTATTTGGATATTGCCGTCTGGGTTTTTTACCACCTCTTTTGAGAATACCGGCTCGCTTGAAGTCCGCCTGCTTACATTGTAAACAAGTTGTTTTTGTTCCGGCATATAGGAGGTAATTTCGCCGGTCAAAAGGACGTCTACGCCCAGCACTTTCCCCAATTGGCGCGTTACCGCCGGCGAAAGGTAAGAGGTTGCGGACAAATTATGCTCGTTTAACACTTCCTCTATTTGGGCCCGTTCCACCACCGTATAGCCGTATTTAATGAGACTCTTGGTAAAAAGATTTTCCGCTCCGCTAAAAGCGTCGTCGGGCGAAGCAAAAGGCAAAACGCCTATTCTCTTTAAGTTGTTAAAGTTATAACTTTTGCTTATATAAGTTTTCGGCGCGCAGGCCGAAACAAAAAAACAAAGGGCTAATATAAGTATATTTCTCATATTACCATTATATAATTTTTTACCTTTACGCCTAAATTTAATAATATATATCTATGACAGAGAAAGAACTTTCGGATAAATTCAAGAAAATCAAAGCCGTTCTTACCGACGTCGACGGCGTCTTGACGGATTCTACGATGAACTTCTTCGTAACGCCGGAAGGCAAAACGGTAGAGATAAAGAAATTCAGCGCCTATGACGGCATCGCTTTCCATATGCTTAGGGACTGCGGCATTATCACCGGCATAATAACCGGCGGCAACGCGCCCGCTACGGAAAGAAGGGCCGCCTCTTTGGGAATGGATTTTTTGTATTATAATTTTCTTTCCAAACTGCCCCCTTTGCAGGATTTTATCAAGCGAAGCGGCCTTAAAGCGGAAGAAATAATTTTTATAGGCGACGATTTTATCGATATTCCCGCCCTAAAAGAAGTCGGTCTGCCCTGTGCGGTGGCAAACAGCCGGCAGGAAGTCAAAGACTGCTGCCTTTATGTAACGCAAACGCCGGGCGGGCGCGGCGCTTTTAGGGAAGTGGCGGAAAAAGTCCTAAAAGAGCAAGGCTTTTGGGCCCAAACAATGTTAAGCGCGCAAGAGGGCACTATCGGTAAAAGCGAGAAGAAGAAAACCACTGTAATAGATTATAAATCTTGGGATCCTTCTTACAACGGAGTGTTTTAAGTTCCCCGCGCCGTTTTTGTCTAATTTTTTGGAAAAGTTATAAATTTTAAGGAGACTATACAATGAAAAAATTACTCGCAACCGCAGTATTATGCGCCTTTTTCACTCCCGTTTTCGCGGGCATAGATCAAGGCATTGACAAGGGAATGACCCATATATCCCTTTTGGGCGGATTCGCCGTTCCCACCACAGAATACGGCTTTTCCCCTTTACCCAATTGGGAAAATTACGACTATGGCGACGTCGGCCCCACTTACGGGCTGCAAATAATGCACTACCTTACCAAAAATATCGGCTTGGGCTTGGAATTTAATGCCACGAACTATGACAAAGCGGAATACGATATTTCCGCCATGGTCCTTTCCGATACTATAAAAACTTCCGCCGATAAGTACTCTTTGTTTTTGGCGGGCAAATTCAACTTTGCGCCCGACGCCAAAACCAGAATGTATATACCCGTGGGAGTCGGTTTCGCAAAATATAAAGCGAAAATGGAACATAATTTTTTTGGCAATGAGGATCAATCCTCCACGAAACCCGCTTTTTATGCGGGACTGGGGCTGGAAAGCGATTTAAACGACATATTTATTTGGGGCTTGGAAGCCAGATACAACCACTGGTGGCTCGACGACAGCAAATTTGCCGATACAAGCTATCTTTCCGATATTTCGCTTCTTTTAAAAGTCGGCATCAAATTGTAATTTGACAAGTCACAAAAAAGCCCGCCCGCACAGGCGGGCTTTTTTTATTTGCGCACAAATGTTTTTGATATAATAAAGTTATGACGATAACGGTAATTGTTTTATTAAGCATTATAATATGTTTGGCGCTGTTTCTTCCTTTTACCGTACATGCGGTGGAAAAGGAGCTTGAAGCGTTTTTGTTCGTACTCGGCATATTGGCCGTGAGCATTACGGGCTTGTGGAGTTGGGAACTTGTAACTCATGCCCTTAAAGAACCCGTAGCGATATCTTTGGCGGTATTGATAACGGGTTTGCTTTTCAGGCAGTTCCGCACGATAATAACCAAGTTTATAGAACTGGTGGAAGATAAAATCGGGCTTAGGCCGACCATTGTTCTATTCGTATTCGTCTTATCGCTTTTATCCAGCGTAATCACCGCCATAATAGCCGCATTGATACTGTGCGAAATCGCGGCGACATTGCGCCTTTCCAAAAGAGATACGATACACGTTATAGTCATGGGCTGTTTCGCGATAGGTATGGGCGCGGTACTCACGCCTTTGGGCGAGCCTTTGTCTACGATAGTTACCAGCAAACTGTCGGAAGCGCCGCATAATGCGGGATTTTTCTACTTATTCAATTTGCTGTGGGAGTTTATATTGCCGGGAGTATTGCTCTTTTCGCTCTTGGCGGCAAGAACAAAAGACCCGCAGAACGTCACGAAACAAAGCGTAGAACACGAAAGCAAAAAAGACATTTTGATAAGAGCGGCGAAAGTATTTCTCTTTGTGATGGCTTTGGTGTTCTTCGGCAAAGGGCTGACGCCGCTGGCGGAAATCAGCATATTAAAACTGCCGGAATGGGCGCTTTATTGGGCGAACTCCATCTCGGCGATATTGGACAACGCCACCCTAGCCGCCGCGGAAATAGTACCCAGTATGACAAACAAACAAATAGAATTTTTGCTTATGGCTTTGATAATATCGGGCGGTTTTTTGATACCGGGCAATATTCCCAATATTATCTGCGCGTCCAAATTTAAAATAAAAAGCAAGGAGTGGGCGAAAGACGCTTTACCGATAGGCATAGCGGTAATGTTGGTTTATTTCGTAATATTAAACTTGGTACCGGTCGCGTCCAAATATTGATATGATAACAACGGAAGAAATAATAATAAGGATTTTAGCCGCCTTAATTTTAGGCGGGATTATTGGTCTTGAAAGACAATATCACGATAAGCCTGCCGGCTTTGCGACCAATACCTTAATCTGCGCGGGTTCGGCGGTATTTACGTTATTGTCTATAACTTCGGCCTTTAACTACGGCGGCGATCCCGCCAGGATAGCGGCCCAGATAGTTGCGGGCGTAGGCTTTTTGGGCGCGGGTTCGATACTAAGAGACGGCAACAAAATATCCGGCCTTACCACTGCGGCGGGGATATGGCTTGTAGCGGCGGTAGGTATGGCCGCGGGATACGGCGAGTTTATTATAGCGGGCTCCGCCACGATATTCGTATTGATACTGCAGCTTTTTATCCGCAAACTTATGAACAGCTTCGATTATGTGAGGTTATACGATTCTCTCACCATCAAGTGCGAACCTTCACCCGATATAGTGCAGAAAATAAACGAAACCCTCAAAAAACATAAGGCGGAAATAATAAAAGAAGATTTGTTTAAGGAAGACGGACTATTCGTTATCAAAATGATAATAAATATGTCCAAGAAAGCTTTCACCGAAAGCTTTAAGGAACTTATATTGTTAAAAGAAATAAAATCACTGGATAAATAATTATGACGAACAATACGGCAGTACCCTTATTTAATTTGCAGAAGCAGCACGAAAGTCTGAAAGAAGAAATAAACAAAGAAGCCTTGGAAGCCTTAAACTCGATGAAATGGCTCTTAGGCCCCAAGACCCAGCAATTCGAGGCGGATTTCGCCAAAGCATTAAACGCCGAGCATTGTATTACCTGTTCTTCAGGGGCAAGCGCGATACAAATCGCTCTTATGGCCGCGGGCATAGGCAAAGGCGACGAAGTTATTACCACTCCCTTTACCTTCGTAGCGACGACCACGTCAATAACTCTTACGGGCGCGGATTTCGTCTTTGCCGACATTGATCCTTTAACCTACAACCTCGACCCAAAAGACGTAGAGCGCAAAATAACGTCCAAAACAAAAGCCATCGTACCCGTACACTTATACGGCTACCCCGCCAATATGCCGGAAATTATGGCAATAGCCAAAAGACACAATCTTAAGGTAATAGAAGACTGCGCTCAAAGCCACTTGGCCTTATGCGCGGGCAAGTATACCGGCACCTGGGGCGATGCCGGCGCATTCAGCTTCTATCCCAGCAAGAACCTCGGCGCTTGCGGCGACGCCGGCGCGGTCGTAACAAACAACAAAGAAATAGCCGACGCTTGCGTCAGCATCAGGCACAGCGGCCGTTCCTTGGGCAAAGCCTATGAATACGACAGGGAAGGCTCCACTTTGAGAATGGACGAAATCCAAGCCGCAATATTGGACGTAAAACTTAAACATCTTGCCAAATGGACGGAAAACCGCACCAAAGCGGCCGAGCTTTACCGCAAGAAATTAAGCGGAGTTAAAGATGTTACTCTTCCGCCTCAGGCGCCAGAAGGCTGGAGCCAAAGTTATTATGTCTTTACCATTCGCGTAAAAGACCGCGACGCTCTAAGCGCTTTCTTGAAAGAGAACAATATCGGCAATGCGGTCTACTATCCCGTACCGCTGTACAAACAGCCCTGCTATGCGCACTTAAACTGCAAAGCGCAGGATTATCCCAATACGGAAGCCGCGGCGCAGGAAGTTCTCTCCATACCGATGTTCCCCGAAATTACGGAAGAACAAATCGATATCGTATGCAATAAAATAAAAGAATTTTATAACAAATAACAATTCTTTTGCAGTAACCCCCCTGCTTAAGCAGGGGGGTTTTTATTGTAAGGCTTTTGCCTTATCTCTTTTCAAACAATAGTTAAATATTTTTATCGCCAGCATCCCCACACCCTGCAGAAACTTTGTTCCAGCACGCCGCGCAACAGTGTATTTAACAAAAGACCCCGCTCAGTTTAAGCGGGGTTTTCGTTTTAATTTCATAAATCAGAATTTTATTTTGCGTTGGCTTTCGTCATTGCGGCGTCAATACCGCCGACGATAAAATCATAAACGGCGGCGTCGGCTTTAATCAAGGCTTCTTTGAGAAGAATTTTTTGATCTTCGCCGAATTTTGAAAGGACAAAATCTTTCCCTTCAAAATACTCCGGCCGCGGGCCTATGCCTATTCTCAGGCGCGCTATATCCTGCGTGCCAAGCTGCTCTATTATATGGCGCATTCCGTTTTGCCCGCCTGCGCTGCCTTTGGCTCTCAGGCGAACAGCCCCCAAAGGCAGGCTCATATCGTCAAAAATTATCAAAATATTTTTGGGCTTTATTTTGTAAAAAGAGCTTACTCCTCTTACCGCATGGCCCGATAAATTCATATAAGTCATCGGTTTAAGCAGGTAAAGAGTGTTGCCCTCAAGGTCCGCTTTGGCAAGCAAGCCTTTGTCGTTTTGCCACTTCTCCCACGAGAGATTAAATCTTTCGGCAAAAACGTCCAAAGCCATAAACCCCGCATTGTGGCGGGTTTGTTCATATTGTCGGCCGGGATTGCCAAGACCTGTTATTAAATAAATTTCGCCCATAAAATCTATAAAAATGCCTGCGTAAAGCAGGCCTTCCAAAAAAGAAGGGGCGCATAAAAATGCGCCCCTTCAAACGCAAGATTATTTCTTTGCGGCTTCGCCTTCTTCTTCCTTCTTGCCTTTAGTGGCGGAAAGTTCAGGCTGAGCGGCCGCATCGGCGGCGGGAGCCGCAGCTGCGGGCGCGGGCTCGTCCTTAGGCATAAGAACGTGTACTACCGTTCTGTCGCCTTCGCCCAATATCGTCACGCCTTTAGGCGCTTTGATATCCGCTACCGTTATATGGTTTTCAAGCGTTACGTTGGTAACGTCCACTTCGATATGATGCGGGATATCGGCCGGCAAACATTTTATCGTTACTTCGCGCAATACGTGGTCAACGATAGCGCCGTTGGCTTTAGCAAAAGCGCATTCGCCGGTAAGCACCACGGGCACTACCGTTTCAATGGCGTGGTCCATGGATACTCTCTGGAAATCTATATGTATCGGCGTATCTTTTACTACGTGATACTGTACTTCCTTGATAATGGCCTGCTCTTTACCCGTGGGCAAATTGATTTCTACTATTACGTTTCCGCCCGCTTTCTGTATGGCAATCAAATCTTTTTCCGATACCGTTATGCTGGCAGGCTCTTTGCCCGCACCGTAAATAACGGCGGGAATTTGTTTCATCGCTCTTAATTTAGAAAGTTCGCCCCTTACTCCGGCTTTCTGCCTGGCTTGGGCTTCTACTTTTATCTTTTCCATTGTGCTGCTTCCTCCAACTTCTGTTTTTTATTTGAAATTTTTATTTAAACATCTCGCTTATTGAAGTGCCGTCATGATTTCTCTTTATCGCGTCGGCAAATATATGCGATATGCTTAATACTTGTATTTTATCGCTCGCTTTGCGTTTTTCCGGCAAAGTATCGGTAATAAACAACTTCTCTATCGCGGAGTGTTCCACCTTGTCCACGCCGTCTCTGGAAAGGACACCGTGCGTGCAAACCGCGTAAATCTTTTTCGCGCCGTTCTCTTTTACCTTATTGGCTACCGCCGACAATGTACCCGCCGTATCGACGATGTCGTCTACGATGATTACCGTCTTGTCCTTAACGTCGCCGATGACGTTGTACACCACGGCCTCGTTCTTCTTGGGGCGGCGTTTGTCTATGATGACCAGCCCCGCCTCCATCTTCGCGGCGAATTTTCTCGCGCGTTCCACACCGCCCACATCGGGCGATACTATTACCAAATCTTTCGGTTTATTCTTGAGGAAATACTCCAAGAATACGCCCCTGGCTCTTAAGTGGTCCACCGGAATATCAAAGAAGCCTTGTATCTGACCGGCGTGCAAATCCATCGACATTACCCTATCGGCCCCGGCCATAGCTATCAGGTTAGACACCAGTTTGGCTGTTATCGGCACGCGGGGATTGCTCTTTCTGTCGGCTCTGGCATATCCGAAATAAGGTATTACCGCCGTTATGCGCCCGGCGCTCGCGCGGCGCATGGCGTCTATGGCCACCAGCAGTTCCATAAGATTTTCGTTGGCGGGCGAACAGGTCGGCTGGATTATATAGCAATCCGCGCCGCGCACGCTCTCCAGTATTTGCACGTCCACTTCGCCGTCGGCGAAGCGGTCAACGCGCAAAGCGCCCAACTCTTTGCCCAAATGCTTGGCTATCTTTTCAGCCAAGGCCCTGTTAGCGTTACAGGTAAAGACTTTTAAATCTCTGGTACATTGGCAACGTATCATTTTTATTTTTTCCCTTTTTTCCTGTTTAAATTTACCTGCCGCGCTCTGGCTATCGCCAACTCGCCCGCAGGTATATCTTCCGTCACGGTGGAACCCGCGCCTATCTTTGCGCCGCGCCCTATCTTTACCGGCGCGACAAAATTCGTGTTGGATCCTACAAAAACATCATCGCCTATTACCGTCTTGTGCTTGTTGATTCCGTCATAATTGCACGTTATCGTTCCAGCTCCTACATTTACCCCCGCGCCCATTTCCGTATCGCCTATATACGTCAAATGCGATACCTTTGAGCCTTTGCCTATAACCGCCTTCTTTATCTCAACGTAATTGCCGACCTTCGCGCCTTCCTTCAAAACCGCGCTCGGCCTTAAATGGGCGTAAGGCCCCACCTGGCACTTCTTGCCTACTGTCGAATCGGTTATATAACTGCCGCTTTTGATTATCGCGCCGTCTTCTATCTTGCTGTTTTCTATCCAGCAGTCCGGCCCGATTACGCAATTCTTGCCGATTATCGTCGAGCCTTGTATGTGGCTGTTGGGGTATATTACGCTGTCGGCCCCTATTTTGACCGTAGCGTCTATATAGGTGACCTCGGGGTGGATTATCGTCACGCCCGCGGCCATAAAATCGTCGTTAGTTTTAGCCCTCATTATAGCGGCCGCTTGCGCAAGCTGCTTCTTGGAGTTTATTCCCATAGCTTCAGTAAAATCCTCCGCCTTATACACTTCCACTTTCTTGCCGTTCTCTTTAAGCAGACCTAAAGTATCGGTAAGATAGTATTCTTTTTTCGCGCCCTGCGGTTTTAAAAAAGCCAACATCTTTATCAAAAGAGGCGTATCAAAAATGTACATGCCGGAATTGACTTCCTTTATCAAAGCCGTTTTTTCGTCCGCTTCGCTCTGCTCCACTATCTTCTTGAAAGAACCGTCCTCTTCCTTTACTATACGCCCGTAACCGTAGGGATTGTCTATATTTACAGTAAACACCGTACAAGACGCTTTTTTGGCGGTGTGGCGTTTAATCAGTTGTTTTAACGTTTCCGCACGCACCAAAGGAGCGTCGCCCGCCAAAATCAGAACATTGTCGTATTTCTTGATGAACGGCAAAGAATCCTTTACCGCCGTTCCGCTGCCGGTAAGATTTTTCTGCAATAAAAATTCCACCGGGGTTTTTATGCCCCAGTTTCCCAAATTGTCTTTTACCGTTTGCTTCAATAGGTCGGCCTGATGGCCAGTAAGTACGCCTATGGCCGAAGGCTTTAATTTCTGGGCCGTTTTAAGTATATGCGAAAGTATAGGCCCGCCGCAGATTTCATGCAATGGTTTTGGTGTTGAAGACTTCATTCTCGTGCCTTTCCCGCCTGCGAGAATAAGCACGCACAGATTTTTTTTGGCTACCATAATTTCCTTTACTCTTGCCGTAGAATCTTTACTACTGCATATATTATACCAAAAAAAGAGCCCTTTCCAAACAGGGCCTCTTTTCTGCTTTATCCAAACAAATCTTCACTTCGGTATTTTATAAGAGCCAAGAACTCCTCTTCCGTCATTATCTTTATGCCCAGCTCCTGCGCTTTCTTCAGTTTCCCGCCGGCAGCTTCGCCCGCCACTACCGCATAAGTCTTGGAGGATACCGAACCGGAAGTCTTCGCTCCGTTCTCTTTGGCCAAGGCTTCCGCCTGGGCGCGTGACATTGTCCTTAGTTCGCCGGTAAAGACAAAAGTCTTTCCGCTAAGCGCTCCGCCATCTTTGCGGCGCGGCGCGCTTATCGGCGACACCCCGCAGAGTTTAAATCTTTCCAGCTCCGCCTTAACTTCTTGCGAAGCAAAAAAACTATGCACGCTGCCCGCCACCACCGCGCCGATTTCCGATATCTTTTCCAAATCCGACTCCTCCGCCGAGGCCAAATTGTCCACTGAGCCGAATTCCTCCGCCAAAAGCTGCGCGGTTTTGGCGCCGATATGCCTTATGCCCAAAGCGTATATAAATTTGCCCAAAGGCCTCTTCTTTGAAGACTCTATCGCGTTAAGCAGATTATCCGCCTTTTTGTCGCCGTAAGCGTTTAAGGCCATTATGTCAAATAAAGTCAAATTATAAATATCGGAAAGTTTCTTTATCGAACCGTTGTTTACCAGCTGCTCTACGGCAGCTTCGCCAAGCCCGTCTATATCCATAGCGTCGCGCCCCGCGAAGTGCTGAACACGAGCTTTTATTTGGGCCGGACAATTAGGGTTGATGCATCTTATCGCCACTTCCCCCTCTTCCCGCTCCAATACACCTCCGCAGACCGGGCAGGATATCGGTTCTTTTATAAGCTCCGCTTGTGCGCAAGAGTTTATCACTTTTACCACTTTCGGGATAACTTCGCCCGCCCTTTCAACCGCGACAATGTCGCCTATCTTTATACCTAGGCGGGCAATTTCGTCAAAATTGTGCAGCGTAGCCGAGGATATTATAACACCCCCGCATTTTACCGGTTCCAATTCCGCCACCGGCGTTACCACTCCCGTTCGTCCTACCGAAAAATTAACTTTTTTTACTTTGGTTTGACACTGTTCGGCGGGATATTTAAACGCTTCTGCCCAGCGCGGGCTTTTTGCCGTTTCGCCCAGTTCCTTCTGCAAAGCAAAAGAGTTTACTTTTATTACCAAACCGTCGGCGTCATACTCCAAATTGTGAAGAGTGCGCCCAAAATCTTCATAAAATTTGATTACGTCCTCTATATCCGTAAACACTTTCCGCACCGGCGAGACCGGTATCCCGCAAGCCCTGCATTTGTCTATAAATCCAGTAAAACTTTCAACACCCATATCGCCCCAGCCGTAGCTGTGCGCATAGAAACTTAGCGGCCTACTCGCCGTCACCGCCGAGTTCTTTTGCCTTATCGAGCCCGCCGCGGCATTGCGTGCGTTGGCAAAAGGGACAAGCCCTTCTTCCTGCTGGCGTTCGTTCATCTTAATCAAATCGGATTTCTTGATAAATATTTCGCCCCTAATTTCCACTATCCCTTTAATCGGGCAAAGTAATTTGTGCGGAATGTCTTTTATCTCTTTTATGTTGGCGGTAACGTCTTCCCCAATTTTGCCGTCGCCGCGCGTGGCGGCTTTGGTCAAGACGCCGTCCTCATAAGTCAAAGAGCAGGAAACGCCGTCTATTTTCGTTTCGACCACCATTTCGAAATCCGTCCTTTTAAGGGAAGAACTGGCCCTTTCGTACCATTGTCTGATTTCTTCGGCGTTATAGGTGTTGTCCAAAGAGTACATCGGCGCCAAATGCTTGTACGGCGCAAAAGAAGATGACGCCGCTCCCCCTACCTTGCGGGTCGGGCTGTCAGCCGTTATATATTGGGGATTGGCCGCCTCAAGTTCCTTGAGACGCGCATATAATTGATCGTATTCGTAATCGCCGATTTCCGGCGCGTCCAAATTGTAGTAACGCTCGTTATGGTATGCTATAAGAGCTCTTAGACGCTCTATTTCGGCTTTAATGTCCATTGCGTTCCGTTTTGATTTGGTCCAAAAGACCGTTGATGAATTTGCCGGAGTTTTCCGTAGAATACTTCTTGGCGAGTTCTATCGCTTCATCTATAATTGCCGGTATCGGCGCTTTATCGGCGCTGAAAGCTATTTCGTAAGTCGCCATTCTAAGTATAGATCTGTCCACCGCAGACATTCTCTCTACAGACCAGTTCTTCGCGCGCGCAGACAATATTTCGTCTATTTGCCTCATATTGTTTATAGTACCCTGCACCAAGTCTTTGCAGAAGGAGAAAGTGTCTTCATCCAAATTGTCGTAGAAACCGTTGACGTACATCGTAGCGTCGTCTTTGGAAAACTTACCCGTGTCGGTATAGTACAAACTCTGTAAAGCGTATTCTCTGGCTAGGCGTCTTTTGCTCATAAATCGTCCCGAAAATTGTTAAATTTCACGTCTATTATTTAGATTTTATCAAATATGAAAAATTAAAACACATACTTGTTAGCTTAATATATTTTATTTCCCGCTCAAAAGCAATATCCGCAAAAAAGCCCCGCTATATTTCAAGCGGGGCTTTTACTTTAACCAGCTAGGTTAAATTATTTGGCGCTTTCTTCCGGCTTATCTTCTTCCTCTTTTACCACCGGCGCCACGCGCGAGATTTTATCGTTTTCCTCAAGCCTGACCAATCTTACGCCTTGCGCGTTCCTTCCGACGGAGCGGATTTCCTCGCAGCGGATCCTTATCGCCATGCCCTTTTCCGTTATAACCATAAGGTCCTTGCTTTCGTCCACCAGCTTAATGCCCGCCACGCAGCCGTTGCGCTGTGTCGTCTTTATCGTGATTACGCCGCTGCCGCCGCGGTTCTGCGTTCTGTATTCGCTGAACTCCGTGCGTTTGCCGTAGCCGTTTTCGCATACCGACAAAACGTCCGGCTGCTCGCCGTCGCGCTCGGCTTGCTCCATACCGATTACGCTGTCGCCTTGCGCAAGTTTTATCCCCCTTACGCCTTTGGCCGTTCTGCCCATAGCTCTGACTTGATTCTCGTCAAACCTAATCGATTTGCCGTTCTTCGTGGCAATTATAATGTCGCTCTTGCCGTGCGTTTCCTGCACCGATACCAATACGTCGCCTTCCTCAAGGCCGATCGCTATTATGCCCGTACGTCTGATATTGGCAAACTCGCTAAGCTCTACCCTCTTTATCGTCCCCATTCTGGTGCACATCGTAAGGTAGGTCTCGCCGCAGTTCTTAGGGTCAAAATCCTTAAACGCTATCGCCGACGTCACTTTCTCTTCCCCGCTTATTTGCAGCAGGTTGACTATCGCCTTGCCTTTGGACTGCCTGTTGCCTTCCGGTATCTCAAAAGCCTTTAACGCAAATACTCTGCCCCTGTTGGTAAACATCAGTATCGTGGAGTGGCTCGACGTAACGAAAAGATGCTCTATAAAATCTTCCTCTTTCGTCTTGCCGCCTATTATGCCTTTGCCGCCGCGGTTCTGCGATTTATAGGTGTCTAAAGGTATTCTCTTGGCATAACCGTCGTTGGATAAGGTGATTACGACTTCCTCTTCCTCAATAAGATCCTCTATGGAGAAGTCCGAAACCTCGTTGGATATTTCCGTCCGGCGAGGATCGCCGTAATTCTTCTTCATATCGCTGAGCTCGGTAACGATAATATCCAATATCCTCTGCGTAGAACCCAAAATGTCCTGCAGTTCCTTTATCAAGGCTACCAAGTCTTTCTGCTCCTGCTCTATCGCTATGGAAGACAGCTGCGTCAACTGGTGAAGCCTCATATCTAAAATGGCCTGCGTTTGCGCTTCGCTAAGTTTAAAGCGGGTCATCAAGTTTAGTTTCGCTTCCGACGCGTCCTTGGATTTGCGGATTATGCTCACTACTTCGTCCATATTGGCTATTGCTACAAGCAAACCTTCCAAAATATGCTCGCGCTTTAAGGCCTTGTTCAAATCAAAACGGGTGCGGTTTGTAATAACTTCTTGACGGTGTTTGACATATTGACGCATAGCTTCTTTCATACCCAATACGCGCGGCTTGCCGTCAACAATCGCAAGCATATTTACGCTGAAAGAACTCTGCAGCTGAGTGTGTTTATACAGCTGGTTCAATACCACTTGGCCGTTGCCGTCTCTCTTTAATTCTATTACCAAGCGCATACCTCTGCGGTCGGATTCGTCGCGGATATCGGATATTTCCATTATTTTCTTGTCTTTTACCAGACCCGCTATCGTTTCGATAAGGTTAGTCTTGTTGACTTGATACGGTATTTCCGTAACGATTATCGCTTCGCGGCCGCTTTTCATCTCCTCAATTTCCGCTTTGGCCTGGATCTTCAAGGAGCCTTTGCCGGTTTCAAAATAGTCAAATACGCCCTTAGTGCCGCGCAATATGCCGCCCGTAGGAAAATCCGGCCCCTTTACTATTTGCATCATTTCCTTGGTGGTTATCGCCGGGTTTTTTATCAAGGCTATTATGCCGTCGCATATTTCGCCCAAATTGTGCGTAGGAATATTCGTCGCCATACCTACCGCGATACCGTTGGACCCGTTTACCAAAAGCTGAGGCATTTTGCCCGGCAGCACTGAAGGCTCCTGCAAAGAACCGTCATAGTTAGGAACAAATTTTACGGTATCTTTATCGATATCTTCCAAAAGTTCGTCCGCTATGGCCTGAAGGCGGACTTCGGTATACCTCATCGCCGCCGCGCTGTCGCCGTCTACCGAGCCGAAGTTGCCTTGCCCGTTTACCAACATCTTCCTCATAGAAAAATCCTGCGCCATACGCACCAAAGCGTCATATACCGCAGTATCGCCGTGCGGGTGGTATTTACCCAATACGTCTCCCACCACGCGAGCGGATTTCTTAAAAGGTTTATTGTACTTCAGGCCCATTTCCTGCATGGCGTACAAAATACGTCTGTGTACCGGTTTTAAGCCGTCCCTTACATCAGGCAGCGCACGGCTGACGATTACGCTCATAGCGTAATCGATAAAGGATTTTTTCATCTCTTCGCCGACGTCGCGCTGTTTTATGTTCCCAAATAAATCTACGCTTCTTACTTCCTGTTCCTGCGGATTATTGTTTAAATTCTCTGCCATTTAAATACTCCTTAAATATCCAAGTTGCTGACTTCAAGAGCATGACTTTCTATAAACGCTCTTCTGGGCTCAACCTTGTCGCCCATAAGCATGGTAAATATCTTTTCAGTATCGGCGCTGTCTTCTATCGCCACGCGCAATAATTTGCGCTTGGAAGGATCCATCGTCGTTTCCCAAAGCTGTTCGGGATTCATTTCTCCCAGACCTTTGTAGCGCTGTATGCTGGCTCCTTGCGCGCCTGCGTCTTTTACCGTCTTTAAAAACTCCTGCAAGCTGTAAACCAATATGTCTTTCTTGCCGTCGTTTACAGTGAAAATCGGATTTATTCTCTTCTTCTCGTCTGTTATAGCCGGATACTGTTCCAAACTGTATCCGTTGGCTTCCAATTTGTTTTCTATCGCCAGCAGTTTGGTAAGTTCGGTTAAGCCCTGATAGTCCAGCTCAAGCATATCGTCCGTTATTTCTTCTTCCGGCGTGCCGTCGACTATAAGATTTTCCCTCTTCTCTTCTTTATACTGCTGTTCGTATTCCCTAAATTCGGTGTCGCTGTAAAAATATTTGTAGCCGCCGGATTCAAGCGGAGTGCGGAATAAAGGTATTCTGCCAGATTTCTTAAATTCTTGGAAGTCGTGTAAACTTAAGGCTTTTATCTCAAGTTTCATTACCATATCTTCCGTTTCTTTTAACAGCTTAAGGAATTTCTCCAACTCTTCAACGCTAAATACGCTGCCGTCTTTCTTCTTGGCCGTAATCGAGTTTAATGCCTCCTTAAACAGCCACGCCTGCATTTGCTCTTCCGTTTGGATATATTCCTCAGTCTTGCCTTTCTTTACTTTATACAAAGGCGGCTGCGCTATATAGATATGACCGTTCTCTATCAAAGGCTTTAACTGCCTGTAGAAAAACGTCAAAAGCAAAGTGGTAATGTGCTGCCCGTCTACGTCGGCATCGGCCATTAACACTATTTTGTGGTATCTTAATTTGGAGATGTCAAAACCGCCTTCTCCTTCGCCCACTCCTGTGCCTACAGCAGAAATCAAAGTGCGGATTTCCTCATTGGAAAGTATTTTGACAAGCTGCGCTTTCTCTACGTTTAAAATCTTACCTCTTAAAGGAAGTATCGCTTGGAATACTCTGTCCCTGCCTTGCTTGGCAGAACCGCCGGCCGAATCGCCTTCCACGATAAAAAGTTCGCAATTGGCGGGATTCTTTTCTTGGCAATCGGCCAATTTGCCAGGAAGACCGCCGGACTCCAATGCTCCTTTCCTGCGGGTTAAATCCTTGGCTTTTCTCGCCGCTTCACGCGCGACCGCCGCGCCGATGCATTTTTCGCAAATGGCTCTGGCCGTTTTGGGGTTTTCTTCAAAAAAAGTGGCCAAAGTTTCACCAACTATAGAGCGAACTATGCCTTCTATCTCGGAGTTGCCAAGTTTCGTCTTAGTCTGTCCTTCAAACTGAGGATGAGGTATCTTTACAGACAACACCGCAGTAAGACCTTCCCTTAAATCGTCGCCGGTAATGTTTAAATCTTTATTCTTTAAAAGATTATTGCTCTTGATATATTCGTTTACTATTCTCGTCAAAGAAGATCTAAATCCGCTTAAATGCGTTCCGCCTTCTATCGTATTAATGTTATTTACGAAAGAATAAACGTTTTCCGAATAGCCGTCATTATACTGAATCGCAAATGAGATATAATTGCTGTCTATTTCTTTGGTGAGGTATATAGGTTCCGGATTTATTACCCTCTTGTTCGTATTTAAGTATTTTACGAACTGGGAAATGCCGCCCTCATATAAAAATACTTGCGATTTATTTTCAACTCTTTCATCGGTAAGAGTTATTCTTACGCCGGCGTTTAAAAACGCAAGCTCTCTAAGGCGGTTGGCGATAGTGTCGTAAGAGAAAATATTTTCTCCGAAAATTTCGCTGTCCGCTTTAAAAGTTACTTTCGTGCCGTGTTCCTTCGTTTGCCCGACAATTTCCACTTTGCCTTGCGGCTTGCCACGTTTATATGCCTGAAAATAAATATTTCCTTCTCTTTTTACTTCAACTTCCAGCCACTCTGACAAAGCGTTTACGCACGATACGCCCACGCCGTGAAGACCGCCTGATACTTTATATGCACCGCTGTCAAATTTGCCGCCGGCGTGAAGAACCGTCATTACAACTTCCAGCGCGCTCTTGCCTTTAAGTTTAGGGTCCTTTACGTTCTTCATCGGATCCACGGGGATACCGCGTCCGTCGTCTTGTATGCTGCAAACATTATCTTCCTTTATCGTTACGTTTATATGCGTAGCGTTTCCGGCCAAAATTTCGTCTACCGAGTTGTCTACTACTTCGTAAATAAGATGATGAAGGCCGGGCGCTCCGGTTGATCCGATATACATCGCGGGACGTTTCCTTACCGCCTCAAGGCCTTCCAAAACTTGTATTTTGGAAGAATCGTAATTCTTCTCCAACTCTGCTTCTGATATAGTCATTTTTTACTCCTTTAAATTATAGAAATCCGCTTTATCCACGCTTTATCAAAGCGTTTATTTAACTCTCTTACTGTTTCTTTCTCTTTAAGTTTAAGTTCGTGTCGGGCTGCCATAACTTTCACCCTCACGTATATGGTACCGCCCTGAACGGCGTCTATAACCCAGTATTTGGCATTGTCGCCTACAACCTTTTCCCATATGCTTTCCAATATCATAAGACGGTCAAGCGTTTCGTTCAGCTTGGAAAAAGAGTTTAAAACCTCCTTTGACTCATGCCAAATTTCCTTCTTTTTTATTTCCATTATGTTAAGCCTTTACCGGCATAATGACGTATTTGTATTGTTCTTTGCCCTCCGGTTCAACCAATACGGGGTTTGAACCGTTGACAAACGAAAATATTATATTGTCGCTGTCTACTATCTTAAGGACGTCTATCAAATACTGAGGATTAAAAGAAGTGTTAAAATCTTCACACTCACATTCAACTTTAAGTTCGTCCGAAAAATCCATCTTTGAAGAACTGGCCGATATCCCAAGCAAATTGCTGCTTAAAGCATATTTTACCGTACCGCCCAAATCTCCAGCGCACAAAGCCGCACGCTTTGTAGAAGACAACAAATCCTTTGTATTAGCTTTAAGGACAACGTTCTTCTTTGTCGGAATAACTTGCTCGTAATTGGGAAAATTACCTTCTATAAGCCTGGATATGAAAGTGGTGTCTTTCATATTAAAACTTATCTGATTGGCGCTTACCGTAACTTCTATAAAGTCTTCTTCGGAAGGTTTATTTATGGTCAAAAGTTTTAAAAGTTCGTTTAAAATCTTGCTGGGAACTATTATTTTAAATTCTTTGGAATTTTGCAAAGCGGGAGCGCTGGCCAAGGCTAATCTTCTGCCGTCGGTGGCGACGAGTTCGAACTTTTCCGAAGTATTTACCCATAAAAGACCGTTTAACACATATCTGGTTTCCTGGGTGGAAGAAGAAAATATTGTATTTTCTATCATTTCCTTTATTTCTTTGGCTTTTATGCTGAAATTTTCATTCCTTTCTATTTCCGGAACTATGGGATATTCGCTCTTAGGAGTTCCTATTACCCAAAATTTTGATTTACCGCTCTTAATATGAAGTTTATTGTTTTCGTCGGTTTCAAGATTTATCTCTTGGTTTGAAGGCAAATTTTTAAGTATGTCGGCAAATTCCTTTAAAGGTACCGTTATTGATCCGTTTTCCAGTACTTCGGCTTTTATATTGTGTATGGTCGCCATTTCCATATCGGTGCGCGTTAGTTTTACATTGCCGTCCTCCGCTTCCATAAGAAAATTATACAGAATCGGCAATGTTGTTCTGCCTGACAATCCCGATTGAATAATTTGTATGCCTTCCAAAAAATTTTCCTTAGTAATATTTATCTTCATATTATTATCCTTATTATTATATCCTGTTAATTGTGTTGATAATGTTCATAGCACTATACAAATCTTTTGTCTTATTTGTTGATTGTTGTCATTTTTTGTCAACATTATAAACATCAATTATCAAAAAACGGTTTTGTTAATTGTTATCAACAGCTTTTACCTTAGTTATCAAATCATTGATAATGGGGGCAAAAAGAAGATTATTGTCTATTTCTTCCTTTACCTTTTCCTTGGCGTGGATTACGGTTGAGTGATCCCTGTTGAATTCCCTTCCTATTTCCGGCAATGACAGAGAAGTAAGTTCCGTAGCCAAATACATAGAAACCTGCCTTGGCCACGCTATGGAATTATTCTTCTTCTTCGAATTTAGATCCTCTATACTTACCTTAAAGTATTTGCATACCACTTTCTTTATCTGATTTACGCTTATTGAGTATTTTTCCCTTTCAAGCGTCAGTATGTCTGCCAATACTTCCTTTGCTATGGAAATTGTGGCGTTTACACCGTGTATATTGCAGTATGTAGACAGACGGAAAAGACAACCTTCCAATTCCCTTATGCTGCCTTGTACCCCTTCGGCTATAAAAGCCAAAACGTCATCGGTAATATCAAATCTGTTTGAATCTCTTTTTTGTCTTAAAATGGCTATTCTTGTTTCAAGGTCAGGCCGTTTTATTTCGGCTACGATTCCTGAAAGAAGCCTGGACGACAGTCTTTCGCTCAAACCAAGCTGATTGGGAGTTCTGTCGGAAGTTAAAACTATTTGTTTTCTATTGTCAAATAAGCTGTTAAAAGTATAGAAAAATTCTTCCTCACAGCGCTCTTTTCCCACCACGAATTGTATATCGTCTATCAGAAGGCAGTCCAAAGAGCGGTATTTCTTTCTGAAAGAATCCTGCGTGGATTTTTGTAAAGACTCTATATATTCCGATACGAAACCCTCGCCAGACATATATAATACTTTCGCGAAGGGTTTTTCCTTTAAAATCTGGTTCCCTATAGCGTGAAGCAGATGCGTCTTGCCCAAACCAGGCGCACTGAAGATAACAAAAGGATTATTTGATCTTTCCCCCATCTTTTTGACTACTGCTTCCGATGCTTTGTACGCGAATCTGTTTGACGGACCTTCTATAAAGCCCTCAAAAGTGAAATAAGAGTTAAGTTTGTTTATAAAAGGGTTTCTGTTTTGGTATGAAGAAGGTTCCGGGGCAAAGTGATAATCCTCATTGGAATAGTCTTCTTTAGAAGTTATAGAATATTCTATGGAAAATGTGGTGTTTAAAATTTCGGTAAGGGCTTCCAACAGATTATTTTCATATCTGTCTTTAATCGTTTTAAGCCAAACTTCGCTGGGTAGCTCTATTTTTAAAATACCTCCGTTAAAAGAGATAATTTTCATTGGTTTTATCCACATTTCGCAGATATCTTTACCCAGACTGCTTTCCAGCTTTTTTAAAAGATCGGCCCAAATTTCGTTTATATTAAGATTTTCCACCGTAAATACCAAACACCCTATAAAATATTAAAAACGCAACACGCCTAAATTTTAGCAGTTTTTGGCAAAAGTAGTCAATAAATAGGATTTGGTAAAATAAATAAAAAGAGTTTATAAAACAGACTTAAAAAGGGTACTTGTAAAATATATTTGCCGCTATATACTTAATAATGGTTAATTTTATATACTCTTTGATACGGAGGAAATTACAAACTATGAACTTAAAAGGAACAAAAACAGAAAAAAACATTCTTACGGCTTTTGCCGGGGAATCGCAAGCCAGGAACAGATATACTTTCTTTGCAAGCAAAGCCAAGAAAGACGGGTATGTCCAAATAAGCAAGATTTTTGAGGAAACGGCCGCGCAGGAGAAAGAGCATGCCGAAAGATTGTTTAAGTTTTTAGAAGGAGGAGAAGTTGAAATAACGGCTTCTTTCCCCGCCGGAGTAATCGGCAGTACGGAAGACAATCTTAAAGAAGCCGCCGCAGGCGAAGATCACGAGTGGCAGCATATGTATCCCGATTTCGCCAAAGTGGCCAGGGAAGAAGGCTTTGAAGAGATTGCCGTAGTTATGGAAAATATAGCCATAGCCGAAAAACAGCATTCCAACAGATATAAAGGCCTCAGGAAAAACATTCTTGAAGGTACGGTATTCAAGAAATCCGCACCCGTTGTATGGAGATGTATGAACTGCGGATACCTGCACGAAGGCAAGGAAGCGCCGGAAAAATGCCCCGCTTGCGCGCACGCCCAGGCTTATTTTGAGCTTCTCTGCGAGAATTGGTAAATAATATGGCAAGAGAAATAACCCTTAACGGGAATAAATTCTCTTTATGCGGCGAAGAACTTAAAATCGGTTTCGCAGCGCCTGATTTTACGCTCAGCGCCAATGATTTAAGCGATGTGTCCCTTAAAGACTTTAAGGGACGCATCGTTATTTTATCTACGGTTCCTTCTCTTGATACGCCAACATGTTCTTTGGAAACCGCTCGCTTTAATCAAGAGGCGGGAAAACTCGGCGATAAGGTTAAAGTGCTTACTGTCAGCCGCGATTTGCCTTTCGCGCAAAGCAGATGGTGCGCCGCGCAGGGTATAAAAAACGTACAGACCCTTTCCGATTATAAAAACACTTCTTTTTCCAAAGATTACGGGGTTTTTATAAAAGGGTTGTGTCTGCTTACTCGCGCCGTATTTATAATAGACGCGCAAGGCGTGATAAGATATATCCAATTTGTAGAGGAAGTGTCAAACGAACCTGATTATAAAGCCGTTTTGGATAAAGTTAACGATTTAATTAAGGGGGAATAATATGGAATTGAACGAAGTATATAAATGCCCGGTGTGCGGCAATATCGTGGAAGTGGTTCATGTCGGCGGCGGCGAGTTGGTATGCTGCGGCAAGCCGATGATTAAAATGAAAGAAGGCAGCAGCGACGGCGCTTTGGAAAAACACGTTCCAGTGATAGAATATGTAGAAGACGGTATTTTGGTTAAAGTAGGTTCCGCGGCGCACCCGATGCTGGCGGAGCATTATATAGAATTCATAGAAGTGATTACGGACGACGGGAAAATCGGGCGCAAATATTTAAAACCGGGCGACAAGCCGGAAGCTAAATTCAGTTTTAACGGCCGCGTGGTAAAAGCAAGAGAATACTGCAATCTGCACGGGTTGTGGTCGGCCGAGAAGAAATAATCAAGAATATAAGGGATAGGGAATATGCAGGCGATAAAAGTTACGGAAAAGATATATTGGGTAGGCGCGATAGATTGGAATGTTAGGGATTTCCACGGATATTCGACTAATAAAGGCACTACGTACAACGCTTTTTTGATATTGGACGATAAAGTAACGCTTATAGACACCGTCAAGAAAGAGTTCTACCACGAAATGCTTTCAAGGATAAAAAGCGTTATAGATCCTAAGAAAATCGACATAATCATATCCAATCACGCGGAGCTGGACCACAGCGGTTCTTTAAAAATGGCGATAGCCGATATGGCGCCGGAACACGTGTACGCATCAGTAATGGGTACGGCTAATTTGAAGGCCCATTTAGGTGAAGATCTGCCGGTGGAAGCCATAGCAAACGGCGGCAGTATAGACCTGGGCGGCGACAGTTTGACTTTTATAGAATCCAGAATGCTGCATTGGCCGGACAGTATGATATGCCTTTTAAAGAAAGAAAATGTTCTTTTCTGCAACGATATTTTCGGTATGCATTATGCCAGCTGCAAACGTTTTGACGATGAGGTCTGCGAAAAGGAGTGGCTCTATGAAGCCAAAAAATATTACGCCAATATCATATTGCCCTATTCCAAGATAGTGACGGCCTTTTTGGGGCAGGTAACCAAATTGGGCATAAAACCGAGCATAATCTGCCCGGACCACGGCCCGATATGGCGCAAAGACCCTTCAAAGATAATAAATATGTACGCGGAATTTGCGGCGCAGAAGAACAAAAATAAAGTATTGGTAATATACGATACTATGTGGGGCAGCACGGAGAAGATGGCCGCTTCCGTAACCGACGGTTTGATAGCGGCGGGCGTGGAAGTAAAACAGATGTCTTTGCACGCCGCGCACAGAAGCGACGCCGCCACGGAACTGTTGGACAGCGCTGGTTTGGTGCTGGGTTCGCCCGTATTAAATCAGGAGTTGTATCCTTCTTTAGGCGATTTGATAACCTATTTCAAAGGCTTGAAAAAACAGAATTTGGTCGGCGCGGCGTTCGGCTCCTACGGTTGGAGCGACGGTGCTTTAAACGAGCTTGAAACGATTATGAAAGAAAAGCTCAATATCGAAATAGCCGCACCCACCGTAAAGAGCAGATTCGTCCCGACGGAAGAAAAAATGAAAGAATGTTTCGCCCTCGGTATGGCCGTCGGCAAAAAAGTATTGGAGAACAATAAATAATGATAGACCCCAAAGCCTTGTCGGATTTATCTTACGGACTGTTTATCGTCAGCGGCGAGAAAGACGGGAAGTTTAACGGTCTTATAGCCAATTCCGTCTTTCAAGTAACGGCGGAGCCGGAGCAGCTTGCTGTGGCTTTAAACAAGAACTCTCTTACGCACGATTATATAATGTCGTCTAAGAAGTTATGCGTTCAGCCGCTTATGGAAACGGCTCAAATGCCGTTTATAGGCATTTTCGGTTTCAGAAGCGGGAGGGACTTCGATAAGTTCTCCAAAGTGCAATATAAAGTAAACGGAGAGGGTTTGCCCGTAGTTACGGAAAACACTTTGGCGGTTCTGTCGGTTGAGGTAAAACAGAGTATAGATTTAGGCACTCATACAATGTTTATCGGTCCGATAAAAGAAGCGGAAGTCCTTTGCGATTTGTGCAAACCTTTGACTTACGATTATTATCAAACGGTGCTTAAGGGCAAAACGCCCAAAGGCGCCACTACTTTTAAAGAATATCAAGGAGGAGTAAAATGAAATACGTGTGCAATGTATGCGGATATGTATACGACGAGGAAGTCGGCGATCCGGCAAACGGTATAGCGGCGGGCACGAAATGGGCCGACTTGCCGGAAACTTGGGTTTGCCCGGTATGCGGGGTAGGGAAGGATCAATTCTCGGCTCAGTAATTTAAGCGTGATACAAACGATAAAAAGCCCCCGTCAAAGCGGGGGCTTTTTCCGTCTAGGAAAAGACTTTGCTACCGCGCGCAATTCTGAAAGGATAGGTTTTTCTGCAAGCGGCAATACGGCGGATTTGGAAAATAAAGATAATACGCTTTGTCGGCCTGCCTGCCAATTCGCCTAAAATCTGTTGAGGTTTATCTTGTAAAAATAAAATAATATTTTGTGCCGCTGCAGGTATAGCGCGGAAATATTTAAAAGTTTACAGGTTATTTTGGAAGAGGGATAATTTTAGGAAATTGAAAAATTGCCAAACAGGAATTTTCTGTCGATGGGCACCCTCCGAAAAAAGTTTTTACTAGCTTTCTGTTTTTAAAATAAGGAAAATGTCAAATTGCAAAGGTTATAAAAAAAGGGAGGATATTTATCCCCCCTTTTTTGTTTTAAAACTGTTATTTTAAGCCTATGTTTTTAAGGAAAGGCTCGTTGGAAACTTCCCTGCCGAGGAAGTTTTTGACGAGTGTTTCTTCCTCGTAACTGCCGCCCGGCTCCAAAATTTCCTTACGGAACTTTTTGCCGATTTCCGGGTTGAACAGTCCTTGTTTTTGGAACTCTGAGAAGAAATCCAAAGCTATTACTTCCGCCCACAGATAACCGTAATAGCCCGCGTCGTAACCGCCCATAAGGTGGTCGAAGCTGGCTTGCGGATAAGTGTCTTTGGTCATCGGTATCATTCTTATTTTCTTTGAGTATTTCTCCCACATTTTGGTTGAGTCTACGGGTTTAGTCGCGGTATGATACAGCATATCGATTTGCGCGAGGAAGTTCTGCCTTATGTAGAAACTTCCCGAGAAATGATTTTTAGACGCTATCATTTTGTTTATTGTTTCGTCGTCGAGCGGCTGGCCCGTTTTGTAATGCTTCGACATCTTTTTTATTACGGAAGGATCCCAAGCCCAATTTTCAAGTATTTGGGAAGGCACTTCCACAAAATCCCTGCTGACGGAAGTACCAGAAATGGAGGAGTATTTGGCCTTGGTCAAAACATTATGCAGGACGTGCCCGAACTCGTGGAAGAGAGTTTCCACCTCGTCGTGTTTGAGCAGCGAGGGCGCGTCTTTGCTCGGCGGGTTTAAATTGGCAACGATGGCGGTAAAGGGCTGCTGATAGGTTCCGTCGTCTTTTAATTCTCCGTCGACCAAATCAAAACAGGCGGCGTGTTTGTATTTGCCGTCTCTGGGGTACAAATCCATATAGATGTAGCCGATAATATGGCCGTCTTGGGTGTCAAGTACTTTATAGCTTTTGACGTCTTTATGCCAGGTCGGAATATCTGCCGGTTCAAATTTGACGCCGAAGAGATTTCCGAAAATCTCGAACATATTGGCTATTACGATATCGGTTTGGAAATATTCTTTTATCTTTTCCTGATCGACGTCATAATATTCTTTTTTGTGCAGATTTGTCCAGTATCCGCTATCCCAAGCGTGGAAGCCTTCAGCCTTTACGCCGGTTTTTTCTTCTTTAAATTTAAGGAGTTCTTTTTCCTCGGCTTTGGCGAGTTTTCTTAATTTCTTTTCCAAGTCTTTTAGGAATTTTTCGACGTTTTCCGGCGTTTTTGCCATTCTGGTGTCGAGGCGGTTTTCGGCGTGGTTTTTATAGCCGAGCAATTTCGCAGTTTGGTATCTTAAGGCAAGAGTATCTTCAAAGAGTTTTATATTCTCTTTTCCGCCGCGTCTTGAATATTTAAACTCCAGGGCTTTGCGCGCGTCTTCGTCTTTGGCGTTGAGCATAAAGGGGACATAATCCGGATAATCCAGCGTGACGATATATTTCCCGTCGGGCGTTTTGTTTAGTTTGTTGATATAATCTTCGCCCATACCGTCGAGTTGTTCCTTTGTTACTTCGAGGCTGTCTTTATATTCTCGGATATTTTTGGAAAACTCTATCGAATTTTTGGCTTTTTGTTTGTTTAATTCCTTAAAAATTTCCAAATCTTTGTCGTTAAGGGTAAGACCGCTTTTCTTAAAACCTATCATAGTGTCTTTAAGCATTTTGGCTTCTATCGGGCCGAGTTGGGGATTGGTGTCGGCGTAATCTTTAAACGCCTGATAAATATCGCGGCGGGTTGCGACTTCTATAAGGTAATTGCTTACTTCTTGCTCGAGTGCGAGGGCCGCGTTTCTTAGTTTTTCGTCCTGCGATACATAAGCCAAGAAGCCGGCCTGTCCGAGCGAATCGGAATATGCGTCGAAGGCTTTATCATAGGCGAGATAAGTATTTTCGAAAGTTCTGTCTTTTTTGTCTATATTTATAATGGCTTGCAAATCTTTTTCGAGTTGTGCTCTGGCGGCTTTTTCGCGCGGGGCCAAATCCTCCGCTTTATAATCGAAATGCAAGACTCCGTTTTCATTGAACATATTATAAGGCATATCACCCTCCGCAGCGTGTAAATTCACCGTCGTAAAAAGCAAAGCGGTAAGAAACAAAATTTTGTTCATAATAATCCTTTACACTTACATTATATTTTTTGTTATAATTTATTTTATAAAAATAATGCCCCTGTTTTCAGGGTAATATCACTTAACAGAGAGAATAAAAAATGTACGAACCATTTGTTCCAAGGGAGATATTCCTTACTAAAGGTGTAGGCAGACATAAAGAAAAACTCGCGAGCTTTGAAGAAGCTCTTAGAGACGCGAAAATAGCTAAATTCAACTTGGTGCCGGTATCAAGTATTTTCCCGCCGAAATGTAAAGTGGTTTCAGTCAGCAAAGGGCTGGAGCATTTACACGCCGGGCAGATACTTCACTGCGTAATCAGCAGGAACACCAGCAACGAAAACAGGCGCTTGATATCCGCTTCGGTGGGTTTGGCTATTCCGAAGGATAAAAATACGCACGGATATATATCCGAGCATCACAGCTTCGGCGAGGCCGATCAAAAAGCGGGCGATTACGCCGAAGACTTGGCCGCGATGATGCTTTCGACGACCTTAGGCATAGAGTTTGACAATAACACCACTTGGAACCAGAAAGAAGAAATCTGGAAGATGAGCGGTAAAATCGTAAAGAGTACGAACATAACCCAATCGGCGATATGCGTCGACGGTTTATGGACGACTGTAGTAGCGGCGGCGGTATTCGTAAGGTAATTATGCATCCTGAACACGCGACGCATTTTCTTGCGGTGGAAGACGGCCAGCCTTCCCTAGAAGAGAGCCGCTTTGCAGTAATATCTGTACCTTATGAGCGTACGGTTTCTTATGGCGGCGGGACGAAGTTGGGCCCCGCCGCTATTATTGAGGCTTCGCCCCAAATAGAATTTTGGGACGAGGAACTCGGTATAGAAACTTACAAGCAGGGTATACATACTCTCCCCCCCATAAATTGCAAAGGAAGCGAGAAAGCGGTTTTTGACCGCATAGAAAAATATGTGGAGAATTATATCTCCAAGCATAAAGCCTTCCCGTTTTATCTGGGCGGAGAACATTCCATTTCCCAGGCTTTGATAGCGCCGTATATAAGAAAATACGGCAAGAAACTTTCGGTTCTCCACTTCGATGCACACGCCGATTTAAGGGAATCTTATTTTGGCGACAAACGTTCTCACGCATGTGCTTTATATCCCGCGTCGAAAGAAGTAAAGGTTGTACAGGTGGGAATACGTTCCGTCGGCAGCGAGGAGAAGCAAAACGTCAACAGCGGAAATGTGACTACGTATTTTATGCATGATAATCTTGATATAAAGAAACTTACTCCCAAGGTTTTAAAAAGCCTTAGCGATTTGGTTTATATCACGATAGACGTAGACGGTTTTGACCCATCGGTAGTACCTGGTACTGGTACGCCTCAGCCCGGCGGATTTACTTGGTATGACGCGATGGCGCTGTTTAAGGCCGTTTGCATGAATAAAAAGATAGTCGCTATTGACGTCGTGGAAACGGCGCCGATAAAAGGCAGTCACATATCGGAGTTTAATGTTTCCAA
The DNA here is from genome assembly GCA_949291515.1 of uncultured bacterium. GTDB lineage: Bacteria > Elusimicrobiota > Elusimicrobia > Elusimicrobiales > Elusimicrobiaceae > Proelusimicrobium. The sequence continues at coordinate 57,095 of CASEVY010000007.1, read as the reverse complement.
AATGGTTTACCGCCTTATGGGATACTTGACGGTAAGCAAAAAAAATAAATAGTTTTAAAAATTAAGAAAATTGTTTTCTTAATGTTTTTAATTAAGAGAGGATGTCACAAAAGACGTCCTCTTTTTTATTTTTTAAAACTCACTATGATCCGCGGTTTAAGCGCTTAATTGTTATTTTGATTATTTCTGCCCCAAAAAGTTAGTGCGCCTAACATATTTGTTAAAAGTTCTTTAAAATCCGCAATTTAACAAGTTGAAAAGGCTTAAAACAATCGATTTTATCCAATAATGGCCCTTATTTGATTTTTTCTATGGCCTCTGCCCCATTGATTCGTTTTGGGAACAAAATGGCGGCTAAAGCCAAAATTAAAGGTTTTTAATATTCTTCGACGGAGAGAATGTTGAAAAGTGATGAAAAAGGCGTGTTTTTTTAGAAAATTTCGTTTTCACATGAAAACAAATTCAAATTTTGATTTTTTTATAAACCTTTTTAAAATTTCTTTTTTAACTTTAAAGTTAGATTTGGCGTTAAATGTTCATCATTGATTTACCCGCATTTAAATAGAGTTTCTTTGCATAAATAAAATGCGGCAGTTTTGAAGGGAACAAAAAAACACGGCCTTTTTTAAGGCCGTGTTTGCGGAGGATTATTATTTATAACATTTTATTTTTGAGTCTTTGGGATATTTGCTCCAATTCTTCTAAGGAATTGTAATGCAAAATCAGCTTCCCTTTACTTGGTTTTGAGCCGTATTTAAGTTCGACTTTTGTCCCCAGCGCCTCCTGTAAAGAGGCTTCAAAAGCGAGAGTATCAGGAGTTTTTTGAGGTTTGGTTTTAACCTCTTCTGAAGAAGCGTTTTTGGCTGCCTCTTCAGCCTGGCGCACGGACATCTTCGAGGATAATATCTTTTTAAATAATATTTCTCTCTTTTTGTTATCCGCAATCATAAGCAAAGCCCTGCCGTGCCCTTCGCTTATTTCTCCGTTTTTTATGGATTCCTGTATTTCAGGCTCCAGGTTAAGCAGCCTCAGCGAGTTTGAAACGGCGGCTTTTGACTTGCCGCAGTATTCCCCCAATTCCGTTTGTGATATCATAAACTTCTGCATAAGGCTTTTGTATCCCAAAGCGGTTTCTATGGGGTTTAGGTCTTCCCTTTGAATGTTTTCTATAAGTGCTAGGGCGCACATTTGTTTATCGTCCAGTTTGGCGTGTACGATACAATCTATTTCCGTAAATCCGGCCAGCTGGGAAGCGCGGAATCGCCTTTCACCCACTACCAGTTCGTATTTATCCATACCTGCGTCATAAACTACTACTACCGGTTGCGTAAGGCCATGTTGTTTAATAGATTCGGCAAGACCTTGTAAAGATTCTTCATTAAAGGTTTTTCGGGGCTGGTATCTGTTGGGGATAATTTTGTCAAGCAGTATTTTTTGTACACCCCCCGTTGCCGAATTTTCGTTATTTTCTTCTACGGCGCCGCTTAACAGTGCGTCTAATCCTTTGCCTAATGCTTTTCTCATACGGTTAATTATCCTCCAAAGTCAAAATCGGAATTTTTGGAAGAATTCAAATATTGCATATTTTCGAAATCTTCCGCTTTTGCCCCCCTTCTTATCAAGAACTCTATCGCCAAATCCATATAGGCTTTTGTTCCTTTGCAAGAAGGTTCATATTCAAATATGCTTTGTCCAAATCCGGGCGCCTCCGCCAGTCTGATATTGCGGGGAATGGGCGTTTTATACACTTTATCGCCATAGAATTTGGAAACTTCGTCTTTTACTTGATTGGCCAAATTCATTCTTCCGTCGTACATTGTAAGTATGCCGCCGTCTATTTTAAGCTGAGGGCTTAAAAACTGTTTTACTTTTGTGGTAGTATTTATAAAACGCGCCAGGCCTTCCATAGCATAATATTCACATTGTATGGCCGTAAGGACATTGTCCGCAGCTACTAAAGCGTTTATTGTAAGAAGGCTTAAAGAAGGCGGACAATCTATAATGATAAAATTATACATCTTCTTTATGGTGGCAAGCTGCTCTTTTAGGAATTTCTCGCGTCCGTTAATGTTTACTAACTCAACTTCTGCGCCCGCCAAATCCTTGTTGGAGGGGAGAATATCCAGCATTTCATTGCTTGTTTGGCGCACAACTTCCTTGAAAGAGGCTGTTTTTGTTAAGAAGTGATAAACGGTTTTATCGTCGTCTTTTACCTCTATTCCCAAGCCGGAAGTGGCGTTTCCTTGCGGATCAAAGTCTACAAGGAGGACTTCCTGCCCCAAACAGGCAAGAGCATAAGATAAGTTTACGGCAGTCGTGGTTTTGCCCACGCCGCCTTTCTGGTTGGCAATACAAACTATTTCACCCATTATAATCTCCTATTAACAATATTTAATATAAAAAATGAGGCTAAGTCAATATTTTTTGGAGTTTTCACATGAAAACATATTCTTTTCAAGTGTCAATTAAGATTAAATTTTAATGCTTTATAAAACTCTATGCTTTTGGTGCTCGTATATGATTATTAATCCTGGAGGAATATATGCCTGGAGTATAGTTTTCACATGAAAACAATTGTTAGGCTGTAATAATGTTGTCTAATATATAACGGTATTTTATAAAAGAGAAAAACGCTTGTTTGTGGTATAATATTTTTAGGAGATATTTATGCAAATAAAAATAGTCCCTTATAATCCATTATGGCCAAGAATATATAAAGAAGAATCTACCTTTATAAAAAATGTACTAAAAGACCTTGTTGTAGAGATATATCATATAGGCAGCACATCTATAGAAGGTTTAAGCTCGAAGCCTATTATTGATATTATGCCTGTAGTGAAAAATATTGATGCGGTTGATGAAAGGGACGACGCCTTTGAGGCTTTAGGATATGAATGTATGGGGGAATTTGGGATATCAAGACGCCGATATTATAGGAAGGAGGGGGAAATCTCTTTTCATATTCATATTTTTGATATTTATAGCGAGAAGGATATAATAAGGCATTTAGCGTTCAGGGATTATCTTAAAGAGCATTCGGAAGAGGCTTCTTTTTATGTTTCTTTAAAAAAATCTTTAGCGAAGCAATTCCCCGACAATATTGAAGGCTATTGCTTGGGTAAAGACGGATATATCAAAAATATAGAGGCAAAGGCTGTTAAATGGTATATGGAAAAATATATACCTAAAAAATAATCACCAAGGCAGTGTTTTCACATGAAAACTTAACAATGTTTTCAATGCTATTGATTAGGTCTTTTTGCCATTTTCATAGATTAGTTTATACGTTTTATAAAGGATATATAAATATGAATGATATCTTGGCAATATGGCCTTTGTAAAAAGGTAGAGTGAAAGACATTTGGCAGTTTGCTTAAAAATACTAATTTGATAATAAAGGTAAGGGGGGGGGAAATTCTTTGTGATATTAAATAAAGCGGAAGGCTGTTTTTGCCATATAAAATAAAAGCCCTCGGTTTCAACGAGGGCTTTTATTGTAATTATTTAACTAATCCGATTCTGTTTAGCGGCCAATGAATAAACCAGGCTTTTCCTTTAATATTTTCCTCAGGTATTGGGCCCCAAAAGCGTGAATCGCAGGAAGAATCCCTATTGTCGCCTATTCCCAAATAAGTTCCTTCAGGGACGGTTACCGGGCCGAAATAATCCCTGATATATATTCCGAGGGCTTTTTCCAAATTGCGGTTTTCCCAAAGTTTTTGGTATTCCTCTCTAGAGTATGGGAGCTCCTCTTCCGCAAACCTTTCCACGTCTTGATAGAGTTCATAAGGCTGTTCGGGCATAAGTTCCCCGTTAATGAAAACCTGTTTGTTTTTTACTTCGACTACATCGCCGGGCAGACCGATAACTCTTTTTACGAAATCTCTGCCGTACTGTGATTCCCCGCAGTTTATTTGCTCTTTATTTTCGGCCGGGAAACGGAAGACAATAATATCTCCTCTTTTTATATCATTGAATTTTATCAGGCGGTTTTTCATAAACGGCAATTTTATGCCGTAAGTTATTTTATTCACGAACAGATTATCCCCTTCTTTCAAGGTGTTTCTCATAGATGCGGAGGGGATTTTGAAGGCTTGCAGGAACAGGAACATTACTACCGCCGCGAAGAAAGCCGCAAAGTAAACGGTTTCAGCCCATTCCAGATTAAAGGAAAATATTTTTTCTTCCTTTTTTTTATCGGCTTTTCCTGCAGATGTAAAATTGTATGCAGCCCAAGCGATAGTTATCGTAGTTATCAATGCGAAAGTTTTTGGTGAAAGTCCGCCTTGGATTCCGTTCTTGGCCATAAAATTGAGGATATATATTATCAGGCCGCCGCCTATTAAAGCAAATAGAGTGTTCCAAATGGCGAAAGCGGTTTTGTTTCCGAAAATATTTTTCTTTTTCAGTTTTTTTGACACTTTCGCAAAAATGAAGGCTATTATGCCGGTTATCAATAAAGTAAGTTCCATATTTTTACCTTCTTAATCCTTGTTTTTTTAATGTTTTTTTATTTGACAAGGCGAATTTAATTTTAAGTGCTTTTTGAAAAAACCACCATATAAAGGGTATTTTTTCCAAAAAGAGCTTTAATTTGAACAATAAAAGGTACTTCTTATTGTAATTTTGGATAGTTACTTCCGCTCCGCCCAGGGCCAGCCATTGATTATAGAATTTATTCCAATCCGGGAAAGGGTAATTATCCCAAAATTTATAATCGCCCATGGCGTGCAGGACTATGGCGTTTTCCGTTTTTATCGGAGATAGTACCGGGTGGGAGTTAAATTTTCTTGGCAGGACAGCAGGTTTTATCGAAAACTTTTGCAGTGCCAAATTCAAAATACCCTGATCGGCCCAGAGCAAAAGGGGTGCCAAGATTTTCGTCTGCTGGTAGCACCAAGCGCCTATTTTTATGGGGTTTGCCATATTGTCGCTGAAGAGAAGTATTCCCGCGTTGAAATTCCTTCTCATCATATCGAAGCCGCGCACCGCTTTTGCGAAGTTGCACGCGGCGATATTATCGTCGTGCGCTATTGCAAAGCCGGCTTTTTTGAATTTAAGAATGTTGATAAGTTCTTTTCTTACCAAGATATCGCTGTCCAGCCAGAGGATTTGCCGATACTCTTTCAGCAGGAAAAAACATTCGTATCTTGCAAGCGTAAGCTGGCTGTATCTGCGTATGGTGCGTATTGCCGAGGTTGAAAAATTGAGCCGATATTCTTTAAAGAAAACTCTTCCCGTCGCGCGCAGCGCTTTTCTGTTTTGTTGTGACAAATTCTGATAGTAGACTATAATATCTGCTTTTTTAAACAGCAGAGGAGAATTTTCTTTCAGGCTTAACAGAGCGCTGCCTGCCGCGAAGGCGGCTTTATCGTCTGTTGCCATTACTATTGCTAGAGGTTTTTTCTGCTGTGGGGCTTGCATCTGTTAAAAATCCACGGAGAAAATTTTCGTTTCGAAAGGCTTCAGTTCTAACAACAGCCCTTCTTTCTTCGCCTGTACGCTGGGCAGTATCGTTTCATTCCTTTTGAAATGCTCTTTCAAAATCATATTTTCTGACGAAGGCACTTTATCCAAAGGCATTATGCATTTTGAGGGAATTTCGCTGTAATTTATGACGATAATCTTCTGCGTCGTTTGCTGGGTCCACGCCCAACAAAGAATATTTTTGAAAGAAGAATCTTCCTCGTCTGCCGCTTTAGGATTTTTTATCGTCCACTGTCCGCCGTGGAAGCACGGATTGTTTATAATTTCCAAAAACTGTTTATAGAACCCGAGCATTTGCTCGTCTTTTGTTCGTATCCCGCGGGTATACTGGATAGGGAGGCGTTTTTCTTCTCCATATAGCTGCGATATCGTAAAGAGCCTTGCCCCGATTAAGGTGTAAGCGGCAACGGCCGCCGCCATTGATTTTTCTCTCCCGAAAGCGGTAAGAGGGGCTTCCTCGTCGTGGTTGGCTATAAATCGCAGAGATCTTTTTTGGTATAGATGTTCCGCATTAAGATGTCCCTGAATGTCTTGCGCGGTGGAAAGGCGGAGTCTGTCGTAAAGGATTTTGTCATAGGTATAATCAAAACCCAGTTCCTGTACTTCCCACTCTAGTCCCCAATACACTTCCGCGAGGAAAGTGAAGGACGGATATAAGTTTTTTACTTCATTTATTATCTGCGGCCAAAATTCTTCCGAGGGCATTTCTTCCTTGATGAAATTCCCCCAAGTATCGCGGAAGACCTTATTAAGCATCAGCATTACCATATCGCAGCGCAGGCCGTCGCAGAGGGGGACTATTTTAAAAATGGTATCCTTAAGGAAAGCTCTGGCTTTAGGGTTAAACTGATTTATCTGGGCGGTGTCTGTCCAGGACGGGAAATAAGGGTCTTTCCCGTGCGCTATCCAAGATCCGTTCGAGGTTTGGAAGAACAAATCTTTTGCTTTTGGCTCTTCTTCACAATGGACGAAAATGTCCTTATCCGTCAAAGTCAGAGGATTGTCTTTCGCCAAATGATTTCCCGCGAAGTCCAAAATAAGTTTTATGCCGAAATCGTTTAATCTGTTTTTAAGGGAAAGCAAAGCGTCGTTCCCGCCGAAGTCTTTGTTTACGCTGTAGTCGTAGATGGCATATTGCGAGCCGACGATATCTTGTTTATCGTAATTCGGCACCGTGATGGATAGATAATCGTTAATGGCTTTATCTTCCCTTGCTATGGCGCGCGAAGCGGGGCTTTCCTGCCAAACGCCCATAAGCCAAATGGCGTCAAATCCGTGGGATTTGATTTCAAAAAGGGCCTCCTCCGGCACGTCGGCCAGAGTAAGATTGTCGCGCCCGAGGCTCTCTCTAAGCTGTCTGAGCCAGTTATGGGCGTTAATTTCTAAAATATGGGGATTTGTACGCATAAAAACCTCGATTAACTATGTTATATCACTTTATTAAAAAAAAGTCCATAAATTAAGCAAAACGGGGCAAAAATTTCTACAATTGTGTTATGGACAAACTTTCCATACTGAATGGCAGGTACGGCATAGCGGTAACGGCGCTGAAAGATTTATACAAAGATCTTGGATCTTTTCGCCTTACAATGCTTACGCCCGCGCTTTACGGCAGCGGGGTAAGCGAACTTGCCGCCACGCTAGATGGTTATTTTAGGGAATTGGGCGTTGAGTGCTCCTGGCGGAAGATAGAAGCGGGGCATGATTTTTTTGTGCTCAGCAAGAAGATTAGCGACGCGCTTTGCCTGAGTATGAACTGCGTAAGCAAGGCAGAGTTGGAACGTTTCGCCGAGGCCGCGGCTTGTTTGGAGGTTCCTTCGGACTGCGATATTTTGTATATGCACGATTTCCACGCATTGATAGCCGCGTCCAAAATAAAAGGGATAAAGAAGGTGTACCGATGCCATTTCGACATATCGCGCGCGAACAAGGAAGTGTGGGATTTTTTAAAACCGTATATTGAATGTTGCGACGCGGTTATCTTTCCGTCTGCGCAAAGCCACCGTCGTTTGAACAGAGAAGCAGACTATATATTGCCTTCGATAGACCCCTGTTCCGTAAAGAATACTTTTGTCGAACGAGAAGAGAGCCTTAAAGTCCTGAAAGAGTATGATATTCCTCTCGGTAAGCCTATAATTTTGCAGGTATCGCGTTTTGACAGGGTAAAAGATCCTTTCGGTCTGATAGACGTATTTAAGGAAGTTTCTTCTGAAATTCCTTCCACATTGGTATATGCCGGCGGTTTTGCTCCCGACGACGTAAATGCCGCGGCTCTCTATGAGGAATTAAAACTTTACGCAGGCAATCGCAAAGACATAATTTTATTATCGATAAACAGGCGCGATTACGAAATTGCGGCGCTGCAAAGCGCGGCGGACGTTGTAGTGCAAAAGAGTTTCAGCGAGAGTTTCGGCCTGTCCATAACGGAAGCCTTGTGGAAGAAGAAACCCGTCGCGGCCAGCGACGTGGGCGGTATAAGGTGCCAAATAATCAACAATAAAACAGGGCTTCTCTGCGGTGATAAAGCCGGTTTTATTTTTAACGTTAAGCGCCTGCTTATGGATAAAGCCCTGTCTTTAAGGCTCGCCACAAACGGGCACGAGTATGTAAAAGAGCATTTTCTAATAACGCGGGAGCTTAAAAACCATGCCGAAGTTTTTAAAAAGATAGTATAATGGAAATAAGGCTCCGTTTCGCCGAGCCGGGTATAGTATGATAAGAAAAGAAGACCATATTTTAATAGCCGGTTTGGGCATACAGTTCGCCGTTATAATGTGTATAGGAGCTTTCGGCGGATATTATTTGGATAAGAAGTTTGATACAATTCCCGTATTTATATTGACGGGCAGCGTAGCGGCCTTTGCGTTGGCGATATATATAATGGTACGATCGGCGAAGGCGTACGTGTATAAAGGGACGAAGAAATGATAGAAGAGCTTCTGGCGCATCATATATTGGACCACAGTTTTAACATAAGTCTTTTTGGCATACAATTGCCAATCACGCAGCATTCGGTATATATGTTTTTCATCAGTGTGTTTTTATTGATATTTTTGGCGATATTCGTCAGGAAACGGAGCGGGCGCGTAAAAACGTTTTTGGAGATGTTCGTCACGTTCGTACGCGACGAGATCGCTATTCCTAATTTAGGGGAGAAGGAAGGGCGGAAGCTGACGCCGTTTTTCTGTACGCTGCTGATATTTCTTTTGACGGCGAACTATATAGGAATGCTGCCCGGTTCCAGGACGATAACCTCCAATATTTCCATAACGGGCGGAATGGCTTTGCTGAGTTTGGTTTTGATTATGGGTTTGAGCATAAAGGAGAATGGGCCGATCGGATGTCTTAAGACGTTTATTCCCGGCGGGGTTCCGGGGTGGCTTGTTCCGCTTTTGTTTCCGTTGGAGATTTTAAGTTTAATAATAAAGGTATTTGTATTGGCCGTCCGTCTTTTCGCGAATATGACGGCGGGGCACATAGTGCTTATAGGACTGTTTTCATTTATATTTATAATGGGCGAACGCAGCATAGCTTCAGGCTACGGCACTGCGGGGCCCGTATTGGCGATGACGCTTTTTGTAAGTATACTTGAATTGCTTGTCGCCGCGATACAGGCGTATGTATTTACATTGCTTACGGCTATATTTGCGGGCTTGCAAATGCATTCACATTAAGTAAATACGGAGGAGTAAAAAATGGAACTTGAAGTGCTTAAATATATAGGAGCAGGATTTGGCGCGGGCTTGGCGGTAATAGGCGCGGGCTTTGGTATCGGCAAGATAGGCGCGGCGGCATTGGAAGCCTCCGGCAGACAGCCCGAAATCGCGGCGGTGGCGAGAATCACAATGATTATCGCGGCGGCATTGGTAGAAGGCGCGACGTTCTTCGCGTTGGTAATCTGCCTGATGATGGTATTATAGAAAAAAGGGACGTATGGACGCGTTAATAAAACCCGATATAGGGTTAATGTTTTGGACGATAGTGAATTTTCTTCTGCTTGCTTTTCTGCTGGCCAAATTCGCCTGGAAGCCGATGATGAAGATGTTAGACGACCGGGAGAAGCAAATAGCGGAAGATATTTCCGGCGCGCGCAAAGCCAAAGAAGACGCTGAAACCATCAAAAAGCAGTTGGAGCAGACCTTGGCGGATACTGCCAAAGAAAGCTCAAAGAGGATAAAAGAGGCGTCTGAAGCGGGCGAGCAGCAGCGCCAGACGATAATAGCGCAAGCCAAAGACGAAGCGCAAAATCTTATCAGCCAAGCCAAGACGGAAATCGAAGCGGAAACGCAGAAAGCGATAGCCGCGGTGAGAAAAGAACTGGTAGATACCACTATGCTTGCTGCGAAAAAGGTAATCGGCAAAGAGGCGGACAAATCCGTAAACGAGCAGCTGATAGAAGATTTGCTTAAGGATATAAAAGTCAAATGAAAGCGAACACGACGGTATTGGCGCAGAGATATGCCAAGGCATACGACGGGGTAGCCAAAGACAACGCACAAGCGCAGAGCAATTATGAGCTGTTTAAAGCGGCATTGTCTGCGCTGAAGGTGGCAGAATATTATATCAATAACCCTACGATACCCGCGCGCGTCAAGCTGGAAGCGGCTTCAAAGGCGTATCCTAATAGCGACGTGGCGGGCGCGTTTGTCAAGTTGTTGATAGCGTCGGGCAGGTACTATTTGGCGGGCGAAATAGAGAAAGAACTTTCCGCTCTTCTTGACGCGCGCCTGGGAATAAAGAGAGTAAGCGTAATAAGCGCGGCCGAGCTTGACGAAACGGCAAAGAGCGGTCTAAGCGCGGCGCTTAGCAAATATTTCGACAGCGCCTTGGCGCTGGAATACAAATTGGACGAAAGTCTTTTAAGCGGAATAATGATACGCTGCGGCGATGTTTTGATAGACGGCAGCGCGCAGGGCCGGCTTAAACAGATGTCAAAAATTTTAACGGAAAGGTAGAAATATGGGTATAAGACCTGATGAGATAACGACAATCATCAAAGAGAAGATAGAGAATTTTGTACCCCAAACGCAGACTGACGAAGTCGGCACGGTGATAAGCGTGGGCGACGGAATCGCCAGGATATACGGGCTGAACAAAGCGGTATCGGGCGAGTTGTTGGATTTTCAGAGCGGCGTAAAAGGTATGGTAATGAACCTGGAGTACGACAATATCGGCTGCGTGCTTATGGGATCGGATACGGCCGTGAAAGAAGGCGAGCAGGTAAAACGTACGGGCAAGGTAATCAGCATACCGGTAGGCGAAGCGCTGTTGGGCAGAGTTGTAAACCCGTTGGGCGAAGCGCTTGACGGCAAAGGCCCGATAAAGACTACGGAAACCCGCCCTATGGAAATAGTGGCGCCCGGCGTAGTTGAACGCCAGCCGGTAAAACAGCCTTTGCAAACGGGATTGAAGGCGGTGGACTCTATGGTGCCGATAGGCAAGGGCCAAAGGGAACTTATCATCGGCGACAGACAAACGGGCAAGACTGCCATCGCTATAGACACGATAATCAATCAAAAGCAGCAAAACGAAGGAGTAATCTGCATATATGTCGCTATCGGCCAAAAGCAGAGCACGGTAGCGCAGGTGGTGCAGACTCTGACTGATTTTGGCGCTATGCCTTATACGATAGTAGTGGCGGCGAACGCGTCGGACCCGGCCTCTTTGCTCTACGCCGCGCCTTACGCGGGCTGTGCGATGGGCGAATATTTTATGTGGAAAGGGAAAGACGTGCTTATAGTATATGACGATCTTTCCAAGCACGCTCAGGCGTACAGGGAAATGTCTTTGCTGTTAAGAAGGCCGCCAGGCAGGGAAGCGTATCCGGGCGATGTGTTTTATTTGCATTCCAGACTTTTGGAAAGAGCGTGTAAACTTAACGACGAAAACGGCGGCGGCTCTCTTACGGCTTTGCCGATAATAGAAACGCAGGCCAACGATATCTCGGCCTATATTCCCACGAACGTAATATCGATTACGGACGGGCAAATTTATCTGGACGCGAACTTGTTCCGCTCCGGCGTGAAGCCGGCGATAGACGTGGGTTTTTCGGTCTCGCGTGTCGGCGGCAGCGCGCAGAAGAAGACAATGCGCAAAGTGTCCGGAACGCTGAGAATCGATTTGGCGCAGTATCAGGAGTTGGAATCGTTCGCGCAGTTTGGGTCCGAGCTGGATAAGGAATCGCAGTTCCAGCTTGCCCGCGGCCAAAGAATGAAAGAGCTTTTAAAACAGCCGCAGTACAGCCCGATGATGGTGCCGGAGCAGGTGCTTACTCTGTTTGCGGGAACGAGGGGCTATGTCGACGATATCGCGGTAAATAAAGTTTTGGACTATCAAAACGAACTTTTGGCGTTTGCAAAGGCGTCTCATCCGGAAGTTTTGAAAGAAATTTCCGACAACGGTAATAGCGGCATCAACGAAGACTTGGAAAAGAAGATGATCGCCGTATTGGAAGAATTTAAACCTCTGTTTAAGGAGAGCAAATAAATGACGCAGAAGAAATATTTAATAACCGGCGGCGCCGGCTTTATAGGAAGCAATTTGGCTTTTGAGTTGCAAAATCAAGGACACAGCGTAACGGTTGTCGACGATTTTTCGTCCGGCCATTTTAAAAATTTATTGGGATTTAAAGGCGACGTAATCGCCGCGAACGTATTTGAGGAAATGCCGGGCGAGGCTTATTTTGACGGCATCTTCCACGAGGCGGCGATAACCGATACGAATATCCACGATCAGAAATTGATGATGGAGGTGAACGTGGAGGCTTTTAAGAATGTTCTTTATTATGCGGCGGCCAATGATATTAAGAGGGTCGTTTATGCTTCTTCCGCGGCGACTTACGGCAACGGTGAATGCCCGATGAAAGTCAGCCAAACGCCGAAGCCGGAAAATATTTACGGCTTTTCCAAAGCGATAATGGATAATGTCGCGCGGGAATTTGCCGCCGAGAACAGGGATATGGTAATAGTGGGGCTTAGATACTTTAACGTATACGGGCCCGGCGAATACTATAAAGGCAAGACGGCGAGTATGATGTATCAGCTTTACAATCAGATGAAGCAGGGCTACCGCCCCAAGATATTCAAGATGGGCGAGCAGGAGCGCGATTTCGTCTATATTAAGGACGTGATAAAAGCGAATATGTGCGCTTTGAATAACGCAAAGGAATCGTGCGTGGTAAACGTAGGTACGGGCATACCGCGCAATTTTAACGATATAGTCAAATGCCTCAATAACGAACTGAGGCTGAACTTGGCGCCCGATTATATCGATAATCCTTACAGCTTCTATCAGATGAAGACTCAGGCCGACATCAGCTATACTACGGAGAAAATCGGCTACACTCCCGATTATACCTTGGAGAAAGGCATAGCCGATTACGTAAAAGTATTGGAAGCCAGGAACGCGAAATAAGGATAAGGAAATATGGAATCGCTTCGGGACATCAGGCAGGAAATAAAGGCCATCAAATCGACCAAGCAAATGATGCTTACGATGAAGATGATTTCCTCTGCCCGAATAAAGAAAGCGCAGCAGCAAATGGAAGACGGACGGCCTTTCGCCAAGAAGATGGCGGTAATGATAGACAATTTGCGAAAGGATATACAGAATCCGTCGAGCGAGATACACAATCTCCCCGCATATCGGTTTTTTGACAACAGCCGGGCCGACAAAAACAGTGTGGCTTTGCTTTTAATAACGGCCGATAAGGGATTGTGCGGCGCTTTTAACGCGGTGGCTTTGCGCGCGGCTTTAAAATGGGTTAGGGAAAATTCCGATAAAGAAAAGTATGTCTTTGTAGTCGGCAAGAAAGGGCGCGATTTTATGAGGCGTTTAAAAGTGCCGCGTCTGCACTTGGCGGGCGAGCTTATAGGGATATTTCCCCGGGCTTCCTACGCGCATGCGGCGATGATAAAGGATACTTTTGCCGATCTTTTCAAAGAGCATAATATCAGCACGGTAGATTTGATATACAATGATTTCAAGTCGATGGCTTCACAGACTTTGATAAGCAAGCGTTTTCTGCCGTTTGATTTTGACGAGATACCCGGCGAGGAGAACGTATCGGATTTTATCTTTGAGCCCGGTATGATAGAAATCTTTTTGACGCTTATCCCGCGGTATTTAAGCGCGAGCATATACCGGTATTTGCTGGAATCGCAGGCGGCGGAATTGGCCGCGCGTATGAACGCGATGGAAGCGGCAAGCAAGAACGCGGGCGAGATAGCCGACAGTTTAAGCGTGAAGTTAAATAAGGTAAGACAGGCGACGATTACCAATGAGATAACCGAGATAGTAAGCGGCGCCAATGCTTTGAACAATTAAGAGGAAAGGATATGAATAAAGGCACGGTAGTACAAGTAATAGGCCCGGCGGTGGACGTCAGATTTGACGGCGGCGTTTTACCGTCGATAAACAATGCTTTGAACATAAAGGCGGGCAAAGACGTGACGATAGTGGCGGAAGTCTCGCAGCAGATGGGGGACAATATAGTCCGCGCGGTGGCTTTAAGCTCTACCGACGGTTTGGCGCGCGGCGCGGAAGTGGAAGATACTGGCGCTCCGCTTAAAGTGCCGGTAGGAGAGGCCTGCTTGGGCAGGCTTTTAAACGTATTGGGCCAGCCGCAAGACCACAGAGGCCCTATCGATACGGACAAATACGTCTCGATACATACTCCTCCTCCGTCGTTGGAAGAACAGCAGACTACGCCGAAGATTTTTGAAACGGGCATAAAAGTATTGGACCTTATAGCCCCTTATATGAAGGGCGGAAAGGTAGGCTTGTTTGGCGGCGCGGGCGTCGGCAAGACGGTTGTTATTATGGAACTTATCAATAACGTAGCCAGGCAACATCACGGCAGTTCCGTATTCGGCGGCGTAGGCGAGCGTTCCCGCGAAGGCAACGATTTGTGGCTTGAAATGCAGGAAAGCAAACTTGCCGACGGCTCTACCGTACTTGATAAAACGGTCTTGGTTTACGGCCAAATGAACGAACCGCCAGGCGCCAGGGCGAAGGTAGCCTTGACCGCTTTGACGGAAGCGGAATATTTCCGCGACCAAAAAGGGCAGGACGTATTGTTGTTCTTGGATAATATTTTTAGATATGTATTGGCGAACTCGGAAGTATCGGCATTGCTGGGGCGCATGCCTTCGGCGGTGGGCTATCAGCCTACTTTGAATACTGAAATCGGCGCTTTGCAGGAGAGGATTACCTCTACCAAGAAAGGCTCAATCACTTCAATACAGGCCGTATACGTGCCCGCAGACGACTTGACGGACCCTGGCGTCGCCGCTACGTTTACGCACTTGGACGCGACGACGGTGCTTTCAAGGCAGCTGGCCAGCTTGGGTATTTATCCCGCGGTCGATCCGCTTGATTCCACCTCAAGAATTTTGGACGCGCGCATAATCGGGCAAGAGCATTACGATGTAGCCCAGGGCGTAAGGAAAATCCTGCAAAAGTATAAGGACTTGCAGGATATTATCGCGATACTCGGTATGGACGAACTGGGCGATGAGGATAAGACGGTAGTCGCCAGGGCAAGACGCATACAAAAATTCCTTTCGCAGCCGTTCTTCGTTGCGGAGAAATTTACCGGTATGCCGGGCAAATACGTCAAACTGGAAGATACGATAAAAGGATTTAAGGCGATAATAGCGGGCGAGTATGACCATATACCGGAGCAGGCGTTTTTTAACTGCGGCGGCATAGAAGACGTGCTTGCCAACTATGAGAAGATGAAAGCCAAAGGCCAGGAATAATTATGGCGGGAAAGAAACTTAAACTGCAAATTATAACGCCTCAGCGGCCGGTATTGGATAAGGAAGTGGACTTTGTCGCTCTGCCCGCCTATAACGGCGAGATGGGCGTATTGCCGGGCCATATCCAATACGTGGCGAAGCTGAATTTTGGAGTATTGCGTTATAAAGAGGGCGATAAGGAAGAAACCTTCGCGGTGATGGGCGGCTTGGCGGAAATCGACCACGATAATGTCCGCGTTTTTGCCGAGGACGCCGCCTTGGCCGAAGAAATCGACGAAGAAGCGGCCAAGCAGAAATTGGCTCAGGCCAAGGCCTCTTTAAGCAAACACGACGCCGATATAGATATAGAGCTGGCGGAGATGGAAATAAAGAAGGCTTTGCTGATGTTGAAAGTTAAGAAGAAAGAACCTAAGTTTTAAAACAAAAACCCCGCTTAAAAGCGGGGTTTTTATTTGTTCTGTGGGGGATATTTATTGCCTACAGCAAAAGCGGACAAAAGCAAGTTAAAAGCAAAAACAGATTGCCGAAAAAGCGGCGTGCTGTTTCTTGAAAGTCTGCCCATAGCTAATTTAAAATATAGGCAAATAGTTTTAAAACAAAAACCCCGCCTAAAAGCGGGGCTTTATATCCGTTTTTAGTTGGGCCAAGCGATAACTTCCACCGTTACGCCCGCCTTCTTGGCGGAACGTACAATGTCGTTTACCGTCTCTTGGCTCGGCATTTGAAAACCTTGTATCCTTTTTAAATTCCAATACACTTTTGTGCCGCGGGGCATTTCCAGGAGTTTATCCAAAACGTAGCGAGTTCCGACTATGGTGTCGTCGTCTTGAGTAATCTCTTGAAACGTAGAAGATATCTTAACGCCGTTTTCAAATATGGCGTAAGCCCAGTCCTGACCGTTGTACCAAGAATACATCTCATAGGAAGAAGCGGGACTTGCGGGCGAAATATCCGTCTGCGGGTTTAGGCTGCTGAAAGAGACCCTGTTCCCGTTGGGAGTAAAGCAGGCGCTTAAAGTTAAAGTTAATACGGCCAAAAACAGATATCGCATCAGAACCTCCTCACTTTAATTTTTCTGGGCGAGATTGAAATAGCGTTCATAACGTCTTGCGGCCAATTGGAAAGCTGGCCTTCCCGATTTACGCATACTACGTCCGTAACGCCTTGAACAAGCAAAGTCCCGTCCTCTTTCTTGACGAAACATTCAAATACTATCCTTACGGGGGAAAGTTCAACGGCATAAGTTTCCACGTCCAATACGTCGCCGTATTTGGCGGGGTGTTTATACCATACTTCCTGATGATGCACCATCATAAGGCTGTTCTTTTGGGCCAGCTCGGGTACGCTGAAACCGGCCTGTTCCATAAAGTCGGTGCGGCCTTCCTCAAAAAATTTTAAGTAGTTGGCGTAATAGACTACTCCGCCGCAATCGGTATCGTGATAGTAGATTTTTCTTTTCACTTTATTCTCCTATGATTTTTATAAGGATTCTCTTGTTCCTTTGGCCGTCAAACTCGCCGTAGAATATTTCCTCCCACGGGCCGAAGTCGAGCCTGCCGTTGGTTACCGCTATAACCACTTCCCTGCCCATAATCGTACGTTTTAAATGCGCGTCGCCATTGTCTTCGCCCGTCAGGTTATGCTGATATCCGTTGGGATCGTATGGGGCGAGCTTCTCAACCCATTTTATAAAATCTTGATGAAGGCCGCGTTCATTGTCGTTTATGAAAACACTGGAAGTTATATGCATTGAATTTACCAGACATAACCCTTCCTGTATGCCGCTCTTTTCCAATGCTTCCTGCACTTGGTCGGTTATGTTTACTATTTGGTATCTTTCGGACGTTCTTAAAGTAATATATTCGGTATGGGATTTCATCACTTTGCTCCTTATGGGGTTTAAAAAATAATATCATTTTATGTTAAAATAATCTTATGGATAAAGAAAAACAGACATATATTCTTCAAGTGGCGGGCGTGGCGGTTTTTGCACTGTTATTGCTTTTGCCGGTAATGTGGTATGCCAAGAAGGCGCAGTCGCCGGAAGACGCCATAACGCAAGAGCAGCTGAAATCATTTGAATCCGATAAACTTGAATTTGTCGAACGCGATGAAGTTTCATATCAGGATTTGGCGCAAAGCGCTCAAACGGGCGAAGGTATGCGCGGCAAATTCAGCAATATCGGTACGGCGATTGTATCGGTGAATATAAGCAATATCGTGATGATGACCCCGCAGGAATTGGAGAGCGTTGGCGCGACGCCGTTTTCCCTGTCAAATACGGTTATGACGAACTTAAGTACTCCGCAGGTTATCGAGGTCGTTTTTGATAACGATGACGTGCTTAAAGGATTTATTTCCCGTAAGGATGTTTACGAAATGACTTCTAATTATCTTAAATCTTATGATCTTATAGCTTCACAGAGTTTCGCTATAGACAAATTCGTAAACGGCCCGGCAGTGCAAGGCGTCTTGAAGAACGAAATGCTTTTAAGAAGCCTCCTCAAAAGTAAGCTGATGTCTTATATATTCAACAGCCCCGCGGGTAAATATTATCTTGGCAATCCCGCGAGAACGAAACAGCTTTTGGCGTCAAATACGACGCTTGCTCCGTATTTGAAGAATCAGACTTTAAAGCAAATCCTTTCCGAAATACCGGCCACGCAAGCCGCGGCCGCGCAAATATTTGATTAAATTTTTGCAAAAGGTTTTTGCTTTATGGTATAATATTTATACGGATTTACGCGGGCGTGGTTCAATGGTAGAACGCGACCTTGCCAAGGTTGAGACGAGAGTTCGATTCTCTTCGCCCGCTCCATTTAGACGGCCTCTTTTAAGAGGCCGTTTTTTTTGTCTAATAAAAAACCGGCGATATTTACGGTTAAATGTAAAACTCGGCTATTTGTGCAAAAGTTTTTGCCAATCATGGTCTTTTGCGGAAGCACGCGCCGCCAGAGCTTGCCATTTATCTTTTAAACATATGATGCCGCCGATTTGGCGGAGTAATGGCTGTTAAAAAGTATTTTTGCGCATATGATTTTTGAGGAGAAACCCTTCCGAGTAAGGATAAATTTTTGACAAGGCGCAGTTCAATGCCTTTTTATATAGTCTTTTACTATTTGCTTGAATACTTCCCCGCGGTGTTCGAAATCTTTGAACTGGTCAAAAGATGCGCAAGCGGGTGAAAGGAGCATTATATCGCCTTTTTGCGCCTTAGAAAAAATGTATTCTACCGCGGTTTTCAAATCGCCTTTTTCCGTCGCGGGGAAACGTCCTGAAAGTTGTTGTTTTATATTGGCGGAATCTTCCCCTATCAATACCGCGTGCTTGCAGAATTTGTTTAGGAAAGGGATAAGCGGCTTATAGGGCGCGCCTTTGCCGCGTCCGCCCAGAATAATCCATATTTTATTATCGCTTTGCAAAGCCTTGAGCGCAGTCACGGTGGAGTCTATATTTGTTGCCTTGGAATCATTGTAGCACTTAATGCCTTTGTATTCGCAGAAGAGTTCTATACGGTGCTCAAGACAGTTAAAAGTGTTAAATCCGTCCTGTACGTCTTGCTGTTTTACTTTTGCTGCAAATGCCATTAAAGAGGCGGCCATCGCGTTTTCTATATTATGTATGCCGAGCAAAAGTTTTGGCGGCTTGATATGGCAGCCGTTCGCGAAAATCATTTCGTCGCCGTCAAAGAAAGCGTCCACTCTTACGCTATGGTGCGGCGTTGAGGAGAAGCTGAACACTTTGCACTTTGCCTTTTTCATAAATTTAACGCATACAGGGTCGGCCCCGTTGGTAATGAAAGAGCCGGCTGCGTTTTGGCAGGCGAAAATTTTACCCTTAGCCTCAATATATTTTTTTAGGCTGCCGTGATGTTCTTCGTGGTCGGGAGTAATATTAAGCAATGCGCTGACGAAAGGTTTAAAATAGGTGCTGTCTTCCAATTGATAACTGGATACTTCCGTAACTATAATGCTGCCCGGTTCTATAAAATCCGCTACGGAAGAAAACGGCTTGCCGATATTGCCGACGGTATAAACTTTGCGGTTCTTTTTTTCGTTAAGGCAATGCGCTTTCATAATTTCGCTTAACATTACCGTAGTGGTTGTTTTGCCGTTTGTGCCGGTTATTGCGAATATCTTACAGTTTTTGGGGATAAAAGCGCAGGCGGTTTCAAGCTCGCTGAAAACGGGTTTTTTTAATCTCTTTAATTTTTTTAAGACTGGATTATTGGGTGCTATGCCAGGGCTCTTGATTATAAAATCGCAATCGTAAACCGCGTCGGAATGGCCGCCCGTTTCCGTCTCTATTCCGTCAAGGCCTGTAGGTATGGGGATAATCCTGCTGTCGCTTATCAGGACTTTAAAGCCCTGTCTTTTTAACAGCCTCGCGCAGCTTATTCCGCTTTTGCCCATACCAAGCACGCAGGCTTTTTTCCCTTTAAACCGCTTTGGCGAAAACATATTGTTTTAAAGCCTTTTCGGCTTCCTCCCTGTCGGAAAAATGTATAGTGCCGCTGGGCAGTATCTGATAATCCTCGTGTCCCTTGCCCGCTATTATCACTATATCGTCTTTTTGAGCCGTTTTAACCGCTTCGCAAATCGCTTGGCGTCTGTCAGGTATTATGTTGAAATTATCGGCAAAAGGCATACCTCTTAAAATATCGGCGAAGATATTGTTTGGATCTTCCTTGCGCGGATTATCTTTTGTTATCAGCACCAAATCGCTGTTTTTTGAGGCGCTTTCGCCCATTAAAGGGCGTTTTGTTGTATCGCGCTGCCCGCCGCAGCCGAAGACCGTTATTATCCGTCCTTTTTTGAATGGGGCGACGGCGTCATAAGCTCTCAGCAGAGCCTCGTTGGTGTAGGCGAAGTCAACAAATAAATAAAAGTTTTGCCCCAAGTCCACGCGTTCCATTCTGCCCGGCACGCCCTTTAATGCGCCAAGGCCTTTTATGGCCGTTTTTATGTGTATGCCCATTCTTGCCGCCGCGGCCACCGCCGCCAAAGCATTGTAAACATTGTGTGCGCCCAAAAGGTTTATCTTGGCGGGTTCGCCGTTGATTTTAAAACTTACTCCGTCAAGAGAAGTCTTTATGTCGCTTGCCGTAAAGTCCGCCGGCTTTGTAAGACTGTAAGTTACCAGCTTGACTTTGTTTTTTAACATTTCGGCCAGCTTTTCACCATATGGATCGTCTATATTGATAATGGCGCTTTTCTTTTGTTTCGTATTGGCGGGCGAGATAAGATTTTCAAACAATTTCCGCTTTGCGGCGAAGTAATTGTCGAAAGTGGAATGAAAATCCAAATGATCTCTCTGCAGATTGGTAAAAACCGCTATATTAAAATCTATTCCGCGCACGCGCTGATATTCCAGCGCATGGGACGACACTTCCATAACCGCGTCTGCGCAGCCTGCCTCTTTGGCTTGATAAAGTATATTCTGCAAAAGCAGAGGCGCGGGCGTAGTGTTTGGCGCTTTGCTTATCTTTTGGCCGTTGACGCGGTAATTGATAGTTCCCATAACCGCGGGCTTGCGTTTGGCTTCAAAGAGTATGCTCTCTATCAAATACGATATGCTAGTCTTGCCTTTTGTGCCCGTAATCCCTATCATATTCAAATCTTTTGATGGATTGTCGTAAAAAGCGCATGCGGCATCGGCCATAGCTTGGTCTATATTATCCACCTTGATTACGGGTACCGGATAAACCTCTTCCAAATCTTCCTGCGTTACTATCGCGCAGGCGCCTTTTGCCAAAGCGGAAGGTATATATTCGTGCCCGTCGACGGTGTGCCCTTTTACCGCGAAGAATACCCAGTCTTTGCCGATCTCTTTGGAGTTTTGGCTTAAGCCTTTGACTTCCGTTTTCGGTAAATTTTTGTTGTATTGCCCGAATAATTCGTCAAGTGTCATATATCTATATAGTAACAAATTGCTAAAATTTATTTATGATAACGCGTAAATGTTTGGATAATATCTATCATAAATACAATAAATTTGAACTTATATCGCCCGATCCGCTCCAGTTTGTCCATAAATACAAAAACGACGCGGATAAGGAACTGGTCGCTTTAATCGCCGCGAGTTTTGCTTACGGCAACGTAAAGCAGATAATTAAAACCGTTGATAAGATTTTATCAATTTTGGGGCCTTCGCCCAAAACTTTTATTTTGAATGTTTCGCCTTCGTCTTTGCGCAAACTGTTTAAAGGCTTTAAATATCGTTTTACCGCCGAAGAGGAACTTATAAATCTTCTCTTGGCGCTAAAGGCCGTTTTAAAAGAATACGGCAGTTTGGAAAAGATGTTCCTTTCTTACTATAAGGAAAGAGGCGATTTCTTGTTTGCCGAGCGTGCTTTTGCCGCAAAACTCAGAAGTTACGGCAAAATGGACACTCTTATCCCCAATCCCGCGAAGAACAGCGCTTTAAAAAGGCTCAATTTATGTTTGCGTTGGTGTGTGCGCAAAGACGAAGTCGACCCCGGTTGTTGGCGCGATATACCCGCTTCCCGGCTGATAGTGCCTTTGGACGTTCATATGCACAGAGTCGGCAAAATGCTTGGGCTTACAAAACGCAATCAGGCCGATATGAAAACCGCACTTGAAATTTCCGCTTCCTTGGCGAAACTTTGTCCAGAAGATCCGATAAAATATGATTTTTCTCTTACCCGTTTCGGCATCAGGGACGATATGAGCGAAAAAGATTTGGAAAATATTTAAAACTTTTCCGCCATTCTCGTTAAACATAAAAAACCCCCGACGCAAGTCGGGGGTAATCATCAGAATTAAGATTACATATTCGTTATCAGCAGTATCAGCAGGCCCAAGAACAGCAAACATAAAGCCAGCTTTGTAAGGCCAAGATGTTTCTTTAGGAAATCGTTAAATCCTTTCGACTCATAGCCCATTACGCTTAAAGCCAATATTACTATCAGCGGCACGATGAACATCAAATTGTAAATTATAAGATATAACATCGCTCTAACGAAATGCGCGTCGGCCTCTTTAAGTATAAGCGCGATAGTCGGCAAATAGACTTGCCCCGTACATACCGCTTCCACCAAAGATACCACAAACCCTACGGCCAAAGCCGCCAAAACCAGCCTTGTCGTGCTTTTTTGTTTATCCCTTAAGAAGAAACGCATAACTTTGTGGATATACTCTTTATAGCTTTTTGGCAGCTGCAGAAGTATTTTATTGTGGTCTTTGGTCTTTTGGTAAATGATGAAATCGTACAAGCTGAGCAGCAAAAACAGCGCGCAGAGCGCTATCGTCAGCCATTTAAATATCATCATTACGTAGTAAAAAGAACTCATCGCATAGAGGAAATTAAACAAACCCAACCCTATCGCTATGTAAGCTAGGAATACCGCCAAGCAATAGGCCGCGCCGACCAAAATGACTTCTTTCCTATCGTATTTATATACCGCGAGGAACGAAACAAAAAATACTATTACCGCAAAAGCGCAGGGATTTATGCCGTCTATCAAGCCCGCCGCGATTATGGCCCAGAAGGTAATTTGTTCAAACATATTTAAGGTTTCTTCCTTGCTGACGCCGGGTGCGATTTCGTCGTTTTCGCAGGAGGCGGCGTTTTGCGATTCGGAGTTAAGCTCATCGGCTTTGCATTGTTCTATATAAGATTTTGTGCCGAAGTAAGTTCGCTCATTGTTTGCGATTGCTTTTTTTATGGCCTCGTCCGCACCCGTTTTAATGTCTGATGGGTATCCCATCAAAATGCTTTTGCCTACCACTAAACAAGGCACGCCTGCGGAATTGACGTCGATGCCGTATTCCGCAACGGTATCGCTGAAAATTATGTTTACGCCCGCTTGGCTTATGTCGTATTCGACGAGTTTTACCGTATCTTTATATTGTTTCTTAAACTCGTCTAAATACTCTTTCTTTAGCCTTTGGCAATGTCCGCACCAAGGCGCGGTAAACAAGGCGGCTTCAAGCGGTTGGCTTTGTTCGGCGAAAGCCGAAAGGCGTAAAGCGCTTAAAGCGAATATGGTAAGCAGCAATATTCTTTTTAGCATTATTGTTTTCTCCTAACATCGTACATCGTAAGACATTATGGGATGTACTTTCATTTTAAATTTTTCGCCGCAGTCGTCAAGTTTCTTCTTTTCCGCTTGCGTCAGTTTTTGGTTGGATTGTTCCAATTTTTGGTTTAAACTGTAAATCAAGTTATTGTTATAATCGTTCAGCACTTCCTTGGGGCAATTTGCCATTATCAGTTTGCCTTGTTCGGCGGCCTGCTCAAACCAATATCTGGTGGAAAGGTCTATACATTCTTCTTGTGTTATCTCGGCGTTTGCCGAAGGTGTCTTTTGG
Source organism: uncultured bacterium (assembly GCA_949291515.1). Classification (GTDB taxonomy): domain Bacteria; phylum Elusimicrobiota; class Elusimicrobia; order Elusimicrobiales; family Elusimicrobiaceae; genus Proelusimicrobium. Next base: position 33,514 of record CASEVY010000007.1, on the reverse strand, counting down.
TTTTCCTTCTGCGCTTGCGGGTTTTGAAGCTCGTCCGCGTGCGGCCAAAACACAAGCGCCGCCATAGCGGCCGCCGCTCCGGCCAGGAGCCATAATGCGCGCGCGCCGTTTTTGCGCTTGTTTATATTGGAGTAAATTTTATTCTGCGCAAAGCCGTTTTTGTCGAAATCGGCGTTTTTATACAATTGCTCTATTTTTTCTTCAGGCGACATTTTCCGCCTCCAATAAAATCCTTAATTTGTTTACCGCTCTGTTAATTATGGTACCCGCATTGCTTTCGCTTATCTTCAGCATTTGGGCGATTTCCCCGTTTGACAAGCCGGAGTAAAACTTTAAAGCCAAAATATCGCGGTAGTTGCTTTTAAGTTTGCCCATAGCTTGCTTGAGTTTTTCTTCCAACTCTTTTTGTTCCGCGGCGGTTTCAGGATTTTCTTCCGTGCTTTTAAAATCGTCTTCAAAAGCGGAAAGCGAAAGGACTTTCCTCACGTAATACAGACGGAAATGGCTGTTGACCTCATTTCTGGCAATGGTAAAAAGCCATTGTCTTAAACCGCCTTTGTCGGGATTGTAGCAAGCCTGTTTGTCAAATACTTTCTGCCAGGTTTTTGACGCCAAATCCTGCGCCAAATTTTCGTCTTGCGCGCGCAGCAATATATAAGCGTAAACGGGTTTGAACATTTCTTTGTAAACAGCGTCAAAATCCATAACAATTAACCGCCCTCAATAATACTACGCGCGGCAGGGCTGAACGTCACACTTAAAAGCCGGCTTCGTAAAAAGCCGGCTTTTGTTAGAACTTTTTGCCCACGTTCATCAGGCATTGCCTGCACGGCTTTTTGGAGTAGTCTTTCTCCTCTATCGCCTTGAATATCTGTTTGGCGAAGTCCGTCAATGTCGGGTCGCGCGCGCCCATTACCAGCACAACATCGCCAGGTTTTGCGCTGGCCGCGATATCGGCTGCGGTTTCATTCCTGCAGGGCAGAAATTTTACCGGTACGCCGTTATGTTTTAAGCCTTCGTATATCAGTTTGCTGGAGATATGTTCGGGAATAGTCCCGCCTGCGTAATATATCTCGCTGAGCCAGAGGGTGTCTTCCTTTTTTATCTGTTTGGTAAATTCTTCTATGAACTCTTTAAGCAGCAGCTGTACCGAAGTGAAAGCGTGCGGCTGGAAGAAGGCCAAAACGCGTTTTCCTCTAAGATGGGCCGCTTTTAAAGTGGCCGCCAGCTTATGCGGATTGTGTGCGAAGTCGTCAATGACTTCTATGCCGTTTGCTTTGCCTATGGTGTTAAAACGTCTGTAAACGCCTTTAAATTCTTCCAAAGCCTTGGCGCATTGCTGCAAAGATACGCCCATTTCCAAAGCCGCCGATATGGCGCCCAAGGCGTCTTTTACGTAATGTTCGCCGGGCAGATTTATGCGGAATTTTTGGCCGCGTACGGTAAAATCGGAGCCGAATCCGTCCAGCTTTAAATTCTCGGCCGTCAAGTCGCCCGTTTTAAGGCCGAAAGTTTTGCACTTGCCGCCGATTTCCTTTAAATTATCTTCTTCCGCGTTGATTATGAATTGCCCGCAGTTTATGCTGAATTTTTGGAAGTATCCTTTAAGGATATTAAGCTCTTTATGGTCTTTTGCCAGATTTAACATTACACCTATTTTGGGGTGGTAGTTTACCAAAGTGCCGTCGGATTCGTCGGCCTCTATTACCAAAATATCGCTTTTTCCCTTATATACATTGCCAAAGTATCCCTCCGCCTGCAGGGAAAGCAGAACGCCGCCCGTAATTAAAGAGGGCTCTTTGCCGGCTTTTCTTAAGATTTCAAACAGCATGGCGGTGGTGGTGCTCTTGCCGCTGGTGCCCGATATGGCTATTGTATAAGACTCTTTTACGTGTTTGGCCAAAAGGTCGGAACGGTGCAATATCGGTATGGAATATTTTTTTGCCGCCTGTATTTCTATATTGTCGGGCTCTATGGCGGAAGTCAATATGACGGCATTGGTGTTTTCGTCTATGCCGCTGCCGTCTTGAGGGTATAATTTTACGCCCAGTTTTTTAAGTTCCGTCCAAACTGGCAAATCGGTAAAGCCTTTATTGATTAATCTATCGGAACCGGTGACTTCGTCGCCCGCCATCGCGTGCAGTTGCGCAAGGGCGCTCATTCCGATTCCTCCGATTCCTACAAAGTGAATTTTCATAATAAGTTCTCCGTAAAATCTTTCATATCGTAAAAGCCCGGCTTTTTGCCCGCCAGCCATAAGGCTATCTTTACGGCGGACGCGGCGAAGAGCCGTCTGTCCAGAGCTTTGTGCGTTAAGGATATGACTTCGTCGCCGTTATGCGACTGTAAATTCAATATATGGGTGCCGGGGACAGTCCCGACACGCTCAAAGGTAATTTTCTCCTGCGGGAAGTCTATCAGTTTTGCCAATGCTTTTGCGGTGCCGCTGGGCGCGTCTTTTTTTTGAGCGTGGTGCGCTTCGTGCATTTTAGGTTCGTAATCTTTAAAGATAGCGCACGCCTCTTGCAGCAGCTTGCCGAATAAAAACACGCCTATGCTTACGTTCGCGCTGTAAAACACAGGTATTTCTTTTTCCGCTTTAAGGCGGGAGAGGAAAGCCTCGTCCAAATTGGTGGTGCCGCATAGAAGCGCGGCCTTGATTTCCTTCGCCGTTTGATAAGCCGCCAAAGCGCCCGAAGGCAGAGAAAAATCTATAATCACGTCCGCTTTTGGCGCGGGCTGTGCGGTGTCTTTATCCCTAAGCTGAGCTATACGGGCTTTGCCTTGGTATTGCTCCTCGATAATTTGTTTTATAAGGCTGCCCATTTTGCCTTGCGCGCCGTTGATGATGATATCCGTCATTTAAAAATTCTCCAACAGATACTGCGCTATCTGTCTGCCGTTAAGCGCGGCGCCTTTTAGAAGATTGTCAAAGGTTATCCAGAAGTGCAGAATATTTTTGTCCTCATAGTCGCGTCTTATTCTGCTGATGAACACTTCGTCTTTGCCGGCGACTTCTTTGGGGGTGTATATTTTGCCGTCGCATATTACTCCGCTTTGCGAGGCGAACAAATCCTGTATGCCGTTCATATCGAAATCCTGTTCTGCCCTAAGCGTAACGCCAAGACTGTGGCTGACCATAACCGGCACGCGCACGGTGTGCGGGCGGACTTTGATATCGGGCAGACGCAGTATTTTGCGCGTTTCGTTTATGCCTTTAAGTTCTTCGGAAGTAAATCCGCTAGGCTGAATGGAGCCTATCAAAGGCACGCAGTTTGCCTGATACAAAGAACCTTCGGTATTAAAATCCTCTATCAGCTTTTTGCCGCCGCCGCTTATCGCCTGATAAGAGCAGAAGAAAACTTCCTTAAGAGTATATTTCTTTTTTAATGGGTTTAAAGCCATTACCAAGCCCGTGGTGGTGCAGTTGGGGCTGGCTATCAGGCGGGTGTCTTTGGTGATGGTATCGGCGTTGATTTCCGGTATGACAAGCGGCACTGCAGGATCGTTCCTGAACTTTGCCGACATATCTATTATAAAGCCCGCTTTGTCTTTAAGTTCTTTTGCCAAGACTTCACTTACCGGATCGTCGGTGCATAGAATGGCTATATCGCAGTGCGAGGGTTTTTCGTCCCTGCCGTAGGCTTGTACTTCCGCTTTCGCGTCCATGCGCGAAAGCTCTTTCAACATCAGCTGGCCGACTTTGCCGGCCGCTCCCAAAACAGCTATGCTTTTCATCTTATAATCGTCCCCACTTCTCCCGTTTTATAGTATATTATTCTGATTTCCACGTTCTTCTCTTTAGCCAATTTTATGGCGTCGGGGTGCAGAACATTTGCGCCTTCAAGCGCGAGTTTGTACATAACGTCAAAATCCATAAGGTTAAGTTTCTCGGCGTCTTTGTTTTTGTTGGGGTCTTTGGTGTATACGCCGTCGACGTCTTTTATCATTTCGACATGGTCGGCGCCGAGCTGGCTGGCGATGAACACCGCCGAAACGTCGCTGCCGCCCCTTTTAAGAGTGGTAATTTCCTTGTTTTCGCCTATACCCTGGAATCCCGCTATTATTGGGATATGGCCTTTGTCCAATTCCTTTTGAAGGCGGTCGCTGGTTATGCATTTTATGTCCGCGCCGGCGTGTTCTGGCGTTGTCGTCAGCCCTATTTGCGAGCCCGTCAAAGATACTGCCGGCAAGTTTATGTCGTTTAATGCGATTGACAGCAGTGCTACGCTTATTCTTTCCCCGGTGGTTATCAGCATATCAAGTTCGCGTTTGTTCGGGTTTTTGCTTAAAGAATAGGCATTATCGAGCAGAATATCGGTCATATTGCCGTTGGCGGAAGCCACAACTACGGGCAGAATGCCTTGCTCCACCCTTTGTTTTATCAAATTGACGGCGAGAAGTATTTTCTCTTTATTGGCGAGGGTGTTCCCGCCGAATTTCAATACGGAAATCTTTTTCATATAAAAAATTCCTTCGGATAATTTTCGAACATCAAATCCAGCGCGGCTTTGGTCTTAGGCGAAATTTCGCCCAAAGGCAGGCGCACCTCTTGCGAGCATAACCCCAGTTTGGAAAGCAGATATTTTGAGCAGGTGGGATTAACCTCTATAAAACTGCCGTTTATTATCGGCCACGCCGCTCTGAAAACTTCCATAGCCTCCTTAGTTTTGCCCTCGCTAAACAAATTGTAAATTTTTACCATCGCGGGCGCCATCGAGTTGCCCGCCGCCGTTATCAGGCTGCGCGCGCCCAAGCCCAAGAAGACGGGCCAAAGGTCGTCGTTGCCGCAGATGTATTCTATTCTTTTCGGGGTAAAAGATACGGCTGTTTTCACTATATGCGTTATATCGTAATCAGATTCCTTTACCGCCTTTATCTGCGGCACCGCTTCAAGCAGGGCGCCCAGAAAATCTTGGCTTAATTTTTGTCCCGTTCTGCCGGGGATATGATATAAAACTATCGGCTTGCCCGCCTGCGCGGCCAAAGAGAAATGTTGTATCATTCCGCTTAAGTTGGGCTTATTGTAGTAGGGGGTTACTATTAAAAGCGCGTCGGGATTGTAAGCGGAGGCAAGTTCGACGTTTTTTAGAGTGGTTTGCGTATTGTTTGAACCCGCCCCTATTATCGTTTTGGCGCGGCCCGCTATTATCGGGCAGGCGAAATCCAGAATTTGCTTCTTTTCCTCAAAGGACAAAGCCGGCGTTTCCGCCGTAGTGCCCAAAAGTACAAAGCCGTGTACTCCGCCTTTGATTTGGCGTTCTATAATTGCGCCAAGGGCGTCAAAATCTATTTTCGAATTTTTAAAAGGCGTTATAAGCGCCGTATAAACTCCTTCAAACATAAGCCCTCCCTTTTGCTTAAGTAAATTGTATCATTTTATTGATATAATTAAATTTGACGGTAATATAATATCAACAACCTTTGACTGGGGGCATTTTTAATGGAAGAAAATAAAGAAAATCCGATTCAGGCTCTGCCGGCGGAAGAGCAGCCTAAAGAAGCTGGAACTAAAAAAGAAGGCCGCGCGATGAAGATTTGGCTGACCGTTTTGACCGCGGTTTTTACTTTATCTATGATCAGCGGTCTGTATTTGGCGCTTACGCCTGGCAAAACGGTTCGTTTGGCCAAAGCTGATAAGGGGGAAGGCGCAGCCGCTTCCGAGAAGGGGGAATCATTCTTTAAAAAGCTGTCTGCGGAAGAAGGCGCCGCGGTAATAAAAATCAGGGGTATTATACAAGAGGGGGGCGATAACGGATTTTTTTCCAAGCAAAACAGCGCTTCGGCCATATCCAAAAGGATAAGGGAGCTTGCCGAGAAGAAGGAAGTGAAGGCTCTTTTGCTTGATATAAATTCGCCTGGCGGAACGGTGGCCGCGGTACAGGATATTTATAATTCGATTTTGTTTTTCAAATCCAAGGGCAAGCCGGTGGTCGCCCTGTTTAGGGACGTCGCGGCCAGCGGCGGATTTTACGTGGCGATGGCGGCCGACAAAATAGTCGCCCAGCCCGGCACGATGACTGGTTCCATCGGCGTAATTATGCAGGCGAACAATATAGAGGGTTTGTTTGATAAGTTGGGCATAAAAGTAACGCCCGTCAAATCGGGCAAGCACAAAGACATCGGTTCGGCTTATCGCCCGATGACGGAAGAGGAAGCCGCACTCCTGCAGGAAATGATAAACGAAACCTATCAGCAATTTTATCAGGCCGTCAGACAAGGCCGCCCTAACGTAGACGAGCAGATGCTGCCGATATATGCCGACGGGCGCGTGTTTACCGGCGCGCGCGCAAAGGAGATAGGTATGATAGACGCTTTGGGCGGGGAAGAGACGGCGCAGGCCCTTTTGTCCGAACTGACGGGAATAAAAGATATTAAGCTGGTGTCGGTGCGGCCTAACAATTTTATGGATTTGATTTATATGAGCGGCGCGTCTATGGAAAACAAGTTGGGGCTGTCTTCCAAGATAGAAGATTTTACCACGCCGAAAGTTTCGTACTTGTGGACGTATTAAGGCGGTTTTATGAATTTTATCAATACGGTTTACGATTTTATTACGGAACCTTCCAAAGCCGTTGACGACATAATAAAAACGCGCTCCCTTTTTATGGCGTTTTTGGGGTATGTTACGGGCTCTTTAAGCATAATGATAATGTTGGCTTTGGGTGCGGGCGGAATGAGTAATTTCGGCTTTACTTTTGCGTTTTTCGGAGTATTGTTCGCCGATATCTGTATAGGTTTTTTTGTGGCTTCAAGCGCGCATTTGCTGTTGGAGCTTTCCACCGGCAAAGGCAGTGCGGCGGGCTTGTTTACGCTTATCGGGCTTTCGCAGTTTTCTTTGACGCTTCTGGTCAGCTTCGCTTTGATGCAGGCGCTATTGCCCGCTTTGGCCGCGCTTAAAGTTTTCGCGGTAATAATAGTTGCGGTTTTACAGCTTTGTTTTATTCTGTATATGATGAATAAGGCTTATGGCCTTTCGAAAGTGAGGACTTTCTTTACGCTTGTACTTTCGCTGGTGCCCGCGGTATTAAGTTTGTTTATGGCGGGCGGCGCGGCATTGGCCTTGCTTATTTATCTGCTGTTTTAGGGCTTATATAATTATATAAATCCTGAGAAATATCATTAATGTGCCTGCGGATTTGAGGCTGCTTTTGCTCAAGCAAGGGCAGTAAAGTTCCGCGCACCCAGTTGCGGGTGTAGACCTGATCGAAATTGGTTTCATCGTCGATGAATGAAAGCTCGTGTTCCTTGACGTAAGCGTTTACTTCTGCGCGGGTTATGCATAGAAACGGCCTTATTATTTCCAATTTGCCCAAAGGCCTTCTAATCGGTATGCCCAACAGGCCCTTGGCTTTTGTGCCGCGTAAAATATTTAACAGAAAAGTTTCGGCGTTATCGTCCAAGTGGTGGGCCAAAGCAATTTTTTTGCAGCCGTACTTTTGAGCCGCCTGGCTAAGGGCTTCATAGCGCGCTTTTCTTGCGGCGTGTTCTACGCTAAGATTTTCCTTTTTTGCCAAAGTTTTTACGTTTACTTTTTTCAGAATGAACGGGATATCAAGTTCCTTAGTCGTTTTCTCGGCGAAAGCGGCGTCTTTGTCGGCGGCCTCCCGCAGGCCGTGGTGAACGTGGCAGGCGTAAACGGGGAATTGTTTTTTTAGGCTGAGTTGTTTGACGAAATGAGCCAAAGCTACGGAATCGGCCCCGCCAGACAGTCCTATAAGAACGCCGATTTTCGGCTTGAAGAACGCGTTTTGCTTTTCAAATTTTATCAGCGTTTGCCAGGTTGTCGCTTGGAAATTGTTTTTATCCATGAAATTTATTCCAAAAAAAGTATAATTTATTTAATAATTATATAAATTTAACAACATGGGGGAAATATGGCACAGTTAAAGAAAAGAATAGTTATCATTGAAGACGAAAGAGATATCCTTGAATTGTTAAATATGATATTAAGCCGCAGCGGGTATGAGGTATATCTCTGCGACAACGGCCGCAACGCAATTGATTTGATAAGGAAGGTAAGGCCGCACTTGGTCTTGCTGGATGTAATGCTGCCCGGCTATGACGGCAAAGCGATAGCCTCGGCCATGGCTAAGGACGAAGATTTGCAAGGCGCTTCCATAATGATAGTTTCCGCTTTGGAAGAATCGGAGAAGATGTTTACCGGCAATCCGCAGGTAAAGGATTTCTGCCTTAAGCCGTTTAGGACCAGCGTTTTGGTGGAGAAAGTAAAACGCATTATGGGCGACGCGTAATCTCTTTTCAATTAAACGGATATAATAAAAGCCGCCTTTAAGGCGGCTTTTTATTTTACGGTTTTTAAACTTTTCGGCGGGAAATGTCAGGCGATGTTCCAGCCGACGTATTCTTTGGAGAAGTTTTCCAAAAATTTATGCAGCAGTTCTTTATTGTCGATCTGCTTTTTGGTCAATTGTTTTACGCTTGCGGCGTTTAGCTTTTTTGACGGAATATTATTGGTGTCTATACCTATCCCCAAAGCTATCCAATCCAGTCTGCCGTCTGCCTGAGTTGACGTTTCGATAAGAATGCCGGATATTTTTTTATAGTCTTTCCCGTCGAAGGCCAAAACGTCGTTGGGCAGTTTTATTTTGCTTTTGATGTTATAAAGCTCTTTAAGCGTTTGGGCGACGGCTCTGCCCGCTTTTATGCTTAATTGCTCCAGCGGCATTGTTTTTGCGTGGGGGCGCAGTATCAGGCTGAAGTAGAGTCCGCCTTCTTTTGATTCCCAAACTCTTTCGAAACGGCCTCGCCCCGCGGTTTGTGTTTTGGTAATGATTAAAACGCCGTCCTCTTTACAGAGAGAGGCGAGCTCTTTTGCCACGTCTTGGGTGGAGGTTGTTTCTTCAAGAACTACGGTTCTGTTTACTGTGAATTTAAAATCCATATATAAATTTTACCTTTTTTGGCGGCTTTTTTTCGGAGTTTTTACGGCCATATCTTTAAGTTCGAACAGTCTGTCGCGCAGCTGCGCGGCGAGTTCGAAGTTTAAATTGTCAGCCGCGTCCAGCATTTGCCGTTCCGTTTCCTTAATCAATGTCGGCAGGTTCTTGGCTTGCGGAGCAACTTCGCTTAAAGTGTGTATCATAGATAATGCGCCGGACTGGCTTTCCTGCTCAAATTCTTTAAGTTCCACTTCCGCCTTTTGTATCGTTTTGGGCTGGATATTGTGCTCTTTGTTATAGGCTTGCTGCAAGGCGCGTCTTCGGTCCATTTCGTCCATGGCGTACTTGATGGAAGGAGTCTTTCTTTGCGCGTAGAGCAGCACTTCCCCTTCTACGTTCCTTGCCGCGCGGCCCGCGATTTGGATCAGCGTGGTTTGATTTCTTAAAAAGCCTTCATTGTCGGCCTCAAGTATCGCCACAAGTCCGACTTGCGGGATATCTATGCCTTCCCTTAAAAGATTTATGCCGACAAGAACGTCAAAAACGCCGCGCGAAAAATCTTTAAGGATTTCTATTCTCTCCAAAGAATCTATATCGCTGTGCAGATATCTTGCCTTTACGCCCTTTTCCAAAAGATAAACGGATAAATCTTCAGCAGTTTTTTTGGTCAGCGCGAGGACGAGGCTCCTTTGTTTCCTGCGGGTTTTATCTTCTATCCGCAGCAGCAGATCGTTTATTTGTCCCTCCGCGGGCAGCAGTTTGACCGGCGGATCCACCAGCCCGGTAGGGCGGATAATCTGCTCCACTATATTGTTGCCGCTTATGCTCAATTCATAAGGGCCCGGCGTTGCGGATACGAAAACGGTCGAGGGCAGCAGTCTTTCAAATTCTTCAAAGCGCAAAGGCCTGTTGTCCAAGGCGCTGGGCAGGCGGAAACCGAAGTCTATAAGCATTTGTTTGCGGGCTCTGTCGCCGTTGTACATACCGCGTATTTGCGGTACGGCTACGTGCGATTCGTCTATAAATACGATAAAATCGTCATAGCGTTTAAAGTAATCAAACAAGCAGTTCGGCCTGCTGCCGGGCGCGCGAAGTTCCAGCTGGCGGGAGTAGTTTTCTATACCGGGGCAAAAGCCCGTTTGTTCCAGCATTTCCAAATCGTAAGCGGTGCGCTGCTTTATGCGTTGGGCTTCCAGCAGTTTGTTCGCCTGCTCAAAAAATTTTACGCGTTCGGCGCATTCCAAACGTATGGAGTTAAGCGCTTCTTCCATCTTTTCGTCTTCCGATACAAATTGCTTTGCGGGCGAAAGCCAAACTTCCTCAATTTCGTTTACAGCGTCGCCGGTAATCGGGTGTATTTCCTGTATAGACTTAATGATGGGCCCCTCTATCCTTACGCGCAAAGCGTTTTGCGAGTATGGCGGAAAGACGTCCACAAACGGGCCACGTATCCTAAAATTGCCTTGTATAAATTCCGTTTCGTTGCGCTCGTATTGTATCTTGATAAGATGCTTGGTGAAATCGGTCCTGGTAAGATTTTCCCCGATTTTAAGATGTATTCTCAGCTTTTGGAAACTTTCCGGCGATCCTATATTGTAAATGGAAGATACCGACGCCACTACAATCGTGTCTTTTCTGCTTAAGAGGGAGTTCGTCGCCTTAAGGCGCAGCTTTTCTATATGGTCGTTTATGGCGGCGTCTTTTTCTATATACAAATCGGTTTGGGGGATATAGGCTTCAGGCTGATAATAGTCGTAATAAGAAATAAAATATTCCACGGCGTTTTCTGGGAAAAATTGTTTAAACTCGCCGTAAAGCTGTGCGGCCAACACTTTGTTTGGCGACATTATCAATACCGGCCTTTCCAGCTTTTCGATTACATTTGCCATCGTAAAAGTTTTTCCGGACCCGGTAACGCCCAGCAAAGTTTGGCGCGCTACGCCGTTTTGTATATTGGCCGTAAGGCGCTCTATAGCTTTAGGCTGATCGCCGGAAGGGCGGAAAGGCGAATGTAATTTGAATATACCCATAACATAATTATATAAATAAAAGAAAATGGCCGCAGAGCGTATAATAATACTCGGGAAAAAGGAGTTTTTGGCAAAAAGGAGAATATGGAAAGGCTTTTATATTTATGGTAAAATATATTAAGAACTTACAGCTTTTAAAGTAAGTACGGGCAGTTGGCGCAGTGGTAGCGCGTCCGCCTCACACGCGGAAGGTCACAGGTTCGAACCCTGTACTGCCCATATTATAAAAGGCAAAAAAATGTCAATAGATTTTCCTTTAATATTGAACTTCTTTATAGCTGTGCTGGCCATATTGAACCCCATCGGCAACGTGCCGATATATCTTGAACACGTAAATCAGGATTCCACGGACGTACAGAAAAATATCGCAAAACTTTTGGCTTTGTCGATATTCATAATTTGCGCGTTTTTCTTTTTTATAGGGCAGCCGTTTTTAAGCCTGTTCGGCATAAGCATACCGGCTTTCAGAATAGCGGGAGGCATCCTTATTATGACGATAGGCTTCCGTATGCTGCACGGCAAGCCGAAATTCGATAACGAAGGTCTGGAAACTAAAGCCTCAACAACAAATTCTTTCAAGCAGGCTACGGAACGATTAAGCAGTCTGATAGTTCCTTTGGCTATGCCGATATTTGCCGGTCCGGGTGCGATTACAACGGTTATTTTGTATGCTCAGAAACCGCATAACTTCCTTACGGTAATAGGAATGATATTCGCTTTGGCGGCGGCGTGTTTCGTGATAGGGCTGGCTTTGTATATGTCGCGCTGGGTGTTTAGGATACTTAAGAATAACGGTATGCAGATAGTCTCCAGGACTATGGGTTTAATACTTTGCGCCATTGCGGTACAGTTCGTGATACAAGGTATAGCCCAGTTGATACCCGGCTTGATAGACCCCACATATCTGCACAGTTAAAATATGAAAGCCGCACAACAGCATAGCTTTTGGCGGAGAGCCTTATTTGCGCTTAATCGATTTGAAAAGGAATTTTAATTTAATATCATAATGGTATGGCAATGACAGAGGAAAATATCTCAACGGGGCAAAGCGGTTATATAAGCCTCGCAAATAAGTACAGGCCTCAAAGTTTTGAGGAAGTCGTCGGGCAGGAAAGCGTATCGACCACTCTTAAGAACGCTATAAAATCCGGCAGGATAGCGCACGCCTATCTGTTTTACGGGCCGCGCGGCTGCGGGAAGACCACTACGGCAAGAATATTGGCCAAAGCGTTAAACTGTACAGGCGGCGGCAACGGCAAGCCGACGCCAAACCCGTGCGGGAAATGTCCGCAATGTTTGGAGATAGCGTCCTCAAGCGATATGGACGTTTTGGAGCTGGACGCGGCAAGCAATACCCAAGTCGAAAAGGTGCGCGAGGCGATAATAGATACCGTCGCTTTGGCCGCGGGCAGGGACAGATACAAAGTTTTTATTTTGGACGAAGTCCATATGCTTTCATCTTCTTCCTTTAACGCTTTGCTTAAAACCATAGAAGAGCCGCCAGCGCACGTCGTGTTTATTTTGGCGACTACCGAACTGCATAAAGTTCCTTTGACGATTTCTTCCCGATGTCAGACCTTCCGATTCAAACCTATAACAGAAGATGAAATATCTGCCCATCTGTTGGATTTGGCCGGCGCGGAGAATATAGAATTAGACGAGGAGGCCGCCTCGATAATAGCAAAAAGCGCGGGCGGCGCTTTAAGGGACGCCCTTACCATATTTGATAGGGCGATAGCCTTTTCAGGGGGCAAGGTAAATAAAGATTTGGTTTCGCAGATGTTGGGCATTTTGCCGCAGGATTTGGTAAAAGACAGTATAGAGGCCATAGTCGACAAAGACGGCGCGCGCCTGCACGGGGTATTTGAAAAAGTAAGGGCGGAAGGGTTTGATTCTCTTAGTTTGCTCAAAGACATAAAAAACGCATTTGGCGAGATTTTTTATCTTTCTCTTAACAGCGGCAAAGAGCCTTACCCAGGAGCAAAAGAAGTTTTAAAACGTACTGCGCCTTCACATATAGCGGCGCTGACGCGTAAAATATCAAAGCTGGCTGACGAAGTTAAGTTTTCCGATACGCCGGCATTGGCGGCGGAAGTCGGACTATTTACCGTTATGCAGAACAGCATAGACATAGACTCTCTTATAGCCAGATTGGAAGCGCTGGAACAAGGTTCCGTTACTGTCGAGTCGGAAAAAAAAAGCCTAAATGATACTGCCGCATCGGCTTGCGCGGCCACTTTGCACAAAAGCAAAACCTTTGACGAAATAAAGAGGGAGATTTTCTCATCGGAAGCTCCCGCTATGCCGAAAGCCGCAGAAGTGCTTAGAAAAACCCCTGCTCCAGCAGAGAAAATCGAGCAGGCTAATAACTCGGAAGAAATTAAAGCCTCGCCCTTAAACGAGAAAACTTCCCCGGCGCCATTAACACTAAAAGATAATCCCTTGGATTTTTCCTCTCCTTTGGAGGTTTGGCCTTCTTTTAAACAGGAATTGGAAGAAAACTATCCTTTTGTTTGCGAAGCGGTAAAAGCGGCGAAGGTGTCCTTCCCGCAGAAAGACGAATGGACCTTTGCTTTCAGGGAGCGGGATTCTTTCCTAAGAGATATCATTCGAAACCGTATGTCCGACCTGGAGAAAACGGCTTTGAAATTGTGCGGCCGGAAAATAAAATTCAAATTGATATTATCTCCCAATAAAGAAGACGATTCTCTTTTGAAAGATTTCGCCCCTGCTGCGGAGAAAGAAAAAAGCCCTTTACCGACACCGTCGGAAAAAGAACCCTCCGCGAAGGCGGTAAACAAGGATAATATAATCAGCCGGGAAGAGGCTTTTTTAGACGGAGATTATAGCGAATGCCGGCAGAATGAGGCCGTATCGGACTCCTCCGCAGGGCCCAAAGTAAACGAGATTTTGGATATTTTTGACGGGCAAATAATAAACGGATAAATATGAAAAGTTTGGAAAGGCTTATAAAATGCTTTAGAAGACTGCAGGGCGTAGGGCCGCGTCAGGCGGAGCGATTCGCTTTGCATTTTCTCAGGGCGCCGGAAAGCGAAGTCGCGGAATTTACCGAAGCGCTTTTAAAGATGAGGGCCAATGTCCATTATTGTCCGATATGCTTCTCTTACAGCGAGGGCAATCTCTGCGATATATGTTCCGACAGCAGCAGAGATTTCGGCCTTTTGTGCGTAGTAGAGGAACCTAAAGATATAGAAGCAATAGAAAAGACGGGCAGCTATAACGGCGTATATCACGTGCTGCACGGTTCGATTTCCGCCATAGACGGACGCGGCGCAGACGATTTGAAGATTAAAGAACTTGTTTCCCGCATAGAAAATTCCGAACAGGAAATAAGGGAAGTGATTATCGCCACAAATCCCGATACGGAAGGCGAAAGCACATCTTTGTATCTTGCCGATATTTTGCGCGGCCTCGTCGGCAAGATAAGCCGCTTGGGCTACGGATTGCCTTTGGGCGGGCATATAGACTATATCGACGAACTTACTTTAGCACATTCCTTAAAAGGCCGAACGAAAATTTGATGACTTCGGATTTCTACAAAAGACCGCTTTTTTTAATCCTGCTTGTTTACGCTTTTGTTTTGTCGCTTTTTTTGCCGGTGCCTTCGCCGGAGAAAGGCGACGCTTCTTTTCTTGCCTCGGCGTCGGAGCGGAATATCGTTGTTAAAGCGGATTCTTATCCTTTCGTCCGCAAAGACAAAACGGTATTCGTAGGGGAAATACTTTCCGTAAACGGCGAAAAAACAAAAGGGCGGGCCTATATCTATTGCAAGGATTGCCCTACGATAGTAAAAGGGGAAACATTGTCCGCGAAGGGCGTTTTGGGGGAAGTCTTTTCGGATAACAATTACGGCTCTTTTAATTGGAAAGAATATTTGGCAAGACGGCATATATTCAGCCAAATAGACGCAAGCGAAGCGCAAAGTTTACAAAGAGCGCCTTTGTTTTGGCGGGTTATATCCGATATACGCGCCGATATGCTTAAAGTGTTTGGCGACAGCTTCGACGTTAATCTCTCGGCCATATTAAGCGGTATCGCCATAGGGGAAAAAGGCGATATAGACAAAGGGCTTTATGCCGCATTTCAGGACAGCGGGGCCATTCACCTTTTGGTGGCTTCCGGCGGGAATGTGGGATTTGTTACTCTTATGGTCTACTTCCTTTGCTCTTTGTTCTTTGCGGGTCGTTTTTTGCCTGCCGCCGCGGCTTTAAGCGTAGCTTTGCTGTATACTTTGATAGCGGGCGCGGACGCGCCTTTGATAAGGGCTTATATTATGACTTTCGCCGCAACCATCGGGCTGCTTTTGGGCAGGAAGAGCGGAGTGCTGCAAGGGTTCATAATAGCCGCATTGCTTATTTTGCTTTTTAATCCGCAGAGTATTTTTGACGTCGGATTCCAAATGTCGTTTTTGGCGACTTTGGCGATTGTATATTTCGTCTGCAACTTTAATTTTGCCGCGCGCCTGCCAAAGACGGCCGCATGGGCGGCGGAACTGTTTTTTATTTCATTAAGCGCACAGATGGCTCTAGTCCCTATTTTTACAAACGGTTTCCATAAAATATCTTTTGCCGCAGTTTTATCCAATATATTTTTGGTCCCTTTAAGCGGATTGATTATGGGCGGGGCTTTTCTTTTATGGTTCGTATCCTTTTTGCACAGCGGGTTTATATTTGAGGCGGTGCGCTTTCCTTTAAAGATATTGTTGTCGATATTTAGTTTTCTGGTAGAGGCTTTCGCCAATACCCCTTTGGCGGGTATAACCGCTCCGGCTTGGAAAAGCGGATATGTGGCCGCATATTATACAGCTTTATTCGCGGTTTTTAATTTCCCGCTGTTTAAAAACAAAAAAAGATTTTTGGGATTATGCGCCGCAATATGCGGAGCGTGTTTGCTCTGCGGCTTCTTTGCTTCCGACGATGTGTCCGCCGTACTTAAGGGGCGGTACAATTTTTCTTTGTTCGTAAAAGAGAAAAATAAAATAATCGTGCTTGGCGCTGGGATAAGCCCAAAAACGCTTAAATCCGCCGTGCTTGCATCGGGTTCCAAAGAGATAGACTGCATTTTCGCTTCCGGCAGATATAAAAGCGCTTTGTACGCTTTGACGGATATTGACGGCATTGAAATAAAGAAGATTTATTTGCCGCAAGGAGAATTGCCCTCCGCGTCAGCCGCTATTTTGGCCGCAAGCGGTGCGGAAGTATACCCGGCGGTATTTGGTGAAAAATATTGCGGAGTGTCTGCGGAACGGGCTTGGTATTACGGTAAGGGCGGAGAAAAATATACCCCCGCCAAAAGCGACAATTTAAGTTTCGAATATAAAGGCTTTGATTTTGCCGGCAATATGAAAGCCTATTCCCGCGAAGGAATAATAACGGCTTTTAATTAAAAGATGTTCCCTTTAAAATAATACCCCCCTTGGCGGGGGGTAGTTTAAAGAGGAAGTTTTATTTTCTTTTGGGTTTGGACATCGAATTTCAAATCCGTTTTCGCTTTCTCGATAAAGACGTTGAGAGGCGGATACTTTTTCAGCAGAAAATTTTCCCAGGAAGAAGCATTGTCGATATTATTTTTATTGGTTCCGTTGGAAAATCCGCCAAAAGGTGGATATTTTAAACCTTCTTTAGATAAATCGTGGGCATAATTTTCCAAGATATTACTCATTTTCTTACATTCCTGTTCGCTAGACGGGCATTGTATTTCAGGCCAGGGCGGGTTCCTGTATACATAATAGTTGCTTTTATTGTTTCTCTCGTATATAAACAATGAGGCTTCGGCGGAAGGGAGAACGTCGCCGGAAAGATAGGCGTCATATACCAAGTTATATCCTTCTTTTAAATAAGCTAAAAGGTAAACCAGGCGGCCTTTTGAATCTTTGATTTTCACGTAGCCGGGTATTTTCCTGCCGTCGGTTTTTACCTCAATTTGCAGGCCCGCGCTGTCGGGTATGGCTATATATATGTTTTTGCCATCGGGCACTTGCGAGGACTGCACCTTTTTTGAGGACAAGATATCGCCCGTTTTAAAATCCGCTATATAGTAAGATTCATTTTCGTCCACATTCAAAGCGTATGACGGAGCTTGCGCCATTTGACACTCGGACGGCTCCTGCAGTGTTTTTATCAGATTGTCGTAATTGACCGGGTTTATTTGCCTTATCTCTTTTATCTCTCCGCTTTTGCAGTATGTATAAATGGTTCTTTTGCCTTCATCGTCTATAACCATAGGTTTTCTGTTTTGCTGGCACGCATTTTTAAAGGTTATGTTTTGGTCGCAAAAAGAAGTGAACACCAAATCGGGAAAAGCCGGATTTGCCAACTTTTTTGTAAGATATATGGCGTTTACCAAGGCGTCGGCGTCATCGCAAGAGAGTTCTTTGTTGTAAAGCATTATTGATGGTTTTACGCCGGATCCGTATTTGCCTGCCGTTGAGGGCAATTGGTTGTCATAGAGGTCCTCCATTCTTAAAGAATGGCCTATTTCGTGTATTAAGTCCGAATAATAATAGGCGGTTTCGCTATTGGGGGCTAAAGCGTAAATCTGCATTTTGTTTAAGTGAAATTTGAAACACGCCGCGGCGCCTCGTCCGCATGAGGAGTAAATTTCTTTGCCGGTTTTGCGGAAGTGGAATGTAATTAAAGGATTTTGAGTGTCGACTGCATAGGCCGCGTTTGTCGCACCGAATTCCAAAATATCCAATATGCCGGACAATTCGCTTCTTTGCTTCTCTTTGAGCCGGATAAGAACATTGTTAAACCATTTCTGATAATCGCCCGGGATATTGTAATCGTTTGCCGGATTATCAGGATCTTTTATTTTGTAGGTCAGCGGCCGTTTCTCGGCGAGGACGTCTATGGCGAAAAGTTTCTGTTCATTATAGTAATCGTCCAACGCGTGCGGAACCGCCCAAGCGCCTATCGTGCTTGAAAGAAATATTGTACAAAGAATCAAATGTGATATTATCCTCATAAATATAGAATATATAACTATTTTGAAGGAAACAAGGGCATAAAGACCTAAAAGAACAGTCCCTTTAGACCCAAAATAGTTCGGCTAGATTTTATTTGTCTTTGGGATATCTGATTTTTGGATTTTCTTTTAACTCTTCCCAATGATCGCTTAATATTCTCTTTAATTTTTCCTCGGATACAGATAATGGAGTGTAGTTTTTTAAGAGGAACTTCTCCCAAGACATAGCGTCCCTTTGATTTTGAAGCCTGTTCTTGTTGGAAAATCCGCCGAGCCGCGGATATTTCATTCCGCCTTGGCCGATAAAATGATCGGAATATTTTTCGAGCAGGATTTTCATTTCGACGCATTTTATCTGCGGAGAGTAGCATTGTTTTTTCGGGTTCGGCGGGTTTCTGTACGCGTAGAAATTGTCGGGGCTGTTTCTTTCATAGACAAATAAAGTAGCGTATGAAGAAGGCACGTTTTTACCGGACAGATGAGAATCGTAAACCAAATTGTATCCTTCTTTAAGATATGCAAAGAGATATACTACATTATTGTCGGAATCGAGCACTTTTATATAGCCGGGAATATCTTTGCCGTCTATGTTTACATAGATTTTCAAGCCGTTGCTGTAGGGTATGGGGATATAGGTGTTTTTCGAGCCGTGCAGCGCCGGAATTTCTCCTCCTAAAGAGATTGTTTTGTCCGTTTTAAAATCCGCCACGCGATATTTTATTTTGTCGGATATGTTTAACGGCGGCTGCTCCAAATAGCTGAAATCGCATTGCGTCGGTTCTTGAATTATTTTAACGAGATCGTCATAATTTGACGGATGTATTTGTGTTATGCTTTGTGTTCTTCCGTCTTTGCAATAAGTATAAATTGTTCTGTATCCGTCGTAGTCTATTATCATTGGGGCTCGGTCTTTCTGCTGAGCGTTTTTATAGGATATGTTTTTATCGCAGAAAGAAGTGAATTCCAAATCGGGCGAATCCTCTTCGGATAGTTTCTTTGCCAAATATATCGCGTTTACCACGGCATCGGCGTCGTCGCAGGTAAGGTAGAAAGAATCTTTCATTATGGATTTGCGTATGCCGGATCCGTATTTGCCGCCCGTAGACGGGAGATGTTCCTCGTAAAGGTCTTCCAACCTTAAGGAATGGCCGATCTCGTGAACCAGATAGGAATAGAAACGGACATTTTCCTTCGGGTATAACGCGTGGATTGTCATTGCTCCGTCTTTAAATTTGAAGCATGCTCCCGCACCCGGAGAACATACTTCAAAAATCTCTTCCGGCGTTTCGTAAAAATGGAATATTATATCCGCGTCTTTTTCCGTTTTGATATAGGCCTCGCCGCTGGCGCCGAATTGAAGGATATCCGTTATGTTCTCCAGCTCCGAAGATTGCGGCTCGGCCAATTGTTGTAAAACATTGTTAAACCATTTTTGATAGTCCTCGGAGATTTTATAATCTTCAACCGATTTGGAGGAGTGGTTTTCTATCTTATATTTGAGAGGTTCTTTTTTTGCCAATATATCAATCGCAAAGGTTTCTCCCTCCTTCACAGCAGGGTCCAGCGCATGCGGATCCGCCGCCCAAACGCACACTGCGTTTGAAAGCAATATAATGAAAGCTGCCCAATGCGATATCATTCTCATAAATATAGGATATATAACTATCCATACGTCAACAAGAGCAGAAAGTCCCAATCGGCAGGGACAGAAAGTCCCATAAATTATTTGCCGCCTTGTTTCGCGACCTGGCGCATACGCTCTTTTATTTCCGCGTCGTCGCCCAAAAAATAATCTTGTACGTAATTTAAATTCTCGTCGAATTCAAATACGTATGGCACGGCCGTGGGAAGATTGAAAGAAGCGATATCCTCGTCGCTTATGTTTTTAAGATATTTTACTATTCCCCTTAAACTGTTTCCGTGGGCGGCTACGATTATTTGGCTGTTTCTTTTTAAAGCGGGGAATATTTCCTCTTGCCAATATGGCAGGCAGCGCGCGATTGCGTCTTTTAAAGATTCCGTAAGAGGAAGATATTGTTTGGGAATATTTTCATAACGTCTGTCCCTGATGGGAGAGCGGTCGTCGTCCATATCGAGTGGAGCGGGGCGCACGTCGAAGCCTCTTCTCCAAAGACGCACTTGCTCTTCTCCGTATTTCTCAGCCGTTTGCCTTTTGTTCAGGCCCTGCAAAGCGCCGTAATGTTTTTCGTTCAGGCGCCAAGTTTTGCTTACGGGTATCCATTCCTGATCAAGTTGCGCAAGTATAATATTAAGAGTGTCTATGGCTCTTTTAAGCAAAGACGTATAAGCCGCGTCAAACATAAAGTCGTTTTCTTTAAGCAGGCGTGCGGCTTTCTTTGCCTCCAAAACGCCTTGTTCGCTGAGCGGACAGTCGTACCAACCGGTGAAGCGGTTTTCAAGATTATATTGGCTTTGGCCGTGTCTGATTAAAACTATTTTTTTCATAATTTCCTCTCTAATAAGGATAGCTTGCAAACGCGGGAAGGAAAAGGGGTAAAAGAAACCCCCGATGCTTTCGGGGGTTTCTTTATCTAAATAAGATTCTTTTGTTTTCTCTTTCCCTTTTCTTTTTAAGATAGGAATCCAAACTCCATTTGCCTGCGCCGTTTATTATAAAACCCGCCAGCAGCGCAAGTGCAAACAGCGTGCCTACTATGTTTACCTTATTAAAGCTGCCCGCAAAAAAGAAGAAACCGGAGAACAATGTAAGCACCGCCATTACAATGCTTGAGGTTCTAAAGAACAGTCCCAAGATAATAAACAACGCAGCTATAAAAGTTATTATTACCGCGGCTGTGCAGAGTATGCGGGCGAAAGGCAAGCCGATATCTATCGCGTTTTGGACAAAAGCGTTTAAATGCAAAGTTTCGCCCAGCGCCAAAAAGATGAAAGCCAGCGCGAGAATAATCCTCTGCGTCAGCATCATAAGAGATAAGGTCTTGCTCTGTTCCGCCGTGTTCATAATATCGAAATGCCCGCCGTCAACGAGAAGAAAGTCTGCCTGTCGCTCGTGTTCTGCGTGAAGTTAAACCACTCCACGGAAGCGTTGACGTCAACCATAAACACGTTTAGTATAACGCCCAGCCTTGCGCTGTCGGTGGAGGGATAATTGTCCGTCTTGATAAACGTGTACCCGGCATAAGGGCGGATAAATTTGTAGGTATAACCCGCGTCCAAAGTCAATGAATGGTCCAAGTATCCTTCATATACGGCGGTAAAACCGGGAATATCGAGCCACAGCGGAACGCCTACTTTATCGCCGGAGAAATCCAAAGCCTTGGTATAGGTCAGCGACGCGTCAAACCCGCCCGTTTTTTGGTACAGGAACATATAAATATCCTGTTCGGTTACGTCCGTATCGGGCGAATAGAAAGAATGGTATATCGTCTTATATCCCACGCCCGCTTTTACTTCCTCAAGCGGAATGAACTTAAACAGAAAGTTTTGCAGGCTCAGCGCGGCGTGCACGTCCCAAAAGTAATTGGAGTAATCGTTGGCTTTTGGAGTATATCCGCCTTCGGCGCCGACTTGCAGCAAGTCGTAAAACGGAGTAGTGATATTAGCCGCCAAACCGTATTGGTACATTGTGTTCATTCCGTTTTGTTCGTACATGGCGAATTTTGGCGTAATGGACATAGGCGTTAAAGGCAAGGATAAATTGTAACTTGCCCTTACCGCGGAATAATCATTGTTCCCGGTAACGCCGGAAACGCTCAACTGCCCGAAGCTGAAAGCTATCGGGCAGGTGAGCAAAACTAAGCACAGAAATAATTTTTTCATACGTTTATATTTTATTTCTTGCAGGAACAGCATTTTTTCTTAGCGAGCGCGGCGTTTTTCTTGTCTTCGTCCTGTAAGAATTTTGCGTAATTTTTGGGTTTTCTGTTTTTCCAGTTTTTCTTATGGTAGCCGTATCCTACTATTAAAGGAGCGGCCAAGGTTACTTCGCTGTATACCATCTGCTCCAAGGAGGTTGAAACTTTACCCCAGCTGGAGGCTTCCTTAAGAGTGGAGCCGGAAAGGGCGCCGTCTCTTTCGTCCGCGACGGTAATCTGTACGGCGTATTTATGCATAGGCGTATCGGCGCCGAGTATTTCCGCGGCTACTACGGTATCCTGTACAAAGTTCTTGGGAACGCCGCCGGCGAACATCAAAAGGCCGCTGTCTTTGGAGTTGATTTTGATTTTGGTAAGTTCGAGGAAGTCTTTTGCGCTGTCCAAAGAAACATGCGCTTCGGGGTGTTCCGTTTGATGGGCCACGAATCCGAACCCGGCGGAGCAATCGGAGAAAGCGGGCACGAATATCGGTACGCCTTTTTTGTAAGCGTGATAGATTACGCTGTCTTTGCCTTTTTTGTTTTTATCCAGCCATTTGCCCATTTCGTAGATGAACTCTCTGGAGGAGTAAGGCCTGGGTTCGAGGCTGTCGGCGATGATTTTTACGGTTTCGTCGCAGACTTTAAGTTCGTCTTCGTTGATGTAGGTGTCGTAAATTCTGTCTATATGTAATTCGCGCAGGAGGTTATCGTCGGCATAATGCTGATCGCCTTTATAGTGTTTGTAACCCAAAGCTTCAAAAAAGTCCTGATCCACGATATTCGCGCCGTTGGAAATAATGGCGTCAACCATATTGTTGTCAATCATATCTACAATCATTTTTTTAAGGCCGGCGGAGATTAAGGAACCCGCGATGCAGACGAAGATGCAGCAATTTTTGTCTTTAAGCATTTTGTCGTAGATGTTTGCGGCGCGGTTTAAATCTCTGGAGGTATAAGCCATATCGGCCATATCGTCAACTAATTTTACTACGTTGTGTTTTTTGATGTCTATATGTTTTATGGTTTCGTTTAGGAAACTTTTTTGCGTCTTTTTTTCCATTTTCTTTACACTCTCCTATGCTATAATTTCTTATAATAATTATATTAAATAATAACGGGAAACTTGTAAAATTTTTGGAGGTTTTTATGTACGAAGCCATTAAGAAAGAAGACCCTGCCGTCTATAACGCCATTATGGAGGAATACGACCGCCAACAAAACAGGATAGAGCTGATCGCGTCTGAAAATTTTGCCTCGCCCGCCGTAATGCAGGCGCAAGGTTCGATACTTACCAACAAATATGCCGAGGGATATCCCTCCAAAAGATATTACGGCGGCTGCGAGTTTGTGGACAAGGTGGAAACATTAGCCATAGAAAGAGCCAAGGAACTTTTTAAAGCGGAAGGCGCCAATGTCCAGCCTCACAGCGGCACGCAGGCCAATATAGCGGCTTATCTTTCGCTTATCGAGCCGGGCGATACGGTCTTGGGCTTAAACTTATCGCACGGCGGCCATCTGACGCACGGCCACCCGTTAAACTTCAGCGGCAAGTATTTTAAGATAGTTGAGATGAACGTCCGCCAAGACACCGAAGAGATCGACTATGACGAAGCCGCCAAAACGGCGCTTGAAGCGCGCCCCAAGCTGATAATGGCGGGCGCGTCGAACTATTCCAGGATTTTCGATTGGGCGAAACTTCGGGAAATAGCCGACAGCGTCGGCGCGTTTTTGGTCTGCGACGTGGCTCATTACGCGGGGCTTATCGCGGCCGGGGAATATCCTTCTCCAGTGCCTTATGCCGATTTGGTAACCACCACCACGCATAAAACATTAAGAGGCCCAAGGGGCGGCTTGATTTTATGTAAGGAGAAATATTTAAAGAAAGTGAACTCTACTGTTTTCCCCGGTACACAGGGCGGGCCTTTAATGCATATAATAGCGGCCAAAGCAGTATGTTTCGGAGAGGCTTTAAAACCGGAATTTAAAGTTTATCAGCATCAAGTTAAGTTGAACGCGCAAGCTCTTTGCGCGGCTTTGCAGAAGCTGGGCTATCGCATAGTGGCGGGCGGGACGGACTGCCATGTCTTAAGCGTAGATTTGAGAAGCAAAAACATAACCGGCAAACAGGCCGAAGCCGCCTTGGATAAAGCCGGCATAACGTGCAATAAAAACACCATTCCTTACGATCCGCAAAAACCTATGATAACCAGCGGAATAAGGCTGGGTACGCCCGCCGTAACCACGCGCGGAATGAAAGAGGACGATGTGGCAAAAATCGCCGCCTTTATCGACAGAGCGATAAACAATTGCGAGAATGAGGCGGAACTTTCCAAAATCGCGGGCGAAGTTAAAGAATTTCTCAAGCAATATCCTCTTTATGGGGGTGCTTTATGATAGACATAGCCATTATCGGCGGCAGCGGGCTATATAATCTTGCCGAGATGAAGAATAAAAAAGAAGTTGCGGTAAAGACGCCTTTCGGCAATCCGTCCGATAAAATAATAACGGGCGAAATAGGCGGCGTTAAAGTCGGCTTTTTGGCCCGCCATAACAGAAAGCATATATATTTGCCGTCGGAAGTGCCTTACAGGGCAAATATCTACGCTTTAAAGAAACTGGGCGCGAAGGTGATTTTGTCCTTTAGCGCGGTGGGTTCTTTGAAGGAAAATCTCCCGCCGAAAACTTTGGTTTTCCCGGATCAAATTGTCGATAAAACCGCTGGCAGAGTGCAGAGTTTCTTCGGCAACGGGATAGTGGGGCACGTGTCTTTCGCTAAGCCATTTTGCGAATGTGTGCAGGCCGAACTGCACAAGCAAGCCAAAAAGCTGAAGATAAAATCGGCTCGAGGCGGAGTGCTGGTATGTATGGAAGGCCCTGCCTTTTCGACAAAGGCGGAAAGCGAATTCCACAGGAAGATGGGTTGGTCGCTTATAGGTATGACAAGCTGCCCTGAAGCCAAGCTCGCGCGCGAGGCGGGTTTAGCCTACGGCTTTTGCGCGATGGTGACGGATTTCGACGCTTGGAAAGAAGGCGAGGAAGTTACCGCCGCCAAAGTAAACGAAACGATGAAAACCAACGAAATATCCGCCAAGAAACTTATATTGTCGGCCGTACCGGCGATAGCAAAACTTAAAAGATGCGGAGCCTGCAGCGAAACAATGTACTCTTCCGTCTGCGCGCCGCACAAAAAAGTTAATAAAGCTCAGCTGAAAAAGATAGAACTTATCCTTAAATAATAAGCCGGCGGCAATAAAAAATTAAAATATCCCGTTTTGATACAAACGGGATATTTTTTCGGAGGAGGCGCTTTCCCGTCGTAAAATAGCAATCTTTTTGACATAGAAAACGATATTGTTGTAAAATATACTTACCGGTAGGTAAATAAAAATGAAAGAGAAAAAGCACGAAGAGAATATGAAGGAAAAAATAAAGAAAGCGGCCTTTATGCTTATGGCGGAAAAGGGTTTAAAGGATATTTCCATGCGGGAAATAGCCGACGCCTGCGGCGTTACGAAACCGGTGCTTTATTATTATTTTAAGGATAAGGAAGACCTTTGTTACAATTTGATAGAGGAGTCTTCGATAGTCAACAACGACAAACTCAAGAAATTCGTTTCGACCGGCGCCGTTTTGGAAGATATATTGGCTTTCATATTTTCGGAATACATAATAGATGTCAAACGCAAGGAAGTTCTTTCTTTTGTGGTTCACGTCAGCAGTTATTTATTGTCCAATCCGGAATTGGAGAAGCGGTTTGTTTCCATGCGGAAAGCCAATATGGCGATAATATCGGACATATTGGAGCGGGAATACAAAGCGGGCCGTATCAATAAGAAAGGCAAGGATATGGCGATGCATTTGATTTTCGCCAACATAGCGCATTTGGTATTGCACAGCCACGGCGGCGATTTAAAATTTTGGCCGTCATATCCCAAGGATATGGCGAAGGCCGTACTTGCGGCTATAGATTATAAGGAGAAGTGATTTAATGAAAAGGACTATAAGCCTTGCTCTTATATTGAGCATGGCGGCAAACATCTTTGCGCCGCTTCCTTTAAGCGCGGCGTCAAACGGGGTAAAGAAGCAGAGCGGCGGTGTAGACTTGTTTGCTCTTAAGGATACCGACCAAGAGGGCGCTATTACTATGGAGGAGGCGGTGGCAATCGCGATGAAGGATAATTCCACCATACAGATAGCGGCCAAAAACGCGGAGATTTACGCCCAGCAGGTAAGGCAGTATTGGTCGTCGGTGTATCCTCAGATAACGGCAAGCGGCAGCTATACCAGAGCTTTGAGGGCGCAGGAGATAATAACTTCGATGGGCGCTTTTAAGATGAGTCTTGATAATGCCGCCAGCGCGAGTGTTGAAGGCAGCCTTATATTATGGAAAGGCGGTGCTGTAAAAGCGGGGATAAAGGCGGCGCAGTATGCATCTCAGAGCGGATATCTGGAACTTGAGGAAACGCGCAACAATATCAAAGATTTGGTAACGACTTTATGTTTCGGGATAATTCTTTCTCACGCTTTGATACAGGTTCAGCAGGAGAATTTAAACATTGCCAAAGACCATCTTAAGGAGATAACCTCAAAATACAAACAGGGTTTGGCCAGCGATTTGGACGTATTAAACCAAAAGGTAAAAGTGTCCAACAGCGAACCGCCTTTAATAGAAGCGGAAAACAGCTATGAACTGGGCCTGCTGACTTTAAGGCGCGTACTTAACAAAGACCCTCAGGATCCGCTTTCTCTTACTTGGCAGCTTAAGGATATTTTAAAGGTGGAAATACCGTCTTTGGACGAGCTTTACAAAATGGCGAAGGAAAACCGCCCCGAGCTTGTCATATCGGATTTGAGCGTGCAGATCGCGGACGAAAACATTAAAATCGCGAAGGCCGATCATTACGGTTCGATAGCGGCTTTCGCGAATGTGTCGTATACCGGCACGTCCGATCATATAATGATACCTGTAGAGAACGACAATTCTTCTTGGGGCAGCAATGTCGGCTTAAGGGTAAGCATACCGTTGTTTGAGGGTTTTAGGGTGTCTTCGATAGTGAAGCAGAGAGAACTCGCCTATGACCAAGCCGTCTTGCAGGCGCGCGATACGGAGCGCAATATCAGGATAGAAGTCAAGCGCTGTTGGCTTAACTTGAACGAGGCAAAAAACAGGATAAAAGCGACGAAAGGCACGATAGCCGAAGCGCGCAAGAACTTGGAGAGAACCAACATAAGATACAGAAACGGGCTTGCCAGCCGTTTGGATTTGGACGATTCCGCCCTGCTTTTGCATGACGCGGAATTGCAGTACGTACAAGCGGTGCATGACGCTTTTACGGCATTGTCTAATTTGAATTATGCAGTAGGAAAAGAGGTAGCGAAAATATGAAAAAAATAACGGCTATAATAATGTCGGCTGTGATTTTGGGCGCGTGCTCGGGGAAGAGCGAAAAGAGCGCTTTGGAACAGTTGGAGACGGACCGTTTTACGGTGGAAACGGAAACGGTAACTTTAAAAGACGTCAAATCCGATTTGTTGTTAAACGGCAGCGTCAAGGCTTGGGAAGAAGCGGTAATATTCCCGCGCGTCGACGGCAAACTGCTGGAGAATGTGTTAAAAGAGGGCGATAAGGTAAAACGCAACCAAAGTTTGGCTTTGATAGAACGCGACGAAGTCGGCGCGGTATACGAACCGGTATTGGTCCCGTCCACGATTAACGGCGTTATCGGCAGAACATATTTGGATCCCGGCGCGAACGTAACAAAGACCACCCCGGTAGCTTTGGTGGTGAACCAAGAGGAAGTGCGTGTTGTGGTTGACATACCTGAGCGCTATATCGGCAAGATACATTTGGGGCAAAGCGCTTCTTTTACGGTCGAAGCGTTTGGGGAGAGGCAATTCCCCGCGAAGGTATATAAGATAAGCCCGGTAGTCGATTCGCAAAGCAGGGTGGTAACGGTTGAACTTAGGGCTGAAAATGCCGACGGTTCTTTAAAATCCGGTATGTTTGCCAAAGTCAAGCTGGTGCTTGAGGAAAAGAAAAATGTGCCCGCTCTTAAAATTACCAGCGTGCAGAGCGAAACTTTAGACGACGGCACAACGGCCGATTACGTCTATGTGGTAAACGAAGGCGGGGATACGGTGTCCAAGAGGGAAGTAAAGGTCGGTTTAAAATCTTCCGACGTTTATGAAATTTCTTCCGGCGTGCAAGAAGGCGAGGAAGTAATTAAAATAGTTTTCGGCATTAAAGACGGCAGTAAAATCAAGATAGAAAACAAATAAGGCTTATAATTATGGAAGAAAACAAAGAAACAATTAAACACGCAGAGCAAAGCGGCCAAAGCAATATCGGCGGCGGCATATCGGCCTTATTTATAAGAAGGCCGGTAACCACCGTTATGTTCTCTTTGGTGCTGATAGTACTTGGTCTTATAGGATACAGCCGCATGGGCGTTGATATGTATCCGGACGTGGACTTCCCTTACGTTACCGTGCAGACTACTTTGCAAGGCTCAAGCCCCGAGGAAATAGAGACTTCCATTACCAAAGAAGTGGAAGAGGCGGTAAACGTAATATCGGGTATAGATACCATAACTTCGCAGACGATGGAAGGCGCGTCTTTTATCATAATCAAGTTCGATTTGGAAAAGGATCCGGACGTCGCCGCGCAGGAAGTTCGCGATAACGTAAACAAGATAGAAAAGGAATTGCCCGACGGCATCGATTCGCCTGTAATATCCAAATTGGACGTAGGCGCGGCTGCCATTTTGAACGTGGTGGTTACGGGCGATATGGATATTATAAGTTTGACCGAGCTTGCAAAAAAGCAGGTTAAGGAAAACATCGAAAACGTAAGCGGTATAGGGTCTGTGGATATAGTCGGCGGACGCGAGCGCGAGATACACGTGATAATCAATCCTTTGAAGTTGGCGTCTTTGGGGGTTTCGGTCGGCGCGGTAAAATCGGCGATAGTGGAGCAGAATATAGAGATACCGGGCGGACGCGTGGAAAACGTCGCCAACGATTTTAACCTGAGAGTGCTTGGCCGTATAGACAGCGTTAAAAGTTTTGACGATATTGTAGTGGCCACGGTAAACGGCGTGCCGATAAAAATATCGGATATCGGGCGCGTGGAAGACTCCGGCGAATACGAAAGGAGCGCCACTTACATAAACGGGAAGAGGAGCGTCTCGTTAAACATCAAGAAGCAATCTGGCACCAACACTTTGGCGGTAATCAGTTCTATAAAGGAAAGGCTGGAAAGGATAAAGCCCTTATTGCCGCAAGGCGTGGAGATTTATACCATTTCCGATACGTCAAGCTATATAGAAGAGTCTTTCTTTGCGGTAATGGAGCACTTGGTAGTCGGCGCATTTTTGGCCGCTATAGTGGTGTTTATGTTCATGGGCGATTTACGTTCTACGGTAATATCGGCTATGGCTATACCGACGTCCATTATAGGTACTTTCTTTTTAATGTACCTAAGCGATTTTACTTTGAACAATATGACGCTGCTGGGCTTGACGGTGGCGGTGGGTATAGTTATCGACGACGCCATTATTATGCTTGAAAACATACACCGCCATATGCAGGAATACGGCAAGAGCGCGCTGCAGGCCGCTGTCGACGGATCCAGGGAGATATCGTTTGCGGTAATAGCGACGACGGCTTCTTTGGTGGTAATTTTCGTGCCTTTGGCGTTTATGACCGGTATTGTGGGGCGTTTCGTAAGAAGTTACGGCTTGACGGTCGCCTACGCCATTACGATCAGCGGTATAATAGCGCTGACTCTTACGCCTATGCTGTGCAGCAAGTTTTTGAAAGCGGAGCGCGTAAAATCGCGCGCCGACAAAATGGTGGACGGCGTAAACAATGCCATCAACAAGGTATATATGGTATGTCTTAAGTTCGCGATGGGCCATAAATTGCTGATGGTGGTTTTGTCTATATTGCTTGCGATTTCGCCGATATTTATTTTGGCGGGCGGAATGGTGGGCGTAGACTTTATGCCGGAAGACGATTCGGGGCAATATCAGATAAACCTAAAGGCCCCGGACGGTACGAGTTATCCTCAGATGGACGCTTTTATGAAACAGGTCGAAGGCGAACTTAAGCGTATGCCATATATAGACAAGCTGTTTATGGGGGTAGGCGTATCGGCGGACAGTATCGTCAATACCGGTTCTTCCACGAACAGGGGATACTTTATCCTGGAACTTGAAGACCTTAAGAAAAGGGGCAAAGGCTATTCGATATTTGAGTATATCGACGCCACCAGAAGCATCTTAGCCAAATATGACGATGTTAAGAGCCAAGCCTTTATCATCAGCGGATCGCCGGGCGGCGGAATGGCAAAAATACAGTATGTAATTTCCGGTCCCGATATGAACGAGCTTTTGTCTTACGCCAATGCCGTATACGACAAAGTTAAGGATACTCCCGGCATTATAGACTTGGATTTGGACTTCGATTTCGCCAAACCCGAATACAGGGTATCCATCGACCGCGACAAAGCGCACGACTTGGGCGTAAAAGTAAGCGATATCGCCTCGACCTTGCGCACCTTGGTAGGCGGCGAGGAAGATATTTCCAAGTATAAGGAAGGCAACGAACTTTATGAAATAAGAGTCCGCGCCGACGAAGATTATAGAAACAATAAAGACGTAATCGCTTCTATGATGATACCCGCCAAGCAAAACGGGGAAGACGTCCTTGTCCGTCTTGACAGCGTAGCCACGATAGAACAGGGTTTTGGGCCTTCTCAGATAAATCGTATGAACAGGCAAAGACAAATTACGATAGAGGCCAATACGTCCGGCAATATGGATATGAACAAGGCCATAAGCATAATAGACGCGGCATTTAAGGAGTTAAAAGCGCCTGCGAACTATACTTCGGGCTTGGAAGGCCAGTCGAGCGAAATGGGCAAGATGTTGTCGAGCTTTATAATGGCTTTCGCCTTGGCGATATTGTTCATCTATATGATATTGGCCGCGCAGTTTGAAAGCTATGTACACCCGTTCGTAGTGTTGACGGCAATACCGCTTACGATACCGTTTGCGCTGCTGACGCTGGCTTTTACGGGCGAGACTTTAAACATCTTCAGTTTGTTGGGAATGTTTATGTTGATGGGTATAGTAAGCAAGAACGCTATATTGCAGGTGGACTATACCAATACTTTACGTCATGCGGGCTATGACAAATATAAAGCCATAATGGAAGCCAACAAAGTAAGGCTGCGCCCTATTTTGATGACAACCGTAACTATTATAGCGGGTATGATACCTACCGCTTTGGGTACTGGCGCTGGCTCGGGATTAAGACGCAGTTTGGCAATAGTAATAATCGGCGGGCAGACTTTGGCTTTGCTGATAACTTTGCTGATGGCGCCGGTGGCGTACTCATTGTTCGACGACTTCGGCGGCTGGGTAAAGAGAGTGATTTTCCGCCAGAAGAATACAGGAGAGGAAGCTTCCGCCTAGGATTCTTCAAAGAAAAAGCCAACAAAAGCCCCGCTTTTCGGCGGGGCTTTTTTATTCTTGTCTTTGTGCTTAAAAATCTCGTTTGATGGCAGGCGATATTGTGGCTAGATTTGCGCCACTAAAAGAGTCGGCCGCTATTTTAAAAAACGGCGCAAAAAAAGCGGGCCTTAACCGTTACTTTGTAATTATCCATTACCTTTAAAACGATTAACGCCCGCTTCTACAACTGGAGCTATCCTCCATACCTTCTCCTCGGCGCAGATGCCTTTACCTTCGCGTTCGCCGCCCATAACGACGGACCACACCTTCTTTGGCACCCGGCCCTACTGTCCGACCGTCTCATGCGCACACCCGCTCAGGGGATTTTATGTCCGCATCCGGCGTCCTCACGTCCGGCAGCGTCTACACTCATAACACCGCCCCGCCGGAAAACACCACCCGGTCAAACAACAGTAAATTTTCAAAACGGGCAGTCTCCTTATGTAGGAGTGAGAACTGGTTCCGTTCCTTCAGAACCCTCTTGTTATCACTGCCCGTAAGGATATAATACGCTCAAAAAAAGAAATGTCAAGGCCCAAAAGAAGTTTTTTAAAGATTGTTAAAAAGCTGCCCGATAAATTGAGTATATTCTGTTTTAAGGCTTTTTGTTTTATGCTACAATGCCGATATGCGGAGGGTTCTATGGCGGATTATCTTTTGAAGGACGAAAATTTTAGAGGTTATATAGACGGCGCCGAGTGTAAATTGGCGACTTTAAAAAATTCCAAAGGCGTTACGGTGCAAATAAGCAATTACGGCGCCAGGATAGTATCTTTTTCGGTTCCCAATAAAGAAGGTAAGTTTTACGATATAGTTATAGGCCACGACAGTTTGGAAAATTATAGAAAGTCAAACGAACGCTATTTTAACGCGGTGGTAGGCCGCTATGCCGGGCGTATCGCGGGCGGCAGATTTGAACTTGGCGGCAAAAAATATAATTTAAGCGTAAACAACGGGGCGAATCATCTGCACGGCGGCTTTAAGGGCCTTAACGAACAAGTTTGGACTTTTACCGAAGTCGGCGATAATTTCGCCGCTTTGGAATGCGTCTTGCCAGACGGTTTGGACGGATATCCCGGCGATTTTAGAATAAATGTGATTTATACTCTCACCGAGGAAAACGCCCTAATGTTTGAAACGCACGCCCAATGCTCCAAAGACAGTATTATAAATATAACCAATCACGCGTTTTTCAATTTGGGCAGCCACGAAAAAAACGTATTGACACATAGGCTGCAAATAAACGCACAGCGGTATCTCCCTCTGAACGGCAATCTGATACCGCAGGGGGCAATGGATAAGGTGGAAGGAACCCCTTTTGACTTTCGGGTTTTAAAGAAAATTGGCGCGGATATAAACGCGGAGGCCGAGCAGCTTCGCATTGGTGGCGGATACGACCACAGTTATGTCTGCGACGAATATAAAGGGCGCAATTTATTTTTGGGCGCGATAGCCGAGAATGAGGAAAGCGGTCTTAAGCTGGAAATTTATACCAATCAGCCTTCGGTTCATTTTTACAGCTGCAATTTTTTAAACGGAAAAGACAGGGGCAAAGGCGGAGTGGTATATAAAGAGCACGGGGCGTTTTGTTTGGAAACGCAGCATTTTCCCGACAGCCCCAACCATAAGGAGTTCCCCTCAACCGTTATCAAAGCGGGCGGGGAGTACTGCTCATTAAGCGTATATAAAGTTAGTCTGTTGTAAAAACGGTTTACAAGGACGCGCAAATTATAATATAATAATTGAAGAAAAGATAAATATGCACGGCGCGATGGCCAAGTGGTAAGGCGGCAGTCTGCAAAACTGCTATTCGGGAGTTCGATTCTCCCTCGCGCCTGCATTTTAATGCCAGGTAAATAGTGGCAAGTGTCTTTTGCGCTTTAATTTGATATAATAGGAATAACCATTGCGGGCGTAGTTCAATGGTAGAACCTCAGTTTTCCAAACTGATGACGAGGGTTCGATTCCCTTCGCCCGCTGGAAATATTTACGGATTTTTGCTGGGATAGCTCAGCTGGTAGAGCATCTCCATGGTAAGGAGAAGGTCGTGGGTTCGATTCCCATTCCCAGCTTTTGGATTTAATTAAAAACATATAGGAGACAAATATGGCAAAGGAGAAGTTTTCAAGGAGCAAGCCGCACGTAAACGTGGGAACTATAGGACACGTAGACCACGGCAAGACGACGTTGACGGCTGCGTTGACGAAGGTATTGGCGAGCGAAGGCAAATCTAAGGAG
>CASEVY010000006.1 GCA_949291515.1 uncultured bacterium | reverse complement strand
GGTTCCTATTAGGCACCCAAGAATAAGGTATAATTTTGTTTTCGTCTCTATAACACTCGTTATAAATGTTCCTATTAGGCACCCAAGAATAAGGTATAATTTTCCGGAAGATTGGTACTGGCCTCTTTTCTCGGTTCCTATTAGGCACCCAAGAATAAGGTATAATTTTGATTAGCGTAAACGAAGGGAGGCATTTTGAGTTCCTATTAGGCACCCAAGAATAAGGTATAATTTTGAGTGTTTGCAGATATTCTGTAGTACACATGTTCCTATTAGGCACCCAAGAATAAGGTATAATTTTTTAATCCTGTACATTGTTCTGCCTCTTTGGTTCCTATTAGGCACCCAAGAATAAGGTATAATTTTAAGCAATAGAAAAAGTTGCCAAAAAATAGATATTTTTGTTAGAATAATTACAGAAACCTTATTCTTTTGTGCCTCAGCTTAGGTAACAAGGGCATTAAAGCTCACAAAGGGGGGTATCCCCCCCACTTAAAGTATTTTAAAAATCCTCAAATAGTATGAGTTGCTCATATTGTTTGGGGGTTTTTGTTTGTTGTAATAAGGGACCATAAAAATTCTTAGTTAAACCATATTGTTTATCCGTTATTAACAAAAAGGAACATTTTCCTTCGGGCGGAGTTTGTACTCCTATCTGTTTAACTAATGCTTGAGCCTGGTGGATAGTAGGCATATGTCGCACATATACGGAAAACTGTAACATACTAAAACCTTCACGAAGCAAAACTTTACGAAATCCAGCGTACCGTTTTCGTTGGATTTTTGTATGTGTAGGCAAATCAAAAACGGCTACCACCCACATAATCCGCCAGCTATTGGGTTTCATCATAGAATTGTTTGGCCTGCCATAGTAAGGCCGAGGCCGTTTTCCCGGGGCGTGGAGGCTGGTTCGGCAGGATTAACTTTCGGCGGGGATCTTCTAAACTAAGGCAAAAGCTATTTACTGCAAAGTCTATGCCGTAAAATAAACGGTAATTTTTATCGGCCAGCGAGACTTGGCATAATAGTAGAGAAGACAAAATATTCTTTTTGATGTTTTTGTCAAAATCAATGAAAGTTGTTCTTTGGGCTAATCGCCAAATAATTGAATCAACCAAAAAACGAAAAGGCTCGATAAAATCTTCCGCGAGATTGAAAGGATTATCTTTACGGCAGTGCCCCACGCCGAAATTTAAGCAAAGCCCGGCCGATATCAAACTGCGGGCGATAATAGCCCGCAAAATGGCATAGCCATAATTAAGACCTATATTAACTGGATCGGTGGCGCCATATTTATCTCTGAAATTTATAGGATTGTGTATAGATTTAAAAAATGCCGGCCAATAGGCTTGGGCGGCTTGTGCCTCCAATGCGGAATCATCGCCCGGTTCTACTTGACCAGAAAGCAAACGCAAACGCTTGGCAAGTATAGTATCAAAATTTTCCGCCACAACAGCCTGCCCTCTGATTTTAGCAGCCACCAGTTGCTGCCACCAGCGTTTGGAATGTATATCCTTTAAGTATTTGGCTTGTAAAAAAGAACGTTTTGCCCCTTCTAAATTAACCCCGATTGGCAATGCAATACTGCAGGGAAGATATTTTTCTCCAGCAAAAACAATAACCGCTCCTTGTTTGGCCAATTCCTGAAATACCGCCAAAGAAACACGAATACGGGGATTTGCCAAAAGCAGAACCGCAATATCACGGGCGGCTATAAAATGGGGGGATTCCGTTTTCGGGAAAAGGATTTTAAGCCGCCCCGTTTCTATGGAGAGAGAGGCTTCCCTCTCTATGCTGACGAGATGTTGTATACTCATTCGTTTTTGTACTTAATAATATCCTCCCGAGAAGATATTAGTTTGTAATTTTTTATATTGTTTGTACGTATATCACTTTCATTAACTTCAGTTGTAAGACGTAAAACAAGCCCCGCCTGAGCACTAAACTGTTTTACCCGGTAAAACTGTTTGCTGACGGTATCAAATAAGGTATCCCCAATAAATATACGGGTAATTCCTTGAGGAATTTCTTCGTTATTATTGTATTTCCATATCGGTATCAAGGCCGTACGTTTGCCGGTTTTAGCGTCAAAATCCATACAGGCATAACCGTAATTTTGATAAGCCTTCCGGTGGATTTTTCCGCCTTTGTCGGTATGAGTGACTTTTTTGTCGGCATTGGGGTCAAATTCTCTAATTCCGCGTCCGGTTAAGTACATATACTTTACTTGTTTTACTTTATTGCCGCGGTAATAAATGCCGTCCTTCGGGTCATCTTTTCGTCCGCAGAGGGCTTCTTCTATGCTTAGGCCTTGTGTTAAACGTTGCTGGAACTTTTCCAAAATGACTTGTTTAATTTTATCGGAAAATAACAGCTTTTCTAAATTCGCCTTTGTTTTTTGAGCGTCTGCTTTAATAAAACTGCTTAAAGGCGCCCTTTTGACAAAACGTTCTGCACCGTCTTTTTCCCGAATTGCATAAGCGGTTTCATCAAAAAATTTCCCCGCAGGAAAGTGATCCGGTTTGTGCCAAACCACATAATTGCTAAGGCGTTGCTTTATATCCTTACAAATGGCATCATATTGGGGAATATTATCCGGCATAAAACCGGGGACATCTTTTGTCTTATCACGGGTGCCATCGGTATTTATCCATTCAATAGTATGCAAAGTGCCGTATTTTCTGTTATGTTCCGCCGCTTTTTGCACTAAAGATAATGTGCATAAACCTATAACGGCGGCATCTACGGCGTGGTGGCGGTGATCGCAACGTTTGTTAAATTTCAGCTGGGTACGCTGCTCCAGGCAAAAAGCATTAAAATACTTTTGCTTATCTTTTTCCGTTAACGGCGGATAAGCCATTGCGGAACAGAAATTTTCAAAATCTTCTTTTAATGCTTCTGCTTGGCTATATCGCAAAGGTATGGGGGAATATAATTCTTTCCATTTTTTGGGATTTATTTCTTTGTCGTCTTTGTCAAACAGAGTTTTCTTTTCTTCTATACGAATTAGCGGGAGAATCCTGTCAAAATGCAGCTGGGAACGCATATAAGCCGTCAATGGGCCAAAGCAAGGAGTCACTTTCGGGCAAATATCCTTGCACCAATCCAATACTATTTTACCGATCCAAGCGGTTTCTTGGTTTTGTCTGTTTGAGAAATCCTGCTTTACTTGGGCGGGAGTAGCAAGCAAATTATTTATTTTACGCAAGATGCGCGCCCCTTTTTGCGTAGGTTTGCGTTTACGTTCGCGGGCCGAGTAATAGCCTCCTTTTTCTTTGTTATACAATCCCCATAAATGGGTAACGAAGTTGATAAGCGGGCTATGCTTCCCAAAAGAGGCGCTAATATCTTCCCCTTTTTTGCGTTTAGCTTTCTTTTCTTTATTAAAAGCCAAATACTCTTCTATATCTTCTTTAAACTTCCACTCATAAGGCAAACGGTTAGACTTTTCTTTATTTTCCTGCGTAAAAGCCAATACCTTATTTTCAAACACATTGGGGCCGGGGATATCTCCTTGCTGAGGAATGATATGGTCCACCTGTGTTTGCTTCTCGTCAAACGCCTGAGCAAATGAAATGTTCTGCCCGCTATAGGGGCAAAGGTGGTTTTGCTCCTCCCATAATAAATATTTTTCTATGTTGCGGGGTGAGAGCAATACCTTTCCTTTCTGAAGTTCCGCTATCGCTTTTTTGCGTTCCTCGGCCTGCAGTCTGTTTTGTCCTTCCAACCATTGGCGGCGCCGCAAAGAATTTTTGATTTCACGGGAAAGTTCCACAATAATTTCATCCGGTCGACCGTATTTCTTAACAATATAGTTTAATATTCTGTAAAATTCCGACAGAGAGCGGCTCATAACCGGGTCATTTATAGATTCTTGCGTTTTTATGGCCGCTACCGAACGTAACTTTCCGCGAAGACCCGTTTGCTCCGGTTTTATTTCCGCTAAAATTTGCGTCTCTTCTTTTCCTTGCAGCAGCCCGTCAGCAATCAAATTTAAAGCTTTAACGCCATAGGAGGAGCGTCCCCTTTCCAATTCAAATGATTTAAATATACCTTTCTGTTTTAGATTTAATATAAAAAGAATGCCTTTTTGGCGTTCTTCTGCCAGAGCTTCAATATTTTTAGTTAGCCGGGCAAAACTCTGAGAAATATAGTAATCCGTATTGTCATTAATGTCGGTAAAGCTCGTAACATTTGATAAAAACTCTATTACCAGTTCTTGTTCTTTATCGGTAAGTTCAGCCCAGTCATTCAATACTCCCGCCTGTTCAAAGGCAAAAAGAGTAGTATTTCCTTTTAGGCCTTGTTTTGTACCGGTTTTACGGTCAATGGTAAAAGAGGAATCGGCAGGTAATGCCAGATATTCATAAATTTTGGCAAAAGGAACTACTTTATTTTCTTTTGTGTAATCCTGAGAAGATAAATTAACATAGTTAAACAGCTGCGTTTGTTGCGCCAATGTTAACGGGTGGGCTTCTTTTTCTCCTTTTTTGGCAAGACGCAGGTTGGATATATCTTTGGCTAAACGATATTGTTGATATGCTATTTGCGCGCAGGAAGCTCGCTTTTCCTGAGGGAATAGCGTACAGCTGCCCACCGTTTCCAATTCCCATTTAATTGGACGCTGATAAAATAGAGCTGAATGAAAAGCGTCTTTTAGAGGTATCTCCTTTTGCCCAGGAAAATCTGGGAACATATTTTCTCCCCATACCTTATAATTGGCGGACAATTCGGGATAATAAGCGCTTTGCTTGTCATAAATACGGGAAAATTCTTCTTCCACCATTTCTCGATAAATAAAAGTTCCGTCTTCCTCTATTTTGCGCCAAGGGGTTCCATCGCTTTTGTTTTTTCGTTCATAAAGAAGCTGTCCCAGGGTTTTGCCCTCTGTCAATTGGGCCGACGTCTGACTTAATTTTTTGCCGACGACGCCTTGGTCAGCCTGGCTTAAAGTGCCTTTATAGCCCCTATTTTTTACAATATGGCAAAATACTTTTATTAACTGCGGAAGAGTTATCTTTTCTTCCACCGCTTTTGACCGCAGGCAGACGACATCTTCTTTGTCGGAGATTAAATCACTTCGCTCGATGCCCAGAGATTGAGCTATATATCCTATTTTACGCAAGCGGGCAGCTTTTCGTTCAACTTGCCTTCTGATAAGCCGCGCATTGCGCCGAGCGGTATTAAGCGTTAGCATTTCTTTGGGAGCAACGGGCTCTCCAAAAATATAACTGTCTAAATGAATCAAACGAGTAATATTTCTATTTTCATCTAATTCATAAATGGCAGTGCCGATAGAAGAAGTTCCCAAATCTATACCCAATCGGTAGAATTTGCCTAAAGAAATTTTATTGTTTCCCATCGTAAAATCTCCCTATAGAGAATTGTAAAAATATATTTACTTTATATTAGCATAATTTAGGACAAATATTAATTAGATATGCCGCACTAAAATATTATGTTTACGATTGGAAGGAGTTGCTCAATGGCAATGTCGATAAATTACTTGTTTTTGGGGAAATTTTATTAAAGTTTACAGGCTACAGACATCACACCCAGGAAATAAAAGAACTTAGGTTCGCACATTGCGCGTAGAAATCTGGGAGTATACCTAAACCATTATCCAATTAAGTATATAGCCTACTATTATAAAAGAGATAATCAAGTAAAGCGTAAACAGCCCAAGCAACTTGAAAGAAAAAACTTTTTTTAACATCATCATTTCCGGCAGGGAAACGGCGGTAATGCTCATTAGTATCACTATAGCCGTACCTATCGGCACTCCTTTTAGCAAAAGCGCCTGAATTATCGGTATAACGCCCGCGTGATTTGCGTATATTGGCGCGCCCACTATCGCGGCGATGGGAACAAGAAAAGGATTTCCGGGCCCCAAATATTTGCCGATAAATTCTATTGGAATATACCCGTGTATCGCTGGGCCGCCTAAGGGTAATAAGTATTGCTAATAATAAAAATAGCCCGAAAATATCAGATATGGCGCTTTCGGCGTGAATTGAGGCAATCCGATATTTTTATGTCATAATATATCTATCAATATGAGCAGAGGGGGTAAAGTGGATACCATATTGCAAAAACAGCGGGATTTTTTTAAAAGAGGGGCGACCTTGCCGCTGGCTTTCAGGCTTGAGCAGCTAAAGAAATTAAAATCCGCCGTAAAAAAGTATGAAAAGAATATCTGCGCCGCACTTCATAAAGATTTGGGCAAAAGCGAAGCCGAATCGTATATGTGCGAAATATCCTTGTGTTTGGAAGAAATAGCTTATTTCTTAAAGAATTTGAAAAAACTTTCCAAAGACAAAATCGTTCCGACGCCGCTTTCCAATTTTCCCGCAAAGAGTATTATAAAAACCGTTCCGATGGGCAATGTGCTGATACTCAGCCCGTGGAACTATCCTTTCTTGCTTTGCATAGAGCCTTTAATAGAAGCTCTCGCGGCGGGCAATACCGTCGTTTTAAAACCGAGCGCCTATTCCCCAAATACAAGCCTTTTGATTAAAAATATGCTGGGCGAAATATTTGCGGAAGAATACGTCGCCGTAATTATTGGCGGACGGGAAGAAAACAAAAATCTGCTTTCTGAAAAATTCGACTATATATTCTTTACCGGCAGCACCGCCGTAGGCAAAGAAGTTTTGCGCCGCGCGGCCGAAAATCTAACGCCCGTATCCTTGGAGCTTGGCGGCAAAAGCCCCTGTATCGTAGACGAAAGTGCCGATATAAAGCTATCGGCCAGAAGGATTGTTTTCGGCAAATTCCTCAACTGCGGGCAAACATGCGTCGCGCCCGATTATATTCTGTGCCAAGAAAGTATTCTGCCCGCTTTAACCGAGGCACTGAAAGCGGAAACGGAAAAGCAATTCGGCAAAGAGCCGCTTCTCAACCCCGATTACGGCAAAATAGTCAATGAGAAGCATTTTAAACGGCTATTGGCTTTAATCGACGGCAATAAGGTAATACTTGGGGGAAAAAGCGACGAAAAATCTTTGAAAATAGAGCCAACTTTGATGACGGACGTTTCCTGGGACGACGCCGTTATGAAAGAGGAAATTTTCGGCCCTATTTTGCCTATTTTGTCATATAAGAATTTAAATGAAGTTATAGAAACCGTTGAAGATAAACCGCACCCCTTGGCGCTTTATATATTTTCCGAAGACAAAGCCAATATAAAAAACCTAACCGAGCGCTGCCGCTACGGCGGCGGCTGCGTAAATGACGTTATTTTACATCTTGCCACGCCGTATCTGCCCTTTGGCGGAGTGGGGGAAAGCGGTATGGGGTGTTATCACGGAAAATTCGGCTTTGAAACGTTTTCCCGCAAAAAAAGTATTTTGGACAAGAGCACGTGGATAGACGTCGCTTTAAGATATCAGCCGTATACCGAGCTAAAGAAATATTTGCTGAAATTTTTCTTAAAATAAGAGGACAAAAATATACCCTATAGACTCTATTTTTCGTCTGTTTTAATAGCAGCGTTTGGTATAGAAATTAAATTTTAGGATTTGTTTATTTTTTTCTCGTAAGAGGATAAAACTTCTTTTATCTTATCTTTAAATTCTTCCGGCGTTACCGCCACGATATGGGGCAGCCATCTTAAGACTACGGGTAAAATCTCTTCGTATTTGCCGGTAAAACACTCCACATAGAGTTCGCCGTTATTTGTTTTGCGGATAATTTTCTGACGCGGAAAATATTCCTTCTTCTCAAAATATGACGCCGCTTGTGAAGATATTTTAAGTTCGATTTTTTTATCGCGTTTGTCTTCAAACCAGATTGAAGCGCTTTCCTCAAGTATTTTATCCATACTTTTCGGCATTTTGAAAGTGTTTTCCGTTTTTTTCAATTCTTTGATTTTATCCAAACGCAACTTTAAAATAAGATTGTTTTCGCCCAAAGCCAAGAGATACCAAAATCCGTCGTACCAAGCTATTTTTAAAGGGGAAATTTCCCTGCCCGATATTCTGGATTTCTGATACTCTATTTTTAGCTTTTTTCTTTTCTTGATGGCCTGCTCGATAGCTTTGACGGTTATATTGTTTGAAAAAGTTTGGCCTTTGGGTAGTTTGATATAGAATGGATTATCGCAATGGGATTGCAATATTTTGTCTCGCAGATTGTGGTAGGTATCTTTGAAACTGCCTCCCAAACTGCCCGCTATGGAACCCAAAAAGGCCAAAAGGGCGGCTTCTTTCGCGCTTAAATGAAGTTTATCCAGTGTATAACCTTCCACAAAGCAATACTCTCCTCTGGATATATTGGCTATGGGGAAACCCGCGCTTTCCAATATTATTATATCGCGTTGGACGGTGCGGACGCTAACCCCCAAATCCCGCGCGATATTTGCCAATATTACGGGGCCTTT
Organism: uncultured bacterium; assembly: GCA_949291515.1. Taxonomy (GTDB): domain Bacteria; phylum Elusimicrobiota; class Elusimicrobia; order Elusimicrobiales; family Elusimicrobiaceae; genus Proelusimicrobium. The sequence goes on along the minus strand of CASEVY010000006.1, from coordinate 114,558 downwards.
GTCGAACTCGCCAAGTATAAAGATCAGGCGGGTTATTTTATTTAAGGTATCGTTTATCATAGTTATTTTCTATATTAACACATTATAGCTTAGCTTGGGGATATTTTTTCTCGTTCAAAGCTTTGACTACTCCCAAAGGTTGAAGTTTGACCAAAATACTCACCAAATCTTGCTGTGCGGCCATTACTTCGTCTATATTTTTATATGCGTCGGGAGCTTCGTCCAGCAAGGCTTGTTCATTCAGGCGATGTATTATGCCCTGGTCGTCTAAAATTTTTTGCTGGCCGGCCAAATCCAGTTCTTTTATCGCTTTAGCGCGCGACATACGCCGCCCCGCGCCGTGCGAACAGGATTGCAGAGAGAGCTCGTTGCCTAGCCCTTGCACTATATAAGAACTGCTCCCCTGAGAGCCGGGTATAATCCCGATGGTATCTTTTTTTGCTAAAGTTGCCCCTTTGCGGTGGACCCACAATTTACGGCCATAATGTTCTTCAATGGCGGCATAGTTGTGGTGGATATTTATTTCCTTAAGAAATTGAGTTTGAGGCAGTTCCTCCAAAAATATTTCCTTTATTTTTTTTGCCATCGCTTTGCGGTTCTCGTAGGCGAAATCCAAACAGAGCTTCATCTCCTTTATGTATGCGGCGGCTTCTTTAGTGCCTATGGGCAGGAAAGCCAAATCGTCTTTTACGGTTTTCTCCTGTTTGAACATAAGGCACAGTTTTACGGCTTGTTTATTATAGTATTCCGCCACTTTCTTGCCCAAATTGCGGCTGCCGCTGTGTATCATAAACCAGATATGTCCGTCGCTGCCGTATTGTATTTCTATGAAATGGTTGCCGCCGCCCAAAGTGCCTATCTGTTTGCGGGCGGAAATCAATTCCCGTTTGCATATTTCGGTATCTTCCCAACGTTTTAAGTCGGAAAATATGGGGTTTTCCATAGATTCTTGATGATGTTCGAACCCCAAAGGTATGCGGGCATATATTTTATCTACGGCGGCGCGGACTTTTTCTCGAGGCATTTGTTCAAGCGAGGTTTGGACAGCCAACATTCCGCAGCCGATATCCACTCCGACCATATTTGGCGATATTGCATTATCCAAAGCCGCGACACCTCCGATAGGCATTCCGTATCCGCTGTGCGCGTCCGGCATTAAGCAGACATTCCCGTAAAGGCAGGGGTGGAGGGATAAATTTTCCGCCTGCATTCTGGCGGCGGGCTCCATATTGGAGCACCAAGATAAAATATTTTCTTTCAATTTTTCCATTTGTTTTTCCTTATATAACGAGAGAACGAAAAGTATATACGCCAATAGTTCCAAATAAGTTTTATACCGTTTAAGTTTTATATTCTGTCCAAGACTGTTTGGCGTTTTTTTTCTTGATAACTTTTTTAATTTTGCCAACAACTCGTGACATAGGGGCAGATAACCATATATGGCATATCATACCTATTTGGCAGAACTTATCGAACATATATTAAAGAACATAGTTCACCTTTTCGCTCTCTTCGGGGGAGTATTGCTACTCCGCCAAAACTTGGGTTTCGAAGTTTAGTTTTTGTATTTTCTCTTCCAAATTCTCAATTTTTTCGCTTAATTTGGCGATTAGGGCCAATATCTCTTCCTGTTTGAGATTTAGTTCGTAATATACGGTTTTGTTCGTTTCACTATAATAATATTTTCTTGGGCTTTTGGCTATATAATCGTTCAATCCCGTCAGAAAGGACTTTTGAGCTTTATAAATATTTATCTCGCTCAAAAGAGGCTTTATCTCGGCATTGGCCTTATCTATGGCTATTAGCAATTTGGAAAGTTCTTCGTATTTCCCGTTGACAAAGGCCAGCCATTCTTCGGCGGTAAAACCGTTTAAAAGCAATCGATTTTCCTCTTCGCCTTTTTCCCTGACGATGATTTTGGAGGACATCATTGCGCGCAGTTCGTTGATTTCTTCCTGCAGTTTGTTTCTTTTTTTAAATGCTTTGTTTAAATTCATTTATTCTTCTCCTTATAAGTATCCTGTTGTTAATATTCTAAAACATCAAAGCGACAGCATTCGGTCGTTTAAAAAAAGGTTAAATATATTTTCCGGCGACAATAGGCTGTCGCTCATAATAAGTAGAATTTAGTTATGAGAAAGAAAATAATAAGCGCTTTGCGCGATATTGAAAAAGAAAAGGATATCAAAATCTTTTACGCGGCGGAATCGGGCAGCCGAGCGTGGGGGTTTGCTTCCGACGACAGCGATTATGACGTGCGTTTCTTGTATTATCATCGGCCACAATGGTATTTTTCCCTAAGAAAGGCGGATAATTTTTTTAATTTTATTTCGCGGGACGCTACATTTGATTTCGGCGGTTGGGAATTGGGCAAGACGCTGGCGCTGTTGTTAAAGGGGAATATATCGCTATATGAATGGCTGCACAGCCCCATAAAGTATGTTGAAGATGACTTGGGAAAAGAATTTTCCGCTTTAGCCGCGAAATATTATAACCCCAAAGTTTTGATATATTCTTATCTTTCCTACGGTAAGAAGAACTATAAGGAATATGTATCCGCCGAGAGAATAAAAATAAAGAAGTATCTTTATATTTTCCGTACTTTGGGCGCGTGCAGGTGGATAGAAAGGGAAAAAACTCCGCCGCCTATTGAGATGGCAAAACTTAAGAAAGGATATGGGAATGAAAAGAAAATTCTGAGTTTCATAGAAGAATTACTGGAATTAAAAAAGAGCGGCAAAGAGCGCGACACTATCGCGCAAAACGAGGAAATCAACCGCTGGATAGAAGAAAATTACGAGTATTATAAACGATATGTCGACAGCTTGCCAGAAGCGACGCAAAAGCCTGAAGCGTTGGAGGAGTTTTTCTATCGCAGCATTATTAAAAACAATTGATTGGAGAGAGGAATATAATGGTAAGAAGCAAAGACAAAAAAGACGGTTTTTCTGTCAAACATTCCGAGGTTATGGGGGATGTGTGGGAGGCGTTGTTCGGCGACGTCGAACAGTTTTTGCGTATCCTGCCGGAAGGGCTTGAAAGCGGTGAAATAATATCGCAAGGAACTATAAAAGAGAAGAATGGTTATATCCTTGCAGATAGGAGGTGTTCTTTGCCCCTTCTCCACTTGATAAAGGAGATGAATAGCAAAAAAAAATTATATATTTCTTCGGCTCCGCTTTTGCCCGGGATTGAAAGGAAAGTAAAATTGACGGATATTTACACTTGGAAAAACGGCGGAGAAGGGGAGTTTGCCGGCTCTATTAAAAAAGTTCCTTATCATCTTAATTTTTATGATCCTTTCTTTTTGACGGATAAAGAAAAGTATGTTAAAGACAAGGAGTATAAAATTTCTTTGGCGGCTTTAGCCTATAACATAAAACTTTTTAAGGATTATACGTTCAGCGTATCCAATGGTCCTTTTTATGAAATGCAGCTGGAAGAGTTCCTTAAAGAAAACCCGTCAAAAACGAAAGAAGATTTTGAGAGTCCCGTCATAAGAGTATCTGGGGAAGTGTTTCGTATGTTTTTTCCTTCCGAGATAGTATCTTCTTTTAACGGAGTGGGGGAAGTGGAAGATATTTTTTCTTGCCGCTTGTTTGATATCCCCGTATATGTGCTTAAAGTAAATTTCGGGCATAAGGGCGATGATGATTTATTGGTAAATCTGTATGTATCTTCCAAAATATGCAAAGGGTATATTCCAAAGAAAGGCGACGTAATAGAAACCGTTTGTTGGCTGACGGGTTATTTATCAGGCTTAAAATAGCGGACGTAGTATTTGCGCGGAGTTTTATCCTCCTAAGAATGAGAGCGTTTTCCTATCCCTTGTTTTGTGGCGTGGGAAACGCTCTTTTTAATTTCTTATAATATAAATAAGAGGGATAAATTATGCAAAGCAAAATAACGAGAGCCGCGGCTTTGGATTTGTTAAGAAAATACAATAAGGAGCCGTTTCACATATATCACGCGCTTACGCTTGAGAGCGTTATGCGTTACTTTGCCGTCAGCTTGGGCTACGCCGAAGATGCCGACTACTGGGCGACAACGGGCCTCTTGCACGATATCGATTTCGAGATGTATCCGAGCGAGCATTGTAAAAAAGCGCCGGAGCTTTTATCCGCCGCGGGCGTGGGCGAGGATATGATAAATTCCATTTGTTCCCACGCTTACGGTCTGTGCAGCGACGTAGAACCTAAACATCAAATGGAAAAGATTCTTTTTGCCGTAGACGAACTTACCGGCCTTATAGGCGCGGCGGCCAGAATGCGGCCTTCCAAAAGCGTAAAGGATATGGAAGTTTCCAGTCTGAAAAAGAAGTTTAAAGACAAAAGATTTGCCGCCGGCTGCTCCAGAGAAGTCATAGAGCAAGGCGCGCAGATGCTCGGCTGGGATTTGGCTAAACTTATGGAAGAAACAATCAAAGCCATGCGAGAATGCGAAGACGGCGTAAATGCGGAAATGCAAAGCATCGCCTAAATAAATCCGATAAAGCAAATCTTAAAATCCTCCGTATGAACGGGGGATTTTTGTATATTGTGCCACCATCTAGGCCGGGGGCTTTTTAATTTTATACTTTGGCGTTTGGCATTATTTCGGTACGGATTTTCCTAAGGATATTTTCCCGCAGGAGAGCTTTCCCGTCGTCTATGCCTTTAAATAAAACGCCCCGCGTTGAAACGGGGCGTTTTTTAATTTGTTTGTCAAAACCTGTTTAGGGTTTATATATTTTGTTTATTATCAAAGCTATGGCTCCGTCGCCTGTTACGTTGCAGGCCGTACCGAAGCTGTCCATAGCGATGTATAAGGCTATCATTAATGCCAAGGCTTTATCGTCGAAACCGAGCATACTGCCCAAAATGCCCAAAGCCGCCATAATCGCCCCGCCCGGAACGCCAGGCGCAGCCACCATGGTTATGCCAAGCATCATAATAAAGCCGGAATAGGTATACAGATCAAACGGCATAGCCGAAATCATCATAATGGCTAAGGAACAGGCGACTATTTTCATCGTGCTGCCAGATAAATGTATCGTGGCGCACAAAGGAACTACGAATGACGCCACATTTTCCGATACGCCGTTCTCGATAGTTTGTCTTAAAGTTACGGGTATCGTCGCAGCGGAAGACTGTGTCCCCAGCGCCGTAGCGTACGCGGGCAGCATATTTTTAAGCGCGACGAAAGGGTTTTTGCCCGATACTATGCCCGCTATAAAAAATTGTATCAACAGCATTACTATAGTTATCAGAAATATCAATGCCACCAATTTGATAAATACGCTTAATACTCCGGCAACTTGTCCCGATACCGTTATATCCATAAATATGCCGAATATGTAAACAGGCAGGAGCGGTATGATTATCTTATAAATAGTCTTATAGATAATATCTTTAAACTCCTCCATTACTTTTTTCAGGTTTTTTGCGTCGCATGCCGCAATTCCCAAACCAAGCATAAAAGCCAGAATGAGAGCGGAAGTTACTCCCATAATCGGCGTCATATCTATGGTGAAGAAAGGTTTCAAAGCGGCAGCGGCGGCCGTATCCAGCAAATCGGGGTTGCCCGCTATGGAACCCAGCATATACGGGAAAAAATATTTGCAGACGAAATAAGTAAAAAAGCCCGAAAACAAAGTAAATCCGTAAGCCAATGCTACCGTAATCAGCAACAATTTGCCCGCTTTAGCGCCCAAATCGGCAATACCCGGGGCGATCAAGCCCAAAATCAGCAAAGGTACGACGAACCCCAAGAAAGCGCTGAACAAAGAATTAAAAGTGATAAATATTCTTATAATTCCGTCAGGCAGGATATTCCCGCCGACAATACCGGCAATAATAGCCGCTATTACAGCCGCCAAAAGCGGCACTTTGAACTGTTTTTTTGTTTTTTCCATATACTTTTCCTTTACCTTTTACTTGATAATATTTTATAAAAAATATATATAATAATAAACGGAAAGATTTATATCCAGGAGGATATCCTTATGTTTAATCAACCCCAGTATTATGCTCAGCCGGAAAATGTCGCCGCTCAGCAAGAGCAGGAGACTTTCACAAGGGCGAGCATTTTTGAAAGGGCTGTGGCTTTCGCGATAGACATATTAGGGCTTTTTGTGGTCATATATATAGCGGGCTATATATTTATCAACAAGATGGGAGTTTTCTCTTCCAGCAATTATTGGATACTTCTTGTCATTTTCTATCTGCTGTTTATACTCTACTGCGGTATTTTTCAGAGCGGCGGAAGGCAAACTTTGGGGAAATTTTTGGTCGGAATAAAAGTGATTGACCGCAAAACAGGCGAAGGCCTTAGCTTTAAAAAAGCCTTGCTTAGGGGTTTGTCTTATTTTATTAACGTCTTTACAATGTTTATAGGCTTCGCTTTGGCTCTTCTGAACAAAAGGCATCTTGCTTTGGAGGATTATATCGCGGGAAGCGAAGTCATTTCCGTTAGGGAAAAGACGCCAAACGAGAATATCGCAATTTCCGCTTTAGGTACGATGATAATAGGCGGGATAATATTTTACGTTTATTACATATTCTTTATGGCGCCTAGCGCATACCAAAAAGAATTGGTCGACAATGCCCGCGACCAGCTTAACAAACTCGCTTATTTGGAGGAAGTTCACAAACAGCATTTCGGCCGTTATACTTCCGATTTGCTGCGTCTTGCGCTTATCAGCGGCGATCCCGTACAGCTGCAAAGGGATATACAGAAGAATTTAAGGCGGCGCGGCTTCAGCATCGGGATAAATCCGGACGGTTTTCAGATAAGCGCCATAGCCAAAGATAGGGAAGAAACCATCGTAACCGTAAACAATAAAAAAGAATGATTTAATTGCGGCAAATAAAAACCCCGCCGTTTAAGGCGGGGTTTTTTATATGGAATTTATTAAAGATGTTTTGTGCGTTCCCATTCGTCGGCTTCTTCCGCCCAATTGTCTTTAACTTCACTCGGCATTTTATAGAGCAAAGCCGTACCTTTCGCGCTTATATCGCCGTTGGGCAGTACTATTTCTGCCTCCACCATAGCTTTTGAGGTACCGCCTCTTAACACCCGTCCGACAAGTTTAAGCGGCGTATTGGTGGGGGTAACTTTTTTATAGACCACTTCCAGCTTCAAAGTTACCATAAGATTGTCAAAATCGCCGTTGGTCATTATGGCGCGGCCGGAGGTTTCGTCCAAAAGCGCGGCCACTATTCCGCCGTGTACCACGCCGGGATAGGAACGGTAATTTTCCGATACCGTCACTTCCGCTTCCGCGGTATTGTTATCATTGTTGTTATACCAAACTATTTTTAAGCCCAGAGGGTTATCCTTCCCGCATAAAAAACAGCCGCAGGAAGTGGGCTGGCGTTTTTTCGTCATATTATCTTCTCCTTTATTTAAGTATATTATATTTTGCTATCATTTAATAAATGACAGATAAAGAAACCGAATTTAAATGGCAAATAGCGGATAGAACCGATTTCGACAAGATTAAAAAGGCTTTGCTCCTTTTTGATTGCGCTTGCGGTTTTAGCGCGCCAAACTTGCTGGATACTTATTTCGATACGCCGGACTGCGCTTTAAGCGCGGAAAAGGCCGCCCTCAGATTGAGGCGTATAAGGCTTGCCGGACAAACGCGTTATGAACTTACTTTTAAAAGCGCGACTTCGATAGTTGACGGCCTTGCCCAAAGGCGGGAAATAACCGTTCCGCTAAATTCCGCGAACCGCGAAGAGGCCATAAAATTGTTTCGGGCCAAAGCGGCCGAGTTAAACCCCAAAGCTCTGAATTTAAAGGCGATATTCTCGATAGGGAACAAACGCAAGATATGCCATATAAAAGCAAAAGATTTTGAGGGGGAATTATCCTTCGACGATTGCCTGATAAAGGCGCGCCGCCGCAAAAAAATGCTGGAAGCGGAATTTGAGTTTAAAAAGGGGGAAATGTCCTCTTTTAAAAAATTTGCCGCTCTTTTGGCCGAGCGGGCGGGCCTTAAAGCTGCGGTAAAATCGAAAGTGGCTACGGCGCGGGCTTTGCTGGCGGAAGATAAAATCGACGTCTGATTTTAGTCTGAAAATAGTATAATAATAACTGAGGAAAATATTAATTTATAAGGAGAAGTAATATGGCTTACAAAATCAATCCTGACGTTTGCGTAAACTGCGGCGCTTGCGAATCCGCTTGCCCCGTCGGCGCTATTTCCGAGCAGAACGATAAGAGGAATATCGACGCCGCCAAATGCATCGATTGCGGTTCTTGTGCGGGAACTTGCCCGGTAAGCGCTATCGCCCAGAACTAATATAAATAGGCGAAAACTTTAAACCCCGCTTTTAAAAGCGGGGTTTTTTGTCGGTTAAAATCCGTATGCTCATTTTGCCTAAAGGATAGTTAAAGGCAGAATTATTGCGCCAAAGCGTCCGCATCGGCCGCATTGTATTCTACTGCTGGATCGTCTTGCAGTTCCTCCCTGTTTTGCAGGGCGAAAAACCCTACCAACGCTGCCGCACAGATTAAAACCAATACAGTTATTATTATATGATGTCTTTTCATATTACCCCCGTAGACAAAATTAAATATCGGGCGATTTTATGGCCCAGTCAAAGAAAGCGCGCCAGCGCGCGTAAAGTTCCAAAGACTGCTCTTTGGATAATTGCGGAGTGAAATCTTTATATTCCGCCCCGCGCCATTCAGCGGTGTCTATGCCCTCTTGTCGGGCGGCCAGCATAGCCGAGCCTATCATAGTTGTATTAAGCATACGGCTTTGGCGTAAAGGCATAGCCAAAATATCGCTCTGCGTTTGCGGGAGTATATCGTTTAGACTTAATCCGCCGCCAGATTCTATAGCCTTAATCTCGAAGCCCGCTTTGGCTATATAAAATATAATATCCGCCATAAGCAAACACAACGAGCGCAGCGCACCGTATATTATGTCTTCCTCTTTGGTTTCTATCTTAAAACCCGCCATTACGGGTTTGGCGTTAAAATTCCAATAAGGAGCGCCAAGCCCGCCCAAGGCGGGCAGTATCCAAAGCGGATTTTTTGATTTCTTCGCATATTCGTCAAGCAAAGCCAAATCAAAATTTATTCCTATCGCTTTAAGCCAAGTAAAGAAAGAACCGGCCGCGTTTATTTGGCCTTCCAGCAAAAAGGAGGGGTTTTCATTACCGCCGGTTGTGGAAACGGAAGTCAAAATCCCTTTCAGTTCCTTTGGTTCCGCGCCGATATTAAGAAGGAAGAATGCCCCGGTTCCGTAGTTTATGCAGCCTTTGCCGCTCTTATCCAAGCCGCAGGCCAGCGCGGCCGCCTGCTGATCGCCGGTAGATACGGTTATTTTTATGCCCTTATACTCGCCGAAGTCCCCGCTTGAGGCCGCGACTTGCGGCAAAATATCGGCGGGTATATTGAAAGATTTTAAAATATCCTCGTCCCATTTCAGGGTATTGATATTAAAAAGCAAAGTTCTTTGCGCGCAGGCGTAATCGCAGACGAATTTTTTGCCGCCCGTCATATGCCATATTATGTAGCTGCCTACGGGGCCAGCCAATAATCTGCCTTCCTTTAAGGCTTGCGCCGCGGCCGAATAATTTTGCAGACACCAAGCTATTTTCGGCGCGGAGAAAAACGGAGTATTGTAAAGGCCCGTCTTTGCGTGGAAAACATCTTGGCTTAGCGGATTGGCAAAAGAGATTGCGCCAGCTCTGCCGTCGGCCCAGCTTAAAGCGGGGCAAAGCGGCTTTCCGCTTTCTTTATCCCAAAGCACTATGGTGGAACGCTGGCAGGACAATGCTATGGACAAAATTTTGTCGCTGGCTCTTAATGATGAGAGCATATCGTCCAAAACCTTTATCTGCGTATTCAGCAAATCCTCGGCTTTATATTCGTAGATATTGCCCTCCGCCTTAAACGGAAGCGGGATTTGCATTTCCTTCAAAATCCTGCCGCCGACGGTTACCGCCGCCGCTTTTGAAGAAGAACTGCCCTGATCCAAAGATATTATTATATCGTTTTCCATATTTGCCGCCGTTTAGTCAGCCGCCTCGCTTCCGCCGTTTTCTTCCTCGGTGGGGGGATACCAGCGGTTTTCCTTTATCAAAGTATAAAAGGCTTTATCCAAAGAGAGCAGGCTTTGCTCCGCCGAGTCCTTATCGAAATCGGGGGAATATTTTTCTTGCTCCAAGGCTTTTTCCCTCGTGTGTCTGAGCGCGCCCTCAGGCGTTATTATGCCGATCGTATAGCCGTCGGCAAAAAGCGCGTTCCTGCCGCCGCCTTCGGAAACAAGGCTCTTGCCTGCCGCCGAGTAAGGCTCCTGCAGGCGCAGAAGATCAAAAACCGTAGGCAATATATCCAGCTGAGACCCCAGCGTTTCGCTTCTCTGCGCTTTGACGTATCTGGGCGCGTAAATTAAAAATGGAATATTGTACTTTTCTCTGATGCTGCCGTTCCTGTTGAAAGTGTGGTCCGCTACGAATATGAAAATCGTATCGTAGAACCACGGCTCTTTGCGCATTTCGTCGATGAAATATCCTATAGAATAATCGGCGAACATCAGCGAATTGAGATACTTATTCTCTTCCGTAGTATTGGGATATTTGTCAAAGCCTTCAAGATAGCCCAAATAAGGGGTATGAGTTATCCCCGTAAAAGCGAAAAGGAAGAACGGCTTGCTTTCGCCTTTTAGTTTCTCGTTTAGCAGGGAGAACATATCGTAATCGTAGCCGTATCCCTCGGCTTTGACGTAATTGAACTGCTTAGGCATATCTTCCATACCGTAGATTTCCTCAAAGCCGAGCTGAGCCGCGGTTTTATCCAAATTGAAAGAGGCGCGCTGGGAAGTCTGCGCGAATATGGTTCTGTAACCCTTGTCCCTCAATATTTGGGGGAGTTTTGTCATATTTATACTTTCCAGCCCGTAGCCGAGTTTTGGCAGTTTTGGCAAAGCGGGGATACCGGTAAGCACCGCCGTAATGCCGGGCAGACTTCTAAGTTCAAAAGCATAGAAATTGGGGAAATAATTGCCGTATCTTACCAATTTGTCGAAGTTCGGCGTTACGCCGTATTGCGTCCCGCTTACAGAGTCGATATAATTCGGCACCCAAGATTCCATTACCACCACCACCAAATTAAGAGGCGTTTTATACGCCCTTAAATCTTTTAGACTGCGCGTAAGAGGATATTGATACGGCATAGGGGCGTCTTCACGCTCAGTAAGTACGTTTTCCACGGTTTCTTCTATCGAGAGGAGCAAATCTTTCTCGTTTTCGGCCATATAATCGCCCTGGCTTATTACCCTATAGGACGTAAATATCCCGTTTAAAGCCAGATCTGCGGCCATACCGCTGTCGGCGGTTCTGTAAGCGTCGGGTATGTTTAGAGGAGTGCGGCTCGCTTTACCGTATATCCCCAATAATATCAAAGCGATAAAAACTATATAATACGCAATTTCCTTCCCGCCGCGGAAACTGGGATCCTGATAAAATATCTTTATTATCAGATTTACCGCCCACAGCAGAAACAAAAGCCCCAAAATCAGCAGTATCAAAATCCAAAGGCCCGGCCCAAAAGCGTAACCGACAATAAAAGAAAAATCATTGGCAAGACTTAAAAGCTCCTCGCCCATATGCCGTTTGACGTATCCGAAATATATCAAATCGGCGCTGAGCAAAGCCCCGAACAATACAAATTCCGCCGATAAAAGAAAACTCCAAAATTTAACCCATTTGGCGGACCTTACCGGCAAACTAAGCATAAAAACCAAAGGCAATACGAATATCGCTATCGCCGCGAAATCAAATCTAAGCCCGCTTAAAAACGCAAAAGCCATCTGAGCAAAAGACAATTTTTCGAAAAAAGAATAGTTAAAACATAAAAGCAGCAATCTGGCGAAAGTGAACAAAGCAAAAAATATCAAAGTAAAAAATATCGCGCTCTTAAATCTTAACTGCAATGCGGCGCTCCTGCGCGCCAATTTTATCGGCCTGTATATCATATCATTCTTCCGTTTTTGAACAATTTAGTTTATACTCCGTCGAAAACTGCGCCAATTTCAACAAAACCTCGCGCTGTTCGGGCTTGATAAAATCGCTTTCAAGCAGTTCTTTTATCTTGCCTAAAGTCGGCACCAAAGTTTTGCCCAGCAAATTCATTTCCTTTAACGTCTCTACCGTTTTTTGTCTGTCCGTGAAATCCAATTTTTCCTCTTTTATAAGAGAAACCTCAAATTCTTTGCCGAAATGGCGGTTTATTTTCTCTTTCCGCATTGCGGCTATAATCGCACGCTCAAGAGTTTTAGCTTCCCGCAAAGTTCTGCCGTAAGCGTCAATCTTTTCCGAAAGGATATCCATCGGGCTTTTTGCGCTTTCTTCCGCTTCGCGGCTGCCGGAGTGTAGTTCTTGCATTTCGGAGGGGGAAAGTTTCCATACGGGACACATATCCTTGTAATCGCAGAAACGGCACTTCGTTTCGCCCGGGTCCGGAGCGAAATTTCCGGCTTTTATGTCCGCCGCCACAGCCAACACGCGGGACCAAAACTCTTTTATCTCATCTTCCGAAGCTGGCGCGAAAGTCTGCGAGTCTAAAGACGGCAAATGGTAAAAAAGCATATTGGACACTTCTATTTCGCCCGCCTGAGGATAACGGCTTTTGACGATGTTTTCCAGTTCTTTATTGCCTTTCATCAGCTTTTGATACATCATCAGCTGGTCGGGTTCGCGGTTGATTTTCTTGCCCGTCTTGTAATCGACTATCGACACTTTCCCTTCGCCAAGGTAATCTATGCGGTCGACTATGCCCATAACCGACAATCCGTCTATATCTACCGTAGTTCTAAACTCCGTAGCCAAAGGTGAAAGTTCGTCTTGCAGATGTTTTTTGTAATAGGCTTCTATTATCTTTACGCCTTCCAAATAGCCTTCCTGCTCCTTAAGTTTGGAGGGGTAACCCTTTTCTTCGTAGGTGGAAGATTCCCAATCGGCTTTGAAAAAAGCCAAAACCTTTTCCAACGGTGGGAAAGACGGCTTTAGGGCAGAATATAAATATTCCATAACTTTATGCAAAGCCGTACCGAAAGCAAAATAATATTTCGGCTTTTCGGGAATTTTTAGAATGTATCGAAATTTATATTTTTGAGGACACTCTTTATAGAGCGTCATCTTGGAATAAGAAAAACTTAATTTGCCCGCCATAAAATCTCCTGGGTAATCTTTCTATATTCTAACATTTTATATTTAAATATTTTATGATTTTGGGAAAAGAAAACCGCCGTTTTTATCAAACGGCGGTTTAGTCGTACTGATAACCCTTTAAAACAAGGTGCTAGCCCAGTATGAAACGGCCGAAATCACAGCCGCGGCGGGTATTGTAACTACCCAAGCCCAAACTATCTTTCTGGCTACGCCCCATCGTACCGCGGAGAATCTTCTGAAAGAACCTATCCCCACTATCCCGCCCGTTATCGTGTGGGTAGTGCTTACCGGTATGCCCAGCCACGAGGATATGAACAATGAAGCCGCCGCGCCGGATTCCGCACAAAATCCGTCCACCGGCTTAAGGCGCGTGACCTTTTGCCCCATCGTTTTTACTATACGCCAGCCGCCGCTAAGCGTGCCGAACGCTATGGCCAAGTGGCATAATACCACTATCGATATGGGAATGAAGAACGTATCGCCCGCGGCGAAACGGGCCGCTTCGTGATTGGTCATAAAGAAATCCCTTATTACAGATATGTCGCCCGTCCCGGCCGATACTCCGCCAAAAAGCAGCATAGTTATTATACCCATAGTTTTTTGAGCGTCGTTTCCGCCGTGTCCCAAACTGTAGGCCGCCGCGGAAAGCAGCTGTCCCTTCCTAAAGATATGGTCTACCTTAAAGGGATTGCTGTGTGCAAACAGCCTAAATACTATACTGGCTATGACTATGCTGAAGAATACTCCCATTATCGGAGCTATAACTATAAAAGCTACTGTCTTGATTATTCCCGCGCTTACCAGGCTGGAAGGCCCAGCCTTTACCAATGCCGCCCCTATAAGTCCGCCTATCAAAGCGTGCGAAGAGCTGGAGGGCAAGCCCCACCACCAAGTAAGCAAATTCCATACGCATGCGCCCATAAGCGCGCCGAATACCAAGTTCGTATCCACTATCGATATATCGACAATCCCGCTGCCTATCGTCTTTGCCACTCCCGTATGAAACACAAACAAGGCCGCAAAATTGAAAAACGCCGCCCACCATACCGCTACCCGAGGCGATAATACTCTTGTTGATACTACCGTCGCTACAGAGTTCGCCGCATCGTGAAAACCGTTGAGATAGTCGAAAAATAATGCCAGAACTATAAGAAAAATTATCCAAATAATATCCATATCGATACCTCTTAGTTGTTCTTGACTATAATCGATTCCACAACATTGGCCACATGTTCGCACATATCGGTTACTTTTTCGGCCTCTTCAAAGAGTTCCTTTTGTTTTATAACCAAAATGGGGTTGGCTTTATCGTCATTAAGAATTCTGGATATGGCTTCATCGCGGATTTCGTCGGCCATATTTTCAAGGCGGTTGATTTCCACGCATTGTTTAAGGGTTTCTTTCATATTCTTGTTGCTTCTTAAAGAATTTACTACTTTACACACCGCGCTTACGGAGTTTTCTATTATGGAAGCCATTTTTTTGCTTTCTTCTGAAGGATTGCTTATCTTATAAAGGTAAAAACGATTGGCTATCATATAGATGCCGTCTATTACATTATCCATATTTTGAGCGAGGATAAAAATGTCTTCGCGGTCAAAGGGGGTGATGAAACTCTCGTTTAACATATTTAAAATGTTATGGTTTATTTCGTCGCCGCGGTGTTCTATCGCGTGCATTTTGTCGATATTGTCTCTGTTTATTTCGGGAGTGTTGATTATTTTGTTAAGCAACTGGGCTCCTTCCAACAGATTTTCGGCCTGTTTGTCAAAGAGGTCGAAGAATTTTACTTCTTTTGGCATAAATAACATAGTTTTATTTCTCCTTTTTTTTAATCTTTATTTGAAATCCGTCATAAAAAAAGAGCAGACCGAAAGTCTGCTCTTCAATACGCAACAAAATTTATAGTCCTTAATAAGGGACGCAAATTACTTGATTTAAATTTAGATATTCTACGCTTATAATAGTCCATAATCAAATTCTTATTATCTAAATTATAGCATAATTTGTTTTTTTGTTTATAGGTCCTTGGGCCTAGGGATATATAGGGCCTTTTTCACTTGTAGCATTAAACGTATATTATTACTATTTTATATATGAAAGCGCACTTGATTAAATATACGGCTGTACTTCTTTCACTGTTTATGCTGGCGCAGAGCTCGCTTCCCACTTACGCGCAGGCTTATACGGACAGCCCTTTTTGGGCTCAAAACAAAGGCAAACAAATTTCTTTTGACGAGAAAAAATTTTCCGTAAACGCCAAATTCTTCACTATAGGCAATACGCTGTCTTTCGACAATTACAAATTCGCGATGAGTTTTGACAAGGATTTAAAATCTTTCAGAACACTCAGCGAAAACGAATGGCAGGATTTATATTTTGAATACAAAAAAGCTGTGGTGGCCGAAGAAGACGCCGTTTCGGCCGCATATAACCATATAAAGAAAATCCACAAATACGGGCCAGACGACGCCGTATACATCGCCCAAAGCTCCAAATTTAAAAACAAAAACGGCGATATATGCGATAACGGCAAGTGTTTTGATCCTTTAATATATAACAGAGCACTGCTTAGGGCGCTGTTGAGGTACGGCGCGGGACTTGATGAAACCAATAAGAAATGGCGTTGGAATAATGAAATTATGCTGGCGTCCGCAAAAAACATTTACGACGTATTATCCGAATACGGGATAAGCGTAGGCGACGTCGGTATGGCGCAAAAATATTTCAGACAGCTTATAAATAAAACCGGCGACTATTGCGACAATGACATCTATATGGCCGACATAATGCCCGGCCTTGCCGGAGGCAGCGGACGCGCCGACGCCAGAAAAGGCAAAGAAGAGCGTCGCTCCGCCTGCGAAAAATTGGGATATATAGCTCTTTCTCTGGGTATGCTGGACGAGCTTTCCGCCGCGGACAAGAACGAAAACGCCGAGCTTCTCTACAGACAATTAAAAAACAATTACAGGGAAGATTACGGCGCCTTGGTATTGGGCAATTATGTTACAGCTTTACTGATTTCCGGCAACAATAAGGCGTATCAGCTTTTGGAAAAATTCCTTCTTAAAGACAGTTTATCCGACGGCTTGAGGGTCGGCAATGTTTGGCAAATACTCGGGCGCACCTTTGATATTATTTCAATAAAAGCCTGGGTAGATAAAACCACCGACATAAACAACAGAATAAGAGGCCGCGGCGGACGATATTTGAACGAAGTCGGCTTAAGATTTCAATATATAGACGAAGAAACCGCAAGGAAATACGGTTACAGCAATTTCAGCATAAGTATAGCAAAAGACGGTCATAGCGGTTACAATATGCCCTACGGCAATCTCTTGGAAGACATCGGCGTACTATTAAGCCAATGGCCCGACAGCCGCGCCCGCTCGATAGCAAAAAAGGCCGTAAACAATTATGCTTTCGCTTTAAGATCCTCAAATAACGGATATGCGGCGGTGCATATACCATTGGTTACCGGGGCAATAAAAGGCGGCGGAGTAAAAGGCGGGAACAGCTCATATGTGATAGGAAAGCTCTACAGTTTGGATTGGTGGGACTTGAATGAAGGCACTCAGCGCCGCGTCAACAACATAATGGCGCAGGTTTCCAAAAGTTATGGTGCGGGATATAGACCAGAAAAGACCAAAAACGCCATAAAAATATCGCGCGCGGAGAAAAATCAAAGAATAGCGCAGCTGGCCGTATGGGGCGACATATTGGTAAGCGCGGTATTGATGACGGCTTTTATTGTAAGTTTGCCGTCTTTGGCGAAGGGGACTTCCTCCTTTATAAAAAGTTTTAGGGCCTCAAGAGCGCTGAGAAGCACTCGTATCGCCAAAATAAGGGGTGCGGGCAAAGGCGCTCTGCTCAAACAAGTACATAAAAACATAAGAAAAAGCGGTGTAACGCCCGTAAAACGGACGGGAAATGCAGGCAGACAGGGGGCATCGGTTGGCGCGGCGGCGCAAAATACTAAGGCCGCGGCTCAAAACGGAAAAAATACCGCAAAAACACTTTCCTCAATGGCCGAAAAGCACAGAAAAGCAACGAATGCTTCTTCCGTACAAAGGGCTTTGACTTCGGCTGAGAAATCATCTTTAAACAAAGGAACCGCCCAAATTGTTTTAAGTGAAGGCAGCGTTAAAGCCTCACCCGTCATAGAAGGAAGATCCGCCGTTCTTACCGCAACGGTGGGCGAAGGCGGCGGCGGTGCCGCCGCAACGCAGGGGACGGGCAAACTTACCCGCGCGCAAAGGCTGCTAATTTCACAGCGTCAGGCGGAAAGCGATCTAAAAATAGCGCAAGAAGCGTTGGAATTATCGCAGCCTGGCGTTTCCGCACCTTTTAAGCCGGGGTGGTTCTTCAACAAACCTTACAAACAGTTGCCAAAATGGAAACGTTTTGTCGCGGATCAATATTTTTCCTGGATATTGCCCTCTTGGGATATAGGCGGGCAAATAGCTAAGGGATCAATACGCAATCCCGGCAAAGCATTCTCAGGTTTGACGCTTACCGGTGCGCCTAGCGTGAATTTGTTTAGCCCAACCGTAATAGTGGCTCCAGTATCGCAAGGGCCGCAAACGGCGCTTAGGACGGCTTATAATTTATCCGACGCGTTTGGCGCCACATTTAATATCACCAAGATAACCCCGACTTTGACTACTGTTGAGGTTTTTGCCAATACGTCCAAAGCGGCTTCAGCAGCAGCAAGCGGCGTGCAGAAAGGCGCTTTGGGAAGCAGACAGATATTCTCCGTTTTCGCTCTTCCGAAAATAGAGGGAATTCTTAATGAGTTCCACGGCGGACCCAGCGCCAGATTTAAGACCAATTACTCAAGCAATTATTATTTTGACACTCCCGCAGCCAAAATTTCGCCCGCCGAAACGAAAGCGCAAGAGCCCATATCGCCAGCCGTATCAGACGCGCAAATCCAGTCAGTGCAGGAAATTGTAGGCTATGACGAATTTGAGTATTTCGCTTCACAGTTGTTAAAAAAACGCAGTATTCCCAAAGCCAATAAGGCGCGATATCAAGAGCTTCAGGCCGCGGCCAGATACATCTCGCCTAAACTGATCTCCGAATTGCTGGATATCATAGACCAAAATCCGTATGGACATCAAACGTTCGATATGTATATGGACGAAATAGCGGAAACGCTGGAATCCCTTAAGAGCGGAGAAGTTATCACACTATCAGGCTACAGAATACCGTCCGTAAAGGCGGGCGCGCTGGAAGACTGGCAGGTAAGAAATTCCTTGGTGATAGAAGACAATCCCTTGGAAGATATGTTTGCTTATGTGAGTTCCTCAGGCAATTTTATGGTAAAATCGGCCTTAAAAAGAGCTTTGACTTTCCCAGCCGAAAAACAAAAAGGTGTTCTGAAGAACTTGGTGGATATACAGCTTAGCGCGCAGGAAGCGGGTGCGCCAAAACGCTCTTATCTGGTAGGAATTACGGGCGACACTTACGAATGGGAAGATTTCTCCAATGACAATGTGCTGACTTTGGCTTTGGGCAAAGAGATAAAGAAAGATTTGTATAAAGAATTATCAGTCAATAAAGGGAAAGAAAGATATCCTTCCCTGCTTTCAAAATACAAAGAATGGCTGATAAGCGTATTGGGCGCGACAAAGAACACGCCCGCCGTTTGGTTTGAAAATTCCGAAGGAACAGTCTTTATATACAGCCACGACGGGCAAGTCAGAATAAGAGTAGGCGGTCATGAGCTTTTATTGGCAAGAAAGACCAATTTCCATCTCCATTTGGAATACCGAAACGCCATAGACGGCAATTGGAATGGTCCGACAAACTACAATTATGCCTGGTTCAATCAGAATATGCTTCCTTCCGACGTGTTTAAAGATATGATACAGACGCCTATCGCTTATATGACGTCAAAGGGAATTTTGATAAAGAAAGAAAATCTGGTTTTGAATGATACCGGCGCTAAAGACGAGGGCGGGGAATCGGATATTTATTTTCTTTCCAATTCGCAAGAGGGTTCAAAAGAAGCCCTGAAACTTCCAAACGACGAAATTTTTTCCTTTTCTGATTTGCAGTCCAAAGCAAAAGGAAACATAGCTTCCGCCAAAAGCAATACTTTTCTGTGGAATTTTAAGGGCTCGGAAAACAGCCTTATACCCAATTTGACGTCCAGATCATTGTCTTATGTGCCCTATGACAAAATAGAAAGACAAATTTTTTACAATCTTATAAAGATAAATTTGGCGAATATATTCGGCACGCCGGATTATCTTGATTCTTGGCGCAAGAAAATGTACTCTTATGACGTTTCGCCCTATAAGCAAAGTATATTCTCGGTAATATCCAAAGACCGATACAACGGTACGGCTTTCATTACGGAATATTTGGGAATGAAATTCCTGCTTACAAACAGGCACGTGGTGACTAATGCAAAACAGGTCAAAGTATTTGATGAGGACTACAATATGTTTGAAGCCGACGTAATAGCCAAAACTACCGACCGGGAAGGTATGGACTTGGCGCTGCTCCTGCCCAAAGACGCGCATATTCTGGACAAATATAAACCATTGCCTTTATCTTTAAAACCTATGCCGGAAACAGGCGGCGGACTGTATACTTTAGGATATCCTGGCAACGGTTATCGTTTCATCAAAAAACCTTTGCTTATGCTTGAACAGGACAAGACGTCAAAATATCCCCTGATAAACGTTTTGCCTTCTGTGCTTAGCGGGACCTCCGGTTCGCCTTTGATGCTGCCTTCAAGCGAAAAAGGGAAAGACGGCGTGGCGGGAATAGCGCATACCGGCGGGAGAATTAATTCCTTCTTCATACCCACGTTAACTATAAAGAGTTTCCTCAAAAAGACGATAAAACTCGGCCTTTCAGACCCTTATTTTGACAACAATATCTTCTATAATGCCGGCCTTTTTAAAGGATATGACTCTTTTAGGCAAAAGTTTTTGCTCGACGATTCTTTCTGGTACAATAATCTTTTAAGAAGCCCCGAGCTGCCTTCTTACGGATTCGAGCACGGCAGGAAAATAGACGATATTTACATACCTCTGATCTTAATGGAAACGAACCCGAACAATATACCGCTGAGCAAAGATAATATCTCGGACGAAGAATAATTCAGTCAACGTCTTCAAACAAACTGTCGGAAAGTTCCTCTTCCCCTGTTTCTTCCGTTTGGCCCAGGAGCGGAATTTTTGTTTCGGCGGATTTATCCCGCGGCAGTTCCTTTTTGCCTTTGACGCCCAAAGACTCAAGTTTTTTGGCGTAAAGCAAAATACCTCTGGCGCCGTCCAGCGACGTCATCGACTTGTTAAAAGCCTGCCCGGCTTTGTTTATGCCGTTTCTAAGTTCTTGCATATTTTCCAAAAACGAGGCTGCTTGGCTGTGTATAAGTCCGCCTATTCTTATTATCTCGTCCATTTCCTTCTGACTGGTGTTTATGCGCCAAAGGCTTTCCACCGTTTTAAGAATGGGTATCAGAGATGAAGCGGTTACAACCGCTATGCGCTTGCCGCCCGCAAAAATACCCAAATCGCGTTTTGCGTCCAAAGCGGCCATATAGGCATATTCCACCGGTACGAACATCATTACGAAATCGGGCGTGCGGCCTTTGATTTCTTTTAAATCCTGATATTTTTTCTTGGCCAGTTCGTCAATATGCTTTTCCAGCGAGGCGATATGCTCCTGCAAATACTTGGTTTTAATATCCGGGTCTTCCTCCGCGACGAATTTAGTGTAAGCGGTCAAAGACATTTTGGAGTCTATTACGATATAGCGCTCGTCCGGCAAATTGACTATACAATCTGGTCGGTAAGGCTTGCCCTCGTCGGAATGCATAGTTGCCTGCACCTCGTAATTGACGCCTTTTTTAAGGCCGCAGGCTTCCAGCACTTCCTCCAGTATCATTTCACCGAAGTTGCCCTGCGTTTTCCCGCTGAATTGCAGCGCTTTGGTAAGGTTGGAGGCTTCTTTTTGCAGGTTTTCGTTTAGGTTCTGCATTCTGGAAAGTTTATCCTGCAGTTTTTCCAAATTGGTATTTAAAGGGGCGACGATTTCCTTGCTTTCGGTTTTTAGCTCCGATATTTTGTTTTTGAATAGTTCGTCGGCAAGCTGGCGGAAATTATCTTTGGCCGAAGCCTGCAGTTTGTCAAAAGCCGTCTGCTGGCGGGCGAAATTATCTTCCAAATTCTGCTTTACGGCTTTAAGTTCTGCCTCTTTGGCTTTTAGGGCGGAAAGCTCGCTTTTGAGGTTTTCATTCAATATTTGGGCGTCTTTGAGCTCGCTTTCGCGCTTTTGATTGAGGGCGGAAAGGTTTTTGTTTTCGTTCTCCAAAACGGCGGCTTTGGAGGATATATCGGCGAAATCTTTGTTTTTGGCGTCGTTTTCCTTTTTCAAGAGGAAAACCCACGCCGTAAGAGCGGCGGCAATAACCGCCAAAATAAGGATTATAATTGTTGACATAGTTACATAATATCAAAATAGAAAATAAAAATCCCCGCCATATAAAACGGCGGGGATTTTGCGTTTAAAGAATTTTTATTTCTTTTTATGCTCGTATTTTAAGGTTTCCGTAGTCATATCGGTAACCTCTTCCGGGCCGAAGAACTGCATCGGGCCGGGGAACAAATAGCTTTCGGTTTTGGCCCAAAGCTCTCTGTTCTTGGCGAGCTGCTTAAACGGTTCGCCTTTTAGGTCTACGAGCGCTTTTCTTATTACCGGTTTTTCCTTGCCTTTTCTTCTTTCGATATTCATCATCATCGTCAGAGGAATACCGCCGCAAGCCCAGTCTTTGGGGTTCTTGACCAAATTCCTTACGGAAGAGAGGTATCCGCTGCATTTGTTCAAAGCCAATACCGCGGCGTTGTAGCCCAAAGCGTAGGTATAGTTCGCGTCGAAGTTGGAAGGCACGCCGCAGCGTCCTTCGTATCCGAAGAAGTGCGTAATGGCGGAGAATTTGCCGTTATATTTGCCTTCTTTCTTGAGCTGAGCAAGTCTTGCGCGCAGCATTTCGATCAAGAGCTTTTCGGTTTCTATCAAGGAAACCTGAACATTGCCGTGGGGATCTCTGTCCAGCATAAGCTGGGAGGCGATGCCTTCGGGCAGGGATTTCATCAAGTCGGCCAGTTTCTTGGGGAGTTTGGAGATTACAAACTCTTTCTTTTCGGAAACTTTGCTCAACTTGGCCAAAGCCTCTTCATTATCGGCCAAGAGGTCGTTTAAAGCGGCGATGAGTTCTTTCATCTCGGGGATAAACTCAATCAAGCCTTCCGGCACCAATACTACGCCGAAGTTTTTGCCGTCTTTTGCTCTTGCCGCCACGATTTTGGCCAAATAGTCCACGACCTGCGCCAAAGTCATTTTCTTGGCGAGTACTTCTTCGCCTATCAAAGTGACGTTGGGGTGAGTCTTTAAAGCCACTTCCAAAGTGATGTGCGAGGCGCTCCTGCCCATAAGGCGCACGAAGTGCCAATATTTTCTGGCGGAATTTACGTCGCGGCAGATATTGCCTACCATTTCCGCATAGATTTTGGTGGCGGTGTCAAAGCCGAAAGAGGTTTCAATCTGTTCGTTTTTCAAATCGCCGTCTATCGTCTTGGGTACGCCGATTACGCTGGCGTCTACGCCTTCTTTTTTAAGATATTCCGCTATTACGCCGGCATTGGTGTTGGAGTCGTCGCCGCCGACCACCACAAAGGCGGAAATTTTGTTGTTTACGATATTTTCCTTAGCTTTGCTTAACTGCTCGTCGGTTTCTATTTTGGTTCTGCCGGACTGTATCAAATCAAAGCCGCCGGTATTTCTGAATTTATCCATCAAAGCGGGGGTAATCTCTATAAACTTGCACTCGATTACGCCGCTGGGCCCGCCCAAAAATCCGAAAAGTTTATTTCTGGAATTGGCCTTTTTAAAACCGTCTAAAAGGCCCGCTATAACATTATGGCCGCCGGGAGCCTGCCCGCCCGAAAGCACTACCGCCGCGTTAATGGCTTTTTTTGATACGCCTGAATTGGCGCCCTTGACGAAAGCTATTTCCGGCATACCGTAGGTATGGGGGAAAATCTTTTTTACTTTCGCCTGATCGGCGACGCTTTTCGTCGGTTTGCCCGCTTTCACTTTTACCGACGCGGGCCCGTTCTTTAAAATATTGGGAAGTACAGGTTTAAACTTGCCTCTGTGCTGCTGAAGCTGCGAACACGTCTGAGGCGCACATTTCTTGTTGCACTTTTTAGTGGCCATGATGTAATTCTCCTATATTAAATATATAAGTTAATAATATTATACTTTTTTGCGAGCGAAAAGCGCCCTTTTTTCCGTTTTGCTTTTTTCTTACGCGTTCGCGCGGCTTTATTTAAACCGCTTTCTTATTCTGCCGAAGTATAAAAATTGCGCCAAACCGCGTATAAAAAGATAAGTCAAAAACGCAAGCCATAATGCGTTGTTGCCGAAAGCGGGCGAAAGCGTTAAATAAAGAGCAAAAAAAGCCGCCACCGCAAACAACATAGAATTGCGCATTTGCCTGGCCGCCGTTATTCCAACAAATACACCGTCCCACAAAAACGCCGCGAAACCCGCAAACGGTATCAATACCGCCCAATATTTATACTTTACGGCCATGGCGATTACTTCCGTTTTATCGGTAAGAATATTCAAAATCAGTCCAGTAAAGCCCAAATAAAGCAAAGCGAACGCGCAGCTTAGGCAAAAACCCCAAAGGAATATCCTCTTTACGATTTTTATAAGTTTTAAATAGTTCTTTGCGCCGTAATATTTGCCGCTTAAAGCTTCCGCCGCAAAAGCGAACCCGTCCATAATATAGGAAAACAATAAAAAAAGCTGCATAAGCAAGCTGTTCGCCGCCAAGAAAATATCGCCCCGCCGCGCCGATATCCCCGTAAAAAACACCGTTACCATAATCAGCCCGAAACTTCTTATGAATATATCTCTGTTCACCTTGAAAAACGCTTTAAAGCCCTCGGCCGAGTTCAGACAGGAAATACCTATATAACGCCTTAATTTGCCGTAATATTTAAGCCAAATCGCCGCGGCCAAAGCGCAGGAAAATATCTGCGCGACCAAAGACCCTAACGCTATCCCCTTGATTTCCATATCTAAAACGAATACGAATATCAAACTGGCGGCTATATTTGTCAGATTGGCGCTTATCGCTATCGCCATCGGCGCTTTGGCGTTTTGCATTCCTATAAACCAACCCGAAAACGCGAACATCGCCAAAGCGAACGGGGCCGACCATATATAAACGTAAAAATATCGGGCGGCAAGTTCTTTTATTTCGGGCGACGCTTTGAGAAAGAAAAACGCCGCCTCAAATATCAACCCTTGCAGGACTATCAATACCGCGCCCGCACAAACCGCGGTAAAAAGCGCGCGGCATAAAACGGCGGTAGTTTCCTTTAAATCGCGCGCGCCCAAAGCCTGCGCCGTAAAACCGCTGGTCCCCATTCTCAAAAAAGAAAAATTCCAATATAAAAAATTGAATATTACCGTCGCCGCGGCTATCGCGCCTATGTAGAGAGAGGACGGCAAATGCCCGGATATCGCCGTATCCGTCATACCCAAAATCGGGACCGTTATGTTGGCTATTATGTTAGGAACGGCAAGGCGCAGAATTTCTTTGTCCATATATAAATTATATCAATCCCGTAAGCGCCTTGCCCGCCCATTGAAAAGCACGCCAGCACCCTTATACTATTACGGGGGTTATATGACAAGAATAAATTTGCTAAATCCGCGCGAACTTTACGACCAGCACCTTATGGCCGAATACCGCGAAATCTTTATGATACCGGCCGCGCTCAAACGCAGCCTAAGGAGCAAAAAGGGCTTTAATCCTAAAGATATTCCGCCGGAGTTTACCTTGGGGCATGGGCATGTAAAATTCTTCTACGATAAAGGGAAATACCTTGCCCAACGATACCAAACCATTAAGGCGGAACTTAAACGCAGAGGCTATAAACTTGACCCGAAACGCATATTCCCAAAAGATATTTTTCTAAAGAATAAACTCTACGGGAATTGGAACCCTTCCGACAAAGACCTGGCTTTGATACGCAAAAGACTCGCCCAAAAAATAGCCCAAAAACCGCATTGGTACCGTAAAACGGGGGGATAAAGACGTCCTTCAGAAAAAGATATAATTTAATATATTCAAATATTTTAAGAAGGTAATTTATGCAAGAACAATATACACCATACGAAAAAGACCTTATGCGCAAATATCAGCGCGACGAGATAACCGCCTCAATAATATACAAGAACATAGCCAAGAGAGAAAAAAACGAAAAGAATAAAGAAGTCCTTTTGAAAATATCTTCCGAGGAGCACGAACACGCTCTTTTTTGGGAAAGATATTTGGGGGAAAAGGCTAAACCCGCCAGAGTGAAAATTTTCTGTTACGGTTTATTCTCCGTCCTGTTCGGATACACGTTCGTAATAAAACTTATGGAAAAGAACGAGTATCAAGGAATAGAGGATATGCGTCTTTTGCAGGATAAAATAAGCAATATAAACGAGATAATCGCGCAGGAAAAGGCGCACGAAGCCGCCCTGATAGAGCTTTTGGACGAAGAACGCCTTAAATACGTAGGGGCGATGGTGCTGGGGCTTAACGATGCGCTCGTGGAGCTTACGGGCACGATAGCGGGCCTGACGCTTGCTTTGGCGAACACGCGCCTTGTGGCTTTGGCGGGCATAATAACGGGCATATCGGCCACATTGTCGATGGCCGCTTCAAACTATTTGGCAGAACGCGCCAGCGGCAGCGAGGACGCATTGAAAGCCAGCGTTTATACCGGTATAGCATATCTTATAACGGTGGTGCTGCTGGTATTGCCTTATTTGTTATTCCCGCAGGATATGTACTTGGCGGCTTTGTTTACGATGCTGGCGATAATGGTGCTAATTATATTCTTCTTTAACTATTACGTATCGGTGGCAAAGAGTCTGCCTTTCCTAAAACGCTTCGGCGAGATGGCGGGAATAAGTTTGGGCGTGGCGATAATATCATTCGTCATAGGCCTTTTGGCGAGATATTTCCTCAATATAGACATATAGTCGGTTTACGATTGAGTTTAAGCCCCTCTTAAACGAGGGGCTTTTTAACGCGCGTAAATATTTGCCAATACTATCCGCCTAAGTTTTTAGCTCCTTCGACGATTGAAAAGAATACCCTTATTTATTATAATCTTGGCATATAAGGCCGTTTCCACGAGCCTACATTATTAAACCGAGAGGTATCTTTTTATGCTTTCCATATACAAGGGAATATTATTGCTGTGCGGAAACATTTTTAAACATCTGTGCTACGTGTATCAATATTTCTTTCCCAAAAAACGCTTTACGGTTCCGCCCCATGCCGAGCCCTTGAAAAAGCCCAAATACGAACAAAAAATCCCGCGCATTATTTGGCAGACCAATTTTACCGACAAATTCACTTTGCCCGTATATTTCAACTATTTGGTAAACAGACATATGTCGCCCACGTACGAGCATCGTTTCGTATCGACGGAAGCCAGAGCGGAATTTATAAAGGAAAATTATCCGCAGGATATTTATGAAGCCTATTCCAGAATACAAATAGGCGCCGCCCAAGCCGATTTTTGGCGCGTGCTGGTATTGTACAAATACGGCGGAGTATATTTGGATATCGACGCGACAACCGTAGTATCCTTGGATAAGCTGATAAAACCCGAAGATACCGAAAAATTCCTCAAGCTCAAAGACGGCAGGATATGCAATTCCTTTATAGCCGCCGCGCCCAATAATCCCATTATCGGGAAAGTTATCGAGCAAATTAAGCGCAATATAGAGGAAAATACCATCGGCGGCGTATTTGATATGACGGGCCCCGGCGTTTTTAATAAACTCTTGGACAGCGGCAAAGTAAATACTTTCCACTACAAATCCTGCTTTCAGGGCGGTTTTACCAATGAGTATTTCCAATATATCGACAAAGCCGAAGGCAAGTGGACGAAACAGCAAAACACTACGCCCGTAGTAAGGAAAGATTAGTCCCGCGAAATGTTTTTGCGATAATTTGAAAGCTCCCGTTTTTAGACGGGGGCTTTTTAATTTGCCTCGTAAAGGGGGGCGATATAAACGAGATTCTTTCGCCCTAAAACAATCACCCCAAGAGCAGCGGGCAATTTGCCACGGGGAGCGGAGAAATGTAGGAAAGAAAAGAAGAACAAGGAGAAGAAATTATTTCTCCTAAAGGTAACACCATAATTTAAAAATATCCTCAAAAAGTGTCGGAATTGTTTAAAGAAGCAATATAGTGTCCTGTAGAGGATTTGAAAACTTGTTTTTTCCACAAAATGGATAAAATTATTTGAGGGAACCCGCTTGGATTTAAGCGATTATATCAAGACACAACTAACAGAAGAATTAAACAGTCTTTAAAAGAACGCGGAAATGAAAAAAAGAGAAATTGCACAGCCAAGAAGCAATTACGGAAATTGGAACTAATACAAGAAATAACTTGGCATTTTGACTCCGTACAAGTTTCCCCCGAACAATCAGAGGGGCGCCCCATCCTCATATACAAGAGAAAATGGGGGCTAAATATGTTTATTTGGAAATGGTTTTAGGAAAAAACAAGAAAGAGTTGCGATTTAAAAATTTGTGGAAAATGAAAGGCAACAAAAAAAGAGAGTGAAAACGCATTGTGATTACTGGAAACCCAGTCCCCAACGCCAACGCCCGAAGCGGAATTCACTCTCGTTGATAGTATATCTCAAAAAGAGATAATTTTCAAGTAATTATGAGAAAGAAAAGCGATTTTATTCTAGGCAGGCCGTTAATCCCAAACACTGGGGTGCGCTCTTGGTATAGCAAAGAACTGGACTCGCTGGTTAAAAATGAACGAGCGCAGAAGAAAGAAAAAGCCGAGGGGTATTAAGTCTTATACCTCCAAGCGAGGGGATAGGGAAATGGTATAAACGGGAGTTGCGGGCTCTAAGCGTGGAAATGAGCCGTAAAACCATATCAAACCTTATAAGCGTTTACCGCAGGGAAAACAGCCAAATTAAAGCCCTTTACGCGCAGGCCGCCGGACAGCGCGGAAGTATTAAAGGCGGAGCTGGAGAGGCTAAATAAAGAGTTCTACGCAGTATTTACGGGTAAGGCGGAAAGTTTGGCAAAAGGCTTTGTAGAAAGGCAGTCAGATTATGCAAGTATCAGCGTGAAAGGATCTTTAAAGGCTTTCGGCACAAAAATATAGAGGGGGCGGACGGCGGAACTGCTTTTGAGGTCAATTTTAAAGGTTTTTTACATCCCGCAGGATAAAAAAATAAGCAAAGCGGCAATAGAAATAATAGCAAATACCAATACGGAACTGGGCGATTATACGGATATAAAAGATTTAATGGTTAGATAGACAAGACTATAAGTTTTATGATTTGGAATTATCCCAAAAAGAACTTCAGTAACAGAAGTCCTACACCAATTAGGAGCCGCTACTGAAGTCAACAATAGTATAGCGAATAAATAGAGAAATTTAAAGAGGTGTTTTATGAAAAAGTTGTTAGAACTATTGGGAAGTTCCAATGACGGGATAAACCTTTTTGTAGAAGAATATTTTAGCAGTAAACAAAGCGGGGCAGACGGCATAAGCGCCGCACCCGAAAAAAGAACAAAAGAAAATTTGCACGAAGTGGAAATACAAGAAAGGCTGGAGCAATTTATCCAGACGTCCCAAACTCAAGACGTTAATGCTCCAGCCTCTAAGTTAATTATAGCCAAAAAAGCAAGGGATTGCAACCCGATAGGATACGCCTAAGAGCAAGTTATACCTATGTTAAATTATCACGGTTTAGGCCACGCTTTTGACGGCGATGCGGCAAAATTGATTTTTCAAAAAATAATATTTTGCCGAGCATAAGCCAAGAAGATGCGGAAATGTTGGGAGTAAAAGAAAGGCCCTATCTGTTAAAAAAATCAGTCGGAGAACGAAACAAACTCCGTCATCAAAATATTAGCGAAGACAAATCCAAAGAAATATTGGTTAAAGCACTATATCAACGAAGTGAAATTTTACAAGGTACCCATGAAGAGAAACCCGACTATTAGCATTTTGCGGCATTTGCTGACAATCATAGTTATTTAGTTTTGGTAGATTTTACGACGACTAAAGAATATAACGAAATTGTGCATTATCACATTATGAGGCAAAAAGAATTTATGCGTTTAATCCGTCATACGGTAGAAAAAGAAAAGCATGTCCTAGCGGGTGGCCGCCCTGTCCCACCATATACAAGATATCAAAGATATCAAGCGCAGTCGGGGGCGAAAATTTCTGACTTTCGCTAGGATTGGTAATACTATAGCTAAAAAGGCGGAGTTTTACAAGATTTTAGTTAAGCGGGCAGTGAAAAAGCTGGAGAATAATCTTAAAAAGAAGCAATCGGAAAATTTTACGCTGACACCCAAAAGCACACGCCATTATAACCGCATAAAAACTATGAATAAAATAAATGAGGCTGCGGATAAGGTTTCTATTGTGCTACAAGTAATAACGAAGTTTTTAGACAGATTTTTTTGATAAAGAAAAAGAATACCGAGATTATACAAAAAAGAGCCCCTCCGTCATGCCTACACAAAGTGCGGTGTCTAACGGTAGGGGTATTTATAATTTACAACAAATAGTTGATAACGTCAATGGTGATAAAACCTATAAATAATACCGCTTAGTAAAACTTGCAGATAAGGTATTATTAGGGCAAGTTTGCCTGTCGCTTGGCTAAAAAGAGGGAGTTAATCCCTCTAATGCAAGAGGGTTGCTCAGCAGTATTTTGACTGGCGGGGATATCTGCGCCCTTATCCGCGCAGAATATTTACAGAAGGCGGATTCAAAGAATATCTACGGCATACAAGAAAGAGGGCGCGTCCTCGGTCCCTGACCAAGTGCTACCCTCTATTATAGTGTAGCGAAAAAGATTAAAGCAATCAATAATCAAGCCGCAGGGTACAAAAAGGCGTAAATAAATAAGCGGGAAATGGAACTAAACACAGCTCCTTAAAGGGGCAGCTCTCTTGGTTTAGCCTTGCCAAGGCGGCCCGAAACGCTTTGCAGAGTGAAAAAAAATCTGTCCGACAATCTCCAAACAATAATAAAACGGCAAAGAAAGGAGTAACAATAAGGAAAATCGCAGAATACAAGTCTATTTGTGGCCATTTTAAGGCACAAAATTTCGTTTCCTATAAATAAAAAAGTACCCCCAATAAGAATCGAACTTATATCCCCTGCTTAGAAGGCAGGTGCTCTATCCATTGAGCTATGGGGGCGTCTTAATCCATCTACGGCAAATTTTCTATAAATATTATATAAAATTTTTTAAGCTCGGTATCCTTTTTTATTAAATATTTCCCTTTTATGCTAAAATAACCCTATGAAAAAAACCGTAATATTCGATTTAGGCGGAGTTCTTGTCGACTGGAACCCCAGATATTTTTACCGCGCAGTCTTTAATGACGACAAACGTATGGAAGATTTTTTGGCGCGCTGCTGCAATTCTCAGTGGATTTTGAAAATGGACGAGGGCGTTCCCGTCAAGGAAAATATCGCCGCAGGCCAAAAAGCCTGTCCCGAATACGCCAAAGAACTTGCTATGTACGACGAGGGCTGGCACCATATGTTCGGCGGGGTTTTCGAGGGGACAGTCGAGATACTCAAAGAATTAAAACAAAACGGACACAAACTTTACGCTTTGACAAATTGGTCGGCCGAAAAGTTCCCTTGGGCCAAAGAAAATTTCAAATTCTTTTTTCTCTTCGACGGTATGGTCGTATCTGGGCAAGAAAAATGCATAAAGCCTTTTCCAAAGATATATCAAATTTTGCTCTCCCGCTATAATCTTAAAGCGGAGGACTGCGTTTTTATAGACGACAACCTTAAAAATGTGGAAGCCGCGCGGGAGTTGGGCTTTTCCGCAATTCGCTTTACTACTCCGCAGGAACTTGGAAAAGAGCTTTCCGCTTTGAATATCAATTAAAAACTCTTGTTTTTATACTCATTATAGATTATCATAGATAGAGTAAATATCAACATTAAAAAGAGAGGGGAAAATGGAATCGTTTAAAAAGTATTTTCTACACGTAGTAAGCAAAAAGTATATCGCTTTCGACGGGAAAGCAGACAGAGCGGAATTTTGGTATTTCGTTTTGTATTCTTTTATAATAACTTTCGTTCTTGGACTGGTCTTCGCGCCGCTGGCGGGGCTTTTTAACTTGGCCGTATTGCTGCCTTCTTTAAGCGTTTCGGCCAGACGCCTTAGAGACGCCGGCCATAGCCCGTGGTGGCTGCTTACCACAATTTTCGGCATAGGCGTGCTGATTGTGCTTGTCTTGTGCGCTTTGCCGAGCAAAACATCTTCCAACCATAAAGCAAAATAACCAATAAAAAAGGCGGCCTAAAAAGCCGCCTTTTTTAATAATCATCAATTTATTCTATCGGGGCGATATTGTCTATTTCCTTCAATTCTTCCTCGGTAAACGAAGGGAACGCCATCACGCCCAAATTCTCCTTGACCTGCTCCGGACTGCTCGCGCCTATCAATACGCTTGTTAGCGCGTCATCGCGCAAAACCCAGTTTAAGGCCATTTGCGCCAAAGTCTGATTGCGTTTCTTGGCGACTTCATTTAAGGCTTTTATCTGCAAAAGACGCTCTGGCGTCAGATCGGCGCGTTTCAAGAAGCGGCCGTCTTTGGCTATACGGCTGTCTTCCGGTATGCCGTTGAGGTATCTGTTCGTCAGCAAGCCTTGCGCCAAGGGGCTGAACGCTATTAAACCTATACCGTTCCTGCGCGCGTATTTCTTTAGGCCGTTGCGCTCTATCGTCCTGTCAAATATGGAATACCTTATCTGATTTATTACGAACGGACATTTTAAATCTTTAAGTATCAATGCGGCCTGAGCCGTAGTTTCCGCGTCATAGTTTGATATGCCCGCATATAAGGCCTTGCCCGATTTTACGGCATGGTCCAAGGCGCCCATAGTTTCTTCCAGAGGAGTATCTTTGTCCATGCGGTGGGAATAGAAGATGTCTACATATTCAAGCCCCATTCTCTTAAGGCTTTGATCCAAACTGGCCAAAAGATACTTCCTGCCGCCGAAATCGCCGTAAGGGCCGGGCCACATAGTGTAGCCCGCTTTTGTACTGACGACAATCTCGTCCCTGTAAGGTTTTAGATCGCCGTTGATTATCTTGCCGAAGTTCTCTTCCGCCGCGCCGGGTATAGGGCCGTAATTGTTGGCCAAATCAAAATGGGTAATGCCGTTGTCGAAAGCGGTAAAACATATCGCTTTCATATTATCGAAATTATCGTTCGTGCCGAAATTGTGCCATAATCCTAAAGATACGGCCGGCAATTTTAAGCCGCTGTTGCCGCTTCGGTTGTACTTCATTTTGGAATATCTGTTTTCGTCAGCTTTATACATAATGCCTCCTACAAAAGATTGATGCCGTTATTGGCGCATTCCTCGCGCATGCCCGAAGGCCAAAGCGAAGCCTGCACTTCCCCTATATGCGCCTTGCCCAAAAGCAGCATACAAAGACGGCTTTGCCCTATCCCGCCGCCTATGGTGAGGGGGAGTTTATCCTCCAAAATCAATTTGTGGTAATGATATTTTTTGCGTTCTTGGCAAGAGGCCGCCTCCAACTGCTTTGCCAATGATTCGGCGTCAACTCTGATACCCATTGAAGATATTTCAAACGCCTCACGCAAAAGCTCGTTATAGACCAGCAAATCTCCGTTTAAAGACCAATCGTCATAGTCCGGCGCGCGCCCGTCGTGCGGCAAGCCGCTTTTTAAAGCGCCGCCTATGCCGATTATAAATACCGTCTTATGTTCTTTGCAGACGGCGTTTTCCCGCTCTTTGGGTGAAAGAGCGGGGTATAAAGATTCCAGTTCCTCGGCCGATATGAAAAATACGTCCCGCTTTATTTCAGTCTTGACTTGCGGATACTGCTTTTTAAGTTCCGCCAAAGTATCGCACAATACGCCAGCAATTTTGTTTACCGTTTCCTTAAGGAAAGACAAATTGCGT
This sequence comes from uncultured bacterium, assembly GCA_949291515.1. Lineage (GTDB taxonomy): Bacteria > Elusimicrobiota > Elusimicrobia > Elusimicrobiales > Elusimicrobiaceae > Proelusimicrobium. The sequence continues at coordinate 81,324 of CASEVY010000006.1, read as the reverse complement.
TCTTTGCGGGTTATTATCAGTTCCCAGTCCCATTGATCGACGTAAATGGAGTGCAAATTATCGGTTTCCTCGTCGCGGCGTATGGCGTTCATATCTGTATACAGCCCTTGCCCCGCCTTGAAATCGTAGAGTTTTAAGGCCATGCGCTTCCATTTGGCCAAAGAGTGCACTATAACGGCTTTTACGCCCGTTTGCTTAAGGTCAAAGCTGACGGGGCGTTCCACTCCGTTTAAATCGTCGTTTAGGCCGCTGGATTCCTCCACGAACAGCGGCGCGGAAACCCTTTCCAAATTAAGCGCCAGCGCCAATTTCTTTTGAAAAGTGTCTTTGATAAATTTAATGGCGCGCTGGGTCTGCCTTAAATCGGTAGAGCTTTTGTATTCTTTGGGTATTATCAGTTTTTTCATTACTAAATTGTATAAAATCCGCGCGAGGATTGAAAATTGACAAAATAGTCATTTTTTGGTATTTTTTTGCTAGGGAGAGCCTCATATTCAAACATATATGAGGTTTTTTAATGATAATAACCGATCTATCCCAAGAGCCCGCAGTAAACAAAAGCGTAAAATTGACGGAAATAGCAGCCTGCACCAACGGCAGGAGCGAATGTATTATGTTGCTTGCCACCGGTTCTTTCAGCGGGGGCGAGATAAAGCTGCAAGTAAGCCAAGACGATATCAACTATTATCCGCTTACCGACGAAAACGGCGTGCAAATCCTGCTCAAGCCCGATATTCCGCTATATCTTAAGTTCGCAAATCTATACTTAAAATGCGATTTGACGGGTATATCCAGCCAAAACCTGAAAGTAACGGTGCAATAATATGAAAACCGCCCTTGTAACTTCCCTTAAAGGGGACCTCGCTTTTACCGCGGGGGAAGGTTTTATTCCTACGCCGTTCAAATGGGCAAAACCTTCTTCTTGGCCGGAACTGCGCCAAATTACGCCAGAGGGAAGCATATCTTTACTTCTCTGCGACAAATATCCGGCCCTTAATTTTTCGGCTGTGTGCACCGGCGGATACAAAGTGCTGATAGACGACGAGTTATACGCCGCTTATGACAGCGGCGCAACGTGCAATATTAATATCGCCGACATATCCTCAAACGGAATACTGACGGATTATCCGCAAGCGCTGACTCTGTATACGGTAAAGATAGTTCCCCAAAGCGAAAGCGGGGAAATATCCTCTTTCAGATGTCTGGCGGCTGATAGTGCAGTCAAAGAGGAACAGGGGATATTGTGGGCGCATTTTAATATAGAGGGCACAATAAACCTATATCTCGCTTTCAGCCGAAGCAATATGGAATACACCAACCCTATGCTTACGGCCCTGACGGCAAGGGGGAATATATTGAAAGTTTCCTCAATACAGGAAACTTTTTATTCCTGCTCAATGCTCAAGTACCTGCCGGCATTTGATTTTTCTTATACGGCAAGCAGTATTTCGGCTACTTTCTATTCCTGCGCGCTTTTAAAGGAAGTAACCATTAAAAACGCAATGCTTAGCAATGTATACAACTCATTTACAAACGCGAGCGAAATCGAGCGGATAAACTTTTCCGATCCTAAATGGAGCAAACTGCAAACGGCTTCGGAATTTATGGTTAATCTGCCCAATTTGGATATGGCGCTATTGGACTTGAGTGAAGCCGATATATTGGAAACCGTTAAATGTTACGGCAATTCCCAAAAACCAATGAACGGTTTTAAAGGTTTATTGGTAAGCGAAGCAGCGGGGTTCAGCGGGAGCGGCCCGCAGATAAAAGTGGATTATACCGGCCTTGACAGAAACGCGCTTAAAGCTCTGTTTGAAAGCCTTCCGCAAGTTTCCGCGGGACAAAAAATAAGCGTAATAGGCACGCTCGGAGCAAACGAACTTACGGAAGAAGACCTGGCTTTAGCCACCGATAAAGGCTGGGAGGTGTTGTTATGATGTATCAAAAAATAGAAGACGAACAAGGCGTATATATTGGAGAAGACGGCAAAAGATATTACCTGCTTTCGTGCAACGCCGCCATAGGCCCCAAAGGCAAGAATATAGGCTGGAGTGAGTTTAAAACCCTAAAATCCGCCCTAAAAAAACTTGCCCTTAAAGAATACTAAAGAAACCCCCGGCTTTCGGAAAGCCGGGGGTTTTGTTCAAATATGTTTGCCGAAGCTAAGGCGCACAAAGCACCCTGTTTGCAATACGGGAGATTGCCTTTATTCGAATTTGCTTAAGCGGCGGCAAGTTTGTCGGCGACTGCTTTTACGGCGCGTTTAAGTTTTTCCATTGTTTTTTCAAACGCGCGGCCGCTTTGCGAGATAGGATCTTCCAAATCCTTCTCTTCTCCGTAAGCATAATCCAAAATAAGAAAAACCTTATCGGAAAATTCGGCGTATTTATCCAGAATATAGTCCAATTGGTCTTCCGTCATCACCAAAACCAAATCGGCCTTTTGCATATCTTCCCTGCAAAGCAGGGCGGCTTGGTGTCCGCAGTATTCTATGCCTTCTTTTTTTAGAAAATCAGTTATTTTTGAAGGTACGGCAAAATAAGACTGAGCGTAAATGCCTCGGGAAAACACCTCAATATCTGGGCGGTTCTTTTCCCTTAAAAATTTTTTCAGCAATTGCTGCGCGCTGAAACTGCGGCAAATATTAGCATGACACACGAAACAAATATTCATATAAAATAACTATATCAAATTTTATAAAATAAGTTTATGGGGTTAATATATTCAATTTTAATTATGGCCGTTATGCTCTTCCTTACGGTATTCTTCGGGGGGGGAGAACCTTGGACGCAGCTTTTGGCTTACGGCTTCGTATATGCCGCGGCGATAGCGCTTCTGTTCAAAAGACACAGAATATACCTGCCTAGAGCGGGCAAAACGGTTGCCGCCGTATTGATGCTGCTATTTGCGTTGGCTTTGATACAGGCTTTAAATCCGCGCACATTGCTTGACGCAAAAACCTTTTTTCCTTTTACTTTTTCCGCCCTTTTCACCATGCAGGCGGCGGAAAGAATACTCTTCGGGTTTGCGCTTTTTTATATAGTTACCAACGCCATAGAAAGTGCGAAGTACGCCAAGTTGCTTCTCACAATGATTGTGATATGCGCCTTTTACGCTTTGGCCGCGGCGTTGATGTATAAAGACTGGCAATACAGCTTCCTGCTGACGGGATTTAAGACTTATTCTTTCGGCCCGTTTATCAGCCGCAATCACGGTGCGGCGTTTATGATAATGGGATTTTTCTCTGCGGCGGCGCTGTTCTTGCCGAGTTTCTTAAACGCGGAAAACAGAGTTTCGCCCCAGGAGGGCTACAAAAAGGCTTTCTTCGCATTTATTTTGTGCTTATTGGGATTTGGCGTCTTTGCGACAAGATCAAGGGGCGGAATGGCGGCTTTTGCCGCGGGCATTTTCGCGCTTATTTGGCTGCTGACGATGGCTTTATCGGAAAAGAAGAAAACAAAAATTATCGTTTCCTGCTCACTGGCGGCGGCTGGCCTCATATTGTTGGCGGCCGGTTTTTACAATATCGATTTGATAAATCAGTTCGCGCAAAGAAGCGAAGGGTTTTCTTTCTCCGTAAGGAAAGCATTGTATTCAAGCGGTTTTAATATGCTTAAAGATTTTCCCCTGACAGGCGTGGGATACGACGCTTTTTCGGTAGCGTTGGCGCCCTATTTCCCGCAGGAAATAAAAAGATTCGCGCTGCGCCTGCACAGCGATTGGTTCGAATTGCTTTTGTCCATAGGGATACCCGCCTTTACCGCTTTGGCGGCGGCGGCCGTATATACGGCCGCACTCCTGTTAAAGAGAATAAAATACCTCAATACAAACAAAAAAATAATGTTCTGCTCTCTTTTGGCGGGCCTTACAGCTTTTTGTATCGCGAATATGGTGGATTTCCACTTCCACCTTATGCTGACTTATACGGCGTTTTTCGTTTTTTTGGGGATTTTATGCTGCGAAAGTTTTTGGCATGAACAGGTCCGCCCTTTCAAAATGCCCGTATATATAAAGACGGTTTTTATACTTGCCGCCGGGCTTTGCCTCTATTTTTCCTATATGGAAACCTCCGCTTGGCGTTATTACGTAAACGGTAAAATACACAGAAACAAAGAGAAAGTAACATATTACAAATCCGCGGCGGAAATATACCCCGTACCGCGATACGCCGGCATATTGGCGACGGAAACTTATAATATGTCCTTAAACAAAAACATTTCCGAAGAAGAAGCCTCAAACTATAGAGCCCAAGCCGCTGAACTTACGGAAAAATACCTTAAAAAATACCCTTTGGAAAAGCAGCTCTCAAAAATATATATCCTTACCCACTAGCCCTAATATAAATGGTATAATATGATATATGAAAAGATTTATACTGCTATTTACCGTGCTGGCCCTTACTTTGGCCTGCGCATCAAAAGAGAACCTGAAAGGCAATCAAGACCTCGGTCAGAATAATATTTTAACCGACATACAAAGCGAGATAGAAAATTTAAGAGTATCAAACGATTATCTGCTGCAGCCCGGCGATTTGCTGGAAGTAAAAGTCTATATGGAAGAAAATATGGACAGAACTCTAAGAATAAGCGCCAAAGGAACTATAACTTTCCCGCTGGTGGGTAATATAAGAGTGGGGGGAATGTCGGTCGCGGCGGCGGAAAACGCTCTTTCCAAAGAACTTAAAAGATATATCAAAAATCCGCAGATATCAATGCTGATTAAAGAATACGGGAACCAAACGGTTTATATCTTGGGGCAAGTGCAAAAACCTTCCGCCGTAGAAATACCGCCGGAGAAGCCCTTAACCGTTCTTGAGGCGATAACATCGGTCGGCGGATTTACGGATATAGCCGCGCCTTCCAAAGTCAAAGTGCTGAGAATGGACAACGGCAACCAAAAAGCTATAGATGTTGATATAACGCAAATTACAAAGTACGGGAACAAGTCATTAGACATAAACCTTATGCCGGGAGATGTGGTCTTCGTGCCGCAAAGTATATTTTAGGATATAAAAATGAACAATACGCAAGAAACAGATAATTTGGATTTTAGCTATTATTTCGGAGTAATATTAAAGAGATTTTGGCTCCTTCTGCTTATAGTGGCCTTAAGCGTCAGTGCGGCGGTGGCCGTCAATATACTGATGAAGCCCGTATATAAGACTTCCGCCCTGATGATGATAAACCGCGAAGATTCCGGCAAAATCGACAATAATTCCATCAGCTCCTGGACCAGCGACGAAGACTACTACAGAACTCAATATAAACTGCTTGAGTCCCGCACCCTTTTGGAACAAGTGTATAACGATTTAAATTTGCAGGATTATCCCGAGTTCGCCAATCCGCAAGGCTGGCAAAAACTTAAAAATAATATTACGGTTTCACCGATACCCAGGAGCAGGCTGGTTTCCATAGAAGCCAAGTCCTACGATCCGGAACTGTCGGCCCAAATAGCCAATACTTTAAGCGAAACCTTTATAAAAAACAACTTGAGCAACAGAATATCCATGGGCCAAGACGTCATCAAAGCGTTGGAAAGCACCGAGGCCAGCCCGCAGGAAGAGGAATTGCTCAACTCAATGCCGCAGGTCGTCAACAGCGATTTTATCAAGACTTTAAAACAACAGGAAGCGCAGGTGGAGGGCGAACTGGCAAATTTAAGGGCAAAATACACCAATAACCACCCTGATGTCATATCCAGAATAAATCAGCTTAAAGCCCTTAAAAACAAAATAGCTTTGGAAACTAGAAGATTGGTGCAAAGCATAAAAATAGAGCTTTCCGGCCAATTTTCCGCAAATAATATAAGGATTATAGATCCGGCGACAGTGCCACAAAAACCCTACCTGCCCAAGAAAATGATAAATTTGGCGGCGGCTTTGCTTGGCGGTACATTGCTGGGAATAATACTTATTTTGATTGTAGACTTCCTGGACCAAAGCGTAAAAAGCTCGGAAGATTTGGAAGCCAAACTTAAAATACCATTCTTGGGATTTGTCCCTTATGAAAAGATGAAAAAGAGAGAAACGGAATACGCCGTAATGCTCAAAGAGGGCAATTTCCTTATGGCCGAAAATATAAGAAACATCAGAACGATGTTAAACTTCGCCTTAAAATCCAATGATACCAAGGCGATACTTATAACCAGCTCTTTGCAGGGCGAGGGCAAGAGCAATATATCTTCCAATTTGGCTGTGGCTTTCGCCCAAACGGGGAAGAAAGTACTCTTGGTAGACGGCGATTTGAGAAGATGCCGACTCCATAAAGTATTTAAAGTCAGCTCGGAAAAAGGATTAAGCAATTTGTGGACCGACGACGAGAACAAAAACTCTTTTGAGGCCAATATCCAGCCGACGGAGGTCAAAAATCTCTATATTATGACTTCCGGCCAAAGGCCGCCAAACCCCGCGGAACTGCTAAATACCCCGCTTCTGGATTCCTTCGTGAAATGGGCGGAAGAAAATTATGACTTGTTAATTATAGACTGCCCCGCCTTAATGCCGGTAAGCGATACTTTGTTATGGGGCAGGTTGATTGATAAAGCCTTATTCGTAGTCAGATACGGCAAAACCAACGCCAAAATATCTAAAATAGCCGTAGAAAGACTGCAGCAGGCTTCCGTAAAGGTATTGGGCGGAGTGATAAGCCAATATAATCCGGGCGGACTTACCGGCTATCAGAAAAGCTATCACTATTACAGCCAAGAGAAATAAAGTTTATGAATATTCTTGTCTTGGGCGGGACGGGCGCGATGGGGCGCCATTTGGTCGATTTGCTGGCCAAAGAGGGGCATAAACTAACCGTTACCAGCAGAAGAGAACGCCTCGGCTCCGGCAATATATCTTACGTCAAGGGCAATGCTAAAGATTTGGATTTCTTGCGTCCTTTGCTTTTAAGCGAAAAGTGGGACGCCGTTATCGACTTTATGGTATATGTCCCGCAGGAATTTGCCCAAAGGGCGGAATTGTTTTTAAATTCGACAAAGCAGTATATGTTTCTCAGTTCTGCCAGGGTTTATGCCGACAGTCCAACCCCGATTACGGAAAACTCGCCCAGACTGCTCGACATTACCAAGGACAATCGTTTCTTGTCAGATGAAAAATACGCCCTGGCCAAAGCCCGGGAAGAAAATATTCTTTTTGCTTCTAAAAACAAAAACTGGACAATTATCCGCCCCTATGTAACTTACGACGAACAACGTTTGCAGCTCGGCGTTTTGGAAAAGGAAATATGGCTTTACAGGGCTTTACAGGGCTTTAAACGGAAAAGAGATTTTATTTTCCAAAGATATCGCCGACAAAATTACCACTTTAACCTATGGCAAGGACGTCGCCGAAGCTATGGCCAAACTCACTGGCAATCCTAAAGCGCAAGGCGAAATATTCCATATAACCACCGAAGAAACGATAAAATGGTCGGAAGTGCTGTCAATTTATACGGAAGCGCTTTCAAACAAATTGGGGCGGGAAATAAAACCGCGCCTTATAGAAAAAGCCCTTAATTTGGCCGCCAAACGCGCAAAATATCAGGTGCTTTACGACAGGTACTACGACAGAATATTCAATAATGACAAAATAAAAGCGGCCTGCCCGAACATTAAATTCACTCCGGTAAGAGAAGGTCTTAAAAACGCTTTGGAACAATTCCTTAAAAAACCGTCTTTCGTTACAGACAATCTTTGGCTAAACGCCAGAGAAGACGCTTTTATGGGGGAAACTACACCTCTGCAAGAAATAACGGGCTTTAAATCCAAAATCAGATATATTTTGCTTAGATACTTCCCTTTTATAGGCGAAAAAATATAGCCGCGCCAAATGGCTTTATCTGCTTATCCTGCCCCAAACGCTGCGAGCGGGCTTAAGGAATAAATCCTTCTCATAATCGTTCAGCGCAAAACGCCACAAAACCAAAGCGAACAAAGCGCTGTATAAGCCTATCTTGGCGATCATAAACACAATTTTCCCGTCCGTAGGGAAAGCGGCGTTTAACCAGTAACCCGCCAAGCCTACAGCTATTACGGATACAGACATCTTGCCTATTTCCTTAAAAAACGCGCCCACCGCCACGCCTTGCTTTACATAGTACATATTTATAATCAGGCCCTTGCCCATAAACAGACAAAACCCCGTCGCTATGGCGCAGCCTATGGGGCCGTAGAGTTTACCCAAAGGTATGCCTATGACTATATTCAGCAAAGCGGTTGCCGTATATATATAGGCCCTGGCGGCGTGTTTGTTTTTGGCCTGCAAAATGGCTATGCCGGTATTTTGAACGACGTCCAGAAAATAAGCGCTCATAATTATAACCGCTACATAATAAGATATGTTAAAGCCGTCGCCAAGCCAAAAATATATGAAATCGAGCCCGAATATAATGAAGCCGCTTAGTATCAAAGAGGCCAAAACAAATTGAAGGCGGCCCGTCTTAATAAAAATTTTATTTATTTCCGTATCGGCGTTATCGCGCAAACACAGGGAAGATATCTTCGGCAGAAAAACCCCGCTCACCCCGCTGGAAATTGACAGATAAAACGAAGATATCTGCATACCTACCGCATACACCGCTACGGCCACCGTACCGCTTACCGCCCCCAATATAACCGCTCCGCTTCGCCAATAGACCTGGTCCATAAGAATATGTATAAAAATGAACGAGGAAAACAAAAGTACTTCGCCGGCGAAACGGCTGCTCCACTCGTGCAGTTTGAAACTGATTTTAAGTTTGGCGAAAGAATAATATATGTTCATCGCTATTACCATTAAGTTCATAGCCACTTGCGTTATTACAAGCAGCAGCACGTCGGCTTTTACCGATAAAACACCGTAAACTACAAGCGGCTGTAGCAATATCTTAAGCAAATTTACGCCCCGTACGAAAATAAAGCGCTCGTGGGAGTTTATCGTCGCCGTAAATACGTGTGAAGGTATGCTGACAAACACATTGAAAAGCAAAATCAAAAATATCTGCTTCGCTTTAAGCAAATCTACGGGGCCAAGGCTTTTGGAATATAAAGGATCTATGCATAAATAAAAAACAATACCCAAAAACAGCACAAACACCCCTATCCCGCCGTATAGTATCGCCGATACGGCCAAAACGTTTTCCTGTTCTTTCTTATCCTTGCGTTCCAAAGCCTGGGAATAATATTTCGTAATCGTACTGGCCAAAGCCAAGTCCAGCAAGCCAAGCGAGGCCGCAACAGACCCCATAAGCTCGTATAGGCCGTATTGCGATTTAGTCAAAAAAGAAATCAGCATAGGCACGTAAACAAAGCCTATAAGACTGTTGGCGCCCATGGATAGATATGATAATATTACGCCCGCCTTGCGCTGATTCATTTTATAAAAACTCCGTAGAACTCATGGTTATTTTCGTCCTGATGTTGCTAGGATTGCTTATATACGTTTCATAAGGCAGAACGGCGGTCCAGTCCGGACGGTATTTTATAATGACGCTCTGATACAAAATACACATCATCACTATAGCCGTTACGCACAGCGCCCTAGCATTGCGCCGCGGCAGAAGAAAAATGGATTTCGGTATTGATATCATATAGAATACCGACATATAAATAAACAAACGGGAAAATATCGAACCGGCAAAACCCAGCAAGGTCATTTCCATCAAAAACAGATTGGTAAGAAGGAGAAACTTCATTTCCTTGCCCTCGAAAGACTTTTCCCATTCGGGGTCGTTTCTGCGCTTAACGCAATAACAGAAAAAATTAAAACAGAAGATACATACGCTAAGCATAAGCAGCATAAAAGAAGCCAGCTTAAAATTCAAACCCCACCAAATGCTTTGCATATAACCGGCATAAGGGGTAAATCTCACTATCAGAAGAAGAACTATTAACCCTATTATACTGATAACGCCATATAGCAAAATATTCATCAGACGCAATTTAAGCGGATATAAGAAATAAATTATCGTAAAAAACAGAGCCGAAGTATGCATAAAAGACGCCGCAGCAGTTATCAAAATAAAGGGGATAAACTTCCTCTTTAAAATAAAAGGATAAGAAAACAATAATATCGCTACGGCCAAAGCCTGCCTTAAAGCGTTCATATCGTAAAAAAACTTGCCTATCGTAACGTAAATTATAACGCCCAGCCAAAATATGCGGGTATTCTTCTCTATAAAACGCAGAGTGGAAAACGCTATAAAAAAGCCCGTCACCATAAACAAAAGCTGCGGAGAGTGCGAAAAATAAGAAAGCACCCGGTTTAAAAGCAAGTATCCGTATTCGATATCCAAAAATGACAAAGATGCTATAGAGCCGGCGCTTTCGCTAAGCAGATAGATATTATAATAGCTTATCGTATCTTCCCCGACATTTACAGAGCGCATACCCATTATCAGCCCCAGCTCAACAAGCATAAGCAGGAAAAATATCTTCCTGGTAAACTTGTTGTGCTTAAAACCAAAGCATATTACCGCCTGCAAAAGTATTAAGGATATAAAGACGAGATATTGTTCCATATCAATCCTTCAGTCCGTTAAAAACGGCTTTCAGGGAAGAGGGTCTGTATTTCCACTCCGTAAGAACCTCGCCGTTTTTAGTGTATTTCGCCGGCAAGCGTACCGCGCTTTTTATGCCGGGATAATTATTCGCCGTATAACAAATTTTATTTTTAAAGGGGAGATTGTCAAACTTTTCTATAAGCTCTTTGGTGCAGAAATCTATTTCCGCCATTTTAACCAGCATATTGTTCTTGTTTATTCTGCTTTTGCGCTTTTCCCATTTTGCGCGGGCTTCTTCTCTGCTTTTATAATGCAGAAAATGTATTTCTATACCGCCGGGCAAAACGCCGATTGGGTATTTCTTATCGGCCAAATCCGGTATCTTGCGGTAATATTCCGATTGGCCGGCCTCTATAAAAGACAGATCCGCCGCCATCGCCGCGTCAAAATCCGAAAGGAGCTTTATATAACAAGGCATAGGTATAAACAATCCTATAAAAGGCGTCCTATACTCAAGCCCGTAATACTGATACATTATTCCGCCCCAACAATTGTTGCTGATTATGGTAAACTCCCTGTTTTTAAGACCGATTTTCCTTATAGGCGCTAAAATATTCCTTAAATACTGCGGATATTTAACTTTCAGCTCGGCTATATAGGGGACTTTAAGCAAAATGGCTTTTATTTTATTTTTCATTTGAAGCTACCCCGTAAAATCCTTTCAATTTATCTATTATTGACTTAATGCCAAAACCCGCTTGCGCTATCTGTTCCGAGACATCTTCCCTTTTAAAACCGGCCAGCGTTTTTACGATATTATCCGCCCACGAGGCGCTATCTTCCAAAGGGAGAAATTCCGTATTTAATAAAGCGGCCTGTTTAGTAATCGTATCCGAAAGCAAACACGGCAATCCCGCCGCCTGAGCCTCCACCGCCACTACGGGCAAACCTTCGTATAAGGAAGGCAGAACGAAGATATCCATCGCCTGATAAAGCTCTTCAGGCTTATCGTATACACCCATAAAAAGGGTGTTTTTATCCACCCCCAGGGTTTTGGCTTTTTCTTTAGTCGCCTGTTCCAAGGGGCCCATACCCGCCATAATCAATTTACAGTTGGGATTGCGCTTTAATAAATCGGCAAAAATATCAAGCAAAAAGAGCTGGTTTTTCTGCTCGCAGAAGCGGCCTATATGCCCCAAAAGCAAATCGCTTTCGCCCAGGCCGAGCTTAGCCCTTATTTCCGCTCTTTTTTTAGGATTAAAAGCAAATTTTTTACAGTCTACGGCATTGTTTACAACTTCGTACTTGGAGCCTTTGCCGAACAGAAAATCGCCCGCCTTCTCCGAACACGCCGCTTTTATGTCGGCCATATTCTTCACGCAGGCGAGCATCAAACCGGCGAAAAACCCTTTTATTTTACTATCAGAGTATTTCGGGTTATGGCTGTGGAGAATTATCTTCTTTACGCCGTAAATCCGCGCCAAGGGGAAAAAGAAGAAGTTATACTGCGTCACATGGCTGTGGAAAACGGAATAACCGCCTTCCTTAAAAACCTTACGGGCCGAGGATATAAACCTTATAGGGTGCCTGCGGGGTGATGGCATTGTATAAACCCTGCCGCCTAGTTCTTTTATTTCCCGCGCGTGGGTTTTATCGCGCTCATAGCAGACAAGGAAGTCAAACTGCACTTTGCTTCTGTCAATCTCGCGGTACCAATTCATCACCACGGCCGCTACGCCGTTGGCAAGCCCGAGGCTCGGCACTGCGTGCAAAATTCTTATAGGCGCTTTGGCGGATAAATTATTGGGAAAGATATCACTCATTTGTCCGCCTATTTCTTAATAATATTGATTATCTTGCGGGCTTTATCCTGCCCGATTACGCTTTTGGCGAATTCTTTGCCCTTGCGCATAATCTCGGAGCGCAAATCCTTGGGGCGGCTGAGTTCATAAAATTGTTTGATAAATTCGGCGTCGGTGCTCATCTCGGTAAATACTTCAAGAAAGACGGGTTTATCACTCTTTTCGTCCATAAATTGTTTATAGGCTCGCTCAAAAGACTCTTTATCCGCAGCGCAAAGATACTTAAATCCGTTCTCTTTTACCCAGCCTTCGGCTTTTGTATTGTGGCGCGCGGTGGTATGCAAATCGCTGTTTTTATTGCGGTACATACCGTTGTAATAGAATTCCTCGCCGCCGTGATTGTTGATCATCATTATCCTTACGTTCTTGCCTATATGGCGCAGCCTTAAGGCGTTCATATCGTAGAAGAAAGACAAATCTCCTATTATCAAAAAGCCAAGGCCCCGCGCCGCGCTAGCCTGCCCGAGAAAAGAAGACAGACACCCGTCTATGCCGTGCGTGCCGATATTGGCGTAAACGCGGATATTGTCATTGAGTTTAAAAAAATTGGTTATGCGTATGGCGTTATTTATGCTCAAGTGCAGCAGAGAGCCGCAAGGAATATTTTCAACCACTCTTTTTATGGCGTAGATATTGGAATATTCAAAGTCCGGATAAACTATTTGGGATTGTTTCTCGCTCAGCAAATTATGGTAGAGCATATCGTTTTTGGCATCGGTCCCGGCATATTCGTTAAAATATTTAAAAAAGTGGAGGGGGGAACATTCAAAAATGGAAGTCAAACTCTTGAACAGATCCACCGCGCGGCCGTCTTCCTGGATAAGCCAATGTTCAAAGCGGCCAGCCTGCTGCCTGAGCGATTCTTTTATCCCGGACATTACCTGCCCGCCGAAAAATATCACTATCTCTGGCAGGATTTCCTTAAACATATGCGCCGGCATATAGCGCGAATCCAGAAAAATCGAGGAGTTTAAAGTCCCTTCACCGCTTATGTTTGAAGTATATTCCACACATAAAGAGCTGTTATATCTCCTGAAAAAGGTATCCAACTCCTTTCTTAATTCGTCGGACACATAGCTGTTCTGCCCGCATACCACCAAAATTCTCTTGCAAGAGCGCAGTTTTTCCGCCTTTTTCGCCCAGTCCTCTTGCGGGGAAGAAAGTTCCAACAAGTCAAACTTCGTCACTTCGGGAAGAGCGGGCGCGGTAAAAGAACGGTTGTAATAGCGCATCGGGATATTGATATGCACCGGGCCCTTGCCGTGATGATTAAGTTCTATCAAAGCCTCGTTGACCAATCTTTGGCAGAAAATGAAGTCGTCCTGCGTTTCGACTTCGGGCAAATTTACGGATTTCTTTACGTGTCTGTCGTACATTCCCACCTGATCTATCATTTGGTCTTCCCATTGGCCGAGCATTGCGGGGTTTCTGTCGCTTGTGAGCACCAGCAGAGGAACATTTTGATAAAAAGCCTCGGCGACAGGCGGCCAATAATTGCAGGTTGCCGTAGACGACGTACACGATATTGCTACCGGCTCTTGAATCTGCTGGGCCAACCCCAAAGCGAAATAGCCCGCGCTTCTTTCGTCCACAACGGAATAACATTTAAAATACGGGTCTTCCTCCACCGAGTGGACAAAAGGCACATTCCTTGAACCCGCAGAAAGTACGCAATGTCTTATCCCGTATTTCTTAAGCAAAGCTATTATTATTTGATATTGTTTAAGTTCCGTATACATTTGACGCTCCGATATTTAAAGGTAAAATCAGGCAGTTAAATTCTTCTTTAAGTAATTTAAGCCCTTCGCTCTAAGTTCCGATATCTTCCCGTTGACGGCGTTCCAGTCCGTTTCGCGGGAAAGGACTTCTTCCAATTTGCTAAAATCGCCCATTTTCCTCCCGCTTAACCCCAAAGAGTCAAGCAAAAATGTCATCTTGTTTACATTTATCGGCCGCACAAAAGCCGCAAAAGGAGTATTGACCAAAGCCGAAATGACGCTCCCGTGGAAAGTATCCGTAACCACCGCCTGCGCCTCTTTTATCACTCTTAAAAGCTCCAGCGGATTTATGTTTAAATTTATATCCGCCCATTTGTGATAATATCCCGCGGATACAACCTTAAGATTATTCTTGGCCGCGTATTCTTTGATTAAAGAAACTTCCCGTTCGTCGTTCATATTATTGTCGTAGGCGTAAACCACCAAATATTTACCGGTCGTTTTCCCAATCGGCTTTTGCCTAAGCTCTTTTTCAAAACCGTAGAGCAGAACGGGGTCAAAATTTATTTCCGCCTCAAGGGAGGCAAGCTCCTTGACCGTATTGAAAGAGGCCTCGTCCCTCACGCATAAGGCCTTAAAACTCTTTAGCCCGCTTGAGATAAGGTTCTCACAGTTCCTTGCGCGCACCGCCGCCGCGTCCGTTTGGCCGAAGCTCGCCGCGTAGGATATTATATTTCCGCACGGCACGGCATGGCCGTACATTATCATATTCACGCCCACTTCCAAGGAAAAGACTTCGTCGCTGCCTACTACCACATAATCCATATCGCTTTGAAAGACGGGCTTAAAATCATAATTTTCCTTTTTAAAACGGTTTAAAGTCCTGTACTTCCTAAAATTGAAAAGTGTTTTGCCGATCCCTTTTTTAAGCAGATACTTCGCGTAATAAGGCGCGGATTTGAGCGATATATTATACTTCTCGCCTAAAGAGGGGGGTAAAAAAGAAAAATCTTTTTTATAAGTCAAAACATAAGGCTTAAAGCCCAAAGCCCGCAAGGTCTGATACAAAGCGTGCATTTGCAATATCGCCCCGTGATTGTGCACTTGATAATGAGTTAAAATCCCAGCCTTTTTCATTGTTTTCTTAAAGCCTCTCTGTAAAACCAAGCCCTTAAAAAGCCCGGCATAAGCGTCTGAACCAAAAAGCGGACTGAAAGTATATAGATATAGTCTTTAAGGCCTATCATAGCGTGGTCTTTCATATAGGAATACAGCTTTTTGTTGCTCAAAAAATAACCGAAACCGCCGCGCCTGCCATAAAAAGCGGCGTCTACTCTGGCGCGGACCAGTATTTGCGGCAAATTGGCGAATTTAAACCCTTTTTCCGCCATTCTCGTCCAAAGGTAATAATCTTCCATATAGTGTAAATGCAAATAGCCGCCCGCCGAGAGAACATCCTCTTTTTTGAACATAACCGTCATATGGTTAAACGGACATCTCTTTTTAAGGAAATTCTTAAGTTCTCCGTCGCCAAGCGGCAAACGCCTGAAACATATCTTTTTCTTGGTAAGGGAATCTATCTCTTCAACCGCGCCGCCAAGGACGGAAAGTTCTTTGTCTTGCTCAAAAGCCGCAATTTGCAGCTCAAAGCGGTTGGGCGCGGCGATATCGTCGCTGTCCATACGCGCCACCAAAGGATAGGAACACGCCTTAAGACCTTCGTTGAGAGCTGTACCCAGCCCCATATTTTTAGGCAGGCGGACGAGTTTTAATCTGTCTTTAAACAAAACTATGACGCTTTCAAGCTCCGGCGTCAAAGGGCCGTCTGCCACCAAAACCGCCTCGGAAGGCTTAAGAGTTTGTTCAAAAACGCTTTCAAGCGATTCTTTAAGCCAAGAGGCTTTCTCTTTGGCGTAAACCGACATCAAAACTGAAAACGGCGTATAGTTATTCATTTGATATATTATACCATTTAATGGAGAGCCCAAAAATGCTATAATTTTTCAATATGAGCGGGAAAATATCCTTTATTACGGGCGGAGCCGGTTTCATAGGCTCGCGCCTGGCTGAAAAATTGACCGAAAAGGGCCATCAAGTTATCGTTTACGACAATTTATCTTCGGGCGACCTGAAAAATCTCTCCGAAATCAAAAGCAAAATAAAAATAGTAAAAGGCGATATCTCCGATTTTAAAAAATTAAAGCAAGCAATGCGCGGTGCCGATTATGTTTATCATCATGCGGCTTTGGTGTCGGTGGCACAGTCTATGCAAGAACCGGTGGAGACACATAAAATCAATATAGAGGGCACCGCTAACGTATTGGAAGCCGCCCGTTTAAACGGCGTAAAAAGAGTATTGCTGGCTTCTTCCAGCGCGGTATACGGCAACGGAAAGGATATTCCCTACAAAGAAGCCGCCCCGACAGACTGCCGCTCGCCTTACGCCGCCAGTAAATTGATAGGGGAAGAACTGCTTAAATGCTATTTTAAAGCATACGGGCTCGAAACGGTATGCGTAAGATATTTTAACGTATTCGGGCCGAAGCAAAACCCCAATTCGCCCTACGCCGCGGTAATAGCCAAATTTATGGACCTGGCAAAAAGAGGCGACGCCTTTTTTATAGATTGGGACGGCAAACAAAGCAGGGATTTCGTCTTTATAGATGATGTGGCCGACGCCACAATTTTGGCAATGGAAAAGGGCAAAGCGGGGGAAGTTTATAATGTGGCCTCGGGCAAAACATACTCTCTGCTGGATTTGGCGCGGGAAATAGAAACGGTCGCGGGCAAAAAAATGAAGCGCGTTTTCAAACCCAAAAGGGCGGGCGACATAAAGAAATCCGCCGCCGACATAGCGAAAATAACAAAACTTGGCTATAAGGCGAAAACCTCCCTGAAAGAAGGTCTAAAAGAAATATTTAAGGCTTAAAATTATGAGATTACTGTTTTTTATTGCCGATTTGATTTCATTTACCATTATAACCGCGCTGGTTGTAGCGTTAAGATACGGTGAGTTTTCCCACAATGTTTTCGACCCGACTATAAAAGTGCTTCTGCCGGTATTCGGTGTGACTTCGCTGATTTTATGGGTGTTTTCCTTCTACGATACCCAAATAATAAAAAAAGACCGCCTGGACTACCGCAGCATAATAATAGCTTTCGCGATATCTTTGGGGACTTCGGCGTTCGGAATTTATTTTACCACTTCTTTTTTTAATGTAGCCACTCCAAAGTTTATACTGCTTTCCGTATTTGTCTTATATTTTTCGTATATGTATCTTTCAAGAAAGACTTATGCCTCTTTTACGCTGGTAAAACAACGTATTCTCCTACTGGGAAAAAGCAATACTTTGAAAGAAATAGAAAAGGATTTGGCCTCTTACGACAATTTGGAAGTACTGGGCCGATTTGAAAGCCCGGAAGACATCAAGAATATCCCGCCAGAAAATATAGACCTTATAGTAATGGCCAGCAAAATGTTAAGCGAAAACAAAAACACTTGGCACGTGATATCGACAATGTTTTTAAATAAGGGCGTTTTGCTCACCACGGACTATAATTTTTACGAACAACTCTTTATGCGTTCAAGCAAAGGCAGCCTTAAAGACGCGATGTGGCTTATACGCGGCGTCGCGGCAAGACAAGAAGAAAAATATTATCCGTTCATCAAAAGAGCCCTGGATATAATGTTCTGCCTGGTGCTTATGCCGGTAATGCTTCCCCTTGGCGTTTTAACCTATTTCGCGATAAGATTTATCGACGGTATACCGCCGTTCTTCTTTCAAGAACGAATCGGCAAGAACGAAAAGAAGATATATATCTACAAATTCCGCACGATGAAACCCGGCAGCGAAAATATTACCAAAGTCGGTTCGATTTTAAGACGCTTCAGACTGGACGAAATACCACAGCTTATCAATATATTCAAAGGCGATATCTCGATAGTCGGCCCCCGGCCCGTTTGGACTGACGAATATTATTTTCTTAACAAGTATTTGGCCTGCCATAATATAAGAAGCGTAATAAAACCCGGCCTTACCGGGTGGGCTCAGCTTAACTTCAAGGCGCCGCCCACCTATTGCGTAAGGGAGGATCTGAAAAACAAAGAACACATACCCGATTCCACGTTCGACGCGGCCTACAAACGCCTTTCCTACGACGTATGGTATATAAAAAACCGCTCCCTGTTTTTGGATATAGAAATAATGTTCAAAACCGCAAAAAGAGCTTTTATCAAGGATAAGAACATTGTTTAAAATTATATTAACTATTTCATTTATCGCCTCGGCCGTATTAGCCCAAGCGGCAAATTACCCTTTATGCCTATACGGAGTAAATGACGCCAAATACGTAAAAACCATAAAAAAGGCGGGGTTTAACTGTATTCAAACTTATTCCAAAGATTTGGATTTCCTGAAGACTTTAGCCAAGAAAGCTGAAAAATACGGCCTGAAAATGTTGATTTTTCCCTATCCCGCCATAGAAAACGATTACCTCTCCGAAGCCGCGAAATGGCCTATATTGGCTTTTTATTTATACGACGAACCGGACGTCGACAAAAAAAGCAACGCATATCTTAAAGAACTAGACTCGGCAACCAAAAAGGCTTTCCCAAATCAAAGGACCGCTTTCGTGGTTGGCAAAGGCAGCCACGCGCAACCCTATTACGATACGGCCGACGTTTTAATGGTGGATTGGTATCCCGTGCCGCATTTGCCGTTGACATCATTCTCAGAGCAGATAAAAACGGCTAAGAATATTTTAAAAGAGGGCGGACTATCCGCCAAACCCGTATGGGGGGTAGTACAGTCTTTTGATTGGCGGGAATACAAGCAGTACCGCCCGGACGATCAAAGGATAGGCCGCTTTCCTACGACGGAAGAAATGCGTTTTATGGCTTATGACGGACTTTTGGAAGGAGCGGAAGGATTATTCTTTTTCACGTTTAACTCAAAATCCGTCCCTTTGCCCCAATCCGAGCCGGAGCATTGGCAAAGATTAAGAGAAGTGTCCAAAGAGCTTAGCAAAATGCTGCCCGTATTCGAAAAGGGCGCGCAAGCGATATCTCCTCTTGAGGGAAATAATAAATTCAAAGCGCAAAGGCGGATATATAAAGGATATTGCTACGACATAATTCTGAACGTTTCCGAAGAGAAAGCGGAACTTCCGGCCGAGTTTTTAAACAAAAAACATAAAATTTTATATGGGACAAACCGCATCACTCTTGCCCCGAATGAAGCAGTTATTTTTAAAAAGAGAGCAAAAAAATGAAATTTAATTTAAATTCAAAAAATCTTCCATTCCTCCTAAGGGCCGTATTCTGCATTGTCGTCTTGGGCATATACGGCGTATTCTGCGGGGCGGAAATATTCTTCTGGCATATTCCCTTTTACGTCCCGTTGATACGCTTTACTATAACCGCGGCGGCTTTGGGAATAACGCTTTTTTACGCCTCCAATTTGCTCTTTTTGAGTTTAGGCGCAATCTGCGCCGCAATGACGGTAATGGATACCCATTTGATAAGTCTTTACAATTACGACTTTAAGAATATCGGCCAGCAAATCTTTCTGACTACGAGAGATACCAATATATATGAGATTTTCGGCTATCTTCCGCTTATATCCTATAAAGAACTTACCGTAGCCGCCGTATTCCTTATCTTGTTTGTTCTGGCGCTCAAATTCCCTTACAAACCGCAAAAACGTATCTCTAAAGCAAAAGCCGCGCTATTGTTGATTATATTCTTTTTGTTCGGCTATCCCCACAACTTTACCGAACCGCTGATGAAATATCGGGAACAAATTTCCGCCAATCAAGAGGTTATAGCGCAATACGACGCATTTAAATTTCAGGCTCAGGCGGGGGAAAATTCCCCGAAAAACGTTATTATAATAATTGGGGAATCGCACAGGGAGGATTATTTCTCCAAATATTTCAAGGAATATGAAAACGAATTTAAACCCCTAATCAGCTTCAGTGATATGATATCGCTATATCCCAATACCAATCCTTCTTTGCCGCTGATACTTACGCGCCGTCCTTTCGGCGACACCAAGACTTATTTTAGGGAAAAATCGCTCTTTTCTCTATTTCGAGAGGCGGGCTACGAAACTTACTACATCAACTATTTAAACCCGAACCATAAAGGCGATTCAAGAACCAATATGCTAGTAAAAGAAGCGGGCAAATACATCAAATTTCAGCGCGACAAAAACACTCCGTTGGACGAAAAAAATGATATCGTATTTACAAATTACAGACGCTATCTTCAAGACGCGCCCGACGATAAATATATATTGCCGATACTTAAAGACATTTTAAGCAACGACAAACGTAATTTTATCGTCGCGAAACTTATAGGCGTACATTTCAACCCGCAGGACAGATACCCCGATTCCTGGGATAAAAAACAGCCATCTTTAAAATGGGAAACACTCGCTCCGACCAAAGAAAACGCGCAAGTATTCCTCAACACCTATGAAAACGCCATGGCCTACAACACGTCCATAATAGCGGAAATGATGCGCCTGGCCAAAAATGCCGACGGCGCAACCTTGTTTGTATTCTTATCGGACCACGGCTTTTGTTTATTCGAATCCGGCGGATACAATACCGGCAACTGCCCCAAAGGGTTTCATATACCTACGCTTATATACGCAAACGAAAGTTATTTTAAAGACGGGGAAAATCAAGAAAAGTTTAACAAAGTGGCCCGGTTTGAGAACTATCCTCTGACGCAAAGATATATATTTGAAACGGTCGTATCGCTTTCCGATATCAGTTACCCTACGGCCGACGGCCTTATGGATTTGACGAAAATCAATCCCGAACTGACCAAAGACAGGCCCAGGGAAGTTGAATACATCAACGGAGAACATCACGATTACGACAAAGCCAAATTGGAAGATTACAGCATTATCTGACAAAAAACGCCCTATCCGCATTTGAAAATAGGTCCAAAGACCTACGGCAAAATGGGAATAAAGACTCTTTCATTTCCACTATGATAACTTATACTATATATTAAAGTGAAACATAGGGAGAGTTTATTGAAATGAAAAGAATTTTATCGCTAATTATGGCATTAGCGCTTATCAGTTCAAACTTCGCGACGGCATATGCGCAAGACGCCGCCGCAGCTTTGAGGAACAAAATAAAATTATACGAAATATGGCCCGGCCTCTTTGCAGAGGATATAAACTCATACGTAGCCTTGTCGGAACAATATTTATTGGCGAAGCCTTCTGCAACTCAGACTGAGTTGGACGCAATGTTAAAATCGCTGAGGGAAAGCGAAACTCTGATAAATAAAGTGTTGAAAAACAATCTTGCCAACGACGATTTTATCTACGACCTATACAATTCTTTGGCAATTGTCGACAACAAATACAGCAGTAAAAGCAGATTTTCCTTAATGTACACTAAAGACGCCGTAAACGCGCTTTCATCAGGGCAAACGCCGCGTTCGGCGACCAGCGTTTTAAAAGATACGCCGGAATTTTTTAACAAAATAGCAAAGGATATTCTCGATAAAACTTCGGTGGATTTCGAGTTTCTGGTAAATAAAATACAAAAGACTTTCAATCTGCCCCGCGTGAAGGCGGTATCTTTGGCCTTGTCGGCGGAAATACAATACGCGCAAAGCCTTTTGGGCGGCAGAATAGCCGCTTTGAGGGCGACTATTTCCGGAAATAAATTCCTGATAAGAAGAGCCGGCGCCAGAGCCGAAAAGCAGGTGTCCGCTTGGAAGAGAGAACTTGCAAACGCGCAAAAAGAGCTTTTGAATCTCAAAAAGATTCATGACGATCCTTTAAGAACGCTTATTTATTCCGTTGGAGACGAAGGCGTAGACAATATCATAGCCATAGCAAAGCAAACAAATAAAGCAGAAATAAGTATGATACCGGGTTTGGCGAAAAGAGCCTCTCAAGCTGAGCTGTCCAGTAAAGCCAGAGCGGGTTTAAAATCTTTAAAAAGCGTATTGCCTTTAGCCATAGGCGCGGGCTTGTTTTTGACGATATACACCAGTCAAGCCAATGCCGCGAACGCTTCTAACAGCGAATTGGCGATAATAAACGCGGTATCCAACAGAACCGCGTTAAAAAGAGAAATTTTAACCGCCGTACAGAAAAATCCGGATAATATCGGTATAATATATACAGGCGGAAAGGAAGTAAAAAATATGGTAAGCGAACTTTTCGAGAGCGAAAGCGAAAATTCACTTTCGGCCGAAAAACTTCTGCCTTACATCGAGGACTGGAACGACAGAATACACACTTTAGCGACGGACGATAATGCTTTGAAAGAATATCTTTCTGGCATAAAAACGATAGCAGATGCAGCGTCTAAGGAAGAGTTTAACGAAAGAATACAAAGGGAGTTAATCATTCCTCAAGACAATACGGCGGTACGCCAATACGTTCCCTTTGAATTAATGAGGTTTCAACCCAAATAACGGGAGGAAATTATGATATATAAAAAAATGCTTTCCATAATTCTTTGTTTGCTTCTAATCGGCGGTTCGATGCCGTTAAACGCACAGCCTATGCCGCGCAAAAAAGCTGGCAATTCGTATGGAGAAGTGGGGGGATATTCTTTCGGCAATTTCAACTCCGGCTGGAATGTTCCTTCTTTCGGACAGACGGGCAATATTATAGCCGCACCCGTTCCCCAGAAAGAAAAAAAGAGAAACGTCTTAAATTTTCTTGATCCATACAGCGGATTGAATTACTTTGAAGCGATGACATTATATAAGAAACTCAATCCGAAAGGCAATATAGGCGCCTTCCATAACGAATACTACATAAAACCCGCATGGAAAAAGTATGAAGCCGCCATAAAAGACTATCATAACAGCGAATTTGCGAATTATACTCCCTACGAAGTAATGAATGCGATGAGCAGGGAAACCAAAGTAATTTCCGATTTGCTAAAAAACAATCCGCGCTACAAAACGGAGTTAAGGAAAGCGAAAGTAAAGGAGTACGGTTCCGCTTGCCTTCAAGGGATAGTATTGGGATTGCTTACTGTAGCGGCGGTATATACGGCAGGCGCCACGCTCGGGGCGGAAGGTGCTTTGGTAGGAACTTGGTTCGGGTCCACGGCAGCGGTAAGTTCGATGACATTGGCCTCGGCCAGCATAACAAAAGGCTTTGCGGCCGTAATTATGTTGGAAATGATGACCTTTTTGGGTTCGGAAATAGTGGCAAATCTTTATGAAGATCTTACTCAGCGTTTGGTCAAATACAACTATTTGAGCAACAGCAAATACGCCCAAGATTTGGCGGGGAGTGCGGCAAAAGGGTCCATAGCAAATGAAAACACTGTGGAATTGCCTCAGGCGCAATATTGCGAAAACCCCCAAATGCCGGAAATTACACGTTCCACCCGCTGGCTGGACAATATCGCGAAAGAAGAATCAATCATTCGCCTTCACGGCTTGATAGTAATCAAGACGGAATTAAAATATTCGGCCGATCCGATTAAATACGATTTGGCACTGTTGGACATAATAAATCTCTTCAGCGACGCCCAGCAAGTGGAATTTGACGAAAACGTCTTTACCAGAACCATAATTAAAGACGGCGAAAAACATTATCAGAAGAATACCAATATCGTAGACGTAGGGACAGGCCGCCTTTTAAGAAGAACGCCCGAACTTTTGCAAGCTCTGAAAGCCATACAGAATATTGACGCGAAATCCGGCAACAACGTTAAACTAAATCACCCCAGATCGGTAAACGGGGTTATTTGGCCTTCCAAATAGAGTTTTATAATTACAATAAAATACCCCCGGTTTCGGGGGTATTTTATTGTCTTTTTAATATTACGTAAAAAACAGTCAAATATTTTGCTTTACTGCCGCCGGTTAAAAAATATTAAGGGAAGCCTAATTCGGGTAAAGGAACTTATTTGCACATATCTTTTTCGAAACGGAAATAAACGTCAGTGCCAATTTCCGGTTTATTAGATTGATTCCTTCGATGAATATTTTTATCGATATGTCTTTCGTTAAAGAACTCCACTATTCGGAAGCCGCATTTATTTACGTAGAAGTGAATATTTCTTTGCTCGAAATAAGGTGTTATAGTTTCCCAAACGACAGTTTTCGGATATTTGGCCTCTATGGCCCGCCACGCCACAAGGCCGAGGCCTCTACCGTGATTTTCAGGGGAAATAAAAAACAATTCCAAACAGTTACGATTTGTTTTTTTATTTATCCGCAGCACTGCTCCGCCTACCCGTATCCCATTTGAAAGAATAAAATAAGTTTCCGCGCCTTCGGCCTTAAAAGAATGTTCTATATCTTCCACCGAAGGGACAGGTTCATTTATCCCAAACTTTTCCTTAACCGCGGGGGAAAAAGCCTCCTGCAGTTTCTTTGCGAAAAGGGGGAATTCCCCGCTTGTCACTTTTTCAAATACAATATCGGACATTTGCTCTCTCTGTATGAAGAATTTTACGATTCAATACAAGCATTAACTTTTCCCGTTAAAAGCTGTTCAATTTTACTTTATTAATAAATAAAAAGTCAAAAAGAGAAGCCTTCTCTTCTTTTAGAGTTATAATGGTATTAATAAAAAGAAAGCCGTAAGAACGGAAGGCTAAGAGGGTTATTCATAAGAGAAAAAAAAAAGCCCTCCCGAAGGAGGGCTTTATATCTAATTTAAATATTAGAACAAGGCTTTTACGAATACGCCGCCTTTATTGCTGGCATAATCGTTGCCGTTGGTGTTGGAATCTCTGTTCCTGAACTGATACCACACACCGGCGGAAAGCCATTCTTGGAACTGATATCCCAATTCGGGGCGAACGGTGAAGAGGTCGTCGCTTCTCTTTACTCCGTCATTGTTCGCGCGGTCATAATCCATATTTTCATAGGACAAGGTCAAACCGGCGGTGAGTTTGTCGGAGAGTTTATGAGAACCGTACAAAGATACCAAAGTATCGGTAAAGTATCTGTTGTTTACGTATACGGATTCTTCGAATCTTCTTTCACCGGACAAGCGAACGGTGTTTCTTTCGGTCGGGTTCCAGGTCAAAGCTACATAGTAACCGAGGAGGTCTTCATAGCTGCTGTAACCTTCCATATCGTGGCTGTAATCGCGCATTACATAGTTGATTTTGGCTATACCGGAAAGTTTCTGTGCGATTTTGCCTTCAACACCGAGGGCTACCGTGCTGCCGTCGGAATCGTTGTTGGTATTGTCTTTATAAGCGATGTTGGTGTAAACGTATTCGACGAAAGCATTGGTCTTGGCGGAAATATTGTAGAAAGCCTGCACGCCGGCGTTTAAGCGGTTGCGGGTCAAATCATATTTCCACGGATTATCGATATAGTAATCGTAGGAGTCGTTAGCTACAACGCCGAAGCCGAATTTTTTATCGGTGGAAGTTTTAGCCGAAAGATAGAAGTTGTTGTTCAACCTTTTAGCTCTTTCGGTAAGCTCGGAGTTGGCCTGATCGGACGTATAGAGGAAAGAATCCCCGACATTCAAGATGTCATTTTTTACGTCGACGTTGGCATAAGCGTTCCAGAAGCCGTTCTTGCCGTTGTCTTCGGTATAAGCGTTATAACCGCCCAAAGCAGTCGCGGTTAAATCCAAACCGCTTCCGGCTATGGGGTTGGCATAAGCTACGCCGGCTTGGGTAGAGCTTATGAAAGAATCCTTTTCATTACCGTCGGTAAGGTAAATATTGTCGTCGTAGCTGAGGTCTTCGGATACGAGGAACTTTACGTCACCCGCGAAGGCCGAGTTAACGACCAACAAAGATACTGCCAATAATAATAACTTTTTCATATGTTTCTACAAAGTCTCCTAATAATTAACGCGGTGAGGACGGGCTCAACGTTTCTTCCACGTTCTGCACGGCCTGCTGATTAGCAGCGCTTTCCGTGCTGGGCAATACGAAAGCGGGAACGTTTACCGCGGTTTCCGCTTTGGCGGCCGGCTGAGCCGTTTTTACCGCAGCGGCAGCCTGAGCGGTAGTCTGCCCGGCTTTTACGGAATACGTTTGGCCTTTGGCATTGGTTACCGTTACGTTATTGCCTTCTTTTACGGTTATCACTTTGGTGGAAGCATTGATTGAAAGAGTAGTTTTACCAGTGCTGTTTACAGTTTCTCCGTCAATTTTCACCCCATTGAGATCAGAACCTGAAACAATGATATTGCCCTGAGCATCTTTGGACACCGTAGCTTTTACGCCTTTAGGTATGGATATAACAACACCGTTATATTCTACCGTGGTATCTTTTTGGCCGTCGGTGGTTATCGATGTTTCGGACGCGGTCGCTTTCTCGGCGGCGGCATTCTTTTCCTGAGCGGAAGCAAATGTCACGAGCATCAAGAAAGCAAACATTAATGCAGTTATTTTTTTCATTTACTTTATACTCCTGTTCTTTTGTAATACAAATTGTCCTTACTGTATAAATTTTACTATATTTGCAAAATATTTGCACAACTCTCAAAAAAAATATTATACTTGTCCGCCGAAATTTTATATAATATTTGAAAAGAAGGAAAAACATTATGTCGAACAGTATTACCTATAATATAATAAGCGCTTTTGAAAAAGCAGTCCTCCGCAACAGTATATGCGGCGGATATTCCTTTTTATTGAGCGGCATATATTCCTTCAATAATTATATCATTTCGATTATGCATATGTTCTCCAAGAACTTATATCGCACTTTGTTTATGCTGATGTCCAGGTTTGGATATAAGTTGTCCCTTAGGAAGAATATAATGCAGATTCTCACGAGATAATCCAAAAATTAAATTTATTTTACGTAAGATCTGCGAAACTTAATAAAAGAAGCGGCAGATCTTATTATTTTTTATTTTGAGGTTATTTTATGAGAATATTATTTTTAAACGATTTTATTGATTTTATCCCTATATATACGAAGCATTGTTATTTGACGGAATAGTTCTTTCATTTTATGATCAGGCGATAAAAACGCCGAAGCGATAAACGGAAAATTTTTTACGCGGGATTACAAAAGCAAAGTAAAGAGAAACAAATTCCGCAAGCATTAGAGAAGAAAGAAAAAAGGTAAATAAAATGAAGAACACAGTATCGTGGTTGCAAAATTGTTTAAGAGTGAACTTAAACAAAGCTATATCGATAGCTATCAGCCTGGCGCTTCTGCTGAATATAACGGCGGAAAGCTATGCCCAGCTGCTCCCGGTTAAAAGCGGATATGATTTTACCGCTTGGCAAAAGGAAAACTCGTTCGAGTTTAATAACATATCCGATATATTAAACGGGGCATACAATCGCAAGCAGGATGCCGCTAAAATAGCGGCGCTGTCTAAGCTCATCAAAGAAGAGTATAAAGGAATAGAGCTTAGCGCGGAAGAACTTGCGGCTGAAACGGAACTGGCATACCAAGCATACAAGGAGCTTGAGCGCCTTAATTTGGCGTCATATCAAGCGGGCCGCTCGGCCTATGCTCGTGGCAAGGCGCCCGACGGCACTTACGATGTCGAAAAGTATTATATAAAAGCCTGCAGCGGCAAAGAGCAAACAGTATACAATAAAACCACATACGAGTGTCCCGCCTTCATACAAGGTTTGCTAAGCGGCGTATTAAACGATAAATATTATAAATCGGAAATAGAAAAAGGCATTTTGGAAAAGGGTAATACTCCAACTAGCAACAACGGGGTATTTGTCAAAGTGCGCGAACTGTCTTTATTGGGGGGCGTAAACGACAAAGACTACTCCCGTTTTATAAACTACATAAGCGCCATAGCCAAAAAAGCTCCGCAATACTGCGACAATGACATTTATCTCGTAGATTATATGCCCGGCATAGAATATACTTTCGGGGGCAGAAGCCGCGGGCTTAAGGAAAAGAGCTCCAAAGGCAAGCAAAAAAGACAACTCGACTGCATAAACTCCGGCGAAGCTATGGTCCTGCTTGCCCTGTTCGGGAAAAGCGCCGCTTCAAACGGAAGAATAATATATGATTCCGCAGCCGAGGCCTGGGACGGCGACTACGGCGCGATAGCGTTGGAGTCCGGCATAACGGCATTATCTTTGATAAACAATAAAGACTCTTGGGCTAAGATAGAGCATCTGCTTTTAAACGAAACCTTAAAAAACAAAGGGATAAAGGGTAAAGCGAAAGCGTTTCTCGAGCTTCTCAGCATAGAGAACGCCGCCAAAAAAGGCATAGGGGTATTCAACAGGTACATAAGAGGCGGCGGCGGCAACTATCTTAACGGATACGGGGAAAAGACGCAATATCTTATACAAAAAGGCAAAGACAAATACGGCGATACATACGGCAACGTTCTTGAAGATATAGGCTATTCGATAAGCGTAAACAAATCCCGATACGCCGCCGCGCTGTCTCAAAAAATAATCAGCAGATATATACGGGAGGAAGCGCGCAGTTTCGCACTGGCAAAGTCGGCCGCCGCGCAAGGCAATTTTCTCCTTATGCTGATAAAAAGAGATACGGGCAACAAAATACACACGCCGCTGGTAAGCGGAGTGCTTAAAAACGGCGCCAAAAAAAGCGCTTCCGCATCAAGCGCAAGGAAACTGCTAAACAATCTTGACTGGTGGGATCTAAACGCCGCCACGCAGATGCGCGTAAACAATTTGGCGTACGTAAAAGGCGTTGCTGGCCTTTCAAAAAAGAGCCTTAACGACAAAAAAGCCGCCAGATACAATGATAACCAAAAAATAAAGTCGGCCGCGTATTGGAGCGATATGGCCTTAATGGTGGTTTTAACGCCGGCGCTTATCAAGAGCATACCGTCGCTTATCCGCGGCGGCGCCAATTTGGCAAAGACCTCTTACCGCTTAAGCAAAATAAAACTGGCTGGCAAAAGCCGCCTGCTCAAAGCCGTAAAGATACGCGGCGAAGGGGTAAACATAGCGGCGATAAAAGCGGACAATCTTAGAATGAAGAAGCTCTACGACGCCCGCAAAAGCGCATTAACGAAGCTGAAAGCGCGGCGCAGCGCCGGCAAAAAGGTAAGCGCGTACAGCAAAGCCAAAGCCGACAAAGCGACGGCGCAATACAAGCTGGCAAAAAGTGAACGCGAGATAACAAAAGCGCAGCGCAACATCTCCGCGCAGCAAAAAGCGGCTATAGAGGCGGAGATAAATTCCGTAAACCAAACCAACAAAAGCATTTACGAAAAATATCTCGCCGCGACAAAATCCTATAACGCCAAGGTAAATCTATACAACACCAAAGCGGCTCAGTATAACGCTTTAGCCGCCGGCGGCGATCAAGCCAAAGCGCAGCAGGTTTTAAAAGAACTTGAAACGCTTAAAGCCGAACTTGCCGTAAAACCGCAGGCGCCCAAAGCGGCGCAGCTTAGCCAAGCGGCTGGTGATTATATCGCCCGATACCGCAAATATGAAGCCAATTTGGCCAAATACGACAAAAGCGTCAGCGCTTTCAAAACGGCGCGCGCAAACAGATTTGGCGATTGGCTTAAAAACAGCAAACTCGGCCGCTGGTGGACCAGTGAAAGCGGAAACGGCTTGATATTCAATTATTCCGGCAAAACGGAAACGACCTTGGCCGAAGCACTTAAAATAAAAGGCGAGTACAAAGCTCCGACTTTATCCGACTCGCCCAAAATATCGCCGCTAAACCGTATAGATAATGTCTACAAATGGCTTGATAATCATCACCTTGGCCTAGCGGGCAAAACCTTAAGAATAATAAATAATAAAGCCACGGTGCTCGGTACGACCTTATTGCTAAATTATAACGTAGCGACGGTAACTCCGGGTATGCTAAACGGCGGAAGAGTGTTGGCTGCTACCGAACAAGTAGCCAATTTCACGCGCGGCGGAGTTAAAGCGGCTAATATATTTAATCTTAACGCTTACGACATCGCCGCTCAAACGGGCTTTAACATCAAAAACATAAAGCCCGTAGACGTTGTAGACCCCAAGATATTAAATTTCTATAGCGGAATTCCTTTAATAGGCGGCAATATACTGCAAGGGCGCGGCGCGGCTTATTGGACGGCAAAACTTGCCGGCGGCCTGCAAAACGCCGCGGCGGGCGTGGTTATGCCCGCCATGCTCGTGCGAGATGTATATAGATATGCCGACGGGCGTATTTTGGCCAATCCTTATGCAGAAACTCCGATAACAACCGCAAAAGCCGTCAAAGAATACGACTACGGTTTTATACAAAATAGAACGGATCCGTCCTCTTTTGTATACGAAGTGCCCGGCAGACCGCATCTTTTAAGGGAAAGTTCTTCTGCCACGGCGGAAATATTGGGAGATTTCTATTCTTCCGCTCGCGCTTCGGACGCGGCGGCGGAAGAAGTCGCCCCGACGATATCGTCCCAAGAAGCCGGGAAATCAGAAGGCCTGTTCGGCCGAATAGCCGCTTTCTTGAAGAAGAAAGACGATGTAGTCAAACCGTCGGCATTTTTGTATAACTTTCTCGCCGCGACTACGGTAACGGCTACCGCCCCGATGATAAGCCAAGTATACGGGCTGGATAGCTCCACAACAAACACCATAATCAGCTTAATAAGCTACCTGCCCGCGGGCTTGGTGCCGTTTATGGGATACTTCTTTAACAGATGGGGCGTAATCAATATGGCGAGAACCGCATCCGTGGGGACCTTCCTCGGCGTGGCTATGACCATACTTGGAGGATTAAACGGCTTTACCCACGACGGGAGCATAGCGGGTTTAATAAGCTCCCTTGCGGGCATATCGCTCATATCGCTTTCCAACGAGATAAAATACTCGACGATATACCCCTTGATAGATACGAATTTCGATACGCAAAAAGCATTGTCGCTGACGACTCAGACGGCTATGGCCAGAAGTTTGGGAACGATATTGTTTTTGGAATTCGGACCTCTGCTTAATTTCGCTTCGGAGGCATTGGGTTTCGGAGAAGTAAACAATGCTATAACCTTTCCCTTGCTTCTTGCGCCGCTAAGCCTTTTGGCGGTAAACAGCATATTCAGAGGGAACTTCAAGGACGTACCGCTGCCGGAAACTAAAGAAGACGGCGGGATAAAAGGGCTTGTAAAAATGTTCCTTAAAGATTCCGAGGCAAGAAAAGCGGCGATATCGTTCGCTCTGATAGAAGCCGGCGAATTAACGACATCTTTACTCGTATTTTCCATGGCGCAGGAGCATTACGGAGCATTGTCCGATATGCCGAACATACTTGGCGGCGTGCTGATATATTCTGCTATGGGCCTGGCCAGAGCTTTATGCGGAGAACTGCAGAAGAGGGGAATACTCTCTTCAAACTCTACATATAAGATATCTGGAGGGCTGGTCTTATCGGGTTTGACGCTTTTCGCTTTAGAAGGGATATCGCCTTTGGGACTTACGGGCGCGGCCTTGTTCTTCGTAGGGGACGCGAACCTTTTCCCGCCGCTTTTCAACGCGGCGCTAAAAGGCAGAGGCGAAAAAGCGGCGAATACGACATTGTTAATATTCAGTTTCTCCGTGGCGGCGGCCGCGGGCGGAACAGTGCTCAGCTTCGTATCCGATTTGGCGGGTTCTTTGCAGGTGGCTGTGCTTGTGCCGGTCGCTTTCAGCGGCGGAGCTTTGGTTTTGGCTCAGTCCATATTTAAAAGACAGAAAGAAAAAGCGACGCAAAGCGAACCCGTAGCCGGGACATCTTTCGACTTCGCGACCGAAGTCGTTTATGCCAGCGGCGAAAAAGAAGGGGAAGATGTTCAACCCGATAATAAACCCGATGAGAAAAAGGAACTCTTTACCAAAGCAAAACCGGTAAAGAAAGAAATAAATAAAAACGGGAATTAATCTTACGCCCCGTTCCAGAAAAGGAACGGGGCTTATTTAAACTTCTACGGAAACAAATTAACGGTCAAAACCAAAATCCGTCCGTCCGCTAAGTTTAAAGGCTTTTTTAAATTGATATTATATAGTTATGGAAAATATAGAAAGAGTAAAAGAACAGCTCAAAAAACACAATCTTGAAGACAGATATCTGCAATTGCCCGCCTCCACCGCTACGGTGGCGTTGGCCGCCCAAGCCATAGGCTGCGAAGAGGGGCTGATAGCCAAGACGCTTTCCTTCAACACAAAAAGCGGCCCGATAGTAATAGTTGTGATGGGAACGGCGCGGGTAGACAATAAGAAGTTTAAAGAATATTTTAAAGAGAAAGCCTCCTTTTTAAAGGGGGAAGAAGTTTTAAATCTCATCGGCCACCCGATAGGGGGAGTATGTCCCTTCGGCTTGAAAGAAGGTGTAAAAATATATTTGGACGTATCTTTGAAAAAATACCCTTATACCTATCCGGCTGCGGGGGCAAGCAACAATGCGGTAAAACTGTCGATAGAAGAGCTGCAAAATATTACCGAAGGGATTTGGGTCGACGTCTGCAAATAAGTTTTTAACTTTAAAATGCCGAACAACAAACCCCCGCGTATGACGGCGCGGGGGTTTTTGATGCGGGAATAGGGCTTTTATATACTGATAAGCCCTCTGGCAAAAGCGTATACCGCTCCCAATGCTATTAGCAGCATAAGGACAAGGACTATTTTCTCGCCTTCTCTAAACAAAGGCAAGCCGTCTTTGCTCTGTTTTCTGGCCCAAATAAAAACGGGTATACCCAGTACAAGGAAGACAAAAGCCATAAACAAATATTTAAGACCCGCGGCATAAACAAGCCACAAGCCGTAGGCGGTGCCCAATATTCCGGTAATCAAAGCGAAGAACCGCCCTTTGGAGGCCAATTTTTGATATTCGCCGTCCTCTGTAAGTTTCCAAAGATACAAGGTGCTGAATATATAGGCGGGCAATACCATTACGCCGGTTATGCTGAGCATAGTATTCCAAGCGTTATTGGAGAAATATACAAGCAATATCGCAAGCTGCATAATAGCGCTGGTAACCCAAAGCGAAACACTGGGCGCGCCGTTTTTGTTTTCTATGGCGAACTGCTTGGGGAAAGTACCGTTCTGCGCGGCGGCGAAAGGCATTTCCGCGGCTATCATAGTCCAAGCCAGCCAGCTGGAAAGAACGGCTATCAAAAGGCCGATATTCATAATCCAAGCGCCGCTCTTGCCTATTACCTGCTCCAATATACCCGCGGTGGAGGGATTGGCTACCGCGGCAATTTGTTCCTGCGAAAGAAAGCCGAAAGGCAGCAAAGACAAAAGCACGTAAATTATCAAACAGCCCACAAAGCCAAGAAAAGTCGCCTTGCTTACGTCGTTTTGGCTTCTCGCCCTGCTGGAAAGGACCACCGCGCCCTCAATACCTATAAAAGCCCACAAGGTTACAAGCATAGTGCTTTTAAGCTGAGCGCCCAAACCGCCCAGCGATTTGCCGCTTTCCGCCATTTTGCCCCAGAAGTTAAAATCGAATTTATCCATATGGAAAGCGAAAACAAGCACTATTATAAAGAAAGCCAGCGGCACCAGCTTGCCGATCGTCCCCACGATATTGAGTATCGCCGCTTGGCGCACGCCGCGCAGCACGACGAAGTTAAAAACCCAAATAAGCAAAGAGCCGCAGATAATGGAAAGCAAATTGTTCCCGCCCGCGAAATGAGGGGGGAAGAAATAATTTAAAGCGTCCATCGTAATTACGGCGTAACCGACATTGCCGAATATTTGCGACAGCCAATAAGCCCACCCTATCGAAAAGCCGGCAAACGGACCAAATCCGTCCCTGGCGTACATATATATTCCGGCGGTCAGATCGGGTTTTACTCTTGAAAGCACGCTGAAAGTATTGGCTACGAAGTACATACCAATACCGGTAATAACCCAAGCCAACAGCACCGCGCCCGCCGCGGCGCCTTGCGCCATATTCTGCGGCAGGGAGAATATTCCGCCGCCAATCATAGAACTGATAACTACGCTGGCCAATCCGATAACGCCCAATTTAGCGGCGGCGCCCGAGCTTTGGCCGTTGTTATTATTATCCGACATTTTAATTACCCCCGAAGAAATTTTGCAATCTATCCGCGCGGAAGTTTCCGCTTCCGCGCGGCATATTAAGGTTTACTTTTTTAGTTTAACGGCAGGGGCGTTCTTAAAGTTAAGGAAGCCCAAGCAGGTCAAACAGTAAGCGAAAGGCTGTGTGATGTTTATATAGTTGTGATAGATTTGGAATTCGCTGTGTTTTTCCACGCCGCGCAGTTCAAGTTCGTGATTTAACGATTTGTTAAGCCACATTTTTGCGTGGCCCTGCGCGATTTCGTCGTCTATTGGCGTATCGAAATATTCCACGTATTCCGCCGCCCAGCCACCGATGAGTTTGCCGTCCTTTCTGCCCCAGCATATGCCAACGCCCGTGGCTATGGCTTTATGCTCGGTAATATTCGCGCCGTTGCCGGCGATGATTACTTCCAGTACGGCTCCGTGTTTGAAACTATCGGCCACCTGATCCACAGGCACGATATTTCCATATAACTCCGGAGGAAGCACGGAAGTGTAGGGAACGATGTTAAAATCCTGTATTTTGGCTTGCGTCAATGCGGAATCGTAGCAGAAAGTCTCGAAAGGCTGAGGCGGTATCCCGTCCGCCGCCTGACCCGCTCCGCCCGTGTGGAAGGCCAAAGTAGGATATCTTGTTCCGTATTCCTGATTTTCCATATTGTATTTCTCCTTTTACCCCAATTTTTACTGCACAAATCTCAATATGGGCCTAGAACATAAAAGTCGTTCTCAGGGAGGTTACCGTCACCCACTCCTTTTCCGCATTTAAGCCGGCGCGCGGATATATTTGCACGTCGGGCGTAAGAGTAAAGTATTTGGTAATGCCCCAGACCCATTGGGCTTCCACCACCGTTTCGCCGCTTCGCACGTAAGGCAGGGCCAGAGCTTCTTGGCTCAGGCGGTTATAGGCCGCGCCCAGCGTAATTACGTCCAACGGGTTTCTTTCAAGCGGGTTCAGGAACGAAAAACCCAAAACGTAAGATTGTTTTATGGGCATTATATTGTTTGTAGAGCCGTTTGCTCGCCCGAAAATATTCCACTTCTTGCCAAGATCGCGCTCGGCGTTTAAAGACCAGCCCCAGCTGTACCCTTCCTGCTGCTCTACCGACGGCTGATAATAAGCCATCGCCGAATACTGCGAAGAATTGTCAGCATAGCTTAAAGAGCCGAAAGCGGTATATTCGCCGGAAAAAGCGTCCTTAAACCTTATTTGGCTGCCGCTGATATTTGTGGCGTCTTGATAACCCGCGCTGAGGGTAATCTTCTCGTTTAAAGCGGCCTGAAGGTAAGCGCCAAAACTCGCGGTAGGATAACTTGCGCTCGCGTTTTGCGAAAGAGCGTAATTTATAAGCGCCGTTTGCGGATTTGAATCATAGGTTGTACCGTCGAAGTTATAAAGCGGATACTGCCCCACCGTCAGACTAAGCCAGCTTAATTTGCCGGGCATTGTGTGGGTATATGTCGCCTGGGAAAAGGAATCATCGTCCGACAATGTATCATTTAGACCGGAAGCGACATAAACTCTATTGTTTAATATCTGCGCCTCATTGCCCCAATAGCGCGTAAGATTATAGTTAAAATCTATTTGACCGGACCCCCACCGCTCGCTTTTAAACAGATTCCACGTGGCATAGGGATAATAAATGGCCTGTACGGCTGTGCTTTTGCCGCTTGGCGCGGCGCGCTGGGCCATAAAAGAAACATCTACGCCAAATTGCAGGCCCAATTTGTTTTGCGTCTTTTTCTTAAGCTCGGAATAGAAAGAGAGAAAATCTCCATATTCGCCGAGCGCTTGGTTTTGAGCCAACCTTCTTTCATGCCTGGCGGGGAATTTTACCACGCTTAAAATATCCTCTTCATAAATAGTTTGCTCATAAACGGCCGAGGCAAAGCCCTGATCCTCTTCATAGCTCTGCTTGGCCTGTCCGTCTTTCGAAAACAATGCAAGCGAAAGACAAATGGACAATATTGCGCAAAAATATTTTTTCATTACAAATTCCTCCTCATAGAGTATACTTATTTTGTATTATAGCATTAAAATCAAAAAACAATGCAAGCAGTTTTGATGTTTCCGACAAAAAAAAAGACCGCCGCCAATAAACCCCGTAAAAGCAATTTGATAATCCTTTTCGTCTATGTATTTTCGGCTGGTTTAATTGTGTATAATATATAAAACCCTTTGGAGGCATATTTTATGAAAGCTGTTATATTGGCGGGCGGAATGGGCACTCGCATATCCGAAGAATCGCACCTTCGCCCCAAACCGATGATAGAGATAGGCGGCAAACCGATACTTTGGCATATAATGAAAATATACTCCCATTACGGCATAAACGAATTTATAATATTGGCGGGATATAAAGGATATATAATAAAGGAATACTTCGCCGATTATTTTCTGCATAACTCAGACCTGCAAATAGATTTGTCTACAAACACCATACAAACCCTAAACCATAAAGCCGAGCCGTGGAAAATTACCATTTTGGACACCGGGTTAAACACGATGACGGGCGGGCGAATTAAAAAGGCCGAAAAGTATATCGGCGATGAAACTTTCCTTCTAACCTACGGCGACGGGGTAAGCGACGTCGACATAAAAGAACTTATCGCTTTCCACAAAAAAGCGGGCAAATTGGCTACCGTTACCACCGTCCAGCCCGAGGGACGCTTCGGCGCTATGGATATAGACATAAACGGCATAATCAAATCGTTTAAGGAAAAACCGAAAGGCGACGGCGGCTGGATAAACGCGGGGTTTTTCGTATTGGAGCCTGAAGTCCTGAAATACATAAAGGAAGGCGACGACGCCTGCGTATGGGAAAAGGACCCTATGGAAAAATTGGCCGCCGACGGCCAAATCGCCGCCTATAAGCACGAAGGTTTTTGGAAGCCGATGGACGCCTTGCGCGACAAAAATCAGCTTGAGCAATTATGGTCCGAGGGCAAAGCCCCTTGGAAGAAATGGTAAAGGCCGGCGAACTATATGACCTTGGAACAATTCTATAAAGGCAAAAGGATTTTTATAACGGGGCACACTGGTTTTAAAGGCTCCTGGCTCAGCGCGGTGCTGACGGATATTGGCGCGGAAGTTAAAGGCTACGCTTTAGCCCCCAATACCAGTCCTTCTTTATACGAGCTGCTCGGGCTTGAAAAAGCGACGCAAAGCGTAATAGGCAATATTTTGGACGCCGATAAACTTAAAAAAGAAGTACTTTCTTTTAAGCCAGATATAGTATTCCACTTGGCGGCGCAGCCTCTGGTAAGGCTTTCCTACAAAGAGCCGGTGGAAACGATACAAACCAATGTTATCGGCACGGCGAATCTTTTTGAGGCCGTACGCCAAACGCCCAGCGTAAAAGTTCTGATAAACATAACAAGCGACAAATGCTACGAGAACAAAGAAACGGACGTCCCGTACAAAGAAACTTCGCCCATGGGAGGCTATGACCCTTACAGCGCGTCAAAAGGCATGGCGGAACTGCTTACCTCCTGTTACAGAAATTCATTTTTCAATATTAAAGAGTACGGCAAAAGCCACAATACTGCCTTGGCAAGCTGCAGGGCCGGTAATGTAATAGGCGGCGGAGATTACGCCTTGGACAGAATCGTACCCGACTGCGCCCGCGCCTTAAGCAAAGGCGAGCAAATAGTTATGAGAAACCCGCTTGCCACAAGGCCGTGGCAGCATGTGCTGGAACCGCTGTTCGGCTATATGCTCTTGGGCAAAAAGATGTGGGATAATCCTTCTCTGGCGCAGGGCTGGAACTTCGGCCCAAACCCAAGCGACGTCCGCACCGTTGAGGATTTGGTAAAACTGTTTTTAAAGACGTGGGGGGGCGGCTCTTACAGAGTTGAGCCCTGCGCCAAACTGCACGAGGCGAAACTCCTTCACCTTGATATAGAGAAGGCTTTTAAACTTCTTAACTGGCGCCCCGTTTACGACTTTGACAAAGCCGTTAAGGAAACGGCGCTGTGGTACAAAAATTTCTACGAAGGCGCGGACATCAAAGCCTTCACGCTTAAACAGATATCTGAATATAGAGAGAATTATGGAAAACTTAACAAGGAAATTGATTAAAACTTTAGGGCGCAAATATTACAGAGCCCAGCAAAAAAAACAGCAAAGGACTTATATCCCCGCATCGGGTAAGGTGCTGGGCGCGGAAGAGCTGGACAATATGCTCGACGCCACTTTGGATATGTGGCTGACGACGGGGCGTTTTAACGAACAATTTGAAAAGCAATTTGCCGCTTATTTGGGTTCAAAATACGCTTTAAGCGTAAATTCGGGCTCAAGCGCCAATCTGCTGGCTTTGAGCGCGCTCACTTCCCACAAACTGGGCGACAGACGCCTTAAAAGGGGCGACGAGGTTATCACCGTGGCGGCGGGTTTCCCGACTACCGTCGCGCCGATAATACAAAACGGGCTTATACCCGTGTTTGTTGACGTGGATATAAACACCCACAATATTTTGGAAAGCGAAATCGAGCAAGCTCTTTCACCCAAAACCAAGGCGGTTTTCGTCGCGCATACTTTGGGCAATCCTTTCAATCTGGAAAAGATAAAACAAATCTGCCAAGACAAAGGCCTTTGGCTCATTGAGGACAACTGCGACGCCTTGGGCGCCAAATTCGGCGGCAAACATACGGGCACTTTCGGGCATATAGGCACCTTCAGCTTCTATCCCGCCCACCATATAACGATGGGCGAGGGCGGCGCCGTAGTCACCGATGACCCCGTTTTGTACAGGATTTTGATGTCCTTTAGGGATTGGGGCCGCGACTGCTGGTGCCCGCCTGGCAAAGACAATACCTGCAAAAACCGCTTTAATATGCAGCTTGGCAAACTGCCCTTCGGCTATGACCATAAATATACCTATTCCCACTTGGGCTATAACCTTAAAATAACCGACTGGCAGGCCGCCTGCGCTTTGGCCCAGCTTAAAAAACTTGACGGCTTCATCGCCAAGCGCAAGGAAAATTTTACCCGCCTTTTTATGGCGCTTAAACCCTTTGACAAATACTTTATTCTGCCCGCCTGGCAGGCGCAGGCCGAGCCGAGCTGGTTCGGCTTTATCCTGACCGTACGCAAAGACGCGGGCTTTGACAAAATAGAACTGTGCAAATACCTTGAAAGCCAAGGCATAGGCACAAGGCAGGTGTTCGCCGGCAATATCTTGAGGCAGCCCGCCTTCACCGACGACGATATTCCTTTGAGAATTAAAAATTCCATAGTGTTGAACTCGCGCGATTTGACGGATAAAGAATACGCCCTGCTCCCCAATACCGAAGAGGTTATGCGCGGCAGTTTTTGGGTGGGCGTATGGCCGGGGCTCGGCGCGGACGATA
The DNA here is from genome assembly GCA_949291515.1 of uncultured bacterium. GTDB lineage: Bacteria > Elusimicrobiota > Elusimicrobia > Elusimicrobiales > Elusimicrobiaceae > Proelusimicrobium. Next base: position 41,991 of record CASEVY010000006.1, on the reverse strand, counting down.
TTGACAAAACCATAGCCGCGATTAAACAATTTATAACCGAAAAGACAAAACAGGAGAAATAAAATGAATTATCTTGAAAAAAAGATGGTTGACATCCTGACGGATTTAAAACATAATCATCATGTTGAAGGCGTAAAGGCGGAATTTGAAGCCGAAGGCACCCGCCTGGAAGAAGCCATGCGCTTAAAAGAAGTGGTAACTACGGCGGGGCTGGAGCTTACGATAAAAGTAGGCGGCTGCGAAGCTCTTAAAGATATGTATGACGCCAAAATAATCGGCGTATCAAGGATAGTCGGCCCGATGATTGAAACGCCTTACGCTTTAAGCAAATTCGTCAATTCCGCGAAGCTGGCCTTTCCCAAGGAATACGGCGACGACGTTAAATTTCTGGTCAATATAGAAACTGAAACCGGCCATAAAAACCTTCAGGCCATGCTCGACTGCGAAGCCATAAAAGGCATACACGGCATAGTTTTGGGCAGGGTTGATATGTGCGGCTCGCTCGGCTTGACGAGGGAAGACATCAACTCCGACAGAATTTTTGAAATAGCCAAAGACATTCTGACCAAATGCAAAGCGCGCGGCCTTGAATGTTGTATCGGCGGCGGTGTATCGGCCCATTCCCTGCCGTTTTTTAAAAACCTTCCGCCAAATACTTTAGACCGCTTTGAAACAAGAAAAATAATCTTCGGCGCGCAGGCTTCCCTAAACGACGAGAAAGCACCTCAAGGCATTTTGAAAGCCGTCGGCTTCGAGCTTATGTGGCTTAAAAATAAGCGCGACTTCTACGGCTGTATCCATCAGGAAGACGCAAAAAGAATCAATATGCTGGAAGCCAGATACAAAAAATTGATTGAGGAAGCCGGCGGCAAAACCGGATATTGATTCAAATGATAAAAGTATCGGATTATATAGCAAAATACCTCTCCGCCCGCGGAGTAAAGGATATCTTTATGATATCGGGCGGCGGGGCAATGCATTTAAACGATTCTTTCGGCAACTCCAAGCTGAAATATTACTGCGCCCATAATGAGCAGGCCCTCGCCATAGAAGCCGAGGGATACGCCCGCCTAAACCAAGATTTGGCCGCCGTTTGCGTAACAACGGGCCCGGGCGGGCTTAACTGCCTAAACGGCCTTTTCGGACAGTGGACGGACAGCGTACCGGTGATATATTTTTCGGGGCAGGTCAAATTCAGCACATGCAAAGCATCTTGCCCCGATATACCCCTTAGGCAGCTGGGCGATCAGGAAGCCGATATTATATCCGCCGTAAAGCCTTTTACCAAATACGCCGTATCGATAACCAAAGCCAAGGAGATAAAATTCCACCTGGAAAAAGCCATCTATCTGGCTAAGAACGGGCGGCCGGGCCCCGTTTGGCTTGATATACCGATAAACATTCAGGCCGCTTTTATAGACGAAAAGAAACTAAAGGGCTTCAAAATACCCGCAAAAACCAAATACAATTTTAAAACGGAGCAAATAATAAAAGCCTTAAAAAAAGCCAAAGCGCCGCTTATTGTTGCGGGGCACGGCATAAGGCTGGCGGGCGCGCAAAACGAGTTTAAAAAACTAGCGGGCCAATTTAATATCCCGATCGTAACAACCTTTAACGGCTTTGATTTGATAGCGGAGGACAACCCACTGTTTGCCGGCAGAATAGGAACCGTCGGGCAAAGGGCGGGGAACTTCGCCCTGCAAAACGCCGACTGCGTTTTGTTCTTGGGCACAAGGAACAATATCCGCCAAGCCAGCTATAATTGGGAGAACTTCGCTAAAAAAGCGGTAAAAATTATCGTGGATATTGACGAGGCGGAACTTAAAAAACCGACGGTAAAGCCCGATATAGCCGTCAAAGCCGATATTAAGGATTTTATAAAAGCGCTGCTTCCGAAAGCCAAAGATTTAAAAGCCGAAAAATGGCTTAGCTGGTGCCGCGCGCGTGTAAAGAAATACACGCCGCTGGGCGAATTTAAAAATTTAAAGCAAAAACTCAACCCATACGAATGCGTCAGACTGATAACCCAATGCTCGGGGCTTACTACGACGGTAGCCTCAAACGCGACGGCATGTTTGGCTTTGTATCAGGCGGGGGCGTCAAAAGAGGGGAAGAGAATGTTTCTAAACTCGGGCGACGCCTCCATGGGTTACGGCCTGCCCGCCGCGATAGGCGCTTGCATAGCGGGCGGGGAAAAAGAAACAATCTGCCTTGAAGGCGACGGCAGCATAATGATGAACCTTCAGGAACTGCAAACGGTAAAAACCTATAATCTGCCGATAAAGATATTCCTGTTTAACAATGACGGCTACATATCCATAAAGCAAACGCAGAGAAATTTCTTCGGCAGATACACCGCCTGCGGGCAAGAAAGCGGAGTAAAAATGCCCGATTTCATTAAATTGGCGCAGGCCTTCGGCCTGAAAGCCGTTCAAATAAGCTCGCCCAATAATTTAAAAAAGCAAATAGAGAAAGTGCTAAGCCTTAAAGGGCCCGTTTTATGCGAGATAGTTTTAAAGGACGATTATATTTTTACGCCTAAACTATCATCAAAAAAACTGCCCGACGGCAGTATGGTATCGCCTACTTTGGAAGATATGTTCCCGTTCCTGCCCAAAGAAGAAATGGAGGAAAACATTTACAAATGAATATTTTACTGACGGGCGCGAGCGGATTGCTGGGCAAGGAACTATTGCCCCGTCTTTCGGCGGGCGGCATGAAAGTTTGGGCTTTGGATATTTTGCCGCCAAAGGACAAACTGCCCGGCATAGAATACATACAAGGCGACCTGTTTGACGAAACTTACGTCAAAAATATTCTCGGCGGGGTAAAGCCGAATTATCTTATCAATCTGGCTTGGAAAGTATCGGGCGATTATGCCGATTCCCCGTTAAATTTTAAATTTCTGCAAGCGGGAATGAATTTGCTTAAAGCGTTCTGCGCCAACGGGGGGAAGCGGGCGGTATATTTCGGCAGTATGTTTGAATACGCCGCGTCCGAGAAGCCTTTAGCGGAAAGTTCTCCTTTGCAAGCCACAAACGCTTATGAGGAATGCAAAACCCGTCTTTATAGGCAGGCATTGGATTACTCTAAAGCTAACGGAATTGAACTTTTGTGGATAAGGCCTTTCCAAATATTCGGCAAAGACGAGGTTCTTCCCCGTTTGACGGCGCAGATAATAAATTCCTTAAAGGGGGGAACAGTATTAAATTTAAGGCATTCCCGGCTTAAGAGGGATTTTGTCTTTGCGCCCGACTGTGCGGCGGCGACTGTAAAAGCCTTATTTTCCAAGGCGCAGGGCGCGCTTAACATATGTACGGGGGAGGCGGTTTCTTTGGCCGATTACGCCAAGTTGTTTTTCAAACCTGCGGGCAAAGAGGATTTGCTTTCCCTATCCGACGAGCCCTCAACCCAGCCAAGCCTTTATCTGGGCGATAACTACAAACTGTTAAATGAAGTTGGATTTAATTCTTTTACGCCTTTGCCCGATGCGGTAAAAATAATTTTGCAAAGCAATAATATACCCTATACGGATAACTGAAATGTCTATAAAAAACAAACTGCAAATAATAGTAATAACCTATAACAGGGCCAATTTTTTGGACGCCACCCTAAAACAGCTGCTGGCGGATAATTCGCCCGTAAAAGATTTTGATATTACCGTTTTGGATAATAATTCCACCGACGGCACCGCCGCAATAGTTAAAGCCTATCGCAAAGAATACGCCAATCTAAAATACAAGAAAAACGCATATAATCTAGGGCTTGGCGGCAATATCGCCAGGGCGCTGGAAATCGCCGATATGCAATATGTTTGGACCTTGGCCGACGACGATATAATAGATTGGTCCGCCTGGCCTTATTTGGAAGAGGCCGTATCAAACGGAGAGGAAGTCATCTGCGCAGCCAATTACGCTTTAAGCGAAGGCGAACAAGAGGATATTCCAGCACTTTTGCAGCAGTTCTCTTTCGTGTCGTGCAATATATACAAAACTTCCCTATTTACCGATACGACTATGACAAATATTCTAAACAATGTCTATACCCTATTCCCACATTTGGTGCCCGCAATAGAGCATATAAACAAAGGCAAAAAAATATATCTTTTGCCTAAACCTCTTGTAAGCAACGGTATGAAGGCGGATACCGATATTTCTTATATAAGGGGATACGACAACGATTCCCTATATCTTAAACAAAGATCTATGTCTTGGATAACGGGCTACGCCAATATAATAGCGCAAATAAAAGACAAGAAACTGCGTTATAAAATAATTGCGCGCCCGATAAACAGGGAAATACATAAAGGCTGGCCGCATTTTTATTCGGCTATGTATAACTGGTATTGGAAGAAAGGCAATCTCCTGCCGCTGTTGGAAACGGCGCGGCAAATACCCTTGTCAAAACGGATTTTGCTGTTCCTGTATATGATAAGCCCGATTAAACTGACCTCTTCCGACAGAGGATTTTACATACAGATTTTCGGCAAGATAAAAACAAAAATATGGCCTAAAAAGAGATGATTTATGCGTAAAACAATATTAATGACCGGCGCAGGCGGATTTGTGGGGCGTAATTTAAAGCCCTTCTTGGAAGATAAAAACTTTAAGGTAATCGCGCCAAAAAGCAAAGACTACGACTTTACCGACGCTAAAACCGTAAAGGCTTTGGCCGATACCTATCAGCCCGATTTATACATACTTTCCGGTTTTTACGGGATAAGCGACCCTAAAAATATACCCTCGGACATTGAAGAAAAGAACTTGGCCATATTTGAAAATTTCGTCAAAGCGGCCGACGGGCGGGATATAATAACCTTCGGCTCGGGCGCGGAATACGACAAAAGCCGCCCGATAAAGAAAATCAAGGAAAGCCAATGGGGGGAAGTTATCCCCAAAGATTTATACGGCCGCGCCAAATACAGATTAAGCCAAGAAATACAAAAATACCCCAATGTACTCAATTTAAGGCTGTTCGGCGTTTACGGGCCGTATGAGTTTGACTCCAGATTTATAACCCACGCATCAAAATGCAATTTGGCGCATAAACCGATAACTATGCGGCAAAATGTCGTCTTTGACTATATCCCCGTGGAAGATTTATGCGAAATAGTGCTGCGCTTCATTGAAAAAAAGCCAAAAGCGAGGTTTATCAATATAACGCCCGACAAAGGCATATCGCTTATGGAAATCGCACAAACAATAAACAAAATATCTTCTTACAAAAGCGAGATTATATCCGCCAAAAAAGGCTTGGGCAACGAATATACCGGCGACAACGCCGTACTGAAAGAGGAACTGCCGGATTTTAAATTTACATCATACGAGGACGGCATAAAAAGATTTTACGAACACCTCGCCAAAACAACGGAGATTTAAATGCCATTTACTTCCAAAGACATAGAAATTTTTATTTTTACGCGTAACCGCCCCGAAATGTGTGTGCAGGCTATTGAGAGCGTTTTGGCGCAAAAAAGCCTCGGCGATATTTTTCTGCTGGATAACTCTACCGATGATAAGACGCTGGAATTTATAAAAAATTATCCGCAAGTAAAGTATATACGCACTCAGCCCGATAAACCTTTCGCCAATTTTATAACGGCGCAAAGTTTGATGTCTAAGCCCTATACTATGGTATTGCACGACGACGATTTAATCCACCCGCAATATCTTAAACTTGCATTGGAGATTTTAAATAAAGAAAAAAACATAACATACCTGGGATCAAGAAACACAATATTTTATGGCAACAATCTGCCGAAAGAATATTTAAACCCTTCCGATTTAAAGAAAGAATACTATTTTATACCCAATCAAAATTTGTTTACTTTGACATTTTGGAGCAAGCCCAATTCAAATTGGAGCAGCGCGATAATTAAAACCGGAGCCTATAAAAGAATAGACATAAAAGCCCTCTACATCAAATACGGAAAAGTACACGATTTGGTTTTTATGTCGCAAATAATGGGAACGGGCAACGCGGCGATACTTAACGACAAAAGAGCTTTGTTTTACAGAAATCACGCCGGATCCGACAGCAATAATAGGGCTACCACTATGTCGGAAGAGCAAATAATAAACCTTTTAAAATTATTTTTTGAAAGGAGCAGAACCCCTGATTTCCTAAGAAAAATATATTTTTTATACGCTTTGACAATAGCCAGAGAATACTATACAAAAAGGTATGGGAAAGACTTTGACAAATTTATGCTTAAACTTTTGGAATTAGGCTTAATCACGCATAAAATGATACTCTATGATAGAAGAAGAACAAACATCTTGTTAAGGCTTCGCTTCCTGCCGAAACAGTTATTGTACAAACTAAATTTTTGGAAAAGATATTTACGGAAAATAACATAATTATGACATTCAGAGAATGGAACAGAAGAAAAAACCTCTACCTGCGCGGGCTTAAAGCTAAAATGGGCAAATTCCTTTTTGACAAAAAAAACAAAAACAGATTTAAAACGAACAGAATAAAATACAATAACTATCCGAGAAATATTCACGGCCCAAGAACCATATTGGATTTTAGGCAAACACTATTGTTCGACAGCGCCTTGCTGTTTGACGACATCTGCTATTTCCTAAAATATCCCAAATATTACCTGAGGAGAAAAAAAAGTGAAAGCTATAATCTCAAAAATATTCGCCAGAAAAAAGAAATATGAAGATTTTGATTTTTCCTTGATAAAATCAGTCCTTCTCCGCCCTATCGGCGCAGGGTTGGGCGACGCCATTATATTAACCGCCGTTTTAAAACAGCTTAAAGAGGCCTATCCTAATATTAAAACGGGGGTTTTGGCAGTTAAAAGAAACGAAATTATTTTCAGGAACAATCCCTTCGTAGACAAAGTCATAAAAGACAATTTTATCGGCTATTTCTCCAACCGCGGGAAATGGCAGATATTCATAGATTACATTCCATCGTTTACTACAAGAAATATAATTTTTGATTTCATTTTAAAACCTAAATATACAATTTCTTTCCAAAAGAAAGAGAAAAGATATTACAACATAAACACCATACAAAACATAGATTATTACATTCCCGATTTGGCTCGGACACATCTAAGCAAAAGCCTGGAACTGACTCCGTTTAAACCTTACATCAAAACCGCCAATCCCGAATATTCTTTGCCCGAAATCCCAAAAGAATGTGAGGAGAAGGCGAAAAGACTCTTACACAAAGAGAAAGCCAACATCGTTCTTAGCCCAAGCGGTACGGACAGAAAAATTAACCCGGAAGAAATACGGGAAATTTTAAAATCCGCTTTTGAAGGGAAAGAAGATCAAGTGAATCTAATTATTCCCTTTACGAGGGATTCGACGGAATACATATCCGTTTTACGGGATCTCCGCCCCTCGCAAACGCCGCCGCTGAGTACGGAAGAATTCTTCGCTTTAATAAAAAACGCCGATATGATTATCTCCGTCGACAGCGCCGCCGTACATATAGCATGCGCCTATCGCAAAGGCTTGCTCGCTTTTTATTCGGGATGGGAAAGAAATTTTAAACTCTTTGCACCTCTAAAAGCCGATAATGCCATAGCCATTCAATCGGAGATATCGGCCAGTGCTCCAGTAAAAGAAATAAAAGCTCTCCCCGTTGAAAAGGCTGTTGCTTCCATACGAAATCTGCTTCATAATAAGATATAATATCGGTTATTATGACCTTCAGAGAATGGAACAGAAGAAAAAATTTGTATTTGCGCGGGCTTAAAGCCAAAGCGGGCAAATTCCTTTTTGACAAAAAAAACCCAAACAGATTTACGCCCCACCAGCTAAAAAGCATAAAGAAAATCGTCTTTCTGAGAAACGACAATAAACTCGGCGATATGATAGTCAACACCGCCGCCTTCAGGGAAATAAAAAAAGCCCTGCCCAAAGCGGAAATAACTGTAATAGCGGGGCCCTCCTCGGCGCAAATAATAGAAAACAACCGCAATATTTCCCAAATAATGATATGCAAAAAAGCTCTGCGGCATATAATCAAAACAGGCTTGGCTCTAAGGCGCCAAAATATAGATTTGTACATAGATATGGACAAACAGCCCACTTTCGATACTTTATTACTGCTAAGGCTTATAAACCCGCGTTTCGCTTTCGGATTTAACAGAGAAGATTTTAAATCTTACAATATAACCATTCCTTTTGATTTCAAGGCCTCGCATGTAACACAATGGCAAAAACAAATGTTAAAAGCACTAAGATTAAAAAAAGAAGAAAAATTTAATCCAAAATATGATCTTTTCATACCGACAGAAGCAAAAAAAGCTTCAGAAAAATTTTTAAAGACACTACCTCCTTACAAAAAGACCATAATTTTTAATCCTTTCGCCTCAAGTAAACACAGATGTTTTTCTCCCGATCAGCTAATTCGCGCAAGCGCCAATTTTCCAAAAGCCAATATTATTTTGGTGGGCCCGCAAGAGAAAATAAACATTTTTTCGGCAGAGGAGCCGCTTCCATCAAATATTTATAAAATTTCAGGGGATTTGCTCTCAAAGTTCGGGGTTTGGGGGATAATTGCTTTGGTAAACAAAGCAGATTTGATTATTACCCCCGATACATATTTAATACATGTCGCGGCTTCTTTCGGCAAGCCGATATGCGCCGTATACGCTCCTGGCGACGGAAAAAGTTGGTATCCCTTGACGCAAAACCATAAAATAGAAACTTATGACAAAGATTTCGCCCTCTTTGACATAACCAAAATACTAGACGGTATAACCTTGTAAACTTACCTTAAACAAATTTTTTCTTTATGCTATAATCTAAAGACACTTAAACAAGGAGCGTATTTATGAAACTTTCCAAAAAGCTTTTGGACGAATTACTATCAAACGCGGCGCAGGCTATGAATAATTCTTACTCTCCTTACTCAAAATTTAAAGTGGGCGCCGCTCTTTTGGCGGGCAGCGGTAAGATATACAGAGGCACCAATATAGAAAACGCCTCTTACGGGCTTACGGTATGCGCGGAAAGGAACGCCATCTTCTCCGCCGTAGGATCAGGCGAGCGGGAAATTAAGGCTTTGGTAATAGTCTTCAGCCAAAAAGACTTGGGGCCCCTAAGCACGCCTTGCGGCGCGTGCCGGCAGGTTATGGCGGAATTCGCCAAGCCGGATATGCCGATATGTACGGCGGATTTGTCCTCCGGCAAGCCGGGAAGAATATCCTGCAAAAAACTAAAAGATTTCTATCCCTTCCCTTTCACTCCTAAGGCTTTGGAGAAAACGACAAAAAAGAAAAAGAAAAAATAGAATTTCTCCCAAAAACAAAATCCGGCCTGCGAACGCAAACCGGATTTTTTAATGGTGGCCCCGCCGGGGGTAAGGGCAGGGCCTGTGGAACTTAAAATATACAATTTATCTAAATGCTTTTGCAATCTCCTCAAACAATTCGCCCGCTTTGCGCTCGAAGTAGAAATCCGATATCGAATCGGTATAAGTGGAGGGCAAAGTATTTATCTCTATTATTTTAGCCCCGTTTTGCTTGGCCGTCAACGGCAGGGAACACGCGGGCATAACCTCGCCAGAGGTGCCTATAACGAGCATAACGTCGGCGCAGTAAGCCAAATCAAAACTTTCCTGATATACTTTGGGGTTGATGCCCTCTCCGTAAAATATGAAATCGGGCTTCAAAAAAGCGCCGCAGGCTTTGCAGGAAGGCAGTTCCGCATTCAAATCGACTTCGCTTAAATGATAACGCTTCCCGCAGCCCGTGCAAAGCAAATAGTTTATGGTGCCGTGGAATTCTTTTACGTTGACGCTGCCGGCTTTCTGGTGTAAATTGTCGATATTTTGGGTTATGATACCCTTAAGAAGGCCCTTCTTTTCCCAATCGGCAAGCACTTTATGCGCGGCATTGGGTTCGGCCCGGCCCATTGAATTAAAAAATATCTTCTTCATTTCCCGCCAAGACTCTTTGGGGTTTGAATAAAAGAAATCAATATCGATAGCGGAAGGGTCATACCTTTCCCATAACCCGCCCGCGCCGCGGAAGGGGGGAATGCCGCTCTCCACGGAAATACCCGCGCCGGTAAAAGCGACAAGCGCTTTGGCGTTCTTAATAGTTTTTATGGCGTCCTGTAACATATAACGATAAAATTATCAAATAGGGCGGGAAAAATCAATAGGTCTTGATTTTTATCGTTTCTGACGACGTAAATTTAAATAAAAAAGTCGTTTGTATTTGGAACTATTTTATGTTACAATTCTTTTGTAGACGCAAAAACAAGGCAAAAGAAAGGCTTACATCCCACCAAATGCGGGGATAATGACGTTTTGTGTTTGTTTTGTCTTGTTCTTGTATATTATAGACAGGAGAAAATATGTTATCAAAGTTTATCAACTGGATGAAGCCTCTCAAAGATGCTGACCAAAGATTAACAGACGAAAAAGTAATAAAAAGAACATATACGATATGGCGTATAAAAATGTTCTTCGGCATGTACTTCGGCTACGCGCTCTTTTACTTCACAAGGAAAAACCTTGACTTCGTAAAACCTGCGCTTAAAGACAATTTCGGTTTTGACGTAATACAGCTCGGTATTATCGGCACAACCATCTACGCCACCTACGGCGTAGGCAAGTTCCTCAGCGGCGTAATGGCAGACAAATGCAATATAAGATCCGTAATGGCTTTGGGTCTTTTCTGCTCCTCGTTGGTAAACTTGGCCTTCCCGTTCCTGCCCGATTTGCAGGCTTGGGTAGCCAAGACCCATATGACAATCCCCTTGCTAGCCTTCGCGGCGTTTGCTTGGGGTTTAAACGGTATTTTCCAGTCAATGGGGTTCCCTCCGGTCGCTAAAGGTTTGGTCTATTGGTTCTCCCCCAGCGAGAGGGCGACGAAATGGACTTTATGGTCCTCCAGTCATACGTTCGGCGCGTTCTTCGTCGGCGTATTGATAACATATTTACTCAAATTCGACTTATGGAGAATGGCATTCATTATACCCGCCATTATGGGTATCTGTTACAGCATTTTCCTCTTATTCTTCCTTACCGATAAACCGACTACCGTCGGTTTGCCGCCTATCGATGAATACAAAAACGACCCTATGCCCATTAAGAAAGACACCGGTCTTTCCCACTGGCAAATTCTCAAAAAACACGTATTCGGCAACCCGTTCCTGTGGGCCTTGGCGCTTTCTTACGTATTCGTATACTACGTACGCTTCGCCACTTTGGACTGGGGTACCTTATTCTTGGTGGAAGACAGAGGCTTCGCGCAGGACGCGGCCGTTTCCGCTTTGAAATGGATGCCGTTCCTCGGTATGCCGGGCGGTATCGTAGCCGGTTACTTGGCCGATAAATTCTTCCAAGGCCGCTGCACCCAGATGAACTTAATCTATTTGGCCATTTTGGCCGCCAGCTGCTGGGGCTTCTATAAAGTCGCCGGCACCGACGCTTTCTTCTGGACTTCCTTGTTGGCCGCTTTCATCGGGTTCTTCGTCGACGGTCCTCAAAACTTGGCCGGCGGCGTTCAGACAAGCCGTATCGTAACCCAAGAATCGGTATCCGCGGCCTGCGGTTTTACCGGTATGTTCGGTTATTTCGGCGCTATGCTTTCATCAAGCGGCGCGGCTTTTATCAGCAAGCACTATGGTTGGCACGGCGTATTCATATCCTGCATCATAGCTTGTATTATAGCCGGCGCTTTAATTTCCACCACATGGAAAAAGGAAGCTGCACCGGACGCCCATAAATAGAAATCGTCTTTTTATAAGCCCCCGCTTTGCGGGGGCTTTTTTTATGGAAAAATTTAAAGCGTCTATAAGAAAGACAAGTCCTTGGAAAATCTCTGTTTTTTCGCTCTCTTTACCTGCTTGAGCTTATTATTTGTCTAATACAAAAAAATATTGCAAATTTAAAATTTATTTATTATATTATTAGAACAATATGTGGAACAATGTTAATAAAATAATTTTTTATTTTATAATTAGAGGGATATTATGAGGAAACTTCACCCCAATCAGGAGAAACTTCTAAAACTGCTAAAGGAACATCAGGATAATCCTCTCACAATGGAGGAACTGGCCTTGCAAATGGATATTTCCAGCAAAAGCGTTGTCCACTATCACATAACCCAGCTGGAAAAGAAAGGCTATATAACACGCAGCGCCGCCAATGCTCAACAGTATTACATAAAAAATACGGAGGATAATGTCCTCTACCTGCCGCTTTACGGTATGGCTAAATGCGGCCCGGCGGGTACAATCCTTGACGGCACGCCCAGCAGAGTAGTACCGGTGGACCCGTCTATGGTGAACTTTCCCGTATCAAAAGGATTTATGGTGGAAGCCAAAGGCGATTCAATGACGGAACTTATCCACCCGAAAGACTGGATAATAGTGGAAAAGAACGACGCTCCCCGCGAACGCGACGTTATAGTCTGTTCCAACAACGGCGAAACGATGATAAAACGCTTCGTGCCGGATAAAAGAAGCGGCAATATTCTTTTGGTATCGGACAACAAACATTACGCGCCGATAATCGCCGATAAAGAGTCTTTCAAAATAGCGGGCATAGTAAGGAGTATTTTAAAAAGAGGATTATAAACAAAGGGAAACAATAAGAGGATAAATGGATAGTTCCCGCCGCTTTGGCGGGGACTTTTTTGTCTTTAATTTGTCTTTAATTTAAAGATATAAGGGCTAATGTCAAAAGATATCAAGTTTCAGGACGGAGCACAAAAGTCAATTGGAAAAACATATAAAAGAAAACATCAAAATTTAGTAAAATTTTTATTAGCGTTTTTTAAAACGCTTATTTTTTTTATAAGGAAGGTGCAAAGTTACGAGAGATGAAAGAGTATCCCGATGAAGCGGCAGTAAAAACAGATAAAAATTATACCGTTAAACTCAGTCTTTGGGGTTTAATAGGAGTAGTGATAAGTTCTATGATAGGCTCAGGCGTATATTCCCTGCCGCAAAATATGGCGCAGGGTGCGGGTGCGGCCTCAATAATAGCGGCTTGGCTGATTACCGGGCTGGGAATGTTCTGCATAGTGTATACTTTTCATCTTTTGGCAAAAATCAAACCGGAAATGGCTTCGGGGATATATTCCTACGCGCAGGAAGGCTTCGGCCCCGGGGCGGGTTTTTTTATAGCGTGGGGATACTGGCTTTGCAATATATGCGCCAATACGGGGCTTGCCGTAATATTGATGGAGGCTTTAAATTATTTCTTTCCGCCGTATTTCGAGGGGGGGAACAATTTAAATTCGCTTCTTCTTTCCAGCGCGATAATATGGCTGTTTTTCTTTCTGATCCGCAGAGGGATAAAAACGGCCACGATAGTAAATTTTATAGGCACTTGCTTTAAATTGGTGCCCGTATTCGTTTTCATAGCGGTGTGTCTGCTTGCATTTGACTGGGAAATTATAAAAACCGATGTCTTAAGCACCATACATTCGCCCGAGTTCAGCTTCTCGTTTATGATGGCGGAAGTCAAAAATACAATGCTTGTTACGATATGGGCGTTTATCGGTGTGGAAACGGCGGTGGTATTATCCAGCAGGGCCAAACGCCAAAAGGACGTTTCTCGCGCCACTTTGGGCGGATTTTTTATCTGTCTGATATGTTACATACTTATATCGCTGCTGCCTTTGGGGATACTGCAAAGAGGGGAAATATCGGCCTTTCCCAATCCGTCTACCGCGGGCGTGCTTGAACAAATAATAGGCAAGACGGGCGGGCTGATAATGATAGCGGGCCTTATGGTATCGGTTCTGTTTTCCTGGCTGTCTTGGGTTATAATATCGACGGAAGTGCCCTTCAGCGCGGCGGGCAAGGGATTATATCCCAAAATATTCTTGAAAGAGAACAAGAAAGAAGTGCCGGTATTTTCGCTTTTGATAACGACTATTACCACACAAATAACGCTTTTGATAGCCTTCTTCTCGGCCGACGCTTGGAATACTATGCTCAGCATAACCAGCGTAATGATACTGCCGGTATATTTTATAACCACTTTATACTTGTTTAAAATATCGCGCAAAAAGAAGTTCAGCCGGACGTGCAACGTCAGCAGGCCTAAGGCGATATTTATCGGTTCTGTTGGGATAATATATTCTTTATGGCTGATATACGCGGCAAATCTTAAATATTTGGCGATGGCGGTAATATTCTTCGCCGCGGGCATACCCGTATATTGGGCCGCCGCCAAACAAAGAAAGGGAATAAAATGAAAGCATCAATGAAATTAGGCATCGCGGGCCTTTGCGGGCTTGTGGTAAGCTCCATGATGGGATCGGGCGTATTCTCGCTTCCGCAGAATATGGCCGCGTCCGCACCGGCCGACGCCGTGCTTACGGCGTGGATAATTACCGGGCTGGGTATGTTCTTTATAGCGGAAACTTTTAGAATATTATCCAATATCAAGCCGAAACTTACGGCGGGCATTTTCGCTTACGCAAAAGACGGCTTCGGGAAGAGGACGGGCTTCTTTATCGCTTGGGGCTATTGGCTTTCCAACGTGTTTTCCAATATCGCGATGGCGGTTATAATGATGGAGGCTTTAAATTACTTCTTTCCGCCGTATTTCGAGGGGGGGAACAATTTAAATTCGCTTCTTCTTTCCAGCTTGATAATATGGTCCTTTATGTTTCTGATAAGAAAGGGCATAAAGACTGCGGCTTTGGTAAATCTGTTTGGAACGATAGCCAAAACTATGCCTTTGATATTTTTTATCATCGCGGCTTTAGTAATGTTCAAGTGGGACGTTTTCAAAGAGGCGCTGACGGCCAATATTATATCTGGTTCTTTCAGCTTTAAAGAACTTTTGGGCAATGTCCGCGCGACTATGGTGGTAACGCTGTGGTGCTTTATAGGGATAGAATCGGCGGTGGTGTTATCGGGAAGAGCAAAAAGACAAAGCGACGTGGCAAAAGCCACTTTGTTGGGCTTTTTATCCTGCTTGGGGGTATATATGTTGATTTCCCTGCTGCCTTTCGGGTTCCTTAGCAGGGCGGAAATAGCCTCATACGCCAACCCATCTACGGCGGGCGTACTGGAAGCGGCCATAGGCAAGGCGGGGGCGATTATAATGAATTTGGGCTTGATTATATCGGTGCTGTTTGCCTGGCTTTCTTGGGAGTTGATCTCAATAGAAGCGCCTTACGCCGCGGCAAAGGAGGGTACTTTCCCCAAAGCCTTCGCCAAAGAAAACGAAAACGCCGCGCCGACTTTCTCGCTCCTCATCACCACGATATGTATGCAAGCGGCACTTTTCATAGCGTTTTTCTCGGCCAACGCGTGGGAAACTATGCTTAATATAACCGCAGTTATGATTCTGCCCGCTTATTTGGTAACCACCATATATCTGATGCAGAACGGCCGCAAAAAGCACTATAAAAGCGACTGGGGCATCGGCAGAAGCAAAATAATGATCACAGGCGTATTGGGCTCCATATACGCTTTATGGCTTATTTATGCGGCAAATCTTAAATACTTGGCTATGGCGGCTATATTCTTCGCGATAGGAATACCGATATTTTTAAAAGCAAAAAAAGAAAGAGAAAAAAGCCGTAATTAAAACAAACCGCTTATCCGAAAGATAAGCGGTTTTTAGTTCGCATTCAAAAGTTAAAGCAGTTTTTTGTCCGGCTCCTTGCCCAAATAAGAAAGAACGCCGGCCGCAGCGGCTGTTATTATGGCCAAGCCCAAACTTATGTGATAAGCCGATATAAAAGCCTCAGCATGGGAGCGCCCCCCGTTTTGAAAGAAGTTAAGCAAAGCGTCAAAAATGTTTACCGTAAGCGCGACACCCAAAACTATACCCGTATTCCTCGCCAAAGAGTTCAAACCGCTCGCGTCATTGTAATACTTTCGCTCTATCGCACTCATAATGCTGTTATTGTTTGGCGAATTAAACATACCGTTGCTTATGCCCAATATAATCTGCCCTACGATTATCTGATACTCTTTAAACTCGCTGCCAAGACCCATATACCATAAAAAACCGCAAATCATAACCATCATCGAACATACCGTCAGCTTCCTTGCCCCTATTTGGCCGGACAAACGCCCGCTTATCGGCGCGACGACTATCAAAGGAACGGAATAAAACAAAATTAAAGTACCCGTCTTAAATGCGCTTAAGCCGTATATATCCTGCAAATAGAACGGTATAAGCAGCCCGTTTACGTTTATTGATATGAATACAAGCATCATCGCCATATTGCCGTAGGCGAATACCTTATTGGAATATAAACTTAAATTAAGAAGCGGAGTTTTGCTGCGCTTCTCGTGCCTGAAAAGAACAATGCCCAAAACTATCGAAATACCTATCATCAAAAGTATGTGCGGGCTGGTAAATCCCGCTTTCTCCGCCAAAGAAAGAGCCGTAAAGAAACACATACTCAAAGCTATAAACAATATGGCGGAATTTAAGTTTATTTTACCCAATTTGCGCCTTTTTACGCTGGGCAGCGTCTTATACGCGAAATACGCGCCAAAGGCCGCCAAAGGCAAATTTATGTAAAATAAAGACTGCCAGCCGAACGCGTCCAAGAGCATTCCGCCCAAACTCGGCCCAGTTATATTGCCCAAAGCCACTACGGAGCCTATCATTCCCAGGAATTGGCCTCTCTTAACTCCCGTAAACATACTGGCAACTACGCCTTGCGCCAAGGCAAAAAGCATCGCCGCGCCCAAAGCCTGTATGAAACGAGAAACTATCAAAGCCAAAAGAAACGTAGAGCAAGCGCATAGCAGCGAACCTAACCCAAAAAGCATAAAGCCCCAACTGTATACCCTGTTCTGTCCGTATTTGTTGCCCAGCTTACTGCTTATGGGCAAAATGCTTACTATACCCAAACAATATATCGTTACTATCCACTGTATTTCTATCAGGCCGACATTAAAGTATTTTGACATTACGGGCAAAGCTATATTTACGACGCTGGAATCCAATGCGCCTATAAAATTGCCTATAACCACAATGAAAAACGCAAAAGTTCTGTTTCTTGTGTAGTTCTCTATAAATCCGCCGCCATCAGGCATTTTCTTTCTTCTCCCTCGCGGCTTTGCGCGCGTTCATAAATCCCGACGAGAATATACCGGAATATACCGCAAAAAGCATTATTCCCGAAAACGCCGTCAATATCTTTAACAGCTTGCCCGCCTGCGTTACTACCGATATGTCCGCTCCCGCCTGACAGAAAGTCATTGCGGTAAACCAAATGGCGTCGTAAATATTTTTAAACACCTCGGGCTGGGCGGCGTGTTCAAAGTAATATATCAAAAACGAGTTTATCGTAAGCAAAAAACCCATAACAAAAGCCGTCGTTACCAAAGAGTCCATATTCTGATAAATTACCTTTACCATCATTTTTAAAGGCTGAGAATACTCCACCAGTTTAAGTATCCTAAATAACCTTAGAAATCTTAACGCCCTTAAAGGCTTTATATTGATATAAACCATAGGAACTATCGCCAAAAAGTCTATAATCATCTCGGGCCGCAGGGCAAAACGAATGCGGCTGCCTTTATAATAAGGCGACAAGTCAGCCGTCCAAAGCCTTAAAACATATTCTATCGAAAATACTATCGTTATAAATAAATCGCAAAATTCTATCGCGATGATGTCATCGGGCGTCAAACTGCCCGAGAGCGAAAAAATGGACAGCGGTATATTGATAAATATCAATACCAATATAAAACTTACGAACCAGCCCGCATTAAGCAGGGCATAAGCACTTTTTTTTAATCTTCTGTATAAATTAAGCATAACGCTACCCCCTTAAATTATATTAAATAAATCACGCCAAGGCCGCAAGCTGAGGGGGAAAAACACCGCCGAAGCGGTTTTGTTTGACGATATTTTACTAAACCATAAAAAACTGATGCCCGGTTCTTTATGCCGCACATTCAATGCCGACGCTGCAAATCAATTGCACAATGGCGCGACAACATTCAAAAAAATCGTCAAACGGCACAAAACCCACGCCAAGAGGACCGCCTTTAAGCAATATTTCCCCAAAAATCAACAACAATACCGTTCCAAATCAAATAAAAAAGGGCTGCTTTTACGGCAGCCCTTTTTATCTTTTAACAGAACTTATTTTTCGATGCCTTCCACTTCTAAGGAAGAAGTATTTATCGTGTTCAAATTATAAGCCGGTACGCCCAAAGGTTTGAAATCGAAATTAGGCTGAGCGAAATTAGGCGTAAAGTTCGGTTTGAACAACTCGTGGTTCCACCTGTCCAGCATAAAGTAGGGAACACTCATCGCCGCACCGTGTTTAATCGGGGTAAACATATTGGCTACGCGGCCGGCTTTTATCAGGTCCGCACCCTTAAGGAATCCCAAACCCGTACCGCCCAATACCGCGGCAGGTATCCAAATATTGTTCTGCATAGCCTGCAGTTTTGTGACGCCTTCGGGATTCTTTTCTACTTCCTTATCGGAAACATAGTTGTGCGCCAACGGTATTAAAGACATACCGACATGTACCGCAGGATAGGCCACTTTCCAATCCGTAAGAACACTCTCCGCCACTTTTGCGCGTTTAAGGTTGTTTTCGCCAATCATCAGGAAGCCGTTAGTCGTATTGGCAAAACCCATACCCAGCAACGACATACCAGCCGCAAAAGTCCAGAAGTTATCTTCCGTCGCCAACAGCGCCGTACCGGCAGCCGCCGAGCCCAAAGACAATGCAATGAGTTTCTTATAAGTAAGAGGGTTGGCCTCTCCGCCGAGTTTGGCAATCAAAGGTTTGGATTTATATCTGACCCAGAATTGCGGCACCGCCAGCAAGAAAGTTGCGGCTATAGGCCTGAGAACCGGATCTCCCACATTTATTCCCAAGAAATGCGCGTCAGTAAGATAATTGTTGGCTTCGTTCTGGCTGTACTTGTTGAATAGCGAAGCCTCCACGCCCAAGGCGCCAAAGCCAGCCGCCGTTATAGGCCACACTTCTTTTCTGAACATTACCTTTGTGGAATTCACGCTTTCTTTCAACACGCCGAAAGTAGGTCTGTAGAAGTTATTGTTGAAATAATACATGAATTTGGAATTGCCTGCCAAAGGCTTTATCGATTGGCCAAGTTTATAGTCAGGAACCGCACCGATCTGCCTGGACATACGAGCCGTATGGAATTTATACAAAATGGCAGCGGTTATACCCAAAAGCACCGGATTGGATATCGAGAAGTCGACATGACTGTGTTTTAAAGGCAAACCGTCTTTGTCAACGATAGGTTGACCTTTTGCAATTACAAGAGAACCGTCCGTCCCGTAAACGTTCTCGCCTTGGAATACGATAGGATTGCCGTCCAATTTACCGGTATCGGTATAGTAGCGGGTATCAACAGCGTCCCAAATCGTGAAAACCGCAGGTGGCAAAAGCATTGCAAAAGAGCTTAAATTCTTATACATCATACCTCTGAGCAATCCGCCGCCGCCGCCCATTTCTTTCATCAGCGGGTTAAACGCGGCTCTAGTCAGAGAAGAAGACAAGCCTATAAATCCGGCGCTGAAAAGAAGCGGTGTCAAGGACGGTTTGTCCAAATTGTAGATGTTGGCGTCGCTCCAACCGCCAAATCCGGTCGCGGTAGACAGCGCCAAAGAACCGGCCGCAAGACCCAAGCTCACTTTCATCATATTTGCGGAACCGAATCTCTTGACGAAAGGCGCCCAGAACGGAGACAAGAAGCTGGGAAGATAAGGCAAAGCTACGGTTATCAAAGATTCCTGAGTATTGCTCATCTCCGGATAGTTCTGTCTTAAAGGCCCGATAAGACCAGTAGACGCCGCGCTAAGCGAAAGGAACTGTACGGCATACAAAGTATTTACCTTGTCTCTTGCGCCGTTAAGCGTGATGTTAAGAGGATTATTAAAATTACCCAATTTGGCATATTGCGTAAAGTGGGAAAGTTCACCCTTCGGTATGGAGAAGGAATAAGGATAATCAAAAGTGGTAGGCACGCCGAGCTTATTCCTTCCGCGCAAAACGATATTGTTGTTTTCGTTAATTACCACTTTTACGCCGTTGAAATCTTTGGGGGTGGAAAGTTTTATGGGCGTAGCTTTTAAGGTCGTTCCTTCTTTTATCCAAACGGTGCCGGTACCTGAGAATAATTTTTCCTTATTTCTAAACAAGTCCAAGGTCCAGTTCTTAACTTTAGCCCAAGGGCTCGTATGCTCCGCCAGGAATTTTATCTTAAGTTCCTGCGTTCCGCCAACCGTAAGTCTGGCCAAATTGGCAAAGTTCTCATTATCCAAGCCGACTTTGAAGAAGGTAGGATTGACAAGAACATTTTCATGCTCGAAAGACAACTTGAAAGCCGCATTTTCTTTGCCCGTCAACAACACATTGCTGACTTTATCGGCTTTAATGTTGGGGATTTTCTTCCCGCCTAAAGTTATGTTTACCGGCAGCGGCGTAGGATCTTCTGCCGCGGTGCTTCTGTAGAAAAGCTCCAAAGAGCCGGAAGTTTTAGCGGTCGTACCCAACGGCCTGGAAAGCCAATTTATATGGGCCATCGCGGAAGATCTTTCTGGGGTTTGTATTCCGGGAACAAAACTCTTCAAGTTATATCCGAAATCCATTCCCGCTTCAAAATTGCGGCCCCTAAACTTGCTTTCGCGGAAAGCGTTCCTGGTTTCTTTCGCCAATATGTTGGGATACCTTTTATATTTCTCAAAGAAACTTTTGGCAAAGAATTTCTCCGTCGCGTTGGCATTGGCGACGTCTAAAGTTCTCTGAGTATTCATTATATCCAAAACCCTGTTTGGAGTATCGGCGGAAGCCCTATATGCGGCGGCCTTATCTATCGCCAAACCGCCTTTGCCGGCATCAAAAGAGGTGGTAGCCAAAGCCTTGGCCACTGTCGTATTCGCGCTGCCGCCGCCAGCTACCATTGGCAAAGCCTCTGAAGTATATAAATGCCTTTGGCCCAAAACAACGCCTGCCATCGCGCCTTTAACACGACCTGAAAAACCTCTAAGCGCAAGCCTCGCGGAAACATAAGGCCTTATCTTGGACATATTGCCCAAAACTTTGCTCGCCCTTACCGCGGGATTGGTAATTTTAGAAAGCTGAATTGCGGTATAAGTTGCTTTGCCCAAAGAGACGGCTTTTCCGGCAAGTCTTACCAAATCGAATGTAGCCCATACCATAAAAGCTATGTCGCCAGCTGTGGCGGCTTTGCTAGCATAGTCATAAAACAAACGGGAATTTGCCTTTGATTTTTTACGGGCTTCATTTATTATGGCGCCTTCGCCCAAATGGGACTTTATCTCAGGATATTTTAGCAATAATGCCTTATCCAAATCGCTTTCTTGCGTAGCCGTCAAATCTGCCATACTGGCATTGGCTAGCTTCAATGCCAAAAACGCGTCCGGCGACAACCCAGCCTTCTGGGCCGCAAGGGTAGGCGCGGCTCCCGATTTGCCGCTTAATACGGCGCCAGCCAAAAACGGCGTTATCGCGCCATTGTTCTCCGCCCCGTATTTCTTTAACAAAGCCAAACTCTTTGGAGAGCCTTCATCAGCCAAAAGTTTTGCGATATCTTCAAAAGCGTTGCCGTATCCGTATTGAGTGCTATATTGCGCGGCTTTGGAAGCGCGTCCGCGTAAATATCTGCCTTGAACTTCATTTATGGAATCAACTATAAACTGGAAGGAAAGCGCGTCTACGAAAGAGGCGCCCTTGGCTTCCATATCAGTATATTGCGCCAAAAGCGTATTTAATTTGTCATAGCGTTTCGTTGCCAATAAAGCCGAAAAACCGGCATTGAGAAGATGCGGAAACGCCGCCGTATCGTTGCTCTTGTTTATCAAAGATACTACCGCGTCGGCATAAGCCGTATCGTTATAGGGCGCAACATACGCTCCCAACATTATCAACTCTATCGTATCTTGGAGCATCTTGCCGGCAACCTTCGCTTTTGCCTTCTTATTGCTGTTTAAAACCGTTATGTCAAATACGGATTTGATGTCCAATTCTTTTATTCTGTTTGTTACATATATGTAAAGTTCTTGTTTTTCGGCAACGGTGACGACATCTTTATTGTTTATCTTCAAATTTAACAATATACGAGCGGCTTCATAGTCCATATTTACGCCAAAAGCCTTTACGTATTCTCTAAGCACTTGGTATGCGGCTTCGTCCAGTTTGCTCTTGTTCGCTTTATACCAGTTCAGTTCTTTCTTCGCTATTTTTACATAATCGTTATACATCGTTTTGGCGGGATAGAGTCTTTCAATTTCAGCCACTATCGCACCGCCGCGGGTCTTAAAAGGAGCGGGAGAGGTGTAGTTGTTTTCTTTAGCGTATTTTTCGGCCTCTTGCGATATATATTTGTCGTATTGTTTTTTAAATTCCTTAAACGGCATTATGGAACGCTGAGCATAAAACCCGGCTAAAAATCTTTTCAATTCATAGTTCAATTTGCCAATGGTGTTTACTCCGGCAAGGCCTGCATATGTCGCTGACTTCAATTGATTATTCTTATATTTTACATCACCGGCTTTTCTATATGCGGCCAATTTGTTGGCCAAAGGTTTTATTATCTCTTTCTGCTTGGCGACTTCTTGCTTAATTACGGCGTCATATTGGCCGGCGGAAGTATTCTCTTTAATATAAGCGCCGTCTATTTTAGCGTCAAGTTCAAGAGCCTCTGAGCTCTGCGCTAAAGCATTATATTCTAATGCCATCGCCGGAACGCTGCATTGGAAAAGCAACACCCCGGATAATATCATCGATATTGATTTTTTGCTAATAACATATATATGTTTATTCATAATAATTATCACCGTTTTAAAAAACAATAAAACCTTCTACTCCTTACTATCATTATATCAGCAAGCAAGACTTGACACAAGAGAATTTGGACCCATTGACAATTAGGACTTAAGGCCCAACCGAGGCGATAATATACTATCGGCGCCCTCTATACTTTCACAAACCGTTTTTTGCAAATATGCCATTTTGCGGCTTTGCGGAAAAAAGAAAATATATTTTGAAATGATACAATCATTGTCAAAATATATTTTCCATATTAGCAATATCTTCCAAAAGCGGGCCCAAGCGATATGATAGCCTCACAAAAAATTCCCCGGTATTAGCCGGGGAATTTTTAAAACTTCTTGGTATGCAGCTTACAATTTTATTCTTCGGCCGCGGGCGTTTCCGCAGACTCTTCGGCCTCGTCATTCAATGTATCTTTTAACTCGGAGGAGGGGGTTGTCCCTTCAACGGTTCCCAAATTTTTATTGAGGAACAGACCGTTGTCTCTCCAATCTTGCATCATAGCCGAAGGAGTGCCTATAGTGAACCTTGTAAGAGCAGGCAATCCCGTAGGTATCTTAAGCGAAGGCTTAGGTAAAGAGTTAAACTTGAAGAAACCCGATCCAAGCCCGTAGAAGAAAGCCGAGCCGCCCAAAGTCAAAGCGGGTATCCATATATTATTCTGCAGGGCCTCATATTTTTCCATATCGGGATTGTTCTTCAAATCTTCATCGGCCGCACTGCTGAACATTTTGGGGAATATCGCCATACCTATATGCACGCCTGGATAGGCTACCTTATAGCCGGTAAGCATACTGGAAGTAGCCTTAGCGGCCTTAAGATTATATTCGCCTATCTTCAAAAGGCCGTTAGTCGTATTGGCAAAACCCATACCCACCAAAGCCATACCGGGTATAAATGTCGCCATATTATCCTCAGTAGCCAATAACGCCGTACCGGCCGCCGCCGCACCCAAGGACGCACCTATAAGCCGTTTGTAGGTAGCGGGGTTATCCGCTCCGCCAAAGAGTCTAAGTATAGGCTTGGATTCGAGCCTCACCAAGAATGGCGGTATCGTCAAAGCCAAAGTGGCTATTACGGGTTTAACCGCTTCATTGGAAATATAGTTGCCCGTATATCTGTTGGACTCTGTTTGGCTGTAGTTGTAAAGCAGCGAAGACTCCACGCCCAAAGCCGCTGTCGAGGCCAAAGCTATCGGCCAAACGCCTTTTTTGCCCAGAACTTTAGTCGCATTCCAGGTTTCGGCCAGTGTGCCCGCAACGGGTCTGTAAACGCTGTTAAATCCTCTGGCAAACATATTTGTACCGTTTACGCCCCTGGCAAACTGCGACATCGTATAACCTTTGACCCTGCCTATCTGGGCCGGCATACGAGCCGATTGGAACGCCAGGAATACGCCGCCGGTAATAGCCAGCAACAACGGATTGTAGAGCGAGAAGTCGGTATGGGAATGCAATATCTTTTCGCCTTTGTCATTCAAAAGGAAATTGCCGTTTGCGTCCGTATAATACCTGGGATCGGCCGCATCCCACAAAGCCGCACCCAAGGAAGGCGCCAACATCGCAAAGGAGCTTAAATTCTTGAAAGCCATACCTTTCAGCAGGCCCGCGCCGCCGCCCATTTTATCCATAAGAGGGTTAAACGACGCTCTGGTTATCGAAGAAGACAAACCTATCAAAGTACCGCTGATAAGAAGCGGAGCGATGGAGGGTTTATTCGGGTTCATATAATTTACGTCGCCAAATCCGTGGAAACCGGAGAACATAGGCAACGTAAGAGAAAGACCCGCCAACCCCAAACTCGCCTTAACCATATTCGCGGAGCCGTATCTCTTAACAAACGGAGCCCAGAACGGAGAGAGGAAGCTCGACGCATAAGGCAATACTATCGATATTAACGCAACTTCGGTATTGGATATGTCGGGATAGTTTTGTCTTAACGGACCCACCAAGCTGGTCGACGCCGCGCTTAAAGACAAGAACTGTACCGCAAACAAAGTATTGAGTTTATTCCTCGCGCCGGTAAGCGAGAGATTAAACGGATTATTGAAATTGCCGTTAACCGCATATTTGAGGAAATTATCCAACTCGCCTTTAGGCAAAGACAATGAGAACGGAACGTCCAAACCCCTCATTGCGCCGCTGCCGCTTCTGCCAAGCAGGGAAAGGGTATTGTTCTCGTTTACTATAAGCTGTATTCCGTCGAAAGGTTTTTGCGTGGAAAGTTTTATCGAAGTCGGCCTCAGCAGTTCGCCTTCTTTTACGAACACCGTTCCGGTACCCGGGAATAAGCTCTTCTTCCCGGCGAAAGAGTTGGTAAACCAACCGCCGAGTTTTCCGGCAAAGCCCGTACGCTCGCCCATAAACTTGAGGTTCAAAGGAGTGGAGCCGGCATAGGACATTTTTGCCAAATTCGCAAAACTTTCATTATCTATGCCTATCTTAAAGAAATCGGGGTCAACAAGTTTAAATTCCTTTTCCGCACGCCAATTGCTTACCCATCTCTCTATTCCGTTGGACCAGCTCTGCGGCATTAATTTGGAATCCGCCGCTTTCGACATCCACCTGTAATAGAAAGGCAGTTTCTGCTGCTTGGTTATGGAAAGCATTACGTCGTCTTCGCCGGTTAAAAGGACATTGGTAACCTCGTTGGATTTAATGGTTGGGATTTTCTTCTCGATAGTTATATTTACCGGCAAAGGTTCCGCGTCCAAACCGACCGCGCTCCTGTGATGCAGCTCCAAAGTTCCCGGCAAGGCGGAAGTGCCCAAAGGTCTGGCCAAATAGTTTACGTTAGTGGAAGTTACCGGCGCTCTCCACTTTACGTTTCTGGCCAAAGAAATATCGTTGGAGAAATCGATCCCGGCCGATAAAGAATAGCTGTCAAATTTACCGGCATTGAAAGCCTCCTTCGTAGCATCGGAAAGATAACCTCTATAACCTCTGTATTTTTCGAAGAAGCCCCTGTTTGCAAAAGCCTCTTGCGCGGAAGCCGTACCTGCGTCCAAAGCCTTTCTCGTGTTGACAATATCCAACACTCTGCCGGGCTGCCCGGCGGAAGATTTATACGCTTCAGCCGCATTGATAACGTATCCGCCTTTGGCCGCGTCGAAAGAAGCCGTAGCCAAAGTCTTTGCGACGGTGGTGCCTTCGGAGCCGACTCCCATAATCTTGGGAAGAGGCGCCGACGTATACAAAGATCTCTGCGCCATCACGACAGGTTCTATCCCGTTCTTGACCCGGGCGGAGAACCTCGTCATCGCTTTGCCTACGGACGAATATTTGCGCAAGTGCGGCAAGTGATTGGTGATATAGGCCATTCTCTGAGCGGGAGTTCCTATCCTTGACAACCTAAAAGCGGAATAAGCGCCGCGCCCTAAAGAATATATGCCTCTGGCCAGCTTCGCCAAGTCCCACGCACACCATACCAATATGCCTATATCCAAAACATTGCCGGTAATTTTGGCGTATTTATATATCGTTTGGCCGCTTTCCTTGCTTGATCTTCTGGCGTCGTCTACTATCGCGCCTTTGCCAAGCATTGTGTTGGATATTTCGCTCTTATACTGCTTGAGCATTGCCGTATCTATAAAAGATTCCTGTCCAACTCCTATATCGCCGAGCGATTCGTTTATCAAATTCAAAGCCAAATAAGCGTTGGCGCTTATTCCGCTTTCTTTCAGTCCGGCCTGAAATCTGCTCATATTGGTGTTTATCGCAGAGGATATCCTATTCACTTCGTCAGACGTTATCGTTCTTACGCGCCCGTCGGAAGTAAATTCCTGCTGACCGACGCGCTTGCTCAAAAACGGACCGGAATATTTTTCCGCGCCGGCTTTGCCGCTCATTAACGCCCCTGCGACGAAAGGTTTTATGCCGCCGCAGCGGGGGGAGAAATGATCTTTAAGGTTAAACGCGAAATCAAGCGTCATTACGCATTTGTCTACGCCGAAATTCTTAAGCAATTCCAAAGCCTGGGGACTGCCTTCCTCCGCCAACATTAAAGCGATATCGGTATAGGCGTTGGCAATCGTGCCGTCTTCCAACTGATACTGCGCCAAAGACGACATATTCCCCAAATATTTGCCGTTTATCGTTTGGAAATAATCCACCCAGTTCGCCACGCTGAGGAAGTCCACCGTCTCAAATACGGATTCTTTTTGGTTGAAATAGTTTAAAATATCCCTTATAGTGCCGTAATCTTTTAAGGCCAGCAGCGCCGATACCGCCGTAAGGAGCAAATAGGCATGGAACTGCGGAGCCTCCACGCTGGAAAATACCATTCTCTTAATGGCGGTAGAACCGCCGTCCCCAACTTTGCCCAAATTTGCCACTACCGTTATGGCGGATATATATTGATTTACATTTTTGGTTTGTAAAGTTATGGGCCTGTCAAGCTGCTTTAAGGCCAAATCGAATATTACGTTTTCCTGTTCTTGGTTAAGCAGCTTCTCGCCGTTATAAGTCATCGGGATAAAAAGAGGAACGGTTTCCAGCAAAATGGGCGCTATGCCGGCGTCGGCGCCGGGATTGCTTTTATATAAGGCAAACAATTCCCGTATTTTGCCTTGTACGGTATAAAATATTTCCTTATTATAAGCGTCCGTTTCGCTTTCTATTGCGGCCTGATATTCCTTAAATCTGCTTTCGGCTTTAGACAACTCCGCATGGCGGACTTTTTCCATCTCCGCCTGCGCATTCTTCAGCCATTGATCTATATTTTTCTTTTCCTGTTCTTTCCAAGCGGCGATGTCGGCTTCGGAATATTCTCCGCTTAAGGCGTATTTCTCCGCCTGTAAATTCATTTCCAGCAAGGCCTGCTTCTTAAAGTTTTCATTGTCTTTCTTATATTTATCGGCCTGAGAATTTACGTCTTTGGCGTATTCGGCGTAAAACTGTTTATAATTTAACGGTTCGGAAGAAACGCTTTCGGAAGTCTTGCCCTTGGAGGATCCCATCTGCGACCCGAAAAGAAGCTCAAACTTTATTCCTTCCGCTTTTTTCCAAGCAGGATTGTCCATCTGCGCCGGCCTGAAGAACGGGCGTTGCGCGACTCTCGTATTATCCGCAGGAGCGACCATTTCAAGTTTCCTATCCAAAAGTTTATCGCTCTTGAAATATATCGTACGCTTATCACCCTCATATCTTATTTTAGACTGAGCGTAAAGAGGAGCGCTGCTCTCAAATATAAGCACGGCGCTTAAAGTTAAAGATAACATCTTCATACTTGCCGACATAATTTTTTTATTCATAATTTTCACCGTTTTCGCCAACAATATAAATATTTACCGTTAAAATTACACTTCTTCTATCTATATTTTAACAGAGTGTCTTTCTTTTCTCAAGAGTTTAAAGACCCAACGTTCAATAGGTCCTAAGACCTATTTCTTCAAGCGCTTCGACAAATAAAAAAACGCCCCATATCATATGGAGCGTTTTTCTGTTACGTTCGTCATTCCCTACAAAGTTATCACATACAATAAATTTGTATCGCCGGAGGATCCGAAAGGTATGCCTGCGGTTACCACCACTTGTGCGCCTTTTTCTCCGAACTCCAATTTCTTGGCCGCGGCTCTGGCTTCGCGTTCTATGTCTTCAAAGCGGGTCAAGTCGTTTACCACCATGGCGGTAACTGCGCATACTACCGACATCTTCCTGGCGACTTCGATATGCGGAGTAAGCGATAATATCGGCAGACACGGACGCTGGCGCGCAGTTCTAAGCGTAGTTGTACCGGAATCGGTAAAGTTGATTATAAAATCGCTTAAAGCTATCAAGTTGGCAACTACCCCTGCAGCCGTAGTTATCGCCGCGGCGGAAGAACTGTCGTCGCCAAGGCTGGCCGTATTGGCCTTCATATTGTCCTTGAACATCGGCTCGGCTTCCACCGTCTTGATTATGCGGCACATAGTGCTTACCGCTTCGACGGGGTGTTGCCCGCTGGCCGTCTCGGCCGAAAGCATTACGGCGTCGGCGCCTTCGTAGACGGCGGTAGCCACGTCAGAGGCTTCCGCCCGCGTAGGATTAACGTTGGTTATCATCGACTCCAACATTTGCGTCGCCACTATAACCGGCTTGCCGGCCTCGCGGCACTTAGTGATTATGCGCCTTTGCATTACGGGTACTTTCTCCGGACTGAGCTCCACCCCCAAATCGCCGCGGGCTACCATAATTACGTCGGAATACTCTATAATCTTATCCAAATGTTCTATAGCAGAAGGCTTCTCTATCTTAGATATTATCCCCGCTTTAGACTTTATCAGCTGACGCGCAAAAACCACGTCCTCAGGCTTCTGAACGAAAGAAAGCGCAAACCAATCGACATCCAAATCAGCGGCCTGCTTTATTTGTTCCATATCCTTTTCCGTCAACGCAGATATCGGCAGTGATACGTCGGGAACGTTTACTCCTTTATGGTCCGACAACACTCCGCCGTTTATAACCTTCGTCTTTATTTCTTCCGGCGTTACGGATACTACTTCAACCCTTATAAGTCCGTCGTTAAAAAGAAGGATATGGCCAGGCTTTATAACCTCAAAAATTTCTTTATGCGGCAGATTGACGCGCCTCTCGTCGCCGGGTTTCGGGTCCGTATCCAAGATAAATTCCTGCCCGTCTTTTAAAACTACGGATTCGTTCTCAAAAACGCCTACTCTGAGTTTCGGCCCCTGCAAATCGAAAATTACGCCCAAGGCGCAATCGTATTTCTTTTCTATGCCGCGGATTATTTCTATCTTTTTGGCATTTTCCGCCACAGAGGCGTGGCTGAGATTCATTCTGAATACGGTGGCGCCCGCCAAATACAGTTTTTCGATAAGGTCTTCGCGTCCGTCTATGCGCCCTATCGTCGCCACGATTTTGCATAAATTGTTGTTTCTGTGCATTTTAACTCCCTTTGTTTTGCTACCTTATATATATATTTTATCTAAAAGGGCGCCAGCCTTTCAATTTGAAAGCGCACGGGTATTGATTTTAAAGCTCTTTTATTCTTAAAATAATAGATTATAAATACTTGAGGGGACAATTTCAATGCGTACGATACTTAAAGTTATAATAGCCCTTTGTGCAGTTGGAGTAATATGGGGTTTCGTAAACACTCTGACAAAAAGCGGAAAGCAGCAATCTTCCGAGGTGGAAGAACTTGTAGGTATGACGGTATATTCCACAACGACAGCACCGGCGCCGCAGCCGCAAAACCAGCCGGAAAACCAGCCAGAAGAAGAGGATAAGGACGCCAATTTCACTTATCAGCCTTCTATAGACAATGAGGAAACCATAGACGAAGTCTTTATAGACGGCAGCGCGCAGCATAACTATCTGGATATTACGGGCGGCAGTACGGAACAAAACACCGTCAGTCAGACGGCAAAAGAAGACAAAAGGAAGTACTTCCTGAAAGAAAGGCAAAAGAAACAGGTCATCGCGTTTGAAAACGAGTATCGCAATAAAAAAATGACTAAAGACGAGCTTTTCAGCGAACTTATGGACGCCGTATACTTCGACGATATCCCCAAAGCGATGGCTTTGATAAACAGAGGCGCGCCGTTAAACTCACCTGAAAAAAATACATCATTCACGCCTATTTTTATGGCGATATCAAACGGAAGCGAAGATATGCTCAGAATGCTGATAGAGCAAGGCGCCTCTATGGATATCTACGACGACAAAGGCTATGCCCCAATACATCGCGCGGTAACGGGGGAAAATTATACCGCCTCCGCCCCATACCCGGCAAACGCAATGATACAGGTGCTCCTTGAATATGGCGCCGACATCAACCAAGGAACACAAAAAGAAGGTATGACGCCTTTGATGATAACTGCACAAGAGCATAAGGGAAATATAATGAGCTTCCTTATAGACTCCGGCGCCAACGAAGAATTGACGGACAACAATCAACGCACCGCTTTGGATTATGCCAAAAGCTATGACTGCACTTCTTGCATAAGGATTTTGTTAAGTTAAAATATATTTTATTCCTATAAAAACACGGCCGCGCCAAAAACGGCCGTGTTTTTGCCGGCCCCTAAAAACAATATGGTATTATCAAAAGGCAAAAAATCGTCCGTACGCCTTTCAAACAGCACCGCCGCACCGTCGTTTAAAGAATAGCCGCACCCTACTCCCCAACGCCCGTAATAAAACAAGCGCGCAGCCATAAGAGGAGTAATCTCCCCTTCGATATTGGCCCCAACGCCAAAATACAATTTAAAGGTAAAACCATAATCTTTGACTTCAAGTTTGTATTCTCCGCCTTCCTTCTCGACGTAAGAAAAAGAACCTTCGGGGGGAATATAATACTTTTCCGTTCTTGTAGATTGCGAAGATGAATTTCCTTCCAAACAGTCCGCGCTTTTAGACAGACGAACTTTATGGATAAGAGTCCGTTCTTTTAACTCCATAGTTCTTTTTAAGCCTATTTCCAAATAATCGCTTTGGAATTTGACGGCTTCAATTTCTTTGCGATTAACATATAAGACACAAAGCAGTACGCCGCAGCAAACGCTCAGGAGAATTATTAGGAAGTTTTTCATTTTACCATAACCTCCCCGCATTTTCTTAACGTTCTGAACGGAACGCCTAAAGATACGTGTATCCAACCTGGTTCCATTATCAGCTGCCCGAAGTGAATAAAGCGAGAAAGCCTAATTTTTTCGAATGCTTCTTTCAAAGAACAGTTTAACGGAATAAAGTCGGCCGCCTCGCCGCCCAAATGCTGAGAATTAACCGCCCCTTTAACATAATCGTTAAGGGCGGGGCATCTGTATGCGCTGGTTATCCTCAGCGGGGAATCGAGCAATGCGCGGACAGGTTCAAGCAAATAATAGGACAGCGCCGTAAGTTCTTGCAAGTAAAAAGAAGCGAAAAAAGCATTTTGCTCCTTAAGAAATGACACTGAAGTGGAGGAAAGCTCCTCAAAAGAGAAATGCGGAGAAAGTTTTTTCATATGCCCCCGTAAAAAGCCGTGATTTTTCGGCAGTTTTTAAGGCTCTCCGCTTATTTTTATCATAGCTAATTTAAAAAATTTAGTCAAACCGTCACAGTTCGGGTTTTTTTTGCTAAAATGGTATATATAATATATTCCATTAAAGGGGAAATGAAATGAAAAATTTATATATATTTTCTTTATTATGCGCTCTTGCTTTAATTTCAAGCGCTTGCGGCAAGAAAGAAGCTCCAAAACAAGAAGAGGCGCCCAAAGTCTGCACCAATACTTGCAAATCTTGGGAAATCAGAACGGATTATCCAGAATGCAAATGCGTAAAACCGCAATACAAACTGCCCGATACCAAACTTCAGGCGGATCTGATCAACGCGGCAGTCAAAAACGATTTGGGATTTATAAAGAAGCAAGTAGACGAAAATCATATTAACCCGGAAGCATATTTAAGTCTGCAGGATATGGAAAACCTGCTGGCTTTCCGCGAAAGTCTGCCGAAAGGTAAATTCCTCTACAACAACATAAAAAGAACTACTAATGACTTAACTTTGGCCTATTTGGCGGCTTCAGACAGGACTAACGGTTTGCCGATCTTGCAGTTCCTGGCGGAAAGAGAAGTCAACTTCAACAAACCGAGCATTGGCGGCAAATTGCCTTTGGAAGCAGCTTTAGAAAACGGAAACAAAAAAGCCGTACCGCTGCTTTTGCAGAACGGGGCGGACGCTTCAATACTCTTTTCTTCCACAACAAACTACTTGGCGCAAACGATAGAATCAAACGATTCGGAAACGACAAAACTTCTTATTGAATACGCCGCAAAAAACGGCATAGACATAACGGATTCTCTTCCGCCTTTGGAAAAAGCCATCAAAGAACGCGACAGAGATATGATTACCCTTCTTATTGATACGGCCAAAGCCGACCCCAATCAGACCGATGCACAGGGCAACCCGGTACTGACCGCCGCGGCTTTAAGCGGAAACAAAGAAATAGTAACAATGATACTTTTGGCTGGCGCAAATATCGACCAGCTTAATACCAAAGGACAGACCGTTTTAATGAGCCTTATAGAACAGTCCGGCACCAATTCCGGCAATATGAACGATATGTCGCTTTTCCTTATAGAAAACGGCGCCAACGTCAACGCGGTGGATTTAAAAGGCGAAACGGCTTTGTTTTATGCGGTAAGAGCAAATAATGAACAACTGATAAAAAATCTCATAGCTAAGGGCGCCGACATTAACGCCAGAAACAATAAAGGCGACAGCGTACTGTTCATAGCCGCGGAAAACGACGACCAAAAAATGGTAAAGTTCTTATTGGACAACGGTGCGAGCCCCAGGCTTAAAAACCGTCAAAAACTTGACGCGGCCACCGTCGCCGTACAGATGGGATTTATGGATACTTACGACATCATAGAAAGTTATAAATAACCATGGACAATAATTTTAACAGGGAACTTAATCCGACAACCCTAAAAGACTTCGTAAAAAGAATGGGCCCGCTGATAAAGCCCTATTGGTTTAGAACGCTTTTGGGAATAGCTCTGACCATACCCGCCGGCGCTTTGGACGGCGCCGTGGCGATGTTCCTTAAATATTACGTAGACAATGTAGTGGTGGCGAAAAATGCGGACTGGGCAGGCTATATCCCGCTGCTGATAGTGCTTTTCGCCATAATACAGGGGGTATTAAACTTCTCCTCAACCTATCTTAACAGCTGGGTTGGCACGAAAATTACCACCGACTTGAAGAAAAAACTATATCAAAAACTGCTTACATTTGACCCTTGTTTCTTCGACAATCACAATTCCGGCGACGTAGTATATCGTTTCTACAGCGACGCCGATACGGCCAGCAACGCCTTAATCAACAACGTAAAGCAATTCTTGACGAGATTATTTTCTTCCATAGGATTGGTATTCGTGCTTGTATACAACTCTTGGCAACTGACGATAATAGCGATAGTGGTTTTGGGCATAGCCGCGCTGCCGATGCAATACGTCAGGAAAAAGATAAAAAAGATTACGCCTAAGATAGTAACTTCCGGCTCTGACGTTATCACTTCATACAACGAAACCTGCACCGGATATAAGACGATAACATCTTACAATCTGCAGGACTATCAGTTAAAGAAGCAATACGGCATTTTGGACGAACTCTTTTATCTTTCGATGAAAATGGTAAAACACACCAATTGGCTTTCGCCGGTAATGCACGTGGTAATATCGTTCGGAGTGGCGGGCGTAATATGGTACGGCAACAACTTGATAATAAAGGGAACGATAACGAGCGGAAACTTCGCCTCTTTCATAGCGGCGCTGCTAATGCTCTATACGCCGCTTAAATCGATAGGAAACAATTATATAGACATACAAAAAGCGTTCCTCGCCATAGAGCGCGTATTCGAAATGCTGAACTATAAAACCTCTATAAAAAGCGCCAAAAACGCCGTAAAGATAGACTCTATCAGAAAAGACATAGAATTTGACGATGTGGTTTTCGAATACAAACCGGGTCTGCCAGTACTTAAGGATATTTCCCTAAAAGTACCGGTCGGGCAAACTATCGCTTTGGTGGGCAACAGCGGCGGCGGAAAAACAACTTTCGTCAATCTTATCCCACGCTTTTACGATACGACGAGGGGCAGCATAAAGATAGACGGCATAGACGTAAAAGATATAGATTTATATTCATTAAGAAAACAAATCGCGGTGGTGTTCCAGGATAATTTCCTCTTTAGCGGCACCATAAGGGAAAATATAATGATAGGCAATCCACACGCAAACGAAGCGGATATAAAACAAGCGGTTAAGAGCGCGCATCTGGAAGATTTTATAGATTCGCTTAAAGACGGTCTGGATACTTATGTCGGGGAACGCGGTGTAATGCTTTCCGGCGGGCAGAAACAGCGTATAGCCATAGCCAGAGCATTTTTAAAGCAGGCCCCGGTAGTGATATTGGACGAGGCTACCAGCGCATTGGACAATAAATCCGAAGCGATAGTCCAAAAGGCGATAGACAATCTTATGAAAGACCGTACGGTATTTGTGATAGCCCATCGCTTAAGCACGATACAGAACGCCGACAAAATCATAGTAATAAATGAAGGCAGAATAGTGGAAAGCGGCACGCACGAGCAACTGATGAAAGAAGGCAACGGGGCCTATAAAGCCTTATATAACGCACAGTTCAAGAAAAAGAAAGAGGTCAAAAATGAAGAATAAGAACAAACTTTTTATAAGTATGGCCAAACTAGTCGCGCAGCAATCTACTTGCGCCCGTCTTAAAGTGGGGGCGGTTTTGGTCAAAAACAACCGTGTGATAAGCATAGGCTTTAACGGCGTGCCTTCGGGCAGGGAACACTGCGAAGACCATTTCAGAAAAATATACGAACGGGAATTTGCGGACAAATACAAAACTTTGGAAGATTTTTTCAAAAGCCAGGATTTCTATCAGATACACGGCGCGTTCTCAAACGACAATGAGCTTCACGCCGAGCAAAACGCGCTTTTGTTCGCCGCAAAAAGCGGAATCGCGACCGACAATTCCGATTTGTATATCACTTTTTCGCCGTGCGTGCACTGCGCCAAAGTAATAATAGCATCAGGTATAAAGAAGGTCTACTTCTCTGAGCTTTACGACCGCTCTTTGGAGGGGGTAAACCTTCTTGGCAAAAACGGAATAGAATGCATACATTTGCAGGAAAAAGATTTGTTATAAAAATTTAAAGGTAACGGGTGTAAAACGATTATGAAAAACAACAACAATCAGCAAAAGATAAACGAAAAGGGAATATTGGACGTATTGGAACAAAAAATAAAACTGTACAAAAAGCAAATTTTGATAACCGCAGGCATAATAATATTGGCAATAGCAGCCGGCGCGCTTACTGCCCATCTTAAAAACAAAGCCTATCAGAAACAATGGGGCGATTTGTTCTTGGCGGAACTTCCTTTGGCTTTGCAGACCGAAGAGGAAAAAGCCGATCTTTCCAAACTGGAAATTTACGCCGCCGCCAACGAGGAGAAACCCGCCGGCGCCTATGCCGCGTTAACGCTTGGCAACGCTTATTATCAAACCCAAAATTACGAAAAAGCGGAATTGTATTTCAAACAGGCTTTAAAGAACGGCAATAAGGAATTGCAGGCTTTGGCGGAAAGTTCTTTGATAGCGGCCTATATCGCGCAAAATATGTACGATAAAGCCATAGAGCAGGCAAACGCTTTTGAGGCGAAATATCCCAATCACTTTATTTTGGCGCAGGTAAAAACGCATAAGGCTTTGGCGACGGAATTATCAGGCAAGCCGGAAGAGGCCAAGACTTTGTATCTTGAAATTGCGGAGCAGTACCCTTCAAGCTACAGCGCGTCTTTGGCAAAACTTCAGGCCGATAAAATAAAATAAGACTTTTATTTCCCTAGAAATGAGCCCGCTTCCCGTAAAAGATGCGGGCTTATTTGATAAGAAGTGCTGGGCTTTGCCCAAAACAAAAATAAAATTTCAATCATACGGCCCGCGGGAAATAATCTCAACGGATATAAATATGCAAGACAAAATACAAACGCTTTACTCAAAAATAATTGAAGCATTAGGCGGGGCGGACAATATAAGTTCTTTGGGCAGCTGTATGACAAGGCTTCGCTTTACGCTTAAAAACGAAGAGCTAATAGACCAGTCCTCTTTTAAACAAATAAAAGGCGTATTGGGCTATATCAAGAACGGGCGCCAACATCAGCTTATTCTGGGCCCCGGCATTTGCGGAGAATTATCCGACTATATCCACGCCAGACATCAAATCGCACCCCTGAGTTTAGAGGAACCGCCAAACCCAAATGAACCCGCCCTCGAAAGCAAGTCCGCACCGCATTCTGACGCCGTACAAATAGGCAAAAGCAAAGAGGTCAAAGCCGAAATAAAAAGGAAGTATGCCGGCGTTTTAAGCAGAATATGCTCCAAGATAGGCAATATCTTTTTGCCGCTGATACCCGCCTATATCGCCTGCGGCCTGATACTGGGCGTAAACAATATTTTATCAAAGCTATTGCCGGCGGATTATTCCAACGTAAGCGCTTTGCTTTCCGTATTCGGCAACGGTATATTCTTTTATTTAAGCGCGATAGTGGGATATAACGCCAACAAAGAATTCGGCGGCACGCCCGCATTGGGAGTGGTATTCGCCGGGATATTAAATATTCCGTCTTTGAGCGAGGTAAGTTTATTCGGCATACAGCTATCGGCCGGGAAAGGGGGGATAATAGCCGTATTGGCGGTATGCTACTTTGGCAGTATGTTTGAAAAATTCCTCAAAAAACATTTTAAAGGCAGTACGGATATGTTCCTCACGCCGACAATCACCGTCCTTGTTATAGGCTTTTTGTCGCTTATAGCAATACAGCCCGCGGCGGGTTGTCTTTCCGATAAGCTGGCGCTGTTTACGCAAAAAGCTATTGAACGCGGCGGAGTATTTACGGGCTTTATTTTGGCGGGCAGCTTTCTGCCGGTGGTAATGCTGGGGATACATCAAAGCCTTATACCGTTATATCAGCATCTGATTGATACTCTGGGCAATAATCCGCTGTTCCCGATACTGTGTATGGCGGGTGCGGGGCAAGTGGGCGCGAGCATCGCGGTGCTGGCAAAAACAAAAAACACACGCCTAAAACAAATAATAAAAAACGCTTTGCCAGTCGGAATACTCGGGATAGGCGAACCGCTGATATACGGCGTTACACTGCCTCTATTTAAACCGTTTATAACCGCCTGTATAGGCGCGGCTTTCGGCGGGGCGGTAATATCGGCGCTGCACGCTACGGCGGCTATACCCTTCGGAGTATCGGGCGTAGTGCTTTTATTGGCTATGAGCAATTTACACAGCACAATATTCTATTTTATAGGATTACTGACCGCCGCCGCGGCGGGGTTTATAGCTACTTGGCTAGTCGGCTTCGACGATCCGGCAGAGTAAAGCACTCCTATGGCAAACGCTATTTGCAAATATTTAAAAAACTCTTTTTTCAGAAACCTATTCTCTGAATAAAGAGTTTTTTGCTTATCCATTTATTACTCTCTATATCCGAACTAACTTCGACAATACGGCAGCCTGCTTTATTAAAAAATACGCGCCAAAACGATTAACTCAGACTTAAATACTCCAAAGATAAAACAACGACTGCTTTCAATCCCGCCGCTTTATGTAAAACTTCGACGAAAAGACCTCAATGTCAGTAGACATCTCAATCGATATAAACACGCCGCTTATAGCATATTGCTTGCTACACCGCATAGCCATTGACAAATTGTAATCAAATTAATTTACCCATAAAAAAATCCCCGCAATGCGGCAATATGAAAAAATTGCACCCGCCGAGGGGAGTTTTATTTAGGACAAAAACCTTAAAAACATATCGATTTTTATGACGTAAAGATTAGCCGAAGAACATCTTTTACCTTTTGGAATAAGGACAGCCGCAATAAGTCTGATTATACAATGTCAGTTCTTTATTTACGGAGCGGCGTAATTCCTCAAGACCGCCCTTGCGCCAATTAAAAGTATCGTAAGGCAGACCTTCAAGTTCTCCCGCCATAAGGCCGGCTTTATTTACCTGGTCCATATCTTTATGACGGGAAACACCTAAAACGGAGGAGAAACTGTCAAAGCCGTTACGCTTGGCAAAAGCCGCCGCTCGGCGAAGCCTCATCAAAAAACATCTAAAACAGCGCTCGCCGCGTTCGGGCGCACTTTCACAGCCTTTTATCGCCTCCGCCCAGAGCTCAGGCTCGTAATCCAAGTCATAAAAAGGAACTTTGTAAGTCTCGCATACCCTTTTGTTCTCGAAAAGACGCTTCCTGTACTCATCTTCGGGAGCAATATTCGGATTATAGAAAAGTACAGCAAAATCCCTGCCCTCTTGAGAGAGTTTTTTTATCACGCCGCAGCTGCATGGCGCACAGCAAGAAAGAAGCAACATTCCGCCCATATATATTTATTATAACAAAACAAAGCTGCCGAAATCCGATTTTTGGAATATATTTGTATTTAACAAATAAAAAACCTCTCTTAAACTAAAAATCTCGAAATTGCCTATTTTTAAAATATATTTTCATATTATGGAATTATAATAATTCTACAATATAACAATTTCACTAAATATATCCTGTTGCTTTAAAGGAAATATACATTATGTTATAGCATTATAATAATTCCTTAATATTCTAAAGATAGGACCTTTCAAAATCCAAACAGCAGGGGGAAAATGCGTTTTAAAAATCTTTTTTATTCTCTTATTTTAATTAATTGATTTCATTTTTAAAGATATATAATACATTTCTTCTTATCAAAAAGAACGAGCTTTTTATTTTTCCAAACTTCATTTTTACATTTTTTACTTTTTTGACATATAATATCGGCAAAGATTCTCAATATTTATCGTCTGAGAATTAAGGTTATAAACACTTTTTGACATATAAATCCATAGCAAAAGCATATATTGACATAAAACGCAATTATTGCTATTATATGTCAAAAGCTGTTAATAGGAGCATTGGATAACCTTATCGGAGGCCGCATTATGCAAGAAAGCGAAGAAAAAACTTTCAAACTGAGATTAAAGCTAAAAACAGGCGAGGAGTTTGAAGCTGAAGGTTCTCTTTCTTTTATAGAAAAGCAAAAAGAGGAGTTTTTAAGATTGTCAAAAGTTAGCCTCGAAAGCAAAGCTGAGCCAAATAAGTATTATGAGCAAAAAATAATTCCAACCTCTTTTGAGCTGCAGCCCCGCACCCTTCACGACACGGCGGAAAGCAAGGCGGAATTTGATAATCCAACAGCCGCTTTTGGCGGAGAAGAAAGAAAAATCTACACGCCAAAAACGGACATTTGGGGATATCCGAAAGCACCCCCGCCGCAAACTTACAGAAAGAAAGAAGAAAACGCCGAAAAATACAATCCGGAATTTTTCGGGAAAACGCCGTTTCAAAGAGAAGATTCCCGAAAGAGAACTCCCAAAAAGGATATTGCGCCAATTCCCCGTCCGGAAAGCTCCGTATGGGACAGAATAGCCTACTGCGAAGACGAGCATATTATTATCAGGCGTAAGGACAAAAGCCTAAATACCGCTTTAGCCGCGCTTATAATACTTGGCAGCGCCAAAATGCTGAGGAACGCGTCAAAAATGAGCGCTCTTGAGCTTTCCAAATCCCTAAAGCTCTCAGGCTATCTTAAGGAGAACGAGCGCCTAGACAGAGTATTATCGGCGGAAATAAAAGAAGGTTCCCTTGTTTACGAAGGAAGCAAGAGGAACCGCGACTATATCATAACGCAAAGCGGCACAGCCAAAGCCTATACATCCGCCGAGAGAATACTTCTCAACGGATAAAAAGCAGATAAAATTTGTATAATAACAACTGTAAAACTTAAACCAAGGAAGGTACAAGATAATGAAAAAAGGTTTACTTGCAGCTGTATTGTGCGCTTTAGTATTGAGCGCCTGCACCACGCCTGGCAAAAGAACGGCGATCGGTGCCGGGGCCGGCGCCGCGGCCGGCGCTTTAGCCGGAGCGGTAATCACCCATAACACTGGCGGCAAAGCCGAAACAGGTGCGATTTACGGCGCTTTAGCCGGCGCGGCTTTAGGTGGGGGAATAGGCAATTATTTGGATAAACAGGCCAAAGAACTCGCCGCCATAGCCGACGTTACCCGCACGGAAGACGGAAATATAGTCGTAACTTTAAAGAACGAAATACTTTTCGACACCGACAGCGCGGTATTATCCTACGAAGCGGGCAACACATTAATGGAACTTAACAAAGTTCTCAAGAAGTATCCCGCCAATATTATCGTAGTAGAAGGCTACACCGATTCCACCGGTACGGTAGCTTACAACAAAACCCTCTCGGAAAAACGCGCTAAAGCCGTTTATGATTTTATCTTGAACAACGGCCTTAAGACAAGCTCCATAAGCTATGTCGGCTATGGCGTACAGAACCCCGTAGCCAGCAACAATACCGCCGAGGGCAGAGCAAAAAACCGCCGTGTGGAACTCAACATTACGG
The DNA here is from genome assembly GCA_949291515.1 of uncultured bacterium. Taxonomy (GTDB): domain Bacteria; phylum Elusimicrobiota; class Elusimicrobia; order Elusimicrobiales; family Elusimicrobiaceae; genus Proelusimicrobium. The sequence continues at coordinate 1,238 of CASEVY010000006.1, read as the reverse complement.
CCAATAAAGACTTGATATAAAAGTTTTTAATCCGAAATCCCCGCTTTTAGCAGCGGGGATTTTTTGTTGTCCGACGTAATTACACGTAAAAAACTTCAATAAACCGCCAAGAAAAAAGCTGGCGAAACTTGCGTTACCTTTCGACTGAAAATCAAAACCAATTTCATATCGTTTGGCAATATTACCATCAGCTCCGATATCGATTTTATAAACAATACTCTTGCCTTCGGGGAAATATACACATTCTTCATAAGACATCTAAAAGGCAAAACGAAAAAGCCTCAAACATTGCAAGCCTTTCCGTCTTTACGATTCAAAAAAACGATAAAAAAAGCGGAGCTTCTTTCTGCAAAATAAAAGGGGGAGGAAACACCCCTTTATAAGACTCCCCTCCGACAGGCCTATAAAATAAGGGCAAAGACGTGTTAAAATTCGTCAAGGCTCTATGCTTAAAACACCGTAAAGAGAATCGTTTTATCTTACCTCAAAGTTCTCGGCCCCAAAAACGTCGCTATCTCTTAAGTTATGATCGTTCAATATCCATAGGCAAAATCCGAATTAATTGCCCCCAACTTTCAAGACCACGCCGCTAATTTTGAGCCTTTATCTTCGTTGAAAGAGAAAATAAGGGAATATTCAACTTTTTTAGAATGGGAAATATCAAACAGAAATCTTTTCCGATAACATTTCTTTTTCTTAAAAATTTTATCTAAAACGGCCCATAAACAAAGAAACAGATAGCCAGAGGGAAAGAGTATTTTTGAAGATTTAGAGCTCTATTTGACTAGAAATAATGGATTGCGGGGGAAATAAAAAGTTTTGATATAAGGAAAAATTATAAAACAAGAAAATAGATATCATATTTAATGATATTATAGACATATTTTAATTCCAACTATTTAAAAGCCAAATATTAACTAATATTTTAGACAGATATAAAATGTCCAAAATCAAATAAAAAACAGAGCTTTCCCCTTTTAAAAAAAGAGATAGTTATTATTTTATTATGGAATAAAAATAATTCTATATTTTTTAAAGACACTTACAAAAAGCAAAAAGAAAAACATTTAATTTTACGCTGGAATCAAGCAAATCAAAAAAGATGAATATTTTATAAAAAGGGGGATTTATAAGGCAGGTATTTTAAGGTTTATTTTACTTGTGATAATTTTTATTATGTTAATTAAAATAGGGCTTATTTTTGATATTTTTATTATTATAATTATTATTAATAAAAT
>CASEVY010000005.1 GCA_949291515.1 uncultured bacterium | reverse complement strand
TAAATTGCCTGCTAGCACAGGCAATTTATTATAACAAAAGGAGTTTTTCTATTTTGGGCAACGGTAAAACCTTTACCGAACCCCCAGCCTAGCTGGGGGTTTTCACAACATACAAAAACCCCGCCGTTTTAGCGGCGGGGCGGTTAGTTTGAGAGGATTATCCTCTGCAAAATATATTATTTTACGCCAATTTTTATTACTTCAAAACCGGCAGTTCGGGTTCTATCGGCCTAATGCCACCACCACCGCCGCTGTTGGAAACACAATTTCCCCAGCTTAAAGTATATCCGCTGTAACACGATGTATATGTTTTAGCCGTGCAAGTCCAAGGAGAACTGCTCATACCCGCATTGCGACAAGTGGCCGCAGTACAATTATATTTCCCTTTCGTATCCGATCCGCTAGTCGGTTTTGATACGCAGTAGTATCTTGCATCAGATCCCAAACCGCCGCTTTTGGCCAAACACTGATTGGCTCCGCAGGCTTTACACTCGCTTATTTTCAACTGACCAGGCTCGTCGTAAGCGGTTTCGCAAACTTGGTATCCTCCATGTTCAGGATAAGCTGCGGGCGTGCATTGATATGTCTTGCCTGGAGTTAAACCACAATATTGTCCCTCGGGATTGCTCACTGAATAGCAATCGTCCCAAAGACAAGAAGCTATACATTTTCTTCTCCCGACATAAGCCGCGCCGTTTATATAGGCCGTACAACTGCCGCTGCCCGTGCCAGAGCAGTTGCAAGCAGGACTTGTCGGCATATATCCGCAAGCACATTGATAGCAAGCGGCATTGCTTCCGTCTATAAGCATACCATCGCCATTTGTAGTACCGCTGACAAAGCCTTCTTTACCGTACTCGCTGCAGCTCTTACCCTGCAAGGAACCGCTAACAGTAGCCGGAATACCGCCCGTAGAACCCGCACAATAACTCTTGGGAACTTGACGGCAGTTCCAAAAATAACCGCATTTCCCGTCCCAAGGACTCCAGATGCCGCTGTCGCAACAGGTGCGAGTGCTGGTTTCGCAATCCCCTTTCGGTTTATACTGTTTAACACCCGCCTCGCACGGGTTTAATATCTGTGAAAATACAGGAAATGCAACAAATAAAAAAATAACGGAAAGTAAAATTTTCCGCTTAAATATTTTGGACATCAAAAAACCTCCTTCAGTGGATTTAAAGCAAGCCACAGCTAAACTAACCTAACTCAATTCGATAATATAGTATCAAGCCTGCAATATGGAGAAAATTTATCAAAAAAAAAAAAACCAGTCAAGCTGTTTTTATTTTTCGGTTTTACCTCGACGTACGACTTCGATTATGACAATAAAATGCCAAATTCGCAGGCAGGCAAATGCAAACTTTTTAAACACACTTGAATAAACCGCAGATTTAGCAAATACGGCCGCTTGGATAACCCAAATTGCGCAAAAATTCGCTCTTTATTAGAACGTGCAACAAAAAACCCCGCCGTTTTAGCGGCGGGGCGGTTAGTTCTCTTTTTAAAGGCTTATTTAGTAAGATAAACCTTTAACTACACAAGTAACGTTAATTGCCCAATCACTGCTCTGCCCTGAAGATCTCCCATAGCAATGAGCTCTATAAGAATCGAGCACATATATAAATCTGTCACCGCACACTGAAGGATTCATACGATCTTCATAAGTAAAAGGACAATCGTCCGAATGATTATTGTAACCGCCGTGTGCCTCATAACCTTGGCAAATATAACCGCCGTTAGGGGCCTCACAGGTTTCTGAAGTCCAATTCGCAGATAAGCCTGAAACACAACCTGAAAACTCCCAAGTCGTTTTCCAGCCCGAACCAGGTTCACAAGTATATTTTTTTCTCTTGCAAACCACGCATCCACAACTCCTTGTATTATCATCGGAAGGTTTGGGGACATACTTTCCGCTTGAATCTTTACAGCCCTCAATACAACTTAAGCCATCTTCGCTTAAGGAATAACCAGACTTACATTCCCACTCACATATACTGCAAGGACTAGGGCTAACTCTGTATAGTTTAGGTATGGAATTTTCCGGTATCATATTTAAACACCCACTGCACGAACTGCCCGTAGGAGCCTGACACTTAAAGCATCTGTCGCACTGCCAGCCTGAACCAGGTTCACAACGACAGTTTAGAAAATACCATGATCCCGCTACCAATACATTAGGGTCATAACCACTTTCTTCTTTACATGTTCCAGCAGAAGTTGGACACCCGCTTGAACAACAAACAGTTTTTCCATCTTCTGCCCAAGGAGACCAATATTTGCCGTAATCTTTATTATCACAACATTCTCTGACTTTATATCCACAATTTCCCGAAACCTGATATTGCCTGCCACTTTCGCAACTCTCCGCATGCGTTGTACTTAAACAGACAAAACAACAAAATACAGCTAAAAACAATTTACTAGCCGTTTTATTTCTTAACATCTTTTTTCCCTCCCTTCTAGCTAAAGGCTCCGCTTAAACCAATCTGAGCTCAAACAAAAAGGCATCTATCATTCTGCAGGCTGATTTATAGAGTGAATTTATCAAAAAAAAAAAAACAGTCAAGCTGTTTTTATTTTTCGGTTTTACCTCGACGTACGACTTCGATTATGACAATAAAATGCCAAATTCGCAGGCAGGCAAATGCAAACTTTTTAAACACACCTGAATAAACCGCAGATTTAGCAAATACGGCCGCTTGGATAACCCAAATTGCGCAAAAATTCGCTCTTTATTAGAACGTGCAATAAAAAACCCCGCCGTTTTAGCGGCGGGGTTTTTTATTAAAATATTAACCGACTATAAACAGCATATATCCGGCTGAGAATAGGGGATATCCACTTCTTTGACAAACTTAAACACATTTGCATAAATACAAATTTTGTCCTTAGCGTAGCAATGTGTTATCGTGTGGGCCGGAACGCCGTCGGCTTCCTCGGCGGAGGCGGTAATATAATCTTTTCCCAAAGCCAATTTGTAATTGACGACCTCATAGTCCTGCTCCGGAAAGCCGGGCATATTCGCTTTCAGCTCTTCAAAGGTTTTTGCGTATTGGCCGTTATTTTTTTCCGCATACATTTCTTGAATTTTGGCAATTACCTTAAGCAGATTGCCCATCATTTTAACCTTGCGTATTTCCTGCTCGCTAAAATCCGCTTTATCGGAAAAGAGATCGCCTTCAAGCTCAATATCATTTTGAGAATCTTCCTCCGCGGAAACATACGCGCTTCTCTCCGACGTTTGGACAGAACTCGGCGGGAACATTGGTATACCCGTCATCTTAAAGAAAGCCACAAATATAAAAATCATCGCTGCGATATAAAGAATAAAAGGCGAAAGCGCACCCAATATCGCAAAGAATATCAATGTTCCGCTGGCAGGCGGCAAAGGTTGTAAATTTTGGATATCGGCGTTTTTGTCTATCACTAGACAGGAGGCCATTTTATCGTGCAAAGCCTGTTTCCTTATCGTGAAACCCGCCATTGCGTACCCGATATTAAGCGTAAGGCCTGATACTATCTTCCCCAAATTGCGTCCCAAAGCGCGGCCGAAAGGAATTCTGTTCCCATTCATATCCGTTACCTTTATGCCAAGCGCCATTTTACCGGGCGTCGCCTGCAAAGAAGAGCTTTCAAACAAAGACCAATATAGCACATAAACCAGCAACGAATACAAAGAAAACAACAACAAAGTAATTCCCATAGTAGCGGGATTACTAATCTTTTCATTATACCCCGTAAAGGCCATCACGACGAGCAATAACACATAAGCTATTATGTTATCTATTATAAACGCCGCCAATCTTTTCCAAAATCCTGCATACATAATTTATTCCTCCTTAATAATTCCGCAGCACTCTTTGGGAGAAGCTACGGTAAAATTCATATTCGCGAACTGAGTTAAATCCTTGTCTATGCACTTGCGCGAACCCTCATAACAAACCGTCAAAGTATAATACGGAGGCTTTTTATGTGCCGCCGATACCCCATTTGACATAAAATTATACGAAAATTCGTCTTTAGAAGGCATCAAAAGCTGAACTTTCGCTTTAGATAACTCCAAATCCGAAGATACGTCCTCTAAAAGTAAAGGCTCAATTCCTTGGGCATAAACATTATTGCGCGCTTTATAAACAGCCTGCAGAGCCTTTATGTTATTCAAATTTTTGCTGCCCTCGTCAATGGCGGAAACGGAATTTATATAATACAAAACTCCCATAGCAATAAATACAATAAGTAAAGCCGTCAATAAAAAGAAAGGTATCAAAACCGCGAATATCGTTGCGGCTATGCGCCACGCCGAGGCCTTGGGGAAAGGGCGTAAATCCTCAAATTTCGCGTTTTTGTCTATAACCAAACAGCCCGACATTTTGTCGTGCAAAGCCTGCCGCTTGACCGTAAAACCTGCCATTGCGTATCCGATATATACAGTAAAATTGGAAACTATCTTGCCCAAATTCCGTCCCAACGATTGAGCAAATTTCAGCGGTTTTCCCTGCTCGTCGCAAACCTTTATGCCCAGCAGCATTTTGCCGGGCGTCGCCTGCCAGGAAGACGCTTCAAACAAAGTCCAATAAAAAATCGGCAAACAAAAAGAAAACAAATATAAAAACGCCGAAACGCCGTTTAGCCATATATCCGAATAGTATTCCGACGAAAGTACAAAAAAACTCAAAACGATTAATATCGCATAAGCAATCATTGTCAGAACAAACAATATAAAACAATCTATAAGAAAAGCGAAAAATCTTTTCCAAAAACCCGCGAACATTATCCTTCCCCTTGATAAGATTTTACCTCTAAGATTATACAACAAAATCGCCGTTGGTAAAAGCATTTAACGATATAAACTTTATTTTCTCCCCGCAAACACCATTCCGCGTTCTTTTCCCATATGGCTCTGCCGACAAAAAAAAGGGATACTCTTATCGAGTATCCCTTTAAATCGCCAAGTTTAACTTATTTGCCGCTTTCGGATTCTTCCTCGGAGGTTTCCAAAGAATCCTGCAAAAGCTGGCCCAAAGTCGGGCGAGGCGCCTGTTTTAAGTATTGCGCCACGACCTTCCTGTTTTGGACTTGGTCAAAACGTCTTACCGAAAGATTTACCGTAAAATTGGCCGCGTCAACGCCTATTACCACCGCCTGAACGGTATCGCCCTCTTTACCGGCGAAATCCAAACCGAGCTCGTTTTCCGCAATAAAACCCTTCGTCTTGTTCTTGCCCAATTCGACTTCCACGCCTTCTTCGGACACTTTGGTAATCACGCCTTTTACGGTCGTCATATACCCGTAGCGTTTCTTAAGAAGATCGGCCGGATTAAGGAACAATTGTTTTACGCCGAAATTCATTACGCCCTTTTCCTCGTCGATGGAGAGCAATTTGGCTTTAATTCTTTGGCCTCTTCTGTAATTGGCAAGTATCGTCTGAGGGTCTTTCCAGGCGACATTGTCCAATGTAACTATGCCTTCAATTCCGTGGAAGCGCAAGAACAAGCAATCCTTCCCCACTTTTGAAACTACCACTCTCAAAACGTCGCCGGCCTTAATCTCGCTCAAGACCTGCGTTCTGCGCTCGGCTTCGTCCTCTTGCAGCACCTGTTTTCTGGAAACTATAAGTTTCTGTTTTTCTTTAGAGAACTCCGCAATAACAGCCTTTATCTTCGCGCCCTTGGGCAAATAATGTTTATAAGCCGGATGTATTTCCGAAAGCGACAGCGGCATAAACCCCTGTACTCCGTTTACGTCAACCTTATATCCGCCTTTTACGCATTCGGTTATTATGCCTTTTACTCTTTCCTTATTGTCAAAAGCCTTTTTGCAAATGTCCCAACCCAAAGCCTCCAAAGCCTTCTTATGGGATAAAATTGAATGTCTTTCGTCCGTGCCTTTGCGTACGAGCACCGCGGTTATTTCGCTGCCTACCGCCGGTATCGCCCTGCCTTCAAAATCGGACAACGGAATCAACCCCTCTTTTTTGTCGCCCGTATCCACCAGCACATTATCCTGTGATATTTGAACTACATTTACGTTGACGATTTCCCTTTTGTTTAATTTCTCCTGCATCGCGTCCTGTTCGGCGAACAACTGGTCCATCGTCATATCTTCGCCGCTTTCGGCCGCCTGTGTATTTTTTATTTCTTCTGGGTTAGTCATATAGCTCTTGACACTTTACGTTCCAGACGTAAAATGTGTTACCTCCGTTTTAATCAAGTTTATTTATTTCGTCCATTACTTTATCTGCAAATTCCTGAAACTGCTCTTTTATTTCACGCGTTTCGTCCGGCACTACCTTGAAAGGTTTGCCGAAAGTAACTTTTAACTCCTGTCTTGTAAAAGGCAGCTTGTTCGTATTGGTTATCTTTATCGGCAAAACCGGCACGCCGCTGTGATACACCATAAAACCTATCCCCGGTTTTCCTCTGCCGGGCTTACCAGTTTTGGAGCGGGTCCCCTCCGGGAAGATAAACAGGCTTTCGCCTTTCTTTACCACTTTTAAAGCCGCTTTTATCGCCCCCATATCGCCGCCGGGTTTGCGCCTGTCAACCGGGATATAGCCAAAGTATTTAAAAAGACGTCCGCACAACGGGACTGACATCAGTTCTTTCTTTATAAAATATATTGAATCCCTTCTCTTCCCGGCAAAACCGCCCGCAAACGGCGGATCGAAATTGGACATATGGTTGCACGCCATTATCAAGCCGCCTTCCTGCGGGATATTGTCCAAGCCGCTCACTTTCACCTTGTAAAAGAGCAAAAAGTAACTCCTAAATGTAAATTTTATCAAATTAAGAAGAGCTTGTCTTACCATACCTTGCCCACTTCCTCCATAACCTTATCTATAACCTCGTCAAGACTCAAGGCCGAAGTATCTATAATGACGGCGTCCGGCGCAGGCTTTAATGGAGAGCAAGCCCGGTTGGAGTCGCGCTCGTCGCGCGATATTATAGAGGCTAATATCTCGTCGTAATCGGCAGGCTCGCCCTGTTCCTTAAGCTGGTTGACACGCCTTTGCGCACGCGCTTTGGCGTCTGCTATAAGATAAATCTTAACGGGTGCATCGGGACATATTGCTGTTCCTATATCCCGCCCTTCCATAACTATATTGCCTTCGCGGCCCAAATCAATCTGTTTTTGCATTATTACCGCACGGGCGGGTCCTATCGCAGATACTTTACTCGCCGCGCGACCGACTTCCTCAAGTTGAAGTCGATCGCCAAGATATTGTCCGTCGACCAAAACTTTAAGGCTGCTGTCGCTTTGACGCTCAAAACTCCAAACGATATCTTTAGCCGCCTTGATTACCGCAGCTTCGTCTGAGATATCTATTCCGCTCTTAAGGACTTTCCAGCCCAGACATCTGTACATCTGTCCGGTGCTCAAAAAGCTGATGCCGTACTTCAAAGCGACAGCTTTGCCTACCGACGACTTGCCTACTCCGGCAGTGCCGTCTATGGCTATGGTTATCTTGGAGGGGCTTTGCTTCGTCATTTGTTTTCCAATCCTCTAAGCGCGAGCATAATGCCGTCCGGGTTCGTGGAGAAGTCCAAAACGTCTTCCAATTTGCACTTGCCTTCCCTATGCAGCCTTACCAATGCATCGTCGAAGGTCTGCATACCGTAATACTCGCCGGAGGCTATGGCTTTATGTATATCCGAAATCTTATTTTCCAATATGCACTTCTTTATCTGAGCAGTAGGCAGCATTATTTCTATTGCGGGCACCAAGCCGCCGCCTATCTTTGGCAAGAGCCTCTGCGATATTACGCCCCTTAAAAGGTCCGCCAGCTGGAAGCGTACCTGCCCCTGATGTTCCGGCGGGAAAGATTCTATTACTCTGGATATCGTCTGCACGGCGTTGATCGTGTGCAAAGTTGAAAGCACCAATTGCCCCATTTCCGCCGCCGCTATCGCCGAACGGATAACTTCCGCGTCACGCATTTCGCCCAACATTATTACGTTAGGGTCTTGCCTCATAGCGTATCTGAGCGCGGAGGAATAAGAAAGAGTATCCGTACCCAAAGAAAGCTGGCTGACTATACTGCGTTGATCGGTATGCACAAACTCGATAGGGTCCTCTACCGTAAGAATATGGCAGGAACGCGTCTTGTTGATGTGATCTATCATTGCGGCCAAAGTCGAGGATTTGCCGGACCCGGTCATACCCGTCACCAAAACTATGCCGCGGTGGTTGTCCGCTATCTTTTTAAGGGTTTCGCCGGGCAGATTTAACTGCTCAAAAGAGGGAATTCTAAGCGGAATATGCCTTATGGCCATACATATTTTGCCGGACTGTCTAAACACGTTAAACCTAAAACGTCCGTATTCTTTGGCGTCAAGCGCGAAGTCCACGCTCAAGTTCTGGTCGAACATCTTTTTTTCGCGTTCGCCCATTATCGCCGCGGCTATTTTCTTGACGTCGTCATTGGTCAAAAAGCAGTCCTCTATTTCCCTTATCTTCGTGTTTATGCGAACATAAGCGTTAGAGTTGCCCCTTATATGCAAACCGCTGGCTTTATTGTCTACTACAGTTTTAAGCAAAGTGGTAAGTCCTATGGCCATATTACTTTCCCTCCTTCCTGCGCCTTATAAACGCAGGGATAAGCATAAAATCCGATCTCGAATCGAAAGCGTCCGCGCTTCTGGGCGTGCGGTTTACCGCCCGCGGCGAAGCCGTATGCGGCAAAATATTCCTTACGGGTTCGCGCGTCTTATCGGAAGACACCTTGCCCAAAGAGTGCCTTACCGTATTTAAACGAGGCGCGCCTTCCCGTCCAAAGCCTGTAGCTATTATCGTTACGCTGAATGTGCCCGGCGGTAAACTTTTGTCGTACATATGGCCGAACATTACCTTGGATTCGTTGCTGGCGTACTGTTTGATTATGTTCATTACATCGCCCTGTTCCGTCATTGTAATATCGTCCGGCGCGGTAAAATATACTATAAATCCTTTGGCGCCGGATATATCGGCGTTTTCCAGCAGGGGAGAACTTAAAGCCTGTTTGGCGGCATCCAAATGGCGTTTTGGACCCTTGGCCTGACCTATCCCTATCAAAGAACACCCGGATTTTAACATAACCGTTTTAAGGTCGTTATAGTCTATGTTCATATTCCCCGGACGCAAGATAACTTCGGAAATTCCTTTTACGGCCTGCAGCAACACTTCGTCCACCATTTTAAACGCTTCTTCGGTCGTGGTTTTGGAGTCTATATTTTCAAACAATCTTTCGTTGGGGACGATTATCATTGAGTCCACATATTCCTGCATTTCTTTTATGCCTTTGTCGGCGTGGTCGGCCCGCACGTATCCTTCAAAATTAAACGGCCTGGTAACCACTCCGACCACCAAAATATTGTCGCCGTATATCTCTTTGGCCACCTTCGCCAAAGCCGGCGCCACGCCCGTACCGGTTCCGCCGCCCATACCCGCCGTTATAAAAAGCAAATCGGTATCGGCCACCACATTGCGAAGCTGCTCTATAGATTCCTCCGCCGCCTGTTTGCCGACTTTCGGGTTACCGCCGACGCCTAATCCTTTCGTTATCTTTTCGCCGACTTGCACCAAATACGGCGCCTTATTGCGCCTTAAATCCTGCGCGTCCGTATTTATCGCGATAAAGTCGACATTTTCTATTCCAGCTTCCATCATGTGGTTTATCGCGTTGCCGCCGCCTCCGCCTACTCCGACGCATTTTATCTTGGCCAGTTTTCCTTCAAACTGCTCGGCCGACGAAAACAATGAATCCAATGAATTATCGCTCATAAAATTAACCGCCAAAAATGTTGGAATTCTTCAGCATATTGAAAAATTTTAATATAGGCGACCTGCTTACTATGTCGCTGCCGTTTTCTTCCGCTATCATCTCCCTGCGCGCGGCATACGCCGCCAATGACAGCGCAGTAGTGTACATCGGATCGAAATACTTCTCTTCCGCGTCTATTATATCGCGCTGTACCGTCGCCTTATGCGCCTCTTTTAGCCCCAAACTTTGGCAGCACTGCGCTTCTATGCCCGGCATTAAAGAGCCGCCTCCGGTAAGAACGGCGTAGCCTTCCTTCAAAAAATCGCCGAAACCGGCTTTCTCTATGCTCTCGCGGATAGTTTCAAAAAGTTCTTCCGCGCGCGGCTGGATTATATCCAAAAGATAGCTCTTCTTTATTTCCGAGGAGCTCTTGCCGTCCATCGAAGGAACTTCTATCGTCGTTTCCTCCTCCAAATAAGCGGGATAGGCGACGCCGTAGCGCTCCTTTATTTCAGCCGCACTGGCTTTCGGCGTATGTAAAGCGTTTATTATGTCCCTGGTAAAAATATCGCACCCGAACGGAAAATCTTTCGCATATATTAAAGCGCCTTCCGCCCAGATCCCGACGGATATAGTCTCCCCGCCCAAATCTATTATCAGGCAGTAGCTTTCCTTTTCTTCGGGCGAAAGCACGCATTCCGCCAAACATACCAATCCGTAAAATTTACCGTCTACCCTAAAGCCGGGACGGGTTATCGCTTTCATCAAATTGTTCACGCAGGAAGTCAGGCCCGTGGTTATATGAACGTCCACCTCCAAAAGAGAGCCGTCCATACCTTCCGGATTGGTTATTCCACCCTTACGGTCTATCGAAAAACCTTGCGGAACAACGCTGATTATTTCATTATCTATCTTTATAGGAATTGAGCGCGCGTTTGATATCGCCTGCTCTATGTCTTCAGCGGTTATCTCCTTATTGGCCCGCGATATGTTATATGTCCCGTGATTGGTAAACGATTCCAAATGATCTCCGCGCAAAGCTACGTATAAAGCGTTTATGTCCTGCTCCGCTTTCTCCTCCATATAATTTATCGCTTCGGTTATCGAGGAGGACGCTTCCCTTATGTCGCTGACCATTCCTCTCTTTAAGCCTCGGCACGGAACGCTTTTGCCCGCAACCACCCTTAGCGAATTAGTTTCCGCGTCATATGCGGCGGCCACGGCCGTTACCTTGCCGCTGCCTATATCCAATGCTGCTATTAAATTCGTCTTTCCCATATTATAAAAACACCTTTATGCAGACGGCCTTAAATACACCTTGCCGTCGCCGAAATAATTGAAATCGATTTCAAACGGACCTTTAAAACCGCGGCGGGAAGATTCCGCCATTATCCTTTTCAAAACTTTTATCTTCGCCGCGCCGTCTTTCAGCCCGCCCATATCGGCATACGCCCCTTTCAGTCTCAGGCTGAAAACCGAACTGTCCATATTGACGGTAAATTCCTCCACAGGCAAACCCGTTTCGGCCTTTACCGCTTTTACTAATTCTACAAATTCTTTAGGCAAAAATTCATCTTTTATTTCGCCTTCCGCCTTTACCGCCAAAAGCGAGGCGTACTGCGGCGATTTGTCGTCGTTGAATACAAGGCCGTTCTCCGCAAAAAGATAGCTCTTCTTTTCGCCCTCTATTCTGGCGAACGGTTCTCGCTTCCTTATTTTTATGTTCAAATCGCCGGTAAAATAATTGCGCCAAACGGAAACCTTCTTCAACTCCTTCAAATTATTTTCCAGCAAACCTTCCAAAGCAGTGCAGTCGGAATACGATACGGCGTCGCCCTTCTTAAATGTGATATATTTCCCCACTTCCTCGGCAATGGCCCCTTCTTCGCCGCTTATGTTTATTTTTTCGACGTGCCATTGCAGCCATTGGGGGCGGCTTTTCGCGTCAAAAATCATATCCGCGGCCTTATTTAAAGCGAAAAAAATCGCCAATATAACCGCAAAAGCCGATAAAGTCAAAATTATTCTCTTTATTCTTAGGGCCTTCTCCCGCTTGCCACGTATAGGTGCAAAGCGCCTGGCCGATTTCTTCTTCCTTGACAACATCAAAACACCCGTTTTTTGGACTTCAAAAGGCAGAATGACTCTTCTTACAAATCGCTCTCCGCCTTATCAATTTTACTATATTTTAACCACCCCCGACAGGCCCCATTCCTTTGAAGAATTCCTCCCATAAAAAAACCCCGCCTTTCGGCGGGGCATTTGATTAGAAACCGAATCTTAATCCTATCTTGGGGACAAAATTATTCGTCTTAAAATGCCGTTCATTGTAATAGTCTACTCCCATATCCAAACTGGTAACGACATACTTCATTGGAATGTTAAAGCTCATTCCCAAATACAGCCCCCATATAAAAGAGGTTCCGTCGTTTTTTACCTCTTCCGAGCCAGATAAAGTCGCGCGTGAAACGGACTCCCATTTATCAATGCCGGCGCCGGCGCCGATATAAAGGTCAAAATACTTCGCGTAAAAAAAATCGTAAAAGTAGTTGACCATAAACACATCGCCGCTGACGCTGGCGAACGTATTAGTCAGCATATATATGACGTCGGAAACTGCTTCCCGGGGCTGATAAGCCAACTCCAGCCTGGAACGCTTATATTCCGCACCCAAAGCCAAATTGCCTATAAATTGGAATCCCGTCAAATCCTCGCCCGAGCCGAGCTCGAAAGAAGAATAAGTAAGACCCGCATCTGCCCTGATATAAGGGCGAACGCCGTCATACCTGTTTCCCGAAAGCGCTTTTGAACCCTCCAAATCGGAAGGGTAATCATACGCCGCTAACGGAAAAGACAAAAATAGCGTCAAAAAGACACTTACCCATATCTTTTTCATTATCGCCTACCTTTTATTTTATTATTTTCTTTTAGGAGAACATTGAGTGTTTTTCAAGAACCAATGGGCGGAAAGGGATTTGAACCCTTAAGTCCTTTCGGACATACGGTCCTGAGCCGTACGCGTCTGCCAATTCCGCCACCCGCCCATCTTTGATTATTTTATTAAATTAGAACTTTTTTTACAATCAAGAATAAAATTTTAGCTCTACGGCGCTTCGGCAAATTTGCTAAAATTATCTTTATGGCGAGGAAAAAAGGAATAGAAATTATTGCAACAAACAGAAAGGCGCTTCACGAATACTTTATTCTTGATACTTTCGAGGCGGGTATGGCGCTTTTCGGCTCGGAAATCAAATCGCTGCGCCTTAAAGACTGCAGCTTGGATTCTTCTTTCGTCAGAATGGATAAAGGCGAGGCATATATCTTCAATATGCACATTAAGCCTTACGCATTCAATACTTACGACTCTTTGGACCCTACAAGAACAAGAAAACTACTCCTGCACAGAAAAGAAATCAACAAACTTGCCGCAGCCAACGAAATAAAAGGACAAACCATCGTCCCGTTGGAAATATATCTCAAAAACGGTTGGGCAAAAGCTAAAATAGCTTTGGCAAAAGGCAAGAAAATCTACGATAAACGCGAAACTCTCAAGAAGAAAGATCTTTCAAGAGAAATGGAGCGCGGATTCAAAAATAAATTCAAACTTTGATTTTTCCTTTCGCCTTATTATAACGCTATTATAATCTTATCTTTTTCGAGCTAAAAAGCAGCCCCGCTCCCTTTAAGCCTTTATTGGTATTATTACGACAACCCATAATATAGCCCCGAACAAGCTGAATTTTCTCTAAAGAAATAAAAATCCCCCGGCCTAGCCGGGGGTTTTTCACAATACGGGCATAGCCCTCACTATACTAGCTACTACTTTAAGTAGTTCCCACTACCTCTCATTTGCGCCACCCTTTCATCTAAAGGGTTCCTGTCAAACGGAAGC
>CASEVY010000004.1 GCA_949291515.1 uncultured bacterium | reverse complement strand
GGCCGTCATCAAAGAAAAAACTATCATCTTTTTTCTATTCATAATAACTCCCGTACTCTAACCTTTAGGATTAACTATTCTTAATTTACCCGTATTAGTTTTAGACTGATAGATAACATATAAAATATTAACCCTTAATATTAAGATAGTAAACAATATATGATTAGTCAATATATAATAAAAACCCCGCCGCTGAAGCGGCGGGGCGGTTAGTTTGTTAGGAAGAGCTGATATAACTACCAGCAAGTTGAATAAACTCCATAAAGTTTACAAGCCATTCTGACTGTCCCCATAGATCTTCCATAAGTACACAATTGTTCCATTTTATAGTTAAAATCACTAATGTCTATCGGTTCGACACCAGCCCCGGTGTATGAGGAAATACAAAAATCGCCCTCATTTGTTTTTTTATAACCGGTATAACATTTTTTTGAACTAAAATAATTCGCAGCGTCCGTTTGGCACTGAGAATTGTATGAGCTGCTCCACCCGTTGCATAAGCTGTTTTTATTGGAATAGCTAAAATCCAATGTATAACTTGTTACATTAACAGTTGCTACAGAACCACTGCTGCAGCTAAGGTCAGGACAAGTTACCGTATCATTATTGCCATAGGTTCCCGTTTGCCCATTGCTAGAACATTGACATACATACGCCCAGCCAAAACCATCTCCCGAGTTATAGCGACAGATAGAATAGCGCATTACGGCTTCCGTACCGCATTTATCTTTTAAGTATTCTTCACATTCGCTTCCGTTCCAGCATTGATTGCTTGAACAACACTCTGCACCGCTGCAAGCGCAATCTTTATCCCAGTCAGACCAATTGCCATTTGAACAACAAGTTCTTGTTTGCGTCGTATATCCGCAGCCGCTGGCAGTATATTTATTTTGTGTTTCCCCAACGGTCGAGCAAGTTTCCGCAAAACCCATTGCCGAGATACACATCAAGACAATAAATCCCAAAAACTTTCTGATTTCGAACTTCATAACAATCTCCCTTTTTTTCTTCTTTTTAAGGTCCTATGTTTAAATAAAGCAAGCTGGAGCAATTTAGAAGGCATTACTAACCGACAGCTTGCAAGAGAGACTTTATCAAAAAAAAAAAACAGTCAAGTTGTTTTTGTTTTTTGGGTTTTACCTCGACGTACGACATTATTTTTTCCGCGACAAAACTCCGCGCTATCCCCAAAGAGCCAAAGCCTATACAAACAACAACGTTAAACTGCAATTTGCAATACTTAAAATTATCTTTGAAGTTCTTGTGACAAACAATAAAAAAACCCGCCGATAAAAAACGGCGGGTTTTTTGTTCGGGAAATTAAGAAATCAGTTCTCGGGCGCTTCCTGCCAGCCTCCGCCCAATGCCTGAGCTATAGATACCAAAGCACCCAGCTGATTGCGCCTGGCTGCGGCGAGGCTCGTTTCGGCATTAAGCAGGTTCCTTTCCACGTCCAGCAAGTCCAAGATGTCTATAAGGCCAGCGTCTTGCTGTTTCTGCGCCAAATCCAAGCTGCGCGCCAAGGCTTTTACCTGCGCCGTATTGGCGACCACTATTTTGCGGTAAAATTGATTGTTAGTCAAAGCGTCGTAAGTATCGCGGTAGGCGTTTTGCGCCGCCTTCTCGTAAGAGGCCAACATCTGCTTATATACCGCCTGAGCCTGCCTGTTTTGGCTCTTTATTTTTCCACCTTGGAAAACGGGCAGTATCAAACCCGCGCCCGCATTCCAAAAAGATGTTCCCGGCGCCACCAAAGTACCCAGCTGGTCGCTGGCGTATCCGCCCGAAGCCGTCAATACTATATTGGGGAAATACGCCGCTCTGGCCGCGCCGATATTGGCGTTGGCCGCTATCAGTAAGCCCTCCGCCGATCTGACGTCGGGGCGGCGCCTTAACAAATCCGCCGGTATGCCGGAAGGTACTTCTGGCAGAACTTTAACTTCCTGCAGAGGAGTGCCTTCAAGTTTACCTTCTATTATTTCCTTGGGGCTGCGCCCTAAAAGCATCGACAAAGCCGTCTGTGATAAAGCAAATTGCCGCTCAAACTCAGCCAAGGAAGCTTCTACCGCCGCCATTTCGGCTTCGACCCTCTTTAAATCCAATTCCGTCGAATATCCGTTCTTGTACCTTACC
This sequence comes from uncultured bacterium, assembly GCA_949291515.1. Taxonomy (GTDB): domain Bacteria; phylum Elusimicrobiota; class Elusimicrobia; order Elusimicrobiales; family Elusimicrobiaceae; genus Proelusimicrobium. Next base: position 65,024 of record CASEVY010000004.1, on the reverse strand, counting down.
AAGTATATCCTTACGCTTTCCTCTCTCGATTTTAAAGTGCGTTTGGATATTTCCACCTGCTCTTTCAATGTAATGTACGAAAAATAATAATTCGCGACGTCAGCCGTCAAAGCAAGCCTTACCGTATCCTTTTGAGATTCCGTACTCAGCAGCTCCGCACGGGCGGCTTCACTCAGCCTTCTGTATCTGCCCCAAAAGTCAAATTGGTACGCCGCCGTCAATCCTATATTGTACTGCGCCCACGGGTGAAATGTCGATACGCCGGTTCTTTGCGCATAGCCCGTAGCGTCCAACGTGGGAAGCTGATCGGCATAGGCCAAACCGAGTTTCGCTCTTGCCTCCTCCACTTTGGCCATCGCCACAATCAAATCCTTATTATTGGCCAAGGCTTCTTCCTCCAAGGCATTGAGGACCGGATCGTTAAACATATCCCACCACTTATCGCTGACAAATACGCCCAAGTCCTCTTCCTGCCCAGCAGGCAAAGAAAGTTCCGGCCTTTTGTAGTTCGGCCCCATAAGGCAGCCGCTAAACAATAAAGAAAATACCGTTAAAACCGTCAATTCCTTACGCATTTTCGCCCCCTTCCTTTTTCTCTTCAACGGTTTTCGAGCCTTTTTCCTTGCCCGAAGTCAATACGAAAAAGTACGGCACGAATAAAGGCGCCAATAATGTCGCACCCAACATTCCCGCCACTACCGCCGTACCTATCGAATGGCGGCTGGCCGCGCCCGCGCCGCCGGCCAATGCCAAAGGCATACAGCCCAAAATGAACGCCAAAGAGGTCATCACTATCGGCCTGAATCTCAATTTCGCCGCTTCTATCGCCGCTTGCGCCGCGCTCTTGCCCTCTTCCTTTATCATTACCGCAAATTCCACTATCAATATAGCGTTCTTCGCCGCCAAACCGACCAACGTTACCAAAGCTATTTGGAAGTAAATATCGTTGTTAAGCGTCGATATAAACGCGCCCGACGATATATACGATATCTTCTGCGCCAAAGCGCTGGGCAGGAAGTGCAAACCTCTTATGTACACCCCCGCCAATGCACCGAATATCGCAAACGGAACCGCCATCATTACCGCTATCGGCAAGGACCACTTCTCATACTGCGCCGCAAGTATCAAAAACACCACCAGCAAGCCCAAAAGCAAAGCCATCGTAGAAGCGCTGCCAGTTAGCTTTTCCTGATAGGCAGAACCGGTCCAAGCCAAAGTGTAATCCGTGCCCAACACCTCTTTGGCGGTCTTTTCCATAGCCGCCATTGCCTGTCCGGTGGAATAGCCGCTGGCGGGCGTTACCAATACCTTCGCCGCTTTGAACAAGTTAAAACGCTCCACAGTATCCGCGCCTTTAATGTCGTTAAAATACACCAAAGCCGAAAGCGGCACCATATCCCCGCTGTCAGATTTCACGTACACTCCGTTTATTTGGTTCTTATACGCCCTGTAATCGCCACGCGCCTGCATCATAACCTTGAAGCTGCGTCCGAATTTGGTAAAGTCGTTTATGTAATAAGTACCGAAAGTCGACTGCAAAGTGGCAAAAAGACTGTTAAGCGATACCCCCATAGACTTGGCCTTTATCGTATCCACCATTAACTTTAACTGCGGAACGCTCGCGCTGAACGTCGTAGTTACCGACTGGACGGAAGGTTCATTTTGCGCCGCGCTGATGAATTTGCTTACGCTTTGCTCCAAATCTACGCTGGTAGCATTGCTGCCCCTGCTCTGTATATACCCTTCCAAACCGCCGGTCGTACTCATACCCGATATCGGCGGCATATTAAAAGGCAGTATCAGAGCGTTTGGTATGTCTTTCATACCAGCCGCATATATCGACCTTATAAGCGCCGTTACCGATAAATCTTGGCTTTCGCGTTCCTTCCAGTTCTTTAGCGTTATGAAAAACGCCCCGTAATTGTTCTTCATCGAGCTGGATATCAAATCAAAACCGCTGAAAGCCAATACATCCGCGACCTGCGGCTCCTGCTCTATTATCTTGCCCATCTTGGAAACAACCCCTTCCGTCTTACTCAGCGAAGAGCCCGGATCCAACATTACGGAAGTCATCATTATCCCTTGGTCTTCATCGGGCACCAAAGACGTAGGAGTTATTTTAAACAATGTTCCCAAAAGTATCAGCACCACGCCAAAAGCGCATAAAGCCACCGTACCGTGCTTGACGAAAAAGCCCGCCCCGGCCACATATTTATTGGTAAGAGCTTCAAATTTCCTGTCAAACCAAGCAAAGAAACCCTTGTCTTTATGTTCGGGCTTCCTGAATATCAGTACCGTCAAGGCAGGCGTCAAAGTCAGCGCCACAAGACCCGATATCACCACAGACACCGCTATCGTTATGGCAAACTGCTGATACATCGCCCCCGTCATTCCGCCCATAAACGACACCGGCACAAATACCGCCGACAATACCAATACTATCGCCACCAGCGGGCCGGAAACTTCATTCATAGCCTCTATCGTGGCGTCTTTTACGCTAAGCCCGCGCTCGTGCATCAAACGTTCCACGTTTTCTATTACGATAATCGCGTCGTCAACCACGATACCTATCGCCAACACCAAACCGAACAATGTCAAAGTGTTTATCGAAAAACCGAAAAGCAACATTCCCGCAAAGGCGCCCACTATCGATACGGGCACCGCCAAACACGGTATCAAAGTGGCGCGCCAATCCTTCAAGAACAAGAACACCACGGCAAATACCAGTATCATTGCCTCAATAAGCGTATGAATTACTTCCTCTATAGACACTTTTACGAATATCGTCGTATCGTAAGGGACATTGTACGTCATATCGGGCGGGAAGTTGGCAGATATTTCCGCCATCTTCGCGTCCACAGCCTCAGCCGTAGCCACCGCGTTGGCTCCGGGCGACAGATACACCCCTATCGGCACCGCCGGCTTCCCGTTTTGGGTTGCCACAAATTCATAAGTCTGTGAGCCTAACTCTATATCCGCTATGTCTTTAAGCCTTAAAGATGTACCGTCGGCATTCGCCCTAAGTATTATATTCCCAAATTCCTGCGGAGTCTTCAAACGGCCTTCAACCTCTATCGAATATACTCTGTCAACCTTGATATCCAAAGGCGGCTGTCCGATTTTGCCCGCAGCTCTCTGGGCGTTCTGCTCCTGTATCGCCGAGGCCACTTCGCTGGTGGATATGCCCAGCTTGGCCATTACATCGGGTTTGAGCCATATCCTCATAGCGTAATCGTTGGCCGTCATTACCTGCGCGTCGCCTACGCCCGATATACGCTTTAAGTCGTCTACTATGTTGACCAAGGCGTAGTTGCCCATATAGGTGGTGTCGTATGTCGAATTGGGCGATGTTATCGATATTATCTGCAGGATAGAGCTGGACTTCTTGTCTACCGTAACGCCGTATTTTCTTACGTCTTCCGGCAACGAAGACTGCGCCGATTGAACCCTGTTGTTTACGTTTATCATCGCCTGATCGGCGTCCGTACCGATGTTAAAATATACGGTAAGGTTCATATCCCCGTTGGAGGAAGAGACGGAGTTCATATAAATCATATTGTCCACGCCGTTTATCTTCTGCTCCAAAGGCGCGGCGACGGACTCCGCTATTACCTCGGCCGAGGCGCCCGGATACTGCGCCTTTACCGCTATTGAGGGCGGCGTAAGTTCCGGATACTGCGCTATCGGCAGATTTGTTATCGAAACTATACCCGCAAGCAGTATAAAAAGCGATATTACCGTTGCGAATATGGGACGTTCTATAAAAAATTTGGAAAACATTTTTTACCCCTTATTCTTCGCTTAAAATGTCGTTGGCAACCATATTGACTCTGACTTTCTGGCCGGGTTTTATTTTTACCAGTCCCTCGGTAATGACCACATCGCCCGCCTTCAACCCTTCATTTATAAAAGCCCTAGAGCCCGATATTGACGCCTTAACAGGTACGGATTCCGCAACTCCGTTGCGTTCGACATAGACGGAATAGCCGTTATCACCCTGCACCAAAGCGGAAACGGGTATCAAAATAGCGTTCTTGTATGAAATATTCGTAAGACGAACTTTTACGAATTTGCCCGGCATTAAAAGAGGAGTCCTGTCCGGATTGGGAAGTTCCGCTCTTATAGCGACCGACGAAGTCCTTACGTCTTCCGAACTGTCGACGAAAAATATCTTGCCCAGGTCCGGATACACGCTGCCGTCGTTTAACAGCACTTCTACGCCGACTTCTTCCATCTCCATATTTATTTCCCCCGCCTTTCTGAGTTTGGGAGCATTGTCCCACTCTCTGCTGGGCACCGAAAAGTTTATATAAAGAGGATTGGTCTGCACCATTGTCGTCAAAAGGCTTGAGGCCGGCGAAGACGGCGATATTAAACTGCCCACCGACTGCGCCTCTTTGCCCGTTATACCAGATATCGGCGCCTTTACCGTCGTGTAACCCAAATTGATTTCCGCCTCTTCCAGCCCGGCTTTCGCCACTTGTTCGTTGGCTTGGGCACGTTCATAAGCCGATAAGGCGTCGTCGTGCTCTTTGGCGCTTACCGCGTTCTCTTTTATCAGACGCGACATTCTTTCATAGTCGCGTTTGGTTCTCTTTACCTCGCTTTGAGCTTGCGCCAAAGATCCTTTAGCTTTTTCCAATGCGACCTCATAGGGCTGCGGATCTATTATAAAAAGAGGAGTATCCTTTTCAACATAAGAACCTTCGGTATACAATCGTTCCTTCAATATCCCCCCGACTTGCCCCCTGACGTCTATATTCAAAGATCCGTCTATCTGCGCCGGATATTCAATATTTAAAGGAGCGTCCTGCCTGGTAACTGTTATCCCGTTTACCAGTATTTCCTGGTCAGAGGGAGCAGCGCTCTCTCCGCAGCCGCATAAGGCTAGGCCTAAAACAAATAAAGAAACTATACCCAATCTCTTTTCCCTTTTCATTAAACAATCCTCTTTAATTACAACGGTAAAATAGTAGTACGCCTCAACGGAGGCGAACGAAAATATTATACCATTATACTACCGAAAATAGTTATAATTACCTTATGAAAAATATTTATTTCAGAAAGATAACGGAATTGCTATCCTTAATAGACGAAACTCAGCCGCACACTATTGCCCAAGCCGCGGAAATCATTGCCGCGACCATAGAAAATGACGGTATCGTTTATACATTCGGCGCGGGACACAGCCACAGCGTCGCGGTGGAAAACTTCCACAGAAGCGGCTGCCCCGCCTGCGTAAGCGCAATATTGGATCCTTCTTTGGCTTTTATGCCATCCGCACACGCGGCAACCGATATGGAAAGAATGGAAAATCTTTCCCCCATTATCCTAAAACGGCATAATTTTGAACCTAAAGACTGCATCATAATCATTTCAAATTCAGGAAGGAATCCTGCCGGAATCGACGCGGCGCTATTTGCCAAGGAAAAGGGCCTTAAAGTTATCGTAATAACCGCCGTACAAGCACACAAAAGCACCAAATCCAGACATTCAAGCGGCAAAATGCTGCGCGACTTGGCAGACGCATTGATAGACAACTGCTGTACCAAACAGGAAACAGCTTTAAAACTCGACGGAAAAGACATCGCGCCGGTTTCCACCATCGCAGGCGCGGCGATAATCAACGCTGTTATGTTCCAAGCCGCAGAAATCCTTGCGAAAAAGGGATTTAAAACCCCTCTTTACTTAAGCAGCAACGACGGCGGAGATACCCTCAACGCTTCGCTTGCAGAAAAGTACAAGAACAGAATCTTGCATCTACACTAACGCATAAGCGCAAAAGACTAGGCAAAAACAATTGTAAAAAAAGCCGCCTGTTTATAGGCGGCTTATTAAGTTTAAAACAGTTTATTTCTTTATTACGAAGGAATTTGGAGTATGCGCTATCTTTACTTTTATTCTCTTCCAAGCGGAAGGATCTTTCGAACCTATCGTCTTCTCCATCGTCTTGTATACGTCTTCTGTAAGTTCTTTAAAGTAGCGGCTGCGTTTTTGATCTTCGTCCTTCTTATAATCGCCAGTGTTAAACGCCACGATAAATTCCATATTGTTTGGCGCTACCGCAAAAAGAGGATCGCCAGACATAGCCTCCGCGTGGAATAATCCGAATTTCAACTTAATGCACTTGGTGGCGCTGCAATATTCGCCTATCTCACGCTCCTGCTTCTCCCTTATCCCGAAAACAACGCTCTTCCTGCTTACGTAAAACTTCAAGCCATTATAATCCGCTACGCTGTACTCAGCTTTTGAAGGTATGTATATGTTTGCTTTGGGAAGTCCCGCATATTCCTTCTTTAATGAGGAATTGGCACCAATGTAAACAAGCATTATATCACCCTGCAAATATAAAGGCAGCGGGCTGAGGCCCTTCTTATTATTCTTATAGATGGCGGAGCCGTTTTGAATTATGGAAGTTATCTTTTCCCCGTTTAAACGAACGTTCTTGATTTCCTTTACGGTATCGCCGTTAAATGTCCAGCTCTTATACTCTTCGTACCTGTTAAAGTTAAAACAATATGAAGAACCTATAAGCCAATTGTCGTCTATCTTAATAAGGGAACATTTGCGAGTGGTGTCAAAAAAGTGCACGATTTCGCCGGCATGGCCTGAATCGTCTATGCCGGTAGTAGTCTTGTCTATATCAAATTTCAAAGTCAGCACGCCGTCTTCGGAAGCGCCCTGCGAGGCGTATTTCTTCTGCTCTTGCAAGGAAGCGTCCAGCTTCTCTGCCAATTCAGACGAAGTTTTCATATCGTAGGACGATATGTCGTTCGCCAAACACCACACACCGCTCATTAATAAAAAAGCGAATATGCCGATTTTCTTTATCATTTGTTTTCTCCTCAAAATATCCTAGAACGTCCTTTATTTAATTTTATTCTTTTATGTATCTTCTTTTCAAGAGAAAAAAGTCCTCCCGCGTCTTAGGCCTTAAGTCCTAATAAATGCTAAAATATTTCTGTAAGAACCGATTTGTTTACGGTTACTTGCGTTGTTTTAATTTTAACATTAACCGCTGCGTTACCCTATAGGGAACAAAAGCAAGGAGAACTATGATTCTTACCATAGACATCGGCAACACCCAAATATTCGCCGGCGTATTTGATGGCGACATTATAAAAGCGCGATTCCGCAAAACTTCGATAGGTTCCATAACCTCTGACGAGCTGGGTATTTTCCTTACCACAATACTCAGAGAACACGAAATAAACCCCAGGGATATAAAAGATATTTCCATTTCCTCCGTTGTTCCCTCTTTGCTGAGAACCGTGACAAACTGTTGCGCAAAATACTTCGGCATAAAACCTTTTATTGTCGAGGCGGGAATAAAAACGGGTATAAAAATACCCTCATCTTACGACAAACTCGGCGCGGACAGGGTCGCCGATTGTATGGCCGCAGTTAAACGCTTTCCCAATCAAAATTTAATCGTGGTGGACTTCGGAACCGCAAATACTTTTGACGCCATTTCCAAAAACAAAGAATACAAAGGCGGCGCCATCACCGTAGGAGTGGGCACCTCCTTAAACGCCCTTACAAGAAATACGGCCCTGCTTTCCAACGTGGAAATAGTAAAACCCAGAAAAGCCGCCGGCTGCACTACCGAACATCAGCTGCAATCGGGCCTTTATTACGGGCATTTGGGTATGATTAAGGAATATATATTCCGTTTTAGAAAAGAATGTTTCAACGACGAAGACGCCCTTGTCGTCGCAACGGGCGGCTTCGCCAGAATGTTTGAGAAAAGCGGAGTCTTCGACTGTTATGACCCGGATCTCCTGCTGGAAGGCATAAAATACGCTCTTGAGGTTAACCGAGCCACTGAAAAGAAAAAGAAGCGAGGCTCAAAATGAAAGACAAAAAAATCCTCTTTGTGTTAAGCGGCTCCATAGCCTGTTTCAAAGCCTGCGCTCTTATATCGGCCCTGCTCAAAAGCGGCGCACAAGTGCAGCCTTGCGCCACAAAAAACGCCCTTAACTTCATAGGCCAAGCAACACTTGAGGGCCTGACGCACAAAAAACTTTACTTCGATATGTTCAATTCCGACTCATATCTTAAACATATCGAACTTAACAAATGGGCCGATATAACCCTGCTCTGCCCCGCAAGCGCAAACATAATAAATAAAGTATCCGCGGGAATAGCAGACGATTTCGCCTCGACTTTGCTTGCCGCGCACGATTATAAAAAACCTTTTTTCATCGTTCCGGCTATGAACGTAAATTTATACCGCAATCCCGCCACTTTAAAAAGCGTCCAGACGCTTAAGGAAAGAGGCGTAATATTTATAGGTCCGCAAAAAGGACCTTTGGCCTGCGGCGACAGCGACGAAGGAAGAATGGAAGAACCGGAAAATATATTGGCTTCCCTGCAAAAATATTTATGAAAATATTGATAACCCTAGGCGCTACGGCCGAACCGATAGACGGAGTGCGATTTATCACAAATTTTTCCTCGGGCGCGACGGGCAGCTTCCTGGCCGACGCCTTGACACGTAAAGAGCATAAAGTCCTTGCGCTATGCGCCAAAACGGCAAAATGTCTGCCGAATTTGTGCGAAAAAGATTTCTTTACGGATTTCAGCTCTTTGGATAATATGTTGAAAAAAACTCTAAAAAAAGAAAATTTCGACTTACTTATCCACCTAGCCGCGGTAAGCGATTTCTCGCCGGCGCTGATAATCTGCGGAGGCAAAAAAATGCGCCCGCAAGACGTCAAAAAGCTCCCCTCCGACAAGGATTTGCGGATAGAACTAAAAAGGAATTTTAAAATAGTAGAAAGGATAAAAAACTATGCCGCAAACAGCCCCGTACTCGTCGCTTTCAAGCTGACAAACGGCGCCAAAGGCAAGGCGATTATGGAAGCCGTATCTAAAGTAAAGGGCGCGGATTTAGTCGTACATAACGATTTGGAACAAATATCTTCTAAAACAAGACGATTCTGCATTTACAAAGACGGTATAAAACGAAAAGTTTGCTCTTTGGCCAAGCTGCCCGATACGATACTTTCCTCCGCCTTTGAACTCAGGCCTTCTTGACCAGCGTAACCAAATAGGCCCCGCTTAAAGCCAAAACCAGTCCGCAAACCTGATAGAGCTGTATTTTGTCAAAACCGACCGCGACCGAAATTATATACGTAAATACCGGGTATGAAAGTATAACGGCCGTAGCTTTGGCCAAAGGCATATTTCTTATAGCCGCGTACCAAAATTTATTGCGCAAAGTGTAAACAAATACCGCTATGTATATCAACGAAAGCAGGGCAGGCCACGACATTTTAAAAGTTATATCCATTCCCAGCGGCAAGCCGATTAAAGCGATAAGCGCGCTCCAAATAAATCCGTAAAATCCGCGCGCAGCCGTTATAAAATCTACGCTTATGTCGTTTGGCAGTTTCTTGGCCGCTATATGCGACACCTGGAACATCCATACCGTCCCCAAAACCAATAAATCGCCCTTCCACATAGGCGTATATCCGTTTACCGCCAGTATCAAAACCGCGCCGGAAACTATCATCAGGGTGCCGATAATCTGTTTTAATACTGGCTTTTCCCCAAGGAATATCATAGCGAATATTATTGAATACACGCTTTCCGCTTGATTTAATATCGCTGAATTTGAAGGCGTCGTCCACCTAAGCGCAATCAATAAAAGCAAAAACGGCAAAGCCGTACCGAACAGGCCCATTACAGAAAGCCTGCTTCTGATCTCTTTGTCAAACAATTTGCCCCAAAGTTTATTTTTGGTAAGCCAAGGCGCATAAATCAAAAGGGTTGTTAAAGTTCCAAAAATAAGCACGAACGAAGGCGACATATAGTCAACGGTAAATTTACCGGCTATCGGCGAGCCCGCCGTTATAAAAAGGGCAAGCCACAAGGCTTGATTGGGTGAAAATTTCATATTTATATTTTATCAATTTTAAAGATGCCTCTCCTGATCAAACGGCATCTTGAGAGGAAAATTTTCAAGAGAGCGCTTATAGCCAATAAAAAAACCGGCCTTATAAAAGGCCGGTTTAAAAAGCATTACAAGTCGATATTTATATAATTGCCGGTTTAAAACCCTCATCCCCTACGCCATCAGCAGTACAGAAGCAGGCATAACAACCTGTATGATCTTGGCAGGTGGACGTAGGTTGAGAAGAATCTCCGTACGGTATACAAGAATAAGAAGGACGATGTTCGATACCAATACAGTTACCGCCTCCGTTACCCATCAAGTTACACCAAAAATAAGTTTGCTGCTTATAACATTTTGTCGAATAAGTTTCCTTCTTAAGGCAAAGACCTCCGGACCATTCATAGCCCGACGCACAAGTACAAGTACCTCTCCACATGGTCAAAGACCACCCAGTTCCTGGAGAACATGCGGTAGTACGATACTGCGTTCCGCTTATGGCATTGGCAACATTTCCGACGCAAGATCTGGTGGTAGAAGGTTTAGGTCTGCAAGTATTGGTTGAATCCAAACAGTAATTAGTTTCGCATACTATCTGAGGCGGCTGGGCACAGCCGCTGTCGCCGCTGCCGCCGCAAGTCAAATAATACTTGCACTCTTCACTGCCTTTTACCCTTAAAGCCTGCCATGTAGGATTGCTGCAATTTAGCAAACCGCTCAGACTTTTCCCGCCCAAATATGCAGTGGAGTTTATATTGGATACGCCGGCAACCCTTACAGTGGAAATATTGTTGGAATTCATTTTATTTATGAAAGTATTTCCCTGCAAATCCGCCAAGCCGTATATAGCTTGCTCGGAATCGCCGCTTCTTATACTGCCGGTAGTGGCTGTATTGGCGCCGGATCCAGCCGATATATCAACGAAGCCTTCAAATTCTGAATTTTTATCGACATAAAACTCCCCGCCGACCGATGAAGTCATCTCATTGCCCATATTTACCATAAACTCTTCTTCCACATTAAGATTGGCGTGGCTGCCGTACGGCACCGGATAGAACGTTATGTATTTTATCGCACGCTGAGCACTTGCCGGCCCTACAAGGAGCAATAAAGCCAAAATCAAAATGTTTTTTCTCATAAACTTACCCTTTTTCAACCAAAAATTATCACGATTTTTAACAATAACTTCCCTTCAATTTCTACGCAATACGCCTTATACTTTAGTTATTCTTAAATCTAGCAAAAAAATCAAGACCTATCAAGTGTATTTCCCTCAATTTAAGGCTTTTTTTTAAATATTTCAGACACTCTGGGCAATATTCCGCTGCATAAAGCTATCATTACGCCGTAATTGCTTACCGCTACACCCGCCCGAATCAAGGCTTCCACACGCCGCGCGAGCTGCTTTTTCGTTACCATACATCCGCCGCATTGAACGGCAAGAGCATATTCTTTTAAATTATCTGGCAGAGGCTCCAGCCCGGGTATTATTTTAAATTCCAGCTTCTTGCCGCTTTTCGCGCTTATAAGTTTTGGCAGTTTTACGCGGCCGATATCCTCGCAGGTAAGCGCGCTGTGATTGCAGGATTCCAATATAAGCACTTTGTCGCCGTCTTTAAGATCGTTTAAATGCTGCGCGCCCTCCAAATACAGCTCCAAATTGCCTTTAAGCCTGGCAAAAAGCATACTGAAACTGGTAAGCGGTATGTTTTGAGGGACGATCTCGCTTACCTCTTTAAAGGCTTGAGAATCCGTAACTACCAGTTTAACTTTGGAATTGGATTTTAAAAATCCGTCCAGTTCGCCCGTCTGCAAAACGACGCTTACGGCATTGTTGTCCAAGATATTCCTTATCGCTTTTACTTGTGGCAGAATTAACCTTTCTTTAGGCGCCGCGGAATCTATTGGGCAGACAAGAACAACTATATCGCCGCGCTTTATTTTATCGTCAAGAAGGACTTCTTTTTCCTCGCTCGGCCTCACGCGCGCCAATGCCGATAAAATTTCTTTGACGTCGGGCGAATTCAAAGCGCTGAAGTTTACCGTATTACCTTTAAATTCCTCAATTTCTTTAAAATCGGGCAAATCGCTTTTATTGTTGACTATCACAAAAGGTATAGCCTTTTTGGCAAACAAATCCAAAAGGCCGCGTTCGGTCTTGCCCAATACTCCGCGGCTTATTACCAAAATGGCGATATCAATCAGATCCACGGTCTGCATAGTCTTGGCTATGCGCCGGGAAGACAAAACTGTATTATCGTCGATACCGGCGGTATCTATCAAAACGCAGGGGCCCAAGGAGTCAAGCTCAATAAGTTTGCGCACCGGATCGGTAGTGGTGCCGCGCTCTGGCGAAACTATGGCGGTGTTCTGTCCGCTTAGTCTGTTGATTAAGGAGCTCTTTCCGCTGTTGACGCTCCCGTATATGCCTATGTGCAGTTTATCCATATTTATATTGTATAATTTTATCGGAGGATAAAATAATGAAAAAACTTTTATTTGTCGTTTTGGTTTTCTTGGCGCTTGCCCCGGTAAACGCCCAAGATAAAAAACATAATTTTTCGCTGTCGTTTGAAACCTCGGATTACAGCTACAAAGAGCCTAATCTCGAGTATCCGCCGCATTGGACGGGTACGATGTACGGTGTTTCTGCAAAGTATACGGGCAGGGGCTTATTTTCCGAATCGGCCGAGGATTTATCTTCGGACAAAACTTTCTTGGCTTTGGAATTACGTTATATGCAGGGCGATACCGATTATGACGGTTTCTTGCAGGACGGCACGCCTTTTAAAGGCAACAATATCGGCGACTACTATATCGAGGGTGCGATAACGGCCGGCGCGGTATACAATTTAACGCAAAGCGGCTTGTCTCTGTGGCCATATTTGGGTTTGGGCGCCAGATATTTGGTGGACCGCTTGGACGACTTGGGCGACAGCGGCTACAGAAGGGAATCGACTTATATTTATCTGCCCTTAGGGTTTAATCTAAAGCAGGATTTTTCAAAAGGGTGGAGCCTCTCGGCAAACGGCCAGCTGGACGTATTGCTTTCCGGGAGACAGTCCTCCAAGGGAATAGCAGACGTAGACATAAATAACGACCAAGAAGAAGGCTACGGCCTTAGAGGCAGCGTAAAGCTGGAAAAGCAGTTTGACAAATTCGGAATATTTTTGGAGCCGTTTATAAGATATTGGCATATCCAAAATTCCGAAGAGGTTTTGATTTCCGACGGCTATTATATTTACAGCTTTATAGAGCCGAAAAACGAAACAAGAGAATACGGCTTAAAAATAGGCGTAACTTTCTAAACAATAGTTTAAAACTTAAGAACGCGGCCTCAAAGGGCCGCGTTTTTTTCACAAAAAATAAAGCAAAACTTAACTTCAAAACTTAATTTAGAGAATATACTTTTTAAATATTTCGTTGGCTTTCGCCGAACAGTAGGCCGGCCAGTCTTCCCCCGCCTTCAGCTTCTCCATTCTTACAAAAACATAATCTTTTTCTTTCTTTATCCCACTTACCGCAAAGCCCTTGCTTCGGCAGCATAGCACTATTAAATCCTTGCCCTGTTTACTCCAAAAATACAGAATATCTATGACATCTTTCCACCAATCTCCGGCAGTGGCCAAACCTATTTCTTTGCCTTTAAAGGAACACTCCATAATAAAATCCCCATTTGGCCACATCCCCTGCGCCATAGGAAGGAGTTCCCCTTTCAAATATTTTTGAATTTTTTTGGGATATATTTTGTAAGAGGCCCCGTTTGAAATCAATATTTCAGCCAATTTCCTGCTCGTGCTCGTTTTGCCGCTATTACTTATTCCCCTTAAAGCTATTACTTTCATAATCACTCCTATTTTAAATAAATCTCCATATCAAAAGAAAATGCAGTTTAAAGCATAGACATAATATAAAAAGGCTATCTATTTGTCAAAGCTAAAAAAATTGTTTTCCTATTCCCCTACTTTATATATAATACATTTAGGTATGCCATATAGGAGAAACAAATGAATCAATTTCAAAAATACCTCGCCAAAAGGGCTGTTGTCGTTCAAAACGCCCTGAGCAAAAACATAAAACAAATAAAGAACGCCCCGCAAATCATAATAGACGCGATGTCTTATTCTCTAAACGCGGGCGGCAAACGTGTAAGACCGATACTTCTTATGGCCGCGGCGGAAGCCTTCAGCTTAAAACATACAGATGTACTTCCGGCGGCATGCGCGGTGGAAATGCTGCACACCTATTCCCTTATACACGACGATCTGCCGGCTATGGACAATGACGATTTAAGAAGAGGCAAACCCACCAATCACAAAGTATTCGGGGAGGATCTATCCCTCTTGGCGGGCGACGCTCTTTTGACTTACGCTTTTCAAACCGCTTTAAAGAACGGCGCTAATAAAGCCGTCGGATACGAAAGAGCCGCTAAAGCGGCCTACGCTCTGTCTTATTACGGCGGAGTAAGCGGAATGATAGGCGGGCAAGTATCCGACGTTTACGCGGAAGGCATCTTGGAAGGCAAAAGCAAACGCGCCTCAAAACTTACCGCAACAAAATATTTTAAAGGGAAAACCCCTCAATACTTTTTATTGCCCCGCGAGGCTAAAGACGTTTCGGCTCAATCTTTACTTAGCTATATCCATAAAAATAAGACGGGCGCTTTAATCACGGCCGCGGTGGAAATGGGCGCGATACTGGCGGGCGCGGAACAAAAAGACCTTAAACTTATATGCAAATACGCCGCGGCGATAGGATTTGCGTTCCAAGTGGTTGACGATATTTTGGACGTTACCGCCACCAAGAAACAGCTTGGCAAATCCAACAGCGATGCGCAGAACAAAAAACTTACTTTCGTCACCCTCTACGGGCTTGAAGAAAGCAAAAAGGCCGCCCTTAAAGCGTTAAAAGACGCCAACGCCGCCTTAAACGCCCTTAAAACGGCAAAGAAAGATAAACTTAAACCCTTGTACGATATGGCGCAATTTATCGTCAGCAGATCTTATTAAACGGAGAACTAACAATGAAAATTCTTGATTCCATAAAATCACCCGAACAACTTCGCATGATAGACCCAAATCTCCTGCCGCAGCTGTGCGAAGAAATCCGCCAAACAATAATAAATACCGTCAGCAAAACGGGCGGACACTTGGGCTCAAGTTTGGGCGCGGTCGAACTTATTACGGCCCTTCACTATGTTTTCAATACTCCGAAAGATAAAATAGTATTCGATACCGGCCATCAAGCCTATGCCCATAAAATACTTACCGGCAGGCTGGCGAAGTTCAACACTATCCGCAAGAAAGGCGGGCTAAGCGGATTTTTGAAAATCTACGAATCGCCTTACGATACTTTCGGCGCGGGACACGCTTCCACCGCCCTTTCTGCCGCTTTGGGTATGGCGATGGCCAGAGACCAGAAAAAACAAAACCATAAAGTGGTGGCTGTAGTTTCCGACGGCTGTATGACTGGCGGGCTTGCTTATGAGGCTTTGCAGAACGCGGGGCAGTTAAAACCCAATATGCTGGTAATATTAAACGACAACCAAATGTTCATTTCCAAGCGGGTCGGCGCACTGGGCAGTTTTCTTACCAAACTTCTAACGGCGAAATACGTTACCGCGGCTGAAACGGAAGCCACAAAATTTATGAGCAATTTCGAAATGGGCAATAATGCTCTTAAACTGGCCTATAGGGCAAGATCGATATTATTCTCGGGCGCGCTGTTTGCGGAACTGGGATTTAGATATTACGGCCCCGTAAACGGCAACGACATCGCGGAAATGACGGACGTCCTTTCAAAAATAAAGGATATACCGGGCCCGGTAATATTGCACGTGGTAACCAAGAAAGGCAAAGGGTATCCACCCGCCGAGCAAAAACCGACGAAATATCACGGTTTGGGCATATTCGACGCGGAAACGGGCGAAACTATCGGCAAATCCGACAAAATAACCTATACCAAAGCCTTTTCCGACGCTTTGCTGAAACTAGCCAAAGAGGACAGGAATATCACCGCCATTACGGCCGCCATGCCGGAAGGCACCGGCCTTAACGCGTTCCGCGACGAACACCCGGACCGCTATTACGACGTCGGCATCGCGGAAGAACACGCGGCTACTTTTGCCGCGGGATTGGCGACTCAGGGAATAAAACCGATAGTGGCGATATATTCTTCTTTCTCGCAAAGGTGTTACGACCAAATCCAACAGGATATATGTCTGCAAAATCTGCCGGTGGTATTCGCGCTGGACAGGGCGGGCATAGTCGGCGAGGACGGCCCCACCCACCACGGCGTATTCGATTTGAGTTTGTTTAGAAATGTCCCCAATCTTATAATCGCGGCGCCAGCGGACGAAAACGAATTGCAGCATCTTTTGAAAACGGCTTTCGACAGCAAAAAACCCTTTATACTACGCTACCCCAGAGGCTCGGGCGAAGGCGTAGCCATAGACGAAGAAATGAAAGTTCTTCCAATCGGGAAAGGAGAGTGGCTGAAAAAAGGCAAAGACCTTACTATCCTTGCGATAGGCAACAGAGTGTATCCCTCGCTGGAAGCGGCTAAAATTCTTAAGGAAAAAGGCCTTAACGCGGGCGTGATAAATATGCGCTTTGCCAAACCCTTGGATATGAAAATAATAAAAGAGGCTTTGAAGGTCTCGCCCAATTTAATTTCAGTGGAAGACAATGTCCTGGCGGGCGGATTCGGCTCGGCAATAGCCGAAGCCTTGGCGGATAACGGCCTGCAGGCCAATCTGTTAAGACTCGGCATAAAAGACGAATTTGTGGAACACGGCAAACAGGCCGAACTTTACGAAGATATCGGCCTCTCTGCACAGGAAATAGCAAAATCGGCGTTAAAAAAATTTAAATAGGACTGGTATATAAATGAAAAAAGAAAAGAAACCACCGTTTATCAACTCCTACACCAAGGCTTATGAGGACATCGCATTCCTAAAAAGCGATGCAGCGCGTTCGGTAAGGCTGCAGCTGGAACTTTTAAAACCCGAAGTAGTACTGCACGAAGCCGGCATAAAAGAAGGCATAGTATGCTTTGGCAGCGCAAGAATACGCCCGGAAAAAGAATCGCTTAAACGCATAGCAGACATAAAAAAACAAATAAAGAAAGAACCTAAAAAAGCCGTACTAAAACACCGTTTGGCCGAAGCGGAAGGGCTGCTTAAATTGGCCAAATATTACGACTACGCCAGAGAGTTCGCCGCCTTGGCCGTAAAGAAAAGCAAAAACAGATTTGCGATAGTAACCGGCGGCGGGCCCGGCATTATGGAAGCGGCCAACCGAGGCGCCTTCGAAAACGGCGGCAAAAGCATAGGCTTTAACATTACTCTGCCGATGGAACAATTCCCCAACAAATACATTACCAAAGGCTTGGCCTTTCTGTTCCATTACTTCGCCATACGCAAAATGCACTTGGTAATGAGGTCCAAAGCGGTGGTAGTATTCCCCGGCGGATACGGCACCTTCGACGAAATGTTCGAAATTCTTACCCTGGTGCAAACCGGCAAAAAGAGCGAAATCCCCATAATACTAGTCGGCAAAGAATTTTGGTCGGATATATTCAAAATACATAAAGTGGCGGAGTACGGCGTTATATCAAAAGAAGACCAATTCCAGGTAGTCGAAACGCCGCAAGAGGCTTGGAACATAATAGCCAAATGCTATAAAATAAAATAACCAATATGGCAATACAAATGCGCCGCTAATATAAGCGGCGCGTTTTTTATTGTCAAAAAATATTTGGGAAGTTTAGTTTTATCTACAATCGCACAACAATTAATCAAAATCTTCCGATATTACAAACTACTCGGCATCATATTAAACAAACGTTTATTCTTTAGCAAATTTAATCAATTACAAAATAATTTTAAGATACCCCTTTTCACAAATAAAAAACCCGCGGATTTTAATCCGCGGGTTTCCCCAATATATACGAATATCGGGGCGGTTAGTTTAGGAGATGTTTAAATCTACCAACCAGGTGTCTTTTCGTATTCTGAAGTTGCGGAACATTTATACTCGCTAACCGCCACACGCCCTCTTACCAAACCGTGCGTAGCGCCTGCATAACGGCAAACACCTGTCCAACATTTATCGCCGCTGCACCTTTGCCCTTCGGGTGAAGATAATCCGCAAGTGCTAAAATTGCAAGATCTCTCAGGCATAGCCTTTTCACAGATTTTCCTTCCGTCTTTCCACTCGGATGTACCGGGATTGCTTGCATTATAGCAATAAGCGGAATATGTATGTCCTGACGGTCTATAAATACAACTTGCTTCGCCGCTCGTCACTTTTTGCCATTTGTAAATACGTTTCCAGCATTTGGTATTGCTCTTTGGCGTAGTTGGCTTGCAACATTTAGGATAAGTAGGGTTGGTAACACAAGGATCTTCGGGCGGGCAAGGCTTTCCCCATTCCGACCACATCATATTCCAACAGCAAGTTCTTTCTTGCGTATCGCACATACCATAAGGGCGATATTGCTTCATTCCGATATTATTCCAGCAAATATCATCTATCGTATAGGCATATGCATTTGCCAAAATCGTTATAAAACACATAAAGGCAAATAAAAAACTTAAGAATACTCTTTTTGCCATATAAAACCTCTAATCTATAAATTTGCTCCTTTAAACAGAGTTCTAAAAACGGCCTTTAATAAGGAGCAATAAAAATTTATCAAAAAAAAAAAACAGTCAAGCTGTTTCTGTTTTTATAGAAAGAATTTACTTGCGGCAAATATCTTAGTAATTAAATTGAAGTGGAAATATGATTATTTATATCGACTAAAAACCTTCAAAGACAAGATTTTAAAAAACAAACAAACAACTTCCTCAAAACAAGGATAAAAAATATTCCACACAAATTAGGAGGACAATAATATAATTTCCCAAGTTTCCGAAAGAATTGATTTTTATTCAACTAGAGTAATACTGCAATAAGAAACACGGTCCGGCTGGTGAACAAAAATAAAAAAGCCGCGTCTTTTGAACGCGGCTTTTTCAATCTGATATGGCTTATTCTATCTGCCTCTGGCGGAAGATGGCCTTGGCATAGCGTTATTTACCGCAGCCTGGCCGCCCGCGGCTGGCTGGGCCGCCGAAGTGCCCGCGGCAGCCGTAGCTGTAGGAGGAACGATAAACGTCATTATATTATTCGATTCCGAAGTAGTCGGCGTCAAACTTCCGTCGTTGGTGTTATAGCTGAAACGATAAGTCAAGCTGTAACCTTCCTTGTTTGGCGGCAGTTTTACCGCTATCGAATAATACGCCGGATCTACAGAAGGTTCGGCGCTCCATTGTATCAGCTGGGCCATATTGCTGTGCGCGGCGTTTATTTTCTGTTCCAATGTGGAACCGTCTACAAAAGTATAACTCTTTACATTAGCGATTATATTATTTGCGATTAGTTCTTCCGGGCTTTCTTCAGGCTGTTCCTGCTCTTGCGCAGTTTCGCCTTCCAAGTCCAGCGTTTCCTCTACCGCGGGGCCGGAAACTTTATCAATTATATAATGGACCGGGCTCATCTCTTTAGGCAATATGCCCATCATCGCCAAGACCGCGACAAAACCAAGCACCGCACATAATAAAACCATCATCAAGCCAAAGGCTTTCAACCCTTTCATAAAAGGCGAAGGATTGCTAAGTTCGGCGATAGCTTCCTCTATATTCGGCGTATTATAGTCCGCACCGATAGGATCGCCCGCCGCCACCATAGGCACCGTCTTTATGGCTGCCGGTTTTATCCTTTTTACCTGCCTGACTGAAGACGTATCCTGCGCGGGCTGGCTGGTCAAGTCGGCCATTCCGGGCTGCCCTGCAGCACCGGGCTGAGGTGCGGCCGCGGCCGGCGCAGCAGCGTCGTTTTCGTCATATAAGGGATTATCCTGCGAAGCTATTGTCGGAGGAACATAATCGGAGATAATGGAAGTCGGTTGATCCAAAAATACTTCCTCTATGCTGCTGGTAAAAGTCTTAAGGAATTTATCGTCGACATTATCCACCTGCATTGTTGCCGGTTGATCTCCGCCTTGCTCGGCTTGCGGAGCAGGCTCGCCTGCCGGCGGGGTTGTAAGCTCCTCAAGAGAGTTTATTTGTTCTCCCTCTCCGTTAGCGCTGGGCGCCTCAGCGGGAGTTTCTTCCTGAGCGGGAAATTCTACGCCCGACTGATTTTCCTCTTCTGCTACGGGGGCAGCCGGTTCGGAGGGTTCTTCTTGAGCGGGCAAAGCCTGTTCCTGTACAGGCTCTTCTATTGCCGGTTCCGCTTGCTCTTGTAATTCAGACTCTTCCGTTGATACTTGCTCAAAAGCGGGCTCTTTTGATTCTTCCTCTACCGGTTCGGCTATAGCATCGATATCGTGTTCCAAACTCTTTTCTATTTCTTCTAGTTCCTTGTCCGCTTTTTCTTTTTTCTTTTCTTCATCTCTCTTCTCTTCGGCAAAAGTCTTTAAAATCGCTTCCTCTTCCCTATTGCCTACGGAGGCTACTTCCAATATTTCGGCTTCGGCCTCAATATCGTCCGATTTCGTTTCGGATACCGGCTGCGTTTGAACATCTTCGGATTCAACCTCTTCAATCTGCTCTTGCGGCTGCTCAGTCTTTTCGGGTTCCGGTTCTTTCTTTTCCTCTTCCTTAACAACCTCTTTTTCGGCTTCTGGAGATTGAGGCTTTTCCTCCTCTTTTTTCTTCTCCTCTTCCGGCGAAGATATTTCTATTGTTTCTTTAGAGGCCAAATCAAAAGCCACGGGCGCGCCGCTGTTTACGGGCACCGCTTTTAAACGCATAGTGTTTTCTATAGCGGATTCCAATATATCATCGCTTTCCGTTTCTTCTTTAGGCAAATTATCGTCTGCGGAGGCTTTCAAAACAACAGGTTCGTCGCTGTTATTGTTTTGCGCTTTGGAAAGAGCTATCTTTTCCTCGGGAATATCGCCCTCGTTCATTGGAATTAAAGGCTCTTCCTGAAAAGCCTTCAAAGCGAGCGCGTCTTTTACTAAGGGGATATTTCTCTTTTCGCCCGCAGAGGTCGGAGAGTTATACATCGTCATAGAAGCCGTATAGTTTAGGTTGGCGATGTCTTTTTTAAGTTCGGCCACTTCGTTTATCAGGTACTCTATTTTATCAATCAGGATTTGCTCTCTTTGAGAGTCTACCGCTCCGCTTTCTTCCCTGCCGTAAGATTCCGGCAAAGGTTCCGGCGTATATTCGCCCGAAGCGTCATATATATCCTGCTCGTCGGTCGCGACGGGTTCGGCGGCGGGCGCAGGAGGTGCGACTTTCGGCGCTCCGTAATTTATCAATTCGCCTGCGGACGTCCATTCCTGGCTTCCGCCTTCCGGCGTTTCTTCCGGGCAGATTAACGTCTGAGCGTCAAACCCCGGTATGCTAGATAACGCTTCCGCTTCATACGGCTGCGGTAATACCTCGTCGTTTATATATACCCAATATCTCATTTTTCCCTCTGCAGTTTTAATTTCCCTTAGAAAACAGTTTAGCAAATTATCAATTAAATTTCTCTATATTATCCTCTTTATTATTGAAGCATATTCGCGACCCTTTTTGCGGCGTCTTCGTGCTCATTTGACACCCTGTAAAATTTTTCATAGGCCGATATTATGCTCTGCTTGGTGAAATTGCTGTTCACGGGCAATGCCTTTATCGTCGTATCGACGCTTTGTTCCGGCCACCCCTTTTGAAGCATATCCAAACCCAGCGAAGCCGCAAAGCCGGTTATGTTCCCGTTTAGTTCTCCCACAAGCAAACTTAAAGCGTAACCGTATTTGGATTCGTCATTCTTCCAAAAGTCGTAATCCGCCAATCGGCCGCGCAAAAATGAAAGTACTTCCCCGCGGTCTTTAGTGCCCAAATACCGCTCCACAGCCTCGCTTTCCAAACTGCCCGCGCTGTATATCGCCTTATTCTCCTTCCTGAACAAGGCCTGCGTTTCGCCGTCGGCTTCGGCTATTTTGCCCAACAACACTTTCACGCCGATATCGGCGTTCTCGTATATGTCTTTGTTGTGCGGCAAATTCCTTAGAATGGACACAAACCGCTCTTCCACCCCTTCCTTATCCGTCTTGCCGTAAAAAGCCGAAGTTATTAAATCCTCGTATCCGTTAAAACATTTATTACTTGATATGGAACGCAAAAAAAGTTTCTTCCCGCGGTTATAGCTGGCTTGCCGTTCCGCGGACAGCAAAGTTTCGTTGCTGGCGTCAGTCATAACTTTAAAAGCAAGCGCCAAATTCTCCTCGGGATAATCGGCATACGGCAATCTTTTTAAAACGGCGTCCAAAGTTTCCGCTATCTCTTTGGGCGTTTTCAATTTCAAATATTTAAAGGCCAAAAGCTGTAAATCGTCGGGCAGAATATCGTATTTTATTTCTTTGGCCAAAATCGCCGCGCCGGCGGCTTCTTCCGAAGTCATTTTCAAAAGCAGTACGCGCGAGGCGAATTCGTTCGCGCAGGCAAAATCGTTATTGGCGTTTTCTATCTCTTTTAAAGCCGCTTCAAATACAGGCTTTACCGCTTTGCAGCACGGCTGAGTATAATAGTCCGACAATGAATTCACCGCACAGGAGGATAATTTCTTGCCGGCGGCCAAATCCTTTAGATATTTTACGTTTTCCTCTATGACGGAAGGCGATTGTTCTTCCAACTTCTCGGCTTCGGCAAGCATAGCGTCGACTATCTTGGAAGCCTCCTTTGAATTAAAGTCCACCTCACCGTCGAAAGAAGCCGAAAGTTCCCCCCATCTCTTTATGAAATTCTTCTCGCAGGCAACGCTTCCATATGCGTTTAACAGCAACCTGAAATATTTAGCGTCCAATGCCAATTTGGAACATAATTCCGATACCGCCCGCGCCGAAAGCAATATCTCGACACGCGCCTGCCCCGCCTTTAGAGAAATCTCATTTAACAATATCTTGGCTATTATATAGTCGCCGTCTATTCCTTCCGGCAAAAGTATATCGCGCCGTATTTCTTCTACGCTCTTGCCCATGGCGGAAACTTTCTCCTCGTCGCAAAAGCGCATCGCCAACAGGCCGATTTCCAATCCGCCGGCCTTCGGCAATATTCGAGATACGGCTTCTTCTGCATTAAATGTCTTTACGGATTTCTCTTCTTTCATACATATATATTATATACTACATTAAAAATTTTTATAAAGTCCTTTCATAAAAAGGCTTTAAAAATTCTATATTCTTTGCAAGTTCGGCCTTTAGATCTTCGTCCTTAATATAAGGCAAATTGGCCTCTATGTTTTCCACGCCGCATGCTATCGCCGAACGCAGCATTATCTTGGCGCATTCTATATCCGGCTTTATCACCGGCGCTATTTTGACGGATATCTCTTCCGTCATTTGCAAAGTTTTAACCGCCTTTAACGCCGTTTCCAAAGGAATTTTCGCGCATTGCTCCAGCGCGTTTTTTATATACTCCTCGCGCTCTTTGCTGCCGCTGGGAAGTTTCTTGGCTCTAATATAGTCGTCGTAAGCCTCAGCGTCTTTTTGAGAACATTCTTTTAAAGCATCGCGAAGCAATATAAACTCGTCTAAAGCCTCGTTTAGCTCCTTCTTCGTCTGGACGTCAGTGCTCTTCATTTTCATCGTAACAGATATCGCCATCATAGTAAGCGCGCACCCGCTCGCCGCAGAAAACGCCGCCACCGCTCCGCCGCCCGGCGTAGCACTGCCGGAAGACACCGCATCTATAAAACTTTCCGCTCCGTTTTGCCAATTGCTTACCATATCTTTCCAGACTCCAAATCAGAATATTTCTTTATCCTAAACATCTTTAAGCGCTGCTCGTCTATTCCCGTACGGCTGAAAAATACATGCTCTATCGCGCTGGCGGGCATTATATACGAACCTTTCTCCACGCCCTTCGGATCTTGTTTTAAATCAAGCCAAACCAATAATACTTCCTTATCCTTAAAAGTATCGACTTCCGCTTCCGCCGCCGCCCTTAAAAGACGTTCCTTATCGGCAAGGCCCGCTTCTTTTACCACCGCGCTGTGGTATCCGTTCTCCTTGGCCGCCATTACGTCCAAATGCGTATCGCCGATGACAAAAACTTCTTCCGGCTTAAAATCGTGTTTAAATTCCTTACCCGCGCGCTTTACCGCAGCCGCCAAAAGCAGGGGCCGTTTCTCCGCGTCCCAGCCAAATCCGCCAGTAACAAAATATTTAGCCAAACCCGCGGGTTCCAGTTTTATTTCCGCGGCTTCTTCCACATTGCCGGTAGCCAAAGCTACTTTTACGTCCGGATATTTAAGCAATGTCTTGATGAAATCCTCTGCCCCGCTTGCCGCTTTATACTTCTTGCTCTTTTGTAATGATTTCAATTCGTCGGGCAGTAATTTTAAATACTCGTCCTTAACCTCTTTTAATTGCTTGGCCGTAGGCGCTTTGCCCGCGGCGCACTTGTACATATAGGCAAAATTCTTCTTATCCGATACTCCTATAAGTTCGTTTAAATCGTATTTTGGAGTTTTCCCCGTTATATTTTCAACCGCTTTTACCAAGCTCGACACGCCAAACGCGCCGGTGTTTAACAATGTTCCGTCTATATCGAATAGTACAAGTTTCATTTTCCCGTCCCTTTCCTTATTGTGTTTGTTACCATATAGGCCCCGCCCATCGCGAGCAAAAGCCCAAAAATCTGTGTTGCCTTCAATTTGTCATAACCCAAAGCCGCCGACAGTAAATACGTAAATACCGGATATACCAATATCACCGCGGTCGCTTTGGCCAGCGCCATATTCCTTATCGCCTTATACCAGAATATATTGCCTATCAAATTGTTGAATACCGCCATAAAAAACAATATCAAAATGCTTTTGGCCGAAATCTCGCAATAAAACGGCACGTCGAAATTTGTCAAAACAAAAGCGGCAGGCACCGTACATAAAAAGCCGAACAAGGCCCGCGCGCATACTATAAGATTATCCGGTATATCGGCTGGCAGTTTCTTGGCCGCTATATGCGAAACCTGAAACATCCACACAGTCGCCAAAATTATCAAATCGCCCTTAAGTTTTACGCTTAAGCCCTCGCCCGCCAAAAGCAGCCCGACCCCGCAAACGACTACTGCCGTACCGAAAAGCTGCTTCCTTGACGGATACTCCTTTAAAAATAAAGCCGAAAGTATCAAAGAATAGACAACTTCCGTCTGATTGAGTATCGCCGAGTTCGCCGGCGTCGTGTAATTTAGGGCTATAAATATCAGCAAATACGGCAATGCCGTGCCGAATAATCCCACCGCCGCGAATTTAAAAAACAAATCCCGCCTAAACAAAAGCGGCCAATATCCCCTCTTAAACAGCCACGGAACATATATCAGCGCTGTACCCAAAGTGCCGAGCAAAACTATCGCCAAGGGAGAAACGCTCCCCACAGCCAGCTTCCCGACTACGGGATATATCGCCGTTATTATTACCGATGACCATAATGCCTGCAATGGCGTTATGTAGGACATATTTAATTATAACATTTTGGGCGCTCGCTACCGCCGATATAAATTCGGCTTCGGAGCGTCGGGTTTCCATAAAACAAAAAAACCGCTTACTGCAGCCGCCCTTTCCAAAAACAAATATAAAACTATCTTATCCGCGCGCCCGCCAAAGCCTCCGCCATATCCGCTATGCGCCCTGCCGCCTTAAGCGGATTGGGAAGATTTAACTTCTCGAAATTGGCCGACATCTCCTTTATCCCTTTGGGAGAGGACAATATCTCCCGCAGCGTTCTGTCCAAATCGGCCGC
The DNA here is from genome assembly GCA_949291515.1 of uncultured bacterium. GTDB lineage: Bacteria > Elusimicrobiota > Elusimicrobia > Elusimicrobiales > Elusimicrobiaceae > Proelusimicrobium. The sequence continues at coordinate 39,346 of CASEVY010000004.1, read as the reverse complement.
CAAATTGGGCGTATCCTTGAGCAATTTAACACAGCCCGCGTCGGCAAAGATCTTCGCGTTGTAATATTGATGATTTTCGCTGGCGTAAGGATAGGGTATTATAACCGCAGGCTTGGCCATCGAATATATCTCCGCCAGCGAGCTCGCGCCTGCGCGCGCCACTATTATGTGGGCGGCTTTCATCAAAGCGTGAATGTCCTCCGCGTAGGAAATAACCTCCACGTGCTCCATATCGCCGTAAATATTCTTTATTTCCTCATAGTCGCGGACGCCGGTTACGTGCAAAAAGTGAAGGCGCTGCGTCTTGCTGAGCAAATCTTTTGCCGTAGCAGCCGCCGCCAAGTTCAAAGATCTAGCACCCCCGCTTCCGCCAAATATCAATATGTTTATCGCGAAGTCGGTAACAAAAGTCCAATAGTTCCGCTCCTCCACAGAGGCTTTCAGCCTAAACTCCTCCCGTATCGGCGTGCCGACCAAATAGGAGTTCTTTATTTTCTTCTCCACCGGCAAACCCAGCAAAAACATATCCGTAAATCTGGAGCATATCCTATTGGCCAAACCTATCTTGGCGTTTGAATCGTGCACCGCCGTCTTTACCCCCATTAAATGAGCCGTAAATATCAGCGGGAAAGATATATACCCCCCCATTCCTATGCAAACCGCAGGCTTATAGCTTTTTATAAAACGTTTCATCTCCAATATGCTAAGAAGAAGTTTCCACAAAAAATCTATCCATTTGAAAATATTCTTCCCACGCGGCATCGAAACGAAGTCTATCTCCTGATAGAGAAGCTCGTTCTCTTCCAACAATTTCGCGCTTGCGCTGCCGCGTTTGATTATAAACACCACGTCGCGCCCCCTTGACGCCAACTCCTTGCCCAAAGCGAAACCGGGATAAAAATGCCCCCCGGTTCCGCCCGCAGCTATCATAAATACGTTTTCCACTCTATCTCCCCGCTTCCTTTAAAGATTCTTTCTTCTCTATCGCAGACAAATTCATCAATATCCCCATCATCGCCAATGTCACCACTACCGAAGATCCGCCGTACGAAAAGAACGGCAAAGGCAGACCCTTCGTAGGAACCAAACCCGAAGCCACGCTCATATTAACAAAGGCCTGAAACGTTATGCATAAAGTTATGCCCGCTATTAAATACGAGTTAAATTTGTCCTTCGCGTTTACCGCCAGCCTGATGCCGTGTATCAACAGCCATACGAAAGCGCCCAATATCAAAAATGCGCCCAGCATACCCACTTCCTCGCACATTATCGCGAAAATGAAGTCCGTATGCGCCGCCGGCAAATATTCCAACTTTAAATCAGACCCGCCAAAACCCTTGCCGAACCAGCCGCCAGAACCTATCGCGTAAAACGAATGCACCAGCTGATATCCCGTAGTACCCGCCACTTCCTCGGGGTTTAAAAACGACACAACCCTCTTTAATCTGTACGGCTGGCGCCATATCGCTATCGCCACCACCGGTATCAGCGCCACTACCGCGTATAATAATTTACTTATCGGCGCGCCCGCTATAAAAAATATGCCCAAAGCTACCGTAGTTATAAGCACCGGTATACCCAAATCCTTGCCGGCAACTATCAAAGCAACCGTTATCGCCGTATATACCACCGGCGTTATCAATAACATATTGTCCCGCCGTTTCTCGGGCAGTTTGGCCAAATACGCGCTTAAATATATTATCAAGACCATCTTCGCTATCTCGGAAGGCTGGATATTGAAAAATCCCAAGTTTATCCACCGCCTTACGTTTGCCGCCTCCGGCTGCAATAAAGCCCATATCAGAAGACCCCAAGTTATAAAAAGCATCCATACCGAACTGAACTTCTTTTGCAAAACGCTGTAATACTGCGATAAAAACAACATCGCGCATATTCCCAAAACGTCAAATACTATCTGCCTTTTAAAGTAAGCCAAAGAGTCAAACGCGCTGGAAGAATACGTGAATATCAAACCCGCTATTATCATTATCGCCGTAAAGGAAAGCAATGTCTTGTCCAGAGGAAGAAACATACTCTTCTTCTTTATGGCGCCGCGGTGGCGTTTGGCCAGATTGGTCTTCTCCAAAAATATGCTTGCCATATATTTACCTTATCTTAAGCGAAGCCAACGCTATAAGCATCAGCACTACTCCCACTATCCAAAATCTTACTATTACCTTAGGCTCAGCTATGCCCTTAAGTTCGAAATGATGATGAAGCGGCGCCATCTTGAAAAACCGCTTCCCCCCCGTCGCGCGGAAGTATCCCATCTGTATTATCACCGAAAGCGTCTCCATAACAAATATCCCGCCCGCTATCGGCAGTATCAGCTCTTGCTTTACGCATATCGCCGCAGTAGCTATCACTCCACCCAGGAAAAGAGAGCTCGTATCCCCCATAAATACCTGCGCCGGGTATGAATTGTACCACAAAAAGCCCATACACGCGCCTATCAAAGCAGACAAAAATACCGATATTTCGCCCGCCCCGGACACATATATTATTTTAAGATATTCCGCAAAACCGATATTGCCCGCCAAATAGGCAAATACGGCGTAAGCGCATGCGCAAAATATCACGCTGCCAGCCGCCAAACCGTCCAAACCGTCCGTAAGGTTAGTCGCGTTGGAAGATCCTATTACCATCAACATAGCAAACACCAAATAAAATCCGCCCAAAGAAAGCATAAAAGCCCCGTTAAAATACGGTATGGTCAAAACGTCCGGATACATCGCGTTGGGCGGATAGGCCCCCAAATAACCCACCACCGCCACGGCCGTTATAATCTGCACCACCAGCTTTACCCAGCTAGGCGCGCCGTTGGGATTCTTTTTGACAAGTTTGGTATAGTCGTCCAATATCCCCACGAAAGCCAACATTATCGACACGAATATCAACAGCCATACGAACCTATTGTCCAGCCGCGCCCACATAAGAACCGTTGAAAGCAGACTGATTATTATGATTATTCCGCCCATAGTCGGCGTACCGTTTTTGCTCAAATGACTCTTGGGGCCGTCCTGCCTCTGAACTTGCCCTATTTTATAGCTCTTTAGCTTCCTTATTATAGGCGGCGCTATCAACAGGCTGATTAAAAGGCCCGTCAGAACAGCCGCGCCGCAGCGGAAGGTAATATAGTTGAATACGTTTAAAAAACTTAAACTCTCTTTTAGGTTGGACAGATAGTAAAGCATTGTTTCTCCTTACAGATTATTGTATAAATCCTCAAAGTTCAATCCGCGCGAGGCTTTCATCAATATAAGCCCGCCATTCTTGCAGCGCTCCTTAAGCGCGGGGATAAGATCTTCCTTGTTCTCGGCATAAACCGCTTTGACGTCCCCGCCTTGCAAAACATCATAGGCGTTCTTCATCTCCTTGCCCGCCAAATAGACCTCCTTAATGCCAAGGGCTTTTATTTTCTCGCCTATCTCCCTGTGATATCTGGCCGATTGCCCGCCAAGTTCCAGCATATCGCCCAGCACCGCCGCGGCGGGGCCTTCCTTCTCGGCGCGGCGCGCCAAAATATCCAAGGCGTTGGCCATAGAAGCGGGATTGGCGTTGTAATAATCCAAGATGAAAACGGAACCGTTCTTTTCGCGCTCTTCAAGCCTAAGAGGCATAGGCTCATACAAAGATATTCCCTTTTCTATTTGGTCTTTGAACAAACCCAAAGCTATCGCACCGGCGCAGGCCGCCGCCGCGTTTAAAGAATTATGGCGTTCCAAGGTTATATCCGATTTGAACAAAGCCTCTTTATAATCGAAACCAAACGGCGAAACGCTTTTTATTTTAACGTCGGAATCTTCGCTGAAGCCGAAACTCAAAGAACGGCCGTCGTATTCCGTCTTGAGGCGGCGCAGCATTGCGTCGTCATTGTTGTAAACTAAAGTGCCGTAAGAGTTTATGGACCTGATTATTTCCGTCTTGGTTTGATATATCGTTTCCATATCGCCGAAAAACTCCAAATGAGCGGGCGATATATTGGTTATTATCGCGACGTCGGGGCGTACTATGGAGGCGATTTCGTCTATATCGCCTTTGTGCGAGGCGCCAAGTTCAAAAACGCCGTACTTGTCGTCTTCGTTGATTTCCAATATCGACAAAGGCACTCCTATTTGATTATTGAAATTGCCCTTCGTGTTGCACGTTTTGCCGGCGCGGGCGCATATGGAAAGCAACATTTGTTTGGTTGTGCTCTTGCCGTTGGAACCCGTAACGGCGGCGATTTTTATATTGTGTTTCAGCCTGTGGTGCAAGGCCAGTTTTTGAAGCGCTTTTAAAGTGTCTTTAACCTCCAGCAGGGCAACCCCCGCCTTTAAGGCGTCTTCCCCGCGGCCTTCTTCGGCTATGATAATGCTGGCGCCCTTTTCCGCCGCCGCTTTTATAAATTTATGGCCGTCGTGTTTTTGGCCTTTGATTACAAGGTAGCCTTCGCCCGCTTTTATGGTTCGGCTGTCTATGCTTAGGGAATTGAGTACGGCGGAATTGTTCGCCGCGGTCAATTTACCGTCTAAAATTTTAGACAAAGATTCGTAACTTATATTGAGTTTCATTCTATCTCCTTATCCGGCTCAACCGCGTATAAAGTGAGAAATTTTGACGCTATCTCCGAAAATATCCTTGCCGATACCGCCCCGAACAAAGCCCGTTCCGGCTCGTCTAGGACGACCAATATCGTAAATTTCGGATCAGACGCCGGCACAAATCCGCAGAAAGACGCTATATGCGCGCTTCTCTGGTACTTGCCGTCTTGAGCCATTTTCTCGGAAGTACCCGTCTTCCCGCCTACGCTGTATCCTTTTATCCGCGCGCCTTTGCCAGTGCCGTTTTCCACTACGCTTACCAATAAATCTTTCAGTTTCTCCGCCGTATCTTTGCTTATTACCTGTCTTACCTTAGAAGGCTTGGCGTATATTTCTTCCTTCCCGTCGGCGTATTTTATTTTGTCCAGCAAATGCGCCTGCATTAAAGCGCCGCCGTTGGCTATCGCAGAATAGGCCGACACCAACTGTATTCCCGTTACCGCTATCGTATAACCGTAGCCGGATTTGGCCGTATCTATGGGCTTCCAACGGGTGTGGTCCCTCAAAATGCCGGCGGGCTCGCCCAAAAACGATATATTGCTCTTTACCCCAAATCCGAATTTCTTTACGTAAGAATACATAGTCCGCGCGCCTAAACCGTGCGCTATCTTCGCCGCGCCGATATTGGAAGATACTTCCATTATCTCCTTGACGCTCAGGCTCGGTTTTTCCTGATGGTCGCGTATCGTTATTCCGTCCACTTTCCACTTGTTGTTCTCCATTGAAAATCTGTCGGTAACTTTTATCGCCCCGCTGTCCAAAGCGGCCGCCACGGCTATCGTCTTAAAGGTAGAGCCCGGCTCATAAACAAACTGCAAAGGCAGACTTCTGCCGTCTAAAGCCGGATACGAAGCCGCCGCCAATATATTGCCCGTTTTCGGGTCCTGCACTATCGCAAACGCGCTTTTTACTTTGTACTGCTCGGCGTATTTCCTTAGAGTGCTTTCGGCATAATACTGCCCCAAAGAGTCTATCGTCAAATATACGTCGGCTATATCCAAAAATTCTATTTGTTCCTTATCGTATATTATCCCGCCGTAGCGCGCTTTCTTCACCCGTTTGGATTTTGTCTGGCGCGAAAGTTCGTCGTTATGCATAAGCTCTATGCCAGAAAGCCCCTTATTCCTGGAGTTCGTCGCGCCCAGTATATCCTGCGCTATGCCGTCGTAAGGATATATCCTGGTATAATGCGGTTCTATCTCTATGCCGCGCACGCGCTCTTGGTTTATCAGCTTTTCCAATTCCTCGTATTCCAGCGGAGTAACATCTTTTTTTACATAGAAAAAATTTCCTTTGCTGTTCCAAGTCTTATTAAGCTGCGTTCGGCTAACCCCCAAAGCCTGCGACAATACCTTAAACAGCTTATCCTTATCGTTTACGTTGCGTTTGCTTACCGCGACAAAATACGTCCTTAAACTTTCCGCCAGTACTACCCCGTTCTTATCCAGTATCCGTCCGCGCACCGTATCGGGCGCCGTCTGCGTATAGACCCGCTTTTCCGCTTTCGTCAAAAGTTCTTCGTGCCTGAATGTCTGCAAATAGAATAACCGCACGGCCACCGCCGCGCTCAAAATCAAACACAACAAAGCGCAAAGTTTAATTCTTGCCTTTACCGTCTTCATCTTCCGCCTTCAATACTATCACTTCCGAGGGCGCCGCTATCCTCATTGACGCTTCCTCAGCCGCAGCTATTATCTTGTGCGGCGATTTATATATCCCTATCTTATATCGTAAATATTGGTTGCGGGCTTCCTTAAAGGTTATGTCTTCCATAACCGTAGCCACCTGATAGCCCGTCTTTTCCTTCTGCACGCGCTCCATAGCTATAAAAAGCACGAACAAACCGCAGAGAAGGATAATATAAAAAACTTTCATTTTACCCGCTCCATTACTCTTAATTTGGCGCTTCTGGCGCGGGGATTGCTCTTTATCTCAGACCAAGAGGGCTCTATCACTTTCTTGTTCACCAACTTGTAATCCCCGCCTGAAACGATATCCTTAAAAGCCTGCTTGATTATCCTGTCCTCAGTAGAGTGGAAAGTCAAAAACGCCGCGCGCCCCCCAACTTTCAATATATCCTTAGCGATGTACGGCGCCGCCTTGACGCAGGAAAGCTCGTCGTTTACCGCTATCCTTAAAGCCTGAAATACCCTTGTGGCGGGGTGTATCTTTCCGCTCCTGCCGACCGTCTTTTCTATCAGGGAAGCCAGATCCGTAGTAGTTTCTATCGGGCGTTCGCGCCGAGCAAGACATATAGCCAAAGCTATTTTTGATGCCTGGCGTTCTTCCCCGTAGTTCTCAAATATATCCGTAAGTTTATCGGCCGAATATTTGTTGACTATATCGTAAGCCCTTAGCTCGCTCCGAGCGTCAAAACGCATATCCAAAGGGCCTTGCCTCAAAAAGCTAAAGCCTCTTTCCGCGTCGTCAAGCTGATAGGAACTCAACCCCAAGTCGAACAAAGCGCCGTCGACGCCGCTCTCCCCCGCCAGTTCCAAAGCCTTTTTCGCCTCGGTATAGCTTAAATTGAAAGTTTTAAGACGATCGTCTTTTACGTTTTCGCGCGCCATCTTTATAGCCTCGGCGTCTTTGTCCAGGCCTATAACCCTTCCGCCCGCCGCCAAACGCTTTATTATATGGCCGCTGTGCCCGCCTAAACCCAAAGTGCCGTCAAGATAAACGCCGTTTGCGTCGCGCAGCAAAAGCGACGTTATTTCCTCGGCCAGTATCGGGATATGGGTATATTGCGTCATTTGGCCGCACCTTCCATCTTCTTTCTCAAATTGGACTGCCACGCTATTTCCAAGGCCTTGTCGCTGTTTAAAGGCATTCCGTAAGCCCTGAACATCGCACGGCCAAGAGGCTGACCCTCTTTCAAATTCTTGCTGAATTGGTAAAAACCGTCCTTGCCGTAATGCTCGAAAAGAAACTTGACCACAGTATAAGATTGCGCATACCACATCGCTACATCCGGCTTATCGTAACCGTCTAAAGTCTTGACGCTTAAAAAATCTTCAAAATCGATGTATTCTTCTTTGGCGAATTTCAGCCTAAACACGTTAAGCCATTCGTTTTCCTGCGGAGTTTGGTACAGAGATTGGACGTATACGGCAAAGCCCTCGCTAAGCCAACGGGGCGTTGACGACGGCTCGAAAAATCCGTCGTAGTAGATATGGGTAAGCTCGTGCATAAAATTGCTCTTGAAATTGACGCCTTCCATAAGATATATCGACTGACCCATAACATCGGCCGAACCGCCGCTCCAATCCGGGCGTTTAGTATAAGCGCTGTACATACCGCGCGTCTTAAATATCATCATAAAAATACGTTTGACGTTCGTCAGAAGAGAAAAAGGCGCCACCTTCTTTAAAAAACTGGTGTGCATAGTCGATATTAAAGCCTTAAAATCGTCCGTAAGAGGATAATACTCCCTATACATCAAATAAGGATTTACCTTCGCGGAGAAAAAGCCCTCCGGCAGCGGAGGCACCGGCTCCTCCTTCATTTGGGAAAGAAGAGCCTGAACATTCTTTATCCGCTCGTTGCGCTCCTTAAGCTCGCGTTCGCCATCGTCTTCCCCCAAGTCCAAATCTATGTTTATCTTCTGTGCGTCCTTGCGGCGTTTTACGTTAAATTCCTTCTTTTCTTCGTCTTTAACCGCACGGTACTTGCTGGCAACGCGCATATCGGGAACCTGCGCCAAAAAATTATCCTTCTTTTCTGACTTGTCAGCCTTTATAACCCTTTGTAAACTCTGCGATATTTGCTCGCGCCTCAAAACGGATTCCTGCTCTTTCTTCTCCGTTAAAAAGCCCTCATGGTAAGCGAAAAACCCCAAAGCCGCCACCAAAAATATCGCCAATACATATAATTTCTTAGTTATGTCCATACTCTATTCTTTCCCAAATACGCACAGGTGCCTTGGTTTATCTTCCCCGTACAAACAATACGACTTGCTAACCTTTCTATCGTATACGCAGCCGGCCGCCTTTACGCAATCCTCGAGCCAGCCGCCCGTTTCGCTCTGAAACGCGATAAAATATCCGCCCGTCTTCAAGTCCGCCGAGCATATAGGCAGAATATCGTCTATCTTGCCCATAGCGCGCTCAATCGTGAAATCGAAAGGCCCGCCCTGTCCGCCTTTAGATATCGCCCTTATATTGCATGTCTTTGCGCCCTTTATGCCCAACTTCATTATGCACCAATCCATAAACATACAGCGCTTGCCCAAAGTTTCCACCAAGGCAAGCTCGCAAGCCGGCCCCAAAGCTATCTTCGCGCTTAAACCTATATACCCGCAGCCCGCACCGTAATCGGCCAAAGAATAACTCCCCCGACCAGCGGCTAGAGCTTTTATCAATGCCGCAGCCATAAGCCCGTCGCTTATGTGCCTGTCCCAAATTTCCTGCTCGCTTGAGACGCTAGTCAAATTCAAATCGCCCCGCTTTTGCCATACCAACGCCGCATAAGCCTCAAGCGTTTGTTCTTGCTCGGGGCTTAACTCAATACCGCTTTGCCTTAAAAATTCACGCCTTAATTCCATTCTTCTCCCTGCGATACTTCTCTATGTGTATGGCTATAAGCTGTAAATCCGCCGGTGTTATCCCCGGTATACGGCCCGCCTGACCCAAAGTGGACGGTCGTATCTTAGCCAATTTCTGGCTGGATTCTATCAATATCCCTTTTACTCCCGCTACGTCAAAACCTTCCGGTATAACTATCTTATCGGCATTGGCCAAGGCCTTGGCTTCCTTTAAATTCCGCTCCAAATAGCCCGCGTACTTGCGGTGGACCGCCGCCGTATTGCGCGCCGCGGTCAAACTCCACGGGTTTAAAGCGCTTTCTTCTATCGGGGCGTTTTCGTCCTTTATCAGCTTCTCCACCGCAGCTTTATAAGCCTCAAAGCCTTTGGCGTAACTCGCCGGCAGAGAGCCCAGCTTCAACCCGTAGCCGCTCAAACGCAAATCGGCATTATCCGTGCGCAGTATTATCCTGTATTCCGCGCGGCTGGTAAACATTCTGTACGGCTCGTTTACCCCTTTGGTTATCAAATCGTCTATCAAAACGCCGATATAAGCCTCGTCCCGCCTTAAAACGAAAGGCTCTTTGCCCTGCACCTTCAAAGCGGCGTTTATGCCCGCCATTATGCCTTGTCCGCCGGCTTCCTCATAGCCCGTAGTCCCGTTTATTTGGCCGGCAAAAAACAATCCGCTTATATTCTTGACCTCCAAAGAAGCCTTAAGACACGTCGGATCGGCATAATCGTATTCTATCGCATAGCCCGCGCGAACTATTTGCGCCTTTTCTAAGCCCGGTACAGACTTTAACAATTCATACTGCACATATTCCGGCAAACTTGTGGAAAACCCTTGGATATAATATTCCTCCGTATTAAGACCTTCAGGCTCCAAAAACAAAGGGTGGTGCTTGTTCTGCGGAAATTTTACCGCTTTATCCTCTATCGACGGGCAATACCTCGGCCCGATCGAATGAATATTGCCGGAGTATAAGGCCGATTCCAACATATGTTCTTTTAAAACTTCTGCCGTTTTATCGGTTGTGCGCGCTATATAACATTGAAGAAAATCCCTCTCCTGCGGCCTGTTAAAAACCGACATCGGCGTATAAGGATTATCCGAAGGCTGCGGCGTAAACTTGCTAAAATCCACCGTCCGCCCGTTGATACGCATAGGCGTACCCGTCTTCATACGGCCTATCTTTATGCCGCAGTCTTTTAAGCTGGCGCTTAAAAAATTACTCGCCACGTCATTATAGCGCCCGCCTTCCAACATCAATTTGCCGATATGGACCGTCCCTTTCATAAAAGTGCCCGGCGTCGCTATTACAGTCTTGGTTCTGTATCTGGTTTGGCGCAGGGTGTCCACCGCCGTTACGGCATTATCCGACAAGACCAAATTCTTGGCTTCGTCCTGTATTATATGCAAATTGCTTTGCAGTTCCAAAAAGTGTTTATAGGTGTATTGATAGATCTTCTTATCGCATTGTACGCGGGGCGACCATACAGCCTCACCTTTGCCCGTATTGAGCATATGATAATGCACCGCCGCCGCGTCGGTTACTTTGCCCATCGCGCCGCCCAGCGCGTCTATCTCGCGAACTATCTGCCCTTTGGCTATCCCGCCTATCGACGGGTTGCACGACATCTGCGCTATAGTATCCAAATTCTGGGTTATCAAAAGCGTCTTGGCGCCAAGGCGCGCGCTGGCCAAAGCCGCCTCGCAGCCCGCATGACCGCCGCCTATTACAACTACGTCAAAAATCTCATCATATACAAACATTTACTCTACTTCCCTACGCAAAACTTGGAAAATATTTCGCCCAATACGTCGTCGGGTGTTATTTCCCCTATAAGCCTTCTCAAACTCAAAACCGCGCTTCTTATATGCTCCGCCATCAACTCCAACTCGTCTAGGCGCGACTTGGCGTAATTTAACTCTCTTTCCGCTTCTTTCAAAGCGTTATAGTGAGCGGCCGAGGTTATCAAAATATCGTCATCGCCGAGATTGCCCAGCCCTATAACCTCTATTATCTTATCCTTAAGGGCTTCTATTCCGGCGCCGCTCTTGCACGAGATTAGGCAATCGTATTCCCCGCCTTTGGGCAGATGCTCCTCACTCTTCAAATCCGTCTTATTTAGCACCTTCAAAACCTTCTTGCCGGTAGCTTGCGCCTGCGCCAAAATATCGGCCTGCGCTTTAGCGTCCAAATCCGAATCGGCCAAAAATATTATTATATCGGCACTTTTCATCGCTTTACGGCTGCGCTCTATCCCCTGCGCTTCGGCATCGTCGGCGTGGTCAGCCCTAATGCCAGCCGTATCCGTAAGCACCAAGCTAAAATCCTTTATCCTTAAAGAGGCGTCAACCGTATCGCGCGTAGTCCCGCTCACAGGCGATACTATAACTCTGTCAAACCCGAGCAGAGCGTTTAACAGACTGCTCTTGCCGCTGTTGGGCACCCCCACTATCGCGGTCTTTATACCATCTTTGACCAAACGGCCGGCCCCAAAAGTGGAGCTTAAAGCCTCAAGTTTCTTTATTATCCCGTCTATATAGGCTAAAGTTTCCGCTTCGGGCAGAGGCGACATCTCGTCGTCGGCGTCATCTATGCGCACCTCTATCTTGGCCAAAAGTTCCGTAAGGCCAGCCCTTATATCCTTGAACCGCTGCGAAAGACGCCCGTCCAATATGTTGAACGCCGCGCGGTGCGCGCTCTTGTTCTTGGCCGCTATTATGTCCGCCACGCCTTGCGCCTGAGCCAAATCCATCTTGCCGTTAAGGTATGCGCGCATGGTAAATTCGCCAGCTTCCGCCATTCTCGCGCCAAGACAAAACACCAACTCGAGCAGGCGGGCTTTTATATATTCCCCGGCGTGGACGCTAAGCTCAAAACAGTCTTCGCCCGTATAGCTCGCCGGCCCTTGATAATACAAAGCGACCGCCGTATCCAAAATGTCTTTCCCGTCATATACCTTTACCAAATACGCGTGCCGGGCCTCAAACGAGCCGCGCCCAGTAAGAGCCTTAAGTATTCTTAAACTATCGCTGCCGCTTACGCGCAATACCGCCACCGCCCCGCTCGAAGACGCCGTGGCGTATGCGGCTATCGTATCTTTGGCAAAAATATCCATATATATATTTTACATTTTTATTTGCGCGCATAATATGTCCTTTTTGCCCTATGTGCTTGCCAATTAAAAAACCGGCCCGAAAGAGGCCGGTTCCTTAAATTTTAACCTAAAGCAAATCAATAGACCGTATTCCATTCGCGAGTGGTAAGAGTAAATTCCACGCGTCTGTTGCAGGCTCTGGCCTCGGGCGAATCGTCCTCCTTGATAAGAGGCCGCCTTTTGCCATGGCCGTATGTCTTTATCGAATCGGGGTGAACCCCGCGCGAAGACAAATAACTCTTTATCGCGTTGGAGCGCGCGCTGGAAAGCCAATCGTTATATTCGTCGGACCCGACTTCGTCAGTATGCCCCTCAACTATCAACTTCATCGAACGGTCGGCAACCATTATCGCGGCGACTTTGTCCAAAACTTCATAAGAGCTGGGGACCAATACTATGCCGTCAAATTCGAAATCGACGCTGGGTATCTTGCGGCTCTCGCGCATTTCGTCCACAGTTTGATTGCGCCATCTTTCTTCGTTGGCGCGCTCAGGGCACAATGCGCTTAACGTAAACAAATCACTGTCGCGTTTAACGTCTTTGTTCTTGCGTTCGGCAGAATAACAGCCGCCAAACAATATCGCCAAAACCGGTACAATAAAAAGAAATCTCATAAGTTATCCTCCGTGTTATCAAAAATATTATAGCAAATACCTCTTCATTTTCAATCCGTATTTTTAATCCTTTTCCAGCAAAAACAATTTATCCACATTTATCCACACTTGGAGCGTTTTATACTATTTTTTGCCTTTTGTTTATTAAAAAAGGACATTTTTTCAAAAAATCGTTTCTGACTGTTTTTCCCTACAGCAAAAAATCTGTGGATAACTGCCGTTTTCTGTGGATAACACCCCCGCCAAAAAAGGCTTTTACCTATTCCCAGCCCTCAACGGCGCCGCCTTATCCTCGACGAGGACCCCTCTTTTTATCCCCAAAAAAACGATATTATTCCGCTTTTGCCAATTTCGCCGCTTTTTTTGTGGATAACCCATAAAAAACGGGCTCTTAGTACTCGAAAAAGAATACAAGAGCCCGCAAAAAATATAGCTCTATTTGCTTATTTTGAACGATGCGTCAAAAGACACCGCATCGCCCGCCATTCCAGTAACCTTTACCTTGCCCGCCTGCGCCCCGTAAATAACGTTCATCAGACCTTTTTCAAAATCCCAAGATAAAAACGGCGGAGCTATTTTTAAAGAAGACGGTATATATTCCGCCTTAAAAGAACGTTTGCCTTTTATTTCCAATTTAAAACCGAAACGCTCCTCAGAAGTCGCACCGGCGCTCTTAACCCCGAATACGCCTTTCGCTTTCAAAGGAACAATTTTTCCCTTATCGAGAAAATATCCCAAATTGAAAATTTCCCCTAAAGACGGAGCCTTGCTTCCGCTGTTGTCCACCGTTAAATAGGCGAAATTGTCAAAAAATTTAAGGCCGTTCTTCTCCAATAAACTTTGAAGCCTTATCATATTGCCTTTGCTCCCCAAAGACCATACGCTTATATTCTTGCTTATCCCTTCCAAATCAACAGGCATAGCCGTATTAACGTAAAAAGACAAAGCGAAATTACCGAAATAATTTCCCAACCCTGGCAATGCGTTCAAGACCGAGGCGCTGTAGCCTTCGCCGGCCAAAAGAATTCTGTATTCCTCTTGATTTTCCGTCTTGTAATTAACCTCTATATAAGGCAAAAGCTCTCTAGAGAGAAACCCCTCCAGCTCCGCTGAGGACGGTATCGCGTTAAAACGGACATTTACGTATAAGCAGCGTTCTGCGGCATCTTCGCCTAATTCCTTATAAACAGCCTCCCGCGGCATCTCCTCTTTGTTGATAACGTATACGGAACAAAAACGTCTTTCCGCTTTATCGTAGTCCTTGGGAAACACAATGTTTATCTTGGGTTCGTATTTTAAATATTGCGAGGGAAAATAGACGATAACGTCCTCCCCTTCTTTATTGAATATGCGCATATCGCCCTCCATAGAAGCGGGCACGATACGCGTCTGCGCGGAAACAAAAACCGCCAACAGCATAAGGCTGAGAAACAATTTTAATTTTTTCATACTTTCATTTTACAAAAAATAATATCCAAGTCCCATAAAAAAATAGGTACTAATTTGAATTTTAAATAGGCCTTATGGCCCTGGGCAATCGTAAAAAATAAGCATATAATTACTATATACCAATATTGATACGGTGTTTGTTTTTATGAATAATACTCTTAAATTTATGCTCGTGCTAGGCAACGGCAAACTGATAGCCACTTCCCGAAACGGGCGGGATTCTTTTTACGGGAAAGTTTCCGGCTGCTGCGGAAGAAAACCAAATCTAAAAAAGTTCGCCGCCTGCCTGAGTTCAAGAGTATAATCTTTTCATAACTCCCCTCCGCCGCGGTTTAAAAGCCGCGGTTTTTTTATGCCTTCTAGAAGTATCTTAGCGAAATCAGCTTGCTTTTCCGTATGTTTTTTGACGACTGCGACATTTCCCTTATTCTTTTTATATAATGACCTTATGAAAAAATATATATTTACATTATTTGTATGTACGCTAATATCGCAGCTTAACGCCGCCGCTAAAACGCCCGCGCAGTGTTTTGGCTCCGAAAATCAGAGGTTCGTCTACAAGAAAGCTATAGCCTCCACACAGGAAAACGAACGAATAACCGTATGTCTTAAAGATTTTCTTAAGTCAGACAATCCGATACATATCCAGCAAGCTCTTACGGCTCTGCAAAAATCAAATAATCTTTCCGCCGCGCTTAGCCAGACCGTAAACATCTTTAAAAACGCCAAAGACGCGCCGACCGCTTTCGCCGCCGCATCTGCATTGGTATCAGTATCGGAAGAGCTCTCGCCTTACAATAAAGCCGTATTCAATATAGTTTCTTCCGCCAATCAGGAAGATTACAAAAAGACTTTGGCCGTAGTCATACTCGCCGCCACTAATGCGGTGGACAGCGGATACACTCCATTCCTGACACCGGCCTTAAACGCGGAAGACCCAGTACTTAAAGCCTATGCCGCCTCGGCTTACGCTTTGCTGATACCCGATACTAAAACCAGATTTATAAACGATATAATAACACTCTACGGTTTTGACAAAGCCCTCGCTTTAAGAGCGTATCAAAATACCGGCCTTAAGAAAAAAGAACTCATTTCCGCCTTGAAAAACGCCCTGAAAAACGAAGAGGAAATAACCAGATTTTCGGCAATAGAATGGATCGGCGACTACGGCGACAAAAAAACGCTTGAGAGTTTATTCAACCTCTCCTACGAAGACGCCTCCACCGTTTCCGCCGCGGCAAACGCTTTGGCCTCAAATTACGATATCATCGCCGCAAAACTCAAAAAGGAAATGAGGTCTTCCCCCCAGTCTTCCGCCGCGGCAACCGCAGTTATGACTTATGCATTGTCGGGCGGAGAACATTTCGACGATATCGAAAAATTCTTGCAAAGCTCCAACGCCAATGAACAGGCAAACGGCGCCAGAGTAGTCCTCTCAGTCGCGGAAATACTGCAGGATAAAACGCCATATTACAAAAACCCGCAGCTTGAGGAGCAGCGTATCAAAAAACTTATCCCTCCGCTGGGCAAACTGGCCAACCGCGCCAAAGACGATAACGCCAAATATTACGCCGACGCAGCAACAAAAGCCATATATAATCTTATTAACGATTGACACAAAAAGCCCCCGCCATAATACGGGGGCTTTCTTTTGGCAAATTCATTATTGCGTTTGCACCATTAACGGCAAGCTCGGCGTTAACTGCGGTAATTTATATATCTAAAAAACATAAATAAAAAGACGCCTAGCTGGGGGTTTTCACAACATACAAAAAGCCCCGCCGATAAGGCGGGGCATATCTTTAACCTTAAAAACTATTCCAAATTTTTAAGAGTATAATCCTTCTTGCTCTTTAACTGGCCTTCCTCAAATACCCACTCCTCAAGAAGATCGCCCGTTTCCGAATATTTCTTGGTAACGCCGTGCGCCTTCCCGTTCTTGTGCGGCGCTATCATAGCTATGGTGCCGTTCTTGTGATAAGATATTTTATCGCCTACGATATTGTTCTTCTTGTACGTACTTTCAGACATTACGTTGCCGTCCTCGTCATAAGCCTTGCAAACGCCGTCCATATCGCCGTCGACATATTCCGCCACTTCCAATATCTTGCCGTTGGGATAATATCTTAAGCGGCGGCCGTTTTCAATATCCTTTACATAGGAAAATTCTTCTCTGAGCCTTCCGTTGGGATAATAGACGAACGCGCGTCCGTGCAGCATTCCGTCTACGTATTCCTTCTCGACGTTCAATTTGCCGCTTTCGTAGAAAATCTTGCTGCTGCCGTTGCGTTTGCCGTTCTTGAAATAGCACTGGAAATACGTCAATCCGTTCTCGAAAAACTCCTTCACCAGGCCGTCGGGCAAAGCGCCTTTGGTTTCTATTATTTCCAAATTCTCGTCCAGCTTTTCGGTATAGACTTCCTTCCCCTCAAGCAAATAGACCCTCAAAAACTTCCCTTTATCCGCCCCGTCAAGAGCCTTGGTTTTTCTTACTATTAGATTTTCCATATTCTACCTCTATCGCTTTGGACGCAGTATATCCGCTCGCCCAAGCAAATTGCAAATTGTATCCGCCGCAATGGCCGTCTATATCCAAAAGTTCGCCGGTAATATATAGTCCTTTTGCCAGTTTTGACTCGCAGCTCTCGGCATTAACTTCCCCCGCCGACACTCCGCCCGCAGTACAGGACGCTTCCTTAAAACTCCTCACGCCAGCCACCGTAAAAGGCCAACCCTTTACCGTTGATACTATTCTATCAAAAATATTGTCGTTTATTTCAACTAAAAGCGTATTTTTCTTAAGGCCTGCGTAATCTATCAGCAAATTATACAGCGGCGCGGGCAATATACCCGTAAACAATTCCTTAATTTTAAAGGACGGATATTTGGCCGCGCGAGCCTTTAACAAAGCCTTAAATTCGCCCGCGGAAAACTGCGGCATAAAATCCAAAATAAGTTTGCCGCCCGCCTGCGCTTGGCGGCTTAAAGTCAATATATTATTGCCGCCTACGCCTTTTGCCCCGAAAGTGATTTCTCCCTCTTCCCGCTGAGCGGGATTCCCGCTTAAAGAGGCCGCGCAATAAAGTTTCAGGCCCGCCAAGCGAGATACGGCGTTTTCCTTTAAGTCTATCGCGCTTAAAGCGGGGCGCGGCGCTATTATCTTATGCCCGAAAGAATGCGCCAATTCATACCCCTTCATACTCCCCGAAACCTGCGGATACGCCGCCCCGCCGCAAGCCAAAACCAAAAACTTAGAGGAATATTTAGCGCCCTCGGCAGTATCTACCTTGAAGCCGCCCGCCGCCTTATAAGCCCTCAGCGCTTCGCATTTGCATTTTATATCCGCGCCCGCAAAAAGCAGAGCCGCGGCAAAACAATCGTTTACCGAGGCGGCTTTCCCCGTCAATGGGAAATAGCGGCCCTCCCCTTCCTCCCTGTACAAAAGGCCCAAATCGTCAAAGAATTTAAGGCAGTCGCGCGCGGAAAATATTTTAAGCACCGCTTCGGCGAATTTTTTGTCGCCGTAATATTTGGCTCCGCTTGCGTTTATATTGGTAAAATTGCACCGCCCGTTGCCAGTAACGAGTATCTTGCGGCCGAGCAGTATTTCCTTTTCCAAAAGCAAAACGCGCAAGCCCGCCCGCGCGCACCGCAAGGCGCACATCATTCCGCTGGCCCCGCCGCCTATCACCGTAACGTCGTAATCAAAAGACATTTGCTCTTTTCCTATCTGGTGCCCGTACTGCCAAAACCGCCTTCCCCTCTTTGCGTATCGGAAAGTTCATCGGCCTCCTCAAACGCGGGATAAAGCGTCGGCAATACTACCAGCTGGGCAACTTTTTGCCCCTTCTCGAAAACAAAAGGCCGGTCCGTTAAATTGTACATACATATTATTATCTCGCCCCTGTAAGGCGCGTCGACCAGCCCCGCCATAACCTTTACGCCTTTGCTCTCGACGGAGCTCTTGCCCCATATACAGCCGCTTGTGCCTTCGGGCAATTCTACCGCTATGCCAGTACGCACCTTCGCGCTTGAACGGGGCCCTATTTCCGTATATTCCAAAGCAAATAAATCAGCGCCCGAATCCGTATCGTGAGCGCGAACGGGAAGTTTGGCGTCCGCGTGGAGCTTCTTCACTTTTATTTTCATATAAACCTCAGTTGAATTTGAAAATTATAAACGATATCGCCACAGCCAAAATAAACAATGCCGCCGCAAGCGCGGGTTTGAAATTTTTCTTGACGTCCGCGGCCGAATTCCGGGCTTCGCCTTTCGCCGCTTCGGGCGTTTCAGACCTAAGGTCCCACAAGGATACCACCCCAAGCAAAGTATCGTCGCCGTCGGTTATGGGCAAAAGAGCCAGTTTGTTTTTCAGCATAATATCCCGCGCTTTGGCCATATCGTCAAACGGGCCCAGTTTTATAAATTCGCCGCTCATTACCGAACCGGCCAAACTATCCTGCGGATAAAACGCCAGCTGGCCCGTCCCCATAACACCGCACAGCTTGCCCCCTTTATCCAATATGAACACCGACAAAGGCATTTTGTTTGAAGGCAAAGTCTTTAATCTGGCTACAATATCTTTTATTTTGGCGTCGGTCTTAAAGGAAAGAAAATCGTTCTTCATAAGTCTTGCCGCACTGCCGAGCGGATAGTCAAGCACTTCCCGCAAGGCTTTTACTTGACCCGCTTCCAAAGAATCGGCAAGGCGTTTTTTGTAATGCGGCGGAAGATTAAGCATTATCTCCCCCGCGCGCCGCGCGTTTAAGCCCTGCATTATCCGCGCCGCCTGCTTGACGTGCAAACGCCTCAGCAAAAAAGCGGCTTTTTTGGGGTTCATATGCTCCAAACAAATTATTATCGAAGAGGCCCTCAAGCCCGAAAACCAAAATACGGCCTCGCTCAGCGCCATATCCTCAACCGAACGCGCCGCCTTATCTGGATTAGCGGCTATATATTCTTCCAGCATTTTGGAGCCGCTGCTTTTGTGCTGCATTGTATCAAACATTAATAAATTATAGTATATTGCAAAGCGGTGTCAAAATCTATCAAGGGGACGGATTATGTACTTTACAAAACCTATCGGACGTCTTACTTTTCAAGACGTGGTGCACTTCCTTAAGCAGGGCGTGCCGGAAAATACCCTGCTCGACTATAAATATATGCTGCCCAAAGATAATGAAAAATTCGCCAAAACGATAGCCGCCTTCGCCAATTCCATGGGCGGAACGGTAATAATCGGCGTAAAAGACGAACACGACAAGCCCAAACCGCCGTTTTCCGGCATTGCCTTCCACGGTAAAATACGCGGCCAAATAGAAAGTATTATCCAAAATTACATAGACCCGATAGTCTTCGTCGACATCGCCACCTGCAAGGACCCTAACAGCAACAATATGTTCGTAGTGGTCAATATCCCGCAAAGCAATCTTACCCCCCACCTTGTCGGAAGGCTAAAAAGAGCTTATATCCGTACGGGGCAGGCCTCCAGACCGGAAGTCATCGTCCACCCCGATAAACTGCCCTGGCTTATGGACAACCGCAGAAAAAGCCAAAACCTGCGCCATATTCTTATAGACAAAGCGGAAGCGCATTTCAATAATTTCCTGCGTTCGCAAAATAGAGAACCGTCCTCGGCGCACGCCGTCTGCGGCTTTACACTGCTGCCGCTTTACCCCCAAACGCCGATTACCGATTACAAAAAATTACCACAAACGCTAAAACAGGCCTCCTTTGATTTCCGCTCCGAAAAATGGCCGCGGGAAGGAACGGTAAACAGCGTACAAGACGGCATTGTGCTTAATCCTTTCGGCACTTTAAGCGCGTGGGAGTTTAATTGTTACGGGCTGATTTCCAGCAAAAGCGTTCTCGCCGACGAGAATAATCATATAGACCTAAACAATTTTTACCTGCAATGCGTACTGTTCTTTAAAACCGCGGCAAGATTTTACGAAGCGATAGGCTACATAAGCCCGCTGCTGCTAAGGGTAAAAATAGCCAATGCAAGAGGCTCGATAATACTTGCGCCTGAAGGCGAAAAGAAAATCATAGAAGATTATGTCAGAATAGACCGCAACGTCGAACCGATGCTCCTTTCGGGCGATATGGCGCAGTTCTGCGCCGGTCTGCTTGAGGAGCTTTCCTGGTCGCTCAATCTGCCGATGATAGGCGAGAACAACGGCCTAAGCCAAGCGCAAAGCATTTTGAACGAGTGTAAAATTATATAATTGTATATATGAAGATAATAAACGCGGACTGCCTCGTAATAGGCAGCGGAATAGCAGGATCCTTATACTCTTATATCGCCGCCAAGGCGGGCCTTAAATGCGTGCTGGTTTCCAGCGCGGATATCGACACTTGCAACAGCGCCTTGGCGCAGGGCGGAATAATATACGAAAAACACCCCGACCTTAAAGCCCTTCTTAAAGACATACAAAACGCCGGCGGCGGCAAGTGCAACGAAGAGGCCGTACTATCGGCCTGCTCGGAAGGTTTTAAGGATATAGAAAAATATTTCATTAAAGAATTCGACACCGATTTTAACCGCTCGGAAGACGGAGAGCTGCTCCTTACCAAAGAGGCCGCCCACAGCAAAAAAAGAATTATCTTCAGTAAAGACACCACCGGCCAAGCCATAATAAGCGCAATGCAGAAGAAACTTAAAAAAGTAAAAAATCTAAAAATTCTGCCGCAATGCAACGCCATCGATTTGCTTACCCTTTCGCATAACTCGCAGAATTATTACGACATTTATAAACCCTTAACCTGTTTCGGCGCTTATATACTGGATAATAAATCTTTGGAAGTCTTCGCCGTAACGGCAAAGAAAACCGTACTAGCTACCGGCGGCATCGGCCAAATTTACAAGTATACGACAAACTCGCCCGCCATTTACGGCGACGGCATCGCCATGGCTTACAGAATTGGCGCAAGGGTTATAAATATGGAATATACCCAATTCCACCCCACCGTATTCGCCAAAGGCAGAAGCGCGCTGATTTCCGAAGCGGTGCGCGGCGAAGGCGCCGTCTTGATTAACGCCAAAGGCAAACCCTTTATGGCGGATTACCACCCGCTTAAAGACCTTGCGCCAAGAGATGTCGTTTCCCGCGCGATAGAACACGAACGCCTTAAAACGGGCGCGGACTGCGTTTATTTGGATTTGTCTTCAATGACGCCGCAATTTATTACCCAGCGTTTCCCGCACATTTACAAAACCTGCCTTGACGCGGGCGTAGACATAACAAAAGAACCTATCCCCGTAGTGCCGGCTATGCACTACTTCTGCGGCGGTATATTTACCGACCTTAAAGGCAGAACAAATATCCTTAACTTAAACGCGATAGGCGAATGCGCCTGCAACGGATTTCACGGCGCGAACCGTCTGGCCAGCACATCTCTGCTCGAGGCCGCGGCCTCCGCTTCGCTTACAGCAAAGGCCGATATCGCGGAAATAAAAAAACAATCTTTCTATATTCCCAAACCCAAAGAATGGAAAAGCCCGGAAGCCCTGCCAGACAAAAATCTTATCCTGCAGGATATATCCGTAATAAAAAGCACAATGTGGAATTATGTCGGCTTGATAAGAAGCGCCGCGCGCTTAAACCGCGCCGAAAAAATATTAAGGCACCTTCATAACGAGATTTCCGTCTTCTACAAAGGCTATAAAATTACCGAGGATTTGCTTAAACTCAGAAACGCGGCCCAAACCGCCCTACTGATAACTTACGCCGCCCTCAAAAATAAGCAAAGCTGCGGCACACATTACAGAGAAGATTGACAATCCCAACATATAAAAAACGCCGCTTTCAAGCGGCGTTTTTCCGCTTGCCAAAATACTTATCAAATATACATTAAACTACGCGCGCAAAAGTAAAGCTGTTTCGCAAAACAATTTACTGCAAAAAAACCGTTTCTTTTAAGCCACCATAATCCTCCCCCTTACAAAAAAAAACGGTCGTATGTATCCATATAAAGCCAAGTTAAATAGATATCACCCAGCCGAAGGCCGCAGAATACAAAAAGCGGGGCCCCTATACGAGGCCCCGCACAACTGTACCAATGTTCCCGCGTATTTAAGACTTGACGGACGCTTTTTTCTTGCCACGTTCCGTCATATCCACCAAATTCTGTACCAAAACGTAGAACAGCGGTATTATCAGCAAGCCCAGCACCGTACCGACAAGCATTCCGAAGAACACCGGCGTGCCTATCGCTTTCCTGCTCGCCGCGCCCGCGCCAGTAGCTATAATCAACGGGAAGACGCCCAATATGAAAGTAAACGCAGTCATAAGAACCGCGCGGAACCTTTCAAAAAGACCCTTCAGCGCCGACTGCACCACCGAAGCCCCCCGCTCGTGCTCCTCTTTGGCGAATTCCACTATCAATATGGCGTTTTTGCTGGCCAAACCTATCAGCAGCACCAATCCCAGCTGCGCGTATATGCTAAGCGACAGGCCCATTACCATCAAACCCAAAAGTCCGCCCAGCAAGGCCACCACTATAGACATCAATACCGCCATAGGGATACTCCAGCTTTCGTACTGCGCCACCAAGAACAGATACGCAAACAAGATAGCCAGCCATATCAAATATCCTATCTGCCCGCTGTTCTGCTTCTCCTGATAGCTGATGCCCGACCATTCATATGCATAGCCTTCCGGCAGGGCCTGCTTGGCCAATTCCTCTACGGCCGCCATCGCCTGACCCGAACTTATATCGCTCTTCTGCGTCGCGTTTATCGTAGCCGAAGGATATTGATTGTAACGAGTTATCATTCTGGGTGAAAGTATATCCCTAAAGTCTACAAAAGCCCGCAAGGGAACCATCATACCGCTTTGATTGGGGACGTATAAATTGTCCAAACTGGTCAAATTCTGGCGATACTTCCAGTCCGACTGTATCATAACCTTATTTACCTGCGTGCCGAAGTTGATATCATTGACGTAGCCCGATCCCAAATAATTTTCCAATGCGGAGAATATATTGGTCAAAGGCACGTTCATCGATTCCGCTTTCGTCCTGTCTATGTCCAAAAACACGTTGGGCGTCTTGGCCGTAAAGTTCGAGAACGCAAAGGATATGCTCGGACTGCGTCTTAAAGCGTCAAGGAAGTTCTGCGTCACCGTATCAAGTTTATTGTAATCGGCGTCGTTTAGGGACTGTATCTTCAAGTCCATGCCGCCCGCCGAACCCAAACCCGGTATGGCAGGCATTTCCATAAATTGGAATTCCGCTTCCGGTATATCGGCAACTTTGGCTTTAAGTTTGTTTAATATATTGGTGGAATACAAATCGTCGCTCTTACGTTCGCTCCACTCGTTCAGGCTGACTATTATCATAGCCATATTCTCGCCGCTGCCGCCGGTCATACTGTGGCCGGTTACGCTCATTACGCCTTTTACGCCTTCTTCGGCTTTAAGTATCGGCGTAACTTGGTCCACTATCGCTTTGGTTCTCTTGAAGGAGGCGCCTTCCGGCAGCTGTATGTTAAGCATTACCACGCCTTGGTCTTCGCCAGGTATAAACGAGGTCTGGCTTACTTTAAGCGTACCCCATACCAATAAGACGAATATTACAAATATTACCGCTATAAAAATGCTGCTCCTGGCTATTATACGCACCACCGCACGGTATTTTACAGACGCTTCCGCCACTATCGCGTTAAACCATACCAAGGGTTTGAACGTGGTCGGAGTAAGAGGCCTTAACATCGTCGCGCATACCGCCGGCGACAGCGTAAGCGCGTTTATTGCCGAAAATACCACCGCCGTAGATATCGTAACCGCAAATTGCTGATATATCTTGCCCGTTATACCGCCCAAAAAGCCTATCGGTACGAATATAGCCAGCAATACCAAAGTGGTCGCCACGATAGGGCCCGATATTTCCTTCATCGTTTGTATGGCCGCATCTTTAGGAGCCATCTTTTCCCTGGTTATCAGCAGTACGGCACGCTCCACCACGCAGATTGCGTCGTCCACCACTACGCCTATGGCCAATACCAGCCCGAACAGCGTGAACATATTTATCGTGTAGCCCAACACCTTAATTACTATAAAAGTGCCCAGCAAAGATACCGGTATCGCCACCGAAGGAACCAAAGTGGAACGCCAATCCTGCAAAAATAAATAACATACGAAAACAACCAAAGCGAAAGTAAGGAGCAATGTCCAGACAACTTCGCTGATAGACTCGTTTATGTAAAGAGTCGTATCCATATTGATGTTGTAGATCAAATCTTCGGGAAAGAACGCCGAAAGCCTTTTAAGCTCCTCTTTAATGCCGTCCATAGTCGTAAGAGCGTTCGCGCCCGACACCATACTTAAAGACATAGTAACAGCAGGACTGCCGTTAAACTCCGAAGCCGCGCTGTAACTTTCCATACCTATCTCTATCCTGCTGATGTCGCCCAATCTGACCAAGCCGCCCTGCTCGTCCGTCCTGACTATTATGTTCTTAAAATCCTCGACATTGTTGATACGGCCTTGCGTCTGAAGAGAATAGACCAGCTGTTCGTCGCTCTCGTTGGGATAAGAGCCTATCTTGCCCAAAGTAGGCTGATAGTTCTGCGATTCTATGGCCGACCTTATGCTGGATACCGGCAAATTGAGTGAAGCTATCTTATCGGCGTCAAGCCAAATGCGCATACTCTTCTTAGCGCCGTGTATGCCGACGTCGCCTACGCCGTCAAGTTTTATCAAGGATTTTTTTACGTTATTCTCAAGATAGTCGTTTATATAGTTGGTGTCATAGGTGCCGTTGGGCGACATAAAACTCACAAAGCCCAGCATGCCTGACGACATTCTCCTTACGCTCATTCCCCTTCTGGTAACTTCCGTCGGGAGCTGACCCGTAGCCTGCTGTATACGGTTTTGAACCTTAACCTGCGCCATATCGGGATCGGTGCCAGATTTGAAGCTGATTGTTAAAGAATACCTGCCGTCGGAAGAAGTGGAACTCATATAAATCATATCTTCCACGCCGTTTAGCTCCTCTTCCAACGGGATACCGATCGTCGTCGCCACTACGTCCGCGCTCGCGCCGGGATAACTGGCCGACACCCTCACTTCCGGCGGTGTTATCTCCGGATACAGCGCCACGGGCAATGTCCACAGACATATTATGCCCGCCAAACTGATTATCAGCGATATTACTACCGCGAAACGGGGCCTTTCTATAAAAAATTTAGAAAACATTATCTATCCCTCTCTACTGCGCCACTATCGTGCTCTTTACGGCTTGCCCGTTGCTCACTTTCTGTACGCCCGATATTACTATCTTCTCCCCCGCTTCTATGCCGGAGTTGACTATATAGTTGTCCTCGTAGCTCTCCCCCAAATCCACATACCTTTGCTGAGCCACGTTGTTTTCGTCTACAACCATTACGTACTTGCCGTTGGAATCCTGCGCCACCGCCACTTGCGGCACCAACAGCGCCTCCTCCAAGCCCGAAGGCGATACCAATATCGTTATCAGATTGCCCGGCACCAACAGCCTGTCGGGATTATCGTATTCCGCATACATCGAAATCGTAGCTGTTTCCGGATTCATTTCATTATCCTGATATATCTTGGGAGTCTTGGCGTCTATTATCTGACCGTTGGCAAGCAAAAACTGTACGCTGCTTTTGTTCTCCCCGTCTTCGCCGATATACTTCAAACTTCCAAGACGTTCCTTATCCGTCAAGGAAAAACTTATCCTTACGGGGTTTATCTGCACTATGCGCGCCAAACTTGACGTCGAACTGTCGACATAATTGCCTTTGGTTATCAAGCTCTTGCCTATCTTACCAGATATCGGTGCCTTTATTTCGCTGTGCTCCAAATCTATCGAGGCCAGTTCCAAATTCGCTTTGGCCTGCTCCAATGCCGTTTGCGCCACTTCCAGTTCCGCGGCAGGGAGCATTTTGTCTTTATACAGAGAATACTGTCTGTCATAATCGTTCTGCGCTTGTGATAAGGCCGCCTTCGCACTGGCTACATTGGCTTTGTATTTGCGCTGCTCTATTCTAAATAAAGTATCGCCCTCTTGAACGAAAGAGCCGTCCTCGAAAAGGACTTCCTCTATATACCCCGAAACCTGCGGCCTTATATCCACCGCGTTTATGGCTTCCACACGCGCTATATACTTCTTGGCGGGCGCGATATTCTTCTTCTCCGCACGCTTTACAGTAACGTATACGTCGCCCTGCCCCATCGGCATTATGCCCGCGCTCTTTTGCGAAAATTCCTTCCCCAAAAAGTAGCCGCCTCCCAAAGCCGCCAATATAAGTATTGCGGCTATTATATTGTCCTTTTTTATCTTCTTGCTCATTTTAGAATCTCCCTATCGCTCTGTATAAATCCGCTTTGCTTATCAACAGCCCGTAAAACGCGTTTACCAAACCTTGTCTGGCGTCGGCCAGCTGCGAGTTCGCCATAAGCAAATTAAGTATGTCTATCTTGCCGACTTCGTAGTAACGGAATGCCACCCTCTCGTTCTCTTCCGCAGTGGCTAGTATCTGCTTGCTTATCTCATACGATTTTACCGCAGTGTTATAGTTCTGATAATATGACCACACCTCATTCAAAACGCTTATCTTCGTGTCTTCCAAACTCTCTTTGGACTGTTCATATTCATACTTGGCCTTGCTTACAGAATACGAAGTATTAAATCCGCTGAAAATAGGCCAAGATAATTTCAGCCCCACGGAACTGCCGCGCGTATAGGGCAAATCCCGTTTCCAGTTATCGTCGTAAGAGCCTTGCGCGACGGCGGAAAGGCTGGGCAATCCGCCCGAACGCGCCGAAGTTATCCCCGCTTTGCCCGCGTCGACGTCGCTTTGCTTCTGTTTGATTTCCGGACGGTTCTTTAAGGCGAAATTCATAAGTTCCTTTATGTCGTTGCCCGATTCCAATTCTATCACCGCGTCGTCGGCCGACATCTTTTTCAGCTTAAGCTGGGTATCGGGCGGCAAATTTAACAATACCGCCAAATTGCCTTCATTCTGTTTTAAAGTGTTCTCCGCTTCCGTTACGCTTAATACGCTTTGCTCATAAGTGGTTTTGGCCTGCAATTTATCGACCAATGACACCATACCGAGTTCATAACGTTTGGACGATTCCTCAAAAGATTTGCGGTATGTCTTCATGCTGGACTGCGCGCTCTCCAAAGACGCCTGCGCCCCCAACACCCTTAAATACGCGCTGTGCACTTGCAATACCGTTTCCTGCAAAGAAGCGTCATAGGCGTGTTGGGCGCTGGTCAAATACGCTTTGTTAATTTTCACGTTAGAAGACCGACCGCCAAAATCATAAATAAGCCAGCTTAAAGCCACTCCGGCCGAATAAGGCTCGTCTTGTACGGAATCCTTATCTTCTTCCATATCCCCTTTCAAAGAACCTTCTCCGGTAATTTCTATGCTGGGCAAATAGCCCGACTTCGCCGCCCCCAAGGCCGCTTCCTTGGCCTTTAAAGCCATATAGTCCGCGCTTAAAGACGGATTATTGCATATCGCTACGGCGGTAAGATCCTCCAAGGTAAGGTCCTCCGCGGTTATGTCCACGCCGCTGCATTCCTCAGGCGCCTGGCTCTTATACACGCCGAATATATCCCAGCCGTTTACCCCTGCCGCTAACATCAGCATGGCCGAAATAATTATGTATTTCCTCATTTTCGCTCCTTTTTATATTCGTTTAAAATCGCTTTTGTGTTTATTTCCACCAGCTTCTTGGCAGACTCTATTATATATCGCTCGCCCTCTTTCTTGGCCGCTTTCTTGATAAATTTGTTTTTCTCGTGCCATAGGCCTATCGTGGGAGCGAATATCATATGAGAAAGTATTGCCGTTTCCGCATCGCCGACCGCAAGGCCGGTTATCTTGCTTACGCATTTTGCTATTATCTCATCGGAAGGCGATACTATATTCTCGTCAAATTTCTTATTGTATTTGCTGGGATAAAATTTTTCCCTAAGCAAAAATAAAGCGACATATTTGTTCTTTGGCAGAAAATCAAAATCTATAAACTCGCCCAACACTTTTAAAAGGCGGTCTTCCGCCTCTTCCTCCGTTAAATTCTCTATACCTTCCGAATATTCCTTAAAATGAAAAACCGTTTTACCCTCTTCCTTCATAAAGTCTATAACATAATCGACAACCGCCTCGTACAGGCCTTCCTTCCCGCCGAAATAATAACTTATCGCGTGTATGTTTACCCCTGCTTTGCGGACTATCTCGCGCGTGGATACGCCGTCCAGCCCCCTAAGCGCGAACAGTTCAAAAGCGGTTCTCAAAAGTTTATTCTTGGAATCTTTCATTCTTTTGCCGATCTTTATATTTTTGCCAACAGGAATAATATAACAAAAAAACATAAAAAAATCAATCAAACGATTGATTTTATCTCTGAATTTTGCCCACTCCCATTCCCTTTGACAAAGAAATGTCCGGCCCGATATCAGGCCGGACATTTCTTATATCGGAAAATATTTGTCAGCTAATCCCCGCCTTTTGATACTTTAAGATTATCGCATATCGATACGCCGCTCTCCGTACACGTCGTTATGCCGGTTATATAATCTTGAGAAAGAACATAACTCTCGCCCGCTCCTATTACGCGCGTGGCTACGACGGCGTCTTCACCCAAAACTATCGTAAAGTTGTTCGTCCTTAAACTGGTGCCCGTTGCCGCCGTACCGTCAATATTGTTAAGCGTAATATCCAACATGGCGTAATCGTCGGTATACACATTGTTAGGCGTGCCGAAACGATACCGCTCCTGCGCCTGCCTTATGCTGCCTATCAGCGAGAGCGCTTCTCCCGCTTTGCTGCGTTCCACCGCCTTAAAATACTGCGGCAGAGCCACAGCCGCCAATATGCCTATTATCAGAACAACGACCAAAAGTTCTATTAAAGTAAATCCTCTAGTGTTAAACATTTTATTCTATCCCTATAATAATAGAATTGAGTATTTTAGCATTACCCGTGCTATTTATTAAGAATACATACTTTATAATAAAAAATCAACAAACAATCCTTTCTGCGCCATAAGCATTCCATTTGAAGCCATTTCCCCAAAAGTCCAAGCCTTGCATTTGTTTTATTATATAGTTATACTTGTTTTAGTTTCCAAAAGGGGGTTTAACAATAATGAAAAAGTTATTTTCTTGCGCGCTTATCTGCGCGCTGCTTCTACCGCAAAGCCTTTGGGCCTGCACCGGTATCGAACTAAAAACTCAAGACGGCAAACAGCTCGCCGCAAGAAGTATAGAATGGGGCGCATATGAACTTAAAAGCAATCTCGTTCTTATGCCCAGAGGCGTAAAATATCAGGCCTATACATCTTTGGGCGAACAAAACGGCCACAAATGGACGGGCAAGTACGGTTTTGTTGGAATATCGCTCGTATACGATACTTATATCGGCGAGGGTATGAACGAGGCAGGCCTTAATGCGGGAATGTTCTATTTCCCGGGATATGGCTCTTTGGCCAAATACGAGAAGAGAAAAAACTCCAAATCTCTAATCGATATGAACCTCACCACTTGGATTTTAAGCAGTTTCTCCACTGTGGAGGAAGTTAAGGAAAATATACATAAAATAATAGTGGTGCCGGTAGGTTACGACAAAAACGGCAATCCGCTGCCTACCGCGCATTGGCGCGTCACCGATGCTCAAGGCGGGAGCATAGTAATAGAAATAACCGACGGCGGGAAAGTAAACGTATACGATAATAAAGTCGGCGTATTGACAAATTCCCCCCAGTTCCCTTGGCAGGTAACAAATCTTAACAATTACGTAAATTTAAAGTCTGGTACGGCAAAAGGATTTGAAGCAAACGGAATACAAATTAAATCTTTCGGGGCGACTTCTTCGCTTTTGGGGCTGCCGGGCGATTATACTCCGCCTTCACGCTTCGTAAGGGCTTTCTTCTCGATAAAAACGGCACCGCAAATGCCTAATGCCGAAAAAGGAATAAGACAGGCTTTCCAAATTCTTAAAGGCTTTACAATACCTATAGGAATGGAATTTGCCCCGGGCGAAAAAATACCCAATATCCCCAGCGCGACACAGTGGACGGCTTTAAGCAATTTGAGCGACAGAGAATTTTACTACAATACAATGTATAACCCGCTGGTGCGAAAAGTGGACTTAAAGAAAATAGACTTTGAAACCGTACAAAAAACCGTATCACCGCTGGAAACCCAGCTCGAACCGGTATTTAAAGAAATATACTTTAACTGAAGTCCGCACGCTTGCTAAAACATCTTAAAATATCCCCCCTTTTTACGGGGGATATTTTTTATATATTTGTTTTTTGGAAAAAACGGCGTAAACTTTTTATGTAAACCAAAAAGCAGTAAAGGAGGGTGTTCTTTATGGAAAGAAAATTGAGGGTTGCGCAATACGGCTGCGGGAAAATGTCGGTATACTCCATGAGGTACGTATATGAGAAAGGAGCCGAAATAGTAGCCGCTTTCGACATCAACCCCGAAGTCATCGGCAAAGACATCGGCGAAATAGCCGACATCGGCAATAAGGGCATCAAAGTAAGCGACGCGAAAAAAGCGGGCGAAATACTCAAAGAAATCAAACCCGACATATGCATTATAACCACGCAAAGTCTTTTCAGCGATTTATACGAGCCTTTTAAAGTATGCGCGCAAAGCGGCGTCAACGCCATATCCACCTGCGAGGAAGCGTTTTTCCCGTGGAATTCCTCGCCGAAACTTACCAAAGAACTAGACGAACTGGCAAAAAAGAATAACTGCACGCTCTGCGGAAGCGGATACCAAGACGTATTTTGGGGTTACTTGATAACGGCCCTTTCGGGCGCGACCCAAACGATAAAGAAAATAAAAGGCAAATCCAGCTATAACGTGGAAGATTACGGCATAGCGCTGGCCAAAGCGCACGGCGCGGGGCTGGATTTGGATACTTTCGCCAAGGAAATTTCCGCCTCGGACAATATCAGCGAAGAACAGCGCAGCAAAATGATAGAAAACGGCACTTTCCTGCCTTCGTATATGTGGAACGTAAACGGCTGGATGTGCGAGAAGCTGGGCCTTAGCATAACGGAGCAAACCCAAAAAACAGTCCCACAAACGCATAACGCCGAACTTAAAAGCTCTACCTTGAATATGACCATACCCGCAGGATATGCTACCGGTATGTCGGCCGTAGTGACGACAAAAACCAAAGAAGGAATAATCCTGGAAACTGAATGTATCGGCAAAGTATACGCGCCCGACGAGTTCGACCAAAACGACTGGACGATAGAAGGCGAACCGTCCACCAGGATAACGGTAAACCGCCCCGCTACGGTGGAACTTACCTGCGCGACGATAGTCGGCCGCCTGCCGGACGTCATTAACGCCGAACCCGGCTATGTCACCACCGATAAAATGCCCGATCCGTCTTATCGTTCCAAACCGCTTAACGAGTATGTAAAATAAAGGAGGACTTAAAATTATTTATCGGCGCCCGCTTTTTGTAATGCGGGCGCCGTTTTTGTCTTCGATATTCCATTAAGCGAAAATAATTGATATAATAAATATATAGATAAATTGTCCGACGGTAAAATAAAAGTTAAAAAAACAAAAAACTTTACAAAATCGGATAATTATAATAAAATATCTATGTAGTCCTCGGTAGCTCAATGGTGGAGCGATCGGCTGTTAACCGATAGGTTATAGGTTCGAGTCCTATCCGAGGAGTGGATTTACCTCTAAGGTGTGGCTTAAAGTGCGGCTGTCTTAGAGAATATTTTAGAAAAGAGGCTCATTTAACGAGCCTCTTTTTTTGACTTTTACAACTACTTCTTTAAATTTATTTACCAAAACTTATCTGAGATAAAAAATACCGCGCGCCGAATTTTGGCGCGCGGTGTTTTGTTATGAAAAAATCTTACTTGGCGGGCGTGTAATCCTCAAGGATTTCGGCTTTTTCGATTACCACCGGCTCTACGGGCACGTCGTCATGCGGGAAGCGCCTGGTGGTAGGCACAACTTCTATCGCGTCCACGACTTCGCTTCCGCTTACCACTTTGCCGAATACCGCATAGCCCCAACCTTGTATCGTCTGGGACTTAAAGTTAAGGAAGTCGTTATCGTTGGTATTGATAAAGAATTGCGCCGTAGCGGAATCGGGATCGGACGTACGGGCCATAGCTATGGTGTATTTGTTGTTTTTAAGGCCGTTGTCGGCTTCGTTCATAATAGGAGCTCTGGTTGAGCGTTCCTTCATTTGGGCATCCATTCCGCCGCCTTGTATCATAAAATCCTTTATAACTCTGTGGAAAATCGTGCCGTCGTAATGACCGTCCTTAACGTATTGGACGAAATTTTCCGTAGTTTCGGGCGCGTTTTTGGAATCCAGTTCCAAAACTATATCGCCTTTACTGGTTTTCAAAAGTACGTACATTATATTCTCCTCCGCGTTGTTATCCGCTTGCGTTTGAGCCACGGCGGCAGTTTGTTCCTGCGCGGGCGCGGCAGTATCTTTTTTGGCACAAGCCGCCGTCATAACGGCTATTAAAGAAAACGCAAAAATAAGTTTTATTGTTTTATGCATAGGCACCTCCCAATCATTTTATTATTATATATATTTTCCCCCTTTTGTTTAACATTTTTATCAAAGCCCGCCCAATTGCGCGCGATAAAAAGTAAAATATATTTATGGACGACGCATTTGAAAAACTATTGAGCGGTTATAGAACATTTAGGGAAAACTCTTCCTTCAGAAAGGAGTTCTTCCGAGATCTGCACCTGGGCCAAAACCCGCAGACGCTGGTAATATCCTGCTGCGATTCCAGAGTGGTGCCCAATATAATAATGCAAGCAGAACCGGGCGAAATGTTCATAACCCGCAACATAGCGGGGCTTGTTCCGCCATATGACACCAGCCACACCTCCTATCACGCGACAAGCGCCGCGATAGAATATGCCGTCCTGCACCTTAAAGTCAAGCATATCATAATAATGGGCCATAAAGGCTGCGGCGGAATAGCTGCGTTGACAGAGCGTCAAAACGAAGAACATTCCCATACGGATTTTATCGACAAGTGGATGGAAATAGCCAAGCCCGCTTTGGCCGCGGCCGAATCCTCGTGCAAAAATCTTACGCCAAAGCAAAAAGCCGAACTATGCGAAAAAGAAGCCTTAAAAATATCCATAAGGAATCTTCTTACTTTCCCCTGCGTTGCGCAGGCCGTATCGGAAAAGGCTGTCAAAATACACGCGATGATGTTCGACATCAAGGAATTTTCCTTAAGCCTCTACGACCCGGAAAAAGACTCTTTTGAGCTTATAAAATAAAAGCCGCGCGCGGACAAACATAAAGTCCGAACGCGGCAAATAAAAGACTTGCTTTTTGACAGCCGCCGATTTTAAACGTTTTCTTTATCGGTCCTTTCCTGCAAAGTTACATAATCGACCTTGCCGTTGCCCATTATGGGCAGGCTTTCCACTATGTTTAAACGTTTGGGCACCCAAAGTTCGCTAAATCCGTTCTCTTTAAAATACTCCTGTATTTCGGAGGCTTTCGCTTCGGGATTGGTGGTATAAGCTACAAGCTGCTCGCCTTTTTTGGCGTCGGGCGCGCGCACCACCGCCTGCATATACTGCGGCCAAAGCTGCGTCAGAGCCGTCTCCACCGCGCTTAAAGACACCATTTCGCCCGCTATTTTGGCAAAGCGTTTGGCGCGGCCTTTTATCGTTATAAAACCGTCGTCGTCAAAGTCCACAATGTCGCCGGTATCGTACCAGCCGTTTTCCGGCGGCTGTATCACACCGGGATTATCCTCTTTCAAATACCCCAGCATTACATTATCGCCTTTAACCCAAAGGCGTCCGCCTTCTTCTATGCCGGGTATTTTTTCCAAACGATACTCAATGCCGGGGAATATCCTGCCGACGGTTCCCCTCTTAAAATACATAGGCGTGGTAAAGGAAATGCCGGGCGACATTTCCGTCGCGCCGTAAGCCTCAAGTATCCTTATGCCGAACTTCTCCGACCATAATTTGAAAGTTTCGTCTTTTAACTTTTCCGCGCCTACGGCGGCGTATCTTAAACTGTAAAAGTCGTAAGGGTGGGCAGTTCTTCCGTAAGCGTTAAGGAAGGTATCCGTACCGAAAATTACCGTAGCGTTCCTGTCGTATACCAGTTCCGGCACTATCTTGTAATGCAGCGGCGACGGATACAAAAAGACCGAAGCCCCGCTCAAAAGCGGCATAAACAAGCCGCACACCAGCCCGAAGGAATGGAACATCGGCAAAGCGTTGAAGAATTTATCCTCCAGCCCGTAAGATATCACGCTTGAAAGCTGGCACCTGTTCGCGTTTATATTGCGGTGGCTTAACACCACGCCCTTCGGCACACCCTCCGACCCGCTGGTAAAAAGGACCACTGCTGGGCTATGCGGATCTTGATTCTTGCATGCCCGATTATAAGAGAAATAGGGAAAATTCGACTTTACCAAAGCCTTTAATTTGTCAAAGAGGGTTATTTCTTTTTGAATATCCTCCAGATATACTATCCTTACGCCCGCCTTTTCTATGGCGTCGCGCACGCTTTCCAAGCCGCCTTTGGCTATAAACAATTTTGAAGTTATAACCGTCTTAATATCGGCCGACTTGCAGGCCGAAAGTATATTCTTTACGCCTGAAGAGAAGTTTATCATCGCGGGCACTCTGCCGTAAGCCATCAGTCCGAATATCGTTACCGCGCACGCATTCATATTAGGCAGCAGCACTCCGGTAAATTCGCCATCTGAAGTAAAAGAACAGAATTTTTTGCCCAGCAGGAACATACCCGTAAGAAGCGTGCCAAAGTCTATCCCTTTTCTGTTGACGTCTTCCAAAGCCCTGAGGCCTCTTCCAGCGAAATCGGTCGATTCCATAAGCGCGCGCACCAAAGTAATGTCTATATTGGCACTTCTGTAACGCATATCGGTCATAAGATCGTAGACTTTATCTTCGGCCTTATAGCGGCGTTCCCTGCTCTTAAGATGGCCCGGCAAATCCAATTTGACCGCGGGCATTATGTTGAGGGAAAACTCCACATCAGGCCTATGCCTCAGCTTGCGCCCAAAATAGGCAAAGCGCGAATACTGCGTGCCCTGCACAAACATCGGCAGTATTTTGGCGCCGCTCTTTTCGGCTATCATCGCGGGGCCGTGGTAAATCTTCATTACGCCGCCCGTCGTAGATATGCGGCCTTCGGGGAAGATTATAACCTTGCGGCCTTTTTTAACTTCGTCTATTATCGTCTTTACCGACATAGCGTTAGTCGGATCCACCGGATAGTGGCGGATAAAACGCAGGAATATCCTCACCCAAAACCTCTTGGCGACGGTGCTGTCCACCACGAAGGCTATGTCGTCAGGCAGGAAAGCGGCCATTATCAAAGGGTCCAGAAAAGAATTGTTATTGGCTATAATCAATGTGCGCCCGCCCGCCGCGCGGTAATTGTCCATACCTTTAACTTTTATCGTATAAAGCGAATTTAAAATAAAAAACAGTGCGGAACGCAAAACATAATCGGGCAGCAGTTTGCAGATATATACCGCGCCCGCTATGTTGAGCAGCGCCAATATCATTATTATCAAAGGCGTGCCGAACCCGAAAGTCAAGAGTATCAAACTGGCCAAGCTGGCCAAAAGTACGGCAAAAGCGTTTAAAAAAGTGCTTGCGCCAAAAGCTCTGCCACGCATCGAAGATGAAGAAAACACTTGCAGTAAACTTATCAAAGGCACTATGTAAAGGCCCGCGCACAGGGAAATAAGACATATATCCAAAGATATCCTAAGCCCGCCGAAGGTGGAGATGAAAGAGCGCAGATTTATCACGTCCATAGAGCTCTGCGCGCTAAGTATCGCCCAAGACAAATCCAGCATCGCGGCAGACATTACTATCATACTCAAAGGCAGATATTTTACGCTTATTGAGGCTTTTAGAAGTTTCCTGCACAAAAGCGCGCCTAGTGCTACGCTGCAGGTAAAAAGAGCGAGCATATAATTAAGCACTTTATCGTCGGCGTGCAAAATACTCTTTGACAAATCCGGCAGCTGCATTATAAATATCGCGCCCAATACCCAAAACCAGCCTATCGCCAACATACAAAGGAAGATATTTTTGTCCTTAATGCATAATTTGGCGGTTTTGTATAAACTCTTAAAGATATTCGCGTCCAGCGGCAAGTCCGGCTTGGAGCCTTCTTTAACCGTCATAAACAGTGAAGCGCCAAAACCCGCCAAAGACACTGCTATCATCGTAGGACAGGAAACATTAAGGCCCAAGCTCGGGCTTTTGGCAAACAACAGCCCCAGCAGCGTACCGGCCAAAATGGAAAGATATCGCCCCGCCTCTATTATGCTGTTGGCGTATACCAGCTGTTCGCGCCTTACTATCTGCGGGATTACGGCATATTTTACCGGAGTCAAAAACGCGCCCTGCGTGCCCAGTATAAAAATCACGCCAAGCAGGAACGAAGGGCTCTTTACGTAAAAGCCGAATGCGGCCAAAAGGGCGGAAATTATCTCCGTAAATTTTACGGCGCGAATTACTTTAGCCTTGGAAAATTTGTCGCTTACCTGCCCGCTAATACCCGAGAAAATAAAAAACGGCAGCATATAGAACATCAATGCCGCCGCTATGTAAAAGGTATACTGTCTGTATCCGAAAGAATTAAGATTGAAAGCTATAAAAGCGGCAAAAGCAGTCCTCAGCATATTGTCGCCGAACGAGCCCGCCGAGCAAGCCCAAAACAAAGAGATGAAATCCTTTTTGACAAAAACCTTTAATAATTTTCGCACGCTGCCTCCCTTGTCACTATTATATAAGATTGTATAAAATAAAAACTTTCGTTAAGGCAAAAAAACAATTGCGGCTCACTTTCATTCCGCACTAAACAAAAAACTTCACCTGCGCCAAATCACACGACGAAAAGCACGTCGGGGGTGGCAATTTACGTAAATAAATGTTAGACTGCTTGTTACCGATAGTGTCGTTAATGTTTATTATTTAAAGCAACGGAGCGTGTATTTATGAGAATGTTAGACATAATCATCAAAAAGAGAGACGGCCTTCCTTTAAATCAAGAGGAATTTAATCTTATAGCGCAAGGCGCCGCAAAGGGAACAGTACCGGATTATCAGTTATCGGCTTTCCTTATGGCGGCATTCGCAAATCCTCTCAGTGACAAGGAAACAGCAATGTTTACCAAGGCTATGGCCGACTCCGGCGACAGACTAAACTTCAAAGACGTAAAAATACCCAAAACCGACAAACATTCCACCGGCGGCGTAGGCGACGGCATTTCCATTCCGCTGGCCCCGCTTGTAGCCTGTGCGGGCGTAGCGGTGCCGATGATGTCGGGCCGCGGGCTGGGCCATACCGGCGGCACGCTGGACAAATTGGAATCAATTAAAAATTTCAACGTAAGAACACCGGTAAAACAAATATATAAGCAGATAAAAGAGATAGGCGTCTGTATGTTCGGGCAAACGGCCGATTTGGCGCCCGCGGACAAAAAACTCTATTCCCTCAGGGACGCTACCGGCACTGTCGAAAGCAGGCCATTAATTACCGCCAGTATTCTTTCCAAGAAATACGCAGAAGGCGTAGACAGCCTGCTTATGGACGTCAAATTCGGCTCCGGCGCGTTTATGCAGAAATACGAGGACAGCAAAAAACTCGCCAAAGGCTTGGTGCGCACTGCCAAACTTATGGGCCTTAACTGCCGCGCGCTGATAACCGATATGCGCCGCCCTTTGGGCAGGGCCATCGGCAACAGCAACGAAATGCTGCAAAGCATAAAGATATTAAACGGAGATAAGAACATCGCGCCGGACTTCTACGATCTCCTCTTGGAAACCGCCGCCCAAATGCTTTTGATAAGCGGTAAAACAAAAGACGTCAAAAAGGCAAAAGCGCTCTTGGAAACTTATCTGCAAAACGGAGAAGCGGCCGAAAAATTCAAGCAGATTATCAAATGGCAGGGCGGAAACCCGGATATAGTCGACAATCCCGAAAAATATCTTAAAAACGCCAAGTTTGAACATCTTGTCAAAGCGGAAAAGAACGGCTATATCGCCGAAATGGACGCCAAACTCTGCGGGCAGGCCGCAGTACTGCTCGGAGCGGGCAGGGATAAGATGGAAGACGAAATCGACTACGGCGCCGGCATCTGGCTGGAAAAGAAATACGGCGATCAGGTAAAAAAAGGAGATGTTATCGCCAGGATTTACGCCTCCGACAAGAAAAGGCTTGCCGCAGGCGTAGAGCTCTTTAACAAAGCCCTTGCCATAAAGAGCGCAAAAGTAAAGAAAGAACCTATAGTGAAGGAAATTATAAAATAATTTCCCTATGTTTAAACAATATTAAGCCCCGCTTTACGGCGGGGTTTTTTGTTTGCGGTTTTACACCCTTTTAAAGAATTATCGGAATTTTCCCCCAAAAAACTAACCGCGGGAACCGTTTACTATCGAAAGACTAAACCTCTATCAGCATTTTATACGCCAATTTAAAACGGCAAACAAATCCCCCTTTAACCGGGATTTAATCTCTTTTATTTCTCTGGGACCGTTTTCTTAGCCGACAATAAATATTTTATTTGTTTGCCTTTCCTTGGCGGGGACGCCCCAACCGATCGTTTAGCAGTTTACTCTATGGCGTCAAAGTCGGCGGGAATATCCGAAGGCCATTTTGGGGCCGCCATATCTATGTGAAACAGCTTTTTTTATTATATTGCATTGCGATGTATCTAAAGGCATATAAAGATTTTATTTATTCGCTTAATACTATGTTTTCTTAACCGTCATTACCGTTAAACAAAGACATTTTTGGCTTTACTCGTTTTCTTTGTTAAATTCTTTTATGCGCCAGCGCCAAACAAATAAAAATCCCCCGGCCTAGCCGGGGGTTTTTCACAATACGGGCATACCCCTCACTATACTAGCTACTACTTTAAGTAGTTCCCACTACCTCTCATTTGCGCCACCCTTTCATCTAAAGGGTTCCTGTCAAACGGAAGC
>CASEVY010000003.1 GCA_949291515.1 uncultured bacterium | reverse complement strand
TAAATTGCCTGCTAGCACAGGCAATTTATTATAACAAAAGGAGTTTTTCTATTTTGGGCAACGGTAAAACCTTTACCGAACCCCCAGCCTAGCTGGGGGTTTTCACAACATACAAAAACCCCGCCGTTTTAGCGGCGGGGCAGTTAGTTGAGAGCCGAAGATTTTTTCTTCGGTAAATCTTTTTATAAAACCAAAACTCAACCTCCTAACCTGCACATATATTGGCGGCACAACCAATATAAGTTAACTCCTCTTTATCAAGAAGATTTGCAAGTAACAATTTTAATGGTAACATCGGCCGAACCTCCCCAATAGCATTCTTTGCTTTGATCAAAGGTTCCATCCTCCGACCAATATCTGCAATCAACATCTCGATAACATTGTTCCTCCTTAGCGGTATAACTTTGGTAACAGATATAACCTTCAGATTTTCCCGAACAAATATTACTGGTCGAACATTTTGGATAAGGTATAGTAAATGTAGGTGGATATGAATCTTGAAACATACCGTTCCCAAACGATTCATAGATATAGCTTGTACCCTTGCACTCCAGATGTTGAACTATCGAAGATGAAACTGGAGCAATGGGACATTTCCCGTTCCAAGCACTCCAAGTTTTATTAGCACAGCAGGTCCTCTTTTCTGTGATATAACTGCACCCTTTGGCTGTATATTTATATTCTATTTTTCCAACCGAAGAACAACTCTCCGCATAAACCAAAACCGAAGCCGGAAGAAAACACAAAACCATAAAAAACATCTTCATAGAAACTTTTTTTATTAACATATCCATTCAATCTCCTCCTTTTTATATCCTATCTATGAAAAAAGGCTCATAAAGCAATCTCGGAAAAATAAAAACATTTACAGTAATATGAGCTAGTGTTACAGAAGAAATTTATCAAAAAAAAAAAAACAGTCAAGCGTTTTTTTGCGTTTCAGAACTTGTTTGAAAAAAAGAGATATTTAATCAATTTTTAAAAGCCCTGCAATTATTAACTCAGCCCAATAAAGGATATAAATAAATTCCCCACTGATTTAAAACGGGATTTACAATGGAACGCAAAACAAATAAAACCACATATTAGATACTAAAAGATACCAATTAACTTTAAATATACTCAATATTACTAACGAGAATTTAAAGTTTTGTTTAGTTGTTGCATTGTAAAGATGTAATTGCTATAATAGATACATAAGTATACCAATTACTTTATACTTAGAAGCAGTAAAACCGGAGAAACCAAACAATGGCAGAAACCAAAAAAAACACGACTCAAAACGACGACGCGGCACTTAAACAGCTTAATGCCGTAGTCGAAAAAGTCAAAGCGGCGCAAAAAGAGTACGCCAACTTTGACCAGCAATCCGTAGACAAGATATTCAGGGCGGCGGCGATGGCCGCGGCCAGAAACCGCATATATCTTGCAAAACTCGCGGTTGCCGAAACTGGAATGGGCATAATGGAAGATAAAGTTATAAAGAACCATTTCGCTTCGGAATACATATATAACAGTTATAAAGACACAAAAACCTGCGGCGTGATAACGGACGACGATTCTTTCGGATACAAACAAATAGCGGAGCCTATCGGCATAATCGCGGGCGTAGTTCCCACGACTAACCCGACGGCTACGGCAATATTCAAATCGCTTTTGGCCTTAAAAACGAGGAACGGCATAGTATTTTCCCCGCATCCGCGCGCCAAGAAATGCACGATAGAAGCCGCCAGAATAGTACTCAACGCGGCGGTGGAAGCCGGCGCGCCCAAGAACATCATCGGCTGGATAGAAGAGCCTACTATGCAGCTTTCCGACGCGCTTATGCGCCACCCCGGCATTAACTTGATTTTAGCTACGGGCGGCCCCGGTATGGTACATGCGGCATACAGCT
This sequence comes from uncultured bacterium, assembly GCA_949291515.1. Taxonomy (GTDB): domain Bacteria; phylum Elusimicrobiota; class Elusimicrobia; order Elusimicrobiales; family Elusimicrobiaceae; genus Proelusimicrobium. The sequence continues at coordinate 39,328 of CASEVY010000003.1, read as the reverse complement.
CCGGCAAACCGGCAATCGGCGTCGGCGCGGGCAACACTCCGGTAGTGATAGACGCTACGGCCGATATTAAAATGGCGGTAAGCTCGGTAATTATGAGCAAGACCTTTGACAACGGCGTAATTTGCGCGAGCGAACAATCCGTAATAGTTGAAGCCCCCATTTACGAAGCCGTCAAAGACGAATTCGTTTTAAGAGGCTGCTACTTCTTGAGCAAGAAGGAAAAATCCGCAGTCGGCAAACTTATTATGCCGGACGGGCACAAATTAAACGCCGCGATAGTCGGGCAGAGCGCTTACAAAATAGCGCAGATGGCGGGCGTAAAAGTGCCGGAACATACCAAGATACTTATAGCGGAATGTTCGGTAGTCGGCGACGAGGAAATTTTCTCGCACGAGAAACTCTCCCCGATACTCGGCTTTTACAAATCCGACTCTTTTGAGCACGCCGTAGATACGGCCGAAGCTCTCATCGAGCTGGGCGGTGCGGGCCATACGTCCGTTCTTTATACGGACGAAGCCAACAAAAAGCATATCGAGCTTTTCCAAAAGACGATGCACACCGGCAGAACTCTTATCAATATGCCCTCTTCGCAGGGCGCCATTGGCGATGTTTACAACTTCAGGCTTGCGCCTTCCCTCACTTTGGGGTGCGGCTCCTGGGGCGGTAACTCCGTCAGCGAAAATATCGGAGTAAAACACCTTATGAACATTAAATCCGTTGCCGAAAGAAGAGAAAATATGTACTGGTACAAAGTACCCAAGAAAATCTACTTTAAGAGAGGCGCTTTAAAACTCGCCCTTGAAGAGCTCAAAGACAAGAAAAGAGCTTTCATCATAACTGACAAATCGATGGAAACTTTCGGTTACGTGGCAATGGTAAGAGACGTGCTTGAAAACCTCGGAATGTCGATAAGAGTATTCAGCGCGGTAAAGCCCGATCCGGACTTGGCAACCATTCACGAAGCCTTGCACATTACCGATTCCTTCCAGCCCGATTTGATCATCGCGCTTGGCGGCGGATCGCCTATGGACGCCGGCAAAATGATTTGGCTTATGTACGAAAACCCGAATATGAGCTTTGACGACATCGCCGCGCGTTTTATGGACATAAGGAAGAGAATTTATCCTCTGCCGGAGCTCGGCAAAAAAGCCGTTATGGTGGCTATACCCACCACTTCCGGCACCGGTTCGGAGGTAACTCCCTTCACGATTATCACCGACGAGAGGACAAACACCAAATACGCCATTACGGACTATGCCTTAACGCCGGATATGGCAATCGTCGATCCCGAATTCGTAATGAATATGCCAAAATCCCTGACCGCTTTCTCGGGCTTGGACGTTATGGTACACGCGATAGAATCTTACACTTCCATATTCTCCACGAACTTCACCGAGGGGCAGGCTCTGGAGGCTTTAAGATTGGTATTTAAATATCTTAAAGTATCCTACGACGAAGGCGCGCAGAACCCCAACGCCCGCGAGAAAATGCACTATGCCGCTACGATAGCCGGTATGTCTTTTGCCAACGCGTTCTTGGGACTGTGCCACTCCATGGCGCATAAATTGGGCGGCATATTCCACGTTCCGCACGGTTTGGCCAATGCCTTGCTCATCAGCTACGTAATAGAGTTCAACGCTACGGAAAAACCGACGAAACAAGGTTTGTTCCCTCAGTATAAATATCCTTTCGTCAAAGGACGCTATGCCAAGATCGCGCATTTCCTCGGGTTGGACAACTCCAAAGACGACAAGGGCCAAAAAGTCGATAAGCTCGTACTTGAGATAGAAAAACTCAAAAGAGGGCTTAATATACCGACTTCCATTAAAGAGTACGGCATACCGGAAGCGGACTTCTTGGCGAAACTCGACGAAATGTCAGAACTCGCGTTCGACGATCAATGTACGGGCGGCAACGCCAGATATCCTTTGGTAAGCGAAATAAAGGAACTGTTCCTCAAGGCTTACTACGGGGAAGAATTGGTCGCTCAGAAAAAGGCGAAAGCCGCAAAGAAATAAATATCAGAGAGGCCGCCGTACAAAAGCGGCGGCCTCTTATCAAAATACGCAAAAATCATCAAAGCAATGAACAAATCCGAAAAACAAAACGCCGGTAATATCCAAGCGGTTAAACGTATGCCTCAATATTTGAGGCTCTTTAACGATATGTTCCGCTACGGCAGACAGTATATATCTTCGGTAGAGATAGCCTCAAAACTAAGCCTAAGGCCGATTTTGGTCAAAAAAGATATGCTGCTGGCCAAAGCGCCGGGCAAAACCAGACTCGGATACAACGTAAAGGGCAGCATAGCCGCCATACAGCATTTTTTGGGCTGGCAGAAGGAAAGAGACGTTTGTCTTGTGGGTTACGGCAAATTGGGCTCGGCTTTGTTCCATTACGAAGGCTTTAAAAAACACGGCTTTAATATGGTAGCCGCCTTCGATACCGATATAACCAAAGCCGACAATAAAAACGTACTGCACATAGAGCATTTGGCTTCTTACGTTCAAACAAATAAAATCACCACCGCAATAATATCCGTACCAGCCTACGCGGCGCAGGGCGTAGCCGATACTTTGGTCGGAGCAGGCATAAAGGCTATTTGGAATTTCTCGCCGGCGGATATTAAAGTCCCACAGCACATAGCGCTGCAAAACGAGGATCTAAGCATCGGTTTGGCGCTGCTTTGCCTGAAACTCAAAAACTAATATTTAAAATTTAAGCGCCGAAGCCGCTATCCGAAAGAGCATTTTGCCCGCTTTTTCCGACCCTTCCAATATGCTAAAATATCATTATGACAAAAAGAAATTACTCCGAACACTTTAAAATGGAAGTGCTGGAAGAAATCTGTTCAATGTTCTATAAAGGCACATTGGAAAAGGACATCAACCACCTTCCTTGGAATATTATCCCCAAAGGCAGCGAAGCGGCGTTCCGTTGCTGCGTATATAAGGAACGCGCAATATTGAAACTTCGCGCTTTGGCCGCTTTCGGCTATTCCGTCAACGAAGTCGACGAAGCAATCCCTTTAAACGAATATGTAGGACAGAATAATCCTCAGTTTGACCACAAAAGCAATAAATTGCTGACAGTTTTGGAAAGCGCCTGCTCTGCCTGCGTAAAAAGCAGATATATGGTAAGCGAACTTTGCCAAGGCTGTCTGGCCAGAAAGTGCGAAAACGCCTGCTTCTTTAACGCCGTAACCGTAAGCAATCATAAGGCGCATATCGACCAGGACAAATGCAAAAGCTGCGGCAAGTGCAAAGACGCGTGCCCCTACGGCGCAATACTTAAACTTACCGTACCGTGCGAGGAATCCTGCCCCGTAAACGCCATAAAGAAGAACGAAAAAGGCATCGCAAAAATAGACCATTCATTATGCATAAGCTGCGGCAACTGTATGAAGAACTGCCCGTTCGGCGCGATTATGGAACGCAGCCAAATTTTGGACGTGCTGAAGCAGACCAAAGCGGGTAAACCTTTGGTGGCTATGGTAGCGCCTTCGATAGCGGGACAATTCGGCATATCGGTAGGGCAGCTCGCCACCGCCATAAAAGAGTTGGGTTTTACCCACGTATACGAAGTAGCACTCGGCGCGGATATCACCGCACAGAAAGAAGCGGCAGAGTTTATAGAGAAAGTGGTAGACGAAAAACGGCCCTTTATGACTACTTCCTGCTGCCACGCCTATACGCGTTTGGCCAAGAAACATATCCCGGAATTGCTGCAATATATCTCCGACACCGGTACGCCTATGCACTATACCGCCCAGCTGGTAAAGAAAGAGATACCGGAGGCAATAACGGTCTTCGTAGGGCCTTGCCTTTCCAAACGCAAAGAGGCCCAGACCGACGAATATGTCGATTACGTAATAAGCTATGAAGAGCTTAAAGCGATGATATTCGGCAAAGGCATAAACCTTGAGGCTTGCGCCGAAACGGAATTCGACCGCAAAGCCACGGTAGAGGCCTTAAAGTTCGGCATAACCGGCGGAGTAACCCAAACCGTCAAAAAAGCGGCGGGCGACTACGCGGCTTTAATTAAAGAAGAACTTATCGCCGGCATAGACAAAAAGAATATCTTTAAACTTAAAGCCTATGCAAAGACCGGCAAATCTGCCGGCAATTTGGTGGAAGTTATGTGCTGCCCCGGCGGATGCGTCGGCGGCTGCTCTACGATAAAGCCCATCAAAGAGGCCAGAGAACAGGAAGAGGCTTACGCGCAAAAAGCCGGCGTAGAGAGCTTCCAGGTAAAGGCTTCGGAATAAAAAAGCATTTAAACGCAAAAACCGGTACTTTAAAGTACCGGTTTTTTTATGCCTTAATAATATATCTATCTGCTTTATCGCCACATAATTGCCCAATCAAGAGCTTAGCCAGCTGAATGGCGCATTGCTCGCATTCCAAAGAGTCCCCCTAAGCGGAGTCTTTCCCTAAACTTTTTATCCGAGCAATAAACTATCCATCAGTTTGCGGCGGCTCTAAAAGGCAGAAGGCGTTTTCCCTTATCAAAGGGCCGGGCTTAAGCTCCGTAAGCGGATTGTATCGCGCTTATGGCATTCAAGGCGCGCGGATAACCGATATATGGCAGAAGCTGCGTAACGCTCTCTATTAACAGAGTTCGGCTGTTGCCGATGTTCTTGTTGCCGCCAGCATGAGCCTTGGCTTGAGGATCGGCTCCCCCCATTGATACCAATGCCACAAAAGTAAGCAGTTCCCTCGTCTTTATGTCCAGTACGCCTCTGGTATAATAATCACCGAAACAATTGGCCGAAAGATAATCCTGTATATGCTTTAATTCTGCCGGTGCGTTTGCGCGCATGCTGTCGATATGCTCAGAACCAAAAATCTCCTTTTGGACGTTCAGACCTTGCTCAAATCTTGTCTCTTCAGTTACGCGGCCAGCTTTCTCCAAAGGCAATTTTATACCCATCTCTTCCAACACTTTATCGGTAAGGATAATAAAATCATATATCTTGGCCATACCGGCATAAGGAACGGCCTGATATAAACTCTCTTTTATTTCCTCGGGTTTTACACCTTCTTTTAAAGATTCCTTTAGAATATCTTCATAGGAAGCGAATCCCTGCGCCGCGGCGTTACCCGTCAAAAGAACAAGATACCTCGTCTTTTTGTCCAAGGAGCCGTAGGGCTTTACGTCGCGCTCCAAAAAATCATTCCATACTTGCATAATCTCGTCTGATTTAACTTCCTCGTTTGTCATATACGAACACCCCTCTCTTTTACATTCCAAAAATAATGCCGCGGCTATTACCCAAAAAACCGCAAACAAAAATATTATTCCTTTTTTCATTTATACTCCTCGTCGCCGACAGGCTCCAGCCATTGCGCCTTGTTGTTGGGCACATTGGTTTCTAAAGATATATGAGTAAACCAACTATCCGGCGCGGCTCCGTGCCAATGTTCTACTTCCGGCGCTATTCTTACCACATCGCCTTTGCGAAGAATGCGTATTTCTCCGCCCCGCTCCCGATAGCGCCCTTCACCCGCCAACACAAGCAATATCTGCCCGCCGCTGTGCTTGTGCCAATTCGTGCGCGCGCCAGGCTCGAAAGTGACATTGCCTATCGGCGCGTTAAATATTTCATCGCCTTGGCTAAGCATATTAAGATATGTCCTGCCGGTAAAGAATTTGCCGTAAGGATTTTCCTCCCCCATTGCAAATATCGTATCTATATTTTTATCTTTCATTATTTTGTTCTCCGTTATTTTCCCAAGTATAAAACCGCATATCAAACCCGCCAGCAATATGGCGGCTGTTTTTTTCTTCGACATTGTTTTACGCTCCTTTTTAGAACCTATATAAAGTATAAACTATGGAGTTTACTCCAAGTCAAGAGGGCGATAATGTTATGAGGTATTATTGAGAAACCTTGCTATTTTCCCACAGCCGAAATTTACCGAAAAAGACAAAAAAATCCGCGCTTTATACAAGATAAAGCGCGGGTAAATATTTTTGTCGATATATTCTAATCTGCGTCTATACGGACTATCGCTTTTTGCAAAGCGTCGCGCCAATAGGGTATTTTGATGCCGAATTCCCTCTTGATTTTAGCTTTGCTCAGCACGGAATAATGCGGACGCTGCGCGGAAGCGGGATACTCCTGCGATTCTATCGGCAAGACTTCGCATTTAAGTTTCTTTAGACTGACAATCTCCCTCGCGAATCCGTACCAAGAGCATACTCCCTCGTTGGAATAATTGTATATTTTCTTTACGCCGTTTTTTACCACCGGCACCATACCTTCTACAATGGCCGCCAAATCGCCGGCATAAGTCGGCGAACCTATTTGATCGTAAATTACCTTTATTTCGTCCTGCTTCTTGGCAAGCGATATTATCGTCTTAACGAAATTGGTACCGAACTCGCTGTAAAGCCAGGAAGTCCTCAAGACTATGCACTGCGGAGCGTTCTTCAGGACAAACAATTCGCCCTCAAGTTTAGTTTGTCCGTATACCGACAGAGGATGGGGCTTGTCGTTTTCGGTATAAGGTTTAAAGTTGTTGCCGTCGAAGATAAAATCAGTGGACATTTGTATCATTCCCAAATTGTATTTCGCGGCCGCCATAGCCAAATTGCGCGCGCCGAACGCATTTACCGCATAGGCTTGGTCCATATTCTGTTCGGCCGAATCCACCGCGGTATAGCCGGCGGCGTTTATTATGGTGGAGATATTATTTTCCCGCACCATTTTCTCAACGCTGTCATAGACGGTGATATCAAGCTCTTCTATATCGGTATAAATAACTTTGTCCGCGGGAAAAACTTTCTTTAAAGACTGCCCCATCTGTCCTTTTGAGCCGGTAACCAAAATCATATCTTCACCTCGTATATCTCTTTAATGTCCTAACATAAAATACATTATTATTCGATTTTTATCAATCCTATTTTTACTCAAGCGTTTTTAAAACGCTTATACTCGTTAATTTATTGCATATTTTTTAATTTTACGTCGGAAGACTATTTCCCTTCAAAACAGGCTTCCACTTTTATTGGCCACAAATGCTTAATAATCGATTTCATAAGTGTTAAAATATTATTATGAAAATAAAAAATATTATTCCTATTGTTACGGCTTTGGCCGTTCTTTTATATCCCAATGCGGCGGCGGCTCAGGAAACTATAAAAAAAGATACCGTCCTCTCGCTGGAGGATTGTATCGACATCACTTTAAAGAACAATCCCGCGATTTCATCTTCCTTCGCTTCGCAGGAAGCTCAGCGCAACAGATTGTCTCAAACGAGATCTTCCTATCTACCGCAGATCGACGCCAGCGCAAATTACAGCAGAAGCGATTCCGAATCGGAAAAGGGCTGGGGCGGCGCACAGGACGGATATTCCTCTTCGATAAACGCAAAACAGCTTATCTACGACTTTGGCAAGACGGGCCTTTCCTCCGACATACAGGAAAACTCCTATTACTCCGCCGTAGCCGATACAAGAAATTTGATAATCAATACCATATACGAACTAAAAAAAGCATACTACGATACTCTGCTCGCCAGAGAAAGCAAACACGTATATGAACAATCCGTCGAGCAGTATCAAGAGCAATTAAAAAGAGCGCAGGCTTATTATCAGGTGGGAACAAGACCAAAAATCGACGTTACCACCGCGCAGGTAAACCTGAACAACGCGAAACTCAATTTGATACAGGCGGAAAATTCCCTAAAGAAATCTTACCACGTGCTGCTGAACGTTATGGGCATATATGATCCTTCTCCGGAGTTTTCGCTCCAGATGAACAATACCCTGCCGGAGTTTTCCCTGACGGAAGAGCAAGCCCTTGATACCGCTATGAAGAACAGACAGGATTTGCTAGGCTACAAATTAAAGTTGGAAAGCGCGCGGCAGAACGTAAAACTTTCAAGAACGGGCTACGCCCCCAGCATAAACGCCACCGGCTCTTACGGCTGGAGCGGAGGAGATTTCCCCCTCTACGACAGATGGAGCGTCGGGGCGGGCGTATCGATACCGATATTCTCGGGTTTAAGCACCTACAACAGCGTGAAAGAAGCGCAGAACAATATGCTCAGCGCATACTACAATTTAACTTCCGCCGAACAGGATATTTTACTGGAAATAAAAGAGGCTTACCTTAACGTGCAAGACTCAAAATCCAAAATACCGGTGGCGGAAATAACCCGCACCCAAGCGCAGGAAAACTACGAACTGGCCGTAGGCCGCTATAAAGTGGGCGTGGGCAATTATATTGAAGTTAAAGACGCAGAAACCACCTTAAGCGACGCCAAACTCGCTTATATACAAGCCGTTTTCGACTATACCTTGTCGATAGCGGCGCTCAATAAAGCTATGGGGATTATATAACTATGAGAAAGAAAAAGAAAACTTGGAAAATAATATTGGCCGTACTCATAATAGCGGCCGCCGCAGGATTGTATTTTAAACTCACCGCCGGACCTAAAACCGACTTCTATTCGACGGAATTTGTCAGACGGGCAAAAATAGTGGAGCAGGTGGAAGCCTCCGGCACGATTAACCCTACCACCGAAACCAGCGTAGGTACGCAGGTATCGGGCAAAATACAGGAAATTTTGGTCGACTTTAACTCCATAGTAAAAGAAGGCGATCTTATGGCCGTTATCGATCCCTCCACTTATGAGTCTGCGGTAGTCCAGCAGGAAGCCAGTTTGCTTAAAGTGGAAAGCGAGTTCAAAAATCAAGAACGCAATTATAACCGCTATAAACAATTGTATCAGCAGGAACTGGTCGCCAAAAGCGAACTCGACGACGCGGAAACCGCCTACCTTCAGGCCAAAGCGCAAGTGATACAGGCGCAGGCCTCTTTGGACAAAGCCAAAATCGACTTGGGCTACACCCAAATAGTTTCTCCGGTAAACGGAATAGTAATTTCAAAAGAAGTGGAACTGGGCCAAACGGTGGCGGCCAGCTTTAATACACCGACGCTTTTCTCCGTAGCGGAAGACTTAACCAAAATGCAGATAGAGGTAAATATTTCCGAGGCGGACATAAGCAAAATAGCCGAAGGCCAAGACGTCAATTTTACCGTCGACGCTTACCCGACAACTACATTCAAGGGCAAGGTTATACAGGTTAGGAACTCCCCTCTGACGACCTCAAACGTCGTAACTTATACCGTAGTGGTGTCTGTCGACAACAGCGATCTTAAACTCAAGCCCGGTATGACGGCCAACGCCTCCATAATAACGGCAATCAGGGAAGACGCTTTAAGCGTATCGAACCAGTCGCTGAGGTTCGTTCCTCCGGATAATGCCATTATAAAGAACTCCTCGCCCGAGGGTAAAAAAGCCTATAAGGGACAGGGCGTTTGGATTCAAGACAAAAACACCGGCGAGATAGAACGCATAGAAGTCACCACCGGCATAACCAACGGCAGCAGAACGGAAATACTTAGCGACAATCTCCCGGAGAATACGGAAATAGTCAGCAGCGCTTTGGTAAAGACCGAAACAAACAATAACCGCAGGAGAATGGGCCCTCCCGGCTTTTAACGCGGGCGGAGGATAAGACAATGTCCTTAATCAAAGTAGAACACATATACAAAACCTATAATTTGGGCGATATTCCGCTTCAGGTGCTCAAAGACGTCAATTTGACGATAGAGCACGGCGAATTCGTCGCCATAATGGGCCCCAGCGGAAGCGGAAAGAGTACGTTTATGAATATGCTGGGCTGCCTGGATAAACCGACCAGCGGCAAATATTATTTGGACGGCTTGGATATAACCAAATCCAGCCTAACCGAATTGGCCGACATAAGATGCCGCAAAATAGGTTTTGTGTTTCAGGGTTTTAACTTGCTTTCCAGAACGACAGCGATAGAGAATGTGGAACTGCCGATGATTTACGCAAGAATACCCTCAGACGAACGAAGGGAAAAAGCGATAAAGGCCTTAAAATCCGTCGGCTTGGGCGAGAGGCTGGAACATATGCCCAATCAATTATCCGGCGGCCAGCAGCAGCGCGTGGCCATAGCAAGGGCGATAGTAAACGACGCGCCGATAATCTTCGCCGACGAGCCTACCGGCAACCTGGATACGAAGACCAGTATAGAAGTTATGTGCAGCTTCGCCAAACTTAACAGCGAGCAGAACAAAACCATAATCCTCGTAACGCACGAACAGGACATCGCCGATTACGCCAAGCGCATTATCCGCTTTAAAGACGGCGAGCTGGTAAGCGACGAACAAAACAATCATAGGACGATAGTGGAATGATAGATATTTTTACCATCTTTAAAATAGCGGTTAAAGCGATTTGGACCAATAAACTGCGCTCGGTGCTGACCAGTTTGGGTATCATCATAGGCGTGGCGGCGGTAATCGTAATGCTTGCGGTAGGCGAAGGCGCGAAGAAAAGGATTTCCGACCAAATGTCCAGTATGGGCAGCAATCTGCTTATGATACGCTCCGGCTCGGTAACTTCCAGCGGAGCGAGGACGGGCCACGGCTCCAAACCGACTTTGACCTTAAATGACGCTTACGCGATAGAGAAAAACGCTCTCCACGTCAATCAAGTTTCCGCCAGCGTAAACGGTACGGGGCAAATAGTTTACGGCAATCAGAACTGGGCCACGCAAGTGCAGGGCACAATGCCGTCTTTATTCTATATCCGCTCTTGGGAAGTGGAAAACGGCTCTCTTTTTACCGATGAAGACGTAAGGCAGGCCGCAAGCGTGGCGATATTGGGCGAAACTGTGGTCGAGAACCTTTTCGGCGTAGTAGATCCGGTAGGCAAAAACGTAAGAATAAACAATATGCCTTTTAAGGTAGTAGGCGTGCTTAAATCGATGGGACAGTCCGCCTTCGGCACCGACCAAGACGATACCGTTATAGTACCCGTAAGTACGGCCTCAAAAAAATTATTCGGTTCGCAGTTTCCCGGTACGGTAAACAATATTATGGTACAGGCAAACTCCACCGAGGAGCTTGACGCCGCGGAAGAGGAAATAGCCATTCTTCTAAGGCAGCGCCATAACATTACCGGCAAAAAAGAAGACGACTTTATTATCCGCAACCTTACCCAGATGATGGAAAGCGCGATGGAAGCCAGCCAAACGTTTTCGGTTCTGCTGGCGGCGATAGCGTCAATATCTTTGCTGGTAGGCGGCATAGGCATTATGAATATTATGCTGGTATCGGTGACGGAAAGGACAAGAGAAATCGGCATACGTATGGCCATAGGCGCCAAAGCGTGGGATATAAGGCTGCAGTTTTTGGTGGAGGCTTTGGTGCTTTCGCTTACCGGCGGCTTGCTTGGGATAGCTTTGGGAATATCGGTGGCGCTGGGCATAAAAACATTCGCGCCGGACTTCCTGCCGATAGGCATAACCATATTCCCGATGGTGATATCTTTCGCATTTTCTGGTTTGGTGGGAATATGCTTCGGTTTTTTCCCGGCATATAAGGCATCGACTCTCAACCCGATAGACGCGCTTAGATTTGAATAACAGCGTTTAAATTTCAGCTTCAAACAAAAACCCGCGGCGTTTCACCGCGGGTTTTCATTTAAAAAATTACTACGAGGAATAAAAGATTTACTCAACCGAAATCCCCGCCAAAGAATCAGCCTCCGTAAAATCTGCGGCGGCTTTATCTTTCATACCGAGTTTTTCGTAACACAGGCCCCTCATATATAAAACTTCGGCTACGGGCCTTAGCGCCAGCGCTTTGCTATATTGTTCTATAGCGGCGTTATAGTTGCCGGTGGAATAATATATCCCCCCTAAAGAATTTAAAGCCGCGACATTATTCGGATACAACTCCAAAGATTTCAACAGAGCCTCACGCCCTTCTTTATACTCCCCTTTAGCGGCATAGGCGGCCCCCAAAGCGGCATAAAGTTCGGGCACGTTTTTATCGGCCTCCAAAACCACGTTGAAGTCCGCTATCGCATTATCGTATTCGCCGACCGAATACAAAAGAGAACCGCGCGACAAATACGCCTGCGCATTTGACGGATCCTCCGCAATGGCCTTGTTCAAGTATTTAAGAGCCTTCTGCGCGCGGCCGATTTTATGATACATCTCACCCTTAGCCAAATACTCCGTACTCTTATCCACGCTTACGCCGGCGCAGGCGCCGAAAACGAAACAAGCTAAAAGAAACATCGTCAATTTCTTCATTAAAATCCCCTCCCTCAACGGATAAAATAAATCTAGCATAATTTTATTCTTTTTTAAATATTTGCCTTAAATGTTAAAATATATAGGTGAACAATATATTGCTTATTTGCACAGACACACCAGAACGAACTCTCGCGCTTACGCCTGCTTTAAGCATACTCAAGCGCAATTTCCCGCGCGCGCAAATAAGCGTAATATCCGATTATCCGGGCCTGTTTAAAAACAATTCGGCAGTGTTCAGAGCTTTGCCAGTTATGGGCATAGGCAAACTATACGCTCTTCTCAAAGAGGAGAAATATGACCTCCTGATATTAACCAAACCGATTTTTAAATATGCCTTTGCCGCTTTTGCCGCCGGAATAAAAAGACGTATTATGCCATATTCCGCGCTCACCGCGCTATTTGCGGGCACCTCGGTAAAGGTTGATGGAAAAACAAAACCACAAGACATAAACATAGCCCTGCTCAAACCTTTGTTCATTTACCTTTTCCCCGCGAAAAGCCAGCTGTTTGTAGACAAAACCGAAGACGCCGCCGCGCTTGACCTGCTTAAAGAGGTGGGCATAAGCGCTAAAGACAAATTCGTCTGTATATTTCCAGGCGCTAAAGCGCCGCACCTTAACTGCGGCAAAGAATTTTACGCCAAACTAAACGACAAAACAGCCATCAAACACCAAGAGCTGAAAATCCTTTTTATCGCTACGGACAAACAATCATCACATACCGTTAACGAAATTTTTTGGCTGACAATAAAAAAACCGGCGGTAATAAGAACCGCGCCCGACATCTCGATTTTAAGCGCGGTAATAGCCAGAAGCGAGGGCATTATCGGCAACTGCGGACTGCCGGCCCATTTGGCTGCCGCTTTAGGCAAGAAAGCCATAGTTTTCGCCCCGTTAAAAGCGGAGGATTTTTTGGAAATGCCATCGCCGGTATCTGCGCTTATCAAACCCAAAGCACAACAATGCGAGGGCTCCTGCCTGGGCGACTGCCGCGCATTCTGCCTTAAGGAAATATCGCTTACGCAAACTTGCGAGGTTTTTGATACAATATTCGCACAAAAGAGCAAAAAGAACAAGGGGATTTTTAATGAAGAGAGAACTGTCGGTCTTTTTAATAACAAAACAAGAAGGAAAAAATCTTAGAACCTGCCTGCAAAGCGTAAAGGAAATAGCCGACGAGATTATCGTTCTCGACAGCGGCAGCACCGACCAAACTTTGCCCATAGCAGAAGAATTCGGCGCGAAAACGGCTTTTAAGGAATTTACCTCTTTTACCGAACAGAAAAACGCCGCCCTTCAAATGTGCTCCAAACCTTGGGCTCTCAGCCTGGACGCCGACGAATATCTTACACCCGCCTTGCTTAAAGAAATAAAAGAACTTTTAAGCTCAAAAGATATGGATCTGTGCCAAGGCTACTATCTTAAACGCTCTAACGTGTTTTTGGGAAGAGAGATGAAACACGGCGGAGTACACAACGAAAAGATTTTAAGGCTGGTAAAGGCCGATTCGGCTCGCTACGTCGGAGGACGGGTACACGAAGTGCTGCAAACGCAAGGCAAAACGGGCGAATTGGAAAATGTTTTTATGCACAATACCTACACGTCAATAGAGCAATATTTCAATAAGTTTAACAGATATACCTCTTTGGCGGCGCAGACAATGGCGGAACGCGGCAAGAAATTTAAAGCCGTTCAGCTTATCAGGCCGCCGCTGGAATTTTTTAAGATATACATTCTCAAGATGGGCTTCCTGGACGGAATACAAGGCTTTCTGTGGGCTTTGTTCAGCAGTTTCTATCCCTCGGTAAAATATGCGAAACTCTGGGAAATATACAAAAACAAATAAATAAAAATCTTAGCGCGCTCCCGCGCGAAAAAGTTTGTTTTTCGCTGGCCCGCTTTGCGCCCATTTGAAGGAAAAGTAATAATTTGCTATTATATAATTATAGCCGTCACGATTGTTTCTACGACGGCAATATGCAAAAAGATACAGACAAAACCCTCAAAGAAAACTTCCTAAAAACCTTACAGGAATCCGACACTATAACCGAAGCTTTGGAGCTTTCCTCTTTCCCCAAAAATATGCTCTGTTCGGCTTTGGCGCAAGACAAGGCCTTTCTTAAAGCCTTTGACAAAATCATAAATCTTAAACTGGAAATCGCGCTTATAGAAGCGGCTTTAAAATCCAAAACCGCGGGGATATTATGCTTTTCCCTGACGAACCGCCTGCCAAAGAAGTACAATAAATCGCCGAAAGAGAGCGCCAAAAGGCCCGAAACACCAAGCAAAATAATATATGAAAGCGACAAACAGATTTAAAGTGGGCAGAATATTCCGGGAAAGTTTCTCCGCCCGCGAACAGACTGTGATCAATATCGGCGGCGCGCGATCGGGCAAGAGCTACGCCATAGCCCAGCTGCTGATAATGCGGGCGCTGAACCAAACCGCGCTTATCGCCATAACCAGAAAGACTATGCCCGCCCTTAAAATGACGGCCTTCAGACTGATAATGGAACTGCTGGCAAAATACGGACTCTTCAACAGCGGGAAATTGAATAAGACGGAAAATTTTTATCTGCTCGGCAACAGCAGAATACAGTTCTTTTCGCTCGACGACCCCGAGAAGATAAAATCTTCCGAGTTCAACTATATTTGGATGGAAGAAGCCACCGAATTTACCTATCAGGATTATCTTATACTTCTCACCCGCCTTTCCGCGCCCAAAGCGGCGGATATGACAAACCAAATTTTCCTTACTCTCAACCCTACCGACGCCAACAGCTGGATAGCCAAAAAGCTGATAAACCGCAAAGGGATAAAAGTCATACGAAGCAGCTACAAGGACAATCCTTTCCTTTCCAAGGAATATATAGATACGCTTCTTTCTTTGAAAGAATACGACAAAAACGCCTATGAGGTCTATGCTTTGGGCAACTGGGGGCGAAGCGACAAAACAATATATTCCCGCTGGCGCAGCGTTGAAGATAGTTTCATCGACCCGCAGGAAATTATTTGGGGATTGGATTTCGGATTTAACAATCCTTCGGCTTTGGTAAAAGTATATATAAAAGACGCCGCTTTCTGCGCGGAAGAAAAACTATACCGCGCCGGACTGACAAACGACGCTCTAATAGAGGAGTTAAAGAAAATAATCCCGCCCGAAGACCGCGCCCAAACCATATACGCCGACACCGCCGAACCCGCCCGCATAGAAGCCATATACCGCGCTGGATTTAACGTAAAAGCGGCAGACAAAAACATTCTTAACGGGATAATGGCGGTGAAAAGCTGCGGCGAATTGCTGATAACCAAAAGTTCCGTAAATCTTATTCGGGAAATAGAGTCTTACAGCTGGAAGAGCGACCTTAACGGCAATATTCTGGAAGAGCCGCTAAAATCCAACGACCACGCCCTTGACGCCTTGCGCTACGCCATATACAGCTATAAGAAGGAAATCCAAAACGCCGCCGCGCCTTCTTTGACTTTCTTCTGAAATTCCGCCCCGCCATAATACCGGGGCGGAATAATTTAAGCCTTATTGAAAGTAAGTTTAATTATAAACAGCAGATAGGCCGCGCCCAAAGCCAATACCGCCGCGGCCGCGCTTTGCGAAACGAATAAATCCGAAGCCGCGCCCATTATCGGCGGGAATATCATACCCCCCACCAACCCCATTATCATCAGGCCCGAAACTTCGTTTTGCTTGCTCGGCGCGCTTAATATCGCGCGGGAAAATATTATCGGGAATATGTTTGAATTACCCAAGCCTATCATCGCCACGCACAGATATATCAAGCTCTTTGACGGTGCGGCCAAAAGCCCCAAACAAGCCGCAAGTATCAAAATCACGCTTACGGCGAATATTACGCCGTTGTTTATCTTGGCAAGCAGGAAAGAACCCGCAAAACAACCTATAGTACGGAACAAAAAATATACGCTCGCGCCCGCGGAAGCGGCGGTAAGATCCCACCCCAGTCTTTCCATAAGGATTTTAGGGGCCGTCAAATTGGTGCCGACATCTATGCCGACGTGGCATATTATCCCGATGAAGAATAAAAGCACCGTCCGCTCGCCCAGCAGAGCGAAACATTCCCTAAAACCGGAATTTTTGCTTACGCTCTGCGTTTCTTTTACTTCCGTCTTGGCTAAAGCGATTAAAGCGAGCAAACCCTCCAGCGCAAAAAGCGGAAACAGCAATTTCCAGTTGCCGAAACGCAAAGCGGCCCAAGCCGCTATAATCGGCGCGATAAACGAAGCTATCGCCTTAACAAATTGGCCGAAAGTCATAAAACTCGCCAGCTTATCGCCGCTGACTATATTAGATACCAACGGATTAAGCGAAACCTGCATCAATGTATTGCCTATCCCCAACAGCGACAAAGCCGCCAACATAAACGCAAGATTATAATGAACAAAAGGCAAAATCAAAGCCGCCAAAGTTACCGCCAGACTGAGAAGAACAGTCTTGCGCCGCCCTATCTTGTTCATCAAAATACCGGTAGGCACCGAAAAAACCAAGAACCAGAAAAATACCATCGACGGCAGCAATCCCGCCGTAGTATGCGAAAGATTAAAATCCTTCTGCACGTAATTGCTGACTATGCCCGTCATATCTACAAAACCCATCGCGAAAAACGCCAGCATTACAGGTATCAATTTAACAATAAGCGAAGATTTATTGCTGTCGGTCATAAGAATTGCCCCCTCTCATATTTCGGCCACGCGCCGCTGCGCGTGCAGACATAAGCCGACACTTTTACCGCCAGCTTATGCGCTTGCTCCACAGACATTCCGCTTAAAATACCATACACAAAAGCGCCGGAAAACGAATCGCCCGCGCCCACCGTATCCGCCACTTTAACCTTTGGAGTATCCACGCGGGAAAAACCGCCGCGCCAATATACCTCGCTGTATTTCGACCCTGCGGTAAGTATAAGATATTTAAGATTATATTCTTCCAGCAAAGCGCGGCACATTTGCGAGCAGTCACCTTTTAGGCCGAGCATATCCTTTAATATTATAATCTCCTCATCGTTTATTTTAAAAACATTCGCAAAGACCAGTAATTTCCTTAGCAATTCGGCATTATAATATCTTCCCCGCAAATTGACGTCATAAAATAAGATTGCGTCCTTAGGAGCCGCGCTCAGCAGCTTTTCTATGGCTTCGGCGCTTTTCCCGCTTCTGGAAGCCAAAGTGCCGTAACAGACCGCGTCGGCCTCGGATACGGCGGACAAAGCCTCTTGGCTAAGCGGGATATTATCCCAGGCTACATTTTCCGTAATTTCATAAGAAGGCACGCCTTTATCGTCCAGCTTGACCAATACCGTACCAGTAGGATAATCACTGCGCGCTATACAATGTTCGATACCGTTCCTGTCAAGCTGATCAAGAATTTCTTCGCCCAAGGCATCGCGGCCGACCGCGCTTACGGCGCAGCCACGCGCGCCTAAGCGCGCGGCGTGATAAACAAAATTTATCGGCGCGCCGCCCGCTCTTTTGCCCTCTGGCAGCATATCCCACAGCAGTTCGCCTATTCCGACCACTTTAATTCCATTTTTCATATCTGTATTAAAACCCCTTTGCCTTAATCTATTTTAATTTTAACAAATAGCTAAAAATATAAAAATTTAAAAATAAAAAGCCTCGGCGGGAAACCGAGGCTTTATAAAAATACGGCTGAATTTATTCTTCCGTTTCTTTAAGCATAGTAAACAATTCCTTTTGGCGTTTGGTGAGTATATTGGGATTGTTTATCATAAGCTGCACATACATATCCCCGTTCTTGCCCAAGCCCTTGCCGCTCAACTTAAGTTTGCGGCCGCTGTGCGAGCCGGCGGGCACTTTGATTTTTACCAAACTGTCGTCGGGCATACGCACCGAAACATTGCCGCCCAAAGCGGCTGTCCAAGGCATAATGTCTATAACTTTATAAATATCCTTGCCGTCCAGCCTGAAATGAGGATTGGGCGCTATCTTTACGTTTACGTATAAATCGCCGCTGCCTCTGGGGCCGGGATTGCCGAGCCCTTTAAGTTTTATTTTGGCGCCGTCCGCTATCTTGGCGGGGAACTTAACCTGTACGTTCCTGCCGTTGGGCAGCGTAAGATTTACCAGGCCGCCGCGATAGGCTTCCGCCAAATCAAGCGATAAATTTGCCTCGCTGTCGCCGTTGTCCGCGCCCTGAGCGGCGGCTCCGCCAAAACCGGCGAAAGGATTAGCCCCTCCGGAGGATCGTCTGCCCCGGCCGGAAAATCCGCCCATACCTCCGAATATCTGCTGAAAGAAATCACTGAAATCCGAAGCGTTAAACCCGCCCGTCCCGTTAAAATGGACTCCGCCTCCGCCAAACGGGTTGCCGCCGGAATACTGATAATATTGCGCGCCGCCGGCGCCGGAGGATCCGTAAGAAGAGCTGCCGCGCCCGGTAGATGCCCCGCCGCCGCGCGCATAATTTTGGTATCCGCCGCTGCCGACCTGATCGTAAATGGCGCGTTTTTGTTTGTCGGAAAGGACTTCGTAGGCCTCGTTAATGTCTTTGAACTTTTCGGTCATCTCGGCCTTTTTGTTCTCAGGGTGCATATCGGGATGATATTTGCGAGCCTGAGTTTTAAAAGCCTTTTTTATGTCGGCCTCGCTGGCGTTTTTGCCGACGCCCAATATCTTATAATAGTCTTTATATTCTGACATATATTTCCCCCCTTCCTTATGAAATCATTTTATATAATTTATTTACCTTATGGTAGCGAACGCGGAAATAAAATACAACGCCACACCCGTTAAGCTGATATTAACTATGGAGGCTTTATCCTCCTTGGTAAATCAGCTGTTTCAGATATTGCTTCCGTGGTATATACTGGTCAGCACGGATTCCGTAATTTGGCTGGGTATAGCGGGCTTTGCGACGATTATGCCGAGCATTTTTTCTTCGCTTTGGGGCGGCGCGGTCATAGACAGGCTGGGCCGCGCAAAAACTATGCTGATATGCGAGGCCTCCCAGCTTGTCCTTATCGCCGCCATACCAGCGCTTATAATATTCGATTGCGCAAAACCTTGGTTGATTTCCGTCATAATATTCTTCTGCGCGTTCTTCGACGAGCCGGGTCAAATGTCGAGGCAGTCTTTAATGCCCACTTACGCCCGCCTGGCCGCGATGCCTCTGCACAGGGTTACCGGAATAAGGGAGGCTTTGGACGGCATTATGGCCGTAGGAGGCCCTTTGGCCGGCGGGCTTATTATCGCGCTTTACGGCACTTTGCAAGCATGGCTCTGCGCCGCAATTCTGTGTCTGGCGATAGTTGCTATCGCGCTAAAAATATTCAATGCCAGAAAGCCGCGTATACGCCCAAATCCCACCACTTACAAAACCGCGTGGGACAATCTTACCAAAGACCCTTTCCTGCTTAAAGTTATTTTGATTACCTTGCCGCTTTTTATACTTGGCCAGTCGTGGGAACTGCTCATTCTGCCCAGCTACGTACACGAATTTAAGCACGGATCGCTGTTCCTCGGTATGTTGGAAGCGGCGTTCGGGCTGGGCGCTTTTATCGGGGCGGTATATTACGCGGCGGCGGGCAAGAAATTTAAATTCTTCACTCTTTCCGTAGTAAACTACTCGGCCTACGCACTTTCGGTATTGGTGCTGATGTACAATCTGCCCAAAACGCTGGTAATAGCCGCCACAGGCCTGTGCGGCTTGCCGTTCGGAGCCTTCAGCGCGATGGTAATTACCATTATACTTTCCCGCGCGCAGGAAGAAACAAGAGGCAAAACCTTGGGCCTTTTCGCCGCGGGCGCCGCGTTTATAGAAAGCGTTTTCATTTTAATAATCGCGCTGCTGCTTAAAGTGAGCGGGCTGTTCAATACCCTGCTGGCGGTGCTGATATTCTTCGCACTGCTGATAGGCGCCGCCGTTTGGGCCAGAAGAAGCGAAAGCACTCCCCCAATAAACTGAAAGCCCCAAGCGCAAAAAAGTTGTTATAATAAATTTGATACGCTACGGGGGATAGTCCTTTATGAAGATTACATTTTCCTTAAATTATTTCGCGGGCCATGACGAATGCCTGGCCTTGCTGTTGGAAAACAAAAAAGTTTTTCCGCTTCGTATGGAAGACAACGGAAACGGACTTTGGTCCGCCCGGTTGGATTTGGGCCAAAATTACATACCTTATATCAAATACTCCTACGCCGTATATCAAAACGACCGAGAAAAAAGAAGAGAATACCCCTTCCCCCAAAGGGAAATATCACTGGCAGACATTCCCTTGGATTATACCCTAGACGTGCAGGATTCCTGGCGCGACGTGCCGCCAAATTCTTTTTTGTACTCCTCGGCTTTTAACGACGGCTTTAAAGCGGGAGCAGAACTTTCCGTATGCGACAAAACCCTGCTGATAAAAGCCTATGCCCCGCAAGCAAGCGGAAACGCCGTATTAAAAATATGCGGCTCGGACGAAAATTTGGGACGCTGGAATCCTCAAGCCGCACCGCTTATGCAAAGAACCGCGCATAACGAGTGGAGTATAGCTTTGGACGCATCGGAAGTCAGCTTCCCGCTGGAGTTTAAATTCCTACTGTTGCAA
Organism: uncultured bacterium; assembly: GCA_949291515.1. Taxonomy (GTDB): domain Bacteria; phylum Elusimicrobiota; class Elusimicrobia; order Elusimicrobiales; family Elusimicrobiaceae; genus Proelusimicrobium. Next base: position 18,597 of record CASEVY010000003.1, on the reverse strand, counting down.
GGCGAAGAAATATTTTGGCAAAAAGGCGAAAATTGCCGCCTTAACGCCGATATACAATCAAAAGAGGTTTTGGTTAAAAACGATTATTTCCCCGTTTTCGATATCCCGCTACCGCGCAAAAGCGGGATAGTGCTGCCAGTATTCTCTTTAAGGAGCAAAGAGAGCTTCGGCGTTGGCGACTTCGGCGATTTAAAGAAACTTGCCGACTGGGCCGCGGCCGCGGGCCAAAAAGTAATACAAATACTCCCCATAAACGATACCGCCATAACCGGCACTTGGACGGATTCTTATCCCTACGCAAGCATTTCCATTTACGCCATACACCCGATGTATATGGACTTGAACGCCTTAGGCCCGCTCAAAAACAAAAACAAACAATATTGGTTCGATTTGGAGCGGCGCCGTCTTAACGCCGCCAAGCAAGTGGAATACGAACAGGTAAACGCATTAAAAAAAGCCTATATCAAAACGGCATACAGAGAAAGATACAAGGAGTTTCCGCTCGACGACGGATACCTAAAATTTTTCGAGGCAAATAAAGAATGGCTCCGCCCTTACGCCGCTTTCTGCTATTTGAGGGACAAATACAAAACTTCCGATTTTTCCAAATGGCCAGCCGCATACCGCAGCTACGACAAAGCTCGCATCTACGAACTTACCTCCCCCAAAAGCAAAGCCTATAAGGAAATCCGCCTGCACTATTTTACACAATATAATCTGCATCTGCAGCTCTTGGACGCGGCCAATTACGCCAGAAGCAAAGGCTTGATTTTAAAAGGCGATATACCGATAGGAGTATCAAGAAACAGCGTAGAGGCTTGGACTGAGCCGCATTACTTCAATATGCAAAGCCAGGCCGGCGCGCCGCCAGACGATTTCTCCGTCAACGGGCAAAACTGGGGGTTCCCAACCTATAACTGGGAGGAAATGGCAAAAGACGGTTATCTTTGGTGGAAGAAACGATTTAAAAAAATGGCCGAATACTTCGACGCATACCGTATAGACCACATTTTGGGATTTTTCAGAATATGGGATATACCGCTTAATTCCGTACACGGGCTGCTGGGCCAATTTTCACCCGCTATGCCTATGGACGCGGAAGAAATTAAAAACTTCGGCTTTGAATTTAAAGAACAATATCTTAGGCCTTTCATAGATGATAAAATCCTTAAGGCGCTGTTCCGGGAAAAATCGGAACAGGTAAAATCAGAATATCTTACCCCCATTGAAGGCGGCCTTTATGAACTTAAAGAGCCTTTCAACACCCAGCGCAAAACCGAAGAGTATTTTAGGGAAAAAACCGACGCCGAAAGCCAAATTTTAAAAGAAGGGCTCTATACCCTTATAAACAATGTGCTTTTTGTCGCGGATAAGAAGAAGGCAGATATGTACCACCCTCGTATTTCGGCCTTAAAATCATCGGCTTTCTATGCCTTGCCCGAAGATAAAAAACAAGCCTATACAAATCTGTACAATCATTATTTTTACCATAGGCACAATGAATTTTGGAAGCAGGAAGCCTTGGCAAAGCTGCCCACGCTTGTACGCTGCACCCCTATGCTTTCCTGCGCGGAGGACTTGGGTATGATACCGGCCTGCGTGCCCGAAGTGATGAACGAACTTCAAATATTGAGCTTGGAAATACAGCGTATGCCCAAAAGCCCGCAGGAACGCTTTGGCGACATTTCCAAATATCCATATCTTTCTGTTTGCACCATATCGACGCACGATATGTCCACCCTGCGCGGCTGGTGGCTGGAAGACTCGGAGCAAACCCAGTCTTTTTATAATCAAGCCTTGGGATTTGAAGGGCCCGCCCCGCAGGAGGCCGACGGCAAAATATGCGAGGAAGTGCTGAGAAGAAATCTCGCCGCGCCTTCTATGCTGTGTTTAAATTCTTTTCAGGATTGGCTCGGTATGGACGAAAAACGGCGTCTGCCCGATATAGAAAGCGAACGCATCAATATACCCGCCAATCCCAAGCATTATTGGCGTTACCGTATGCATATCGACCTCGAGGATCTTATATTCGACAATGAGTTGAATTACAAAATGCGCGCGCTTACCGCGCAAAGCGGCAGGCTTTAAAGTAAAACTTTCAGCGCTATTTGCCCAAAGCCGCCCCGCGGGGCGGCTTTACGCGCTTTTTACGCGGGGACACATCAAAAGCGAATTCATTTTTTCCTGTCCCGATATAAATAGGAACGCCGCGATAAACAAAACCTAAAAAATCCCGACTGAGTCACAGGCAATATTTTCCCCCAAAAATAAAAAACTCCCGCGTGGAAATGCGGGAGTTTAACAAATTGCCAAACTATAAAGAACTACTTTTTCTTGGATATACCCGGATAAAGCACTTCCAAAAGTTTGTTTTCCTCGCCGTTAAGTATCTCCATATTTATGGATAAAATATATAGTTTGTCTTTAATGACGTCCTGCCAGCCCTCCGGAAATTTTACGTAGTCCTTAAAAGTGGTAATCAAAGGAAGATCGCCGCGCGACGAGGCGAAAGTTTCCATCTGTTCCATATCGTAAGTACCGTGATCGGGGAAGCGCCAAGTCTGCTTCAAGTTTAGCCCCAAATTGCGCAAAGTCTGCTCAAAGCTGGAATGATCCCCTATGGCGGAAAACGCGACGGCGTCGCCTTTAAGATCTTTAAGAGCCACTTTCGTTTTTGTCGTCACGTCGAAATAATAATCGGGCTTGTGTACGGCTTCTATTATTTCTATCTCGTCGTTAATAAGACGAATTGTATCCTTTATATCCTCTCGTTCGCGGGCGGGTACCAAATCGCTGTGCGTTATAACAACCAAAGAAGCTCTTTTTAAAGCGGTCATAGGCTCGCGCAAGGTGCCCAAAGGCAGAAGCTCCTCCCCGCCGAATGGATTTACCGCGTCTATCAAAACGACATTGGCGTCCCTTTTTAAACGATGATGCTGCATACCGTCGTCAAGCAGTATCACTTGGCTTCTAAATTCCTTTACCGCCTGACTGGCCGCGGCGTATCTGTCTGAGCTGACCACCACCGGCACTTTATCGTCGGCCAGAAGCTGGCTCATCATATAAGGTTCATCGCCGCTTTCGCGCCAATTAAGCAAATCTTTGTCAAAGAGCACCACCACTTCGTCTTTTTTTGCGCTCCTTTTGTATCCGCGCGACACAACCGCCGTCCTTATTCCGGCCTTGCTCAGCTTTGAGGCGCACAAAAGGACTGCCGTCGTCTTACCGGTTCCGCCAGCCGTTATATTGCCTATGCATACAACTCTGCTGTTTACCGCTTTCTGCGCGCGCCAGCCTTTCTTATAGGCAAGCAATACAAATTTTACGCCCAAACCGTAAATAAAAGCCGCAAAAGCCAACAACAGGCGGCCTGCGGTATTGTTCAATAGCTTTTCCCTTAATTTTATGAAATCCATATAAAAACTCCCCAATTATTGTGCCGACATTATATTATATTATTTTCGCCGCCGCCAATAAATAACCACTCTTAATACGCGCGCCGTTTTAAATATGAACGCTAATGATAACCCTTTTTGATATAATCTAAATATGCGGGATTTAAACTTCTATTGCCAGTACCTCGGGCTTAAGGCATTGATTTTCGCTATTCGCTTAATGCCGTGGAGTTTTGCCCTTAAATTCGGCGAATTGCTGGGTTCCGCTCTTACCCTCGTAATCCGTAAACGCTACTTAAGAACAAAAGAAGACATAAGAAAAGCCTTCCCGGAAAAATCCGAAAAGGAAGTGGACTATATAGCCTTGGAATCTTGGCGCAATATCGGGAGATTGTCTGCGGAATTTGTTAAAGCGGCTTATATGAAGGACGAGGACGTCCTTTCAAAAGTGGAGCTGATAGGAATGGAAGAGGTTGCCGCTCAAAATGCCGCCGGCAAAGGCTGCATATTGCATTTGGGACATTTTACAAATTGGGAAATAGCGGGCTTAATCGTAAGCATTCTTTTCAAAAACGTATGCTTCATAGCCAAACCCCAAACTAACCCTTACGTCGACAAAGAAGTAAACCGCCTTCGCTCCATACGCGGGGCGCGCTACATAAGCGCATACAATCCTTTCTTTTCCTGTTTTAAAGCGCTTAAAAAAGGCGGTTTAATATCGATTTTAAGCGATCAAAGCGTACACGCTTCAAAACTGTATATGCCGTTCTTGGGAAGGGCGGCTGAAGTCGCTCCGCTCACTGCGGTGCTTTCGCTGAAAGCGCAAGTGCCGGTATATGCCATAAGAATATACAGGCGCGGCAAAAAAATAATAGTGGAAAGGACAGATACCTTTCTTCCGCCGCAAATCGAGTATTCCCATAAAGCCGTTTACGATTATACCGTATTGCTCAAATCTAAACTTGAAGACTATATAAAAATGGCGCCAGAAACCTGGCTTTGGGGCCATAACCGCTGGAAACGCGAAAAAGACTGCATAGAAGCGATGAAAATACAACAGGCGGAATTAAACGAAAACAATATCAATCAACATAAGGACAGCGCCAATGAAAAATAAAGCCATTTTAATGGATCGCGACGGAACGGTAATAAAGGAAAAACCCGGCACTTATCTGTGCGACCCAAAAAGCGTAAAACTATATAAAAACACTTTAAAGGCTTTTCGACTTTTTAAGGAGATGGGTTATAAACTTTTTATAGTGTCGAACCAATCGGGCATAGGCAGAGGCTACTTCGGACCGCAACAGGTGGACGCGGTAAACAAAAAAATGTGTCAACTGCTTGAGTCTGCCGCCGATATTGACGGTATATATTATTGTCCGCACGCACCGAATGAAAATTGTTCCTGCCGAAAACCGGCGCCGGGCCTTGGCCTTAAATTGATAAAAGAACATAATATCGACGTCGCCAATTCCTTTATGATAGGCGACAAAAAATCGGATATGGATTTCGCCGCCAATATCGGAATGCGCGGCATTATGGTGCTAACGGCCAACGGCAAACGCCAAAAACAAAAATACGCTCCGCAACTTAAAGACGTAAAAATATGTTTGGATATTTACGGGGCGGCAAAATATATTAAGGAGATTTCAAAATGAGATTTTTAACAATACTTATACTATCTTCGGTGCTGTTGCTGCCGGCCTGCGCGACAAAGAACAGCAAAGCCCCGGCCCAAGAGCAGAGCCCCGCGGCGCAACAACCCGCCGCCGAGCAGGTTCCGGAAGAAAAACAAGAGCCAGCGCAAGAGCCCCCCGCTGTAAAGGAAACGGAGGAAGAACCTCAGACTTTTACCCAATCTCTTATAAAATTCTTCTCGCCGTCGCCTTCGCCCTCGCAAAAAGAGAAAATGAAGAAAGAACAATCCGATTCTGAGCAAAAAGCCGAACAAAAAGAAACGAATAAAACCGCCTCCGAACAACAATCCAAAGAGAACGCATCGCAGTCTAAACCCGAAAATACGGATAAAAACGCCGAAACTCCTTCCGAGGGAAACCAAACACAATTTCCCGAGATGAACGCCTATGACGACCCTGAAGCCGTAATATTAAAAACGGAAGAAGGCCGTTTGACTTCCCCCTTCTACTTCGCGCAGGACGCGGCAGACGAACAAACTAAATCCTTAAAAAAACCCATATGGTTCGGCGAGACTTTAAAATACAATATCGGCTGGTCTTTTATCGTGGCGGGAGTGGCGCAGCTCCAAACGACCAGAATAGTGGATAGCAACGGCACTTTGGCCTATGAACTCAGGGCCGACGCCAGCTCCCACAGCATAATAGACGCATTGTTTAAAGTAAGGGACATAAATATATCCTGGCTGGACATTGGCGCAAAAAAATCTCTGGGCTATTGGCAAAGCGTAAGGGAAGGCAAATACGCACGCGACGAATGGCTCACTTTTAATTATGCGAACAATACTTACAACAATCACAGACAGGACAGAGAAGGCAACATAAAAACCCAAAAAATGGTTTTTGAAGGCGAGGAAGTTTTGGATATGCTTTCCGCTCTGTACTACGTAAGATTGCAGGAGTTGCCGGAAAAAGGCGAAATTTATTTTGACATCGTCAACCGCCAGAAACAATATCCTTTGAAAGTTACCGTTTTGGGCAAGAAGAAAGTTAAAGTTAAAGCGGGCGAATTTAATTGTATAGTAGTTGAGCCGCAATTTAGCGGCGAGGGTATATTTACCGCCAAAGGCAAAAGCCTGAAGGTATGGCTTACAGACGACGAACGCAGACTGCCGGTAAAAATGTCGGTGGAAGTGTTCATAGGCAGCGTAACGGCGGAACTGACGGAATATTCCATCTCCGAGCAAAAGTCAAACCCAAGCGAAACAAAGTAAGGAGCTTTTATGCAAAACAAAGAGAGAAGTCATTTCATCAATATTATAAACAGCTTTAAAGGAAAAGAGATAATAGTAATAGGCGACATTATGTTGGACCAGTTCGTAAAAGGGTCCGTCAGCAGGATATCGCCCGAAGCGCCGGTGCCTGTCGTTCACGTTGAGGAGGAAGATTTCATCGCGGGCGGCGCGGGCAATGTGGCGGTAAACTTGGCGGTGCTCGGCGCCAAACCCAAAATTTTATCGGTTATAGGCAAAGATTTAAAAGGCTCCATTTTAAAGAACTACCTTAAAGATAAAGGCGTAGACGTAAGCGCTTTGGTAACCGACGACAACAGGCCCACAACCCAAAAAGTACGCATAATAGCCGAACGCCAGCAGGTGGTAAGGGTTGACAGAGAAAGCAAAGAACGCATCTGCCCGCCTATCGCCAAAGAATGTATGAAGAATTTTAAGAAAGCTGTAAAAACCGCCAAAGGCGTCGTAATGTCGGACTATGGGAAGGGTATGCTTTCCGACCATAACATAGAAGAAATAATAAATATATGCAGAGCCAAAAATATTCCCGTCTGCGTGGACCCAAAGATAGACAACTTCCTCAAATACAAACGCATTACCTGTATGACGCCAAATACAAAAGAGGCGTGGGAAGGAATGGGCCTGCCTCCTAAAAAAGACAATAGCGCCATAATCAATCTCGGCAAGAAAATACTAAAGACTTTAGACGCGGAATCGATTCTTATAACCAGAAGCGCGGAAGGTATGACCTTGTTTGAAAAAGGCGCCAGACCCAAAGTTACAACCATAAAAGCTACCGCCAAAGAAGTATTCGACGTAACGGGCGCGGGCGATACGGTAATATCGGTACTCACTTTGGCTTTGGCCTGCGGCGCTACTCTGCCCGATGCGGCTTATATATCCAACAAGGCGGCGGGCATAGTGGTGGCGAAACTCGGTACGGCGACCGCGTCGGTAGAGGAAATCAAAGAGGTTTTATGAGCGACACTTTAATAATAATACCCGCGCGATACGGCTCCACCAGGTTTCCCGGCAAACCTTTGGCCGACCTTTACGGCAAACCTATAATACAATGGGTATACGAAGCCTGCAAAAAGGCCGACTGCGGGGAAGTAATTATCGCTACGGACGACGAGCGTATAGCGAAAGCGGCGCAGAATTTTGGCGCCAAGGCCGTAATGACGCCTTCGGACTGTCCCAGCGGAACAGACAGAATTTACCAAGCGGCTAAAGGTTTGCAAGCAGATTATATAATCAACGTACAGGGCGACGAACCTTTCGTCCTGCCAAAAACCGTAAGAGCCGCAGCCGAACTTCTGAAAAAAGACGCTGAGACCGATATTTCAACGGCTTGTATACCTACCACGGATTTTGGGCAGGTCGACAATCCCAACCACGTAAAAGCGGTGCTGGCCGAAGACGGGCGGGCTTTATATTTTTCCCGCTCGATAGTGCCTTACAAAAGGGAAAAAACTCCGCAGAGCGAAAAAGCGCCATATTATATTCATTGCGGGATATACGGCTATAAAAGAGCGGCGCTGGAGCGTTTTGTCAAACTGCCGCCCAGCCCGCTGGAACAGCTGGAGAAACTGGAACAGCTGCGCGCGCTTGAAGCGGGAATGATTATAAAATCGGTATTGACGGTAAAAACGGGCCCCGCCATAGATACGCCGGCGGATTTGGAACGGGCGAAAGAATTTGTAAAAATTTCTAAAGAACAGTAAAGGAGCAAATTAAATGTCGAAATTTATATTTGTTACGGGCGGAGTGGTAAGCTCGCTCGGCAAGGGGATAACGGGCGCGAGTCTGGCGAAACTTTTGCAGCTGCGCGGCTTTAAGGTCAATATGATAAAGTGCGATCCTTACATCAATATAGACCCAGGCACCTTAAGCCCCTATCAGCACGGCGAGGTTTTCGTAACGGCCGACGGCGCGGAGGCTGATTTGGACCTCGGCACCTACGAAAGATTCTTGGACGTTCCAATGACTAAAGCCAATACCAATACCGCAGGCGGAATATATCAAACGGTCATCGACAATGAACGACGAGGCGATTATAACGGCGTAACGGTGCAAGTAATCCCGCACATAACAAACGAGATAAAGAAACGTTTTGCCGCCTTTGACAAGGATTTCGACGTTACCATAATAGAAATCGGCGGTACCGTCGGCGATATCGAAGGCTTGCCATTCTTGGAAGCGGCAAGACAGTTCAGAGTCGAACGCGGCCGCGAAAACGTTATGACGCTGCACGCCACTTTGGTCCCTTACATATCGTCCGCGGGCGAACTTAAGACAAAACCAACTCAACATTCGGTAAACAAGCTGCGCGAAATAGGCATAGAGCCGGACGTCCTTGCCTGCCGAACGGAACATCATATATCCGATTCGATGAAAAATAAACTCTCGCTTTTCTGCAGCGTAGAACCCGCCGCAGTAATAGAAGTTATGGACGCCCCTTCGATATACCTCGTACCGGAAGAACTGGAAAAACAAGGCCTTACGGATTTGGTTATTAAGAGATTAAACCTTAAAGCAAAAAAGAAAAACGACGGCAAATGGTTTGAATTTGTACGAAAGGCCACTTCCCCCAAAAAACAAATAACAGTCGCCATAGCGGGCAAGTATGCCGAGCTTAAAGACGCTTATAAATCGGTCGCGGAGTCTTTATATTTGGCCGGAATGTCAAATAAAGTATCGGTAAAAGTAAAATACGTAAACACCCAAAAAGACTCCATACCGGCGGCGCTTAAAGGAATGGACGCGATTATAGTGCCGGGCGGTTTCGGCAAACGCGGAATACCCGGTAAAATAGAAGCAATAAAGTACGCCAGAGAGAACAAAGTCCCGTTCCTCGGGATATGCCTCGGTATGCAATGCACCGTTATAGAGGCCGCACGCAACTTGGCCGGCCTGAAAGACGCCGATTCCACGGAAATTAATCCCGATACCAAAAATCCCGTAGTAGCTATGATGGAAGAACAAAAGAAAATAAAGAAACTCGGCGGGACAATGCGTCTTGGCAATTACGGCGCTAAAATACGCAAGGGAACTCTCGCTCATAAACTCTACAAGAAAGACGCCATAGAAGAAAGACACCGCCACCGCTACGAATACAATCCGCAATTCGTTCCCCTGCTGGAAAAATGCGGCCTTAAAGTGAGCGCTTGGCATAAGGAGCTTCTGCCGGAAATAGTAGAGTATTCCAAACACCCGTTCTTTATAGCGGTGCAATTCCACCCGGAATTCGCCAGCCGCCCGCTTAAGCCGCACCCGCTATTCGACGGGATTGTCAAAGCGGCTTTAAAGAACAAGAAGAAATAATTATTAAAACGAAAAAAAGCCCCGCTTACGGCGGGGCTTTTTTTCGGGCTTGCAAATTAAATCCGATAAAATATATAAAAGAATTTAAGAATATATCAAATTTAAAAAAGAATTATCCAAAAGGAGCGAAAAATGAAAATAGGCTGTCCGAAAGAAATCAAAAACAATGAGTTTAGAGTAGGTCTTACCCCCAATGCCGCACACGCTTATATACAAGCGGGGCACAGCGTATTTATAGAGAGCGGCGCTGGCTTGGGTTCGGCTCTGCCCGACAGCGAATACGAAGCCGCAGGCTGCACCGTACTTAAAACTGCGGCGCAGGTATGGTCGCAAGCGGATATGATAGTAAAAGTTAAAGAACCTCTTAAACAGGAATATGACCTGATGAAAAACGGACAGTTGATTTTTACCTATTTCCACTTCGCCGCAGACAGAGAACTGCTCGACGTATGTCTGAATAAAAAAATAACAAGCGAAGCCTATGAAACGGTGGAGGAAAACCATACCCTCCCCTTACTCAAACCGATGAGCGAAGTGGCGGGCAGAATGTCGGCTTTAATGGGCAGCTATTATCTCAGCAAACATTATCAGGGACGCGGGATACTGCCCTGCGGAGTTACGGGAGTAGCTCCCGCGCAAGTGCTGATATTGGGAGGCGGAACGGTCGGCGCCAATGCCGCTAAAACGGCCGCTGGCTTGGGCGCGAAAGTAACGGTATGCGATTTAAATTTGGCGCGGCTGGAATTTTTAAGTGAAATTCTCCCCCCGAACGTTACCTGCCTTTACAGCGACCCGCTGACAATAAAAACCGAACTCAAAAAAGCCGATATAGTGATAGGCGCCGTACTCATACCCGGCGCAAAAGCACCTAAACTCGTAAAAAAAGAAGACCTTAAAACAATGCAGAGCGGCGCGGTTATGGTAGATGTCGCAATAGATCAGGGAGGCTGTTTCGAAACGTCCCGCCCGACTACCCATTCCGATCCCGTCTATACCGTGGACAATATTATCCATTACTGCGTGGCCAATATGCCGGGCGCTTATGCCAGAACCTCCACATTCGCGCTAAACAACGCCACTTTGCCTTACGGCCTGCAGCTGGCCGCCAAAGGCGTAAAAAAGGCCTGTATCGAAAATAAGGCCTTATTATCTGGCCTTAATACTTACGGCGGTTTTATCACTTATGAACCCGTGGCGCAAGCCTTCGGCTTGGAAAAAGTATATATGCCGCCATTAAAGGCTTTGAACCTTTAGCGAAATTGTTTTATCGGATAGATCAGAAATAAATATCCCGCTTTTTAAAAAGCGGGATATTTATGGCCAAACTAATTATACTCAAATGTCAGATCAAACACGCTATTAAAATTATAGCTTCACAAAGCAATTGTTACAAATAATAATCCCCTCTCGCTATTTAGAGGGGATTTTGTCTTAAAGCCGATTTAAGTTCTAGGCTTTGTATTCCTTTATCGCCTTGCCCAAACGCTTTATGCCTTCTTCTATCTGTTCGAAAGAAGCATAAGAAAAGTTCAAGCGAAGCGTATTCTTCCCGCTCTTGTCGGGATAAAATGCAGAACCTATCACATACGCGACATTGTTCTTTACCGCCGTTATGAACATCTTCTCCGCGTCTATATTTTCCGGCAATACCACCCACAGGAACAGACCGCCTTCCGGCTTAGTCCACGTCACGCCTTGCGGCATATATTTTTCCAAAGCCTTTAGCATTGCTTCGCGCTTTTCGCTGTAAACCTTAACAAGTTTCTTGACGTGATTTTCAAGCCTGCCCTGCCTTAAATATTCCGCCGTTATCGCTTGGCATACAGGCGAACTGCACAAATCCATTGCCTGCTTCAGTATCGCGAACTTCCTGATTATATCCTTATCGGCTATTATATAACCCAATCTAAAACCGGGAACAAAAGTCTTTGAAAACGTAAACATCGTTATTACGTTGCCCTCGCCTTTATCCAAAGCGTAAAAAGTCTTTTGATGTTCGCCTTTAAACCGTATTTTCCTGTACGGAGAATCTTCCAAAATTACCGTGCCGTATTTCTTGGCAAGTTCCAATATCTTTACGCGCCGTTCGGTAGGAATGGTCGTACCCGTCGGATTTTGAAAATCGGGAACGATATATATAAACTTGCATACGCGCCCTTCTTTCTTGAGAGATTCCAATTTCTCTTCCAAAGATTCCGCCGTTATACCGAAGTCGTCGCTCTCAACGCCTATCATATCGGCGCCGTACGTTTCAAAAGCCTGCAATGCGCCCAAATACGTCGGCTTGCCTACTATTATCGCATCGCCCGGATCTACGAAGGCTTTGCTAACTATATCCAAAGCCTGCTGAGAGGCCGACGTCACTATAAGTTCCTCGGGCGTAACCTCTATATCTTCGTCCGCTTTTAGCAGCTTGATAAGCTCGGCCTTAAAGCCCGCCTCACCTTCCGTACAGCCGTACTGTAAAGCGATGTTTGGCTCTTTGACTATCACGTCTTTTACTATCTCGCCGATCTCTTCGGCGGGAAATAAATCCGGAGCCGGCATTCCCCCGGCAAAAGATATCATACCGGGAACGCTTGTCATTTTTAGCAATTCCCTTATTACTGATGCCGTCGCTCTTCCGTTTACCTTCGCCAACAAATGTGAAAAATCTTTCATATTTCAACTCCTTATCTCTTTATCTCCGATACCAGCATACTTATATCTTTCGCGGGTACGGAATGGGTAAGCGCACCCATTGATATTACGTCTATGCCAGTCTTGCAGTATTCCTCCAGGTTATTCCTGTTTACTCCGCCGGATACCTCTATAATTGCTTTGCCGTTTATCAAGGCTTTTGCTTTCAATATATCAGATATGGACATATTGTCCAGCATAATTATGTCGGCGCCGGACTTTAACGCTTCCTTAACCTCTTTCAAGTTCGTGGTTTCCACCTCTATTTTAGGCGTATGTCCTATCTTGCTCTTTATCAGTTTGACGGCTTTTTCTATTCCGCCGCACGCGGCTATATGATTATCCTTTATCATCACGCTGTCCGATAATGACATTCTGTGATTTTTGGCTCCGCCTACTCTTACGGCGTATTTGTCGAATTTACGCATACCCGGCAAGGATTTCCTGGTATCTACCAACATTACTTTATACTTCTTTGCTATTTTGTTAAGCTCGAATGACATCGTCGCTATGCCGCTCATTCTCTGCATAAAGTTAAGTGCCGGACGCTCCCCCTTTAAAACGCCGAGCGCCGGACCGCTTACCTCCGCCAGTTTGGTATCTTTCTTTATATATTCGCCTTCTTTTCTCAACATCTTGAATTTTATTGAAGAATCGACATAGCCGAATACCGCCTTAGCCACTTCTCCGCCGCAGACTACCATATCGTCTTTGGCTACGAAAACGGCTTTTATCAAGTACGTCGGGCCGAAAATATTATCCGTAGTTATATCGCCCAAGCCAAAGTCTTCTTCAACAGCCAACTCTATTATTTTATCTATCATTTCTTACCTGCCATTTTAAACATATTGTCTATGCATTTTCTGGCCTTTTGCGCCGTATCGCAAGACACTTCAACTTGCGGAGCAGTGTCAATATTCTTCAAAACGCCAACTATATTGTTTAAAGTATTGCGCTTCATTTGCGCGCAAGCCCTGCTGACCGCATAAAATTTTTTTGACGGGTTTTCCAATTCCAAAGAATTTACTATCCCGTCTTCGCTCAGAACCGCAAATTCCTTTGCGTCGGACTTCTTTACATAGTCCAACATACCCGAAGTGCTGCCGCAATAATCGCTGATTTCGCACACCGCCAAAGGACATTCCGGGTGGCTTATTATTTTTACCAGTGGATGAGCCGCGCGCAGTTCCTCAACGTCCCGCACCGTATATTTATCGTGAACGCAGCAAGTGGCCCCGAACGACAAGATCTCTTTATCCACCCCGCGCTTTTTGAGTTCGGCGCGGATATTGTCCGCCATAAACAAATCCGGTATAAAAACTATTTGCCTGTTTGGCAAAGCCGCGGTTATGTCGTACACATTTGAAGACGTAACGCATACGTCGCAAAGAGCTTTAACTTCCGCAGTGCTGTTTATATAACATACAAAAGCCGCGGCGGGATATTTATTTTTTAGTTCCGATACGGTTTCCGCGTCAATGCCGTCGGCTAGAGAGCAGCCGGCAGATATCGGCGGGAGGTAAACCCTTTTGTTTGGATTTACTATCTTGGCCGTTTGAGCCATAAAATAAACCCCGCAAAATATTATATTCCTGCCGTCAAACTCCGCCGCTTTTTTCGCCAAGGCGTAAGAATCGCCTTTAAAATCGGCGACGCCGTAAACTATTTCCGGCGCACAATAATAATGCGCCAAAATTACGGCGTCGTTTTCTTTCTTAAGATTATTTGCGGCCAAAGTCAGAGGAGCTGCCGCCCTACAATGTTCAAGAGTATACTTACAGCCGGTTTTAAAGTCGGTAACATTGCCCAATAAGCCGTATAGCCTTTGCGCTTCCTCTTCTATTTGCGCAGACGTCGATTCCCGCATTTTGTTACTTCTTTACCGCCACGGGTTTCTTGGCGCTTTTGGCTTGCTTCTTAACAGGTTGATTTTTTATCTGCTCGGCGTAAGGAACTTCGGTTTCGTAATCATACTCCGGCGCGACCAACAAATCAAATTCCTCGTCGATAATCACATTGCCTTGAGTCTTATCCTCGGCCGAAACTTTATTGGAGTATTTTGCATCTTCTTCGCCTTTGGCGGAGCTAGACGCGCATCCGCCCATAACCGTTAAAGCTATTGCAACCATTAATAAATATTTCATCTATCCCTCCTTAAAACAGCGTCCGATCCTTTAATATATGTATATATTATATTATAATTTATAAAAAGTCTTGAATAAAATGCTATTATGAATTATCTTATAATTTATCTTAAAAATAGGATATAATCAAAGTATGAGAAAATTTTTACCTACTATCTTAATGATGCCGCTGCTTATTTGCGGCTGCGTGGGAATGAGTACCACGGACGGCAGTTCAACAAAACAATGGATTTCCATTGTTTCTTCCAAGTCGGATTTGGACGGTTCCACCGCCGACGTTTGTTATAAATTAAACTTGCGCTTTAACCCCGCGGAAGCGGAAGACCGTATTGATACCGACAGAGCTTGCATTACACGCTGCTGCTGGTATAGCGAAAATAAATCCGTACAGATGGACTTCAATGCTGGTTTCGCCGACGATTTGGTAGAAAACGGTACGGCAAAAAAATATGAGCCAGAAATACTTACCGTCAATGTAAGTTATTCTCCTTTCCTTAAAACTATACACGCAAAAGCCGAACAAAAAGGTGTAATTAAATCCGACGGAATCGTACAACTGGAATATGATCAGGTAACCAAACCGGATCAATTCCTCGATTTGGATTTCGGTACGCAAACGGCCAAATTATACAGAGATTCTGATACAAAACAAGGCACTTATCTCTTTGCCCCGGAAAAGAAACCCGATACCACACCCGAAATATACACCGACATAAAAACGGACGACGAAGAGGAAACAAATTATAACGATCTGTCCGATTCGGCAAGGCAGGAACTGTTGAAAAAGAAACTTTCCTATGAAAGACGACAGGCGGTTCTCCTCCTCAAGAGGTTCTACAATAAAGAAATAGACGCATATATTCTCGCCATAGACAAAGCAAAAAGAGCGCAGGGCCTTGTACTTATGTCAAACGACAGAGATTGGACTACAGTAAAAATCGGAACGCCGATCTATAAAGTGACCTGCAAGGTAAACGGCAAATTGGGGAAGACCCCTTCAACGATGAAAGAGTTCCCGATTTCTTGCGGTTCCTATGAAGTCAATTTGGACGAGAAGACGGTAACGCCGATAGACACCGCCGCGATAAGCATCGTAAACGGCGAATATATGAATTAGTTATGTTTTTACTACGAAACCCCGACTTTTTTAAGTCGGGGTTTTTTATTCAGTACATAATAAAAAACGAGAATGCAAACGCCGGTAAAATTTCCACAAAAGCACAATAAAATTACTTCATTGTCTGTTGGCTAGGGGATATAGCTCAAGTCCTAAATATAACACTGCCATACAAATTCTACCTGCCTGGCTTTAAGACGCTACGCCACAAAGCAAGTTTTTCTTCAAAAGACTTCGAGGCGTTGGCCGGGCTTGTCGAAGGCATTAAAACATATTCCAGTCCGTCGGAAATATCATTATACTTAAGGAAGTATCTGCGCGCCGCAAGGCCGTTAAACACCACCCTTCTTATCTTGGGGCGGCGCTTAAATAAAACTTTAAAATTATTCGGGCTTTCGCGACGAATATCCTTATCCAGGCTGCCTTGCCTGTCACAATATTGAAGACTGTCCCAAAGCCCTATTTTATGCGATAAAAGAAGAGAAATCTTTTGCTCGTACGAATTTAATGGTTCGCCGCCGTTAAACAACGCAAATATTATCGGCCAAAAATGATTGCGCTTATAAGCATAATACTCGCCCGCCGCCAAACTGGCCGCGCCGGGCATGGTACCCACCGTCAATATCTCGGTATTATCGTCGGTAACGGCGGCAAAACTCCTCAGCATAACTTACAAAGCGGCTTCAATATTTTTGTAAAGTTTGTAATCCGCCCCGTTATGACAGACAAAATAAACCGTAAAGTCCGTTTTATCCTTAAGAAATTCTTTAGCCGCATCAAAAGCGATATGCGCAGCTTTCTCCGCAGGGAAGCGATACGCCCCAGTAGATATACACGGAAAGGCGATACTCTTTAAACCGTTTTCCTCGGCCAGTTTCAAGCTGTTTTCATAGCATTTTCTCAAGGTTTCTTCCTCGCCGCTTCCGCCGCCGTGCCACATAGGGCCGACCGTATGTATAATAAATGCGGCGGGCAAATCATAGCCCCTGGTCATCTTGGCTTCTCCAGCTTTGCAGCCGCCCAAAGTTTTACACTTTTCCAACAACCTTGGCCCTGCCGCCTTATGAATCGCACCGTCTACCCCGCCGCCGCCAAGCAAACTGCTGTTCGCAGCGTTTACTATAGCGTCCACCTTCAAAAGCGTTATATCCCCTTCCAGTACCTTTATATTCATAACAACCCTCTTCAAAATATTATAAATCCATACAAATATATTAGCCTAAAACGAACGGAAAAACAGGCTAGAAGAATTGTATCAAATAAAAAAGCCCTTTTTAAGTGATATTAATATATATATTTTTTCCAAAAATGCACTAAAAATTCCTCCTTCCCGCAATATTAACGCCTTTATATTATCCAAATACAATATTTCCCCCAATTAACCCTCCTTTAATATCGTATAATCCATTATCCGAAACCATATTGCATTAGAAACCCAAAAGGAGAATATAAATTACAAAGCCTCCCCTCCGCCAGCCCCTTTCCACTCGAAAAAAATCCCCTTCTAATTGCCTTAAATATATCAGCCGCCCCCAAATCCAGGAATTTCAGAAAACATTAATATTACCCCAAATTTTTTATCTTACATCATAATTCTAAATATCGTTAAAAAATAAAAAATATCAAAACGCAGGCAACATCAAAAATCTGTAAATATTATAGTTAATGTGAAAACTCAATTACCAATTAAACAAATATTTGAAAATTATAGAATTAAAAAATATCTAAAACTATTAATAATAAAAGCGTTATTTTTATTCTTAAACCAATAGATATATAATTTACATATTATAGCATTATTAATATTCCATATTTTAATAGCAATTATAGAATTTAAATATATCTTCAATAATAAAATTATTTTACAAAGTATTATTTATAAATAAAAATTCAATTGTAAGCATTTTATAATTCTATAACTATAAAATAAACTACAAAATTATACGAATTATTTTAAAAGTTATAGAATAGAATATATTCTATAATTGCGAATAAAAAGAAAATTTTAATTTAATTTTATTTATAGAATAAATTTCATTCTAAAATTATAATATGTACCCCCAAAAAAGAGTATATATTTTTATTTTAGAACGATCTTTCCTCTTTTTCCATTTTAAGCAGCTATTTGAAATAAAAAAACAATTTATTATCTATTATAGAATAAATTAAATTCTACAACCTATAGACTAAAGCAAACAAATTATTCTTTATTGGAGAAGGATACGAAAGAATATTATTTTTAAAGAATTGGAGTTATTATTTTATATGAATTAAATGTTTTGGGGGTAAATTTTAAACGAAATAATATCTTTTTAAAGATTTTGGGGGTATTCCTCATACTTAAAAGCATA
This sequence comes from uncultured bacterium, assembly GCA_949291515.1. Taxonomy (GTDB): domain Bacteria; phylum Elusimicrobiota; class Elusimicrobia; order Elusimicrobiales; family Elusimicrobiaceae; genus Proelusimicrobium. The sequence goes on along the minus strand of CASEVY010000003.1, from coordinate 661 downwards.
AAAACCTTTTATAGCTCATTTTTAGCGAAAATAGAGCATTTTCAGTGAAATTGCTGCGGTGCAAATTACTTTTTAAGTCTTATTGACTTTTTGGTATTTCTTAATATTAACACTTGCCATTGATTTGCCGACCAAAAGGCCTTATACTTTAAACGAGGGCGGTTAGTTTAAATCCCGTTTTATAAATGGGTATTTTTATAAAAATATCCCCCGGCGGATACCCGGGGGTGTTTTTAGAATTAAAACATTATTCTCATTTAAATTTTTTCTCCAACAGTCGTTTTCTTCAGGATTATGCTTGTCCATATTTTTATTGTGCATATTCTTGCCATTTAGCCTTAAGCATCGCAAGTTTTAAAATGAATATAAAAATTGTCAAGTATTTAAAAACGGTAATTATTAAAAATCTTTCTGTTCTAAGGATAAGCGTGTGGCAAATGAAAATTTTTAAATTATCGGAGTAGTTTGACTAGGGAACCGCAGGAATTTTTACACATTCCAGAAATTTTATGCGTTATAAAAATAAAAATCCCCCGGCCTAGCCGGGGGTTTTTCACAATACGGGCATACCCCTCACTATACTAGCTACTACTTTAAGTAGTTCCCACTACCTCTCATTTGCGCCACCCTTTCATCTAAAGGGTTCCTGTCAAACGGAAGC
>CASEVY010000002.1 GCA_949291515.1 uncultured bacterium | reverse complement strand
TATAAGGGTAAAACCCTTCCTGTTTAAGTTTTTCATAAACTTCCTCCTTTTTTGCCCTTGCTGGGCACAGAGAAAATTTATCAAAAAAAAAAAACAGTCAAGCGTTTTTTGACTTTTCGGTAAACCTCGACGTACGACAGGCTTATTTTCCCCCTCTTTTTGCAATCTCGAAAATTAAAATTCTACAAAGCACCCCAAAAGGAGGCGTAAACCTTTTTGCAAAAATATCCTCATAAAATATTGCTACTTTACAAACTTTCAATCAATATAAATAAAGCGGATAATATTATAGAAAAGAGAATATATTTGCCCAAGGAGTAAACCTCGCACAAGGGGTGCGCCTTCGTACAAGGGGTGCGCCTTCGCACAAGGGGTGCGCCTTCGTACAGGGGGTGCGCCTTCGCACAAGGGAGTGCGCCTTCGCACAAGGGAGTGCGCCTTCGCACAGGGGAGTGCGCCTTCGCACAGGGGAGTGCGCCTTCGCACAGGGGAGTGCGCCTTCGCACAGGGGGTTAATTGTATCTTGGACCGAAAAGACCTACGGGGATACCCGTATTCTCGCTTTGCGCCATATCGGAAAGAAGGCCTTTTTCTTCCATAAAATTGTAGATTATGGATCCGAATTGAGTTTCGAAATCGGTATAAGGCTCGCCAGTCATCAGATAGGTCATCATATCCACTCTGGTATATATACGGCTGAGATAAGCGTCAAATCCGACAGAATAGAGCAGCTGATTGCGCTCCGGCGTTTCGGTATAACCGCTAAGGCCTATCATCGGAATATCATTCAAACCCGCTTTTCTTAAGGTAGCGATAGTAAATATTCCGCCGCCCTTTAAAGATATATCGCATATCACGGCTTTAGGCCTAAGGCCTGCGGCGATATCTCTAAAAAGAGGGTCGGTTTCCATATATCTTTTTACGATTACGCCTTCGCCGAAGTATCCGTCTTCCGCCAGCTTTTCAAAAAATTCCAAGATATAGGCTTCGTCGTTGGCGACGACCACGACGTCTCCGGGCTTAAAGAAATCCTTAACCGCGGAAAGATATTTCTCTTCTTTCACAAAGATATCGGGTTTCCCCAAAAACTTATCCATATCCAAGTTTTCAGCATCGCGATACTTTAAAGATTTCTGTTTGAATATACCCCTGTTCTCTTTGTAAATTGCTTCTCTTACGCCGTAAAGTTCCTCCACCAAGTCGTCTATTGCGGGGTTGGAGACGTCGAAGTTATTTTTCAAATCGCGTATAATGGCGCCGGAAAGCTCGTTTAGTTCGTTTTTATGCCAAATAAGCATATTGTCATAAGATTTGCGATCGGCCAAGATTTCGTTTATTCTCGAAGAAAGTTTTTCTGTTTGAGTCAAAACGGCGTCGAATTTGGCCTTTTCCTCTCCGCTAAGGGTATTGGCGTAAGCGGCCGTACTCTGCGGCACTTTTAGCAATACGGGTTTCAAAGCGTTTTGCAGGACTTCGACATCTATATCCTTCTTGCCCGACACCCTAACCGCATCGGAAGCGGACGCCGAAGAGACGGATAAATCTTCATAAGGTCTAAATATTATTTTCCCGCCTTCAACTTTCAACTCCCCCCATTGAGGCTTCCCCCCTATGTTCAAAGCGGCCGAAACGCCAACTATCTCAGACGGTGCGATGTCGGCATTGCTGGATATGCCGTGTATTTCGCTTAACTCGCCGTTATGCGGAGCGAAAGGCTTCACCTTGACTATTACCGGTATTTTGGAAGAGCCGTTCCCCAAATTATTAAGCGCATACATATAAGCGCGCTCTATGTCGTCTGCAAAGAACAGGGCCCTTATGTCTTTATTCTCCGCTTCGCTGGCGGCGGCATAGCTGCCCGGTCGGGTATCTTGGACTCTCAATCCTCTTGCGTTTATTTTTAACACGTCGGACAAGTCCAAAGCCATACCTCTGTAATAATAGCCCTTTTCGTTAAAATATTTGTCCAATGCGGCATTGGACATTTTCTCAAGAGTATTAAAATCTATCGAATATTCCCCTTTGCGCGACAGCTCCAATTCATATCCGGCAGCGCCGCTGACCTGCTTCCCTTCATGCGCGGCGCCTATATCCAACTTTTGAGGTATAACGGCTTTTTCCGTATTCACATTATAGGGGTTAAGGTTTTCAGGATAGTCTATCGGCAAAGCGCTTTCCGCCTTTAAACCAAGCGAAACCAATTCTTTATCTAGCGCCTCCAAGTCATACATATCGGCCGAGGCAAAATATTCATAATCCAGCATAGTGACTTTCAATTTGCCTTCAGCAGTGCGCCGCAAGTGCAAATTCGCTCCGATATCGGTATGGAAAAACCCAAGACCGTTAAGTTCTTTATAAAAATTAACCACTTGAAGCCATTCTTCCTCGGTTATGGGAACGCCGTTAAGCAGTTTTATATCATCAGCTTTGGCGGTAACAAGCGATATCCCTTTAGTGTCTACGGGTTTGATTACAAAAGGAGTATCGTATTCATAAAATCTGGCGTTGACGCTGCGGATATCTTTCATTTCGGTTTTGATTTGAGCCTGCAGCTTCGGCGAAAGGGAGGATAAGTCTTTTGCCAAAAGGGAGGAATATTCTATATCCAAAAGGTCATATTTGGAGGCTAAATTCTTTTCCCTCATAATAGCGTCGATCTGCAAGGTGCGCTGCATTTCTTCCTGAGTACCGTATTTCACATAGCCTATGATATTGCCGTTCTCGTCAAAGGAACGCCAAACCGAACGCAAATAGCCGTCATTAGTGTTTACCAATTCCACTTTCTTTACGGAAGATCCGTCAAAAGCCTGCCGCTCGGCATTAACGGCCGACAAAGCCGCCTCTTCCGAAGCGGCATTCCCAGCCAACCCGCCGATATTCAAGCCTTGTTTGTGGTATAACTCCGCATTGGTATTCGCCGGGACCGATACCGAAACTTTATAAGGCCTAAAATTAAATCCGCCTTCTTCAAGTCTGGTCAACTCGCCCCAGCGTTCTTTGCCCCCTATGTTAAGCAAAACATTATAACGTTTTATCCGCTCCGGGGGGATATCAAGGCCGGTAAACATACCGTGCACATTCACGTGCGCGGTCTTGGGGCCGATGCCCGTAACGTCAACCATTACAGGCAATCCCTTGTTGGAATCCAAGCTGGTCGTAGCGTAGCGAGCCGATACCGAAGCGTACGGACTGAAAGATATCGCCTGAAGTTTCGTACCCGGTGTAACCTGAGGCGCCAATATCGCCAAATTTTGATCCGGCATATCGGCTTTCCTAAGACCGTTATCCATTATATTAAGCAGTTCCTTCTCGTTTAAAGACATTCCCCTGTGTGCATAAGCCCGAACATTGGTAAAGGGGAAAGCGGGATAACTGTCCGGAGATTTTACCTCAACGCGATACGGATCAAGAGAAGTGAGTTTATATGTTTCGCCCGTATATGTCAACGGTATATACACTCTGGGCAAAGCGCCTTTTTCGTACAAACCGCTTAAAACTTTCTTGGGACTCATTCTAAATACTTTCGTACCAAGCCAAAAACGGAAATTCTTCCACCCCTCCGACATGGGTTTTACGCCGGACACCTGCAGCGTATTGCCGCCCGCGCTTTGCGCAACGCCGCCAAGCAAAGCATCACCTTCATGCGCCATATACGCCTTCAAAGACTGCGCACCGCTTATATCGCGATAGCGGCCTATAACGTTTGAGTAATTCTTGGCCAAAGCGGGATAACGGGCGGTAAAAGCGTCAAAGTCGAAATAAGGATCCATAAATTTATTTACGAGAGTCTGTCTCATAAAATCCTTTATCACGGAATATCGAACGGCCAAGGTCAAATCCCTATTGGGGATTATTATGTTAGAAAGCCCGTATATCCGCCCCTCTTCCGATATAAACGGCGCACCGCTGTTGCCCGGCGCCGTGGAGCCTGAAACGGCATAATAGCCTAAACCGTAATTCAAATCGCCCGGCTTGCCGCCATTGTCAAGGTAAAATCTGTCATACAAGAGTTTATGCTCTTTAAAGGTAAACATCTCATTTTGATAACCCGCGCTGAAAAGCGGCATTCCTATTTTAGGCGGCCGATATGATAGCTCCAAAGGCTTGTATCCGGAAAAGAAATCCACGTCGCGCGGTATGAGTATAGCCAAATCGCGGCCATTCTCGGGACTCTGGGCAAAAATATCGGCAACCGTAGTTCTTCCGCTGGGGGATATTACCCTAACCGAACCGTAATTGTCGGTAAGAACATGGCCCGCCGTAATAAGAGCGTCAAAACCACGGTAGTTTATATAAGTGCCCGTCCCGTATTTGTTTCCGCGTTCCACTTGGAATACCGACGAGCTCAAAAGCGATTCCTCCGGCGAAGGCAAAGAAGACAAATATCTCAAACTCTTGGAAAATGATATTGTGCCGCCGTTTCTGCCAGTTGCACCCTGCTCCGATACCTGAACAGAAGAATATTTGCCCAATATATTGGAATAATAACTTTGCAAACCGGGCAATTTGGCCAAATATGCGTCCCTTAATACAGGTTCAAAAAGAAGTTTCTTAACCGTTTCGGTAAAAAATTGCCTCATCAGCGGAAGCGGTATCAGCAGAATATTGCCTACATCGTCCAAAGACGACATTATCGTCCCGACTACGGTGCCGTCAAAATCGCCCAAAGTTACCGCGCCGCCGCTGCTGCCGGCCATTATCGTACCGGAGGTTATCATATAAGAAGGATATTTATTGGCCGCGTGAAAGTAATTGTTATTAAGCAATTTAACAAAAGACGTCCTATAATATCCGCCGTCGGGATAACTGTGCCCCATCAGCATAGAGCCTTGCTCCGGAGCAGTCAAACCCAACTTAAACGGTATACGTCCGTCAAGGAAAGAATTGTCGTCAAGCATTATCGCGGCCAAATCATATCCCGTATTGCGGTTTATATTTATTACCCGCCCTTTTGCATAATTGCCGTACGTATCTCTCACTTGGACAAAATTCGCATCTCCCACCACGTGCGACGCCGTAAATATCAAAGGCAAATCCAAATTACCTTTGGATACATAATATCCGCTCCCCAATCCGCCGCCGGCCGCCATTGGCGCAATTTTAAATGTAGCGTCTTCGGGGTTAAAAGGAGTGCGTATCTCTTTAGGCATAAACAGCGGAGTTCGCTTCGCACCGCCTTTTACGCCAGATACAAATATCCCCTCCTGAGCGCCGGCATAAGAAGGCGCCATCGCCCTGCCGCCGCTTAAAGCGGGCAGCAAACTCAAACTTCTTTCCCCGCCGCTCCAAGCGCCGCTTACGTCCGTAGAGGAAGCATATCCGCCTGTTGTGCGGCCATAAGACCTTATCGCATTTTTAAAGCCGTCCATCCAGGAGTAGAATTTGTTAAAAAACGCTATGCGGCCTTTTTCAAAAAAGCCCAAATACGGATAATAATTCGCGAAAGAAACATTTAAATCCCTCACGCTGCCGGCATAATCGAAAGCGGATTTTACGACGCCAAGTTCCCCCGCGGTAAAAGGCTTTTCTGAAACCAAACCGGGGACGCCGCTCCTGTAAGCGTTATACTTGTCTATCAGGCTTTGCCCGGCTTCGCTGCGCAATTTCCCGCCCAATTCCAAAGCGGCTTTCTTATTGGCGTATTGGCTTTCGGCCAATGCCGCACGCGCCGCGGCTTTGGGCGTTCCGCCAGACTGCGCCGCGCTTCGCGCAGCTTTGCGGGCATTATCCAATGCCGCAAGCTGTTTGGCGTTTAAATCGTTCTGAAGTTTTATAAAGTTCCTGGGGTTTATACCTTTATTAAACAATCCCCTTATTCTCATACCGGCCCGAAGAAAACTTCTCTTCGCAGATATATACGGAACCATTTTGGAATAATTGGCCTTTATGTATGCTATGCGCGCGCCCTTATCGGCTATAGATGACGCCTTTACCGCCGTATATGAAGACTTCGCCAACGTTACGCCTTTTGCGCCCATTTTGAATAATGAGATGCCGCCCCATATCGCAAGCAGAACATCGGCGGAATCGGCAGTCCTGGTCAGATATCCGTAGTTGTTTAAACGCGTCCTTTTTGCCGTTTCGCGCTCCTTGCTGATTACGGCGTTTGCGTTGAGTTTGTTTTTTATAGAAGGATATTTGGAAAGAAGCGCTTTGTCCAAATCATATTCCTGGACGGCGGTTATGTCGCCGAAATCCGTATTCGCCAAAGCCAGCGCCTTGGCGGAGTAAGCGCCCTTGCCGTAAATAAGAGCGCCGGCAAGAAACGGTTTTATGGTCTTTCCCATATCGCGGTTAAACGCGTATTTGGACAACAAATTATTGGCTTGCGCGCTATTGTCTTCAGCCAAAAGACGGGCTATATCCGTAAACGCGTTATGGTATGCATAATCGCTTGAATACTGGGCGGCCTCAGACGCTTTGCCCAAATATTTCCCGCCGGAAGTTTTTATTTCGTCGGCATAATGCCTAAAGTTTAAATATTCGTACCAAGCGGCGCCTTCCAAATCTCTGTTCGTGTAGCGATTTAACAGTCTGTCCAAAGCGGAATAATTCTTCTTCGCGAGCAAAGAAGCGAAACCCGCGCTCAATATGTATGGGAACGCGGCGGTGTTTTCGGAGCGGTATATTATGCTTTGTACGGCGGAAGCATATCTGCCGCTGTTTAACCCGCTGACCAAACCGCCCGTGATTATGCTTTCTATTACCGAAGAAAGCAATACCTTCGCTGTTTTTCTTTTTGATTTGTTGCTGAAAAAACCCGCCGACAATGCATCGAGTTTTTGCCTTTCCAAACGGGTAACATTATAGTTGTAGATTTCCGTCTTTTCCGCACTGTTCAGCGCGGGGGTTGAGTTAAAATCCGTTTTAAGCAAAATAGATGCCGTCTCCGAGCTTAAAACAGGGGCTCCTATCGCCTTGACATATGCTCTTACCACTTCATAAGCGCGGCTGTCTATTTTGCGCGCGTTCGCCTTGCGCCACGCCAGTTCCTTGGCGGCATACTCCTTATATTCCTTATAGGCCTTCTTTATCGGATAATATTCTTTTATCCCTTTTATTACGCCCGCCTTGTCTTTTTTGCAATCCGCGCTGCATTTGGGAGAGGAAATATATTCTTCGGCCAAATTCGCCATCAGGCTGTTGTATTGTATTTCAAACTGTTTATAAGGGAGAAGGACCCTCTCGCCGTAATAATCCGACAAATAGGCTTTCAGCCCGTTTTCCAACGCGGAGATATGTTTCGCGCCCGCCGCTTTTACGTACATCGGCCACAAAACGCCGTATTTGCTTTGACCGTCTTTTTTTAGTTTCGCCAAAGCCGCAGCGTCTTTGGAGGAAGCAACTTTCTTAAGCTCCGCTTTCGTTTGGGCCGACAAAGCGTCTTCAAACTCATTGCCGCTTTCCGCTTTGAGATATAATGCGTCTACGGCGGAGAGATCTTTAGAGTAAACCTCCTCCAAAGAGTTTGAAGAAAAGGAAAAACCGCCCTGTTCGGCAAAAAGAGAAACCTCGCATTCAAACAACATAATAAATGCGATAGCTAAAGTTAATGTCTTTTTTGCGAGTATTCTCATTCTCGGCATAGTATCTCCGCCATATATTTTAATGATAACACAGTTGGCGTAGCCCTACAAGGGAATTTGGCTCTATAAAGTTATAGGCCCAAAGACCTATCTTCTTGATATATATAAATGATATCATTAAAATAATATGATTTCGGCAAAAAGAATATATCTTTCCGCTTTACTCTTTATTATGTCGGCATTGACGCTATATGCGCAGAGCAACGACATAAGAATTATTTTCTTTTCCGACAATTATACCTCCTCTTCCTCACTGCAGAATGCCTTTGAACAGAAATTGGGCCAACAAAGCAGGTTTTACGATTTGGACAAAGTTGAAAAGCTGCCGGCTTTTTTTACCGGTCAGTCCTACATTTTCTCAACCGAAGACGACACCGCGGAAAACATCTCTTCCGCGCCATCGGATTTCTTTTACCGGGCCGCTGGTTCAAAAGACGTAATAGCCACCGATTCCGCAATTCTGTTTCAGCAGCCGTACCTGGATAAGGAAATCCGCAATACGGTTTTAAGCTCTTCCGCCAAGAAAAACCCGCTGGCGCCACACCTTAAACGCGTGCGAAACGGCCTAATTACCCTGCAGAACAAAGAAGAGCTTGAAGTGCTTACAAATTCTTCCGCGCCAAGACTTCAAAAAGGGCTGTGGCTGCCGGCGATAATGGTCAAATATACCCTGCTTAGAAACGAAGAAGAAACTTTTGTATATATCCTGCAAAAACCGCTTGGCGGCATAGGAGCTTGGTTCAACCCAGTACAAAACATAGCCCGTACCGAAAATAAACCTCTGATAATAATTAATACCGGCGGATTGGAAAAATACGAAAGACTCGCCGCCCAGCCGGCCTTCCTCGCTAGGTACTGGCAGACTATGGATACCGACGCCGTCGCTTTTGACCCGAAAGATTCCTTCATCATCTACAAAGGCGCATTGGAATATCCGGAACTTAAAAAAATACTTATAGCCAGCAATATCGAAAATATAGACGAAAAAGAGCCTTCGCCATTCTCAAAAACCGCCCTGCTCGAAAAGAACGGCATTAAAATCGGATTGATATCTCTAAGCGAGCCGGGCGCTTTGGACGGCGCACCGGGAAGAGGCATTCCCCTTAAAGTTACCCCGCCGCTAAACGCCGCCGCACAAGCCATAGCGGAGCTGAAAGACAATCAAAAAGCCGATTTCGTAATATTGGTGTCGCATCTGCGGCAAAAGACTTTAAATTCTCTTTTGGAACAGACTAAAGGTATAGATATGGTCATCAACGCGGCCGACAACAGCGTAAAGCCCTTCGTCAAAAGCAGAATAGAGCTAAAAGACTGGAATCTGCGTACGGCGGCTAAGCCCGCCTATTCCGCAGATATCCGCCCGGATACTTTGGGCGACATAACAATAGAATTTGCCGTAAACGAAAACGGATATACTCCCGCTGTTATAGAAGACAATCCACCGACAAATATCTTCTCCGACAACAATTTCAACAATGAATTCTATCCCGTAAACAAATACTTCTTTGACGACAGACAAGATCCCGATAATGACTTCCTCCTGCCGAGCGCGAAAGATTTGGCTCTATTCGGCGCGAAAACGGGCATATCTTATACGCCCGCCGAAATATTCAATATGGCCGCCGCCATTATACGAAAAGCGGCAAAAACGGAAGTCGCCTTCATAAGGATAGTACCTTTTAAAGAGAAGATGATCGGCGCGCTGACTCAAAAAGATTTGGATAATATTCTTGATTCGGAAGAACCGCTGATCAAAGCCAAAATAAAGGGCAAACACCTAAAAAAAATGTTGAATCTTTCGGATTTTGACGACCCATTTTCAAACGCTAAAGACTATGCCACCGGTTTTGCCCTCGCGGTATCCGGCGTTTCGAAAAAAGACAAAACCTATTATGTCAACACCTTGGCCGTAAACGACGACGAAATATACAGCGCCGCTTTCCCCGCTTCACTTTTGAAAGAACGTTTGGCTTTGCCGGATTTGTCGGCAAATATAATACAAAGCAAAGAAACCGGCCAAAGCGCGCAGGAGGTCGTAAACGATTATCTAAAGAAACTGCTTGAAGAAAATAAAGAGCAAGCCCTAACCCATACCGAACAATACCGCCAAGAAAGAGAGTTGCGCCTTCTTAATGATATGCCGCCCCAAGACGAAGCGACGGAAGAACTGGACTTAAAAACCAGCCTGCAAGGGCCGATCGCCGCGGAGCAATATTTTACGGAACAGGCTATGAAAAATTACGACAAGGAAATTTTCGCGCTTATTCAAAATACTCCGGAGCCATACGGCGCTTGGCGTTATAATTTGAGAAATCTTTCCCTGCTTTTCAGCAATACCGACGTAAAAAACGCGGAAAAGTATCAAGATTTTTCCGACAGCCGCCTCACTGCGGACGGGCAAACTCTTATCCAAGGTTCTTTAGACTTCGCCGCGGAATATTACAGGGAAAGAATACGCTGGGATAATGTCTTGTCTATGAAATACGGTCAAACCACTTTAAGACCATACGACGAAGAAAAAACAAAAAGCGAAAACGCCGACACTATTGCGCTCGTATCGGAATACACCTATAAAAGTACGGACGTTAAAAATTTCCTGGGCGGTTTTTTGATAGGTCCTTTCGCTTCCATCGGTTATCAAACCGAATTTACCAGAAGCGACGATACTCCCAGATATAAGGCCTTCAGAGGACGCGCCGGCGTAAGACTGTTTGAAGGAAAATATATAAAAGATTTTTCCCTCTCCCTTTCACCGGAATTGGACTTTACCTATCCCCAAACCGCAACCAAATACGCCTGGCAGGCCGCAATACGCGTCGAACACCCGATAAATGAAAACTCAAAAGCGATTTACGCCGCCTCCATAAGAGACTTCTTTATGGTAAAAAACCCCAGCGAAACCGATATCTCATACGAGTTCGACCTCTCCGCAAAAGTAGAAATGAAAATTCTAAAATCATTTTATATAGCCCCTTTCATAAGCTATTATCAAGCTCAAGCCAGTAATTTCTCGGGAGTGGGCAGCAATTTCTACGTCGGAGTTTCCCTCTCCTATTCAAAACTATTCAAACATCTTAAACTGTAATTAATTAATCGCGAAAAGCCGCTCCCCACAATCGCCAATTAAGCTCGGCAATAATAAAAAATCATCTTTAAACGCTAAAGTAAAAAGTACCGCGTAATATTTATCCCGCGGGATATTACAAAGGTATAAATGACTTTGCTTTGCCTATTATCGAAGCAAAGAATAACGCAAATTGTTTTGTTAGAGTTCGGCAAAAAACGGCATATAAAAACGTCTGCCATAATGGCTTTTATCCGTTTATTATGGGTCAGACCGCGAAGTTAAGAATGCAACGGGTATTTTATATTTTCGGATTTTCTCTTTTCACAGCCCAACAATGCCGTAAAAAAGACGGCGGCGCAGAATTGCCGCAAATAAAAATCCCCCGTATTTAGACGGGGGATTTTCGCAATTTTCAAAACATTTAACAAGCCTGAGTCCAATCTTCCGGGACCCATTTGCCCATGGTATAAGTTCTGCAATAGTGTACACCGTCGACGGTATTCTTTTGAACCGTACCCTCGGGGCATACGTTCTTATAGCAAGAGTTTGTGGCAGAGTCATAACCGGTATAGCCCGGCGCAGGCTGAGAATACTGCCAAGTATTGCCGGAGCAGGCATAAACGCAATTGTTTTCGGTTTTGGTATCACCGTTTTTGCATTCGCCTTGTTCCTCAGGAGGGCAGGATACTCCGGTGTAATCGCATATGCCGGTATTGGTGTTGCAAGTACCGCTTATCGTGCTGCCGTCCCAGCAGGTTTTGGTGCAACTGCCGCAGTCTTTGCCGTCCTGCGTAATGCCGGATCCGCCGCCGTCGCCGCCCGGCGCGACATAATCACAGCCTACGGCGTCGGTAGCAACCAAATCGGAGAACATTGAACATATTGTGCTGTCTTCACCGTTGATACAGCCCGTAGCCTGAGTTTCCACATTCTTTACCAAAGTATAATTCTCCCCGCTCCTGTTGCTTACCGCGGAAATACAGGCGTCGCTTAAAGTATAATTAAAACTGCCGACTGTCGCCGTATTGCCTTCCGTAGAGGTAAGGCCAGCTATAGGTACATTTAAATCTTTAAACGTTTCGGCGTATTTTTCGTTGTTAAGCATATAGTCCTGCTGCTTTAACGAAACGATATTCAAATTGTTTAAAGCGTCGGAAACCCTGCTTTTCTTTACGGATTTTGTGTAGGAAGGCAAAGCTATCGCCGCCAATACTCCTATTACCAAAACTACAACCAAAAGTTCAGTAAGGGTAAAACCTTTTTTGAAAGGTTTGGAATTGGCTAATTTTGCTAACTTATCCAATGATTTTCTCATAATGAAACCCTCTTTAATGTAAATATTTAACTTCTTAAATATATTTTACAAAAATTGTTTTTTTTATCAAGTAAAATCTAAAGCATATTTATACCCGGAAACAACGCCCTCAAAAAAATTTTTAAGAAAGAAACATTCGTTTTTGCACAAGACAAAAGAGGTTTCCCGGATTTAACGCAAACTTAACATAAAAAAAGGCCCGCCGAAAAGCGGGCCTTTTAAAACTAATGTCGCATTAGTTGGAACCGGTCGGCAAGCCGAGCGATACGCAGATACCGCTTACGGAAGCGCCGGCACCGGTACCGGTCGTGTCATTGCAGACTACTCTGCCGGTATAATAATACCTGGCAAGAGTATAAGCCGAGGAACCGTTCCTGGTGGCGGTAATTACACCGCTGCCGGTATCGGAACCGGAAACGGAGATATTGAAGTTATTCGTGCTCCAAGAAGAACCGCTTACCGGGGAACCGTTTACATCGGAGAATTCAATATCCAAAGAACCCAAGCTCGTAGGATATACGTTCTGGGAAGAAACGAGTCTCGCTCTTTCCATAGCAGCAGCTACTGAACCCATGATGGACAAAGCTTCCGTAGCTCTGGATTTTTCTACAGCTTTAAAGTATTGAGGCAACGCCACGGCGGCCAAAATACCAATGATCAATACGACGACCAACAACTCGATAAGGGTGAACCCTTTCTTATTCATATAATACCCTCCTAAGGTATAATAAGTAATAGCCTTGCTGGCTACAAAAATAATATACACTTAATAGCGAGCATTGTCAACCATTATATATGCCGATTATTTTTGTAAAATAATTGTAATATATTTTTAAAGTATTATAAAGGAGCCTTAATGATTATACCTACCATAATAGAAAAGAATGTCGGTTACGACATTTTTTCCCGTCTGCTTAAAGACAGAATAATTTTCGTAGGCGGACGCGAAGGGGAAGTAAGCACCGAAGCCGCGAATATGATTATAGCGCAGCTTTTGTATTTGGACGCGGAAGATTCCTCCAGAGAAATAAACCTCTATATCAATTCTCCCGGCGGACTTGTAACTGCGGGCTTGGCGATATACGATACGATGCAATATATCAAAGCGCCGATAACCACGATATGTATGGGCCAGGCGATGAGCTTCGGCGCAGTGCTTTTGGCGGCCGGCTCCAAAGGAAAGAGATACGCTTTGCCGCATTCCAGAATAATGATACACCAACCTTTGATATGGGGCGGCGGAATATCGGGCCAGGTAACCGATATAGAAATAGAATCGCGCGAGCTTAGGGAAAACAAGGAACATCTGCTTGACATTTTGGCGCATCACACTGGCCAGGACAAGGAGAAGATCCGCCTAGACAGCGAACGCAATTACTATATGTCCGCACAGGAAGCGAAAGAATACGGCATAATAGACAAAGTGCTGGATTTAAAAAAGTAGATATGGGCAATAAGACCTACACTGATATAGGCCCAAATTCTCTTGAAGAGATAATGACATATCACATAAAATAGATGTAAGGAGTTCAAATTTAAGGAGAAAACAAAAAGATGAAAGCGATAATTTTAACAGTTCTTGTTTCTTTCACGGCGCTCTGCGCCAACGCCGCCGATCTAAGCGAACTTAAGCAAACTATGAAGATGAACGCGGCGATATCCTCTCGCGCGCAGGCGAAAGCGGCGGCGGATTCCAAAGTGGTGGAATTTATCGGATACAGCGAGTTTACGAAAGGTTCCATCAAAGTAGAACCGCAGCTTAAATATGCCGGCAAAAATATAGAGGTTTTCTTTTTTATGATAGACGACGCTTTGGCCTATGCCTACGATAAAAACAAAAAGTACGACAAAGTGGAAGTGAAGCTCGTAGTCGACGATAAAGACATTACCGCTTCGGACCCGCATCATTCAGTTCCCGTATACGCAAAGATTACGGCGTCAAAGAAAGGCAAACTTGTGGAAGAAGGTTTAAAAGAAGTATTCTCCGTAGAGCTTTTGGAGATATGGGACGTAAACAGACCGGTAACCCCGAGATATGCCGCCCCGACCAAAACCGGCGATCCGCACTACAATGAGTTTGTGGAAGACAAACCTGCGGCAAGCACAAATAAATCCGAAGAGAAAATAATTTTCGAAGATCGCTACCACAGATTTTAATCTTTGAGAGAAGACCAAATCCCCGCTTTCCGGCGGGGATTTTTTTGCGCCGTTTTTTATTTAAGGGAAAACTCCCAAACAATCCCCTCCGCCTGCTGCTAAAAGCCGCAAACGACGCCCCCCGCAGCCGTCTTTAAAAAGAACGAAAAATTTGCTATATTGAAATTGGAGAGCCGCCGCGATTTACGGCGGTTTTTTCACGCCCGCCGAATATACTGCCAATGAAAATAATAGAAAAACTTATGAAAGGCCTCGCCGCCAAAAGCGGCAACGGGGAGCAGTCTCTCAACATTCCCCTGTTTATGGAATACAGCGCGCCTTACTTAAACGAAGAAAGACTTCCCTCCGCATCGAGCCACAATTATGCTCCTTACGCGGAAGCCTACGGCGAAAAGGCTTGGATATACGCCTGCGTCAACGTCATAGCGGAGACGGTGTCTTCCGCGGAGTTTAATCTAAAAGACGAACACGGACGCATAATATCTTCCCACCCCGCGCTTGAACTTATGTACCGCCCCAACAAAATAATGAGCGGCCGTTTTTTAAGGCAATGGATAACCGCCAGCCTCGAACTGACCGGCAACGCTTATGTTCTAAAAGATTCCATACGCCCCAACGGTACGCCCGCGGAGCTATTCCCCCTCTTGAGCCAACTGGTGGAAGTGATACCTGGCAAAAACCCCGGCAATCCGGTGCAAGGATACAAATATAGAGCAGGTTCCCAAACAGCATACTATAAACCAGAAGAGATTATCCACTTCAAGTATTTCAATCCGTTTGATTTCTTCTATGGCTTATCGCCGATATCCGCGGCCAGAAAAGCGCTTGAAACTCTGGATAAGGCCGAAACTTTCAACCGCGCATTCTTTGACAATTCCGGCACATTGTCGGGTATACTTCAGACCGACGGACGCCTTGACGACGCTTCCCGCAACAGAATAATGAAAGCCTGGAGCGATAAATATCAAGGCGCGGGTAAAGCCCACAAAGTGGCGCTTTTGGAAGGGGGGCTGAAATGGCAAAATATATCTTTAAGCCAGCGGGATATGGACTTCATTTCGGGTATAAAACTCAACCGCGAAACGATACTTTCAATATTTCACGTGCCACCCGCGCTTGTCGGGCTTTTTGACCACGCCCCGCAATTCAACACCAAAGAGCAGCAGCGCATTTTCTGGCAGACCTGCGTACATCCCAAACAAACTCTGATACTGGAAACGCTTACGGAATTCCTGCTGCCAGATTTCGACCCAGGCCGCACTTTGTACTTCGACAAAGATTCTTCCGCCGTAGCCTGCCTGAAGGAAGATATGCTCGAGTTGGCGCAAGCGGCGAAAATATACCACGAAATAGGCTACAACAAATCGGAGATCGCGCAAGCGTTAAATCTCCCGTTCGGCAGCAAAGTAAAGAATAACGGAGTAAAGAAATGAGTAAAACAAAAATAAAAGGAAGCATAAATAATCCCGCCTTCAAAATAGCGGCACTTAGACAAGGCGCGGTAAAGGAAGAAAACGGCTTAATATTTATAGAGGGATATGCCAACACAAAGAATTCGGCCGACAGATACGGCGATATCCCCGCCCCTTTGACAAGCAAACGCGACTACGTATACGAACTGACACAGTTCAAAAAGAACCCCGTCCTTTTGATAGACCACGTCAATCGTTTGGACCATTTGGCGGGTTCGGTAACGGAAATATACGAAGACGAAAAAGGGTTGTATTTCAAGGCGGTATTTTCCGCCTCGCTGCACCCTACCGTTGCGCACGCGAGAAAGCTCTATCAGGAAGGGCACGCAAAAGGGATAAGCATAGCGGGCAGATTTCATTACGAGGACCCGCAACACCCCAATCTCCTGACTTTGGCGGAAATATATGAAATCAGCCTGGTAGCGGTACCGGCCGATCCAAACAGTCTGGCTGAAATAAGCGGGCAAGACACCTCGGAAACGGAAGAAGATGACTCTGCCCCAGAGCAAAGCAACCGGCAAAGAACCGCACTCGTAAAAGAAGAAATATCCGCCTGGATAGAAGAGTTAAAAAAAGAGTAGATGCGCCAGGCGCTCAAAAGCCCCGTTTAAACGCGGGGCTTTTGACAAAACGCTCTCCATAACAAAAAGCGCCGACGTGAAACACCCCCTGGACAAATGATTGATATTTTGTTTTAATTCACCTATAATATTTGTATATTAAAAAACGGGGCGGATTTGGTATGAAAAATATAATATGTATTTTGTCTTTTTTGATGCTAAGCTCATTCTTAGCGCCTGTTCTTAACGCACAAAGCATAGAGCAGATATCTTATATTCCGGTAAAACGCGGTAACTATAAACAGCTTATGGTAAAGAAAAAAGCGTATTTCGGCGGAGATCTGACCGTACGCAACACCTTAACATCCCATGCCACGTTTCTAAATATGACGGCAAACAACAGCTTGTCGTTTACCGGAAATCCAAACCTTAATATAAAAAACAACGTATTTCTTTCCGGTACCAATTTATCCGTAGGCGGGAGCGTAAAAGTTTATACAGGCAATACTCTTACCATACGCTCAGGCACAAAAACGGACATCGCGCAAGTTACGGGCGCGACGACTTTATTCTCCCAAAACTTGAGTTTATCAAATTCCTCAATCAGGATAACCAATCTTTATATAGACGGTATGGAATACCCCTCCACATGCGCGTATCAATGGCTAAGCAATGTCGAAACGGCTGAAGGCGGAAAATACACGATACTCAAGTGCGCGGACTGACATAGAGATAAATTTCGAAAAAAACCGGCGGAACTAATCCGCCGGTTTTTTACGGCCAAAAAATAACCCGCTAAAAATTGGCTTTAAAAACCCTAATTTAGTAAAATATATACATAGAAATATAAGTGAGGTTATTATGCCAAAAACCATAAAGAAAGTATCCGGCGCGAAAACGGCCAAGCCGTCGGCGAAAACAGCGCTGAAAGACACTCCCGCCTTATCGGAAGTGAAACAGATTTATAAATTTATGCAGGACAACAATCTGGGTACCGTCGATTATGAAGAGAAAGGCACCCATATAAGGCTTGTCAGAATGCCGCCGGCCCAGGTAGCGGTGCCGGTAGCGGCAGGCGCAACAGGCTCGGCGGAACAAGAGCAGACCTCAGCCAAGCCGCAATATTCTCAGACGATAAAATCCCCCCTTATGGGTATTTTCTTTAGGGGTTCTTCGCCGTCCGCGCCTCCTTTCATAAAAGAAGGCGAGAAAGTAAAAGCGGGTACGCCGATTTGCCTTATTGAAGCGATGAAAGTATTCAACGAGGTCAAGGCCACCAGCGACTGTATTATAAAGAAAGTCTTGGTGGAGAACGGCCAGCCGGTAAAACCCGGCGATTTGCTTTTCGCGATAGAAAAGATTTAATTGGCGGTACTTATGCCTTTCAGAGAAAACATTGATAATATTTCCGCTCGCATATACGAGTTTTTAAAAGACAAACCGGAAGCGACTTCCTGGCAGATAAAGCTGTCGCTGAACATATCCAGTTCGACGATGTATTTGGCTTTAGGCTCGCTTATGCAAAGCGGAAAGATAACTATAGAACCTGACGGTATTAACTATAAAATAGCTAAAACCCCTCAGCAAAACTAAGGGGCAGCTGTGGCTTACAGGACTATACATAAAAGATCAAAGAGTAAGAAACCCGCGCGCAAACAAGGGCAAGGTTTGGGCTTGTTGGCGGTGTGGGTTTTTTCTTTGGCTTTTTGTATGTGGCTGACTTGGGTATTATGGATAGGCGTCCAAAACGGCCCAAGCGGGAAAGCTGTTCACGATTGGATTTTCGGCAAGTTCGGGCAAATATCACTGTTGCTTCCGTTGTTTTTAATGTATTGGCTGGCCAGGACGATAAAAAGCAAAAAGCTGTCGGTTTTCACTTCTCTGCTGGGTTTCTTCTTCACATTCGGCGGACTTTGCACGACGTTTACCTTCCTTGGCAGTTTATTCCCCAAAAGTTCAATAACCGGCGGAGCGTTCGGCGGCTGGATATTCGAGTTTGTAACATCGATAGCGGGCAAAGCCGGGGCGATAATCTTCGCTTTGGCGTGCGTGTTTATAGGGCTGCACATACTTTTTGCGATACCGTGGCTGGCTACTTTAAGGAAAACAAAAGAGCTTTTAAGCGAGGATTTCAACTCTTGGATGCAGGCGCGGGCGGAATTTAAAGAGAAGGTGGAAGAAGCCAAACGCGAGGAAAAGCAAAACCAACCCAGACGCGTAACGCAGGAAAGCGAACCTCTATCTGATGAGCCCGCCGCCGAAAAACAGCCCCCCAAAATAAGCCGCCCAGTGGCTGAAATGATAAAAATGCCGCCGCGCCAAAGCACGCCGCTTCATCATATAGAGAAAGAAGGCGATAACACTTCAAAGGAAAAGAAAGCGGGCGAAGACTTCATTCTCCCCCCGCTGGACCTTCTTAAAGAGCCTTCTACAAACAATATCATCGGCCCGAGCGACGAGGAAATCGCCGCGGCCACCAAGCGCTTGGAAGCTACCCTAAAGAGCTTTGACATCGCCGCCACAGTTACTGGCGTAGCCCCCGGGCCCGTAGTTACCAGATACGAAATCAAACCCGACCCCGGCGTAAAAATCAGCTCGATAGTATCAATATCAAGCGATATAGCCTTGGCGATGAAAGCGCGCGGCATAAGGGTTGAAGCGCCTATCCCCGGCAAAGACGCCATCGGCTTTGAAATACCCAACGATAAGCCCTTAATGGTAACCATGCGCGAGATTTTGCAAGACCCCAGTTTCGTTAATTCCAAGTTTAAAACCACCGTCGCTTTGGGCAGATACGCCGACGGTATGCCAGCCACTTCCGTACTGGCCAAAATGCCGCACCTTTTAATAGCGGGCGCGACAAACAGCGGCAAAAGCATCTGCGTACATTCGATAATAATATCGCTTTTATACAGGGCCAAACCCAATGAAATTAAATTCCTGCTGGTCGACCCAAAACGCGTGGAACTGACTTTGTATGAAGGTATTCCCCACCTTTACGACCCGAAAACCGACTGCGAAGACGTCAGCGTGGTAAAAGACGCCAACGGTGCGGTAAAATCTTTGCAGGCTTTGGTAAAGGTAATGGAAAAACGAATGAAAATGTTCGAGTTCGCCAAAGTAAAGAATATAGAAGGTTACAATGCCTGGGCGGAAAAGAACAATGAGGAAAAAGTATTTTACATAGTGGTAATCATCGACGAAATGGCTGATCTTATGCTCCAAACCAAAGCCGCGATAGAAGATTCCGTCCAAAGGCTGACGCAAATGGGCAGAGCTTTGGGCATACATCTGATTTTGTGCACGCAAAGGCCGTCAACCAACGTAATAACGGGCGTAATCAAGGCGAATTTGCCCTCCAGAATAGCTTTGCAGGTAACCTCAAAGATAGATTCCAGAGTAGTGCTCGACGCCAACGGCGCGGACGCCTTGCTAGGCAAAGGCGATATGCTCTATCTAGGCATATCGGACCCCAAACCCAAACGCATACAAGGCTGCTACATATCGGAAGAAGAGATAACGAAAGTAGCGGATTTCTTAAGAGCGCAGGGCGGCCCGGATTACCCCGTACAAATCCAGCCGGAACAAAACGCGGCGGGCGGAAGACCGGGAGAAGGATTGGGAACCTCGCCCGAGGAACTTTTATCCGCTTTGAAACTTATAAAGGAAAGAAGAAGAGTATCGCAGGACTTGCTGAAGGCGAACTTCGGTTCCAGCGCGCGCGCGACGAATATCCTCAGCGTACTGGAAATGAAAGGCTTTATAACCAAGCCCGAAGGCTCCAACCGCTGGGAAATACATTTCGACGCCATAGACGAACAAATAGAGCAGCTGCAAAAAGGCCCGGCCGCGCAAGATACTCAATACGATACGGTGTATAAATGAAGAAGATAATCTTAACGCTTTTTTTAATTTTGCCCGCCGCATTTATGAATGCGGCCGATACGGGCGCGTCCAAACCCGCCCAAGCTAAAGCGCAAGCGCCCCAAAAACAGAGCATAAAAAATAAGGCGGCGGCAAAAACTCACGAGTCGAAAAAAGCTCCCAACAAGAACACCGTTACCGCAGATCAAGCCTTGGCCGGGCTTATCGCCTGGGACGCGAAATTAAAAACTTTAAAATCAGATTTTACGCAAGCCACCACTTTTGAAGGCACGCCGATATCTTCCTCCGAAGGCAAAATATACAAAATGGGGCAAAATATACGCCTGGACACTTTTGAAAGCGGCACTCTTGCGCAAAGCGCGCTGACCGATAAAAAAACAATTAAAATAAAAGACGGTCAAGGTGAACTTATTACCACGATGTCTTGGGCCGATTGGGAAGCGGGGCAAAGCAATAAAGCCTTGTTCGACTTCGGCAATTACGGCGAAGTGGTAAAAGGCCATAAGATAAAAGATTTCTCGGCCGAAGAAGACGGCTTAACCCTGATCCTTACGCCGGAAAACGCACAAGCGGGCGGATACGAACTATCGTTCAATCTTGATCCGAAAGATTTTTTTGTTAAAGAAATATCCTTGGAAAACGAAGGCGTAAAAACCACTACCGTTTTGAAAGGAACGCAAAAGAACATTAAATTAGAAGAGAGCATATTCAAATGAAATTAAAAATGACGCTTGCCAACAAAATAACTTTGATAAGGGCGGGAATGTCGATAATAATGTTCCTGCTGATGATAGCGGAAAACGGTTGGGCTATGATAGCGGCCTCGCTTATTTTCGGCGTAGCGGCCAGCACCGATTGGATAGACGGGCGAATCGCAAGAAGCACCAATACAGCCACGCCTTTTGGCGCGATAGTGGATCCTTTCGTCGACAAAGTGCTGGTTGGTGCGGCGTTCTTTGCTTTTACGGAAGTATCTTACGTAAACGTGCCGGTATGGGCTGTGTTCGTTATAATATTAAGGGAATTGATGGTATCTACTTTGCGCGTACTGGCGGCATTGGACAACCACGTAATGGCCGCTGAACGATGGGGCAAATTCAAAACCACCGTACAGCTTATAGCTTTAGGGTTAATATTCTTTATAGCGGACGTAAAACTGCTTTTGCCTTTGGCGGACGGTTCTTTAAAGAGCGTTCTTGTGTTTTTGGATAATCTGCTCGGCGCTTTGCCCTATACCGTTACGGTTATAACGGCGGTGGTAACGGCTTTAAGCGGGATTTCATACCTAAAGAACAACTGGGCGATGTTGGTAAAATCTTGGAGTTTACCGGTAAATGACTAATTTTTGGCTTAAATTTTTTGCTACAGGCGCATTCATAAGCTATATTCCTACGGCGATACTGAGGAATAAGAAGAACAGCGGCGCCGGCCTTTTGGGCACATTTGAGGCATTCGTACTCTATTTATTCTTTATGCCGAAAGAACCGCTCTACCAGGCAATGACAATATTGGGGATAATACTCATATCCGTCTACGTATCCGACAAGGTAAAATTTAAAGACGAAAAAAAAGACAATCCCAAAATAGTCATAGACGAAGTGGCCGGCTACTTTACCGCGACCGCTTTTCTGCCCAAAGATTTTTTGATAATGGTTTTGGCCTTTATACTGTTTAGAATATTTGACACGACGAAACTTTCCTTCATAAAGAAAGCGGAAAACTTCGGCCAGAACCTGCCGGAAAAAACAAAAAGCAAATACTGCCTAAACGGCGCGGCGGTAGTTTTGGACGACGTACTGGCGGGTATAATATCAAATTTGATAATATGGATTTTAATATATCTTAATTTATTGTAAAGAGGTTGATTTATGGATTTTGCAAGTATGGGAAGCGTAAAAGAACTTATAAAAGCGGGCGGGCCGGTACTGTTCCTTTTAATAGCTTTGTCGATATATTCCTTGTCTATAATGATAGACAGGTTTTTTAAATACAGAGCCAATATAAACAAGTCGAGGCGTCTGATGGAATATGTACGCTACCAACTGCCGGCGCGCAACTTCAACAAGATAGCGGACGCGTGCAGAAAGAACGGCTATTCCAACACTTCCGCGGCGAAATTGGTAATAAACTTGATTAAATCGGACAAGACCGACATCGGCAGCCTAAACGACTTGGCAGATTCCATAATCAACTGGGAAACGGCCCAGCTTTCGCGCAAACTTTCCGTCTTGGCGACATTGGCCAGCACGACGCCTTTTATAGGTCTGTTCGGTACGGTGCTTGGCGTAATGAGAGCTTTTGCCGATTTGTCTTCGATAAGCGGTACGGCGGCGGGGCCTTCGGTTGTGGCAAAAGGCATAGCGGAGGCTTTAATCAACACGGCGGCGGGCCTTTTTGTGGCGGTGCCCGCGTTGATAGCGTACAACTACTTTTTGAGCAAGGTAAACTTCTTCGCGCAAAATATGCAATATTTGGCGCAGGAAGTAATCTCGGCGAAACTTTATAAAGAGCCTGAAAAACCGGAAAACACTTTCGCCGCGGTGGAAGATCTTATTTCGGCCGGTAAATTATGAAGAACAGAATGCAGACCCGCGGCATCATGGGCGAAATAAATATGGTGCCGTTCATAGACATCACCTTGATACTGCTCATTATCTTTATGGTAATGACGCCGTTTATCGTACAGTCGCAAATCAATGTGGATTTGCCGTCGTCCAGCGCGGTAAACACGATAACGGAAGACAATGTGATAAGGGTGGAAATCAACAAGAAAGGCCAGCTTAAAGTTATGGACAAAGAAGTGGCCTTTTCCGGCTTACAGGAAGAACTTATCCTGCTGCTTGGCCGCGCTCACGAAAAAACTATCCTGGTACAGGCCGACAAAGACGTTCCTATCCAGCAAGTGGTAAAGGTGTTTGACGTAGCCAAGAAACTCGGCGCGGCGAAACTCGGGATAGGAGTAAGCGAAGGCAAATAAAACTTTAATACGGGTGCTTTGACGCTTTATGAATTTATCACTTGTCTATTCGGCAGCCATACACTTCTTGCTATTCTTGGCGATGTTCGCCTTGATGCAAGGCGCGCCCGCGAAGAAAACAAAAGCGATATACACGATAGATTTTATCGGGACGGCCTCCCAGCCTTTGCGCTACGGCGAGCCGGAAACCAAGCCCGCTCCGCCCGCGCCCGCGAAACAAGAAGAGCCGGAAATAAAAGCGCCCGAGAAACAGGAAACTCCCCCATCCGAAATTAAGCAAGCAAAAAAAGAAGCGCCCAAAAAAACGGCGAAGAAAGAATATAACTCTAAGGAACAGATTTCCGCTAAAGCGAAAAAAGATAAAAAGGCCGCACCTAAAAAGGAAGAGCCCAAGGCAAAAGCCGAGCCTGAAAAAAAGGTAACGCTTTCCAAACCCAGCATATTGGGCGAAGTGGAGTCGACCAATATCGATCCGTCATCACTGCATAATTTATCGGCCGGTTCGGACGGAGGCCCTAAAGCGGTAAGGGCCAGTTTTACCAATTTTCCATATCCCTGGTACATAACGCAGGTCAGAAATTCGCTTTGGGAACAATGGCAGAAACATATGCCCAAGAAAAGTACGGGGCTGTCCACTTTAGTTTCTTTCAATATAGACAGATACGGCGTAGTCTACAGCGTACAAATAGAAAAGAGTTCCGGCAACGACTCCTACGATTACGCCGCGACTTCCGCGGCGGAAAAATCATCGCCGTATCCGCCGCTGCCCAAAGACTTCCCCAAAAATTTGCTTACCGTAACGGTAGAATTTAAAAACGAGGAGTAATTTATGCTTATAATATGGCGTTTTATATTGCTTACGATAATTTTTTTGGCCGCTTTGATATGCTTCCCCGATTATCCGCAAACGGCGCCGATAACGGTATTTATAATGTTTATCATATCGTTCGTGGCGGTATTGGTGCTGACGTTTTTCTCCTCGATTTTATTCTTGGGCAGATCGCACGTGTTTAATTGCATATTCGATTTGGCGATGATACTTGTGGTGGGATACTTCCTGCTGAACATAATGCCGCAGACGGACGGCGTTTCGCCTTACGATAAGGTAAAGAACGGTAAATATCCGACGGAAAGCCAAATCAAAAAGGGTCTAAAGAAATTGGATTTCACAACAGAGGGCCTGGAAGAGGACATCAAAAAAACCAGCAAGGAACTTAATAAAGGTATAGGCGAAATTCAGAAGGTAATAACGAAAGAGGTAAAAGACTGATGAAAACGGCCGTAATAACCGGAGGACGAGGATTTGTAGGCGGAAGACTGACGGAACTCTTGCTGAAAGAGGGATACCGTGTTAAACTATTAACAAGGGGACGCGGCGGGCCGAGCGACAACCCCATGCTGGAAACGGTCGGCGTAGATTATAACGACCTGCAAGATTTAAAATACGCACTTAAAGGGGCCGATTGCGTATTTCATTTGGCGGCGGCGATATTCGCATTCAACAGGGAAGAATTTTATAAAGCGAATGTGGAAGTTACAAAAAATTTATGTCAAGCCGCGGCACAAACGCCGGAGATAAAGAGCTTTGTTTATTTATCTAGTCAGGCGGCCGCCGGACCCAGCGAGTATAAGAACAATCCCATAGACGAAAGGGCCGCCGCGGCGCCGGTATCCGATTACGGAGCGACGAAACTCGCGGCGGAGGAATATGTTTTAAAACTCCCGCCAAGCATACGCAAGACGGTAATACGCGCGCCGGTAGTATACGGCAAAAACGACTCGGGCGTATCAAAGATAGCCTCTTGGGTGGCAAGAGGGGTAATGGTAAACACCTCCTCTTCGGAAATGTTCTTTAATTTCGTTTACGTAGAAGATTTGGTCTTGGCATTGTATAAAGCATCGCAGCTGCCGCAGGCCGACGGGGAAATATTCTTCGTATGCGAGCCGGCAAGCTACAGCTGGAAACATTTTATCAATACCATGGCCGACGCAATGGACAAACCGCGTCCGCTAATGTTCAGCTTGCCTTATTTTCTGTTGGAGGCGGCGGCGTTTGTCTATGAGAGCGCTGCGCGCGTCTTTTCCATAACGCCCGCTTTAAATTACGATAAAATTAAAGAGGCGTCGATAAAAGGACATTGGACCTGCAGCTCTCGCAAATGGACGGCCTTGACCGGGCAGGAATTTACGCCTTTGGAGCAGGGCCTAAAAAAGAGTTTCCAATGACAAACAACAAACAATTAAACGGAGCTGACGTTTTCTTTTCGCCTTCTTACGTCTTGGCACAGATCTGCACCTTGACAATATTCTTTTTGGGATTTAAGTGGACTTTGTTCGGCCTGTATTGGATACCCCCTCTGTTAAATCCCATCTTATATACCTGTGTGGCCTTATTTTGGCTTTATTACAACTACTTGTGGATAAGAACGGCTTTATATCTGCCCAGCACCTATTTGGCGGTAAGCAACGTATATGCGGATTTGGGCGTAAAAATAAGCGTATTTCAATGCTTTTATATAGCTTTATGCAAACTTAACCGTGCGAGAAAAGCCGAACTTAAAATGCGGCGCGAAAACAAATTTATAAGAATGGCGGCTTTAAGTTTCGTAAAAATAGGCATATTGGCCAATATGAAACGCGGGGAAGCGAAGGAACTTTCAAAAGCGATATTCATACACACCAAAAAAAGCGTAATTGAGGGATTTAGATTTGTCCTGCCGTATTTCGCGCCTACTTTCGCCGTACTGCTTATTTTGACGCCGCTGATAGTATTCTTATCCGCCCACAATTACCGATATCTGATAGAGCATTTTATAGATAAACCCATAATGATATCATTCTGGGTGCACATAATATTGCTGCCGTTCAAGCTGATATGGGTATTTATGACTTTGTCGACATTGGCCGCCAATATAATTTCGCCGATGCTGACGCTTCCCTTCAGCAAAGTATTCGCGAAATACGTCAAAGAGAACCATATCGAGCTGGATTTAAAAAGGAAACATCATTTACCCGTTGAAGGTCTGGTCGCTTTGTTTATGATTTTGACGGCTTTGGTGTTTTATGTTTCTATTTTGTTAAATATTTTGTTATAATGAATATATCCGACTGGAAACTCGGCTTCAAAAAGCCGTGTTTTGGCGGGACTGGAGAGGTGGCCGAGAGGCTGAAGGCAACGGTTTGCTAAACCGTCATACGGGGGATTTCCCGTATCGAGGGTTCGAATCCCTCCCTCTCCGTTTATTGACGAGAACCCTTTTTAAGACGAGAAGGGCTCTTTTTTTGTCTTTTTTACTCGGAAATCCACTTGTTCCGTTTTAACTTATGTTAAATTTAAGTATAAAAACGGGTTGCAAAAATAAGTTGCCTACTTGCTTAAAAACAGTTTTCATAATCTTTGTCGGGACTTGCCAACTCTCTTCCGAAAAGCATATCTATTTTAAAAAACGGACCACACAACAAAAACGGGCGCATATTCTTGCCGCTTTTTGCCGACGCATAGAATTGCCCTCGGGTATGAAGCAATACTTTTTATTTTTAACAGTTTCCCTATCCCTTTTTATGACACCGCGTATAAACTTAAGATAAGAAAACAAACGCCAAACATAAATATTCCGCTTCTCACACGCTTAAAGAAACGGACGCATATTCTTGCCGCTTTGCGGAGAATAAACTCTCTGCCAAAAACAAAAGCGGACGCCTTTAAGGCGTCCGCAGTTTCATCGGATAAAAACGTTTACTTCTCGCACGCTTGGGAAAAATTGCTGAAAGTTACGTATTTTTCCTCATAGGCGATTAATGCTTCCTGAAGAATTTTCACCGCCGTATTTTTATCAAATATTTTCTCCACCACAACCGTCTTGTTTTCCAGCTTTTTATAGTCCTCGAAAAAGCTCATGGTTTCCGACACCAAATGGTCCGGCAGTTCGGAAATATTGGTGTAATGGCTTACGTTCGGATCGCCTTGCGCCACCGCTATTATTTTGTCATCGGCTTCGCCCGCGTCGAGCATCCTCATAACGCCGATAATGCGCGCTGGCACAATACACATCGGCACCACCTCCGCCTGCGAGAGTATCAAAATATCCAAAGGGTCTTTATCGGCGCCGTAGGTACGCGGGATAAAGCCGTAATTCGCTGGATAATACACCGAGGAGTACAGCACTCTGTCGAGCCGGAGCATTCCGCTTTCTTTATCAAGCTCGTATTTGGCGCGGGTCCCTTTAGGGATTTCTATTATGCCGTTGACTATATAGGGCAAAGTTTCTTTCTTGCCGGGTGATACATGGTGCCAAGGATTAAAATTATACATTTGAGCCTCTCTTTTACGTTATATTTACTATGATTATAGCAATTTAAGCAAATTAAATAGCGCGGGCGCTTATACGACAAATAAATCACTATGTGAGCAAGCATATCGCCCGAGGATAAAAAGAATATAAATATTTTTAGTCAATTTTGATAAAATAAATGTATAAATTTCAATCAAAATATTAAAATCGGCGGCTCTTATGACGGACAGAAACATCTATGCCATATACTTCAGCCCTACCGGCGGGACAAAGAAGTACGTTCTTTCCGCTGCGGCTATGCTTGGCGAAAAATATAAGGAAATAGACTTGACCGACTTTGATAAAAGACGCAAAAGCTATAGTTTCGGCGAAAATGATTTGGCCATAATAGGCGCGCCCGTATATTTCGGACGCGTGGCCCAAATAGAAAACGGTATTTTTGACAGGTTAAAAGGCAACGGGGCCAAAGCCGTATTATTCTCCGTATACGGCAACAGAGATTATGACGACGCCCTTTTGGAGCTTAAACAGATAACCTCCGAAAACGGTTTTAAGGCCATAGGCGCGGCCGCCGTCATAGCCCCACACAGCTTCTGCGAAAAAGCCGGCCGCGGCAGACCCGACAAAAACGATATGGCCGCACTCGCCGATTTCATAAATAAAATCAAAAATAAATTGGGCGATGAAGCCGCTCTAAGAAAGGAAGTCTTTATCAAAGGACACTACCCTTTTAAACCATACGGAAAAGTCCCGTTCTATCCGTCGGCCGGTGAAGACTGCGACAAATGCAGAATTTGCTTTCAAATATGTCCGGCAAACGCCATCGAAGGCAAAAATCCGCGCGAAACGGACGAATCAAAATGCATATCCTGTATGGCCTGCGTAAGAGTTTGCCCCAAAAAATCTCGGGCGATACATTCCCTCAAAGCGAAAATAGCTTTTAAAATGCTTGAAAAGAAACTGACTAAAGAAAATAAACAGCCCGAGTTTTTCCTTTAATCGCTTCGGGCTTAAAACGCTATTTATTCCTTTTTGGATTTTTGGGGTACCAGCCTTTCCCGACGCGTTTTTCCTGCTCAAAAAGCTCTTTTATACTCCACAGACAAGTAAAACCCGTTATGCTTAATACCGGGGCAAGCAAATCGCCTTCAGTGAACAATGCCCCCGCAATCAACAAAATGCCGGCTGCCAAAAATAAAGGCCAAATGTTTTTGGAAAAATAATATTCCCCCTTTATCACTATAGGATGAAATAATCCTATAATAACGAAAGCGGCCAGGCCGACAATAACACTTTCCCAATTCATAAATACCCCCTTAAAGCAATATAATTATAGCGAAAAACAATTATCTTAAACAAGGCGGGGTCTCTCTTTTTGGGATTTAAGTTATGATATAATCATAATGAGAGGCAGTTTTATAAAATACTTTCCGCGCGACAAAGCAAATCGCGCGGGAATTTTTCTAAAAAGGATTTATATGATAAAGAATACTGAAACAGATTTGCCGAAAGAACAATATGAACAGGCAAAGAAAATAATACTTGCCCTACAGGAAGAAACCGCCCTGCTTACCGATAAGGGATACGGGCCCTTCCTCGCGGCGATATACGACGACAAAGGCAATCTCGTCGCCAAATGCGCAAACAGCGTGGCAAAAGAGCAATGCTGCCTAAATCACGCGGAAGTAAACACAATAAGGCAAGCGCACGAGAATTTGAAAACCTACGATTTGGCGCCTTATAATCTTTCGATATACGTTACGGCCGAACCTTGCGTAATGTGCATGGGCGCGATAATGTGGAGCGGAATAAAAAGGATTTTCTACGGAGTAAACTCAGCCGACGTGGAAGCGATAACGGGTTTTGACGAAGGATTTAAGCCCGGCTGGTTTGAGGCTTTTGCCAGACGCGGGATAGAAGTCTACGGAGAAATAGAGCCCGAAGCGGGCAGGAAAGTCCTCAAAGACTATATGGCGAAAGGCAAAGAAGTGTATAAACCCTCCTGCCAAAGAGGCAAGTAATGCCCCGCGAATACGATTTTGACGCCATAATACCAAGGCGCGATACGCAAAGCGTAAAGTGGGATTTTACCTCCGACGAGAAGATGATTCCGCTTTGGGTAGCCGATATGGATTTTAAAGCGGCCCCGCAGATAATAGAGGCGCTCCAAAAGCGTTTGGGGCACGGCATATTCGGATACAGCGAACCATCTGCCTCCTATTACGAAGCCATAGTAAAATGGTTTGATTTACGACACGGCCTTAAGCTGCGCCCCGGCTGGATTTTACCGGTTACCGGCGTGGTAGCCGCACTTAGCGCGATAATAAAAGCGCTGACGCAAAAGGGTGATAAAGTATTGTTCCAAACACCAGTATACAATTGTTTTTTCTCCTCCACTCTAAATAACGGCTGCGCCGTACAATCCAATCCTTTGCTCTGCAAAGACAATTCCTACTCCGTCGATTTCGAAGACTTGGCGCGCAAAGCCGCCGACCCTAAGGTAAAACTGATGATATTATGCAATCCGCACAACCCCGTCGGGCGGGTATGGAGCAAGGCCGAGCTGGAAAAAATCGGACGCATATGCTTTGACAACGGCGTATTCGTAATAGCAGACGAAATACACTGCGAGCTCGTCCGCCCGGGTTTTACCTATACGCCATTTGCCTCGCTGGGCGAGGAATTTTTATTGAACAGCGTAACCTGCACTTCTCCCAGCAAGGCTTTCAATTTGGCGGGCCTGCAATGCGCCAATATTTTCGCCGCCGACAAGGAAATACGCTCAAAAATAGAAAAGGCTCTGCACGAAAACGAAGTGGCTATGATAGGACCCTTCGGCATTGACGCTTTAACCGCGGCCTATAATCAATGCGGGGATTGGCTCGATCAACTAAATATTTACCTTAACGGGAATTATCTTATGCTGAAAGATTTTTTTCAAACGCAGCTGCCGCAATTCCCGATTGCTCCGCTTGAGGGCACCTATTTGGCGTGGGCGGATTGTTCGATACTGGGCAAAACCTCGCAGGAAATATCTGATCTTCTGCTAAGAAACGGCGTCAGAATCAACCCCGGCTCCATTTACGGCAAAGAAGGCGAAGGCTTTATAAGAATAAACTTTGCCTGCCAAAAACAATTGCTTAAGGAAGGGCTTTTGAGAATAAAAAGCGTATTATTAAACGCTTTGCCCAAATAGCCTGTTTTACTAAAGCAATATCTTTTGACATAGACTCATTTTGACCGAAACGCTTAAAATGTTTATTCCGCAAAAGAAAAAGGCCGAAGCAAATCCTTCGGCCTTTTTACGCAACTGACAAAACTTACATTTTCCTTGCGGAATTTATCTGCGACGCCCCCACCAAAACGGCAAAAAGCGCCACAAAGAATAAAATAAGATTATTTAGTGAAAATACGCTCGCGGAAAATTTAAGCCCTTTGGGTTCATTCAAGAAATTTGAGGCCTTTTTCCCTATGGATTTAATCTTTGAGGATCGCGATAGACAAAAAGGAAACACGATTTCTTTTTCTCCGTCCGATTTCGTCATTTCCAAGTTATAACACAAACTGCCCTGTCCGGAAAGGAAGCCTTTCTTATAAGTCGGCTTCATTTTAAAAGAACGGGCCTGAACAAGCGGCGCAATCTTCTTTTTCCCGACCAGCCCGCTTACGTAAACGGCATTATCGGTACGGTTTAAACTGAGTTTTGCGTAAAACGCGCCAGAAGTAAGCGTAAAAATCATAATCATAACGCCTACGACACAGAGGATTAAACCGATAATAAATTTCTCTTTTCTTTTCTCAATCATAGTAATATTTATACAAAAAAGCCATTTTCAAAATCAATAAACAAAAAGGGTAATGAAAAAAATTTCTTTAAGTCTAAGGCGTACTAAAACGCAAAGGCCAGCGCTCTATCAGTATCCTCCGCTGGAATTGGCGAATAACGGCCCAAACTCGCCTGCGCCGCGCGTCTTAAGTTGGTATAATTATATTATGAGGATTATTACGAATATTATATCGGCAGCCCTTTTTGCGGCTTTGCCGCTTATCTCTTTCGGGCAAAGCCTTAGCGATTATATGGCCGGCAATACCGCCCTGACCGTAAAAACCGAGGACGACTCACAAAGCGTTTCCACGACGCCCGCGGCTCCGCAAAACGAGGAACCTTCCCAAAACATAATGGCCGTAAATCATCTGCCCGACGTCAAACTAAACGACAATATAATAACGAAAACCGTTCTGCAATACACTAATTACCCTCAGCTTCTGCAGGCCGATAATCTATATTCCCAAGGACAAGCGCAAGAAGCGCTGAACCTTTACGCGGAAGCCGCCCGAAACGAAGGCCTTATGCCGGAAATAAGATTGGAAGCGGCTTTGAATGCTTTGATAATACATCTGCAAAGGGCGGAATATAAACAGGCGCTGCAATTTTCGGATTTGTCTTTGTCGTTAAATCCGAACTATCCCTTCGCCCAGCTTATGAGGATTTGGATATACGCCTCGCAAGGCAAAATAAAGGAAGCTCAAAAAGAATATGACCAACTGCCTTTTTTAACTGCGGAATTTGAATATATATCTTCCGCCAAACTTGCGATGGCGCAGGCATATTTCAACGCGAACAAGGCGGAAAAGGCGATGGAAATACTGCAAAATCTTTACGGCACCGATCCTTATGTCATATCGCACGCGGCCTATTTGATGGCGAAACTTTCCCATAAGGACGAGAAATCCGCCTCCGCCCTCGTAGAACAGGCCTTGGCGCACGATCCCAATAACTATATGGCGCAGAAATATCAGGCCGATATACAATATAAACTCAAACAACGCATACCCGCATGGCAAAGCTACGCCAGCCTTTACATCTTGGACAACGGCGACAAAACCAGCGCCAAAAGGCTTAAAAAACTCTCAAAATATCTGCCTTATGCGCCGGAAAACTATTTATTTTACACAAAACTTTCCGAAATATATACAAAACAGCCTTCCGTTTCCAATTCCCAACAGGTTAGGGTAGGATTATTTTCCAACTATCGCGCGCAGCTTACGCCGATACTCAGTTTTATTATTATGCCGGGAACAGATTTTACAGTAAAAGACGAGCTTATGGGAAATGTCATCTCAGGCGAGGCATATACCCCCAAGACCATAACTTTCGATAAAGAACATAAAGGGGTGCATATCCAAAACAAATGGGGCGCGGCGGATTTTTCCACCAAGCGGCCTTTCTTAATATCTTTAAATAAAGAAGGGTATTCGTTTATCGTCAAAGACGCGAAGGCGGAAAATATTTTCGCCGCGAATTTGGGCGACAAAGAACTTAAAGGCAGTTTGCTGGTAATACCGGTTAACGACGGAATGATACTGGTCAACTACACTTCCTTGGAAGACGTAATGCCGGCTTTGCTTATGTCGATGACGCGCGGCATAAAAACACCCGCCGCGCTGGAGGCTTCGGCCTTGGCTTTAAGAACGGCTTTGGTTTGGCATTTGTCAGAGGGCGGCGACGAACTTTTTGATATACCCGACAATTCGCCCCGCGTAAATTACGGCGGCGTGAATATGGAATCGCGCTACGTAAGAGACGCGGCCAAAAATACGGAAAACCAAGTATTGGCCGAACCCGCCAAAGAAGGCGATCTTCCACTCTTGGCGCAGGCGGAAATATACAAATCCTGCTCTTGGTCGAGCGAAAACGGGACAAAGAACACTCAAGAGGATAGGAATTACAATTTCTCGCCCGTTAATTTGTTTAAGTATATGCTCTCAAATCCGCCCAAAGACCTTTATTCCGCCCCGCAGGATCCTACTTTATGGTCCTCGGTAAAATGGATATATCTGTTCCCGTTTAAAGAAATAGAGGCGCGCCTTAAACAAAAATACGACGTCGGCTCCCTAAAATACTTCGAGCCCGCCCAAACGACGCCTTACGGCAGAATAAAAACAATGCGTTTCGTCGGGACGAAAAAGAGCGTAGAGGTGGATTTCGGCGAGGCCAATTTCATCATAGCCGCGGGCACGCTAAGATCGCCGTTCTTTACCTTTGTGCCCTTTAAGAAAGACATTCTCGTACTCGGCAGCGACAGCGGCGCGGGCAAAGGCCTTTGCATAGACGGCGCCTTCGGTATGGCGCGGGACGGCAAAACCGCTGACGAAATCATAAAATATTATTATCCCGACTTGGAAATAACGGAAAAATGGCAAATAAGAAAATCGCTTTTATAATAACGAAGCTGGAGTTGGGCGGCGCGCAAAAAAGCGTACTTTACAGCGTAAGAAATCTCAACCGCCCGCCCTTAAAAACTTATCTTTTATGCGGCAAGGGCGGATTTTTGGATAAAACCGCCAAGAAGAACATTAAATCGCTTTTCTTCATACCAGATATGGTGCGGGAGATATCGCTGCTAAAGGACATAAAAGCGTTTTTCCAAATACGCAAAAGGCTTGCCAACATAAGGCCCGATATTGTGCACACCAATTCTTCAAAGGCGGGCATCTTGGGCAGGCTGGCCGCGGCTTCTTTAATCAAAAGGCCTAAAATAATACATACCGTGCACGGCTTTTCCTTTTATGAAGGGCAGAAACCTACGCAAAAATATTTTTATATTTTGGCGGAAAAGCTGTTGGCGGAGTTAACCGATTGCCTTATCTTCGTATCGCGGGAAGATATGGACAACGCCCTAAGGCTTAAAATAGCGAAAGCGTCAAAATGCCGTCTTATAAGGGCGGGTGTGGAAGTCAAACGGCGCGCGGACTTTAAGGATCTCGACAAAGAAGCTAAGTTTAGAGAACTGGGCCTCAAACCCAATGCCAGAATAATACTCAGCACGGCGAATTTAAAACCTCAGAAAAACCCCTTGGATATGATACGCGCCGCGGCGATAGTATGCCGCAAGGAGCCGCGCTGCGTATATCTCTATACTGGTACGGGCCCTTTAAAGAAAGCGGCCGCAAAACTTATCGCGAGATATAAACTTAAGAATAATTTTAAACTTTTGGGGCACCGCAAGGATATTCCCGAATTGCTGGCCGCGGCGGAAGTTTTCTCGCTCAGCTCTTTATGGGAAGGCTTGCCGATGGCCTTGGCCGAAGCCCTGTTTATGAACGTACCGGCCGTATGCTATGACAGCGGCGGGGTTAAGGAAATACTTAAAGACGGGCAAAACGGTTTTTTAATAAAGCGCGGCGATTATAAAGCCTTGGCGCAGGGGCACCTAAAAGCACTAAAGAGAAAAGATTTTTCCTTCAAGGAAGAAGATTTGGAAGATTTTGACATAAAAAATATGATTAACCGACAGCGCGAACTTTACCTTAATTTAGGAGGACGAAGATGAATTATTTCAATAACGAAGCCGAACGCGAGGCCGTGGAAAGAGCAAAAAAAATCGCTTTGGAAGTATTTAAACCGCTCAGAGCAAAATATGACGAAAAGGAAGAATTCTGCCCCGAAGCCGCAGAAGCAATGGCGGCGCAAAAACTGTTTGGGCTTTGGCTGCCCAAGGAATACGGCGGGGAAGGCTTGGGCGTAAACGCTTTGGCTTTGGTATTGGAGGAGCTTTCAAAGGTATGTATGGGCTTGGCTTTGCCCGCCGGGACAAGCGCTTTGGGCGGAATGCCGATGTTCTTCTGGGCGACGCCCGAACAAAGGGCCAAATGGCTGCCCGATTTGGCTTCTGGCAAAAAGCTGTGGACTTTCGCGCTATCCGAGGCGCAGGCCGGCTCCGACGCGACCGCAATAAAAACCACCGCCGTCAAAGAAGGCGACTACTATATTTTAAACGGATCAAAACATTATATATCCACGGGCGAAGCCGCCGATTTCTATACCGTCGCCGTATCGACCAACCCGTCCAGAGGCGCAAGAGGCATATCGCTTATCGTGGTGGAAAAGGGAACGCCTGGCTTTACCTTCGGCAAGAAAGAACGCAAAATGGGGCTTAGGACAAACCCCACCTACGACTTGCTTTTCAGAGATTGCAAAGTACCCGCGGCCAACCTGCTTGGCGGCGAAGGGAAAGGACTGTTTATCGTGCAGGAAACATTTGACTATTCCCGCCCCGGCATCGCGGCCCAGGCTTTGGGGCTGGCGCAAGGCGCTTTGGCCGAAGCGGTAAAATATTTGAAAATAAGAAAGCAATTTGACCAACCCGTAATATCCTTTCAAAGCATCGGCCACGAACTGGCCGAGCTTACCGCGAAAGTCGAGGCGGGCAGGGCTCTGGTCTACAAGATAACCTCTTTAATGGATAAGGACTTTTTGGCCGCTTCCGCCAACGCCTTAAAGAACAATACCACCGTACACGACGAGCTTAAAAACCTTAAAGGACCGCGCTGGACAAAGTACAGCGCTATGGCTAAATTATTCTGCTCCGATACCGCAATGCAAGTGGCCGACCGCTGCATAAACCTTTGCGGAGGCATAGCCTATACGCGCGATTTCCCGCTGGAAAAATTCGCCCGCGACGCCAAAGTAACCCAAATTTACGAAGGCACCAACCATATCCAGAAAAACGAGATTATGGCTTCCATCATAAAAGAAAGCTAAATTCTTACTCTATAAAAAAACAACAAGCCCCGCGCTTAAAGCGCGGGGTTTGTTATTCTTCCGCGCTAAAGAATTATCCCGCCTGCGCGAAGATTTTCTTTCTTTAAGCAAAAACAAAAAGCAACGGGCATAGGCCCGTTTTATCGGATTGCCTGCTAGCACAGGCAATTTATTATAACAAAAGGAGTTTTTCTATTTTGGGCAACGGTAAAACCTTTACCGCCCCCCAGCCTAGCTGGGGGTTTTCACAACATACAAAAAACCCTCGGCTTAGTTTTGCCGAGGGTTTTATATATTCAAAATTTTACTCTCTGTCCCAAACGGCCTCGTAGGCCAAAGCCGTAACGGTGATAAACATCAGGAAAGAATAGACGCACCACCATATCGTTTCGGAAAACAGCGGCTCCTGGAAAAGCGCCTCATAAACAAAAACGCATAAAAGTTTTACCGTGGCGAACCATATAAACAAAGCCGCCAGCCTGAACACTATGTCCAACAGACCGAAAATTATGCCTTTCCTAAAGGAAGCCTTAAATGATTTTATTATCTTTTCCATATTAAGATTTTAACTATGTATGAGTATTTTGTCAATATTTTTTATTTTACATTGCCGACGGACGGATATTTCCTTCCCTCCGCGCCCGTATCTCGCCTTGAGCGCTAAACGATAAAGCGGGGCAAGCCCGCAAAAACGCCTGTTTCCCCAATAAAAAACCCGCCTTTAGGCGGGTAATATTAAAAATGGTGTCACCGGGTGGGCTTGAACCACCGACCTGGCGCTTATGAAACGCCCGCTCTAACCAGCTGAGCTACGGTGACGTCTTATTTATTATAACAAATACTAAAAATCTTGTAAAGATTTCCTCCGAAAAATTGACACGCCGCCACTGCCGCATACGCCTGCCGGCCAAATTACAGATGTTTAAGCAATTTGTAAGCCAAAATAGAATCCCTGTTTATTTGCTGAGTAAGTTCGCCAAGCGTACCAAACTTCCGCTCCGGCCTTATCTTGGCCACAAATTCCGCCGTCAATTCCCGCCCGTATATGTCGCGGTTAAAATCCAAGATATGCACCTCGCAAGTGGGCAAGCCGCCTTCTTCCACCGTCGGTCTGCACCCTATATTGCAAACGCCGTTATATTCCTTGCGCCCCAGTTTCGCCTTTACCGCGTAAACGCCGCGCGGCAATATCTTAAGCGGATCAAAATCTATATTCGCCGTAGGAAAACCTATCTTGCGCCCCATCTGCCTGCCCTTCACTATCTTGCCGCTAACCTCATATCGGGAGCCGAGCATTTCGTTTACGGCTTCTATATCGCCGGCTTTAAGTGCCCGCCTTATCAAAGAGGAAGATACTTTCTCCCCGCCCGTTTCCAAAAATGAACAGCTTTCAAATATCACGCCGTTATCCCGGCACGCTTGCTTGATGAAATCTATTTTGCCGCCGCGCTCCTTGCCGAAAGCGAAATCTTTCCCGCATAAAATCCCGCCCATATTGTACTTCTTAAGCAGAATTTCAAAAAAGCGTTCTTTGCTCAAGTCCTTAATTTTTTTAAAATCCAAAAATTCCACGCGCGTCATTCCGCTTTTCTTAAGCAGGGCTTTCTTTTCGGCCGGAGTGGTAAGCACGCCGTGCGAAGCGTCCATAACTACTTTCGGCGGAATATTGAAAACCAGCAAAAGCGGTTTCATTTTGTGTTCCGCCGCCAAATCCTTAAGCACGCCAAACAAATGTCTGTGCCCCAAATGAACACCGTCAAAACTGCCGATAGCTATAAAATTCTTAACCACTTTTCTATTTCCTCTGCCCGCATTGTTTTTATTTTCTCTATGCCCAAAGCGTCCTTGACGTCAAAATCGCCGATGCTAAGCCTTCTAAGCCCGCTCAAATGCCCGACCGTTCCCAACCTCCGCCCTATCATAACCGCCAAAGAACGGATATAGGTGCCACTGGAACAGGCGACTTCAAATTCTATCTTTCCGCCGTCAACGGCGACTTTATCCCAAGAATATATCTCAACTTCGTTTTCGCGCTCTATATTTTCGCCCATGCGCGCCTTTTTGTACATTGCCTGTCCATTTACTTTTTTGGCGCTGTAAAACGGTATCGGCTGTTTTATTTTGCCCGTCAATTCCTTTAAAACTTTATCCAAATCTTCTTTGCAGAAAGAAGGCACTTGCGCCGTCTTTACCGTTTTGCCTTCCGCGTCCCAAGTGTCGGTTTCAGTACCCAGAGTAATTTGCCCCGCATATCTTTTGGGCAAGCCCAAATATTCGCTTTGCAATTTGGTAGCCTTGCCGAGCAACAAAATCAAAAGCCCGCTGGCCATAGGGTCCAGAGTGCCGCTGTGCCCGATTTTCTTTATCTTAAGCACGCCGCGCGTGTAGGCTATAACGTCGTGAGACGTCCACCCCGAGGCTTTGTCTACCAAAAGTATTGCGCTATCTACGCTCATTGCAGTTTGGATATTTCCTTGGTTACGGAAGATATAAGACGTTTTTTTATCTCGTCGAGTTTCGCGCCTTCCACCTTAAAGCCCGCCGCTCTCGCGTGTCCTCCGCCGCCGAAAAGCACCGCCACTTTGCTGACGTCAACCCGTCCTTTCGAACGGAGGTTTACCGCTATTCTGTCAGGCTCCTCCCTTAACAATACCGATACTTCCACCGATGGTATCATTATCGGCTGGCTTACTATCCCCTGCGTATGGCGCGGATCGACGCCAAGCAATTCGAAATCTTTGGAAGTCAAAGTGATTTCCGCCAAAGTATTGCCGTTTAACAGGTTTAGTTTCTCCAAGGCGCGGCCGAGAAGTTTCAGTTCCTTATAAGGTTTTGTGTTATATATTATCGTGTTTATCTTTTGTATATCGGCGCCGCGCGACAAAAGCACCGCCCCGACGCGCATACTTTCCGCCGTCGTGTTGGAATGCAGAAAACGCCCCGTATCCGTTACCAAGCCTGTATAGAGGCAGGTGGCTTCATCGGGGGTTATTTCGGCCTTCATATATTCAAAAAGCTGGGTAATGATTTCCGCCGTAGAAGACGCTTGCGAGTTAATATAATTTATGGTGCCGTAATTCTCGCCAGTAATGTGATGGTCTATATTTATCACCGTTTTGACGCTGTCAAACAGCGGGTCCAAATTGCCGCCGCGGTTCTTGTCGGAACATTCCAAAAGAATCATCGTATCGAAGTCAAACTCGTCGGGCAAAACGGAAAAATTTATGCCGTCAAGGCCGGGCATAAAGAACAAATCGTCGCCGGGCCTGTCATTGCTGAAGGGATAGACCTCTTTGCCCATACGCCTTAAAAAACTGCATACGGCCAAGGTTGAGCCCAAGCTGTCGCCGTCCGGGTTTTGATGACCAGCGACAAAGAACTTCCGCCCCTTGGCTATGGCTTTGGCTATGGCTTTAAACGCGGGATTAACCTTCTTGCTCATGGTCTTTCTCTATCTTGGAAAATATTTTTTCGACTCTGGATGCGCGCTCGGGCGTATCGTCGATTTCGAACGAGAAAGAAGGTATCCTTTTGATATGGATTCTCTTTCTTAACAAAGAGCCTATTTCCCCCCTAAGCGCGGAAAGATTATGCGCCGCCCTCTTTTTGTCCTCGTCGCTGCCGAAAACGGAATAAAACACTTTCGCCGTCGATAAATCCTTGGATATTCTTACGCCAGTAACGGTTATAAACCCGCTGAAGCTGCCGCTGGCTATCATACGGCTGATTATGGTATTGATTTCTTCCAGAAACAGAGTTTCCAGTCTTTTGGTTCTTTCTATCATATATATATTTTACCAAATTAAGCCGTTATAAAATATTACAAAAACCCCGCTTTAGAACTAACTAAAGCGGGGCGGTTAGTTGAGAGGTTTTTAAACCTCAAACTCACTTTATATATTTAACCGCACCATCGTCTCCCCAGTCCAGACGTCCCACATTGGTGTTTGGATAAATATATTCCGATTTTAAACAGCAATACCCATCAGCGCATTTGGAAGGATCCAGTCGAGTGCCGCCTTGCCAGACCAAGGGATTGAAGCCTTGCACGCTCAAGGCACAGCATTTCAGCGTTTCATTCCAGATATAAGCACTGCACCATACACTATGCCCGCCCGTAGTGCAATATGTATCGTGGTAGTATGCTGTAGATCCCAACCTATTTTGTTTAGTTTCGCATGCACTCCAGCGTCCGTTTTTGCAAATCTTTTGACCGCAGCCCCCGCTTCCGCAATCTTTTGTTTTTCCGTTCTTACACTCGTCCACAGGGCATGGTTTATCCCATGCGCTCCAAGAACCGTTTGAACAGCAGGTTCTAACCTGCGTAATATAAGAACAGCCGTTTGCCGTATATTTATACTGAGTCTGACCTTTTACCGAACAGCTCTCCGCATAGCCCAAACTTATTCCGGCAAAAAGAACAAATAGCGTAAAGATTAATTTCCCAACCGTTTTGTTTTTTGGCATAATTTTCTCCCTTTGCAATCAATCGGCCTATCAAAACAAAACTAAGACGAAACAAAAGATATCTCATACTTCTTAGACCGATTTATAGGGAAACTTTATCAAAAAAAAAAAAACAGTCAAGCTGTTTTTGATTTCGACGTAGCTTAAGCCTACGACAAAACAGCAAAATGCCTTTTTATTGTTTACATTTCTAAAATTTTGTATAAACGGATAACTTAAAACAACAAAAAAAGCGGAGCGGATTAGCCGCCCCGCCTTGTCAAATCCCGCCTTTGTTTATTTCATCTTGGCGTTGCTCTTGAGGAAATCGAACACTTTGCGTTCGTTTATCGTCGCCATTACTTCGTCCTTGCGATCGTTAAAGAACTTCTTTATCCCGCTTTCCTCTTTGGGCTGGGAGGCCAATGCCTTGTCCAGTTCCGCTTTCCAATCTTCTTCCGTAGCCTCAAGTTTTTCAGCTT
This sequence comes from uncultured bacterium, assembly GCA_949291515.1. Taxonomy (GTDB): domain Bacteria; phylum Elusimicrobiota; class Elusimicrobia; order Elusimicrobiales; family Elusimicrobiaceae; genus Proelusimicrobium. The sequence continues at coordinate 30,805 of CASEVY010000002.1, read as the reverse complement.
CCGCTATGGCGTGTACGATATAGCCTATCCTCAAGTCCCTTTCCACGCCGGGGCGCATTCTCTCGGCAAAAGCCTTTTTGTTCTCTTCAGTAAGATCGGGCGTCTTCCCGCCGAACATTCTGTTGATGAAGTTGCCGACCGAAATCTGCGTGTAATATTCCACCAACCCCGAAGGCAAATCAAAATTATTTTCCTTTACCAAAGCGTCTTCGATTTGTTTCACCACGTCGCGTTCGCTCGCGCTTTTGGCTTCGCGCTCCATAGAAGTTTTTACCGTCTCTTTAAGTTTTTCGACATTGTCAAAGCCCATATCTTTCGCGAAAGCGTCGTTGAGTTCGGGTTTAACCTTCTTTTTGATCTCTTCTACCTGTACGGTAAAATTGATGGTCCCGTCGTCCACTTTGGCGTCGAAAGTTCTGCTCTCGCCTTTCTTGGCGCCTTTAATGGCGTCTGCCAGGCCCGCCACAGTTTGGGGCGCAGACATATCAACAAGTTCGCCGTCGCTGGAATATTTAGCATCGGCTTTGCCGTCCTTGCTGCCGCTGTATTTTACCACCACGTAGCTGCTTTCGCTTACCGCCGCGCCTTCACCTTCGGTTTCCAAGCTGGAATTATGTTCCAATACTTCGTCCAAGTGTTTGTTTACGTCTTCTTCAGTGACTGTTTCGGATTTCTTGGTTACTTCTATGCCTTTATAGCCCTTTACTTGGAACTCGGGGGCGACATCTACGCTCATCTCAAAAGAGAACGGTTTATTCTCCGTCAAAGAAGTGAAATCCGCCTTAGTTACCGCCGGCGCCATTACGGCCTTAAGAGCGCCCTGCTCCAAAGCCTTGGCCGAAGCGTTCCTTATAACCAAATCGGCCGCGCGTTCCATAATGTGGGCGGTAAAATTTTTCTTTACTATATCCAAAGGTACTTTGCCGGCCCTAAAACCCTGCATCTGAGCCTTCGCCTGGACCTGCAGCAAAGCATTGTGAAAACATTTGTTTACCAAGCTGGCCTGCGCTGTAACTTCCAAATTTACAGTACAGCCATTTTTTGAAATTTCTTTTGTCTTGACTTCGTTATCCTGCGCTACAGCAAAACTGGACATAATTTCTCCTATATAAAAAAACTATGGACGGAGAGGGACTTGAACCCTCACGGAAAATCCATACGGTCCTAAGCCGTACGCGTCTGCCAATTCCGCCATCCGTCCATGGTATTAACTGATTTGAAAATGAAGTGGGCCATACAAGGCTCGAACTTGTGACCTTACGCTTAAGAGGCGTCTGCTCTACCAACTGAGCTAATGGCCCTTCCCTTATGAAGAAATTATAACAAATATTTCCAAAGCCTGCAAATATTTTGTCAATCTCTTACGGTTGAAAAAACCGTTTCGGCAATCTATATACAAATTATACCAAAAAAGTGATACAATAGCAGTATCTTTATTGATGACTTTTATTTTTGACTCTATATAAAGGAGAGGATTATTCAATGAGAAAACTAATATTGACGGCAGTCGCTTTTCTGCTTGGCGCAGGGGTTTTGACGTCGCAAGCGCAGGCGAAAAGCTACTCAGGGGATACCGACACCGACATTTTGATGATGGATCACAAAGTGTTGGAGTTGGGCGATAAATATGTCGCCATTTTAAGTTCAATGTATCAGGAAGAGGCTACCCGCGCGGGAACTTTGGGCTATCATTCCGACCTGCAGGACAGGGACGTACAAGCCCAAGTAGCCAGAAAGCAGACGCTGCTTTCTTTACAGGACGCTTTGGATAAAATAAATCCCAAAACGCTTTCGCCTTATACCAAGGTCGACTATTATATACTTAAGGAACTTATAGGGGAAAAGCTCTTCGCCATAGAGAACGAAAGCGAACTTTCCAAAAATCCGCTTTGGTATCTGCAGGCGGTAGACGCCATCTACGATATTCTGCTTAAAAATTACGCCTCCGCCGCAGACAGACAGCGCGACGCTTTAAAAAGAGTTCAGACCCTGCCGCAAATATTGGAGCAAGGCAAACTCAATATCGACAACCCCCCGGATTTGTTCTTGAGGCTGGCCATAGAAAAAGCGCAGCTTGCATACTCTTCTTTCAACAACGTAAACTTTATGCTGACCAAAATCAGCTCCGACGAATACAATAAGGATCAAGCGAAAAAAGCCTGCGCCGCGGCGCAGACCGCTCTAAAAAATTACGCCGATTTCTTAAAAGACATAATGCTTAAGAAAGAATATGTCGATTTCAGGCTCGGCGAAGAAAACTACGAAAAACTCTTTAATGACGTATATCAGCAGGAAATGGCTTTCTCCAAGCTCAAAAAAGCTCTGGATAAAGAACTTGAAAACAGCAAAAAGGAACTTATCAGAGCCATTACCCCGGTAATCGAGCCGACTTTAACCGAAGAGGAAAAAGCCGACAGGACAGATAAAAAAGGCTTGATAACCATTTTCCCGCAAGACTACTATAAAGCCGTTTCGACCTATACGGCCAATCCCGGCGCGAAGAAATTGTTGGATTCTTATGCCGACACCTTCAAAAAAGCGACGGTATTCTTTGCCGACAAAAAAATGTTCCCGGCCGGCGCTCTGCAAGTTGTAATCGCGCCCGCGCCGAAATATTTGGCAAACAAACTTACCCCCATTTCTTATCTGCCGCCCTTCCCGCTGCTCAATAAGCAGATGGGCGATATTTTGGTAACGATGCCGAAAGCGACAGACAAAGAATTGCTGGCCGCCCGCTTTAACTACGGCCTTATAAAAATGGACGTGTTGGAATATATCACGCCGGGCAAAAACCTTATGTATTCCATTTCGACGGAAGAAGGCCGCGTGCTAAGGAAACTTTCCAACGACCCGTTCTTCATCAACGGCTGGGTAAAATACGCGTTGAATCTTGCCGCGACGACGGAATATTTCTCCTCGCAGGAAGATAAAATGAATTTGGCTTGGTTCAATTACACCAAAGCCTTATTGGCCGTAGCCGAATATAATATGCAGACCATGGCTACAAATTATACCCAAACCGTAGATTATTTGGTGGAAAACGGTCTTAAGAAGGAAGACGCCGAAGCCAATATAGACTATTTGGCGCTTAATCCGCTGGACGCCGTAGCATACGTAATAGGCGCGCAGGAATTCGACGCTTTAAAGAGCAAGTATTCCAAGAAAATAAACAAGGAACTTTCCCTTGCCGATTATCACGAGAAATTACTCTCGATAGGGCGCGTGCCGGTGTCCGTTCTGGACGACGCTATGGCTAAAGAAATGGAAGCGAAAAAAGTCGAAAGTTTTTTTAATATGACTTATTTCTAATTCTAAGGCCTTAAACATTTAAAAACCTCGGTTTAAAAAGCCGAGGTTTTTTATCGTTTTCCAAAACAAGCCATTCCGCCGCCTATTTTCCGCACAATCGGCGGTGGAAAACTACTCCCTTATAATTTGATAGAATATATATAAATGGAAACGGTTTATAAAAATCCTTTTAAAGCGCGGAAACTCGGACAGCTGCTTATAAAATTCTCCGCGCCCGCGGTAGCGGGAATGTTCGTGAACGCATTGTATAATATCGCGTCCAGGATATTTATAGGCAATCAAGTCGGCTCTTTGGGTATAGCCGGCATAAGCATATTGTTCCCGATGGGGCTTATATTCATAGCGTTCAGTATGCTTATCGGCGTGGGAAGCAATGCTTTATTTTCCATACGCCTGGGCGAAAAACGCGACGAGGAAGCCCAGCTCATCTTATGCAACGCTTTTGTATATTTGGCCATAATAGCCGCCATAGAAGTAACCGTATCTTACCTTTTCTTGGACGAAATACTGGCTTTTATGGGCGCCACGCCAGAAATTATGCCTTACGCCTTGGCATACGCCCGTCCGATACTTTTCGGTTACTTTTTCTTCATAATAGGCTTGGGTTTGAATAACTTTATAAGATCCAGCGGCCACCCGAAAACCGCTATGGCGACGCAAATAATAGGCGCGTGCATAAACATAATTTTCGCGCCTTTGTTCATTTTTAAGTTCGGCTGGGGAATGAAAGGCGCGGCCTGGGCGGTGGTAATAGGGCAGATAGTATCGTTTATATGGATAATGGCGTTTTTCACGGGCAAACGCGCGACTTATAAAATATCGTGGAAATATCTTAACGCGCGCTTTGACATTTTCAAAGACAGCGTCGTAGTAGGTTTGGCGCAATTCGTGTTCCAAATAGCCAGCGGGACGTTAAACATCATACTTAACCACGCGCTTATCAAATACGGCGGGAACATCGCGGTATCGGCTATGGGCATAGTAATAGCGGTAAACACGATAGTCATTATGCCGCTTATAGGCATCAGCCAAGGCGCTCAGCCGCTTATAGGCTACAACTACGGTGCGAAGAAATACGCAACCTCCATACAAACTCTTAAAATGGCCATAAGATGGGGCTCCGTTATAAGCGTAACCGGCTTTATTTTAATACAGATTTTCGCAAGGCAAATAGTATCAATGTTTAACAGCACCGACCAGAACTTGATAGATCTTTCGGCCAAAGCGCTGAGGATTTTCCACCTTATGTTGCCTTTAACCTCGATACCCATTTTGGCGACGAGTTTCTTCCAGGCGATAAACAAACCGCTGAAGGCGGGTATATTGAGTTTGTCCAGGCAGGTTCTCCTATTGCTGCCGATGGTTATGATACTGCCGCTGTTCTTCGGGCTGGACGGAGTATTCTACGCGCCGCCTACGGCGGATTTTATGTCGGTATTGCTGGCCTCTTACTTATTAAATAAGTATTTCGCCAAACATAAACAAAACTTCTTTTTCCGCAGAAAGAAATTTTAAAATACGCGGCCCGTTTTTAAACGGGCGGACCGGCGGGGAATTCTCTCGTAAAACGGCATAAAAAAATATGCTAATATGTTAATTAGTATGAATATATCTATAGGTCCCATAAAGATTTCAAACGAGGGCCCGTTGGTCTATATAGGCGGGCCGTGCGTGATTGAGGGCGAAAAGCTCTATATCGACGCCGCCAAAAAGATAAAAGCGGCGGCCGATAAAGCGGGCGTAAAATTTATATTAAAAGCGTCTTTCGACAAAGCCAACAGAACGTCCATAACCGCTTACCGCGGGCCGGGCATAGACGAAGGCCTGCGCATTTTGGCAAAAGCCAAAGCCTTGCTTAAAGTACCCGTCCTGACCGACATACACGAGCCTTGGCAGGCCGAGAAAGCGGCCAAAGTGGCGGATATTCTGCAAATACCGGCTTTCCTATGCCGCCAGACGGATTTGCTGATTGCGGCGGGCGAAACGGGCAAAGCGGTTAACGTAAAGAAAGGGCAGTTCCTTTCACCCTCAAGCGTGGGCAATATCATAAAGAAAATAGAAAGTACGGGCAATAAAAAGATTATGCTTACCGAGCGCGGGGCGAGCTTCGGATACGGGGATTTGATTGTCGATATGCGCTCGCTGGAAATTATGAAGCGAAGCGGATACCCCGTCATTTTCGATTTGACGCACTCTTTGCAAAAGCCGGGCGCGCTGGCCTGCGGCACCGGCGGGGATAAGAGCGTGGCTTTCGCTCTGGCAAGAAGCGCGGCCGCGGTGGGGATAGCGGGCATATTCTTTGAGGCGCACCCCAATCCGCCCAAAGCCCTATCCGACAGCGCGAACTCGCTTGATATGAAGGAAACGCTCGTTATGATTAACGAGACAAAAATTATAGACAAAGCGGTAAAAAAATGCCTGAAGAAGTAAAATTTAAAGCCGTACTGATAAAGACTTTAAAACTATTGGGCGTCATATACTGCCTGACGGCGGTATTATTTACGGCGGTTATATACTTCGCCAATACGCTCGACAGACCGTATCACAAAAGGAACATACCAGCGGAGATTACCCCATGGCTGAAATGAAAAAGTATACCGATAAAGACATAATTTCAATTGCCAAAAAAGTTTTCGAAATAGAAGAACACGCCCTTAAAACTACGGGCGCGGCTTTTGACGCCAACTTCGTCAAAGCGGTAAGAACGATAGCGGCCTGCAAAGGCCGTTTGGTGCTTATAGGGATAGGCAAAAGCGGGCATATCGGGCGCAAAATAGCGGCTACTTTGGCGTCTACGGGTACGCCGTCGTTTTTCGTACACCCTACTGAAGCGCTGCACGGCGATTTGGGTATGATTACCAAGGAAGACTTGGTATTGGCATTGTCGTTTTCGGGCCAGACGGAAGAAATCAGCAAAATTTTATTGCCCCTTAAAAAAGAGAAAGTGAAAATAATATCAATGACGGGCAATCCCAAATCCAATTTGGCCCTGATGTCAGATCTGCATATACACGTGGTGGTGGAACGGGAAGCCTGCCCCTACAATTTGGCGCCGACCGCCTCTACTACGGCTATGCTGGCCTGCGGCGACGCTTTGGCGATAGCTTTAATGAAGATAAAACACTTTGAGAAGAAGGACTTTGCGATGTTTCACCCCGGCGGCTCCTTGGGCAAACTGCTGACATATACCGTAAAAGACATTATGTTTACGGATAAAAACCCGACCGTACCCTTAACCGCCACCGTCCAGGATACGCTTTTGGTTATGACAAAAAACAAATCGGGCGCGGCCAGCGTCGTAGATAAAAACGGCAGACTCAAAGGCTATTTTACCGACGGAGATTTAAGGCGCGCCTTACAAAAGAAGCAGGATATTTTAAAACTTAAGATAACCGAGGTTATGACTGTTTCCCCCTTCGCTTTCAAACCGGGAACGCCGGCGGTCGAAGCGGCGAAAATAATCAACGATAAAAAGATAGACAATGCGCCCGTAACGAACGAGAAGGGCAAGGTAATTGGATTTTTGGATAAGGATAATCTTATAGAGTTCATAGCTCTTATAGACAAGAAATAAGATGGAAGCGGCAAGAAGTCTAAAAATAATTTTTTTGATCTCGCTTTTGGCGGCGGGTATGGCGGGTTGCGGCCAAAAAGGCAAAGACAATGCCAAAAACGGGCCGACACAGCGAGCCGAAGACGTTATAATATCGGAATCGGAAATGGGGCAAAGCAAGTGGCTTCTAACAACGAAAGCGGCCGACTATTACGACGAAGAACAGAAAGTGGTTATGACGGAGCCGAAGCTGATAAACAAAACTGAAGGGAAAGAGGATTCCTCCATAAAAGCGGATAAAGGATATTACGAGTTCGAAAAAAATCTTATAACTTTAAGCGGCGGCGTAACTGGCGTATCTTTAAGCGAAGGCGCGACGATAAAAACCTCAAAAATGTATTATGACACAAAGACCAGAAAGGTCTGGACGGACAAACCCGTAACGTTAAAGCGAGGCGGAGTAACGGTAAAAGGAGCAGCTTTGCAGGCCAATGCCGATTTTTCGGAAATACAACTCTACAAACAGGTTACGCAGCTGCCCAAAGAACTGAGGGATTTTGATAAAGGCGAGGTGGCTTTATGAAATTTAAATCATTTATTATCCCCCTTGTTTTCGCACTTATGCCCGCGTTCCTTTCCGCGCAAAGCGCCGACAGCGACGACGCGGAACTATCGGCCCTTTTGGGCGGGCTTGTACAAAGCGACAGCTGGATAATAAGGAAAGATAAGGCGGAAGAGGAATTTATCGGCAATGTCCGATACGAAAACGAAACTTACAAAATATCGGCCGACAGGGCGCTTTCGCAAAGGAAACTCAACGCCTACACGATAAGCGGAAATGTACAGGCCTCAAGGAAGCAGGACGGAGAGGAAATATCGCTTACGGCAAATAAAGTATATTTCAACGCGAAAAAAGATTACGGTTATGCGCAGGGCTCCAAGAGCAGTCAGGCGCACGCTTCTTTTACAAGCCTGAACAATATCTTCAATCTTTATGCCGACAAAATCAATTTCGGCGGCAAGTTTACCGTTTTTGAAGCCGAAGGCGACTGCGAACTTAACGATATGAACAATACTCTTTACTCGGGCAAAATGGCCTACAATACGCAAAGCGGCCTTTTTACCGCGTCGGAAAACAGGCCAGTACTCTTCGGCTATAACGATGACGGCGATTACGCTTTACAGGGCGATCAAATAACCGCCGACAACAAAAATGGGATATATACAGCCTCGGGGCGGGTTACGGGCTGGCTGGTGCCCGCGGAGGATATATCAAAATATACGCAAGGACAGAAAGATGGAGCTCAGATCTTCTAATATAGAAAAAGTATATAAGGAAAGACGCGTCGTCAAAGGCGTGGACATATACGTCCGTTCGGGCGAGATTGTGGGGCTTTTGGGCCCCAACGGCGCGGGCAAAACGACAAGTTTTTATATGCTGGTCGGGTTTATCAAGCCGACTTCGGGCAAAGTGTTTATCGACGGGGAAGACGTTACCCCCCTGCCGATGTATGAAAGGGCGCGCCACGGTTTGGGATATCTCGCGCAGGAGCCTACTATCTTCCGCGGCCTTACCGTGGAGAATAATCTGCTCGCCATTTTGGAACGCATTGAGCCAGACAAAAACAAACGCAAAGAGAAAGTGGCCCAACTGTTGGAAGAATTCGGCCTCACAAGGCTGGCCAAACAAAAAGCGTGGACACTTTCGGGCGGCGAAAAACGAAGAATGGAAATCGCCCGCTGTATGATAAGCAACCCGAAAATTATTCTGCTTGACGAGCCTTTCGTAGGAATAGACCCGATTACCGTATCGGAACTACGGCAGATGATTTTCAAGCTGAAAGACAAAGGCATCGGCGTTTTGATTACCGACCATAACGTAAGGGAAACTTTGCCTCTTACGGAAAGGGCTTACCTTATATACGACGGCAAAATATTGGTGGAAGGCGATCAGAACACCCTGCTCAACGACGCAAACGCGCGCAAATTTTATCTGGGCGAAGACTTTAAGATGTAAAGGAGTTTTTTATGGCATTCAATTATGAAGAAAGATTTTTGTATATGGAAGACGTAAGCATAAGGGAAATATCAAAGAAAGTTCCCACGCCGTTCTTTTGTTACAGCAAGAGGGCTTTGAAAGAGAACTTCGAGAAGTTCAGAAAAGTATTTCCCAAAGCGACGATATGCTATGCCATAAAAGCCAACTCCAATATAGCCGTAGTGAAGACTTTGGCCGCCTGCGGCGCGGGCGCCGACGTGGTAAGCGGCGGGGAACTGTTTCTGGCCCTAAAATGCGGGATACCCGGCGGCAAAATAGTTTACTCTGGCGTAGGCAAGACGGAAAAAGATATCAGCCTCGCCATACAAAACGAGATAAAACAAATCAATATAGAATCGGCCGAGGAGCTTGAAGCCGTCAACCAAACTGCGATAAGACTATGCACACGCGCCAATATCGCCATAAGGGTAAACCCCGGCGTAGACGCACACAGCCACGATAAAATAACCACCGCGCGCGTTACCGACAAATTCGGCATTTTATGGCCGGACGCTTTGGAACTGTATAAGAAAGCCTCCAATATGAGCGGGGTGCGCATAAAAGGCATAGCGGTGCATATAGGCTCGCAAATACTGGATTTGAAACCTTTTGAGGAAACGTTTAAAAAGCTCGTCAAAATGGTAAAGGAACTGGAAAAGAACGATATCGTAATAGAAAATATCGACATAGGCGGCGGCTTGGGCGTCGTATACAAATATAAAGTGGAAAAGCCCGTAAAGACGGAAGCCTTCGCCAAGCTGGTCGACAAATATCTTACGCCTCTAAAGAAGCATATCATTATGGAGCCGGGCCGCAAAATAGTGGCCAATGCCGGCATTTTGGTATCAAGCGTACTCTACAACAAGAAAAGCGGCCGCAAGGACTTTTTGATAATAGATGCCGGAATGAACGATTTTATGCGCCCCGCCTTATACAGCGCCTGGCACGAGATTTTGCCCGTTCGCGACTGGAACAACAGAGTTATGAAGAAGTATGACGTCGTCGGCCCGATCTGCGAAAGCGGAGACACCTTCGCCAAGAACCGCGAACTTCCCCAGCTCGAGCACGGCGAACTGGTGGCGATAATGGGGGCTGGCGCCTACGGCAGCAGTATGGGAAGCACGTATAACTTCAGGCCGCTTACGGCGGAAGTGTTGGTAGACGGCGCGAAGTATAAAGTGGTAAGAAAACGCCAAAGTTACGAGGAAATGATTGACTCCCAACTGGACTTGCTGAAGTAATCGCAAAAAACAATAAGCTCTTGCTAAAATTGTTTATTCTTGCTTGATTATTTCGATTTTGCCGAGTTCTCTTTTTGCGCAAACGATAGCTTTCAACGTAAAAAGAAAGAAGTATCACTCTTTATCGTGCAGACGGGTTAAAGCGTGTACGATAAATTGCATAGAAATAGACAAGAAAGAAGCCATATCCAGAGGCGGCATTCCCTGCGAAATACGCAACGGCGGGAATATATACGCTATATCGCTGCGGTCTCTTTTTCCAATTCTACACATACATCAGGCGCTACAACAGGGTTTTATCCGCCCCAAGTCGATTAAAATATTATTTACCGCAAAAAACCCCGCCGCTAAAGCGGCGGGGCGGTTAGTTTGAGAGCGCATCTTACGATGCCAATAATTTAATATCCGGAGCTTCGGCCCATTCTGGTATTATATCCAGAACGCGGATAGTTCTTTATCACACAGGAGTTTGAACTTCCCGCACCGGAAATCGCATAATTAAAACTTCCGCAACTCTTTATGCGTGAAGCACTAAACGAACAGGTATTTCCGCTGACGGAAGGATTGCTTTCGCCTGGAACCCAAAGATATTGTCCACCCGGATGCACACACTTCCCGCCTCTAGGAATGAGGTCGGACGCATTGCATTTGGTTAATGTTTTGGAAGTCGTCCAGCCGCTTCTTGCGACACAAGTACAGATAGTAGTATATATTTGGCAATTTGAATAATTGGAACTGGTTTGTCCACATTCCGAAGGTTTCGCCACGCAGGAATTGCCGTCCCAACAGGAATTTTCAGACGTAACAGAATACAAATATGTTCTTTTCCGCTCCCAACCGACCCCAATATCGCAAGTATAACTTATGCCAAATACGGCACAATCCTCTGTTACAGTTTTCCCTTTATCCTCAGGAGCAGCCTCACAGCTGTTTCCGTCCCAACATTCCTCGGAAGTGCACGAAGGACATTCTTTATCCCATTCCGACCATTCTCCAGTAGAACAACAACTTCTGCTTGAAGTACCGCACGTGCCGTTTACTTTATATTGTATTTGCCCTACCGAGGAGCATGTTTCGCCATTCGAAAATCCGGCGAAAAAACAAAAAAATATCATAGAAAGCAACTTTATAACCTTTTTTTTCAACATATTTTCTCCTTTTAACATTAAAAGCCCCTAAAAAACAGATATAAAAGAAGCAGAAGAGCTGAGAGGCTGGTTATGGAGAAAATTTATCAAAAAAAAAAACAGTCAAGCGTTTTTTCTTCTTTTAGTTTAACTTTCACTTACAACTTTACTTTGCGCCAGCGTTCCTTACAAATACCTTCCCGCTACGGCTGAAAAAACAATTTCTTCGCTCTTATTTCTTAATAGAGATAAAATTTTACGGCATAAAAATATCCCGCGCACTATACGCGGGATATATCTAAAAATTGCCGGGAAGTCTTACCTTCCGTTAAAACAGTTTTCAATTAAAATCTTACGCCCAAGGAAGCCTCTCCGCCAAAACCGTAATTGGCATAGTTCGCCGCAACGCTCAAATCTATATACGCCGGCAGCTTGAAGTTCAAACCGGCACTCGCCCTGGGCGTGGTCGTATACTCCCTCATACCGATTAAAGCGGCGTTATCTGCCCCTTCCACCGTAAGTTTGGTATAATCCACCCCGCCGCCTATATAGGGCGTAACTACCGGCATCTTAAACGATATTACCAAGTTGGCGTTATAATGCGTAATAGAAAAATCCTTGTGAACCCCGGACTGCGCCATAACCGTTATCATCGTCTGAAAGCTGTACAAAGTGTCCACCGGGCGCGTTATACCCCATTTTAAACCGCCGCCCGCCAAGGTAAGACCGTCCCAAGACGTTGCCCTGATAAAACCGTCCAAACGGAACGGAAGCCCGATTTCGCCTTGTATCCAAGGCATATACATAACTTCCGGATCGGGCCCCAAAGCGGTATTGTCCTCGCTGGGCTCGGGCATTACCGCCGCGCGAGCCGAAAGCAAAAATCCGCCCCAGCCCAATATGCGCCCAGTACTATACGTACCCGACCCCAAAAGACCGCCCATATCTTTGGTAAACGCTTCCAAATTCTCCGCGGTAACATTCGCCGAGAAATTATCGAATTTATAGTCCGAAGCCTTCAACGGCATTGCCGCCGCAAAAGCCAAAAACAATATACAAACCGCTCTTCTCATCTTACATTCTCCCGAAATTTAATTTTCAAAAGCCAGCTTGTCGCCCGCTTTTACCCCGCCTTTTAAATATCCGCCACGCACTTCCAAAGTGTATTTCGCCTTGAAATACATGGGGCTTACCCGCCAAGGCTTCATATCCTCTATTACGGATATAACTTCCAAATCCCTGCTCAAAAAAACCGCGTCTATACTAAAACGCATAAAAAACGTGTGTATCTGACCGCATGGGTTTAAAATTATTCCCTCGCCGTCTTTTAGGCCGCTCCTGCTCAAAAGACCGATAAGCCGCCCGAAAAAACTGGCCTTCATCTCCAGCTTATCGGCTATTACCGCACCTCCGCGGCTAAGATTTACACATCTCATAATAAATTCTTTACTTCCTTTATAACAAATTCCCTGAAACTTTTGCGATATTTTTTATCCGTAAATTCAAAATCCGCCGCGCCGCTTAGCCTATAATACCTCTTGCCCAAACGCTTGTATGCGCCCAAAAAGAATACCGCCGTCAATTCGCCGTCAAAATTAGCTTTGAGCAAAACGGTCCGCTCGTTTACTTTCCTGCTGAAAATTATTTCCGCTTTAGGCTCGCACTTGCGCGGTGCAGCCCCGCATTTGCCGAGCAGACAATTCTTGATTTCCCCCTCCAAAACGGGAGAAGTCAAAATCAAATTCTCATATCCGCCCCAGTCAAGCGGCATTTCAACCCCGCCGCCCTCGGAAGAAGACTTTAGCGAAATATTCTCCACTTTAAACTTTCCGCAAAATTCCGCTTCCGCACTGCCGTCTTCATACGCCCTAAAGCCGGATATCTCCAAAGCGCCAGCCGCACAAGCCATACTCGCAAATGCCGCCAATGCGGCTATGCGCTTTGCAAAAGACATTTACTCGTTTACCCTCTCAACATACGTGTCCGTGCGGGTATCTATGCGGATTTTGTCGCCTTCATTGATGAAAAGCGGCACTTTTATTTCCAAGCCCGATTCCAAAGTCGCCGGTTTGGTCAAATTAGATACCGTATCGCCCTTAACGCCGGGTACCGTCGAAACTACTTTCATATCTATCTTTATAGGCAACTCCATAGTGAAAAGTTTCCCGTTGATAAACAAACCCGTCGCGGCCATATTATCCGTCAAATAATGGCGCTGATGGCCCATCTTCTCGGCCGGTATCGCGATTTGCTCATATGTTTCCGCGTCCATAAAATAAATCATATCGCCTTCGGTGTACAAATAATTGTGAGGACGCTTCTCTATGTCTACTTCCTTAAATTTATCTTCCGGTCTATAGGCCGTTTCTATCACGGAACCGGTATTTAAATTTCTGAGTTTTACGCGAACCACGGCCCTTGCCTGAGATTTGCGGTGGTGCTGATATTCGATAATCTCGACAAGTTCGCCGTTTTCGTTCTCAAATATCAAGCCCTCTTTAAAGTCTGGTGTTCCTATCATAAATGCTCCTTATTACTTAGTTAAAATTTTAACGGATTTATCCGTTATGAGAACCGTATTTTCGTACCGTATGCCGAATTTGCCCTCAAAATACAACCCCGGCTCCACCGTTACGATATTGCCCGCCTTAAGCGTGCTCGAGCTGCGGGAATTAAGGTACGGAGTTTCGTGTATCGCCGTACCCAAACTATGTCCCAACCCGTGTATAAAATACTTGGCGAGTTTGCCGTTCTCGTCAAAAAACTCGCATACGCGGTTGTGCGCCGCTTTCGCCGCCGCGCCCGCTTTAACGTATTTTAACGCCTCGTCATGCGCCGCTTTTACCAAATCAAAAATTTTCACGAAGTCCGAGGAAGGCTTCTTGCCAAACCAAAATGTTCTGGTTATGTCCGAACAGTATCCGCCGTACTTGCACCCGTAATCCAACAAGACGACGTCCCCCTCCTTTAACCTCCTGGAAGAATTTATGTGATGCGGATTCGCGCTGTTCGCTCCGAAAGCCATTATCGTAGTAAAAGCCAAGCCCTGCCCGCCCAAATCTGACATTATCCCTTCCAAAAGGGCGGCGGCTTCGATCTCGCTCATACCGGCTTTTAACTTCCCGCGGAAGACATCATATGCCTTGGCCGATATCAAGCAGGCTTTCTTTATTCGGTTTATTTCCAGAGCGGTCTTTTCTTCCTTGACTTCCGCTATAAAACCCGCCGCCTCTTTAAATCCGCTTTGATAAAATAATTTGCCAGCCAAATAACCAGTCGCGGCGGCGTCAAAAATGCAATTGCCCGCTTTTAAAGAACGAGCCTTCTTGACTATATCCGCACAGTCCAAACTGTCCACTAAGACAAGATACGGCGCTTTCTTCTTTAAATCCGCCGCGTACATCTGTTTGGTAAAGCAATAGGCTTTCTTGCGGGTTATAAGCAAATAAGCGTCGCCTTGGCCGGCAAAAGAAAAATCGCCGAAAAAATTTACTCCGTCCAAATCCGTAACCGCGCAGGCGTCTATGCCTTTGCGCTTCATATACGATTGCAAGTTCTTTATTTTTTCGTCGCTGTACTTCATTTTATCTGCTTTATTCCGTCCTTGGTCATATAAAAACAATCTTCGTGCCTTACGCCTATTTTGCCCGCCATATAAATGCCCGGCTCTACGCTGAAGCAATAATTCTCCGCTATGGGTACGGAGGTATTATCCTGGCTCAGGCACGCCTCCTCGTGTATCTGCATACCGATACCGTGCCCAGTGCGGTGCGTAAAGTATTTGCCGTAGCCCGCCGCCTCGATATATTCTCTGGCGATGGCGTCTATTTCCGCCCCGCTCTGCCCGCAGCGCGCTTTTTCCACAACCTCGTCATGGGCAGATTTGACTATATTTAAAATCTCCGTAAATTCCTTGCTGGGTTTATCGCCGAACCAAAATGTCCTCGTTATGTCCGAGCAGTAATCTTTATATATACAACCGAAATCCAATAAAACCGGCATATTCTTTTTTAATTTGGCCTTGCCCGTAACGTAATGGGGATTGCCGCTGTTGGCGCCGAAGGCGACTATAGTGTCAAAAGAGGGCGCGCTGGCGCCGTTTTTCTTCATAAAAGAATCTATCTCTTCCGCCGCCTGCTGTTCCGTTACGCCCGGCTCAAGCCAAGAAAGGATATGCTCATAAGTCTTATATGCTATCTTTGCCGAAGCCTTCATATTTTTTAGCTCCGCTTCCGTCTTGCTCGCCCTTACGGGAACCAAAAAATTTTCTATATTTTTAAAACCTTCTTTTTCGTATACTTTGCCGTCGTGATAAGTTTCTTTCAAACCGTCAAAACCCACTTTCTTGAGTTTTAAACGCTTTGCCGCCTGCGCCGTTTTTGAAGAACGTTCCACATCGCAGCCTTCTGTCAGTATTTCGGGGAAATCGGCTTTAAGAGGAGCCTCGTACAGGCTGCGCGCAGTAAGATATACCCCTTTGGAATGTATCAGCATTACCGCCTCGCCCGGTTGGAACACGGGGCCCATAATGTATTTTATATCGTTATAATCGCTTATTATAAAAGCGTCAAGACCTTGTTTTTTTATCACTTTCCTTATAAGTGAAAGTTTATCCGCGTCCAATTTTGCCATAGCCTGCTCCTTTAATGTTTAATTATTTATATTATACAATTTGCCGGCGCACTAATAAAAGGGCGTATTCCCAAAAAGCGCTTTTCCACTATCCGTTATTTTATTTTTCCTTTAAAGCCAAATCTTTTGTAACATTATTGATATGATCTTCGATTGCATAATACTGGGCGCGGGCGCAAGCGGGCTCATGTGCGCCGCGAAACTTAAAACCGCAAAAACATTAATCATAGAGGGTAATTCCAAACCCGGCATTAAATTGCTAGCCAGCGGAGGCGGGCTTTGCAATTTTTATAACGCCGAAATCTCATTGCGAAATTATTACGGTCAAAACCCGCATTTCTGCATATCGGCATTAAAATCCTTCGACTTTGACGACTTCAAGAAAATGCTTGCGCAAAATAATGTCCGCTTTACCCTTAGGGAAGACGGCAAATTCTTCGCGCAGTCTTCAAAATCGGTGTTGGACGCTTTGCTAAATTCCCTGCCCCGGAACACAGATTTAAGACTTGGCTGCAAATTTAAAAAGGCTTTGAAAAATGGAGATATTTTCGAGGTTTACGCAGGAGAAGAAATTTTTAAATGCAAAAATTTGGTCTGCTCGCTGGGCGCATTAAGCCACAAAAATATGGGGGCGTCCTGCGCCGCTTTTGACTTGGCAGAAAGTTTCGGACACGAAATCATACCGCCTTATCCCGCATTGTGCGGCATAATTTTTACCGGCGATTTAAAAAAACGATTTGCCGATACGGCCGGTATTTCCCTGCAGGCCGAAATTTCCTGCGGAAAAAATCAATTTTCCGGCGGGCTCCTGTTTACCCACGACGGAATAAGCGGACCGGCCCTGTTTAATCTTTCTCTTTACGGAATAAAAAACAAAACGCTCAAGATAAACTTCTGCCCGCAAACGGACGCGGAAAACTTTATAAAACAAAACAAAAACGGCCCCAAACACCTGCTCTCGCTTATAGAGCAACTGCTGCCGCCAAGGTTGGCCAAAGCTATTTTAAACGGTTTTGACAAAAGAACGGCAGACCTCACTAAAGAAGAAATATCGGAAACAGCCCAAAAAATCAATTCTTTTTCCTTCCAAGCCGACAAATTGACAGGCTATGAAAAAGCGGAAATAACGGCAGGCGGAATATCTACAAAAGACATATCCTCAAAAACTTTGATGTCAAAAAAAGCAGAAAATCTATATTTCACCGGCGAATGTTTGGACGTAAGCGGACAGCTGGGCGGATACAATCTTGCTTGGGCCTGGGCCAGCGCCTGCGCCGCCGCAAGATCAATAAACGGCGGATAGGCCCTTTGGGTATTTGCAATTGGGTCCATTGACCCTTGCGAACTAAAGGGTTTTATGTCATCATTTTAATATAAACATATATTTGTCGAAAGTTGCGGCGAGCGTAGAGAATTATGTCGAATAAAAACTTGTTGAAAGCAAAAAAAATTATAGCCTCCGTTATGTCGGCAATCATTCTGTTGCAGACAAATATCGCCAATGCCTCAAACTTAATCAACGCCGCGACCCCTCAACAGCCATACGTCAACGCCATTGCCGATTTGGATAAAATAGACGAGGCCTTTCTGCGCGGAAACGAGGGCGATATTCACCAAAATTCACTGAAAGCGGAAGTTGACGCTTCTCTAAAAAAGATAAACTCCAGCCAAGAAAAAAGGACTTTGGCTTCTTTAAAAAAACAAGGCTCGGCAAAGTATGGCGCGATGTGGCCTATGTACGTAAAAGCGGCCGGTTCAAAACAAATAAACGCCCTTGAAAACAAACTCAAACAATTCTTGGGCGAATACCTTAAAGAACCGCGAATACTGCCCTACGAACAATTTAAAAAAGCATATGTTCAAATGCTGCACTCCTACGCTAAGGAAAACGCCAAGAACAGCGGATACGAAAACGCCGTCCCATTTAAAACGGCAGAAGATAAGCTCGTCAATGACCTTTTGAACGCATTCCCCCCAGAAGAGGCTTATAAAGAATATAAAAAAGACGCCCAAGAAGAAATAAATTGGCGCAAAAAAAATCAAGCCAAAATAGAAGACGCGGCCTATACCGTAGCAAGGGCCGCGGTTTCGGCCATAGGGCCGGAAAACATCTCTTTGGGAACGGCTCAAATACTGCTGAATCTGGAATTAAACGGGAAAAAAGTCATAACGCAAAGCGAGCGCAATTCCGTTTACGCTTATAATTTGGCCTTTCTGCAAAAACAAAACTTCAAAACCCTTTCCCAAAACGGCATAAGCAATGCCAAGGAAAAAAAGGTCGCTTCCGTACTGATTAAAAACATAACCGAAAGCATTGTCATCGCGGGATATCTCGCCCCCAAACAGAGCGGCCCCTATTCAAAAACCGTTTCGGATTTAATAATAAGGAGCGAAAAGTCGATAGCGTTCAGCCATATACTCGGCGCCGGATTTTCGGCTTTGCTCGCAAACGGCAATTATTCGGCATTGGATTCCCTGCTCGCCCGTTATACCAAAATGGAACAAAACGGGCCGCATTGGAGCGATTGGCTCTCTGTCAACCATTACTCCCAAATGGCCCAAAACGCAACCGGCAAATATTTGGGCTTTATATCGGAACAGGCCCAGTATAACACCGATTACTCTTACGGGAACACTTTCGCCGATATCGCCCAGCTGTTATCGGAAGACGCTTCCGCGCAAAGTTCTCAGCTGCTTGCAAAATACGCGACCGGCCGGGATATGGAAAATACCATCAAGCCCTTCCTCTTCGGCGTGCTGACCGGCAAAAAAAGCGGAGTAAGCCCTCAACAGGCTCAAGCCTATGCCTTAAAAATGGCCAACACACTCTTCGGAGACATAAGCCCCACTTACGAATATGATATAGACCGCGCCCTTTTGGCGAAATATCCCGCAATAAAAGGCTCTTTGGGACAAGGGGCCATCGTCAATCAGGAAAGGAAAAAAAGCAAAAGCGCAAGAACTGCAGCCTTTAATTACATTAACAAAGCCGCCACCGCCGGCGACGTACTGTTAATGATTTGGGGTACTGTCGGCCTGGTAAAAATGGGCAAAAACGTAGTAGGTTTGAGCAAATCCACTTACACCGCAATAAAAGCCTTTAAAATACAGAACAACGCCAAACGAATAGCCTATATAAGAGCCAATTACGCCAAAATGGGCAAATATATTTCCGCAAAAAGAAGCCTTATGCGCACCGGCAACCGCATTAAACGCATATTCCGACAGCCGGTATCCGCCCGTGAAGCCCTCAAACTGCAAAACGATTTAAACAAGCGAAATTTGGCCAAATTGGAAGCGCGCGCTCAAACGGCCAAACAGAAGACGATTCAAAAAGCCGCGCCTACCCAAAGAGAAACCGCAAAAGCACAATTGGCTCAAGCTCAATACGAAGCGGCACAAAGCCAGCAGTCTTTTGTTCAGAAAGCCAAATTTTACTCGCAGGGCTACAACGACAAAGTATCTTCTTACAATACCGCCGTGGAAAGTTTTAAAAACGGTTCCGCCAATATGCCAAAACCGCCGGTGTTTACAACGGGAGAGCTGGAGTATCTGCAGTCCTATAAAAATTATAATTCCGCCATATCCGCACTAAACAAGGCAACGGATAATTTTAAAGCAACTTCCTGGTGGAACAAATACTTTGCGGCGCCATTAAAAAATTGGTGGCGCAAACCGGCCTCGGGCGACGGGACCTTGGGTCTATGGGAACTTGAGACGGGAAAAGGCACAACCATCGGAGAAGCCCTAAGCCTATCCTCCCCTTATATGCCGCCGACAAACAATTACAGATTGTTTACAAAAAGCGGCCCAAGCGCAGCCGATAAATTCTATGCATATTTGGACAAACATAATATGGCTTTCTTAAGCAAAGGCTTGCGCGTGCTCAACAACAGGGCTACTCTGCTGGGAACGACTTTATTGTTTAATTATCAGGTCGCCGCAACAACCCCAGAATCGCTGATAACAACCGGTAAGGCATTACCCACCGCTACGGAATTGATTTTTAACGCGACAAAGAGTTCCGATTTAATCTCTCTGGGAACCATAAAACCCTTCGCCGTACCGACTCCGCAGCCGGTATCGGTATTTGATCCGAAAATATTCCAAACTTTCAACACGATACCTCTTCCAGGCGGGAATATTGTCAACTCCCTAAGTTTTAAGGCCGTGAATCAGACTATAAAGGAATTGGGCTTGGCATCTATTTCGCCGCTTGTCTTTCCAAGCATATTCGCGAAAAACATATATCCCGGAATAGAAAATAAAATAAACTATTGGACCGTACCCGCCAAGGAACAAATCCAAAAGAAATCCTTTCTGTCCATAAAGCCGACTGTAATCGCGATGACCACTTGGCCTTTGGTAACGTTCGGTTCTCCGAGCACGGGAAACCTATGGTTTGAAAACTACATATTGCGCCGTCAAAACGTTATCGAAACGACAATAAACGTCGACACCGAAGATTTGATGTTGAAAAACTACCAAACGCAGGTCAGCCCCTTGCTGCTGGAAAAGATTGACCAAAGCCAAAAAGAAGTTTTTCAAGTAAACGGGCAAGAGATGACCATACCTCAAATGATCGCCTTCATAGAGAACAACGGTTGGGCGCAAGGGACAAATTTCTCGCTTAAAACTTATAAACAGCATCTTTCTTTCTTACAGGTGATAGCCCCCGCTTTGTCCATATCCACTTTTGAACGATTCCTAAAAATTATATTCAATGAACAGGCTATAATGAAAATAGCGGACGCGAATACTTCCGCAAAAGCGCGCGCGGCAAAAATCAACGATTATTTGAACGCCTTGGACTATTTCTATGCCTATTATAAGGCTATAGCATTCAATCCGTCCAGATTGCTGCATATCCCGGAATTTGTTTCGATGAAGAACTTTTCCGAAGAGAAAATAGAGAAAAGCATTAACTTCTTGAACGAAATAGAATTCGCCAAAGCAAATATCGGCTCGCTGTTCTCCAGCCAAAATTTGAGACACTCTTTAAGGAATGCGCTTTCCGATATGAACTCTTCGCAAGCGCTTAATATCGCCCTGGCCATAATAAAAACGAAAAATACCGTAGAGCAGCTTAAACTTAATAAAGATTCAAACAAGTTCACAGACGTTAAAGGCTGCCTGATAAACGCAAACGGAGTATGGGACGACGTATCTGGTATAACCGCGTCCAGGATAGGTGTCTCCGCAGAAATGGAGTATTCGGACATACGCCAAGCCATAGTAGAGTGGATTCACAAGAGCAATTTACCACCAGGCGAACAAAACATAAACTCGCCGAAAGATATCCTTGAAAAACTGGGCCCGTGGGTTTCCCATATGCTGGGCGCAAGCGAATTGACACCAGTACACTATGCGGAAACAACCGAAGGCGAAGTACACGTATACAATCACAATTATACCGTCAGAATGCGCCTTGGCAGCCACGAAATTAAAAACGAAACGCCCCACCTGCATTTGGAATATTTGACCAATAAAAATTGGCAGGGCATATTAAATATTCCTTATACCTTCCCGAAAGAATTCGCAAAAGACGATATCGTCGCCGCATTGCGCAAATTGCAGGGATACTTCAAACCCGCACCCGCGCTAAAAGGCAGCGCTTTATTGGATTTGGATTCGCCTCCCGAAGCGAAAGTTTTGTTTATTTTAGGCGGCCCTAACGGAAGCGGAAAAACTTATCTTTATAAGCAGCTGCTCTCAAACAAGAATTTGCCTTTCCTTAATCAGGATATAATATCCGCGGAACAAAATCTAAGCACATTAGACGCGGGCAAAGTGTTGATATCGCAAATGGAGGATATGATAAAAAGAGAAAAATCTTTTGTTATCGAAAGCACTCTCTCCGGCCGAAGCGCGACATCCTTAATAAGAAAAGCCAAAGAAAACGGATACCGCGTAATGATATTGTACACCTTCGTAGACAGCCCGGAAGAGTCTATCGCAAGAGTCCGCTCCCGAGTTTTGGAAGGCGGCCATGACGCCCCCTACGGCAACCTTACCGACCGATACTATAAAAGCAGAAACAACTTCTGGAATTTATACAAGGATATGGCCGACGACTGGATAATGTTCTACAACAGCGATACCGATATTATCCCGATAGCTTCAAAAAGACAGGACCAATCCATACAAATACTGGACGAAACTCTATTTAACGCCACTCAGCCGCAAGATAAATTGTCACCTATTGCCGGGGCCGGGGCCGCCTTTCAACCCGCACCAGCGATGTAAAGCTCGGCAAAAAGAGTGCGCGGCGGCAATATACCCCCCATATTTTGTAGAATAATTTATATGACGAATACTAATACAGGCAGATACGTTTTTGACAAAAAAACTGGGAAAGTAATAAAAATATCCGATGACGTTCCGTCTCTCGGCAAGAAGGAACATCATTGTGATTCCTGCTGCGGCTGCTGCGGACATCACGATTGACGGCGGTTTTCCGATAAGGGGCTATATGACAGAAAAACACAATAAATCCGAACCAATAAAAACCCACGTCCTTCAGCCGGTCGAAAGACGCGAAGATAGCCGCGGCGCGGGACAACAGGCCAAAGACAAGGATCGTTTTTCCAAACGCTACCCGATAAGAAAACACGAAGGTTCCGCTTCCCGCCGCTTTTACGGCAAAGGACCAAAACAAAGCCTGGCAGAAAAACTGGTAAAAACTTTTACTTCTTTAATTTCGCGCGGGATAAAAACGATAATACCCTGGACTCTGTTAAGCACGCTGTTGTTCTCCGCAGGGGCATATTATGTATTTGGCACGTGTTTTGCCGGGCACGGTTACCCGCTGTGGTATCTGATAACTGCGGGGATAACACTGTTCGGGTTTTATGCTCTTTTCGGCCTGATCTACGGTATGGCGATGGGACTGCTCTACACGATAAAATCCTTTTCGGAAGCATTCGGCAGCCTGATACGGGAAACCATCAACCGCATAAAGAATTCGATAGAGAGCAAAATAGACAATATCGCCGATACGCTTTCGCGCAACGAAGTTTCCCGAGTAGTCAAACAAACATTTGACGAACTATCAAAAAACATACGCAAATATGCGGCAAAAACCGCCGCCGGGATAACGGCTTTGGCCGTACTGGGCGGAGTAATATTTATCTGCAGGAAGGTATTGCTTAGCAGCCTTTCCAAAATAAAGAATAAGGCAGATTTTTTTGCGATAATGTCGGCTAAGGCGGCATTGGTTGCCGCAATAATATTAAATCTTACCTTCTTTGCCAAGCTGGCGATAGCGGCGGGCTATCTTATAGGCATAATTATGCTGGCGGGGCAAGCCGTTATTATACTATTGTTGAAATGAAACACTTTATATATCTGCTTCTGATACTAATTGCGTTGGCGCCCTTGGGTTATGCCCAAAGCGCGCGGCAGTATTACGACAGGGCGTTAAAAAGCGATGACGTAAACGAAAGAATAAGACTTCTGACCAAAGCCATAGACAAATACCCAAAATTCACCAACGCTTACCACCACCGCGCCGACGCTTATAAAGAGAAGGGTCTGTTCAAAAAGGCTTTGGCCGATTACAATAAGATAATAAATCTCTCGCCAAAGGATCCCTTCAAATACTATGCGCGCGGCTTGGCTTATATGGAGCGCAACGACTGCGCCTCCGCGATACGGGATTTTTCCGAAGCGATAAAACTTAAAAGCAACTACGACGATTTTTATTATAACCGCGCGCAATGTTATATGACATTGGAAAAATATTCCCCCGCCCTTAAGGATTTGGGGAAAATAAAGAACAGGAAAAGCAAAGAACACGACATCGAGATAATGGAAGGCAAGGCCAATTTCTTTTTGTACAGATACGATAAGGCCCGCAAGGTTTTCAATAAGCTGCTGAAACAAAATCCCGACGATAAAGAAGCTCTGTTTTATATAGGGCGCATTTACTTTAACAATGAACAGTACGATGAGGCGATTTCCTATTTCAGCAAAACTTTAAACAGAGACGCTTCCTTTGATACCGCCTGGCTTCTGAGAGCTTCCGCCTTCAAGGAAATAGGCGACCACGAACAAGCCGCCCAAGACTACACGCAACTCATCGCTTTAAAGCCGGAATATACCTATTATAACCGCCGCGGCCTGATTTACGAGGAAATGGACGACTGGCGCGCCGCCGCGGAAGATTATTCTTACGCCATAGCGCTAAACCCCAAATGGGCTATCCCCTACAACAACCGCGGATACGCTTATTTGAAGCTAAAAGATTACAAGAAGGCAAAAAAAGATTTTGATATGTCCTTAAAATTATCGTCCTATCTACCTACAACCCACATCAATATGGCGGGCTATTACTGGACTGTCAAGAAAGACAAACGCAATATGTACAAGCATTTGGATTTGGCTTTGAAAAACAATTTCAAGGATTTCGATTCTCTCTACGAAAGCGGTAAAAAAGCCTGGCTGTTTAAAAACATAAACAACAGCGTGGAGTTTAGAAGTTTCATCTCAGGCTACAACAAGTAAGGGCTATTAAACTCAAGAGTTTATATTCGGACGACTGCGCAGCACGATATTTTCTTTCTAGCGCGGGCGAAATTATCTGTAAACGAAATAGTAATCGGGTTCTATCCCGTATATATCCTGGCTTACGCCTTTGACGTCCTTAAGCGGCAGAAGATATTTTTCCGTCAGGGAAAAGACCACCACCGCCATACCTTTTACCCCTACGGCCGAAGGATCTTCGTAAAAAGTAAGCCTTATGGGCAGATTGTCCTCTTTGCGCGACTGCATAAGATTGTGTATTTCCCACGCCAGCGGCAGATCGGCGTAATTATATAAACTGCGTATTTTATCTTTATCGGTCAATATTTTTTTAAATACGGCTTTTTCATCAAAGGATATAACGGCGGCGGAAGGCTTCTTCTTTTTAATGTCAAAATCGTTTCTGTTGCTTCTTACGGGTTGCGCGTCTTTTATATACAGGGACTGCACCTCCCCCAAATCGCGCAAAGCGCCTTGAACGGCCAAACCTTTCCCGGCCAAATCCGCGCCAGCATAATAAACGCCGCAGACATATTTTCGGCCATGGTCGACGGTGGTATATTTATCGGGGAGAGTCTGTCCCGTTTTATTTTCGTAATCCAAAACTTCCTGAGGTTTGACGTTCTTTTGGCTTATGTCGGTTATCACTACGCCGCATATTGTGTAGCGGACAAGCTCCGATATCGGGCGGCCCGAGAGCATTTCGTCGTCTATCTCCGGCTGGATTGAGATATCGTCTTTTGCGTTGAAAGGCAAAGCGTCTTCTTTAGGGGAGGGATCTTCCATCGGCATCACGAAGACCTCGCCCTCCGCATAAGAGAACAAAAGCGACATTATAAGGAAAACAAATATTTTCATACCTCTCCACGAACGCGCCATATGGCCGCGCGCGATTTGCGGCTATATTTATTTAAGCAGAGTTTCGATATCGATATTCTTAAACACGTCTGAGGAAAACAGTCTGCTTCTGTATACCTTCGCCATAGGGTTTTTTCTCAAAATGCAAAGCAGCATAAAAACGGCGCTTTTGGTAAAGACAAAAGGCAGCCTTTTGGCGTATCTCAAGCGCTCGGCGTGGGTAAAGCAATAGTTCTTAACCAAATCGCGCTGCTCCTCATAGGTAAGCTGGAAGTAAGAATCCTGAGGAAAATATTCTTTTGAACGTCTGAACATCGACGTCAAAATCTTGCATTGCATATTCAAAGCCTCGGCAAAGTCCGCGTCGGTAATTACTTTTTGGTTTCTTATGATACGAAATTTCATATAAAACTAAACTCCTTTCTTCGGGATATACTTTTCTATTTCCGCCAGGGTCTGTTTCAGGTCATAGGGTTTGGCTATAAAATGATTGGCGCCGGCGGATACGGCTCTTTCCCTGTCCTCTTCGCCAGTCAAAGTAGACATTATCACTATCGGCGTTTTATACAAAACGCCGTCGCTTTTGACGGCTTTGCATATTTCAAAGCCGCTTATGTGCGGCAGCATCAAGTCGAGCAAAATTATGTCGGGCTTGTTCTTTTTTACGGTCTGGAAAGCCAAGCGCCCGTCGTTTACCCAAACGACCTCATGGCCTTTTATTTCCAAAGCGCCCTTCAAAGCGTTGCCGAGGATTTTGGAATCCTCTATCATAACTATTTTGGCCAATTATGACTCCTTGCAATTCTTTTTGTACACGCCGGCCAATTTCGCGTAGACCTCGGCGTTTTCTTTTATCTTGGCGATTTCTTCCGCGCTCAATTTGCGCACCGTTTTGGCCGGCACGCCCATTACCATACTGCCCTCTTCTATCTTTTTGCCGGCGGGCAATACGCTGCCGGCGGCTATAACGCAGTTGGGGCCGATTTCGCTTTCCATTACCACCGCGCCCATACCGATAAGCGTATTATCGCCCACTTTCGCGCCGTGCACTACGGCGTTATGGCCTATGGTAACATTCTCGCCTATAAGGGCGGGCTTGTCAAAATCAACGTGTATGCAGGCGTTATCCTGCACATTGCTGCCGCGGCCTATTTTTATGGCGGCGATATCCGCGCGCAATACGGCATTGGGCCATATCGAAACATTATCTTCAAGCGTAACTCTGCCTATGAGTACGGCGCGCTCGTGAACATAAGATTTTTCTGAAATTTGAGGTTCTGATTTTTCAATTTTCTGCTTCATTATCCATATACTCCTTGGCTTTGTTCTTGGTCATGGCCATCGGCTCGGAAAGCTTCAATCCCCAGTAGACGAACACGCTTATTATGCCCGGTATTATATAGTATACCACCCTGTATATCAAACAGGCCATAAGAGCGGAATCCCAATCTATACCCATTTGGGAGAAGACGGAAGTCATCGCTATTTCCATTGCGCCCAAACCGCCTGGCAATATCGGGATAAGCGTCGTCGCCATACCTACGGCAAAGCCCGCCAAGAGCACCCCTATCGATATTTTAATACCCACCGCCATAAATGCCAAATACAAAATAAGTATCGTAAAAATCCAATCGCCGCAGATATATGCTATCGCGCGGGTGAGCTTTAATTTATTGTTATGGATTGTGTTTATGCCGTTATCAAGCTGTTTGGTAAAAGCGGAATAATTGTTTTTTGGTATCAAAGCGCCGAACAGATTGTAAATTATCTTATTGATAAGCATAAAGATTTTCCTTATGCCTTTATAGCGGAATTCGTTATTGAACAAAAAGCCGGTTACCAAAGCGCCAATACCCGCGATAACGACCACCAGCACGAAGTTCCTCAGCATTTGCCCCGGCGCGGCATTATGCGACAACAGCAACAGCAAAGAACCCTGCAATATTATAATTATCAGCACGAAGTACAAAAGCACGCTTATGACTATGCTCGACATCACGCTCGCGCCGAGCGGAATATTTCTCTTTCCCAGCAAATGCGCCCTTAAAGCAAACCCGCTCACCCCCATGGTCGACACCAAATAATTTACGGTCGTGGAAACGAAAGCTATGCTTATGGCGGCGCCCAAATTTATCTTTTGGCCCAACAGCTTAAGCGTTTCCCAAAGCGACATTCCCATACAAACATAAATCGCCGCCGAAGAAAGGCAAGCCAAAATCAGATACAGGGTATTGACCTCGTTCCATATCCTTATAAAATTGTCTTTGGCGTCATATATCAGCCAGCCGACTACGGATACCGACAAAAGGCAGGTCAGGGCGACTATTATGTTCTTTCTGCTAAATATGTTCACGGCTGAAAATCTCCCGCGGAAAAATCGGAACCGTTTTTATTCCACATCGTCCGAGTTTCCACTATTCTTTTATAAATTATATAATTTTAATTATGAAATATATCACTATTACCGGCGCCAAGACGAATAATCTTAAAAATATCAGTCTAAAAATACCAAGAGGCAAAATGGTGGTGGTAACTGGTCTTTCGGGCTCGGGCAAGAGCTCTTTGGCTTTCGATACCATCTATGCCGAGGGGCAGAGAAGATACGTAGAGAGTATGTCGGCCTATGCCAGACAGTTTTTGGAACTTATGGAAAAGCCCGACGTGGAAATGATAGACGGCCTTTCGCCCGCGATTTCCATTGAGCAGAGAAACCCCTCCCGCAATCCTCGCTCGACCGTGGCTACGGTAACGGAGATATACGATTATTTCCGTCTTTTATTCGCGCGCATCGGGCACAGACACTGCCCGCAATGCGGCAGGCCGGTGGAACAATGGTCAATCGCGGCGATAACAAAGGACATTTTAACCAAATTCGACCAACAGACCGTGATGATTTCCGCCCCCGTGATACAGGGCAAAAAAGGCACTTACGAGGAGCTTTTCAGCCGTCTTAAAAAAGAGGGTTTCGTAAAGATAATTTACAACGGCGAACTTTTCGACCTCGCCAATCCCCCCAAGCTCGAACGCTACAAAAAGCACAATCTTGATTTGCTGATAGACGAAATCTATATCGACCCTTCCGACAGGGAACGCATTACCGACGCTTTGGAACTGGCGGTGAAATATTCAAAGGGGCTTGTTAAAGTAAGAAAGGACAAAGAAGAATTTACTTACAGCGAGAATAATGCCTGCCCCGTCTGCGGCATAGGCTTCGGCGATTTGGAGCCGCGGCTCTTTTCCTTTAACGCGCCGCAAGGCGCCTGCCCCGAATGCAACGGCTTGGGCATTAAAATAGAAATAGACGAAAATTTGGTCGTACCCGATCCGTCCCTTTCGATAAACGAGGGCGCGCTCGCCGCGTGGGATAACCCGGTAACCAACAGGACAAACCGCTGGAAAAATTCCTGGTCGGGCTATTATTACGAGATTTTACACTCCGTCTGCAAAGCGCAAAAGATACCTATGAACAAACCGTGGAAAACTCTTTCGCGCCGCCAGCAGGAAATACTCCTTTACGGCGGGGAAGACGTATTATATCAAAGCGCGTTCAGCTCCAGAGAGATCCCTTTTGAAGGCGTAATCGGCAATCTAAAACGCCGCCACAGTGAAAGCGAAAGCGAATTTGTAAAAGAGGAAGTATACAACCGCTTTATGCACGAGGTTACCTGCCCCGTCTGCAAAGGCGCCAGACTTAAACCCGAGGCTTTATCTGTCTATATCAACGGCAAGAATATAGCGCAAATATCGGCTATGCAGGTAAGCGCGGCTTTGGATTTCGTCAACAATTTAAAACTAAACGCGAAGGAAGAAATCATCGCCAAACAGGTACTAAAGGAAATCAAGGCGAGGCTCGGCTTCCTAAACAGCGTGGGGCTTAATTATCTTACGCTGGAGCGGAAATCGCAGACCTTATCTGGCGGCGAGGCGCAAAGGATACATTTGGCCACGCAAATAGGCAGCGGGCTTACGGGCGTGCTTTACGTACTGGACGAACCTACCATCGGTCTGCACAGCCGCGATAATGACAGGCTTATCGAAACGCTTAAAAACCTGCGCGATTTGGACAATACGCTTATCGTCGTCGAACACGATAGGGATACAATAATGGCCGCCGACCACCTTATCGAACTCGGCCCAGGCGCGGGCGAACACGGCGGCAATATAACGGCGCAAGGCCCTTTAAAAAATTTTTTGAAGGACGAAAATTCCATTACCGCCCAATATCTTAGCGGCAAGAAGAAAATCCTGCCCAATCTTAATCCGCAAAAACCGGGCAAGAAATGGATAGAGATAAAGGGCGCCAGACAATTCAACCTGAAGAACATTAACGTAAAAATACCTTTGGGCTTGTTCGTCGCGATAACGGGCGTATCGGGCTCGGGCAAATCCACTTTGGTGCACAATATTTTATATCGGGCTTTGGCAAAGAAATTCTACGGCGCCAAAGACGCACCCGGCGAACACGACGCCATAAAAGGGCTTGAGCATATCAACAAGATAATTATTGTAGACCAAAGCCCGATAGGCAAAACGCCGCGCTCAAACCCAGCAACTTATACGGGCGCTTATACGCACATAAGGGAGCTGTTCGCGCAAATGCCGGAGGCGAAACGCCGCGGCTATAAACCGGGCAGATTTTCCTTCAACGTAAAGGGCGGCCGCTGCGAGGATTGCCAAGGCGACGGTATTTTGAAAATACAAATGCAGTTCCTGCCCGATATATACGTCAAATGCGAAGCCTGCGGCGGAAAACGCTTTAACGAAGATACTTTGCAGGTAAAATTCAAAGGCAAGAATATCGCCGAAGTTTTGGATATGAGCGTGGACGAAGCGGTAGAGTTTTTCGACGCGATACCCAAAATCAAAAATATCCTAAAAACTTTGCAGGACGTAGGCCTAGGCTACATCAAATTGGGGCAAAGCTCCACCACCCTTTCGGGCGGCGAAGCGCAGAGAGTAAAATTGGCCGACGAACTTTCAAGGCGAGATACGGGCAATACTCTTTATATCCTAGACGAGCCTACCACAGGCCTGCACTTTGCCGATATAGACAAATTGCTTAAAGTTATGCACCGCCTGAGCGACCAGGGCAATACAATGGTGGTAATAGAGCATAACCTTGATATAATCAAAACGGCCGATTATATTATAGACCTCGGCCCCGAAGGCGGCGACAAAGGCGGAGAAATTGTCGCGCAGGGCAATATCCGCGATATTATGGCCTGTCCCCGCTCCTATACGGGCAAGTATCTAAAAAAGGAATTGGGCGAAGTTTAGAGCCTTTTTAAAGCAAATAAAATACGCTTGATAACAAAAATAAAGACGCTCGGCCTTAAAAGCCGAGCGTTCTTTGCTTTATACGCTAAAAATACAAAACCAAAACAAAAAGAGAGGAGGCTTGCGCCTCCCCCCTTAGGAGGGTACTATATGATTATAGTACCAAAGCTGTTTTATCGGAACTAATTGCTTCCCGTCGTTGTCGGCAAACCGAGCGATTTGCAAATACCGCTTACGCTTGAACCCG
>CASEVY010000001.1 GCA_949291515.1 uncultured bacterium | reverse complement strand
TACCACTTTAATGGACGAACAGTCCAACCCTTCCCACCTGCTTCAGCGGGAGGATGTGATGAGCCGACATCGAGGTGCCAAACCGAGCCGTCGATGTGAACTCTTGGGCCCGATCAGCCTGTTATCCCCAGGGTAGCTTTTATCCGTTGAGCGATGGCCCTCCCACGAGGGACCACCGGATCACTAAGTCCTGCTTTCGCACCTGCTCGGACCGTCGTCCTCGCAGTCAAACTCTCTTCTACCTTTGCGCTCGATGAGTGATTTCTATTCACTCTGAGAGAATCTTTGAACGCCTCCGTTACTCTTTAGGAGGCGACCGCCCCAGTCAAACTGCCCGCCTGCCAATGTCCTCAACCCGGATTCACGGGTATAAGTTAGAAACACAATCCACAAAAGCTGGTATTTCACCGTTGCCTCCACACCTCCCTCAAGAGATGCTTCAAAGGCTCCCAGCTATCCTACGTATTGTACACCGTATTTCAATGACAAGTTACAGTAAAGCTCCATAGGGTCTATTCGTCTTGTTGCATGCAGCAAGCGTCTTCACTTGCACCACAATTTCGCCGAGCCCATCGTTGAGACAGCGGCTTCTTTGTTATGCCATTCGTGCAGGTCGGAACTTACCCGACAAGGAATTTCGCTACCTTAGGACGGTTATAGTTACCGCCGCCGTTTACCGGGGCTTAAGTTCGGAGCTTCGCCTTGCGGCTAACCCTTCCCCTTGACCTTCCGGCACCGGGCAGGCATCAGGCCCTATACATCATCTTGTGATTTCAGCAGAGCCCTAAGTTTTTGTTAAACAGTCACGAAGCCCATTTCACTGCGACCTTTTCAAACTGTATTGCTACAGCCCTACTCAGGCACTCCTTCTTCCGAAGTTACGGAGCTAGTTTGCCTAGTTCCTTAACGATGGTTATCTCGCGCACCTTAGTATTTTCTACCCATCCACCTGTGTCGGTTTACGGTACGGTTATATTAAGCACTCCCCACGAAGTTTTTCTTGGCAGTGTAGTTGGACCGCTTCACATGTATTGCTACACGCTCGCATCGGCTTTCGAATTAACGACCTGACGGATTTGCCTATCAAGCCTATCTACGACCTTTCACCGGTACATTCTCTGACCGGCCGGTTTACCTTCCTGCGTCCCTCCCTGAGTGATGACGCACTTAACATAGTTCCGGAATATTAACCGGATGCCCTTTCGCCTACGCCTTTCGGCCTGAGCTTAGGACCGACTAACCCTGAGCTGACGAACATTGCTCTAGGAATCCTTAGATTTTCGGTGGGAAGGATTCTCACCTTCCTTATCGCTACTCATTCCAGCATTCTCACTTATTAACGCTCCAGCACTCCTTACGGTATACCTTCGCTGCGTTAATAACGCTCCTCTACCGCTGCAAAATGACGAATCACTCTGCAACCCGTAATTTCGGTAGTATGCTTAGCCCCGAGTCATCTTCGGCGCAGATTCACTCGACTAGTGAGCTATTACGCACTCTTCAAAGGATGGCTGCTTCTAAGCCAACCTCCTAGCTGTTTAAGTAAATCCACATCCTTTACCACTTAGCATACATTTTGGGACCTAAATTGACGGTCTGGGCTGTTTCCCTTTCGCACGTGAAGCTTATCCCTCACGAACTGACTGCCGTAATATCCGCCGCGGTATTCGGAGTTTGACTGAATTCGGAAGAAGGGTCGCTTCCCCTACATCAACCAGTGCTCTACCCCCGCGGGTTAAATTACGACGCTAGCCCTAAAGCTATTTCGAGGAGAACCAGCTATCACCAAGTTCGATTGGCCTTTCACCCCTAACCCCACCTCATGTAGGAACTTTTCAACGTTCAACACTCCGGACCTTCACTCGCTGTTACGCAAGCTTCATCCTGGACAGGGTTAGATCACTTGGCTTCGGGTCTAATGGAACGAACTATTCGCATATTTCATGCTCGCTTTCACTACGGCTCCGGACCTCTTCAGCCCTTAACCTTGCTCGGCCCATTAACTCGCTGGATCATTCTTCAACAGGCACGCAGTCGCACATTCCGTATTGCTACGGCATAGTGCTACTACAGCTTGTAGATGTACGGTTTCAGGTTCTATTTCACTCCCCGTTAGGGGTTCTTTTCGCCTTTCCCTCGCGGTACTGGTTCACTATCGGTTGCCAGAGAGTATTTAGTCTTGGAGAGTGGTCTCCCCGGATTCCTACCGGATTGCACGTGCCCAGTAGTACTCAGGTACTCGTCGGAAGGTATCTACATTTTCGCTTAAAGGACTGTCACCCGCTTTGGTTAAACTTTCCAGATTATTCAGCTAATGTGATACTTGGTAACTTCCCGGCTCTAAACCGGACGAGCCCTACAACCCCGCCCCACGCACTCTGCCCGCCTTGACAGGCACAGTGCGGAGGACGGTTTAGACTATGTCCCATTTCGCTCGCCACTACTTTGGGAATCTCTTTTGATTTCTTTTCCTCTAGGTACTGAGATGTTTCACTTCCCTAGGTTGCCTCATATAAGAGTACCTTAAGGCCCGAAGGCCAAACCTTCCTCTTACTGTTTATATACTTTCATATATAAGGGTTCCCCCATTCAGAAATCCCCGGATCAATGGATATTTGCTCCTACCCGAGGCTTATCGCAGCTTATCACGTCTTTCTTCGGCTTCTGACACCAAGGCATTCACCATACACCCTTGTAGCTTGACCATATTCTTTAATCCGATATCCTCTCGGATATCGCGAATACAATCTTACGCTTATTACGACTTCTATGTTCTCTTCGTAATTGTGTGTTCTTATATATAAGTATTCACATATACTCATATACAGAAAACGCTTGGTCTTTCTAATCTATAATTTCGTATTTGGATGCTTCTACTTGAGTCTTACTCCAAATAGAGTGATTATACGAATCTAATTTTCAAAGATCTTAAAAATTTGTCGCTTGTGCCTTCATTATTCAAGATTTAAAGTTGGAGCTGATCGGGATCGAACCGACGACCTCCTGCTTGCAAAGCAGGCGCTCTCCCAACTGAGCTACAGCCCCTTGTGCTGTACAAATTGGTGGGCCCAGGTGGGATCGAACCACCGACCTCACGCTTATCAAGCGTGCGCTCTGACCAGCTGAGCTATGAGCCCATGCCATTACAGTCATGAGGACTTATAACTACAGCCCTTCAAATCTTAAATGTGCGAACGGCCAACTTGAAACGGTTCGGTTTTACCCTCTCCAATCTCGCGATCGACCTATATTTCCTCTCCGAAGAAAGAAAATATAAAGGAGGTGATCCAGCCGCACCTTCCGGTACGGCTACCTTGTTACGACTTCACCCCAATTACTAATCACAACTTAGGACCAGGACGTCCCTGATACTTCTGTTGCAATTAACTTTCGTGGTGTGACGGGCGGTGTGTACAAGGCCCGGGAACGTATTCACCGCAGCGTGCTGATCTGCGATTACTAGCGATTCCAGCTTCATGTAGGCGAATTGCAGCCTACAATCCGAACTGAGGCATAGTTTAGGGATTTGCTCCACCTCGCGGTATTGCTGCCCTCTGTCTATACCATTGTATTACGTGTGTAGCCCTGGACATAAAGGCCATGATGATTTGACGTCATCCCCGCCTTCCTCCACGTTGTCCGTGGCAGTCTTCTGAGAGAACTTGCTAAGCAAGCAACACAGAATAGGGGTTGCGCTCGTTGCGGGACTTAACCCAACATCTCACGACACGAGCTGACGACAACCATGCAGCACCTCGGCTGGCTTCCTTGCGGATCCCTCTCCCTTTCAGAAAAGGTACCACCAGTCGTTCGAGCCCAGGTAAGGTTCTTCGCGTAGCGTCGAATTAAACCACATAATCCACCGCTTGTGCGGGCCCCCGTCAATTCCTTTGAGTTTTAACCTTGCGGCCGTACTCCCCAGGCGGATAACTTAATGCGTTAGCGTCGGCACGGAAGGGGTCGATACCTCCCACACCTAGTTATCATCGTTTACGGCTAGGACTACCGGGGTATCTAATCCCGTTTGCTCCCCTAGCTTTCGTACTTTAGCGTCAGTAAAGGCCCAGAAGACCGCCTTCGCCACCGGTGTTCCTCCTGATATCTACGCATTTCACTGCTACACCAGGAATTCCGTCTTCCTCTGCCTCACTCAAGAAACCCAGTTTCCGTTGCAGTTTCTGGGTTGAGCCCAGAGATTACACAACAGACTTAAATTTCCGCCTACGTGCGCTTTACGCCTAGTAATTCCGAGTAACGCTTGCCACCTACGTCTTACCGCGGCTGCTGGCACGTAGTTAGCCGTGGCTTATTCACAGGGTACCGTCATTTTTTTCTTCCCCTGCAAAAGAAGTTTACAATCCGAGAACCTTCGTCCTTCACGCTGCGTTGCTGGATCAGACTTTCGTCCATTGTCCAAAATTCCCCACTGCTGCCTCCCGTAGGAGTGGGGCCCGTGTCTCAGTGCCCCTGTGGCCGGTCGCCCTTTCAGGCCGGCTATCCGTCGTAGCCTTGGTAGGCCGTTACCCTACCAACTAGCTGATAGACCATAAGATCGTCTGAGAGCGAAAAACCTTTAATAAAAAAGTGATGCCACTTCCTTATATTATGGGGTATTAGCTAACCTTTCGGCCAGTTATTCCCCACTCTCAGGTGGATTCCTTATGTATTACTCACCCGTCTGCCACTAGAATTATCAATGTATTGCTACATCAATAATCCCCGTTCGACTTGCATGTGTTATGCACGCAGCCAGCGTTAACTCTGAGCCAGGATCAAACTCTCCATTAAAATTGAAGATGTTTAAACACCTGAGTGCTTAAGCATCCGCAACGCTTAACGAAGATTTGTTGACTTTTGACTCTTTATTGTTTTGTACTTCATTAGAATTAAACGTTGACCTTATATAAGGTATATATAAGTTCATGTTTGAATGTCACTCGATCGGCTGATACTCCCTTGCGGTCGTACCACCCGCTTCAAGTTGCCCATTCGCACATTTGCGATCAAATTTTCAGAGAGCGAAATTTCCTCGTTTACTTTCTCTTTGGAGAAGTAAATTGGAAATTTTGTTTTCTTTCCCGCAGCCGTTTCTAGGCTACAAGAATATTGTATAAAATCTTTTTAAGTCTGTCAAGCTTTTTTGCTTGACCTTTTTAGATGCTTCCAAACATCTCTTGCTGACTACTCTTATATTAAAACAAATTTAATTTATTTTGTCAACTACTTTTTTAAAACTTAAAATCTGTACTAATTTAAAGATCAATTCTTGACTACTCTTTTATTAAAGCATTTTTGCTTTCTTTTGTCAAGCGCTTTTTTAATCTCTTAAAAAAGCTGGGCTTATGTTTTTCTGACTACCTATTTATTATAGCATTTGTTTTGAAATCTTGTCAACTCTAATTTTTTGTGACCTAAGTTTCTTTCCTGCTTTATATAATAAGTATATCTTTTTTATTTGAGCTTGTCAAACTCTTCCGTTTTAACAGCGGCTCATTCTCGCTACCTTTATAGTATAGCATTAAAGCGAAAAATTGTCAACCCCTATTTTATTATTTTTTAAAAAGGGTCATTTTTATTTTTCTTAAACCGGCTGACCGCCGCGTTTATTATGTTATTAGTATAGCACAATTTTTTTTGTTTTGTCAATATCTATAATTATATTATTCTTATATCCTTATATATATTATACCTATATTATATAAAGCAAAAATATTTCTGCAATCTTTAAATCTGTTTTGCCCCTCAAAAACAAAAGACGATATTTTACCACCATATAAAACAAATTAAAAAATAAAAGTTTTTTCTTATCGAGCTTTAAACTTTGCTACAATCTGATTATGGATATTGATTTCTTGCTTAAAAGCACCGCGCGAAGTTTATACTTAAGCGCAAAGTTTATGCCGAAAAAAATGAGCAGAGTTTTTTCCTGCGCTTATCTGATATGCCGCGCCGCCGACAGTATCGCCGATACGGAAATAATTCCTCTGGACAAAAGATTACACCTTATAAATATATATCCGAAACTGGTGGAAACTTCAGATCCCTGTTTGCTTAGAGAACTACAAAACGCTTTGCCGGAAAAAAACAATCTGCACGAAAGCGAACGCCTGCTTTTAAAAAACATCAAAGTATGCCTTGAAGAGTTTAACACTCTATCGTCTTATCACAAAGAGATAACTTTAAACGTCGTCAATGCCGTTTGCAAAGCAATGCAATGGGATCTTTCTTATTTCCCGGAAAGCGAAAGCGGCCTCTTAAAAGCCGCGCCCAATACCGCCCGCACTCAAATATACTGCGAGCATATGGGAGGAGAACCCGGAGTTTTTTGGTCTAAACTTATCCTCGGAG
This sequence comes from uncultured bacterium, assembly GCA_949291515.1. Classification (GTDB taxonomy): domain Bacteria; phylum Elusimicrobiota; class Elusimicrobia; order Elusimicrobiales; family Elusimicrobiaceae; genus Proelusimicrobium. The sequence continues at coordinate 22,320 of CASEVY010000001.1, read as the reverse complement.
AAAAAGAGAATGAACCTTTCGTTCAAAACGGGAAAAGAATAGGTATGGCCCTGCAAATTACCAATATCTTAAGAGATTTGGCGCAAGACGTAAAAATAGGAAGAATTTATTTACCCCTCACAGATCTGACCGAAAACAATTTAATGCCGCAGGATTTACTGGAAAAGAAAACTTACAAAAAATTGAAACCCGTCATCTTTAAGTGGATAACGTGGGGAGTAAATAATCTTGCCTCCGCCAAAGATTTTATGAGAGAAATACCAAAATACCGCTTCTTTGAGAGAGCTTCCGTCGCTTGGCCCGTTATTTGGAGTTTGGATACTCTCCTTCTGCTTGCATCGTCCAAAAATATTTTGGATAAAAACAAAATAGAGAAAATACCAAAAAAGACGATTTATCTTACTATGCTCGCAAGCCCGCTTTATTGTCTGAGCGATTTTATCTTCAATAAAATCATAGACAAAAAAACGGCTTTGATAAAAGAGCAAATCAAAGGTTGATTTTAATCCCGCTTCAAGCGGGATTTTTATTGCGACCCAATACATACAATCACACAATCGCAAAATAGACTTTTAATATTTAACGAAAAACGGCCGCTTTGAAAGCGGCCGTTTAAAATAAAAGAGAAAGCTTATTCCTCTATTTTAAGCATCGCGATAAACGCTTCCTGCGGGATATCTACCGCGCCAATGCTCTTCATTCTCTTTTTACCTTCTTTCTGCTTTTCAAGCAATTTGCGCTTTCTTGTTATATCGCCGCCATAACATTTCGCGATTACGTCTTTGCGGTAAGCCGGTATGGTTTCCCTCGCGATTATCTTACCGTTTACTCTAGCCTGCACCGCCACTTCAAACTGTTGGCGGCCGATAAGTTCTTTCAGCTTCTCGCACAAAAGACGCCCGCGCGTTACCGCCTTGTCCTTATGCGTGATTACAGACAATGCATCTACCGGCGAGCCGTGTATCAAAATCTCCATCAGCACTACATCGGCGCTGCGGTATTCGTCTATCTCATAATCGAAAGAGGCATATCCCTTCGACACCGATTTAAGTTTATTGTAAAAATCTATTACCATTTCCGCCATAGGCATATAATAGTTTATCATCACGCGCTGGCTGGATAAATGATCGAGGCTTATAAATATCCCTCGCTTTTCTTTCAGCAAAGTCATTACGCCGTCCATATATGCTATCGGGGTTACGATTTTTATTTTTATTGTAGGCTCTTTAATGTCTATAATGTCCCCGTAAGGCGGGAAATTGGCGGGATTATCTATCCACTTATAGCCGTCGCCCGCGTCGGCCAAAGCCGCAAGTTCCTGCGGGTGGCTTTTTCTGGAAACAAATTTAACTTGATATATTACGTTCGGGCTGGTGGCTATAAGAGAAAGGCCAAACTCCCTTTCAAGTCTTTCTTTTACGATCTCTATATGCAAAAGGCCCATAAAACCCAAGCGAAAACCAAAGCCCAGCGCTTTTGACGTTTCGCTTTGATAGCTGAAGGAAGAATCGGATAAATTCAATTTCTCCAAGGCCGTACGAAGAAGCGGATATTCCGTAGATTCCACCGGAAATATACTCGCGAATACCACCGGCTTAACCTCGCTGTATCCGTGCAGAGGCTTATCCGCGGGATTATCGGACGTGGTAACGGTATCGCCCACTTGCACCTGATGTATGTCTTTTATGCCGGCTATTATATAGCCAACCTCTCCGCTTTGAAGAGCGGCGCATTTTTCCAATTTGGGCGTCATTATGCCGACTTCTTCTATCTTAGAGCAAAAACCCGAAGCCATCAATTTCAAAGTTTGGCCCGCCTTTATCTTGCCGTCTATCATACGGACATAAACTATAACTCCGCGGAAGGCGTCGTAATAAGAATCGAAAATCAAAGCTCTTGCCGGCGCGTTTGCTTCCCCTTGCGGGGCGGGGACGTCCTCTACTATTCGCTCAAGCAAATGCTCTATGCCAAGGCCGGTCTTGGCGCTGACGCGCTCGGCCGTGATAGGTTCTTTTAAAACTTCCCACAGCTGCTCTTCGGCGACGTCGGCGTCGGATTGATTTAAATCCACCTTATTGATTACGGGTATTATCTTCAAACCCAAACTTTGCGCCAAATGGGCATGGGCCACCGTCTGCGCTTCCACCCCTTGCGAGGCGTCGACCAGCAACAGCACTCCCTCGCACGCCCTTAATGAACGCGCTACCTCGTAGGAAAAATCCACGTGGCCCGGAGTGTCTATAAGATTTAAAATATAATCCTTGTATTTTATTCTTACCGCTTTGGCTTTGATGGTTATGCCGCGCTCGCGTTCCAAGTCCATACCGTCCAAAAGTTGGGCGGTCATTTTGCGTTTGGGGATTGTACCGGTATCTTCTAATATCCTATCGGATAAGGTCGTCTTGCCGTGATCTATGTGCGCTACTATCGAAAAATTACGAATTTTCTTCATTGCCGTTGTATGTATCTTTAAGATTTCTTATCTCTTCGGAACTGCTCATCAATATCGCCGCTTGCGCCAAATTGGAACACTCCTCAAAATTTAAGCCTCTTAAAGTGCTCTTTATCCTTAAAAACATTCTCGGCGACAGAGATAATATATCCACGCCCAGCCCGATTAAGAAAGGCACCATATCCGGATCCGACGCCATTTCGCCGCATATACTGACCGGTTTGCCTTTCTTGCGGCAAGCCTGGACTATAAAGTTTATCGTTCTCAACACCGCCGGGTGGCACGGATCATAAAGCTCCGCCACCTCTTGGTTGACTCTGTCCACCGCAATTAAATATTGTATTAAATCATTGGTCCCTATGGAAACAAAATCCACTTCCGGCAATATGCCGTCCAAGCTCAGCGCCGCCGAAGGCACTTCTATCATCGCGCCCAAGCTGACCGGCTGACGAGGTGCTATGCCTTGATCCTCCATTTCCTTCAGAACCGTTTTTAAAACATTCTTTACTTCCCGTACTTCCTCTACCGAAGATATCATCGGAATCATTATCTTTATCCGCGCCTCCACTTCGGCCGAGGTGCGCACTATCGCCCTTAACTGCGTGTACATCAGTTCGGGATATTTTAAAAACAGTCTTACCCCGCGGCAGCCCATAAAAGGATTATCTTCCTTCTCACGACGGCCAAGGCCAAGCTGCGTTATTTTGTCGCCGCCCAAATCCGCCAATCTTATGGTTACGGGCCTTTTGTCGAAACGCTGAGCGGTTTTTTTATATATCTGATATTGTTCATCTTCCGTAGGCGGATCAAAACGATCCATATAAATAAATTCCGTCCTTAAAAGGCCCAGCCCGTCGGAACGGAAATTATCCCACGCTTTAAAATCGCGCCGCGGATCATAGTTGATATATAAAGATACTTTATGGCCGTCGCTCGTTTCGTTCGGCAAAGAACTTATTTGCTGAAGCGATTCTTCCGCCTTGTCTATTTTTATCTGTTCCGCTTTATATTCTTTTAAGATTTTGGGCTCGGGATTGATTATTATTACGCCTATCTCGCCGTCCAGTATAACCAAGTCGCCGTCTTTTATCTGGCTAGAGGCGTCTGAAAGACCTACCACCGCCGGCATCTGCATACTTTGCGCGAGCAGCGCCGTATGGCTTGTCTTGCCGCCTATATCCGTAGCAAAACCCAATACGTTTTTGCTTTTCAAATTTATCGTATCGGAAGGGAACAAATTGTGCGCTATAATTATCGACGGTTCTTTTATACCGGAAAATTTGTTTTGTTTCTTCTGCGTAAGATTTTCAAAAAGCCTTTTTGCGACGTCGGCCAAATCGTATTTGCGTTCTCTAAAACGCTCGTCTTTTAATGCGTCGAATTTAACGGTAAGCTCACGCGCCGCGCAGGAAAGGGCATACTCCGCGCTTATCTGTTCTTTCTCTATCTTTTCCTTTACCGCGCTTATTAAAAGAGGATCGGTCAAAATAAGTTTATGCGCGGCTATCAGTTTGGCGTATTTGCTGCCGAACAAAGTCTTTACCTGCGCTTGGCTGGCCTCCAAATCGGCCATTGATTTTTCGACGGCCTCGTCAAAACGGCGCAGTTCCCAGCCGATATTGGTCGACGGTATCTTCCGCCGCTCTATCGTCGTGTTGTCCGGTTTCACCAAATACGCCGGCCCTATCGCTATCCCGGGGCTGGCCGCTATCCCCTTTACTATTATCATTCTTCCTCGAATATCTTGGAAAATACCGCCTTTAATCCGTTAAGCGCGGACGATTCGTCATTTCCGTTGACAGACAACTCGATACTGCTGCCTTGTTCCGCCGCTATCATCATTATGCCCATTATACTCTTGGCGTTTACTTCCATTCCGTCTTTTGAAATAAATATGTCGCTTTGATACTTGCCCGCTTCCTGCGCAATCATCGCCGCGGGTCTGGCATGTATACCTAGTCTGTTTTTTATTTCTATCTTCTCTTTAATCACAAAATCTCCGTTCTAGGCCAAAAAGGCCGCCAGGCTGAATACTATTGTCGCCGTCAAATAAAGGAATATATTGGGTATATTAAGTTTCCTCATAAAAATACTCAATATCAAAAAAGCCGCCAAAAGAGATATCCTCGCTATCGATTCCGGATCCACCGACGACTTGCGGAATCGTATGTATATCGCGTAGAAAATTACGAACAGAACCAATATTTGCCCCAACACTTTAAGGAAACCTATCATTCTGTTCCAATTCAAATTGATAAGACCGTAAAAATTATCCTCGCTGCCTTTGTAACTGTCTGTTAAGCCCTTAAACTTTATTATCAGTGCGGGAATATTGTATATCAACAGCGAGCCCGCCAACGCAAACAAAGCCGCTACTAGGCTTTGATCCGCGGGAACGTCTTCCCGCAGAACGTCAACTTGGCCCACAAACAAAATTACGAAACTAAATACCAGCGACAAAGGCTTTAAAGTCGCCCAGAATAATCTGTCGCCTATCGACGCGGCGGTATTGGCCGTACTCGCTCTTATTATGCGCCATTCCCGCTCCTCTTCCAAAAGTTCCTCGCCTTCTTTTTCGGCCAGTTTCTCTTCCTGTTTTATCATAGCGCCGATGCTGTATCCGCTCATTGCGGGGTGGCTGTTGAATGTTTCCAAATTACGTGATCTGGCACGCAAATATACCGGCGGACGCCCTTCGTAAATACGTCTTAAGGCAGGCTCCATAATGTAGAGCATTCCGATATTTTGCAAGCGCGCAAAATTCCAAAAACCCTGCAAAAGAAACATTCTCAAATAAATTCCGATTCTGTTCTTCATAACATTAATCCGACTTCGGCTTGGCGCTGAAAGACAGCAACAATCCCGCCAAACCTATCCACGGTACTACGAAATAAGAAAATTTAAACGCTATATGCAAATGTTCCGGTATTTTTGCGCTTATGCTGCCGAACGCCGGCCCTATTACGCTTATGCATACCAACAAAAATGCATATACCGACAAGAACTGAAGCAACAAACTTTGAAATATTATTTTGCCCGCGCTTGTATTATTGTTCTTCAGATCGTGTTCTATCTGAGGCAAGTTCCTCGTCCTTACGCGGCGAAGTTCCTTCTCCACGAAAGAGAACGCCAAGCCGCCTATTATCCCTACAAAAAACGCAAAGTATATGTCCAAGCCGAAATACTGCGCCATTATTACCGCTATTCCGCTGCTGAGCGCTCCGCTTGGCGGCGTAACCCCGCCTATCGGCATAAAGTCCAAATAGATAAGTTCTGTAAAAATGCCAAGCTGCAGCCCCAAAAAGAAGTTCCCGCTCAAAAAGCCTATAATGCTGCCGGCCACTATCGGACGGGATATCAACACCTGTCCCCAATAAGTGGTATCCAGTTCCAAAATAGCCAAAACGGCGCATATAAGCAGAAGTGCAGCCATTAAAATAACCTCGTGGACAAAGATGTGGGCAAAGTCCTCAGCACGAAACTCGTGCCCGTACTTTGCGCCCTTTGCTTTATCAAAGACGCTTCCTCTTCAGACAAGAACACGCCTTGCCCGTATTGTTTCTTGCCGTCTTCGTATTTAGTGTTTCCTATATTAACTTCCCGCACGCAAACGCCCAAATCCATCAGCTTAAACAATACCTTCAAATCTTCCGCCAGGACCATAACTTTTTGTTCCGGCCCCTCCTTAAGATATTGAGCCGCGCCTTCCGCATCCAATATCTGCAGAGAATATTCCTGCGGCAAACTCATACGCATCATTTTAGACATCAGCTTGCTGGCCGCCGCCGTTTCGGAAACGACTACAACTTCCTTAACGGAAAGGGAAGGGAGCCACCCTTGAACCACTTGGCCGTGTATCAATCTGCTGTCTATCCTAAGAAGTGTTATTTCCATTATTTTACGCTCTCCGTAGCGTTAAAGACCGCCTTTTTGCCGTCCTCCACCGCTTTGGCGGCCAAGGCCCCCAGCTCCAAGCGGTTCATATTGTTCAAAACCGCAAGAAGCATATTCAGGTTAAGACCGCATACGACTTTTACATTTTTCATTCCGTTCGTACAGTTAAGCGCCATATTGCAGGAACTCCCGCCGAAAGTATCAGCCAAGACCAACACTTCCGCCCCGTTCGCGCTGGCTTTTATCTCGCACGCTATCTTATCCAAATCCGCTCTTCCGCTTACGCTGTAGGCTTGAACCGATTTTTGCTCAAAACAGCATATATTTGAAGCTGTTTCCAGCAAAGCCGGCGCAAGGCAGCCGTGCGCTACTATTATTATCTTTACCATGTTTCCTTCTTCACGATATTAAGATCCCTGTGGAACTCAGAAACCTTAAAACCTTTCTCCCTCAAAATCTCCGCCAGAGAATGCGCCATAAATACGCTTCTGTGCTTGCCGCCGCTGCAGCCGACGGCTATAGTCAAATAGGATTTGCCTTCTTTTATGTATTTAGGCACCAAATAAATCACAAGCTCCGTAAACTTCTTTAAAAAATTTAACGCGTGCGGCGATTTCTTTATATAGTCCTGAACCTCTTTATCAAGGCCGTTCTTTTCCCGAAGAGCCGCGACGTAATACGGGTTTTTCAAAAAGCGCACGTCCATAACCAAATCGGATTCCAGCGGAAGCCCGTGCTTGTACCCGAAAGACACAACCGAGATATTCATCTCCTGGCTGCGTTTTATTTCCAGCAGTTTGGAAATCTTCTCTTTCAACTCGCCCAAAGTCAAACTGCTGGTATTTATTTCGTCGTCGGCGAGCTGTTTTATCGGCATAAGGAACTGCCTTTCCTTTTCCAATGCGGTCAGCAGCTGTTCCTGCAGAGGATGCTTATGTTTCGTTTCCGAAAAACGTCTGACCAACACCTCGTCATTAGCCTCCAAGAACAGAAGTTTAGGCTCAAAGCCCTGTCTTCTTATCGATTTCATCACTTCCGGCAAAGTCTTTAGGCTTTCGCCTTCTCTGATATCTATGCCGAGCGCGATATTTTCGCTGTCGCTTCTGCTCTTGATGTATTTGCTGAAATTGGCGAACAATGCCAAAGGCAAATTGTCCACGCAGTAAAAACCGAAATCGCCAAATATCTTAAGCGCCTGCGTTTTGCCCGCGCCCGATATGCCCGTAATTATAAAAAATTTACCCCTCTTATTCTGCTCCATTTTTCTTGCCTTTCATTTTTTCAAGCAATCTCTTGTTAAATTCTTTGGCCGAACTTATCCCCTGCCCTTTCAAACGCTGGTTTAAAGCCGCGACTTCTATCAATACGGCCAAGTTCCTTCCCGGCGTTACCGGTATCGTTAAAGAATTTATCTCCACACCCAAGATATTGCTGCGCTGCTGTTCTATGCCCAAGCGGTCTATCTCGCCGTTAGGGGCGACTAAATTTACTTCCATTTCTATCGGCGTACTGTCCATAGCCGCGCCGACCCCGAACAACAGTTCCACGTCCAATATTCCCAATCCGCGCACTTCCATATAATGCTTAAGCATCGGCGGACACGATCCCAACAGGGAGTGCCCGCGCCTTCTCTGTATTTCAACGACGTCGTCGGCCACCAATATATGGCCCCTTTTTATAAGCTCCAAAGCACATTCGCTTTTGCCTATGCCAGCATCGCCGCGTATCAATACGCCCATACCCGAAACTTTTACCAATACCCCGTGTACATGAGTTCTTGGCGATATGCAGTCGTCTAAATACGCTATCAGCTCCGAAACGAAAGTGGCGGTATCCAAACAAGTGCTTAAAAGCGGAAGTTTCTCTTCTTTACAGGCCTGTTTTATCCCGGGCAAAACTTTCATACCCGCAGTAACAATAACGCACGGCACCGGGCCCGATTTAAACATTTTTTTAAGATTGGCTTTTAGCTTCTTATAGGAAAGTTTTGCGCAGAAAGCATATTCGCCGCGGCCCATTATTTGGATAACTTCCGAGCGGAAATTTTCCAAATGCCCGTCCAAGGCCAAACCCGGCCTGTTTATGCTGGGCTTATTTATTTCCCTGTTGATATATTCCCGTCCGCACAAAAGCTCGAGGTTCAACTCTGACCCCTTTTCCTCGAGCATTTGCGCAACGGTAATGGAACGGGCAAATTCCGGCACGGCTTTACCTTCTTATTTTGCCTTCACGGGTTGGATAAGCCCGTAGGTGCCGTCCAATCTCTTAAAGATAAGATTGATTTGCTTGGATTCTTCATCCATAAACATCCAGAAGGTATAACCCAGCCTTTCCATTTCATAGGCGGCGTCTTCCGGGTTCATCGGGTGGACCTCAACCTGCTTGATGACGGAAAACTTCACGTCGTTTTGCGGCGCGAATACCGCCCCGTAATAAGAGGCCAAATCCTCTTTCACGACGGCTTTTTTGCTCTGCACCGCTTTGCCTTTGTTCTTCCTTACCTGCGCCTCTATTTTCAAGATGGTTCCGTCTATGGCTTTATACAAATCTTCTTCGATGGATTTCCCCGTAAATTTTTTGCGGCCCGCGTGTACGGTAAGTTCGGCCCTTTGATTTATTTTCTTGTCTACGCTTAAGACTATTTCGGCCCAAGCCGAATCGTCGAAGAATTTATCCAGCTTATCCACTTTAGCCGAAGTAAAATCCTTTATAGCCTGCGTCAGTTTGATATTCTTAGCCGTAATTTTGAGTTTCATAATTATCCTCCAGTTATGCCCTCGGGCTTGGCCCGTGTGCTTATTAAATCATTTGTTAGACGGGCTGTCAACGGAAATTTGCCTTAAAAACATATCGACGCGCCCGCCCAGCCGCCGCGTGTATCAGGCGCATAACACCTTTATCGCCCCCGGGCAAATTTCTATTTCCAACAAGTTTTCCCCTTTTTTCGGTTCGCCGTCGATATGATAGCTGAACGGACCTTCAGTAAAAACCTTCGCCCTCCTTATTTTATAAGTATCGGCAATACTCACGATTTTACAAGAAGGGAAGAAGAAGCTCGGCAAGCCCAGCGCCAGCTTAAAAATATTCGCCCGGCGGATAACCGTCATATCCAAAAATCCGTCGTCAAAAGCGGCTTTGGGCGCTATCTTGAAATTGCTGCCGTACTGCCGTCCGTTTGCGAAAACCAAAGACATTATTTCAAATTCCGATATTTTGCCGTCGGCCTCCACTTTAAGCGAAGGGGCTTTGTACGCGAAAAACATTTTCGCGCCGATTTTGAAATAGGGCCATTTTCCGCGTTTTCCGCCGACGCCGATTTCATCGAATTTCGCGGCGATGTCGGCTTCCATACCCAAACCGGCCAAGTTTATAAAATATTCGCCGTTGGCGCGGCCCAAGTCAAACTGTTTTATTCTAAAATTTTTCAAAGCGGAAACTCTTTGCTCCAAGGGGCCCAAAGGGCAGCCCAATTCCCGGGCCAGCCCGTTTCCGCTGCCCAAAGCGATTACGCCCAAAGCCGTTTGCGTTCCGGCAAGGCTTTGCACCGCCTCGTTTATCGTGCCGTCTCCGCCGGCCACGATAACGGCGTCAAAGGCTTCCTCCGCAAAGTGACGAGCCAATTCCCGCGCATGCCCTTTAAATTCGGTAAAAACAATTTCCGCCTGCGCAAAGCCCTTCTTTATACTTCCTTCGATATCCCCGCAGCCGAGCTTTTTGCCCGATTTGGGGTTGATTATAAAAGCCGTTCTCATTATGGTACGCCTCGTCTTAATATGATATACTTTATAATATTTTGAGGTAAATTATATATGAAAAGTCAGAACGTAAGAAGCAGTTTTCTAAATTATTTCCATAAAAAGGGCTTACCGATAATAGAATCCAGCCCTCTTATCCCCCACGGCGATCCGACGCTTTTGTTCACCTCGGCGGGAATGGTGCAGTTTAAACCGAATTTTTTGGGTCTGAAGAAAGATCTTAGAAACGCGACGACCTCGCAAAAATGCCTTAGAACCACGGATATCGACAATGTCGGTTTTACAAAAAGGCATTTGACGTTTTTTGAGATGCTGGGCAATTTCTCTTTCGGCGACTACTTCAAGAAAGAAGCCATATCCTGGGCTTGGGATTATCTTACCAATGAGCTTAAAATAGACAAAAACAGATTATACGTCAGCATATACAAAGGCGGCATAGCTCCGCGCGACGAGGAAGCCTATGAGGCTTGGTCCAAAATAATAGACAAAAGCCGCATATCGGAATTTGACGAGGCCGATAACTTCTGGACCATGGGCCCAACCGGCCCCTGCGGCCCCTGCTCGGAAATATATTACGACTTCGGCGAGGACAAAGGCTGCCCAGAATGCGCCAAAAACGGCATAGCCTGCAACTGCGGGCGCTTTGTGGAAATATGGAATTTGGTATTTACCCAGTTTAACCGTTTGGAAGACGGAACCTTGGAGAAATTGCCTCAAAAGAATATCGATACGGGTATGGGCCTTGAAAGGCTCTGTATGGTAATGCAGAACGTGGATAATCCGTTCGACACCGATCTTTTCACCCCCATAATAGATTCCGCCAAAAAGATATTGGAGATAAAAGGGGAAACGCCCGCGGAAGTTTCGGCTTTAAGGATTATAGCCGACCATATTCGCGCGTCCAGCTTTTTGCTTTCCGAAGGCGTCTTGCCGTCAAACGAAGGGCGCGGATACATCTTGCGCAGGCTTATAAGACGCGCGGCGCGCTACGGCAAACTGCACGGCAGAACCCAGCCTTTTATGCACTTGCTGGTGCCAAGCGTACTTAGCATATATAAGGATATATATCCGCAGCTTATAACAAGTTCTACGCATATAATTTCGGCTTTGAAGGCGGAGGAAACTTCTTTCTTCAAAACATTAAACGACGGCGAGCAGCGCCTGCAGGAAATAATAAAAGGCAATCCGTCTAAATTATCGGGCGACGAAGCGTTCAACCTTTACGAAACTTACGGCTTTCCGCTTGAACTGACAAAAGAAATCTTGGCGGAAAAACATATAGAATTGGACGAGGACGGCTTCTTCGCCGCGCAGAAAAAAGCGAAGGAAAGCTCCCGCGCGGACATAGACGAGTTCGAGAAAGAAAAAGTACTCGTAATGCAGCAGCTAGAATCGAAGCTGCCCGCGACAGTCTTTACCGGCTACGAAACTTTAACCCAAAAGGCCGAAATACTAGCCCTGCTTACCAAAGATTATCAAACTACGGATACGCTGGATAAAGAAGGTTATATCATAACCGATAAGACTTCTTTCTATGCGCAGTCCGGCGGACAGGTGGGCGATATCGGCTCGATAGAAATTGACGGGAAAGCCGTCGCGAAAATAAGCGATACTCAAAAACCGCTTGAAAAGATTTATCTGCATAAAGTCAACGTAATCAAAGGCGCTCTGCGCAAAGGGCAGGCGATAATGCTTGAGGTTGATCCCGTAGCCAGATTTAAAGCGGCGGCGAACCATTCTGCGGTGCACGTACTCAACGCGGCATTAAGAACGATACTGGGCGACGAAGTACATCAGGCGGGCTCTTTCGTTTCGCCGGAGAAACTCCGCTTCGACTATACGATTTCCACTCCGCCCACGCCCGCCCAGCTTTTGGCGGTATGGGGCGTGGCCAACAGCATAATCGAGCAGAACCTGAAAGTGGAAACGCAAGTCCGCCCGTTAAAAGACGCCAAGGAACTCGGTGCGACGGTGCTTTTGGGCGAAACATATGCCGACCCGGCGAGATTTGTTCTTATCTCCAAGGAAGGCTTTAAAGACCCAAAAAACCGCGCCAGCCTTGAACTTTGCGGCGGTACGCACGTAAAGAGCACCGGCGAGATAATGAATATAAGAATACTCAAAGAGAGTGCGGTATCGGCTGGCGTCAGACGTATAGAGGCGGTAGCGGGTTTAAGCGCGATAGAATATCTAAAGCACGGCACCAACGCGGCGCTTTTGGCCTCCAAAATACTTAATACTACGGTAGACGATTTGGCAAAGAAAGCGCAGTCCTTGGTGGAAACGGAACAGACCCTAAAGAAAGAAATAGCCGAACTTAAGCGCAAGCTGTTAAGCGGGGCCGACAATTCCGCGCAATGCGAAGTGAATTTAAGCGACGGCGTCTGCGCGGTAGTCTTCAACGCTGAGAACAGCGAGATAAAAGAACTCCGCACTTTGGCCGACAATATGGCCGACAAAAACAAAGGCAAAGTGGTCATAATAAGCACGGACAGAGGCGGGAAGAAATCCTTTGTGGTAAAGAGCTGCAAAGGCGGCGCGGACGCCAACAAAATAGCCAAGGCGGTGGCGGGCGCGATAAACGGACGCGGAGGCGGCAAGGCCGATTTCGCGCAAGGCGGCGGGGAATGCTGCCAGTGGGAAGATTTTTTAGAGAAGATAAAAGCTCTTTAAAAATTTTGCTATAATTTATTAAGAGCGGCAAAAAATAGTTTGTAGATATACAAAATATTTTGCTATAATAAATTATCCGGTTTTTATAAAGAGAACGCGGCATTGGAATTTTCGCCGCGATATGGAAGCCGAAAAGATTTTAGAGGAACGGTTGGGTGGCTGAGCGGTCAAAAGCAACGGTCTGTAAAACCGTCGGGCGTGCCCTACATAGGTTCGAATCCTATCCCAACCATTCCTCTTTTTTCAACTGTAAAGTTGGCCGCGCAGTGGTAGCGCGGGCGCGAAGCGCGCAAATTTATGTGAAATAATAGGACCCGAGTCAAATCCTATAAAACACAAAAGGTACAAAATGAGCAAAACATACTTACCTTCCGTACAGGAAGCCGAAGCAGGAAGAAAATGGCATCACATAGATGCCGCCGGCAAAACCTTGGGAAGATTGGCGACTCAGTTAGCCGTCTACCTCATGGGCAAGCATAAGAGAACTTTTACCCCCAATATGGACTGCGGGGATTTCGTCGTTGTTACCAATGCCGGGAAGATCAAAGTAACCGGGAAAAAGGCTGAGGAGAAAGTATACTTCTCCCACTCCGGCTATGCGAAAGGCGCTAAAGAAGTTCCTTTCAAAAGGCAGATGGAAAACAACCCCGCGAAGGTCATCGAGCTGGCCGTTTACCGCATGCTCGACAACAATAAACTTCGCGCTAAAAGAATGAAAAGACTTAGAATCTTCAACGGCGAAGAACATTCTTTTGCGGAAAGGTTCTCAAAATAAAAGGTGATTTCTATGGAAACCAAACAGATTAAAACCGGCAGAAGAAAAACTTCCGTAGCTCAGGCTGAGCTCGTGAAAGGTTCCGGTAAAATAACGATTAATACCAAATCATTGGAAGATTACTTCCGCGGCTGCCCCAGATATCAGGACACCGTACTCGCGCCGTTAAGCGAACTTAAAGCCGAGAAAGATTTTGACGTTAACGTCAAAGTATGCGGCGGCGGCATCGCTTCTCAGGCGGGCGCCATACGCCACGCTATCGCCAGATCCTTGGCGGTGCTGGGCGAGGATAATAAAAAATCCATGAAGAAAGCCGGCTTCTTGACCAGAGACCCCAGAATGGTCGAAAGGAAGAAACCCGGCCAGCCCAAAGCGAGAAGACGCTTCCAATTCTCCAAACGTTAATTTTGGAGTTGGCAAAATTTACCCCCGGTACGCCGGGGGTTTTTTATTGTCATTTTTTAATCTTTTATTTTTTATTTTTGCGGTAAAACTCCGTTTGGGGTTGTTTCCGATATTTAAGCATTCCAAATTACTGATTTTATCCAGCAGAAAATACAGCTAAAATATGCGGAAGGGAAAAGCATTGCCCTCGGCGATACAAAAGCGTCCATATTTTTCCGCGCTATACTTGAGAAGCCGCTCTCCCCGCGTCATAAAAGAACAAATCAAAAAAACGCAAAACGGCTTGGCGCAAAAATATTTGGCCGAGCATAAACTCAACGCCGCCCCAGAAAGTGAAAAGCCGCTAAGGCGGGATATTACTCGTTTTACAAAAGCAAATCGCGGGGGATATGCTTTCTTGGCTATTTCATATTTTTTGCCGCTTTTTCGGCTATGTTTAATCATTCTAATTTTCTATAATGATATTATGATAGAAGAATTAAAGAGTAAGTTAAATTTAATAGAAAGCAATTATATTTCCAAAATACAAGCCTGCCAAGATTTAAAACAACTGCAGGACTTGCAAGTCGCCGCCGTAGGGCGCAAAGGCGAACTGACCGAACTTTTAAAGAGTCTTAAAGATCTCTCTTTGGAAGAGAAAAAAGAATTCGGCCCTTTAAGCAACGCTTTGAAAACGAAACTTGTTTCTTTATTTGAAGCCAAAAGCGCCGAACTCGAAATCGCGGCCATTAACGAAGAGTTAAACAAAACCGATTTGGATTTAACCTTGCCCGCTTATCCTTTCAACAAAGGCGGGCGGCACCCATTGGCCATAGCGCAAAAGAGAATGACGGATATTCTCTCCAAACTGGGATTTGTCTGGGCGCAAGGGCCTTTTATAGAGGACGAGTACCACAACTTTGACGCTTTGAATATCCCCGCGCACCACCCCGCGCGCGATATGCAGGACACTTTTTTTGTAAAGAACACCAACAAAACGGATTTCGTTTTAAGGACGCATACTTCGGGCGTACAGATAAGAACTATGCAAAAGCAGCGCCCGCCCATACGCATTATGGCGCCGGGCAGAGTATTCCGCAAAGACGCGCTTGACGCTACGCACAGCCCGGTATTCCATCAAATAGAAGGCTTGTATGTAGACAAGAACGTCAGTTTGGCGGATTTAAAGAGGGATTTGACGGTATTTATGAAGGGTCTTTTCGGCAAGAAAGCGGAAGTAAGGTTTAGACCGTCGTTCTTCCCGTTTACCGAACCCAGCGTGGAAGTGGACGTAAAATGCGTATTTTGCGAAGGCAAGGACAAGAACTGCCCCGTCTGCAAAGGCAGCGGCTGGAAGGAAATGTTGGGGGCGGGCATCGTGCACCCTAATGTGCTTAGAAACTGCGATATCGACCCCGAAGTTTACAGCGGATACGCTTTCGGCATGGGCGTAGAGAGATTGGCGATGTTCTCTTTGGACATAAAAGACATCAGAACTTTCTACGAAAACGACATTAGGATTTTGGAGCAATTTTAAATGAAAATACTTTATTCTTGGCTTAAAGATTTTATCGACTTGGATCTTACCCCCGAAGAACTGGCCGGCAAACTTACGGTTCTTGGTATGGAAGTGGAAGAGATAAAGAAGACCGGCGCGGACTTTGACGACATTTACGCCGCCAAAATAGTAAAGATAAACGCGCACCCCAATTCGGAAAAGCTGCACCTTGTTGACCTGCAAACCAAAGACGGCGCAAAGCGCGTAGTCTGCGGCGCGCAGAATATAGCCGAAGGCCAAACCGTACCTTTGGCCAATGTGGGATCGCGGCTTGGCAAAATTTATCTTCAGGCGGCGGAGATACGCGGTGTAATATCCGATGGAATGTTGTGCTCCGCCGACGAGCTTGGCCTAGCGGCGGAAAGGCAAAAAGGCATTATGATTTTGGATCCGAAAATACCCGTAGGAACGGACGTAAAAACGCTATACGGCAAAGCCGATGCGATATTTGACGTTTCCCTAACGCCCAACCGCCCGGACCTTATGAGCCACCTCGGCATAGCAAGAGAGCTTAGCGTTTTGCTTAATCTCCCTTTAAAAAAGAAGGAATGGAAAAAATATAAAGGCGAAGGCCCCGCTTTAAAAATCAACATACACACAGAAGACGACGGCTGCGCCAGATATACCGGCAGAATAATACGCGGGGTAAAGAATACGGAATCTCCGGATTGGCTTAAAGAGCGCCTTTTGGCTATGGGCGTCAACCCCAAAAACGCGCTTGTGGATATTACCAACTATGTCCTTTTTGAAATAGGCCACCCTATGCACGCTTTTGATCTTAACCATCTTGAAGGCGGGGAAATAAACGTGCGCTGGGCGCAGGAGAACGAAAACTTTTTGGCGCTTGACGATACTCAACGCACCCTTACGCCGCAAAACCTCGTTATAGCCGACGGCAAGAAAGCAGTCGCCCTGGCGGGCGTTATGGGCGGCAAAGGCGACAGCATACTGCCCGAAACCAAAGACATCTTTTTGGAAGGTGCGTATTTCTATCCGCCGTGCATAAACAAAACGTCGAAGAAGTTCGCGCTCAGTACGGAATCTTCGCAAAGGTTTGAGCGCGGCGTAGATATAGAAGGCTGCCTTAACTCAATAGAAATGGCGACGGCCCTGGTGCTTGAAATATGCGGCGGAGAACCCAGCGAAATCAACGATGTATATCCCCATCCTTACCACCCCGCTCAAATAGAATTTAAGCCCGAGGATTTGGAAAAGATACTCGGTATGTCAATAGACCGCGAACGCCTTAAAGACATTTTCGGCCGGCTCGGCGCGGACTTAAAAACTTCCGATTCAGGCGCTTGGCTTTTTACGCCCGGCTCTTACAGACGGGATTTGAACCACAAGTGGGATTTGGCGGAAGAAGCGGCGCGCTACATCGGCTTGGACAACTTGGCCGCCGACAGCGACGGGACGACGCACGCCACATTATACTTCGGCGAAAATCCGAAAGCGGTGGATATAGGCGAAAAATTCTCCGACGCTTTGGCGGGCCTCGGTTTTTACGAGTGCAAAAATTTTGACTTCGTATCGCAAAAGGATTTAAATCTTTTCTCTTACAGCGATAAAACCGCCGTCGAAATAAAAAATCCGCTCGCCGACGGAATGGAATTTTTAAGGCCGAACCTGCTTATGAGCCTGTTGAAAAATATAGCTCTTAACCAAAACTTCGGCAGACACGATTTGGCGCTGTTTGAATACGGGAAAACTTTTACTTTACAAAAAGGTTTCCCGCTGGAAACTTTCTCGCTGGCGGCCGTTATGTGCGGCAAAACCCCGCGGGAAAAGTTCTTTATGAACCCACAGTGCAAAGTAGGCTTTTACGGCCTTAAAGGCGCGGCGGAAAACGTATTAAGGGATTTTGAAGGCGTAACTTTCCAACCGTCGAAAAACGCGCCATCGTATATGCACCCAAAAATCTGTATGGATATTCTCTTAAACAACAAAAAAATAGGCTTTTTGGGGCAGGTGCACCCGCTGACTTTAAAGGCTTACGATATCAAACAGGACGTTTACGCCTTTGAATTTGACGTCAAAAATCTTGAAAAACTTTTTGATGCTCAGCAATTTAAAAAAGCGCGCGAAATAAGCGCTTTCCCCGCTTCAAAGAGGGATCTGTCCGTAGTGATAGACAAAAGTATCACTTTCGACAAGGTCCGCCAAGTGCTAAAAGCGGCGGCGCCCGACACCAAGTACAGCCTTGCCGATTTGTACCAGGGCGCGAATTTGCCCGAAGGCAAGAAGAGCATTACATTAAGTTTCGATTTTATATCTAAGGAGAAAACCCTCACCGACGCGGAAGTAAACAAAGCGGTGGAGGCTATTCTTGGCAAGCTAAAATCGGATTTGGGCGCGCAATTGCGATAGAACTAAAGTATGGAAGACGATAAATACAAACAGCTGCATCTTTTAATAGACCGCATATCGGCCAGACTTGCGCAAGCCGAAGAAGAGAATATGCTTCTCCAGGCGAAAGTGCGAACTTTGGAATCGAACGTCAAAGTCCTGCAGAGCGCGCAAGTAACCGCACGGGCTTTGAAAGAATGGAAAGACGTTACCACTTCCATATTAAAAAAACTTTACGCTAAAATAGAACGGGAGATAGAGAGAATAGAGCAGCAATCCTCTTCACCCGATTTGGGCGGGAAATGAGCAAGAAACAAGAACCTGTTACCGTAACGATAAAAAGGATAGAGCTCGACAATGTCGTGTTGGAAGGGCTCGGCCCTTTGGACGTCAACGCTTTGGCGAGAGAAATAGAAAACAAGATGGACCAATTATCGGAAGAGAAACACACCGTAGACACTTTTAAACTGTTGCTCCATACTACTCTTTTCTATGCGGCCAAAGTATATACTAAAGACAATAACGATGCGCAGCGCAGCAAAGCCGGCGAAAAGCAGCTCGACAGTGCTATAGAGAAATTAAATCTGGCTTTGAACCGTTTGCCTCTTAAATAGATATGAGCGATTTTTTTGAAGAAGAACGGCGCGAAGCCGCCAAAGCAAATATGCCTCTGGCGGCGAGGCTGGCACCCCAAAAACTGGAAGACTTCGCCGGGCAGGAAGATATCCTCGCGCCGGGCAAACTTCTGCGCCGCCTTATAGAGGCCGACAAGGTCCGCTCCGCCGTATTCTTCGGCCCGCCGGGCGTGGGCAAAACCGCACTCGCCAGATTTATCGCAAAAACCACCCGCGCGCACGTAAGCGAGCTTAACGCCGCGGCCGCGGGCGTGGGCGATCTAAAAAAAGTACTCGAGGAAGCGCGTCTTAGAATAGAAAATAATTTCGAGCAAAAACGGACACTTCTTATCTTGGACGAAATCCACCACTTTAACAAAACGCAGCAGGACGTCCTGCTGCCGTCGGTGGAAAGCGGACAGATAATTCTTATCGGCATAACTACGGAAAACCCGTACTTCTACATAAACAACGCTTTGCTTTCCAGATTTTCCGTCTTTGAGTTTAAACCTTTAAGCGCGGAGAACCTTTCAAAAATAACGAAGCACGCGCAGGAAAGCCAAAACTTTATTATTGACGACGACGCGAAAGACTTCCTTATAACGCAGTCAAACGGCGACGCCAGACGCTTTTTAAACGCTTTGGAACTGGCCCTGATAACAACGCCCTATGTAGGCGGGCCAAAACACATAACTTTCGATATCGCCAAAGACTGCATACAAAAAAGACATCTTAACTACGACAAAAAAGGCGACGACCATTACGACGTAATATCGGCCTTCATAAAGTCAATGCGGGGATCGGATCCGGACGCCGCCGTCTATTGGCTGGCCAGAATGCTGGAATCGGGCGAGGACCCGCGCTTTATAGCAAGACGCATTTTTATCTGCGCGGCCGAAGACGTCGGCCTGGCCGAACCTACCGCAATAGTCATAGCGCAGGCCGCTTTCAAAAGCGCGCAGGTATTGGGTATGCCGGAAGTAAGAATCCCGCTCGCGCAGGCGGCCATATACGTGGCCTGCGCGCCAAAATCCAATGCCGCTTATTTGGCCATAGACGCCGCTTTGGACGAAGTTAAAAACGGACCCAGAAGAGACGTCCCGCCGCATTTAAAAAGCTCAATAAAGAACGAAGGCTATAAATACGCCCACGACTATCCCAACCATTACGTCGAGCAGGAATATATGCCTATGCCCAAAAAGTTTTATAAACCTACCGTTATGGGCAAAGAAAAAACGATAAAAGAGCGGCAGGAAAACTTAAGGAAAAAGAAATAATGCTCCCCTTTCCCCAAGATAAAATCTTTTCCGTAACGGAAATCAGCCAAACGGTAAAACAAATGCTGGAAGGCGTTTTCGGCGAGGTCGCCGTAGAGGGCGAAATATCCAATCTAAAAACAGCCTCAAGCGGACATATTTACTTTGATCTGAAAGACCAAAACGCATTAATCTCGGCCGTACTGTTTAAGGGCTACGCGCGCGGATTGATTTTAAAAGAAGGAGATCTTATTGTCGCGCGCGGTGAAATTTCCTGCTATATAAAGCAAGGGCGATATCAGCTTATAGTCAGGGAGGCGGAAGTAAAGACCAAGGGCAATTTGTTTGCCGAATTTGAGAAATTGAAAGAAAAACTTTCCCAAGAAGGCCTTTTTGACGAAGAGAGAAAACTGCCCCTGCCGCCCTTCCCCTCCAGAATAGGAGTGGTTACCTCGCCCACCGGCGCGGCGATACGGGATATTCTCTCGGTCCTTAAAAGAAGAGGCCGCAATTTGGAAGTGATAATAGCGCCCGCTTTGGTACAAGGCGAAGGCTCTAAAGAACAAATAGTTCAGGCCTTAAAAAATTTGCAAAAATTAACTCCCCCGCCCGACGTGATTTTACTGGGCAGAGGCGGCGGAAGCATAGAAGATTTATGGAGTTTTAACGAGGAGCTTGTCGTCCGCGCCGTAGCCGCGAGCAAAATACCTATTATATCCTGCGTCGGACACGAAACGGATTTCACTTTAACGGATTTCGCCGCCTCTTTAAGAGCGCCGACTCCTTCCGCCGCGGCGGAGCTGGTAGTCAAAAATGCGCAGGATACGGCGGAAAAATTATACTCTTTAAACAAATTATTGCTTAATTCTTTGACAATAAAATACGAACGTCTTAACAACAGGCTCTCTTTGGCGCTTAACAGCAAATACTTTAAAGAACCCGCTCTGTTTTTTGAACGCAAAGAACAGCTGCTGGACGACTTAAAAGAATCCCTTTACGCTAAAATCGATAAACTATTGGACGATAAAGCTAACGCCAAGCATCTGCTTGAACAGCGCCTGGCGCTTTTAAGCCCGCAGGCAACCCTAAAACGGGGGTATGCGATAGTACGGCGCAGCGCGACTGGAGAGATTGTACGCTCTTCCCTTAAGGGCGAAAGACTGACGGTGCAAACTTCTTACGATAATTTTGAGGTGGAAACATTATGAGCAAGAAAAACACTTTCGAGGCGAAACTCGCCCGCCTTGAAGAAATAGTAAATGCTTTGGACGGCGATACCATCGCTTTGGAAGAAAGCTCCAAACTCTTTGAGGAAGGGCTCACACTTTCCAAAGAATTGACGGAAAAATTAAACGAAGTAAAATTTAAAGTGCAAACTCTAAAAGAGAAAGGCTCCGCTTTAATTCTTGAGCCTTTCGACAAGGAAGAAAATGCCTAAACTTCGCCTTGATAACGCTCTCGTAAACTTGGGGTTGGCCTCCAGCAGAAACAAAGCCCAAGCCATTATTATGGCGGGAGAAGCGCTCGTCAACGGGCAGGTCGAAACCCGAGCCGACAGGAATATCAAACCCGAAGACATTATCGCCCTAAAAGAAAAATCCTGCCCCTATGTATCCAGAGGCGGCTTAAAACTGCAAGGCGCTTTGGACTCTTTTAAAATAGACGTAAAAGATAAAATCTGCGCCGATATAGGCGTGGCTACGGGCGGGTTTTCACATTGCTTCTTGCTAAGAGGCGCGAAAGAAGTTTACGGTATAGACGTCGGCAAAGGGCAAATAGCAAGCGAGATTACCGCCTTTAAAAATTTCTTCTTCCGACCCAATACCAATGCCCGCTATATTACGCCCGATATGTTCCCCTATCCGTTTGAAGCTGCCGCCGTTGACGTATCGTTCATATCCCTTAAAATGATTATGCCCGCTTTGTTTAGTTGTATGGCCGCCAACAGCGATATAGTATTTTTAATTAAACCACAATTTGAACTTACCCCCAAAGAAGTACCCCACGGCATAGTCAAGACAGACGAAAACCGTCAAAAAGCAATTTCCTTGGTAAGAGATTTTTTTAAGGAAAATCTGCAGGATAAATATCACGCCCAAGAACAAGGACTCATCAATTCCCCCATAACCGGTATGCACGGCAATATAGAGTTCCTTTGGCATATCAAAATAAACGCTCAAAAAGACGCTTAAACGGTTTTTTAGAACATAAGCGGCGCCCTCTGACGCTTTTAGCTTATAATTTATTTTTGACGCGAATTTCTACTCTTTAAAAATTCTCTTTGCTTGTTTGCGGCGAACACCTCTTTTTAAGCGCATTTTAATAACCTGTTTATCTATACCGTAAAAACCCCGTTTAACATTATTTCAATCTTCCTTTTCGATACAAGTAAAAGCCGAGCGGACGGGATTTGGCATAAAACAATAAATATTCCTGAGGGCAGGCGCGGTTTTAACAACATACAATAAAAAACCCCCGGCCTAGCCGGGGGTTTTTCACAATACGGGCATAGCCCTCACTATACTAGCTACTACTTTAAGTAGTTCCCACTACCTCTCATTTGCGCC
Source organism: uncultured bacterium (assembly GCA_949291515.1). Taxonomy (GTDB): domain Bacteria; phylum Elusimicrobiota; class Elusimicrobia; order Elusimicrobiales; family Elusimicrobiaceae; genus Proelusimicrobium. The sequence continues at coordinate 46 of CASEVY010000001.1, read as the reverse complement.
ACCCTTTCATCTAAAGGGTTCCTGTCAAACGGAAGCGAACTCCCAG